>NZ_BAABRX010000001.1:0-1118620 GCF_040372265.1 Brucella sp. NBRC 113783 | reverse complement strand
TGGTGATGTTGAATGTCGCCGGAAGCGCGGATAGCTCTGCCGAGCGATAGAAAAACGGGTTGGTCGGGAACACATAAGACAGGTTCTGCGTCTCCGAATTGAAGAAGAACCTGTCAAATGCCGTGTTGGCCAGTGTCAGCGGATCATCCGTGTCATATTTCAGGCACTTCAAAACCGGGCCGACGCCCGGTTTGTAGCCAATAAATGTCTGGGTCATGTGAATATCCGCAGATCGGCTAAGTTGTCATAGCCGCGCATGATGAACTTGCCGTTGTTGGACTGGAGCACGTCGAAATACAGCGTTCCGAGACGGGCATTCTGAATGTAGACCTGCCCATTCTGCACAACGAACGGATAGGTGAAGGTGCCGTTATTGTTCGGATCGGCAATCGCGAACTGGTTGGACACAACAATGAACTGGCTACCCGTCGGGGTGACATTGATAAACCAGCCTGCCTGTTTCCAAGTGTCGCCTGTGTTGATGCGGGCGTAAGCCGATATTCTGGCCGATGTGCCACCGCCGCCAACCGTCGCCGTCATGCGCCAACCCGAGTTAGCCACCGTGCCGTCGACCGACGCGTTCACGTCAGTGATCGCATCTGCGACGGCTGTGTACTGCCCTTCGACATTATCCACTCGCGTGGACAGAAGCGTCACAACGCTTGCGTCTGCCTTGTCGTCAAGCTCGGCGTTCAACTGTGTCAGTTGCTGGACAATGGCGCTGTTGGGCCCGGTCGCTACATAGATATCTTCCGACCACGAAGCCCTTGCCTTGCCGTAGGTGCTGGCAAGCTCGCGGCGAAGCGACCGACTATCTGCATAACCGGCCAGCATGCCGTCAGCGGTCTTGGTGGCGTTTTCCTGAGCCTGGCGAAGCGCTTCGCGCCGGTCGTCGGTCATCCAGTTAATGAGGCCCTTCACGTCACCGTCGAGGCGCTCGTAATCAACCGGACCTCCCGAACGGGCCTTAAGCGTCGTGAAGGCAGTATTCGCTGACCACGCTACCGACCGGCCATTGTCCACGCGCAAGCGTGTCCGGACGAACCAATCAGTGAGCGAGGTCAGGCCTTCAGATAGAATGACGCTCGTTACATCCCATGTGACAAACCGTGTGAACACCTGCGAAGGATCGTTGGCAGGCCAATATTCTATGTTCACGCCAATGACCGAGATATCCTCGATGCTGTCCCACAGAAGTTGTGCAGCGGGCAGTTCGCCCTCCCCGTTCGAAACCACGATAAGGGGGATTACGTCGAAGTTCTGCACTTCAGACAGGTATTGCGGCGGTGGAATAACGATGATGTTCGGCGGGTTGGTCTCGTAGGCTGTCGGATCAAACACACCATTGCTGATCTGCTGCAAAGACAGCGAGATATCGCGAGCGCCATCAGTATTGATCCCGCCAAGCTGGCGCGTCAGAACCTGAAACGTGCGGTCGCCATACTTCTTGCTGTTCCAGCGAACCCACCGGCCTTCCTTGATCGTGTCGAGAAACTTCGGATGAACGACGATTTCTGCCGATGCCTGATAACGCGCACCACGGATCGCAATATCTGCAAGTCGGTCCACCTGCCGAACATCCGTGACAGCGGAATAAGGAATGGCACTGGCAAGCGTTTCCCTGTCCTCGGCCAATGCACCGGCATCGATACGGGTTGCCGCGTCCTTCGTCTCATAGAAATCATCTGGCGAGATATAGGACGCCGCGACTGTGTTGATGAGTTCCGTGCGCTTGCGCTTGACGCTGAAGCGCAACGCCGCACCACGCTTGATATCGTCATCGGTGATGGTTGCAACGATAGCCTGTGGAGCGCCCGCAATAGGAAATTCGCCGTCGACACGTTCCACCCACGAGCCGCACATGGCTTCTAGGATCGGCGTCAGGTTCGCGTCGTGGTTAGCGCCGGGGCCGTCCTTGGCAATCGCGTGGGCGCGATACCGCTTCGAACCGTCGACCATGAACTCGTCGCAGATGTTAGCGGCTTGGGTGTAGTCGCCCAGTGGCAGGCGGCTTGCGCGGACTGCTTTGCCGACCATTCGCTGAGTGCCATTGAAGAAACCGCGCTCCAGATTGTAAATCTGCACAACCGGATTATCGGAATATTCCCATGTGCTCTGATCTTCCCAGCGATGTCCGCCAGAGCCGCCAACTGTGCTGTCTTTGCGCCAGTCATAAAGCGGCGCGCCAACGACTTGGAACAGCAGCTTTGCTGGCGAGGTCAGGCCATCGCCATTCTTGCGAAGCTCTGAAAACACGATTGCATAGGCTACGCCTGCGCCGCGATGGTTTGCAGTCCAGCGACCCGCAGGTCGGGCATTATTGATCAGCGTCGGTTCTGCCTGCTGATCCATCGTGCCGTAGAAGAACTTGACGCGGACGTTATCATGATCGTCGCCGCTCGTGCCTTCGTTCGGCACAAGCCAGTAACCGTCAGCGTCTTGCACCGAAAGAACACGCCATTCGCCGTTGTATCGAACACGCGGCACGGACGTGATGCGAAAGCTCGACAGAACGAACACATCCTGAATGAGACGCCCGCCACTGCCGTAGCTGTTTCGGTAGATGTGATGGCCTTCGGTCGCACATGTGCCGAGAATGACCGAACGCGGGATATTCGAGCCGTATTGCGTTTCCAGTTCCGATGCACGGCTTTGCGTCTTGGGCGGGAAGAGTGCATTGAGCGCAAACTTTGCCGCGATCCCAAATGCTGTTTGGGCGATCCCGGCAAGGATCGGGCTTGCAGCAGCCCATGCGGCCACGCTCGATACAATGCCACCGATAGCGGTAAATATTGGTGCGAGAAATGGCATTCAAAAGCCTCATGCAGGCGCAACAAAATAGGCCCGCATTTGACGGACCTTCGAACGCGCAAATTTGATTGGAAGTGGTGGCTATTTCAGCTGGCGTTTGAGGCGGCGAAACTCGCGCTCGCAATCATCTGGATTTGTAAAGATCAGCAGTTTTGCGTCTTCGCCCTCGCCAAGTACAATCATCGTCTTCGATTTTATGATAATCATGATCACACCCCGACCCTGTAGGCCTGCTCGATATCGGTCACTGGAAAGAAAGCTAGGCCGCTGGGCTGCTTGACCGCGAACCCTGTGCCGCAGATAAACCCGGCCACATATTCATCATTGATGACCATCACGCCGACATCACCCCGGCGTGCCACGAGCCGATTGACCGGCTCAAGCTGGAGATAGTTCTCGAACACATCCTTGACATTCTCGCAGCCATTGGCGCGCATCTTGCGAGCTGCCCCGGCTTCCGTCTTGTACTTGCCGCGGAACTTCACAAGCGGGTCTTCCCCGGTTACGGCCTTGATCGCATCTGCCGCCGTCATCAGGCAGTCTGATACACCCCATTCCGGAGCGATAGAGACATGAGCAGTTGCCAAGTCTTCCAGCGCCCGATCCCAGCCGGGAACCCTAGCCGAACTTGATTTTGAAATACTCATTCTTGATCCTCGCTGCGTATTCGAACAGCATGTCGCCGGGGGAAACCAGCTGCTGATCCTCATGGGAGGCATAACGATAGCCCTCACGGAAATTGTCGATGGCTCCGGTTTCGATGTGACCTTCCAGCCAAACGTCCTCCCCCTCTTCACGATGATCGATATTGTCGATGTAGCCGTACCAAGTCGGCTCAGCGTGAAGGAAAGCGTTCGTGTCGGGATCGATATAGAAATCGTAGAAGGTGATCGGGCGGTTCTTGTAATCTTCCTGCTCGATCTGGCTGAGCTTATCCGGGGTCAGGCCGAAATCAGCGGCAGCGGGCAACTTCATCGTTATCGGTTGGGCCGCTGTACCGAGAGCATATTGCGGCTCATCGATATCGATCAGCGTGTTGCCGTTGTAGGTAAGGCCATTGTAGACGATGCTGCCTTTGCCGGCAAAAAAACCATATGTGCCCGTGCCGAACTCGGCCTTGACGGCAGAGGCGATTTTGCCCCTGCCCTCGTCGAGCAATTGCTGTAGACGTGCTGGGAAGGCCATTAGTTACCGCCAAATCATCGAAAGGGTGGATTGAACCGCGCCCAGGTGATATCTGGCCGGCATGATTAGAAGTGTTTGCATGTTGATTGTCGGTTTTGGTGCCTTGATCCAAGGTGTTCTTCGCCTTGGAAATCCAGCCCAAGCAGTAGAAAAAACAGGCTGGTTATATCAGCAGTTCGGAGACCAAGGCGTAGCTATCGGCATGATCGCCATGGGTGCCGTCGCATTGGTCATCGGGCCATTATGTTTAACAACACATGGATTCGCGCTATTCGTGCGCGACGACAGCGTTGATCTGCCTATCTCGGCACTTCAATGAGCTGAAACTTCGCAGTTGGCATCACACCATCCTCAACCTCGGTCGATCCGGGCACGATCCGGGTATTCAAGACTGGATCTTTGAACCGAACAGTTGCCCCGACTGCGATATAAGACGGGATGGGCGGTTCGACTGGAAGCGTGATCGACGCCCCCGCTGTGACATTGGCGGTCACCCGATGCAGACTGTGATAATCACCGGTGGTGAGCGAAATCAAATCGCCCTTCATCATGGCCAACCCAGCAGTAACACTACCGATAAGCAGCGTTTTCCCGTTCGTCACTGATGTAAGCGAACCATTATCAGCCGGAATGGCGCTATTTGGATTGCTCCAATAGGCACGAGGAAGCGATTGCTTTCCGAGAACCGTGTAAACAATCGTCTCCATGCCGTTCTGTGCCTGTGCGAGCCATCCTTCTAACTCGGCCAAGTCCTCATCATACATCGGCTGGGTTTCAATATTGACCGTCCACCACTCATCGCCGTTCTGGATCATAGATATGGCCCGTTCGCCATAACGAGACATGGAAATCGGCTTGTTAAGTCGTGGACGGCCAGCCTGATACTCGATGAAGTCAGGGAGGCTAATACTCATCTGACATAACCTCTTTGGCTGACCTGTCTCAAATCACGAGCTGCGCGAACGGCGCTGCTCTTGTCCCAACTCTTATTATTGGCCGCGATTTTCTGGTCGATCCGGCTATCGACTGCCGCAAGAGGATTCCCATCCTTGTCGAAGGAAATCTTTACATCGGTCGTGACGTTGACGTTTTGAGAGCTGCCGCCGCCTCCCCCAATCATCTTGACGGGGATGTGTCGGCCATCAGGCAGCGGAACTGCTGCTTCAGGGCCCGCTTCACCGAAGATCGCGGGTTTGTTGGTGACGCCGCCGTTAGCGAATAGGCCGATACTGCCTGATGCAAGAGCCCCGGATAGCTGAGTACTTTTAAACCCGCCTCCAAAACTTCCGCCGCCAAAAAATCCAGCCAGAGGGCCGCTGCCGAACAAAGCAGCCTGCGCAGCGGCAAGTGCCAGTTCGACGGCGAGACGCTTAACTGCGTCGGACGCCTTATCCGATCCATCTGCAATCGACAGGATCGCGTCGCCAATCATGTTTAAGCCGTTGTCCATTGCATGGACGAATTTTTCCTGAGCCTCTTTTGCTTGTTTGTCAGCTTCGGCAGCTGCCTTTGTGGCTGCTTCCTTCGCGTTGATCTTTTCGACAAGATCAGCAATCTTCTGCCCTTCAGCTGAATAGATATCGACATTAGCCTGGCGCAGCGCATTCTGAAGTCGCAATGATTGGGCGGACATTCCCATCGTACCGAGTTCAAACTGAAGGTTCTCAGTTACCCGCGAGATTGCCTTGGCTTGCCGATCTGCTTCACGTTCTGCATCGGAACGTCCTGACTTTGCCTTTTCCGGGGCAATGCTTTCCAAGTTAGGCCGCTGGCCGGGGGTCGGCATTTCCGACGCCCGAAGGCGCGCCAACGTGACTTGATATTCCTTCGCTGCTTTAATCCGGTTCTCAATGCTCCCATCTGCCGTCACTGCTCGATTATAGGCGTCCTGAGCTTGCTCCATATTGCTAAGCGTGGGGGCCGCTATCGATGCAAGGTCACGATACGCCTTCGTCAGGTCACTTATCTTCCCTACTTGTCCAGATGCTGTGTCTCCCAACTGAGCCACAATATTGGTTAGGGAAGCCAGTTTCCCTTGAACATCGCTTGCTGATCGCCCCGTTTCGATAATCTCTCGAACCAAGTCCCGGATCTGCTCCGGTGTCCCAGACTGTTGTTCAATCTCCACCATTCGATCGATAAACCGACGTACGTCAGGTTCACCACGTTGTATACTATCGTGAAGCTGCGCCATTGCGGACTGAACTTCGGCAATGACGTAAGTGGCGCCCTCAAACGATGATGCCGGAACCTGCCGGACTGTTTCGTACAGCGAGTTGGCCGCCTCACTTACAATCGTGCGATACTCTTGGATTTTCTGCTGGATATCGTATTCCAGTAAGGCCTTGCTTTTTCCGGAATATTGCTCTGCAGCAACCGCCGCGTCTCCGTATGCATCCCGTATTTCTCGAATAAGGGCCTCATGTCCCTTTAATGCATCATTTGCCGAACTTACGTTCTCGTCGACGCCAGTAAAGTACTGGACGGCAGATGCACCCATTGCAATTAGGCCAACCGTTACCAAGGAAACGGGGCTCACCATCGACACTAGTGCGGCGCCAAGCGACCGAATGATGCTTGTACCACTCCCCATGGTCTGTAGAACTTGGCTGATCTGGGTTCCTTGCTGAAGGGCCAACTGGAGCGGTGATTGACCGGCGGCGAGCATAACGCCGATATCATTGAACTGGGCAGCCAAGTTGGCGGTCTGGAACGAGCTTGCCTTTAAAGCGTCGGAATACTGGCGGGTATCGGTAGCGACCTTCTTGACGCTTGAGGAAACCTTCTGCGAACTCCTTGAAAGTCTATCCGCTGATGTTTCTGCGCGATCCGCAGCCCCGGACAATTTATTGAGCTCGGTTGAAGCGTCGGTAAGCGGTTTGGAATTGACCGCAAAACCAAGCGTGGCAATATCACCAGCCATTGAAACTGTCCTTTTATCTCGGGGGTATGATGAAACTTCACACAGCCGTTTTCAGTCTTACACTGGCTTTCAGCGGTGCGGCCAATGCTCAAATGTTCATCGACGACACATTCAAGGCCCTACCAAAAGACGCTCAATCAGCGATGACGGCAGCTATGGATGATAATTTTCGTGATCCTGAGGCGACAAAGTTCAAATCGCTGACATTTAGATCAATCGAAGGCGAAACGAACATCAACGGTGAACCCCTGCAGGGGTTCAATGTGTGCGGACTTGTAAACGCTAAGAATAAACAAGGCGGCTATGAAGGATACAAGAAATTCACATTCTCCAGCGAAAGCAAGAAATTCGCAATCGGCGGTAACTTCTGCAAATAAAAAGGGGAGCCAAGATCCCCTATTTACTTTACAACATCAGAAATAAAAATCCGATCTAGTTCGCCATCTTGGTATTGAGGCTTGCATTTTACCGCGATTGTATCGTGATTATCAAACGCACTGGTATAAGCGTTGTTAGGCGTTACAATTTGCGGGTCCGTTATTTTCCCATCAATCCGCTTGCGTATATCTGGATCATCTACAAGAGAGACTTTGCAGGTTTGGTTTATTCGATCCAGCTCTGTAATCTGAACTCGCCAAACTCTTTCCTCACCAATTTCAATCGGCTTTGCTTTCTCGATTTCATCACGATCCAATTGTCCTATCGGAAATGAGCCTGTGGAGACATGCCCAATCCGCATGAATTGAGCAGATAAACCAATAGGGCTTACGAGTTGCTTCGCCCCGGAATGGTTAGAAATAGCTACTCGCTCTACCATATCCATTGCGTGGCGTGCGGTATGCCCCATTTCTTCTAGAGCCTTGACAGCGACTTCATTGGATGTCTGCATTTCAGCTTTCCGTCCCGCCCATTTGCTAATGACGTAGTTTGTCATTCCTTCGACCGCCTTTGTCGCGGCTGTTTTGACGGCAGTTTCGATCAAAGGGAACATCGGAGTTGCAAGCGGTGTAGCTATTGCCGTAACCGCTATCCAAAACTCATAGCTTCCCGCCTGGGGTGGCAACCCCAGAACCCGGACATCGTTCTGTATTTCCTTTTTTGAAAACCGCCCAGCAAGAGCAACTTGGCCGCTCGCGGCAATAATCTTGGAAGCGCCTTGAAGTGAGGACGCCAACACGGACAGTTCAACCGCATTGTTATTAGCGTCCAGACCCTCAAATTTTATGCAGATTGGATCAATTTTCTCGATATTCATGCCCATCCCCAGTTACGGAAATAAAAGCATGAAATTTTAAAAACGCGAGTCCTAAAATCTCCATTTTTGGTTGAAGGTTAAAGGCGGCCCGTAGGCCGCTCCTTATGCTGGCAGTCTGCTCCGCCATCTAGCCGCCATTGGAACACGCGCTATAATCCCCCGAAAGAGGGAACCCACATGAAAGCACTTGTGATCACCTGTCTCGCGCTGTTCGTTCTTTCTGGTTGCGCCAGCAATAGGGCACCTGACCCTGAATACAAAGAAGTTCGCTGCAAGCAGTTGCTTAGCCGCGCCGAATACCCAGCGATCAGGGAAATCGAACGAGTACAGGCGAGAACAGAAGCAGCACAATTGGGCTGTTATCAGTAAGGCGTCATCATCTCGACACTCCGCTGCGACTCGGCTTTGATGGCCGGGTTAACAACGGGAGGTTTGAATGAAGCAGGTACGGCTACAAGCGACTGATCCAGTTCCAGGAATGGATATCGATCTCGTTGGCGCATACGGGTATGACAAAGACCCAAATGGCGCCGATTTACTCTGCGGTCACTGTGGCGAGGTCATGTTTGCTGCCCATCCATTATCTGGGCCGAACAGCATCCATATCGAAGGCATTAAATGTCCCTCTTGCGGCGGACAAAACACCCTCGACACCGCATCCTTGAAGTGAGAACGATCCTCTTATCGTTAGTTTCACAGCGGGCTGCTCGTCCACGTTGAACGTGATCTCGTGCAGCCCGTCTTTGATGCGGTCTATTCTGCTAAGAAGCCACGGTTTATTTTCCCCGGCCATGGTGTTCTCCATCGGGCTACCCCTTCTTTTTCTTGAAGCCACGTAACAGCGATGCAACTCCGTGTCCGTCACTGACCGGCGTTTCGTTCTGAATGTTCGTTTTGTTCTTCGCTCGCCTCATAGCAGCTTCGATTGCTCGAATATCGAGCCTCCGGATTGCGACCACTTGCCATTTTCGGAACGAAATCCCCATCAAACGGCCATATTCAGCGATTTCGGCATATGAGATAGGAACAAATCCCATCCCCGAAGGCCGAGTGGTGCTTAGGTCACAGAACCATTGCCACACCCGTTTCAGTTCTGGCGGCAAATCCTCAGCCTTTCGTCTGCCGTTTGGCTTTGCCATCATTTCGGCATATTTTGTCAGCCTGCCGATCAGCTCTTCGTAAAAAGGGCTTTGTTTTTCCCTGCAGCGATTACTTGCGAGAGAATGGAAGGATATTCGGTATAAACCTTCCGCACATTCTCCGCCGTGCATTCCGGCCCTTCGAAGGCAGCGGGGAACTTCCAAGAGATCGTCGCCGCTATTGCCTCCTCAAGATTGGCTGCATCGATTTCGGATAGCGTCATCGGCTTGACTGTCCCAGCTTCAACCCTGGAATCAAATATACTTTCAGCGATTTGACGACGACGCGAGCTGTCCGGACCAGCAATTCGAATTATAATTCCGCTGTCTTCACCAGCGTCATTGCGGATCGATATTTCTGTTCCTTTTTCGGATGCTTCCCGCGAAGCAAAGCCCGAAAAGTCAAACGTCTTCTTCATCTGTGAATTTCCTGTTGATACGTTTGTGGAGAAACGGTTGATAAGCTGTTGGGATTACGGGGTTCCGGCAGTGGCCTCTTGTTCAAAAATGGCGGTCGTAATGCCGAGATTGAAAGCCGTGGTGACCACATCATCAGCTTCGCCGTAGCTTTCCTTGGCCGACTGTACTAGCGCGTGAAAATAGAACTCGGTTGGAGTGCCGGTTTCATCTGGCGCATCGTTCGCGATGATGCGAATTGCGTAAGCCAGATTGGTCTTTTCAGCCGCTCGCAGCGCGATCTGACCTGCATCGAGCGGATCACGACCACAAACCAGAGCGAGAACGCCGGCATCGCGAGCGCCCTTGAGGTGGCGCACACGGGCGTCGGAAAGGCTCGTGAACGTGACGTCGTTCGCCTCATCGCCAAATTCGCCGAGATTCTGGACCTCGCCAACAGGCACGAACGTGAGCGCCTTATAGGCTGCAATGATCGCAGCTTCATTTGCACCGGTTACAGGAGTTGCAGGCCCGATAGCAATCGTAGAGCCCGAAGCAGTTGTAATCATGGGTCTTCTCCATATGAAAAAAGCCCCGTATCGGGGCTGTTAACGGCTCAGGCCGGATCAAAGTTATGCGAAACAGTCGTATGAGATCGTCACCGGCACTTGCCAGTGCGTCTCATCGCTGAACCCCTGTGCGATGTCAGGTGCCTTGGTGATGCGGACGGTCAATCCGTCTTTCGGCAGCTTAAGGTCAGTCGGGAAGTGTTCGGCCACCTTCCCTGCTTTCTCGGTGGACTTCGTTGCCCCACCGTTCAGAGGGAGGAACACATCTATCTGAAGAATGCCCCGCCTTTGATGAGGCTCAGTTGACCCGACAAACCGCCGTCGCGAAGTGTTCGGCACATGCGTCACACGCAAATATCCCGTAGCGGGTCGCTGGAACGCGATGTTCGGCCAAGCGACCGGAAGCGCAGGATTAAGCACCAAAGACGCAACGCGCTCGAATAGAGCGTTTTCTATACTCTTCTCGATCGTCATGTCAGAGCTTGAGCCTTTGCTTCACTTCTTTGGCTTTGGCGGCAACGATTTCTTCCCACCGCTGACCGATGAGCGTTACCCACGGACGCGGAGCCGCGCCCTTGGCACCATAGTGGACATATGCCGCGTAGTTGGCGGTGTAGCCGAGATAGATGGTATCTCCGAGGTCCGCGCTATTGATGACCAGGATGACTGGCTGCAGATCAGGCGGAACCGACCCGCCGGGATTGTCTCGATACAGCCTTGGCATGGCTTCACGTGACGCCATCAGAGAGGCACGAAGAAAGCCGGTTCGCCTGTAATTCTCAGATGATGGCTGGTCATAGACCATGTCCGACAGAAGTTTGTCCATCTGACTGACGAGCTCTTGCGCGCTCTCTTTAAACACGACTTCAAGCGCGCCATCGACTTTAACGGCCCACTGCCCGACGGTTGCGGCAAAAGACTTGGCCATTATTCCACCAACTGAGCGACGAAATCGATCTTGTATTCGGCCACGCACTTGCATCCGATCTTGTGCCGGGCCGGAATGCCTGGAGCATGCGGATACATGATCAAGGTGCCGTCTTGCGCGACGAATGGTTGGTCATACCTGACCTTCTGTCCTCGCATCGCAACATGCTGCGCTCGCGGGTGCTCCTGCGGTGTGTGTCGCCAAGTCTTGGTGACGATGTCTGCCGAGAGATTTCCGTTATCGATCTGCTGGCGAAAGGCGATGTCTTTTGCCGCTGCCATCGCATCGAATGTTTCATTCAGGGCGATCGTGTCGGCCCGAAGCTTCAGCAGGCCTGCACTATAACGATTGACGATCCTGTCCACGACCTCCGCCGGCAATGGTGTTTGTTCCTTAAGAGCTTTCGTCACCGTTCGGTCAAATCGCTTGTCTCGCCGGCCGCGCTCCAGATAGTTCCGCAACAGCGCAGGATCGCCGGAAAGAAGCTCGTCACGAGCGCTCTGAACGAACCGGGCCTGTGCTGCCGTCAGACCGATAATCCCGCCTTCTCGCGTTCCAGTAGCCCGGGTTACTGGCCCAACGATAGCCTTGGCGGCCTTCGTTGGGTTGTCGCCGCTAGCAAGGCTGTCCGTCAGGGCGGCACGGATGCTTTCGACCTGATCAGCTACAATTCCTGAAACGAGACTGGCCGAATGATCGCGTAGCCAGTTTTCAGCGACTATGTTTCGCGCATCCCATCGAATAACAACGGTATGGCCTTCCGGGTCCTTGAATACCGGCATGTTCGAAACGGTATCGACCCCGCCCGCGTTGAATGCCTGTCGAAGAGCCTCTTCGAGCGGATTGAATGCCGATTCTTCGATAAACATTGCATCAATCGCGCCCGCGATATCGCCCTTCTCCAGCCGTTCAACGATCCGGCGAAGCACGATATTAGAACGGATATCATCCACGGCGGCCATGAACGCGGCGCGCAGGATCGGTTCATACGTCGCGATAAGCGCGTCAAATTGCTCACGTGGACTTAGACGCTTCAGCATGTTTCACCCTTGATAGTTATGGCGATGCCCATACAACTGTTGCGTCAAAACCAACGGGGGCTACACATGGCACTGACCTATTATTCGGATATCGAGAAGAACAAGCTTCACGCTCGCGCTGTCCAGATTTACGCAATACTCATCTCGGCAGCTCACAACCGACAAACACTGACATACGGTATGGTCGCCGATCTATTGGATTATAAGGGCGCGGGAGTACTCGATCGCCAACTCGGTTTGATCATGAATTGGTGCGCAGATAACGATCTTCCGCCGCTTACCGTTCTGGTTGTGAACTCCGAAACTGGTTTGCCCGGAGAGGGCCTTGTACGCATCAATGAACTTCATTCGGATCGTGAACTGGTTTTCAACTACCCTTGGTTTGCGTTGGTGCCACCATCTATCGAGGAACTCGCTGACTACGGCGCATTGCGATAGTAAACCGCTCAAACTCGTGCTTGCAGTTCGAAATAAACGACAGTTCCCGCCGGATTAAGCGGCTTTGCTTCGACAATCGTGCTTACAACCCCGCCGATGATGACCTTGTCGGTTGTCGTCGGCTGGATCGTCAGGCCCTTTGTGGCAACGTAGACCTTATTATCCGTCGACTTGATCAGCGTCCCGTCTATATCCTTCTGGTCATATTCCAGCGCAACAAGAGTGCACGGATAGTCCGTATCGCTCGTTCCGGGGTTCCATGGATCGCCGGATGTCTCGGTACGCCGGATAGCGCCAGTCTGTCCAAACTTGTCGATTAGCTTATTCGCGGTCTGAACAGACCGGGCATAGTTGAACTTGGCCATTAGCCCACCGATTTCAGCCAGAGACAGGTTGCATCCAGATCGCGCAGGTACGGTGCGAGCATGCCATCAACTGTCGAGATTAACGGTGTAAGGAACGATGCTGTGCCATCAGACTGAGCATTTGCATACTGAACTTCTAGATCGCCGACCTTCTCGCGAACTACCGCAGAAGAGGAAGAACCTGTATTGTTCAGACTGCCTGGATTAACTGCTTCCTCATAGGCAGCGTAGAAAGAGGCATAAACTACCGCCTGCGGGATTACGTCAGAAGGTATCGCCGTGCCTCTGAGTGACGCACCTATGCGAGGCCAAGCCCGTTCCTGATCGAATGTGGCGATACGACCTATGAAGCGGTCACCATAGACGGCATCAATGTAAAGACTGCCACGCTGACGAAGAACGGCAAGCGACGGCGCATCATCGGGCAAGGTATATCCGTTATCAGTTAGCCATGACTGGAACTGATCGTCTGTGCCGTAGCCTGCCATGTTCGTTATTCCGCCAGTTTCGCGTCAATCAGTTCCTGAAGCTTTCCATTCGAGATGTTTTTGGCGTACTCGATGCCAAGCTCATCCGCCTGCTTCTTCAGTTCTTCCCGTTCACCCTGACTGGGATTGGTGATTGCGGCCTTACCTTCACCGTCTCCGACAATGACTTCATATCGACCGGCCCAGCCCTTCGGCTCTTCCTTCACGGTCACCTCAGTGCCGACCGGGACTTCACCCTTGGCGCCAAAGATGCCCGGCTTCGTGATTTTCACACGCATGCTCTGTTCCTTCCTGAAAGAGAACGCCCGGCACTAAGGCCGGGCTGGTTCATCAGTTGACCACAGTGGAGTAGAAGACGCCGGTTTTGCCGTTGTAATCGGCCCGGATTTCCAGACCCATCGCGCCCATGATGAGGAACTGATAGTTGTCGGTCGGGTTCTGGCGAACCTTGGCGGTCGTATTCACGGCCATGCCGACAATCGGACGGATGAATTCCGAGTTCGGGACAAAGCCGAAGAACTCATTTCCGCTCAGCTCATAAGTCACCACGATCTTGTTGATGCGGCGATTCGTGAGCAGGTAGGAGAGCAGAGTGCCACCCTTGAACCCGGTCGAGCCCGAATACGACTTGTCGAAGTTCCGCCCGATCTCTGGCGAGATATACAGATTGACCTTGCCCGTGATCAGGTTGTCATCGAGCACTCCGCCGAGAACCTGAGTGATGAAGTTGTCAACATCATCAGAGCCTGCAGTCGTCAGATCGATGTTGGCGCCGCCGGCAGCCGAGCCAAGGTTGATGGCCTTGGAGAACGGCGAGGTACGGATACCGTAGCCCGAATAACCCTGCACAGTGATGGTAGGATCACCATCAAGGGCATACAGAGCCATATCGCGGCGGATTTTGGCGGTATGTGCTTCCTGATCGTCCGACAGAGCGTCAAAGTTTTCAGACTGCAGCGTGTTCCATTCCCGCCATTCACGACCATACGCGGTCGAGAAGATCGGAACCGGCGTACCTCGATAGTCATAGGTGACTTTGTCCAGAGGGACTGGCACCTGACCAGACAACGAGCGAACAACCGTACCGGCATCCGAAGATACGCGGTTCAGGTGAACGAGCTTGCCGATGTTAACCGCCTTTGCGAGAGGCATCAGATCAGCCATGTAAGCCTGACCTTCGTCGTTGCGCATGACGCGGCGGGTAATGCTGTCGAGCTCAAGCCAGGCATCACGTGGCAGCACCGCAGCCTGATTGCGCACGGCAGCAAGCTGGTCTTCAGCATTGTGGAACCAAGCACGGTCCGCCGAGACTTCATCCCACCAACCGGCGTGAATACGCGAGTTGCTGAGAAGCTGGGAGGAGAAGTAACGCATGTGGTGTAACTCCCTTATGCCGCGGCCAGATGGCCCTTGGCTGCGCGTACACGCACAAGCTGGTCCGATCCGGTCGTGTTGTTGTAAGCCTCTTCAGCGATCGCGATGATGCGATTGCCAGCGGCAGCGAGAACGAAACGACCAGTGGCGTTCGTGGTTAGTTCAGCACCCTTGGCGACGTTGGTGCCAGTCGGTACGCGGACGTTAAAGAACTGCTCATCGAGCATTTCCATGCCGATCATGCGATCATTGGCAGACCACGCATCATCCACGCCCTTGAGGACAAGGTAATTGTCCTGAGCGATGAACACCTTTTCATTGGTGGATGCGCCGGCGATGGCAAAGCCGCCTGTGCCATTCAGCACAACGGCAAGACCCGGAAGCGTTGCAGCGGCTGCAATGCCTTCCTGAACCTGCGGAGTTGCCTCGGTGAACGGGCCAGCGAAAATCTTGTTATAGCGGGCCATGGATTATTCTCCTTCCGGAACCTTGAAGCCGGGCTTATCGCTCGTCGGCTTGAATGCACCGTTCAGAGCAGCTGCGCGGCCAGGTTCAGCCTTCGGAGCCAGTTCCTTGAGAGCATCGATTGACAGCGTGTTTGCAACTGCTTCGGTGAGAAGATTGGCCTTCACGACCTTCTCGACCAAGTCAGCCTTTTCGGCGTCTTCCTTGGCCTTCTGGTTGGCGACCATTTCATTTTGTGCATCGACCAATGGCTTCACAGCGTTGGCCACTGCGGTGCCAATGGTTTCGCCGATCTTGGCAAATCCGTCCGTGAGGGTTTTGACCTCATCGGAAAGCGCCTTGAACTGCTCGTCAGAGACAGACATGTCGTCTTCCTTTCGATTGGTTGAGGGAACCCGCTCGGACAGGCCAACGGCCTCCATAATCGCGGACTTCATTCGCTCCAGCACGGACGCCTTGGAGCGCCGTTCCAAAGCTCGGGCGAGGCTATCTACCGCCCAATCCATTTCGCGGTCAGCATCCTCGATAAACGAGTTGATGACCTCGACTTCCTGTTTTTCGCCCTTAGCGTTGACCAGCATACCGACGCCTTGTTCAGGCGTTGCCGCGCCTTGCTCATCAAGCAGAATGGCGTCATGGTCGAATTCAAGGGCTCGAGCGATATGCTTGTAATTCACATCACCGTTTGCGGCTTCCAGAACTCGCTTGCCGCCTTCTGAGCGACTTGCCGTTTCAACGTCGATGACCTTGTCGAGGAACACCCGGCCATTCTCACGGCGCACGTTCTCATTCCATGCCCCGATCCAGCCAAGATTGATCCCTTCCGGATCACGCGCTGAGACAAATGCACCGTTGATCATTGGATGGCCGAGCGGTGCCGGTGTGCGCTCCAGACCGGTAAAGCTCTTCTCGATCTCGTCAGCCGGGTACATGATGTCATTCATCACGATGTCGTCGGGGAGAGTTGCGGACGGTACGATAACCACGTCTCGCCCGTTTCTCTTCTCGCGCCGGATCGCACCGGCGTTAGCCAGTGATCGGATATTCACCCGAACGGTTTTCATTGGTTATTCCTCGGTTGCGGGATCGACAGGAAGGCCAGCAGCAGCGGTCAGATCGTCGTCATCATCCTCACGGTATCGCTGTTCGTCCGTGAGCGGTTCCTTGCCGACGACTTCACGCATCTCATCAGCCGTGAAAACCAACTCATTGGATGCACTCATCTTCCGGTTGGTATCGGCCATTTTGGCTACGCGGTCGATCTTCTCGGCCATGGACGTCTCAGTCAGGTCTGACCAATCGAGATACCAATCCTTTTCAGGAAGGATGCGGAATCGTTCCAGTCGGTTGACGAAGTCCATGATGTTGGGCCGAACCGTGTTGGTTCGGCGAGACATGTTCGTCTTGGCCCATTCGTCTGCATCTTCAGTGCTGGCACGTTCGCCAGTCTGAGAGCCGACAAGTATCTTGACCGGTATCGAGATGGATGCTGCGAATGCCTGAAGCGCGATGGAGAAGAAGTGTTCAGGGCTCGGCAGCGTTACGCCAAGTGTCTTCGCGGTCATACCCTGCATCATCAGCAACTTGTCAAAGCCGCGCTGCCAGTCCTCAACCTGATCATTCATGCGATCGACGAGCTCATCGACCGGTACGCCCATGATCTTGGCCATCTCGTCAAGCTTTGCCTCGGCGTCGACTTCAAGTACCGGTGCTGACTTGGCATTCTTCCAGAAGCCCTCTCCACCTGCCCCGCTGACCTTCTCCAGTGTAATCAGATCGTTATAGCCGGGCTCCAGAAGTGAGCGGCAATCGAGCGTTCCGTCACGCGACCAGACAATCACCCGGTCTGGATGAAGCATGAATTGGCGTGGCTGTCGTGTTTCGTCACCAACGCTCGCTTCATTAAACTGGTACATTTTTGGCTGGCCGTAGGTATCGGACATTTCGTCCGTATCCCACTGCGAGACCTGTAACTGTCCTTCCCACGCCGGGATGACTTCAACCAAGCCTTTCAGCCCGCCTGGCACCGTATCGACAGGTTCAGAGAACTTCTTGTTGTCTGCAAAGCGAAGGATCAGGCCAGAATAAGCGCCAACCAGTGAGCGACGATCCGTTTCCGCAATGCGCGACCAGATGCGAAGATCTTCGAACCTTTGGCGAATATCGGCTTCGATCTTCGTCTCCTCGGTTCTCTTGCCCTCTGACCCGTCACGCTGCTTTTCCTGGAGGAATGGATTGTCCTGCCAAGTCTTCAGGATTGTCTTGTCAACACCAGCTGCGGCAATACCGTTTCGGCTATACATGCCGTACAACATGTCAAACGTCAGGTGCTCTGGATATCCGAAGTCAGCATAATGGTTGTGCTTGGCGGCAGCGAAGTGGCCCGGAAACATAGCGTCGAGCCGACGCGCCGCGGCATTGGCCAAGGCTCGAATTGGGTTCATCGGTGCCTCTTGCTTAAGAACATGGCGACGTTTTTCTCGTCACCCAGCATCAATTCAGTGATAGCCCACACAAGAGCGTCGGCACGGTCTGGCGATCCCTCACCCACGTAACCGGAGGCAGTGAAGTTGCACATCTGGTCTTCGAGATCGGGGAAAATGCCCACGTGATGCACTTTGCCCTGTTCGTACAAAGCACTAATCGGCTCGGCTCTCACTGCCTTGCCGCGGCTGGCGACCACTTCCTTGAAAGCCGCCTTCTTATCGGCTGTTGCAACGGTGAAGCGCACCATGTCGCCGCCGTAGTTCCGCTCACCGACAATCCGGTCAGCGTCGAAACGGTGATACAGGTCGACTGCGCGCCGCCCCCATCCTTCGGGCGACAACTGGCAAGTGCCATCCTCAAGAATGTATGCATGGCCGTCTATTCCGCGACCGGCTACCACAATGCCGATATCGTCGCCGCCATCATCTCCACGGGTGCCTGATGGATCGACAGCGACCACGATACGAACAAGCTCTGGCGCCTGTTTCACTCGCAAGCTGTCAATGCCCGGCATGGTCTTGCCATCGGCAGCCGTGCGGTCATCCAGCGCCCACAAGGCACCATTGACTTCACTTGCCCATTCGCCTGCTTCAAAACGTAACCGCTTTGCCGCCGACATCGAAGCCAGAACGTCGAAATACTCCGCCGGCAGATTATCGGCGTTATCGGACGGGTTTACCTTCATCTCGACGTAGTCGTCGGGATTAGGAAGCGCCTCTTTCGTGCCGGGCTTCATCTTCGACCGGAATAGCTGAAAGCTCCAATGCAGCTTTGACGGCGGGTTGCAGTCGAAATATGCCTTGAGCGCCAGATACAGCCGCCCAGTAGCCTTTGCTATTTGTGCCGCAAGCTCGCACTTCTGAGCCAGTCGGGACATTGCGGTTTCAACCGATGCCCATGGAATCTGACTACTTTCGTTGAAATAAAGCGTTGCGTATTCCTGCCCAAGGATCTTCTCGACGCGCTCCTTGTCATCCAGACCCGCAATCCAGACCTGAGAACCGTTCGGTAACTCGACATAGAAGTCAGTTTTATCGAACCGCACTCGCAGCGATGGAAAGCAAAGCTTCAGAACCTTGGGCAGTGTGTCAGACCATACGGAAGTCTTGGCATGATTGAACCGAAAGCGGAAAATGACATGCCGAGAACCAGGTGCATTGATTGCCCTCTGAATGATGGCACGGACAAGCACGAAGGTCTTTCCAGATCGGGAGCCACCGCGCAGCATGATATTGCGCGCAGGGCCAGCCAGTAGGCGGTTAGCCTGCCGTTGCTTCTCCGTCAGTTGAATTGCAGCCATGTCTCACAGTTCAGCGTCCTCTTGCGACACAGTCAGAGATATCTCACCTGAATGCTCGTGCTTCTCGATGAACATCCCAAGGTGCTTGCCAATGTCGACAAGCGCCGCTTTCTTATCGTGCAGCTTCAGTTTGATCCCGCCGGTAGAATTCTGGCTGATCTCAGCGATAGCTGCCGCCGTGTCGTCGTCAATTTCATCGCTCGAAACGAGTTGCACGTTATTCGTGACTACGTTCTTTACGACCAGCACTTCACCGCCATCGGGATTGTCTTCCTCGGTTACGAGCGTGCCCTGCCATTTGATGGCTTTACGAATGTCCGAGAACCCAATCTTGGCCAACTCCGCCAGAACGCGTTCTTTCGTGATTGCAAGCTTATCTATGGCCTTTTCCGTCGCCCTGCGTTCAACGGTTTGCTCCCATTCGAGAAGCTCACTCACGCGTTTTGATATGCTTTGCTTCCGCTTTAACGTCGCCGCATTTCCACGGTTCGGCTTAAAGCCTGCAACCCGGTACGCTTCATCCGCTGTTTTGCCCTTAGCGAGCTCTTGCGCAAACGCTTCATGACGGGCGTTTTTCAGAACAGGCATTATTCACCTATCGATTAAGTTTTGCCCGCCATCCCGAGATGATACTCTCTCTTCACGTGGGAGGTGGAATTATGAAAAACGTAGTTTTTATAGCAGGGCTGTTAATCGCGGCTACCGCACAGGCCGGGGAACTTAAGGGCCAAGGCAATCTGGTCGACGGCTTAAACAGGCATTTGCAATCGGCCCAACAGGCCCCAGCAGCTATCGATAGACCCCAAGAGATCGTAAGCGACCCAACAGGCGCACCCTTGCCGAATTGGGGCATCGTCGTAAAGGGCAAAGATGGCAAGGTCCTAGATGTATTTGGGCAGGTTGACTACAACGTGACCAACGCAGGTATGGTGAGTGTGCCAGGCTACAAACCACCTTCAGGCTCGACCTTACAGATCGTGCCTCAGGCGCAATACATTTCTGCGATGAAACAGACTGCTGGCGAAGGCCTTAGCCCGATGTTTCAGCCGTTAACTGCGATCCCGAGCGTGGTCACGAAAGCGACGGACTATCTTGCCAACGAACTGTGCGGGCGAAAAGGACGTCCATCTACGATGAATCTGTCAATTGTCGTGTCTGCATCCGGATCGATCTTATTTGCCACAGCCGGTACTGAGGCTGGTTCAGAAGTCGGATGGGAATTTGGCGACGTCTGCAAACGCTACGCGTTGGAGGGCGACAGTATCCCTTTTCGCGATTAATAAGCTAGTCCTGCGTTGTGGCGAATGGCCCCGTATCAATCAGGAATTCAGCGACAAACCGCTCTTGTTTCGGCGTGAGACTCACGGTTGTATTCCTGATGGGTAGTTGAGGAGGGCTTTATGCATCTAGTAGTTTCTTGGGACATCACCGATGGTGCAAACCGAAGCAATATCAGTGATGAAATGATATCAGTGCTTAAACCGTATAGTTGGTATCGGCCACTGACGACTTTTTATATCATAAAAACTGATCTTCTTGGTCGAGACGCCATAATCTCAGGGTTAAATGCCATTGCACGCAAATATCCGGGACGAACACGGTTTGTCGTGTCTCCTCTCATGCAAGGGACATATCAGGGCATTTTGAATAATAACGATTGGACGGAAATCAATCAGAGGACGAATTGATGAGCACGTCATCTGACCCAGCCCCGCCAGTTGGCCCTAATCCTATCGGAGATAGTTTCAATATCTCTGTGTTGGTGCCAGAAGAAATTACGATAAGAATGGTCGATGCATCGGCGTTAGCAGATTACGAGATCTGGTTTTTTCTCTCATCCCTATTGGCGAGCGCATTCGTTGGCTTTCTAATTCCCTGTATGCAGGCCCACGAAGCTAACACCCCAAGCGCTACCGCCCTCTTCTGGATCACCATTTTAGTAGGCGTTCTGTTTGCGGTTTCATTCTTTATGGCTATCGCAAAACGACGAAGCCTTCGGAAACGAGGCCGATCAATGAAGCTAAAAACTTCACAGGCTTGAAACCCATATCAATCCCCTCGTATCGAGGAGATAGAAATGAGCACCGCCGCCGATCAGTTACGAACGGCGGGGTGTCAACTAGCCATTTTAGGCTGCTCTGATGTGAGGGTCGATATGTGAATACGCTTCGACCGACTGGCGAAAAGCAGAGTTTGGCTGGTTCTGGCAAACATAAGAGACTGCATGGCTGTTGCGACTTCGACCAGGAAGCGCAACGGCTGCTGGCAAGGCAGCGACAGCTTTGAAAACGTCAGGAACGACATAATCATAGCTGACTGAGGGGATCTGGAACACGCCTGGACTGTAATCAACAGCCGATGCTGGCGCACTCATACACAGAACAGCCGCGAGCATAGCAGCGCAGCCGAAGAACAGACTTCGGAACAGCTTCATGTGTTTTCCTCTTGTTGGGTTGCAGAAATGAAAAACCCCGCACTAGGCGGAGCTGGATGCAATGTTAAATTTTCTAACTTTGGTCAGAACGGGCGCAGCATTCAGGTCTGACGGTCGCTGGCTTCTGCTCTTCCTCTACTATCCGTCAAACTGCCGTGCTGATTAGTATGCAAGCCGAATGCCACCGCTCTCCGTATATATCTCTCCCGGTGCTTGGCGCTGAGGCTTTGCCCCGAAACTTTCGCGCAAGGTTTGCACCTGACCCTTGTTCTATCGAATCAACGGGGGCAACTGTTTCATGAATGACGGCGGAAAGAAAACTCGAAGGGGAAGACCTCGTAATCCAATCGAGAAAGTTAGCTTGTCTATACGGCTCGAAGTCGAACTCGTTAACTGGATTGTAGATAACGAACCGAATTGGCGCGAAAGGATAGCTGATTTGATACGAGAGGAATTTCAACCCCGCATACAATAAAGAAGCGGCCCGAAGACCGCCTTGCAAATCGGGTTGCGCCTTAAGCGCAAACCACCACAATACAAAATATAGTGTAATTCGCTTAAGCGGGCAACTACCTATCGCGTTTTATACCCCCAATGCACAGACAATTCTTCAAGGCCATCCTTGATGTAATCGCTGAAAGTCGTCTTCTCGCGCTGTGTCTTGGCAATGTCGGCAATTTCCATGCCTTGCCCGACGACTTTGATCATGAGATCGAAGGTGCGCTTGCCGAGAACTGGCAGACAGCTATTTAGATGATGCGTTGCCTCGACCACGCGATCAGGCAGCGGGTCGAGCGTCTTACCTCCGTCAACCTGAACACGGCCATAGTCGATAGCAATCGCACCCTTTGCGCCGGATTGTTCCCAGTACATGCGGAACCGTCCAGCCGCCGCCCACTGCGCATCATTGATATGTCCGCGCGCGTAAAGCGTTCCCACGGCGCTTTCCTTGATATTGACCAGAGCGTCAACCTTGATGGGGTTTGACCTGGAGGGCTGATGGGCTGGATTAAAGTGCGGATTTGGCGCCGAGCGCAGTCGCACCGTAGATTTAAGGCTTCCGGGCTCCTCATGCTTGCGCCGCGCCACTTTAAGTGCATCACGCAATCTCTTGTCTGCAATTTTCCGCTGTTCAGTCATCGCCGCCATGTTTGTTCCTCGTCGCCCAATTATGCCGCGTGTTTTACAGGTGCGCAGAGAGGTTCAAGCCCATCCGCGATCCGCAGCCCGTCCACAAATTCAATGATCTTTTGCCAAGACTGGCGCTTGCCGATGCCCGGCTTCCCCACCGGCTTAAGCGCGAAATTCGCTTGCACCCGGCGCATGTCCCAACCCTTTTCGAGAAGGTACAGGCGAATACTGTCGTATTTCCCAGAAGATCCTTGAGCAAACCGACGCGCACCGTGCTTGGCGAGGTATTCTTGGATCAATACAGCTTCATGCATCACGCGGCCTTCCCTACTTGCTTGAATGATCCGCTAGGAGCGGAGGTGAGATTGTCGATGTTGAATTCGTGGCCGTTGGCTTCCGCTGCCGCCTGTAGGCGAGCCATGCAGGCTTCCGCGCTGACGTCATACTGATCACGCTTGACGTCATCCTTGGCGCCCTCTGCCTGCATCTGGGCTTTGATGGCTTTCCACTTGGCCGATGCGCGCTGACGACTTTCGGGCGTCCAGGTTGATTGCGAGTGTTCCCGCTGGCGCTTTTCTTCGTGCTGTTCCTTGAGAATTTCAGCTTCGCGTCGGTCGCGAGCACGAGCTTCGAGGATGGGGCGCATGATTTCATCGCACAAACCACGCAATTCGGGCGGCAAAGGCATCCACTTATGGCCGAGAGCGTTCTGCATAATGCGCTCAACAGCTTCCGATAGCGCGTAGGCTGATACACCCTTGAGCGCAGACATGAAGTTCTCTATCTCCGCTCGGCGAATATCGGCCTTTTCCGCATCGGTCAGACCGTCAGGAAGGCCGCGCGAAGGCAAGCCGTAGAGGCGTCTCATCGCCCTCTGAATGTCCTGCATGTCTGCTGGAGTGGTGAATTGATCGTTCGTCGCTATCTGGTTCTGCATGCTGCTGCTCCAGCTTCTGCCCAAGGCGCATCCACATGACGCGCGGATCATCAAGTTCGGTTTTCTGAGGTTTTTTGGCGCTGTCTCGCCCTATCTCGGCAGCGCGGTTGTCATATCGACCTTCAAGCAAACGAGTGAACGACTGCTGCTGAAGGAGAAAATCTAGATCGGCGCGGAAATCGCCTTTGCGCCCCAGACAGAAATCGCTCGCCTCGACCTTCGCCAGCGCTTCAAGCCAAACCGGCAATCCGTGAGTTTTCAGCAACGAGGCAAGTTTCCGCTTCCGCGCATCATTCAGCACCCGGACAGCAGGCAGACCACACCTACCAGCTACCGCCGAATAGGCTTCGATAGCTTCCGAAACATGGTCCTGTTTTTTTGCGCGCTCGCTAACATCTGAACGAAGTGAAGATGTTGTATCTGTATCTGTATGGTATCTCTTTTGAGATTCTAAGCCTTTGTTTTTGTTTGGCCTTGACCTATTTTCAGACAGTTTTTCTGTGAGTTTTTTCGTGGTTTCGAGCTCGATAACTGCGCGTTTATTCGTCAAAAACTCGCCGGTAATCTCGATTTTGCCCAGAGTAACAAGTTCACTGCGCAACGAATTCCACTTGCGGATCGTGCAGCCTAGAAGGCCTGAAATGTAACGGGCGTCATCCGGCAGATTGCCGCCCTGCATGTAAATCAGATCGAGGACAAGGCGATACGCAGCCTTAAGCTCGAACGACATGCCGATGGTGCCTTCAATGAAGTCCCGCGGATACGCCTTGTAATATGGAAGACCATTCATGCCGCTTGCGCCTCCTCGGCGCGCTGCAATATGACGACGCACTCTTCCTTCAGGCCTGGATCCCAGACCATTGAAAGCCGTTCACAGAGATTGTCGTTCTTGATGACCTTGTAATGCTGGAGAACGTCGAGAAGCGCTTTCATGCGGTTGTCGAGGTCCATGCGCTTATGTGGACGCTTCAAGGCAACCTGAATGCTGAATGGGCCGTCGATGAACTCGTTCTTGCCATTGAGGAAATAGCCGCAATCGCTGCGCCACTTCGCATATTCAGGCGAAAGGCGACGTTGCTTGCCCCAGCCGACATAGATATCCCAGACAGAAGGAGGGAATGGGAGTTCGATCTTTATCACGATGTGCACTCCCCTTCGTCGCGCTGGCAAAGCGCGTCTTCATCATCCAAAATCCAGTCGCCTTGGCGCTCCATGAACCGGCGCAGCTCGGCCTTGGAAAATCTTTTTGAGAAGGTTGAATTGTCAGCAGGGCGACCTTTCTGGGTCTTGAGTTCGCCAATGCGAGCCTCAGCCGCTTCCCACCACCCATGGCGATCAGGGAAATCTCGCGCCAATACCGCCTGCGAGCGTTCCGATTTAAGGAAGCAGCCGTCGCAGTTGCCAAGCCAGCAGTTACCACGCACGTTTGGCAATTGCAGATCGAAAGGCTGGGCTTTCCAGAAATCGCCCACAATCTGCCGTGTCACCCCAGCAGCAGCCAGTGGGTGCCAGTTTACCCAACGGTCTTTGACTGTTTTGGGATTTCCGTCCTTGTCGAAAAGCCGGTGGGGCTCATCAGCGCGGATGCCAACAGCTGCTGTCCAGCGATACCAGCCGATGGATCGGAGATATCGCTTGGCAGTTCTAATTTTTAGTTCTTGGGTGCAGAACCGGGATTGTTGGTTGGGTAAATACTGTTTCTTGTCTATGAGTGCGTCGAATGGCTCACCGTTCCGGCTCGCCCCCTGAAAACCTACTTCCTCGAAGAATGGCTTCTGCGCGCGATATTCCGTCCATATGATGAGAACACCCCACCGCTGGCCGCACTCGCGGACGAAATCCAGTGTTTCCTCCATTTCGCGCCCGGTGTTTTGAAACATCACCTTAACGCGATCCTCAGGAATTCCCCCGTTGGCTTCGAGGATGGCATGCAGCATATAGGCAGATGTACGACCGCCACTAAACGATATCTGTACATTACCTTCGGGTAACAGATATGGATTGCTAATCCGATCAAAGTTGATGCGTGCAAGTGCCGTCATCAGTACCTCGCCGCAATGAGCAAGCCGATCAGACAGACCAGCAGGATTGTCAGAAGTGTCGATAAAAGAGCGACGAGGACGGCGTTCATTTCTCAACTTCCTCGCGGCGTTCCAGTTGTTTTCGTGGATGCTTTTTGCGCTTCGCGAACCTTCGCCAAAAGCTGCGAAGCCTCGCGCTCAAAATCCTCCATATCAGCATCGCCGTTCACCGCTTTTTCTATTTCGAGTTCGTGTTGCAGGCGTGCGATCTGCCTTTCGCAAATGTCGAGGTAGGCCGAGCGTATGCGCTGATAGACTGAGGCATCGACCGTCTTGGATCGGCCAATGCGGAGATTGTTCAAAGTCCAGTAAGACAGGCCGTAACGGCGGCTGAGGCGCTGCAAGGCGCTGGCATTATCGCCCCACCCTTTCGCTTCCTTTTCCAGCATTCCGCGAACGTATTCGCCTGCCATTTCGCAGCTACTCATCGGTACGCGCTCCGAAACCAATTGATGCTCGATTGACTGAATTTTTGAGTCCGTCATGCACAAAGCCCTTCGCTAAGTTCCTGATCAGAGACGACCGGAACCAAACAGAAGGACGGACATGGAACACATCGGACACGCGGCTTGGAGGGTTCTGCAAAACGCTCGCAAGGCCGCGATTGCCCGAAGAGAAAAAGGCGCGGATGATAATTGGCATGGCGATCAGTCTGAAGTTCCAGGTTTGCCAACCTTGAGCGCCACGCGCCGCCCGGCAACATCCGCTACCGTCGAATATCCGGGCGAACGGAAAAGATCGCGACACAAAGGACGCTCGACAGGTCTGAAAATTTGAGAATTGGACAGGCTGAATGTTCCTCATCGCCGCCTTAGTCCTGTCCATGAGAGGGAGCCGAGACGCTAGGGAGTGCAGCGTCTCGGCTCTTTTCGTCTACCGCACGGGGGGCTTGGGAGACAGCAGACGAATGCAATTGACTATCGGTCGCAAAGTTGCGCCCAATCGAGGCATTACGATTCTTCAAAAGGGGCGAATTATGAGTAACGACATTACGGTTAAGAGCGGAAAGGTTCTCCGAGTTGGCGAGGTCGACGTGGATATTGTCGACGCGGGTATTCCCGTTGTTGTTCCCAATTTTTTCATTGAAAACCGCCAGTCTAACGGCGTTATTGCCCTGTCCTTCGCCACCGCCATTGCGGACGGGGCAAACCAGCCTGAAGCTCATGTGTGTACGCGCTTGAGGATGGATCTCGTTTTCGCGCAGCAGCTTCGAGATGCTCTTTCTGATCTTATCGGAGATGCACTGGCACAACCCGATAAATCCAAGACGAACTGAGGGGGTCATTCCGCACCTCCCTCGCGCGTGTCGCGCGTAAGGGCGTCGAAATACTGTTCAACGAGGGCTTCGTGACCTATAATTTTCTCTTTCTTTTCAGCGATTTCGAACGCGGCAACACGACGAAATGCAGCGCGAACCGCCTTCGTGTCGTGGCCCTCGCTTTTCATCTCTGCGAAAAGCTCTTTCAGATCGTCGCCATTGGCTTTCTTCGCCTCTTCGAGACGTTCCCAACGCTGATAAAAGGATTTCAGGCGCTCATTGCTCATACCGGCGTCCTCACAGAACGGGGGCGCTTGGGCGAAGGAACCTTGCGGGCCTTGCAGTTGGCAAAAAACAGTTCGTCCGGCGAAACCTCCGCCAGCTTGATAATGACGGGCCAATGCCGATCAGGAATCCCAATGTTGGGCCACTTGTATACGGCGTCCTTCTTGATCCTGCCTTTACTCGCATCCGCGATAACAGCAGCACCACCGGCCAATTCTATGATCTGTGTAACGGAGTGTTTTGTAGCCATGCAATACAATTACTGGATTTTAAATCCAATTACAAGGCCGGAAAATTCCAATTCGGATTTTATTTCCTAGTTTATGCTGTGCAACATGAAGTGGTGGGAACGATTACAGCAACGTATTGATGAACTGGGATGGTCGAAGGCTGAGCTTTCGCGCCGGGCTGAAATCAATTACGACAGCATCAACAAATATTTGCGCGGCGATATCGACAATCCTCGCGGTAATGTCCTTGAGAAATTAGCCGGGACCATTGACCGAAGCGTATTGTGGTTGCGCGATGGAATCGAACAGTCGGAAGCCGAGCTAAACCGTATCGGCGGACGCATGGTTCCCGTCCGTACTGCTGGCACGGTCGAAGCAGGTGCGTTCCGTGAGGTCGATGAACTCGACCAAGGGGAGCCGGATGAAATCTATCTGCCACCCGACAGCAAATACCCGAACGCCCGTCAAATGGCTTTTGTTGTCGCGGGCGACTCGATGAACAATCTAGATCCTCGCCCGATATTGCCCGGTGACCGAGCTATTTGCGTGGCGTATTCCGATATTGCCTCTCAAGTAAAGCTTCGCGACGGCATGGTAGTTGTAGTGCAGCGCCAGCGTGACGGCGGCCACTTCCGCGAATGGTCAATCAAGCAGATTGAATTGTATGAAGACAGGACGGTTTTTGCACCGCGTTCCAATAATCCTAAGCACAAGCCTATTGTTGTCCCGCGAGACCATTCGGCAGATAACGGCGAAGAAGTGGAGGTAATAGCTCTATTACGGCGCGTTGTGAACGATTACGATTACTGAGCTTTGCAGCGATGCCGATCAAACTCGTCCTAGCAGATGATGATAGAGAACCAATCCCAGTGTTTATCGCTGTCGGGACCGACCAAATTGCGAGAATTTATCTCGGCGATGATGAGAGCGGCCTAATATATTCCGCAATTGCTTGCTTAAGTCCGTTAACGGGATACAACGGGTTGCACGCCTTTGAGCTTGTCTTCTTTCTGCAGCAATGCGCCCCAGACGGCACAGAACTCCATGCGTTCAAAGATGGGGCATTGACTAAACCACTTCTCCCGACGCCAGAAAGCCGCGGTATAGTGTTTGCCGCCATACTGACCTGCATAATTGGCTTGATCGATAAAATACGACCGTCCCTATGCCATATGTATACAGAGGTCCCAAACCAACCCGAGCAGTCATTACGAAAATTTCATAGAATAGTAACGATATTTCGGGATTATGGGTATAATTGCTCGGAAGACGGTCCACTTTACGGGCGTTATATCTGGCGTATGGAAACCTCGGAGTAATGTGTACCATGAAGAAACTCTCTATTTCCGAGCGCGAGCAGAACCTAATGATGACCGCTTCTAAGAGGTCTGAAGCTCTAATTGACCGGTTAAACAAATCGGCGGCCTACAAAGAAGCGATCACCAAAAAACAGGTCACATTCAAGCAGAAGCTTGAAATGGCGGCAAACTAAGCAGCAAACTTTTTGCTGTCGAAATCGAAATCTCGACAAGCCTTTGCGATGTCTGCCATGAACCAACGGCTAGGCTGCTCACACATTAGAGAGCGGCCATCAGGGCTTAGAAAGTTCATGATTGGCAGAACGCAAAATTCTTCGTCGTCGCCAACCGGCGCAAAATCCGCAATTTTGAAGCTATAGCCGGGAAACCTGCGCGTTAAATGATCCTTCAACCGCTCCGCTGAGGCGGCCACCTGGGCGGCTCGCTCGTACGGCGGTACAATGATGTATTCCAGAACTTCACGCTGCATCACACTTCTCCTACTGTAACATCAACAAGACGACCGATTACGCCCTGACAATGGACGCATCGGAATTCCATGCCGCTTAATAAGGCGCTCTCAACAAGCTCATCGGCGTCCCTTGGCATCTCTGCGCAAGCGGGCACAGAAAGCCCCCTCCTCGCCTCTCTCAAGCAATTCTCGCAGCGAATGTGCAGCGTGAACGATTGATACTCCTGCTGCCTTAACGCCCACCCCATACCCTTCGCCTCTCCGTTTGTTCTCTTTCTGTTCTCATTCAGCCAGAACGGACCCTGTGAGTCGAGTCGTATTTGCAATATGGAAAATAAATCCAATTAGGTGTTGACATCCAGATTATCTGGATTTAAATTCCAACTAACAAATGAGTTGGGAGACACCAATGCACCCCTCAATCCAGAATACCTACAACGAAGTGGCAAAGACGCTTATCGGCCTGACCATAAAGGCAGAAAAGCCGGTTCGTGATTACTCCCGCCAGCGCCGTGTAATGGCCCGCGCATGGGCAAAGTTCAACGCATGGCTGGCAGAGCATCAGAACGCGAGCGCCCGCCTCCGTAAGATCATGTTCGCAAGCGAGCTGGGCCACGCTCACCGCTTTGTCCGTAATCAGGACAATCCCGTTTTCATCACAGACGAACAGTCCCGTTTTATCGGCTCTGACAGCCGGTGGAGGTGAACAAAAATGGCTGATCATCTCACCGAAACCGAGGTCAGGCGGCTGATCGCTGAAATTGAACACCGTCTCAAGACCGATCCACACGTCCCGACCCGTCGCTATCTCGCTGAAAAGCTTTTCGAACTCACCGACCTTCTACAGGAACAGGAAGGAATTGCAGCATGACGCATACCTATGATTTCTGGAATGCATCGCTAGCCAACCCGAAGGATGTAGGCAAAAACCTGCCCGTTCACGAAGGTGATGCACAGCCGGGGTTTTATCGCAAGCGCACCGGCAAAGACGGCCCTTGGCTTCCTGTCGCGATCTGGGAACAGGACGGGCAGATTGTCGCGAAGATAGGCGACAAGATGGGCGACCCGGTTGACCTCTGGTCGTGGGTTTGCCGGTTCCCAGTTTCTGAGGCTGCATATCGCAAGGCTGTAGACGGCAAAGGTTGGGATGATGATGCGCCCGTTGCTCCGAAGGGTCACAATCTGCCGGATGATCCCCACGAAGCTTTGAAGCTGGAATTTCAGGCCGAAAAGGAATTGGCCGATACGTTCCTGAAAACGCCAATCACCACTCAGGAGCAGGCCGATAAGGCGGCGGTGTGGTCGAAGAAGTTTGCCGGTATCACCAAGAAGGCTACCGATCTGCACAAGGTCGAGAAGCAGCCAAGTCTTGATGCCGGTCGAGCCGTTGACGACAAATGGCGCGACCTCAAGGAAGATCCTGCCGACCTATCCAAGAAGCTCAAGCGGCATATGGATGCATTCCTGATCGAACAGCAGCGCCTCGAAAACGAGCGCCGCCGTAAAGAACAGGAAGAAGCCGACCGCCTCCGTCGTGAGGCAGAGGAACGCGCCCGCGCAGCAGAGCAAGGCAACGACGAAACGGCATTGGCCGAGGCTGAACAGTTAAAGGCCGAAGCCGCTGAGCGTGAGAAAGCCGCGCAGGCTACAAATGCTCACGCCGGTCGCACTGGCGCAAAGGTGAGCCTTCGCACGTTCGTCTCTGCCCGGATCGTTGATTACGACAAGGCATTGGTCGCCCTGAAAGACCACCCCGAAATGAAAGCTCTTGTCGAGCAGCTTGCCAACCGTGCGGTTCGCGCCGGTGTCGAGGTTGCTGGCGTCGAGCGCTTTGAAGAACAGAGGGCCGCATAATGAACGCTGTAGCTCATCACGAAACAAATCGTCTCCCCGCCCTCCATGCTGGCGGCAAGGTCAGCGCTATTGTCCCGCAGGATTTCGACGGCGCATGGCGCATTGCATCCGCTGTTTGTAAAGCGGGCATGGCCCCGAAGGGACTGGAAACGCCGGAAAAGGCCATGGTTGCAATCATGCACGGTATGGAGGTCGGCTTAACGCCGATGGCCGCTTTGCAGTCTATTGCTGTCATCAATAGCCGTGCCACCCTTTGGGGCGATGGCGCTCTCGGTCTTGTTCAAGCTTCCGGTAAGATGGAAAGCTTCAAGGAATGGTTTGAAGGCACCGGTGATAGCCGCAAGGCTCTCTGCCTTGTGAAGCGTAAAAGCGACCCAGAGGCCAAACTTGGCGAATTCTCCGTGGCTGATGCCCGCAAGGCTTCGCTCTGGGGTAAGTCAGGCCCTTGGTCGCAGTATTCAGACCGCATGCTGAAGATGCGCGCCCGCGCCTTCGCCTTGCGTGATGGCTTCTCTGATGTTCTTCGCGGGTTGGGAATTGCGGAAGAAGTACAGGACTTTCCGGCACAACAGGAAGCTGTCAACGTCACGCCGCCGTCGCCACCAAGCCCACCTTCCCCGCCTTCGCCGGCTATCAAGGCACCCGAACAGGAACCCATTGAAGACGCTCATATCATTGACGATGGCGAAGCATTCGACCTTGAGGCTTTTCTGTCTGAACTGGACGAAGGCATGGCCACCGGCAAAACAGAAGACGAAATTGTTGAAATCTGGGACGGCTTCGACGTCGAAGCCACCTTGACCGAGGATGAAGAAGCGCTTCAGCGCGCCTTCGATCTCCGCAAGCACCAGATCGCCCGCGTTCTTCGCACCATGCTTAACTCTCACCCTGTCAATGCGGGGTGAGCCATGAGCAAGCGAGAAAAGCCAGTTTATGGTTTCGTCCGCAGGGGAAATGCTCTTGTTCCGGCCATGGAATTCGACATGGCCGCGCTGGACAGCATCCGCAACGGCGAACTGGTCAAGGTTGAAATCAAGCAGTTTCGGAACGTCTCCCGCCATCGTGCCTATTGGGCAATGATACAGGAAGTCGTTGACGGGTACGGCCTCGACTATACCGCCGACCGTCTGCACGAAATTCTCAAACTTCAGAATGGTGTGATTGATCCGGTAACGCTTCCAAGCGGCCTGACCATCGCTATTCCGGGTTCCATTTCCTTCGACAAAATGGATGAAGCCGAATTCAAAGCCTTCTTTCTCAAGGCTGAACGTTGGCTCGCCAAAACCTACGGCTATGTCCGGCAGGAGGTCGCATGATCATTCATTTCATCGCATCCAAGTTCCGCGCCCTCTGGGAACGCTATGTCGATCCACTCCCTCGCCTTCGTCGTGAGGCAGAAAAGCTTCGTCAGGATATGGAAAAGGCAAAGCGCCAGAAGAAGGCCCATAAGCACATAGAGCGCGAATATATCCGTAAGACGGCTGATATTGTCGCAGTTGAGCGCGGTATTTCCTACCGCAAAGGCTCTCTGGATTGGGGGCTGTGATGGCGCGTAAGTCATTCTCCACGAAAGAGCGCACCAGGCTTTTCTCTTTGAACAAGGGTATTTGCCATATTTGTTCCGGCAAGATCGACGCCAGCCTTGATGCTTGGGAAATCGAACATGTGAACCCGCTGGCAATGACCGGCGACAACAGCGACGACAATCTCAAGCTGGCGCATCAGAAGTGCCATGCGGTCAAGACAAAGCAGGATGTTGCGCTGATCGCAGAGGCGAAGCGCCGGGAAGCGAAGTTTAAAGGCGCAAAGCGTCCATCTTCAAAGCTCGCCGCCGAAAAGCAGCCAAAACGCCTCACAAAAGAACTCCCTCCCCGTAAGCGCCCACTTTACGTAAGCGCAGAACAGGCCCAGCCATGACCGACAAATCTCACCTACTCCGCTTCGGCTATGCACCGGGCCACTATTGGTTTGTCTGCTCAGACTGCGAACAGAAATTCTACGGAGACAAGTATGCTCGTCGTTGCGAGACTTGCGCGGGAACCCTCTATTCGCAAGTGTCGTCTGTCGAGGCTGTGGCTGACAAGCACCGTACCGCGCCCATGACCATCCCAGAACAGGCAGTACAGGCTATGCCAGAGCGCATCTTTCTAGGTTGCGCAGACACCGACAACGAGCATCAGGTTTGGACTGATGAAGGTGAAGGCGGGACAGAGTACGTCCGCGCCGATCTTGCCGCCCCTCACCTAGCAGCGGTGCCAGCCGACCCGTGGGTTGATACTCGTCTCGTCAGGTTTGATGACACAATCGTTTTTGGTCGCGGTGGCTTTGATTTTGACCGTTGGGAGGGCCTCCGGTGGGAGATGCATACTCGTCACGGATCGTTCGCTGTCTGGAAAAGCGATAGCAAGACTTGGTCTATGTACGGAGGCAAGTATGGCTTCCTGATGCTGGATCGATTTTCAAGCGAGGAAGAAGCCAAGGCCGAGGCAGAACAGATTGTTGTTTCGCTCGACGCCGAGCCTTCCGCTGGCAGAGCGGCTGTGCTGGAGGAAGCGCTGCGGATCGCGAAAAGCGAATTAGAGGCTTGGATGAGGTGCGCCCGTAAAGCCCGCATTGGCGTAACCTCTACGCCTCATGTCATTGATCATATCGACATGGTTCTCGCGTCCCATCCAGTAGCGGATAAGCCCGACGAAGCGGGGGCGCAGGGGGAAGTGATCGAGCGCATCGAGTTTCAGCGTGGATACGTTCTGGCCTGCGCAAACATCGTAAACCTGCATGGCCCTGACGTGAACGTGGCCGAAGGTTTCGCGCAACTGAACATATCAAGGGACGATCTGAAGCGCCTCGACTTGTGCGATTACGATCAGAACGCCATCCACGCGCTTGAGGATTTCTGGGGTTTGGAAAAGCTGTATGCCCCCTCTGCACCAGCTTCGGAGGGCGCGGAATGAGTGAGCCGGTTTTCAACGATGAAGTTCAATACCGAAGGCTTCCCCGACGGCTGGATCGTGCAAGACCGAGTGGATGAGGGGGTAACGCTTCTATGTAAACGTGTAGGCTGGCCGGTCCCCGCCTACGCCTGCATTTGCCTCCGTCCGAAATCGATATCTACGCATGATTGGTTGCCGGTCGCCCGGAAAATCGCCGAGGGGCTTGAACTTGTGCAGGCCTCCCACCCATCAGGAGGCGACCGTCATGGCGATTAAGTTCTTGGTCGATCCACGCGACGTTCCGCCGGAGAAGGCTGCCCGTCGTCTTGGCCTCACACTGGAGAGGTTCGGCGAACTATTACCGCGCTTGCTACAGCGCGGTTTTCCGCCGTCGGATCCTGACACCGGATATTACGATTTGGACGCCATTGATGAATGGCGCGCCTCGCGTCACAAGCGCATCTTGCAAACGAATCAATCTCCTGCGCAATCTAGCGGCTTGGTGGCGGCAAGATTGGAGCGGCTTGGTGGGTAAAGTGGATATCCCTTATTACGTGGTTAAAAAGGGCAAATACGGCTATTGGCAACCCACCAAAGTGATGAAGGATGCTGGCTTCCTGCCGGTTCGCTGCGGCATAGATGGCCCCGCAGCATGGAAAATAGCTGCGGAATGGAACGAACGCTGGCAGAGACATCGGCAAGGTCGAGCGCAGGATACCGGCCCACGTTGGCCTATCGGGTCGATAGGCGAAGCGTTTGAACGCTACAAAAAAACAGAGGAATGGTCCAAAAACAAAAAACCGCGCACCCGCGAAGAGTGGGAGCGAGCCTGGGTGAGGATCTCACCTGTATTCGGAGACCTGCCACCAACCAGCCCGGAAATCTCGCTTGAAACCCTCTCTCGCTTTCGGGCGATGATCGAGACAAATGTATCTCTGCGCGAGGCATGGCGAACGATTAAGATCTGGCGGGCGCTTTGGAACGTCTGCAAGGGGTTGAATTACACCGGCCAGAAAAACGACCCGTCATCTGCGATATCCAATCGTGCACCGCAACCCCGCTCCAGTTCGTGGCGCGAATGGGAGGTTGTGCGGCTGGCGAAAAGAGCTTGGCGGGAAAAATATTACGGCCTCGCTGTCACCATCGCACTCGCATGGGATACTCAGTTCTCCCCGGCAGACCTACGCAAATTAACAATCAGTGGAATCGAAGGAAAGGGAATAGATCGCTACTTCCCTGTAGGGCGCGCCAAGACAGGTCGGTCCGCTATTGGCACGTTGGGAAAGCGTTCCCTCGCCTTGATGGACGCCTATTTGAAAGATAGCCCCTGCGAAGTTGGTGCGTTTCTCCGCAATCGTAGCGGCGCACCGTATTCTCGATTTACGCTGCCAGATGATTTTGCGGTAATTCGCGAACTTTGCTTCCCCGGCGATAAGCGCACACTGGCCGACATGCGGCGCTCTGGCGCGATTGAAGCCCAGGCGGGCGGAGCCACACCAGCTGAAACAGCTGCCAAGATGGCGAACTCGATTTCGAGCGCCAACGCCATTCATAAAACGTATCAGCCGGTGGATCTAACTGCCGTTCGCCAGGCAGATGCTGCGCGCCGACGAGGGCGCCAGAGAATGCGCGATCAGAACAAATGATGAAGAAAAGTTGGAACTCGAAAATTATCGAGTTGGAACTTTCGCAATTTGATGAAGCTAAGTTATTGAAAAGGTGGCGATCCCGACAGGATTCGAACCTGTGACCATCGGCTTAGAAGGCCGGTGCTCTATCCAGCTGAGCTACGGGACCACGTCTTTGAAAAGTCGAAGACATTTTGAGCGCTTCGGGCTTCAGTAAAAGCCCGAGCGATCATATTCCGGCCTTAGCGCGATGACCAAGACCGGGCAAGCTGTCAATGCGTCCAGGGCATCGTGCGATCGAAGCGGAAATTGTCCGAATAGGACACTTTGCGGCGCTTCGGTTCGTTCGGCTCGGCAACGCGATAGGCAATGCCATAGCGCTTTGCATAAGCGATGGCGTCTTCCTGGTTATCGAAAGCGAGACGGATCTGGCTTCTCATATCGCCTGACGACGTGTAGCCCATCAGTGGCTCGACCGTGCGCGGGCTTTCCGGCTCGTATTCGAGGATCCATTGATCTGTCTTGGCCTGACCGGACTGCATGGCAGTCTTAGCTGGACGGAAAATGCGTGCAACCATTTGAAGAACCTTGGACTATGCTCTTGCCGCCCCCAAAAGGGCTCTGAATTTCAACAAGGCAATAGTAGACCCACCAACCCATGTCAACGCGATAAAGACACGCGCCGCAAGCCAAGCACTGGATAGCTTGCTTTTTCAGGTCAATCATGGTGGGGAAAACATGGTCGGAGCGGCAGGATTCGAACCTGCGACCCCCTGATCCCAAATCAGGTGCGCTACCAGACTGCGCTACGCTCCGTGGCCCTCTCGGACGTTGAGTTCCCTAGAGAATTCGCTTTCCTAAGGCAAGAGCTATTTTCAAACTTTCATAAAAAAATCGAACAGTTGACGCAAGAGTTGGACCCGTCCCCGCCAAAAGCTCGCTTGAATGCACCGGCCCGCGCATCGCAAGCCGGTGGAACTTCGCGAATAGAATCAGTCTTCCGAGCCGTAAGCGTCGAAATCGAAATATTTGTCGTTGATTTCCTTGTATTTTCCATTCGCACGGATGGCCTTGATGGCGGTATTGAACTTTTCAACCAGTTCCGGACGTCCCTTCTTCAGGGCGACGCCCACGCCAACACCGTGAATTTCCGGGTCGGGCGGATAGGTGCCAACCATCTTGCAGCAGGCGCCATCCGGCGTCTTCAGCCATTCGGCCAGCGTGACGCTGTCATCATTGGCGGCATCGAGGCGACCATTGGCCAGATCGAGGCGATATTCGTCAGCGGTCGGATAAGCCTTGATCGTGCTATCGGTGAAGGCGTGTTCGGCATAATTGGCATGGGTGGTGGAAACCTGCACGCCGACCGTCTTGCCTGCAAGGTCCGCCTTGGTCACGCCCTTGATGTCGCTATCCTTGGGAACCGCGACGCCGGGAGGCGTGTTATAATATTTATTGGAGAAATCGACCTGCTTCTTGCGCTCTTCCGTGATCGACATGGACGATACATAGGCGTCGAACTTATCAGCCTGCAGCGCCGGGATCGTGCCGTCCCATTCCTGCGTGATGAACGTGCACTCGGCCTTCATTTCATCGCAAAGCGCCTTTGCGATATCCACGTCGAAACCAGCCAGGGTGCCATCCGGCTTAATGAAATTGAACGGAGGATAGGCGCCCTCAGTGCCGATGATGAGTTTCAGCGGTGCTTCGGCATTTGCAGCAGTCGTTGCCAGTCCGCCGATCATGGTTGCCATCGTCGCCACCGAAGCAGCCACGACGATACGCTTCAAGACACGCATGCTAAGTTCTCCCAATTTGCTTTGGCTGGTTCCCTTATTGATGTGCCGACCCAGCCGCCGGCAGGGTAATCACAACCAAGTCAATGCAAATTGACGACTCGCAGTGCCTTCCCCCGCTCTATCAATAGATGTTTCTTTTAAATCTGGACAATGTCTTTTCGTGTGAAAGCTTCAGTATCAGTCCTACTGAGCCTTCGCTCGCAATACACGTCAACGACGCACACCGCCGTGTCATGAGTGACAGGCGATGAAAGGATAGTGCAGCTCTAACTGCCCGGTTCTACCCGAACAGCCCGACAAACATCCACACGACGAGGGACGCCATCAGACTGACAATCAACACGGTCAGAACCTGGGTTCCCTGCCTGCCCTGACGAACATTCTGTGCCTCGAATTCCTTCGGCGGCAATGCGCGCGTGACCATGACAGCCTCCTCTCAAAGAGACCTTCCAATATGCGCTGAAATAACGACGAAAAAGCGGCCTGTATTGGCGCATGCTTTTCCCGAATCAGAACAAGTCCTGACGTTACGTCATTTGAACAAGCACAGTCTTTTCTCCTGCACGAGTAGCATATCCATGCCTAAAGTAGCAGAAGAGCCCGAATTGACAGTCCTGGTAAAGTAAGTTTACCAATCAATCGTCTAAAGAATTCAACAATCAGCAATAGGCACGTCCGGGGAGAGGATGGTGTCCGTTGCCTCTTCATCGGCAGACAGACCGGTGAAGCATTTTGCATTGAAGAGAGGAACGTTTTTCAGTCCAGGAAGGGAGGAAACCATGCCCTGGAATCAAGTATACGACCCTTTGGGCAGCATGTTCTGGTCAACATTGCTTGCCGCTTTGCCAATTGTCGTCCTGTTGGGCGGTATCGGCTTTCTCCATATGAAAGCTCATACTGCAGCAATACTCGGTCTTCTGACCGCTCTCATCATCGCCGTTGTAGGATTTGGTATGCCCGCCGACAAGGCAGGCGCAACTGCCGTCTATGGCGCGGCCTACGGGCTTTTGCCCATCGGCTGGATTATCCTGAACGTCATTTTTCTCTATCGCCTTACTGAACAGACCGGGCAATTCAACATTCTGCGCGATTCAATCGCCGGGATTACGCCGGATCGCCGTCTGCAGCTGCTGTTCATCGCCTTTTCCTTCGGTGCCTTCTTTGAAGGTGCGGCTGGTTTCGGCACGCCTGTCGCGGTCACTGCGGCGATGCTCATGGGGCTGGGCTTTGCCCCTCTCCCAGCTGCTGGCCTGTCGCTGATCGCAAACACCGCGCCTGTGGCCTATGGCGCGCTTGGAACACCAGTCATCGCGCTTTCCGCCGTGACCGGCATCGATCTTCTGCAACTATCAGGCATGATCGGGCGGCAATTGCCGTTCTTCTCGGTTATCGTGCCCTTCTGGCTGATCTGGGCCTTTGCCGGACGCAAGGGCATGCTGGAAGTCTGGCCTGCCTTGCTGGTTGCCGGTGTGGCCTTTGCGATTCCGCAATATCTGGTTTCAAACTTCCATGGTCCGTGGCTGGTCGACGTGGTTGCCGCCGTCTGTTCCATGGCAGCGCTCGCGGGATTTCTGAGAATATGGCAGCCGAAACGCATCTGGACTTCCACCAGTCTCGATGCCGACGAAGTCGCCGCGCCCTATACGCCACCGCAGCAACATGCGAGCGGAATCGTTTTCCGTGCGTGGTTGCCATGGCTGATTCTGTCAGTCTTCGTGTTTCTGTGGGGCACGCCACAGTTCCGTGCATGGCTCGACTCACTCTGGGTGCTGAAGGTGCCGGTGCCTTATCTGCATAATCTGGTGTTCAAGGTGCCGCCCGTCGTCGCCGAAGCTCATGCGGAAGCGGCGGTCTATACGCTCAATCTGCTGTCGGCCACCGGGTCAGGCATCCTGCTTTCCGCCATCGTGGCGGGGCTGGTGCTGGGTTTCAATCCGTTCAAGCTTTTGAAGGAATACGGCAAGACCGCCTATGTGGTGCGCTTCTCGCTCATCACCATCGCGGCCATGCTGGCGCTGGGCTATGTCACCCGCTATTCCGGTACGGATGCCACGCTTGGTCTTGCATTCGCGCAGACCGGCTGGGTCTATCCGTTCTTCGGCGCAATGCTGGGTTGGCTCGGCGTTGCCCTCACCGGCTCGGACACGGCATCCAACGTTCTTTTCGGCGGTTTGCAGAAGATTACCGCCGAGCAGCTCGGGCTCTCGCCAGTACTGATGGCTGCCTCCAACTCGTCGGGTGGCGTCATGGGCAAGATGATCGATGCGCAATCCATCGTCGTCGCGTCCACGGCAACCCAGTGGTACGGGCATGAGTCGAAGATCCTGCGCTATGTGTTCTTCCACTCGGTTGCGCTGGCGTCGCTCATCGGTCTTCTCGTGATGGCACAGGCCTATCTGCCGCCATTTACCCATATGGTTCCGGCGGAAACCCTGCCTGCCATAACGCACTGATTGCCGATCAAGCCCGCAACAACCCACGCGAGCGCATGCCCGCGTGGGTTTTCTTTATCGGAACCGATGGCGCATTCGGGCGTTCCATTCTTACCCTCACGTTAAGGAGTTGAATGTGAACAGAAACGGGCTTTATCTGATTATCGGCGCATTGATCGTCGTTGCCGCCGGTCTGGCTTTTTACGTCTATCGCGAAGAGACGAAACCCGCCGGGATCGAGTTAAAAATCGGAGAAGGCGGTGTTTCCGTCGAGGAAAACTGACCTCTAAAAAGGTTATAAACATATAAACCGATTTAGATTTCAAGTGCTTACGCTTTGTGATGCAACGTTCTGGGCAGCTCCGTGTTATCTGCATCGCCAGATGAACGGAGGATCAAAATGAGTATCCAGACTGTTTCCGATGAACTTTATCGTCGTCACGAACGCGAATGGGCACAGTGGCGCGACGCAGTTGAAGAGCAGGAATCGAACCAGAAACAACAGGATAAGGTTTCCGGCGATACTTCTTGTGACGGCAAGACGTCCGGACACTGATTAACCTCTTCTCGAAGAATTGGATGCGCCGCGAAAGCGGCGTTTTCCGTTTGTAGCCTGTCATCGCCCGCTAAGCCCAGGTAACGAAATGCGAAGGAAGACTTGTTAGCGTCTAGCCATCGCGATTCGAACAGGGGTCAGACATATGGCTGCACGGAAGCCCACCCGAAAAGCTGCACCGAAAAAGAGGTCCCGCTCCACCAAGGGTGGATCTGGTTCGTCTGCGCCTGTTCTGGCGTTGGCCGCCATCCTCGGTCTTGGCGCTTTCAGCCTATGGGCCACCTCGCAGCACAAAAGCCCGCAAGCCGCACTGACGGCGCTGTTCCAGCGCTCCGCGACCAATCCTTTTGCCTCGACCCCGCCCCGTACGGAAAGCAAGCCCACGGTTACCGCGAAGGCTCCAGAAACGACCGCACCGTCGAAGGACAAAGACAAGGACTACGGCGCAGCCGTTGGCCCTGTGCCGCGTCCGTCAGCGCCTGTCGCTCCGAAGCCCGTTCAGCAGGCGGCGGCTCAAGCCCCAACTCAAGTCACCGTTCAAGCGCCGAAGCCGCCACGCCCGACCAATCAACTCGTCGCCTCAGCGCCGACCGGCCCGCATATGATGCCGCCGCGTGGCGTCAACACGCCTGCGCATTCGCCTTCGGTCGTCTACGCCCGGACGCAGCTGACCATTCACAAGAATGCTTGGGACAAATCCGCAGCCATCGGCACCGTCGCAAAGGGACGCGAGATGCGCTCTTACGGCAAGACAGGGCGCTGGCATCGCGTCATCGTGCCTAAGACCAATATGATTGGCTGGGTTCATGAAGATCAGCTTGTCGGCGGTCGCAACAAGCCCGACAGCGCAACGCTGATCACCGGCTCGGTCACGAAGAAGCCGGAGATCGCTAAAAGCGCGCCTCTACAGACGCAGTCCCGCATCGTCCCGCCCAAGGCGGTTGGAGATAAGAATTAGGCTTTTTTAACTTCCGCAGCCATGGCTGCAATCTGCGGATCGCCAGGAAGATATTCAAACCCGGCCCCGGTCAGTGACGACGTGTCCGCTGTCAGATCACCGAACAGCTGCTCATAGAGCCCCTTTTTTCCGAGTGCCGTCAGCAGCAGGCGCATCAGCATTGGCGGCACGGGCAGAAGGCGCGTCGGACGCCCCATAGCCTTACGGGCGATGGATACCAGTTCCCGGGTTGAACGCGGTTTGGGTTCAGCCAGATGGAACACCCGCCCCGCGACTTTTTCAGCCGGAGCTTGCGATAGGAAAGCAAGTGCGCGGGCGGCATTCTGCAAGGATACGAAGCTGCGCTGGTTGTTCGCCATGCCGAACGGTAGCGGAAATGCACTATCGCAGAGCTTCATCAAGGCCCGGAGATTGGCGCGTGCACCGGGACCGTAGACGAGTACGGGACGCGCAATGACAATCTCGATGCCGGTCATCGCCAACAGCACCGCTTCCGCCTTCGCCTTGGCGCGTCCATAATCGTCGTCTGCCCTCGGCGCTAACGGCATGTCGGGTCTCAGCGGCGAGGGATTTTCGGCAATGGTATAGATGGTTGAAACGAAGATGAAGCGTTTCACGCCCGCCTGTTTCGCCTTTTCGGCCAGTTCAACAGTCAGTCGGTGGTTGACGGCATCGAAAGCATCAGCGTCCGGTCGTTCCGCGCCCGTGCGATGGGCAAGGGCCGCGCAGTGCACAACGGACTCCGTGCCGGAGAAATACGCATTCGCCAGATCGTTGCGAGAGAGGGGCGTGACCTGATGCCCTTCGTCATGCAGCTGCTGCACAAGCGCGCTGCCGATAAACCCGCCTGCCCCCGTGACGACAATCTTCACCGTCAGCCTGCCTTGTCGCCCGTTTGGCCATCCGTATCAGCCAGCACCTGCGCCGCCAGCGCCCGCGTGATGCGGGTTTTCTGTTCCAGAGCCGCCCGGTCGAGCTTGTCGACAATCTGGATCGCAGACAGGAGCGAACGTTCAATCCGGCTGACCAGATAGGTCACGACATGCGGCTCAACGCTGACCTGACGATCGGCAAAAAGCTTGTGAATGACGCCCGACAACAAAAGATCGTCCGGCTCGGCGATTTCCACCACGGTGGCCGCTTTCAGCCGCGAAGCGAGATCGGGCAGCTTTACGTTCCAGTTCGCGGGCCACAGGCGCGACGTCATCAGGAGTGACGGCCCGAAACCCTGCGCGGCATGCTGGCGAACGCTGTTGATGAGGTGAAACAGCCCCGTTTCATCGAACGGCGCGCCGCCAATATCGTCAATCAGCACGGCGCGCTCTGCCGCAGCCTGAACGATTTCATCGGTAATCCGCGCGGGATCGACCAGAAGCGCATCTGTGCCCGCGCGCCAGATTTCGGCGAGATGCGTCTTGCCCGCACCGGTCGGCCCGGCCAGGATCGTAACCGGCGATACCCAGTTCGGCCAGCGGTCGATAAGGTCAACCGCCGCACGGTTCGAGCCCGTGACGATCAGGTCTTCGCGGTGATAACCGGGCTGGTGTTCGAGATTCAGCGGAATCTGACGCGGGGCGTCACGCATCGCTGCCTCCCGCACATCCGTCCAGATTGCGGTTCAGTCTCATTTGTCCCTGCCTGCATTCGGGCCTGCATTCTCGCCTGCCTCGATCAGCGGCCCCGCATCCGGGTCGCGACGACGAAAGGCTGGATCGTACATCGGTGAATTGAGATAGCGATTCAAGGCAAAACGCACAAGCACCCCGACTGCCGCCGCAGCGGGCACAGCGACCAGCATTCCGGTGAAGCCGAACAGTGAACCGAACGCGAACAGAGCGAACATCAGCCATACCGGATGGAGGCCAACCGACGACCCAACCAGCTTGGGCTGGAGGATGTTTCCTTCCACGAACTGGCCGATGAAAAACACCGCCGCGACGGCACAGATCATGATCCAGTCTGGCCAGAACTGTACCAGCGCCACACCAATGGCGAGTGCCAGACCGACGAACGAGCCGATATAGGGAATGAAGGAGATCAGACCGGCAAAAAAGCCGATCAGCAGGCCGAAATTGAGCCCCGTCAGGGTCAGTCCCAGGGCATAATACGTGCCCAGAATGAGGCAGAGCGTGCCCTGCCCGCGAATGAAGCCTGCAACCGCTGCATTCATTTCGCGTGCGATCTGGCGCACCGTATGAAGTTGCGCGCGCGGCACCCAGGAATCGATGCGATTGACCATCCGGTCCCAGTCGAGAAGCATGTAGAAGGCGACGACCGGCGTGACGACGAAAAGTCCCGCAATATCGATCAGGGATTTCCCCGAATTCCACAGGGACTGCAGCAGCGTTGTCATGAAACCGGCGCCCTGCTGGACCAGCGCGCTGAGATTTTGCTGAATGACCGAACTGTCGATGCCGATATATTTCTTCAGCCATTGCGAGTTTTCGTTAGCGAGCAACGACTGCAATTGCGTGATGTATCCGGGCAGTTTGGAAATGAAATCGGCAAGCTGCGTCGCCAGAATTGGCACGATGATCATCAGCCCGACGACGAGCGCGATCAGAAAAACCAGCAGGATCACGACAGTTGCAGTCAGACGCGACAAGCCGAAACGCTGGAGCCTGTCAGCCACGGGATCAAGGAAGTAAGCCAGAGCCATGCCCGCCACAAAAGGCAGCAGCACCGAGCTGAACACCACCAGAAACAGAACGAACAAGGCCATTGTCGCGACCCAGAACATCGCCTGACGCCGCACCGTTGTTCCCGTCAAACTGCCGACTTCGACATTGACGTGGATATTGCCATCCGAAGCGATGGCATCCGTCTGGCGAATGACTTTGCTGCCAGCCGTCTGGTTGGTATCTGTTCTGGCGCTTGTCTGGCGTGTCGGCGTCGGCTTCTTGACCATATGGTTCCGTTCTCTGCAAATATCTGCTGGCAAAACAATATCAGAATTGCATTACCGGCATCTTATCGCTGATGCTCGGCTCATTTCGTACTAAGAGTAGACTGGCCCGCGCGAAATGCAAAGCCATGCGACAAACGCAGTCATCGGCACGACGACGACCGATCATGCGAAAAACTGGGCAGAATCCAGCAGAGTTTTGCGCTTTTCCCGCTTCTTGACCTTGCGGGCAGCGCCATCTCGTGGCATTGCGCGCTAGGGTCTGAACTCGATTAGGATTTGGAGCGCGGTATGAGCGAAAATCGCTCAGCTTTAGGAGCGAACGCGAAGGTGGAGTGTATCTCCATCAAGTGTTCGCGACGAAAAGATGAGGGATTTCCGTCATATTCCGAAGGAACGCGGTGGATTTTGTCCCAGAATGCGTCGAAAAGCCCTCATGGAGATTTACTCCATCACGGTCTTTTCTCCTATTCTAAAACAAAATCCAGCTCGCGCCGCGCCCGAAACCTAATCGAGTTTAGACCCTAGTGGATAGCACCCAGTTTCAGGAGCAGGCCATGTCCTCGGAAAACAAGCTCGACGGCCATAATGGCCTGACCTATGCGCAGGCAGGTGTCGATATCGATGCCGGCAACCTGATGGTTGAAAAGATCAAGCCACTCGTGCGTTCGACGCGCCGTCCCGGTGCGGATGGCGAGATCGGCGGTTTCGGCGGCCTGTTCGATCTGAAAGCGGCAGGCTTCAAGGACCCGGTTCTGGTCGCCGCCAATGACGGCGTGGGCACCAAGTTGAAGATCGCCATCGACGCTGACAAGCATGACACCGTTGGTATCGACCTCGTCGCCATGTGCGTGAACGATCTGGTTGTACAGGGTGCGGAGCCGCTTTTCTTCCTCGATTATTATGCCACCGGCAAGCTGTCGCCCGATCAGGGCGTGGACATCGTTGCAGGCATTGCCGAAGGCTGTCGTCAGGCTGGCTCGGCGCTGATCGGCGGCGAAACCGCTGAAATGCCCGGAATGTATCGCGACGGCGACTACGATCTGGCCGGTTTCGCCGTGGGCGCGGCAGAGCGCGACCGGCTGTTGCCGCGCGGCGATATTGCCGAAGGCGATATCATTCTTGGCCTCGCCTCTTCCGGCGTTCATTCCAACGGCTTTTCGCTGGTGCGCCGCATTGTTGAACTGTCCGGCCTCGGCTGGAAGTCCGATGCGCCATTCCAGCCGGGTTCGACGTTGGGTGAAGCGCTACTCACCCCGACCCGCATTTATGTGAAGCCGCTGCTTGCAGCCATCCGCGCTTCGGATGGTATCAAGGCGTTGGCGCATATCACCGGCGGCGGTTTCCCCGACAATATTCCGCGCGTTCTGCCTGAAGGTCTGGCTGCCGAAATCAACCTGACGGCCATCGCCGTACCGCCCGTTTTCTCCTGGCTTGCCAAGACCGGCAACGTGGAAGCCAATGAAATGCTGCGTACCTTCAATTGTGGTATCGGCATGATCGCCGTCGTCACGCCTGAAAAGGTTGACGAAGTGGTCGCGGCCCTCGTGGCTGAAGGCGAACAGGTCGTCACGCTCGGTCGCATGATCGCACGCGAAAAGGACGGCGTCGTCTATAAGGGCACGCTCGCACTATGAGCCGCAAGCGGGCCGTTATTTTCATCTCGGGCGGCGGCTCCAATATGGAGGCGCTGATCCGGGCTGCGCAGGCACCCGACTTTCCGACGGAAATCGTCGCGGTTTTTTCCGACAAGGCAGATGCAGGCGGCCTCGTGAAAGCGCAAGCCGCTGGCGTTGCCACACAAGTTTTCACGCGCAGGGATTTTGCGTCGAAGGAAGAGCATGAAGATGCGATCCTCGCCGCGCTGGCTGCGCTGAAGCCTGATTTCCTCTGCCTCGCTGGCTATATGCGGCTTCTGTCCGGGCGTTTTATCGCGCCCTATGAAGGACGCATCCTCAACATCCACCCTTCCCTGCTGCCACTTTTTCCGGGCCTCCACACACATCAGCGCGCTATCGACGCCGGTGTGAAACTTGCAGGCTGCACCGTGCATCTTGTGACGGAAGGCATGGACGAAGGCCCCATTTTGGCTCAGGCTGCCGTGCCGGTCATCGACGGCGACACTGCCGACACGCTGGCGGCACGTGTTTTGAAAGCCGAACATCGGATTTATCCGCTCGTTCTGCGGCAGTTTGCGAATGGCCAGAAGGACGATGATGCGTCTCTAGCCGACGCGATGCTCGTGAGCGCCTGAGGGCGCTTCCGCGCATATGCGCGACAAATTCATCACACCCCAAGTTTTTTGTTAATAAAACTTTAATTTCCCGCAAAAAGCTCTAATTCAGATTTGTAACGGAACTTGCTTCGGCAATCCCCGTTATTGAGACGAGCCTATGCAGCCCCGTCTCTTTCAATATGTGTTCAAGAAGAGGACAAGATCATGTCTCTCCGTTTTTCGACTTCCTTCCTGTCCGCAATGGCCGTCATCTCCGGCATTGCTGTCACCGCTCCCGCCATCGCGGCAGACTTCGTAGCTCCTCCCGCTTCGGGTCGCACGCAGCCGCGTTCGGAAGTCGGCACCCTGACCTGCGACATTTCCCCGGCGATCGGTGTGATCATCGGCAGCCAGCAGGAGGTTGATTGTGTGTTCCGCCCTGCGCGCCGTGGTAATCCTTTGGAACATTACACCGGAACGATCACCAAGCTCGGCGTTGACGTCGGCTTTATCAATGGCGGCACTGTCGCCTGGGCCGTCTGGGCTCCGACCGTTCGTCCGGAAGGCGCACTCAAGGGCCGTTATGTCGGCGCTTCGGCCAATGCAGCCATCGGCATCGGTTTCGGCACGAACATCCTGACGGGTGGTTCTTGGAAGACGATTTCGCTGCAGCCGATTTCGGTTCAGGGCCAGCGTGGCCTCAATGCAGCTGTTGGTGTGTCCAAGCTGAAGCTGAACTACGCCGGTTAATCGTTAGCCTGCGTTACGAAAAAGCCGCGCCGAAGACATTCGGCGCGGCTTTTTATTACGCAAGTTTTCTGATCCAGATCTTTGTGTCATGCACCGCCAGACCGCCATAAGGAGCGGCGGGCTCCGCACCGAGCAGCGTATTGATCCCCTCGCCGCGCTCGAATGACGTGTTTGGAAAAATGCCTTCCGACACCACCACGCCGCGTTTTTGACCAGCGCGAAGCACGGCGTGCAGCACCACTTCGCCGCGATGATTGCCGATCTCGATCCGTTCGCCATCGGCAATGCCAAGTTCCGCCGCGTCGTCTGGATGAATCAGCAGTTCCGGGCGGATTTCCTTGGCCATAGAGGTCTGCGTTTCGGCAAAAGTCGAGTTCAGGAAATTATGCGCCGGTGATGTCGCGAGCCGGAACGGATGCTCGGCATCCGCCACCTCAATGACTTCCCAATAATCCGGGAATTCCGGGATCGAGTGGAACTCGCCTTGCAGGCCCATGACTTCCGGCGGACGGTCCGGTGCAGGACTACCCGTCCAGTCAGGACGGAAGCGGAATTTGCCATCGGGCCATTTGAAGCCGTTGATGTAATGCGCTTCCTCGAAAGGCGGTTGCTTGTCCACAAAACGCCGCTCTCTCAGTTCGTCGAAATGCGGCAGATCGCTGTTGGCGTTCATATTGTCAATCAGCGTGCGCTCATCGACAGAAAAGCCCGGAAGGTGGCCAACGCCGAGCCGATTGGCCAGTTCGTTGATGACGAAAATATTCGGTCGCGCCTCGGCTAAAGGTTCGATTAGCTTTGGCCCAAGCACCACGTGCTGCTGGCCGCCGCCGCGATATATATCGTCATGTTCCAGAAATGTGGTGGCAGGCAGCACGACATCGGCCATCTTGGCCGTATCCGTCATGAACTGCTCGTGCACGGTGACGAACAGGTCCTCGCGCGCGAAACCTTTGCGGACAAGACGCTGTTCCGGTGTCACATTCATCGGATTGGTGTTCTGGATGAGCATCGCCATGACGGGCGGGCCGTCATAAAGCGCCTCGCGATCGCCGGTGAGAACGCGCCCGATCTTCGACTGGTCGAGGAAGCGGATGGTCTTATCCTGCATCGCCCGGCCTTCAATCTCGCGCTTGTCGAATTTGAAGATGCTGGCGTTTGAGTGAAACGCGCCGCCGCCTTCATAAAGGAATGCCCCGGTCACGCAGGCGATAGAGGCTGCGGCATGCATATTCACCGCGCCATTGCGCTGCCGCGTGAAGCCATAGCCAAGGCGGAAATAGGTCCGCTTGGTCTTGCCGACGAGATGCGCGAAGGCTTCGATTTCCTCAACCGTCAGCCCTGTGATGGCGGAGGCCCATTCCGGCGTGCGGGTTGCCAGATGCGCTTCCAGCCCCTTCGGGTCATCGGTGTAGCGCTCCAGATAATCCCAATCGGCGAGGCCGTCGCGGAACAGCACATGCATGACGGCGCAAGCAAAGGCGCCATCCGTACCGGGCTTGAGTACGATGCCCATATCGGCCTGTCGCACGGTCGCATTGGCATAAATGTCGATGACGACGATCTTTGCACCACGCTCTTTGCGCGCACGCACGGCGTGGGTCATGACATTAACCTGCGTGGCGGCGGCATTGGTGCCCCAGATTACCACCACGTCAGCCTTGCTCATCTCGCGCGGGTCCGGGCCGATCAGGCTACCAGTTCCGGCGAAATAGCCCGTCCAGGCCATATTGGTGCAAAAACTGTCGAACTGATTGGAATAGCGCTTCGCGAAGCGAAGACGGTTGATGGAATCGCGCTGAACAAGCCCCATCGTGCCAGCATAATAATAAGGCCAGACGCTTTCGCTGCCATATTCGGCTTCGGCTTTCAAAAACCGTTCGGCAATCAGATCAAGCGCCGCTTCCCATGACGCCTGTTTCCATTCGCCCGCGCCCTTAGCGCCGGAGCGTATCAAAGGGTGTTTCAGCCGGTCTGGATGATGAACGCGTTCGGCATAGCGCGCCACCTTGGCGCAGATGACCCCCGCCGTATAGCTGTTGTCCTTCGAACCGCGCACACGACCGATGGTGCGCTCGTCCAGAAGTTCGACGTCGAGCGCGCAGGTGGACGGGCAGTCATGCGGGCAAGCCGAATGACCGATCTTGATATTGGATATGGAAATTTGCTCGTTCATATTTCTTTATTACCGCAAGCGCTCACACGGCGAAATATGTTTTCAACGTAGGACCTCTAAGACAGACGAAGCGTAATCGCACCCAGCACAATCAGTGCCGCAGCCGCAAAACGCGGCAACCCTACCTTTTCCTTCAGCACGACCGCAGAAATGATCATGCCGAACAGGATGGCGGTTTCACGCAAGGCCGCCACCACGGCAATCGGCGCCATGGTCATCGCCCAGAGTGCCAGCCCGTAGGAACCGAGCGTCCCCACGCCACCAATTAGCGCCGGACGCCAGCGATTGCGCATATAGCTGATAAAACGGTCGGGCTCGCGATAGAGTGCCCAGCCAGCCAACGGCACGGCATTGATGACGAACAGCCACAATGTATAGGAAAGCGGCGCACCCGACGCCCGCACGCCAAGACCGTCGATGATGGTGTAACCGGCGATAAACCCGGCATTGGTCAGCGCCAGAATGGCCGTGCGACTGGAGGTGCCGCGATTGCGCCGCCTTGCTTCCAGCGCCATGGCCAGCACGCCTGAACAGATGAAGACAATGCCGAGCCAGCTCTTCCAGCCCATGACCTCGCCCACCAGCGGCGCGCTGACCAGCGCGACGAGCAAAGGCGGCGTGCCGCGCATGATGGGATAGGCCTCGCTCATATCGCCGGATTTATAGGCCGCCGCCACCAGCGACATATAGAAAGTCTGGGTGACGGTCGACATCAGGATATAGACCCAGCTGACCGCATTCGGCATCGGCAGAAATGGCACGATGAACAAGGCGATGAAACCGGCAGCGCCGGTCACGCTGGCGGCAGCGAAAAACTTGTCGCCGCTGCTTTTGACGATGGCGTTCCAGCTCGCGTGAAGAAACGCGCCAAACAGGACGATCAGAAGGACGCCACCGGACATTGCAAGCTCGACTCAGGTGAAGATGCGGTTGGTGACCGCTGTATGTCACATTTATGACAGTCGTGGCGAATCGGAAATTGGTATCCTCTTGCCGAAAGCGGAAAGCCGTGAAACAAGCGCGATCATGAATTATCGTCACGCCTATCACGCCGGAAATTTCGCGGATGTCGTCAAACACGTCATCCTCGCCCGTATCATCGACTATCTGAAGCGCAAGGATCAGGCCTTTCGCGTCATCGACACCCATGCGGGCATCGGGCTTTACGACCTGAAAAGCGTAGAAGCGGGCAAGACCGGCGAATGGACGGGTGGCATTCACCGTGTCATCGAAGCGGTCGAAAAAGGCCAGATCGAACCGGCAGTGCTGGAACTGCTCACGCCTTATCTCGATGCAGTGCGGGCGGTGAACGCGGACGGAAAACTCCGCCACTATCCTGGTTCGCCTTATGTGACGCGGCATTTGTTGCGCAAGCAGGACCGCCTGTCAGCGCTGGAACTGCACCCGCAGGATGCGGCCAAACTGGCAAAGCGCTTCGACGGCGATTATCAGGTGCGCGTCATTGAACTCGACGGCTGGCTGGCGCTTGGCGCGCATCTTCCGCCAAAGGAAAAACGCGGCCTCGTGCTCGTTGATCCACCTTTCGAAATTGAAGGCGAATTCGACCGTATGGTGGATGGTCTCGCCAAGGCGCACAAGCGCTTCGGCGGCGGCACTTATGCGCTGTGGTATCCGGTGAAGGACCGCAAGGAAACCGAGCGCTTCGCCAAGCGGCTTCATGAAACCGGGATTCCGAAGATCATGCAGATCGAGCTGGCGATTCGCCCGCCCTCATCCGAACCGCGCCTCGATGGCACCGGTATGATTGTCGTGAATCCGCCCTATACACTCGAAAGTGAGATGCAAACCGTGCTTCCCAGCCTTACGAAACTGCTGGCCGAAGAAAAGGGTAGCAATTTCAGTGTTCGGTGGATACGCGGCGAGACGGATCGCTCTTGACCGCTGCCGCGTGCTGAAAGAAACTGCGCGAAGCAAAGCTTCGGCTATCACAGACATAAGCGCGCGCTTCGCGTTCGCATTTTGGGACAGGATAGAGACATGCAACTTACCTCGGGCAAACTGGATCGCTTCGGTCGCTTTTCGCGGGCCGCCCTCTTCGCCGCCTCCGTCCTGCCGGTGACTTTTGCAGCCCTGCCCGCCAACGCTGCCGATTATCTTCAGTCTGCACCAGCCGTCGTCGACAACACCGTCTGCAACCAGCAGAGCGTGCTGCGCTCGGTGGTCTCGCGCTTCGGCTATCAGGTGCGCCACGTTCCCGAACTGCCGCAAGTCGGAATTTCAGCGATGAGCGATGTTCAGCTGACCCGTTATGAGCCGAAGACCAACCCGGCAGAAATCGAACGCACCTATTGCAAGGCCACCGCCGTATTGAGTGACGGCCAATACCGTTCCGTCTGGTATCTGGTCGAAGAAGGTCAGGGTTTTGCATCGGTCGGTCGCAACGTGGAATTCTGCGTTGAAGGCTTCGACCGTTGGTATGTCTACGACGCGCCAAGCTGCCGCGTCCTCCGCTGACCTGACCGGAGGTTCCATGCTGCGAAGACTGGCGGCTGTCCCAAGCGCTTTGCTTTCGATTGCCCTGATGGCGACGACAATATTGTCGGGTGCAGCTCTTGCTGACGACCAGGACAATGGCGATGTGCCCGGCGATTTCGACTTCTATGTGCTGTCGCTTTCTTGGTCACCGAGCTATTGCGCGTCGGAAGGCCGTCGCGCCAACAAGCAGCAATGCAACAATCCGCGCCCTTTCGGCTTTGTCGCCCATGGTCTCTGGCCCCAAAATGAATGGGGCTATCCGGCCAATTGCCAGCTCGACAATGTGCGCAGCCGCGGCGGTTATGTTCCGCGCCAGATTATTTCCAGCCTGTCGGACATCATGCCGGCCGCTGGATTGATAGGCCATGAATGGCGCAAGCACGGAAGCTGCTCGGGTCTGTCCCAACGCGATTATTTCGACACGCTGCGCAACGCCTATGAGCAGGTCAATATTCCGCCCAGCCTTCGCAATGTAAGCGGTGACCGCCGGGTTGACCCAATGCTGGTCGAAAAAGCCTTTCTTGCAGCCAATCCGGGCATGAAGGCCAGCGGCATTTCTGTCACCTGCCAGCGCAATTATCTTCAGGAAGTGCGCATCTGCATGACGAAGGACCTCCAATATCGCGCCTGCCAGGAGGTCAATAATAACGCCTGCCGCAGCCGTTCGGTCATGATGCCGGCAACCCAATAATCTTCATTCTCAGGAATCAAACATGACGCAGATTCTCTATTCACCCGCCTCGCCTTACAGCGCGAAGGTGCGCATGGCCGCGCATTATGCAGGCGTCCCTTTTGAAAGCGTGGTCGTGAACACGTCGGCGGAGCCGGAGAACCTCATCAACGCCAATCCACTTGGCAAGATTCCAACCCTTGTTACCGATGATGGCAAGGCGGTGTTCGACAGTCGCGCCATTACCCAATATCTGAACCGCGTTTCCGGCAACAAGCTTTTCCCGCGCAATGCGGAAAAGCGCACCGATGCCGAGCGTTATGAAGCCATTGCCGATGGTCTGGCCGACGTTCTGCTCGCGCATGTCTATGAACGCCGCCTGCGCCCGGAAGATAAAATCCACCAGCCATGGCTGGATCTGCAATGGCGCAAGGCCGAGCGTGCGCTCGACCTGCTCAATGAGGCCCCGCCGCGTCTGGCGGGCAAGCTGCATGCGGGCCATATCGCCGTCGCTGCTGTTCTGGGCTATCTCGCGCTGCGCTTCGATGGCAAATGGGAACGTGGACGTCCGAAGCTGAAGCGCTGGATCAAGCGTTATCAGGAACTGCATCCGGAACTGGCGGCGTTGCTGCCGCAAGGCTAAGTTCTGCGCCAAGCTTTGAAACGCCCCGGATGGCAGCCGCTATCCGGGGCGTTTGTATTTTCAGCGATTATTGATTGCCGTCCAGCGCCTTCAGGATGCGGTACCCGGCCTTGATCCGCGCCTCATTTGGATAATTGCGGTTTGCAAGCATCACAATGCCGATCTTTTTGCCCGGCACAAAGGCCACATAGGCCCCGAAACCACCGGTCGAACCGGTCTTGTTGAGCAGCATGTCGTCCGACGGCTGCAAAGGTGGGTCTAGCTTTTCGATTTTGTGCGATTTCATCGCCATATCGGAGGTGTTGCCGCCAAGCAGCGTTTTCAGACTCAGCGGATAGGCGTAACGCTCCCAGCCAAGGCTCTGTGTCATGTCACCGACCTTGTAATAGCCGGTATGCGTGGCCGCTACGGCCTTTTGCATCGGCTGATCAAGCGATGTGCTGTCCATATTCAACTGAACGAAACGGATCAGGTCCGGCGCAGTGGTCTTGATTCCATAAGCCTGCGCGTCGAAGGCGCCGGGAGACACCCGGATCGGCTTGTTGGCTTTCGAATAGCCATAGGCGTAATTCTTCATCTGGCTTTCAGGCACCTGGATGAATGTGTGCTTCAGGCCGAAGGCCGGAATGAGCCTTGTTTCCATCACCTTGTCGAAGGGCTCGCCCATGCTTTGAGCAGCGAGATAACCAAACAGACCGATACTCGGATTTGAATAGCGGCGCTGTGTGCCCGCAGGATAATCCGGCTTCCAGTTCCTGAAATAATCGATCATCGTCTTGTGGTCGGTGACACTGTCTGGAAATTGCAGGGGCAAGCCGCCCGCAGTGTAAGTGCCAAGATCGAGCATAGAGACCTTGTCGAAGCTGCTGCCTGCCAGTTCGGGAGCGTATTTCGTCGCCGGATCGCCCGGGTTAAACGCGCCCTCCGCAAGCCCCAACCCGCCGAGCGTCGCGGTAAAGGTTTTGGAGACGGAACCAATCTCGAAGATCGTGTCTTCGGTCACCTTCTGTCCGCTTTCCTTAGAGGCGACGCCATAGCCGAAAAAGTAGGTCTCGCCGCCAGACGTAACCGCCACGGCCATTCCGGGAATCTTGTGTTCGGCCATGACAGTCTTGATCGTTTCATCGACCAGATGCCTGATCTCTTTCTCGCTCGGCGCGTTTGCGGCCTGTACTGATACACTGGACAACAGGCTGGCGACGGCAGTTATGCTCAAGGCGGAAACGGTAGTTTTTCTCATGATTTATACGCAATCCTCATTGTGAACCGATTTCCCTGCCGCGTGGGAGACATGCGGAAGGAATCGGTGTTTTCTCATGTGAAATAACGCGCGTTAAACCGGATGCAGGTGAATTGAATCAAAACCCGTCTATTCGGCACTCTCGATATAAGCGAGCTATACGTCCGAAACAAACGACGTTATCTTGCCTCTGGCATTAGAAAAATTTGGGTATAGCGATGGTCCGGCCTCATCTTCCGCTGAATGCACTGCGCGCCTTCGAGGCGTCGGCACGCCATCTCAGCTTCACCAAGGCGGCAATCGAATTATGCGTGACCCAAGCCGCTGTCAGCCATCAGGTGAAAAGCCTCGAAAGCCGCCTCAATGTCACCCTGTTCGAACGTTTGCCGCGCGGATTGCTGCTCACCCATGAAGGTGAAACGCTGCTGCCCACCTTGCGGGAGGCCTTCGATAACATTGCCGGGACGCTGGAACGTTTTGAAGGCGGACATTATCGCGAGGTTCTGCGCGTTGGTGTGGTCGGAACTTTGGCCGTCGGCTGGCTGATCCCTCGCCTGCGCGATTTTCAGACCACGCATCCGTTTATCGATTTGCGGCTTTCAACCAACAATAACCGCGTCGACATCGCCGCTGAGGGACTGGATTTTGCGATTCGGTTCGGGTCCGGGGCGTGGCACGGTGTCGAGGCAACCTGCCTTCTGGAAGCGCCGCTTTCGCCCTTGTGCATTTCGGACATAGCCAGCCAGCTGAAAAACCCGCCTGATCTCGTTCGCCATACGCTGCTGCGGTCCTATCGGGCCGATGAATGGTCGCAATGGTTTGCTGCTGCTGGCGTCACCGGCGACATGCCGCTGCCCAAAAGCATCATGTTCGATTCGTCGCTGGCCATGATGGAAGCTGCAATACAAGGTGCAGGTGTCGCGCTTGCGCCGCCGTCGATGTTCACCCGGCAGCTTCACGCCGAAACAATCGTCCAGCCCTTCCCGCAAACGGTGACCATGGGCAGCTACTGGCTGGCCCGACTTCAATCGCGCCCGGAAACGGATGCGATGACCGCTTTCCGTAAATGGCTGGTCGATACCGCACAGCAGGAAGGTTATTGAGGGCCTGTCTGCCCGAAGAAAATTCGGGCAACAAAAAACCGGGCAGTTGCCTACCCGGTTTTCCGTGTTCAATTATCAGATAATTAGAACTTGTAGCCGAGACCGACGCGGATGTCGTGGGTGTCGAGCTTGTTGCCAACGGTGGTGCCACCGAGGTCATAGTCCTTGTTACCGAACTGGGTGTAGCGGTATTCAACGCGGCCCAGGATGTTTTCGGTCAGCTTGGCTTCCATACCGGCGCCAGCAGTCCAACCAACGCGGAACTTGCTTTCGTCGTCGCCATTGCCGCTCAGCTTAACCTGCGAACCAGCGATACCACCGGTGATGTATGGCATGATCGGGTTCAGGTCGTAGCCGAGACGTGCACGCAGCGAGCCTTCGAAGCCCTGCTTGACTTCCAGACCGTCCTTGGACTTCTTGGCCCAGGAGTAACCAGCGTCACCTTCAACACCGTATACGAACTGGTCCTGCTGGAAGTTCCAGCCAGCATAAGCGCCAGCCTTCCAGTCGTCAGGCTTTACGGTGCCGACGATGTCGTTCTTGGCCTTGTTCCAGCCGTAGCCGAGGTACAGACCGGTATAACCGCCAGCCCAGGTGTTCTGGGGAGCCATTTCGACCGGAGCCGGAACAGGAGGCTGTTCCTGAATGGCGTCAGCTGCAAAGGCAGTCGCAGAGAACGGCAGCAGCGCAGCCGAGGCGATTACGAGAGACTTAAGAGTGCGCATAGCATTCTCCTTACACAAATTACGTTTGACACGGTCCCTTATCGGGCGGGCAGCATGTTGGGAGTTCGAAGTTGCCCATGCCGTGCTGATGGGGAGGAGGTATCGTCGGTAATTGCGGCACGAAATGCCCGCTTCTGTGAAGAAAACCCGACGAGAAAATGGCAAAAATGCGATGTTGCATTCTCGCAACGCCAAGCTTTTGTGACTATATGAGCAGGTGCGGATTGTTGCGGGGCAATCAACTCACTCCCTCGCTACGAGAAGCAACTGATATTGCTCGCATTTTGTCAGTAGCGGACGTATTTCCCGCTATTAATGGATGCAATCTGACGAGCAAAATGGCATGAAAATCACGAGAGAATCTCGATAAGAAAGTGTTTACCGTGTTGAACGAACAGGAAGTCAGCCAGCTTGCAAAATGTCCGGTCCTCGTGACGGGCGGCGCACGGCGCATCGGAAAGGCGATTGTCGAAGACCTCGCAGCCCATGGCTTCCCTGTTGCGATCCACTGCAACCGTTCCATCGAAGAAGGACAGGCTCTTGCCGATGCCATCATTGCGCGCGGCGGAACGGCCTGCGTCGTTCAGGCCGACCTCTCATCCGAGCAGGATGTGCGCGGCCTTATTGCGCAAGCAGAGCGTCAGATCGGCCCGATCCGCCTGCTCGTCAATAATGCGTCCTTGTTTGAGGATGACCGGGTTGGTGATCTCGACATGGCTTTGTGGGACAAGCATTTTGCAATTCATCTCAAAGCCCCGGTCATGCTTTCCGAAGCAATGGCCAAGGCTCTGCCGGAAGCAGTGGACGGGTTGATCGTCAACGTGATCGACCAGCGCGTCTGGAAGCTCAATCCGAACTTCTTCTCCTATACGTTGTCCAAGACAGCGCTTTGGAATGCAACCCGCACGCTTGCGCAGGCATTGTCCCCGCGCATTCGCGTCAACGCCATTGCGCCGGGGCCCACCTTGCCGAGTGAGCGGCAGCGACCGGGTGATTTTGAACGACAGGTCAGCAAGGTCGCCTTGCAACGTGCGCCAGAATTGCCGGAATTCGGGCGCACAGTGCGTTACTTCTGGGAGAATCGTTCCATTACCGGCCAGATGATCGCGCTTGACGGCGGGCAGCATCTGGCATGGGAAACCCCCGACATTGCAGGAATCACTGAATGAGCGGCAACCGCAAAAACCATGACGATACTGGCTCTAGCTTGCCGTCCGACGACGAGCAGGACGTGGCCGGTATTATCATTGGCGATGCGGAAGCCGAAGATGATGAAGACAGCGACGACACCGGTTCCGAAATTGTTGCTACGCCTTCAATGGCCGATCAGATCCAGTGGGACTCGTCCGATGGACTGCCGGATACGGCAGGTCTCAGCGGTCAGGATATCATCAACGCCTTCGTCAAGCGCCTGCCGAACAATCCCGGCGTCTATCGCATGTTCAACAGCGATGGTGACGTGCTCTATGTCGGCAAGGCGCGCAATCTCAAGAAACGCGTTTCCAATTATGCGCGCGGCATAGCCCATTCGAATCGCATCGTGCGGATGATCCGCGAGACGGCGATGATGGAATTTGTCGTCACGCGCACCGAAACCGAAGCGCTGCTGCTCGAAGCCAATCTGATCAAGCGATTGCGCCCGCGCTTCAATGTGCTGATGCGCGACGACAAGTCGTTTCCCTATATTCTGCTGACGGGCGATCATCGCGCGCCGGGTATTTTCAAGCATCGCGGCGCACGCTCTCGCAAGGGCGACTATTTCGGCCCCTTTGCCTCGGCAGGCGCGGTAGGACGCACGATCAATGCGCTGCAACGCGCCTTTCTGCTGCGCACCTGCACCGATTCGGTATTCGAAAGCCGCACCCGCCCCTGCCTGCTTTATCAGATCAAGCGCTGCTCCGGCCCCTGCACGGGCGAAATCAGCGATGCCGACTATGCCGAGCTGGTCTCGGAGGCCAAAGCATTCCTGTCCGGCAAGAGCCAGTCGGTGAAAGACCATCTGGCCACCGCCATGCAGGCGGCATCTGCCGATCTCGATTTCGAACATGCGGCAGTCTATCGCGACCGTCTGGCAGCGCTTTCGCATGTCCAGTCACATCAGGGCATCAATCCGCAGACGGTCGAAGAAGCCGATGTGTTCGCCATCCATCAGGAAGGCGGCATGACCTGTATTCAGGTCTTCTTCTTCCGCACCGGCCAGAACTGGGGCAACCGCGCTTATTATCCAAAAGCCGACAGCTCGCTTGGCCCGGCGGAAGTTTTGGGCGCATTCCTGTCGCAGTTCTATGACGACAAGCCCTGCCCCCGTCTTGTGCTTCTGTCTGAGGCCGTGGAAGAACAGTCGCTCATCGCCGAGGCGCTTTCCACCCGCGCCGGTCATAAGGTGCAGGTCAATGTGCCCCAGCGTGGCGAGAAGAAGGACCTTGTCGATCACGCCCTGACCAATGCGCGCGAAGCGCTGGGCCGCAGACTTGCCGAAACCTCGTCGCAGGCGCGCCTGCTGCAAGGCATGGCAGAGACATTCGGCCTTGCGCGTACGCCACGCCGCATCGAGGTTTACGACAACTCGCACATCATGGGCACGAACGCCGTCGGTGGCATGATCGTCGCCGGACCGGAAGGGTTCGTCAAAAACCAGTATCGCAAGTTCAATATCCGCTCGACAGATATCACGCCGGGCGATGATTTTGGCATGATGCGCGAAGTGATCGAGCGTCGCTTCTCAAGGCTGGTGAAGGAGCATGGCGCGCCGGATGAAGCACCCGATCCGGAAAGCCCTGAAGTGCCTGAAATAAATGACAGTTTCCCGGCCTGGCCCGATGTGATTCTCATTGACGGTGGACAGGGGCAAGTGGGGGCTGTGCGTCAGATTCTCAACGAGATGGGTATCGCCAATCTGGTCAATGCAATCGGCATCGCCAAGGGCGTGGACCGTGAAGCGGGACGCGAACGGTTTTTCGTGGAGGGCAAGCAGCCTTTCACCCTGCCGCCGCGCGATCCGGTTCTCTATTTCATCCAGCGCATGCGCGATGAGGCGCACCGGTTCGCCATCGGCACGCATCGCGCACGGCGCAAGAAAGAAATGGTCAAGAACCCGCTCGATGAAATTGCGGGAATCGGTCCATCGCGCAAACGCGCATTGCTGCATCATTTTGGAACGGCAAAGGCTGTTTCCCGTGCGGCGATGGAAGACCTGATGCAGATCGACGGCATATCGGAGGCAATGGCACGCACCATTCACGATCATTTTCGTGACCGGTGACGCAATTTTGATGCGCTTTTGCGCGCCAGCGTCATAAGGTCCGAGCAGAACACCTGCACAAGAGTTGATTTTATTGGTCATCCCTGTTGATGTGCACAAAATAACGTTACGGCGGAACAATGCAGAACAAACATACCCTCTCCTTGCCCAACATCCTCACATATGGACGGATTGTCGCCGTGCCGCTTGTGGTGTTGTGCTTCTTTGTGGAGGGGCGCCTCGAATCCAGCGACTTCGCGCGCTGGACCGCTCTTGGCCTGTTTATCGTGGCCAGCATCACCGATTTCTTCGACGGCTATCTTGCCCGTATCTGGAAGCAGACCTCGACCATCGGTCGCATGCTTGACCCGATCGCAGACAAGCTTCTCGTATCCGCCATTCTGCTGCTTCTGGCCGCCGATGGCACCATCGCCGGCTGGACGCTCTGGGCGGCGATCATCATCCTGTGTCGCGAAATTCTGGTTTCCGGCCTGCGTGAATATCTGGCGGAACTGAAAGTTAGCGTTCCGGTTTCGCGTCTTGCGAAGTGGAAAACCACAGCGCAAATGGTTGCATTGGCCTTTTTGCTCGCTGGCCCTGCCGGTGATAAAATCATGCCCTATGTAACGGAACTGGGCATTGTCCTGCTGTGGATTTCGGCAATCCTCACGCTTTATACGGGCTGGGATTACTTCAAGGCAGGCCTGAAGCACGTGATGGATTAAGCTCGTGAGCGTTAAAGTCGTCTATTTCGCCTGGGTGCGGGAGAAAATCGGCAAGGATGAGGACCTCATCGTCCTCCCTGCCCCGAAAGTGACGGTCGGCGAACTCATTAGCCAGCTGAGAACCCACGGCGAAGAATATGAAGCCGCTTTCGAACATGGCGACGTTATCCGCGCGGCGATCAATCAGGAACATGCCGAACACCACGAATGCATTCAGGACGGCGACGAGGTAGCACTTTTCCCGCCCATGACGGGTGGCTGAGATGAGCGGGCAACCAATTTGCCCGCTGTTCGTCAGCGTTCGCGAAGATGATTTCGACGCGGCGGCGGAAGTGGAAAAGCTTCGCGACGGGCGCAAGGATATCGGGGCCATAGTCACCTTCTCCGGGCTTTGCCGGGACGAAAATGGCCGCCTCTCTGCGCTTGAACTTGAACATTATCCGGGCATGGCCGAAGCCGAGATCAGGCGCATTGCCGAACAGGCGATGGCGCGCTGGCCGCTTCTCGGCATATCCGTCATTCATCGCTATGGGCTCATCAAGCCCGGCGACAATATCGTCCTTGTCGCGACCGCTTCCGCGCATCGCCTCGCCGCCTTCGAGGCCGCCTCTTTCCTGATGGATTTCATGAAGACCGGCGCACCGTTCTGGAAGCGCGAACACCTCGCCGATGGCACTGCGGATGGGTGGGTAGAGGCCAAGGCAGACGACGATTTGAGTCGGCAACGATGGGGCAAGTCGCGCGATACTTGAGCCGTCCAAACAGTGCGCTGATCTATTTGCTGAAAACTGCGTTTATCTTTAAGTGCGAATTAACTATTTAAACCCCTAAAATAAAGGGTAATTTGGGTCGCATTTACTTGTGCTGCCACAATTTTCACATGAAGATTTCATTACTGTCAGCGGAGTGAATCAGGCTCCCGTCAGATATGGATCGCGAACGGAGCAATGGGCACGGCAACACTGTCACGACGGGGATTCTCCCCGACTGTGCAGGAATCAGGTTTCGGACTTTAAGAATGCGAAAACTACTGAAAAGCACTCTTTCCATTGCGGCGGCCCTTGTGGTCGGTCTTGGCGCGCTTGGTGGCGCCGCCTTGTTTCTGACCACGTCCATGCCGACCAGCAGCATTGCTGCGGAAAAGACTGTCAGTGGCAAGGTCATGTATCGTGAGCGCATTGCCCTGCCCCCCGAGGCCAAGCTGACCGTGCAGCTTGCGGATATTTCGCTTGCCGATGCGCCGTCCACAACGATTGCCGAAACTCGCATTGAATCCGCGCAAGGATCGCCGATCCCCTTCGCGATTAATTTCGACACCGATCAGATTCAATCCGGCCACACCTACGCCTTGCAGGCCCGCATCACGGCTGGCGATACGCTCTGGTTCGTCAATGACCAGAATTACACCATCGATCCGGCCAATCCCGGTGCTCCGGTGGAAATGCGCGTCGTCATGGTTCGCAAGAGCGCCGACGAAGCCGTGTCCATCGGTATTGAAGGCAAGGACTGGCTGGCAGAAGACATTCAGGGTGGCGGCGTGATCGACAATGCCCAGACCACACTGACCGTCACCTCCGATGGATCCGTCAGCGGTTCGGGCGGCTGCAATCGTTATTTCAGCAAAGCCACGGTGACGGGCGAGAATATTTCCTTTGCCGAGGTCGGATCGACCTACATGCAGTGTCCACCCGCACTCATGAACCAGGAACGCAAGTTCCTCGACACATTGACCAGAACGCGATCCTACAAGATTGATACGGTAGGCAAGCTCGTCCTTCTCGATCAGGAAGGCAAAGAGATCGCGACACTGGCGCAAAATCTCTGATCTGATTTGAGAAAAGATACAAAAAAGCCGGGCGCGAGCCCGGCTTTTCTCATGCATGCGGATCGGATTAGCCGACGATTTCGGTGCCCGAGAACCAGTAAGCGATTTCTTCGGCAGCGGTTTCCGGAGCGTCGGAACCGTGAACCGAGTTTTCGCCGATCGACAGGGCGAATTCCTTGCGGATCGTGCCAGCGTCTGCATTTGCAGGGTTGGTGGCGCCCATGACTTCGCGGTTCTTGGCGATTGCGTTTTCACCTTCGAGAACCTGAACGATCGTCGGGCCCGAAGACATGAATTCAGTCAGTTCGCCGAAGAAAGGACGATCCTTGTGAACAGCGTAGAAGCCCTGTGCTTCACGCAGGCTCATCCAGACGCGCTTCGAAGCGACAACACGCAGACCAGCTTCTTCAAGCTTGGCGGTGATTGCGCCGGTCAGGTTGCGGCGGGTCGCGTCGGGCTTGATCATGGAGAAGGTACGTTCGATTGCCATTATGACACCTTGTTTGCTGGGAAATTTTAGAAAAGTGAGGCTCTATACCGTCGATAGGCCTGATTGCCAAGAGCTAGCGAGCATCGCCACCCGTTTACCGGCTTGAGACGGCAGAAATTTGAAGGCATAGATAACGCCATTCTGATTCAGGCTGTCAGATAGCGGGGGATTGCATGGAACAGCATTTTCAAATGTTTGCGTGGTACAATCGCTGGGCGAACGAACTGCTTTATGCAGCCGCTGCCGATCTGAGCGATGAAGAATACCGGCTGGATCTCGGCCTGTTTTTCGGCTCGGTCCATCGCACGCTCAACCATCTCCTGGTTACCGACCGCATCTGGATGAAGCGTTTTACCGGCGAAGGCGACCATCCAAAGCAACTCGACGCCATCATCACCGACAATTTCATCACGCTGCGCGATCTGCGCCATGCCGAGGATGAGCGCATCTGCCGCTATACCGAAGGGTTAAACGCCGACAAGCTCGCAGGGCGCTTTACCTACACGACCGTTTCCGACATGCGCACGATGAGCCAGCGACTGGCGCCTTCGCTTGCGCATCTGTTCAATCACCAGACCCACCATCGCGGCCAGATCCATGCGGCTCTGACGCGGCTCGGCACCAGCGCCCCATCGCTTGATCTCTCGCAATTCCAGCGCACGGAAGGCGGTCGCCGCTTCGCCTGATCTATGTTGATACTTGCGGAAACGCCCGGAGCCGTGCAAAAGCCTGTCCATGCTTATTCTCGATGACATTTCCGTCCGCATCGCCGGACGCCTTCTGATCGATCATGCCAGCGTGACGCTGCCAGCTGGGTCGAAGACCGGTTTCGTCGGTCGCAACGGCACCGGAAAGTCCACCTTGTTTCGGGTGATCACCGGTGATCTCGCGCCGGAAACCGGCAGCGTATCAGTGCCGAAGAACACCCGCATCGGTCAGGTGGCGCAGGAAGCCCCCGGCAACGAGGAAGCGCTGATCGAAATCGTCATGAAGGCGGACAAGGAGCGCACCGCGCTTCTGGAGGAAGCCGAAACAGCGACCGACCCGCATCGCATCGCAGAAATTCACACGCGGCTTGCCGATATCGACGCCCATTCAGCCGAAGCGCGCGCAGGCGCGATCCTGTCCGGTCTCGGCTTCAACGCGGAAGCGCAACGGCGCCCGGCGTCGGCCTTCTCCGGCGGCTGGCGCATGCGCGTGGCGCTGGCTGCGGTGCTGTTTGCCGAACCGGACCTGCTGCTGCTCGACGAACCGACCAACTATCTCGATCTTGAAGGCGTGCTGTGGCTGGTCGACTATGTGAAGCGTTATCCGCACACAGTCATCATCATCAGCCATGACCGCGATCTTTTGAATTCGGCCACGACCTCGATTATGCATCTCGACCAGAAGAAAATCAGCTTCTGGCGCGGCAATTACGATCAGTTCGAGCGGCAGCGGCATGAAATGCTGGAATTGCAGCAAAAGGCCCATGCCAAGCAGGAAGCGCACCGCAAGCACATGGAATCCTTTGTCGAGCGGTTCCGCGCCAAGGCCACCAAGGCCAAGCAGGCGCAGTCCCGCCTCAAGGCGTTGCAGAGGTTGAAACCGATCGACCTTTATGTCGAGAGCCATGTGCAGCCGTTCAGCTTTCCCGACGCGGAAAAGAAGGCCGCCTCGCCCATCATCGCGCTGGACCACGCCGATGTCGGCTACGTGCCGGGCAAGCCGGTGCTGCGCAATGTGACGCTGCGCATCGATAATGATGACCGCATCGCGCTGCTGGGATCAAACGGCAATGGTAAGTCCACACTGGCCAAGCTGATCGCGGGCCGGTTGAAGCCTGAAAACGGCACGCTGACCATTTCACCCAATCTGAAGGTGGCCTTTTTCGCACAGCATCAGCTGGACGATCTGGTGCCGGAAGACAACGCCAGCGAACATGTGCGCAAGCTGATGCCGACCGAGCCCGAAGCAAAGGTTCGCTCGCGCGTGGCGCGAATGGGGCTTTCGACGGAAAAGATGCTGACACCCGCCAAGGATCTTTCTGGCGGGGAGAAAGCGCGTCTTCTGATGGGGCTTGCGACCTTCCACGGTCCAAACCTTTTGATCCTCGACGAACCGACCAACCATCTCGACATCGACAGTCGCGAAGAGCTGGTCCACGCACTCAACGCCTTCAACGGTGCTGTCATCCTGATCGCGCATGACCGCCATCTGATCGAAGCCACGATGGAACGGCTTTGGCTGGTGCGCGAGGGCGGCGTGAAAGCGTTTGAAGGCGATCTTGATGAATATCGCCAGATCGTTCTGGCCGACGCCAAGGGTGAACCGGCTTCCGAACGTGACGAAGGGCCGAAGGTCAACAAGGCGGAGCAGCGCAAGCTTGCCGCGCAAAAGCGTGAAGCCATGGCGCCCTTGCAGAAAAAGATCAAGGAAACCGAAAGCTTGATGCAGAAACTGCAGAAACAGATTCAAGCTTTCGCCGCTCAACTGGAAGATCCGGCGCTCTACGAGAAAGAGCCTCAGAAAGCCATTCGCATCAACAAGGATATGAGCGATGCGAAATCCGCGCTCGCGAGCGCGGAAGAAAAATGGCTGGAGCTTTCATCGGAATATGAAGAGGCGATGGCGGATTAATCCGCCATTGCTCAACCGATAAATCCAAGAGCGAACACAAGCGCCAGCAGCACCCATCCGGCGATGCGCGCCCAGACCGGCAACGGTCTTGGCCCGAAGCGGACTGCCAGAACCGCGAAAATGACGGTCAGGATCGGAAATCCGAAATAGACCGCGACGTATCCGCTCGATCCTTCAAAAGACGAGCCGAAAACGCCAAGCCGCTCAAGCGGAAACAAGGCGATAAATGCCACCACAGCCGACAAAAGAAGCAAAAGCAAACGGTCTGAAATGGTGCGGACAAGCTGCATAGGATCAGCTCTGTCGGCGCAGACGGGTGCGCATCAGGCCATAGACGCCCAGCACGCCCAAAACCAGACCGATGGTGGTAAAGGTTTCGTCCGGTGTTTCCGCTCCACGGCGCAGAACCAGATCGGCCTTCGATATTTGCAGGCCGTCCGTATTGCCCTGAACAAGACGAAACGCATATTGGCCGGGGATGACCGGATCAATATCGCCCGCACTCTGGCGCAGCGGCGTCCCGTCCTGCGGGCGGTCCGTATTGACGGAGCTGCTGTTCGAAACGAAATCAAGCCCCTGCGACAGAACCGGCTGGCCGTCGCGGCTGACGGCAAGCGTCAGCGCGGACCGGCGTTCTGCAGGCACATAGCCCGGCAAAGGCGTGGCATCGATGAAGACCCGCACCGGCGCATCGCCCGTTTCAAGGCGCACTTGCTGCACCTTGAAACCGCTCTGCCGGTTTTCCAGCATTGTCCAGCGACCGATCTCGCTGCCGGTGAAATGGCGCATATACCACGGGTAGCCCAAGCCAAGCCCGACGCCCGCCACGATCATCGCAACAAAAACCGGACGCATCAGGCTTTCCGCTCCCAGCGGCGATCCGGCGTCTGCTGCCAGTAAGTCAAATCGTGGTTCTCCGCCTTGAAGGCTTTCCATTGTCCGCGCGCAATATCGAGCTGGTCCTGATCGTGACCGTCAAACATCACCACAAGCCGTTCGAAATTGCCGACCTGCTCCAGCCCGGCGCCTTCCACCAGAAAGCGGACGGTTGCGCCATTGGCATTGTTTTCGGTCGTCGTCAGCAGGACAGGCTGCAGCTCCGGGTTCGGTTCCGCATCGGTGCCGTGGGCAACGAAGGACGTGTCGGAGAAGGTCCACAGCAGATTGTCCAGCGCATCCCGCCTTTCCTCGCTGACGGTCTGCACCGTCACGCGCCAGCCGCGCCCAAGCGATCGCTCGACGAGGCCCGGCAGAGCTTCGTCGAGTGTCGATTCCGTCAGATGGTAGAACAGGATTTCTGCCATGCACTTCCCAGAACTGTCTGCGAAGCGGGGCGGAGAAAATGATTCACATTCCCGCCCCATCTTCTTGTTTCAAAAAGAGTTTAGCTTTCGAAATGGTCGCGGACAAGGCGGTCGAGCAGACGCACGCCGTAACCGGAAGCCCAGGTCTGGCTATATTCATTTGCCGGAGACCCCATTGCTGTGCCTGCCACGTCGAGATGCGCCCACGGCGTTTCACCGACAAAGCGCTTCAGGAACTGAGCAGCGGTGATCGAGCCGCCGTAACGACCGGCGCTGTTCTTCATATCGGCGAATTTCGAATCGATCATCTTGTCATATTCGGCGCCGAGCGGCAGACGCCACAACTTCTCACCCGTCGCCTGACCGGCATCGTAAAGCTGGTCAGCGAGTTCATCGTCGTTGGAGAACAGACCTGCATGATACTGGCCGAGCGCAACCATGACCGCGCCGGTCAGCGTGGCCAGATTGATGATAAAGCGCGGCTTGAAGCGATCATTGGTGTAGTGCAGCGCATCCGCCAGCACCAGACGGCCTTCCGCATCGGTGTTGATAACCTCGATGGTCTGGCCAGACATGGTGGTGACGATGTCACCTGGACGCTGCGCATTGCCGTCAGGCATGTTTTCCACAAGGCCGATCACACCAATCGCATTGACCTTGGCCTTGCGTCCGGCCAGCGCGCGCATCAGGCCCGTTACGGCTGCCGCGCCACCCATATCGCCCTTCATGTCTTCCATGCCGCCAGCGGGCTTGATCGAAATGCCGCCCGTGTCGAACACGACGCCCTTGCCGACAAATGCGACGGGCTTTTCCTTGCCCTTCGCGCCCTGCCACTCCATGACGACGAGACGCGGCGGGCGCACCGATCCTTGCGCAACCCCGAGAAGCGCGCCCATGCCAAGCTTCTTCATTTCCTTTTCACCGAGAATCTCGATCTTCACGCCGAGCTTCTCAAGCTTTTCCGCTTCTTCGGCAAACTCCACCGGGCCGAGTACATTGGCCGGCTCGTTGACGAGATTGCGCGCCTGAATGACGCCATCGGAAATGGCTTCAGCCACTTCAAAGGCCTTCTTCGCGCTGTGCGTATCGGCAACGTTGATGGTGATCTTCGCGGCGTGTTTCGGCTCGGCGTTTTCCTCGTTCTTGCGCGTCTTGTAACGGTCGAACTTGTAGGACCGCAGAATCATGCCAAGCGCCACATCGGCAGCTTCGTCGCCCGCAATCGTCGTTTCCGGCAGAGCCAGCGTGACAGTCGCGCGCTCGGACTTGCCGATTCGCGAAAATGCCGCACCGCCGATCTTCAGCCAGTCGTCATTGCCAAGCTTGCCCGGCTCGCCAACGCCGACGAGAATAATCTTGTCGATGCCGCCAGCCGTCGTTTCGATTGCTTCAGCAGTCTTGCCCAATGCGCCGGTGAAATCCGAGATTTCGAGGATGCGCGCAATCTTTTCCGCCCCACCGACAGCCTGCGCCGCCTCTTCAGCGAAGCCTCCGCCTTTGGCAACCAGAACGATGGCTGCGCCTTTTTCGGGTGCTTCAAACGCGCTGAAAGAAATCGAAGGACGTTTAGACATGATAACTCCAAACCGATGGCCGATGAACAAATGACACGATTGTGTCGCGACTTTTCATCACTCATGTGAGACGAATATGGCGAAACAGCAAGGGTGCAAGCCCTTCCTTATCAGTTTTGCGTTAACTTGGGTGAAGCGCCATCACATGCAATCGATATTCTGGTCACACCCTCGGTCATTCCAACAGCTGTTGCGCAGAAACATGTTGCCTCGGACATTTCAATCCTTTTAACAGACAACAGCTAGCGCCAGCGCTTCGCTTTTAGTAATCTGTTAACTGCGTTTATTCGGGCAATCTTAGCCAAGCGGCATTAGATTAAGTTCATTATTGCGAGTGCCGTTCCAAAATGGTGAATGGGCTCCTTCAACGGAACCGGGATGTAAACTCCACCTATGCGATTGATAGAGTTGTACATCCTGCGCCGCGTGGCGATCATGTTCCTCGCGGTGCTGGGCGCGGCGGTGGGCATTACGTGGACGGTGCAGGTGCTTCAGCGCATCGACTTTCTGACGACCAGCGGACAGACTTTTCAGACGATCATTCAGTTCAGTTCGCTGCTGATCCCGTCCGCCATCCCGCTGGTGATGCCTTTTGCACTGATCATCGCCATCACCCAGACGCTCTCGACGATGAACCAGGACTCCGAACTTGTCGTCATCAATGCATCGGGCGCGCCGCGCAGTGCTGTCATGCGCCCGATTCTGATGCTTGCGGCGGTGATTTCCATCGTTTCGTTTCTCGTCGCCAATTATGTCGATCCTTATGCGCGCATGAACATGCGCGCGATGATCGCCAATGCCAGCGCCGACCTCGTCAATCTGATCGTGCAGGAAGGCAGCTTCCGCAAGTTGGCTGACAATCTCTATATTCAGGTGGCCGAGCGCCGTTCCGATGGTAGCATTGGCGGATTGTTCATCGCGGATTCCCGCGATCCGTCGCTCGATCTCATCTATTACGCAGCCGACGGTGGCATCGCCACGACGGAGACCGGCGCCAACATGCTGCTCATGCAGAATGGCGAAGTGCAGCGCCGCAGTGTGTCCGATGGCACGGTTTCGATCATCAAATTCGATTCCTATGCTTTCGACCTCAGCCAGTTTGCCTCTGCCGGCGACGATTATGTGATTTATGCCAAGGACCGTCCGCTGTCCTATCTGCTCAATCCGGACCCGAACGATCCGATCCTGCAAACGCGCCCGCTGCGTTATAAGGCGGAACTGCATCGCCGTTTGACACAATGGCTCTATCCGGTGGTCTTTGCGATGATCGCACTGGCTTTCGCCGGCGATTCCCGCTCGCATCGTGAAGCACGGGTGTCCGCATCGTTTTCGGCCATCAGCACCGCCCTTCTCGTCTATTGGGCCGGGTATTTCGCCTCGGATCGCGCAGACAAGGACGCATCCTATATTGTCGTGATGTATTTCGTGCCGATTGCCGTCATGCTCTTCACCGGTTTTGCGCTGGCGACCGGGCGCAGCATCGGGCTGCCCAACAAGTGGAACGACAGATTGCTCGACAGCTTCGACCGTCTCCGGAAGTTTGTTTCCGATCTTTATGATCGCGTGACGGGCCGCTTCCGCGGCAATGCGGGAGGTCAGGCATGATCGGTTGGACGCTCGGTCGATACTTCTTCACGCGCTACGTGCAGATCACCTTCTATTTTCTGCTCGGCATTTTCGCGCTTTCGATGCTTCTCGACTTCACCGAGAATGCCAGCAAACTCTCCAATCTGCCTGACTATACGGTGTGGGCGGCGCTTGGCCTTTCCGCCATGCGCGTGCCGTTTATCATGCAGCAGATGATTCCATTCGTGGCGCTGTTTTCCGCAATGGCGACGCTGATTTCGCTTAACCGCAAATATGAGCTGGTCGTCGCGCGTTCGGTTGGTGTCTCGGCCTGGCAATTTCTGCTGCCCGCCTGCTTCGGCGCGCTGCTATTCGGCGTCGCGACGATTCTGGTGCTCAATCCGCTGGCGGCCTATGGCTTCTCCAAGGCTGAGGAAATTGCGGCGACATGGAAAAACGGCAAAGTGACCGATGTTTCCGCGCTGCGCGATCCATGGCTTCGCCAGAAGACCGACGAAGGCGAAACCATCATCGGCGCGAAGAGCATTCTGGATCAGGGCGCGAGGCTGGCCGACGCGACATTCATCCAGTTCGACAGCCAGAAGAATATCAGCGTGCGTTACGACGCCCGCGTGGCCCAGCTGATGGATGGTCATTGGCAGCTTACCGACGTGACGCGATTCGCGCGCGGCGAAGAGCCCAAGAAAATGGACAGTTTTGCGATCCCCACGCAGCTGCGACCCGAATATGTCGAAGAGAAGCTCGCTTCTCCCGATACGATTCCCTTCACCCAACTACGACGCAAGATCGAAGTCGCGCGTTCATTCGGCTATTCAGCAAACGCATTTGACATGCAATACCAGTCACTTCTGGCTTTGCCTGCGCTTCTGATGGCGATGACGCTCATTGCTGCAACAGTGTCCCTGAAATTTGTGCGTTTCGGCCAGTCCGGCGCGATGATTCTGGGTGGCGTTGTCGCTGGCTTCATGCTTTATGTCGTTTCGGTACTGGTCAAAGCATTCGGCAATGCGGGATTCGTCCCGCCGTTTGTAGCTGCCTGGGTTCCTGTGATTATTGCGACATTCTTTGGTGTCTCCTTTTTGTTGCATAAGGAGGATGGTTAGTGGGTTTGAGTAACACCCGCATGGTATTGCCCCAGCTGCTCACGCGCTTCTCGCGCGGGACCGCCTTGGCGTGCGTCCTTGCTTTGCCTTTCATATCTGTCGCAGTCATGCCCTCGCCCGCTTCGGCGCAGGACGCATTGGGAGCCAATTATCAGAGCGATCCGAATGCACGGATGCTTCTGCAGGCGGATGAGCTTGTCTATGATCGCGATGTGAACACCGTTACCGCTCAGGGTCGGGTCAAGATCGAGTATGACGGCAACCGCCTTGTCGCCGATAAGGTGACCTATAACCAGCAAACCCGACGCATGACGGCGACCGGGAATGTGGAAGTTGTCGAACGCGACGGCAACAAAATCTATTCCGATCACATGGATGTCACCGACAGTTTCCGCGACGGCTTCGTCAATGGCCTGCGCGTCGAGACGACGGATAATACGCGTTTTGCCGCCGAAAGTGCTGAGCGCAGCAACGGCGAAATCACGACATTCAATAACGGCGTCTACACGGCTTGCGAAGCGTGTAAGAAAGACCCCGACAGGCCTGTTCTGTGGCAAATCAAGGCCCGCAAGATCATCTGGAACAGCACCACGAAGACGGTGCGGTTCGAGCGCGGCAAGTTCGAGTTTCTCGGCATTCCGCTGGCCTGGTTCCCGGCGTTTGAAATGGCTGACCCAACGGTCAAGCGCAAGAGCGGCTTCCTGTTCCCGGGCTTTGCCTATAAGGACGATCTCGGTTTCGGCATCAAGAACTCCTATTTCTGGGCTCTTGCACCGAATTACGACGTGACCCTTTCGTCGACCTATTACACGAAGCAGGGCTTCCTGACCGAAGCCGAGTGGCGCCATCGCCTTGAAAACGGCACCTATAACCTGCGTATCGCAGGCATGCATCAGGCCAAACCCGGTGAGTTTGATGTCGCGACGGTTGATCGCGATGTGGACAACCGCGGCATGGTGTCCTCGAAAGGTGATTTCGAGATCAATTCCCGTTGGCGTTACGGCTGGGACGTCATGGCCCAAAGCGACCGTAATTTCAGCCGCACCTATAATATCGAAGGATATAACGCCGGAACGCAGGTTTCGAAGATTTACCTGACCGGTATCAACAACCGTAATTACTTCGATCTGAATTTCTATCGCTTCAATGTGCAGGAGTCCCTTCTGCCGGGCGATCCAAACGAGATACATTCGAAGCAGCCTTGGGTTTTTCCAAGTCTGGATTATTCCTATACGCTGCCTGAATCTGTTTATGGCGGCGAGTTGAGCATCAACACCAATCTGCAAGCGCTTTATCGCGACAACGATAATGTGACGCCTTTGGGTACTCGCTACCCTCGTGTACCGGGTTTTGGTGGAACAAGTGCTCGTTTAACGAGTGAAGCGGAATGGAAGCGTACCTACATCACGCCATCCGGCCTGGTTATTACGCCATTGCTCGCATTGCGTGCCGATGCAATTGGTGCCAATACGAATCTCGATCTTTCCTCCGCTGGATACACAGACGCCGTCGTACGCTCCGAAGCACTGCGCGCCATGGCGACTGCGGGCCTCGAATTGCGCTGGCCGATCCTGTTCTCGAGCACCAGTTCAACGCATATCCTCGAACCAATTGCGCAGATCTATGTGCGCAACAATGAGCGTTATGCTGGTGAATTGCCGAACGAAGATGCACAGAGCTTTGTCTTCGACGCGACGAACCTGTTCTCGCGCGACAAGTTCTCTGGTTATGACCGCGTTGAAGGCGGCACGCGCGCCAATCTCGGCTTCCGCTACTCCGGCAGCTTCAACAACAGCGATTGGGCGCTCTACGCCTTGGCGGGGCAGTCGTTCCAGCTGGGCGGCCTGAATTCCTATGCAACGAGCGACTTCGTGAATGTCGGTGCGGATTCGGGTCTCGACAGCGCACGTTCGGACTATGTTGCGATGATTGGCACGTCCAATTCGACCGGTCTGGCGCTGGCTGCACGCGGTCGCTTCGATAAGGACAGCCTGTCGGTACGTCGCGGTGAACTGGAAGTGCAGCAGAGCTGGCAAAAGCTGACGCTCACGGCGCAATACGCCTATATCACGCCACAACCAGCCTATGGCTATAATGATTTGCGTCAGGAAGTGAGCGGCACCGCTTCGGCCAAGGTCAATGCGAACTGGCGTGTTTTCGGCTCGGGCACTTACGATCTCGTGTCGAATACCCTCGTCCGTGCATCGTCCGGCCTTGCCTATGATGACGAATGCTTCACTTACATGATGGCATATACGCAGACGCGTAATCCCGGTGAGGACAAGGCTTCGCACGGCATCGGCTTCAACATCTCGTTGCGCACGCTCGGCGATATCGGCAGTGGCAACCAGACATTCTAAGATTTTTGATCGGAAACATATTCTTATGTTTCCGATCAAATCTGCTCAAAGCTGTTCCCAATAAAAAACGGCACTTCCGAAATTTGCGATTTCGTTCAGTAAACAATCTCCAATCGTCTTGTAAAATGCGCGAGGGTCATTGTTTCGCCGCACTGGCTCCTCTATACAGACAGCAATATAGTTGGTTTCCGATACTCTTGCGGCTCGATGACAAGCATATCCGGAACCGAATGAGCACATCCGGTGAAGGGTTTCGTTCACCGACCGTAAGGAAATCGGGAAACAAGATGATGTTTGCAAGACCTCTTTTCGCCTCCCTGTTAAGCGCGGCTGTCTGTCTGACGGCGCTCGGCACGGTTGCGCTTCCCACCTCGGCTTTTGCCGCTGGGGAAGCTGAGGTCAAGGTTGTCGTTTCCGGCAATGCGATCACCAATGGCGATATTCAGCGCCGGGCAGCTTTTTTGAAGCTGCAGCGCAAGGGCGGCAATACCGCCCAGCTCGCCCGTCAGGAACTGACTGACGAAATGCTGAAGCGCATCGAGATGAAGAGCCGCGGCATCAACGTTTCCGATCAGGAAGTCGATCAGGCCTATGCGGGCTTTGCCACGCGCAACAAGATGACGCTTGCGCAGTTGAATCAAGTGCTCAATCAGGCAGGTGTTACGCCGGACCATTTCAAGAAATACATCATGGTCCAGATGGGCTGGGGACGCCTTGTCAGCGCTCGTTTTCGTGCCACAGGCATGGTTAGCGAACAGGATGCCGTTCAGCGCATGCTGAAGGACGGCGGCAAGAAGCCTGTTGCGACCGAATATCATCTGCAGCAGGTCATCTTCGTCGTACCGACCTCTAAGCGGTCGCCCGCCCTTCTCGCCAAGCGCCGTCAGGAAGCCAATGCGCTTCGTTCGCGCTTCCAGAGCTGCGACGCGACGCGCCAGCAGGCAAAAGGCATTATCGATGTGACTGTCCGCGATCTTGGGCGCATTATCGAACAGCAGCTGCCGGGTGAATGGTCGAAGGATGTGAAGGCCGCTGGCGTGGGCCGCACGACACCGCCGCATGACACGGAAAAGGGCGTCGAATTCCTCGCCGTCTGCGCCACGCGCCAGCTTTCCGATGACCGCGTCGCACAGCTCGTTTTCTCCATGGAGGGCGCGGACACGCCAGAAGGTCAGGAAAAGAAGGCGGACGCGCTTGCCACCAAATATCTGGATGAGCTGCGCAAGAAAGCCACCATCGTTAATCGCTAACATTCCGGCGACAGCACAGCTGTCGTTCAGGATAAGGCAATGATATGAGCTGGCACGGTATTTTCCGGTTGCCAGCTTTATTTTTGGAATCAGAAGCATGTGCGCACAGTCTGTTCTTCCGCTCGCGGTTACTATCGGCGACCCATCCGGTGTCGGCCCGGATATCGCGCTGGCCGTCTGGCTCAGACGGGATGAATTGTCCCTGCCCCCTTTTGTGCTGCTGGCCGATCCTGCACAGCTTGAAGCACGCGCGCGGCTTCTCAATCTCGACGTCCAGATCGAAGCGGTCGCAGACGCTGCCGCATCGCGCGAGGTTTTTGCACGCGCTTTGCCCGTCTTGCCGCTCGTGAACAAGCACAGCGAAAGCGCTGGTAAACCACTGACTGACAATGCCGCAGGCACAGTTGAAGCGATTGAGCGCGCTGTCGCGCTTACGCTCGCTGGCGAGACGTCCGCCGTCGTCACCTGCCCGATTGCCAAGAAGCCACTTTATGAAGCCGGATTCCAGCATCCGGGGCACACCGAATTTCTGGCAGAGCTTGCAAGCCATCACGCTGGCACGACAATCACGCCGGTGATGATGCTCGCCGGGCCGCAATTGCGCGCCGTCCCCGTGACCATTCACATCCCGCTTGTGGAAGTGCCGCGCCAGCTCACGACCGAGAATATTCTCGAAGTGTCGCGCATCACGGCGCATGAACTGCGCGAGCGGTTCGGGATTGCCAAGCCGCGTCTGGCGCTTTCCGGCCTCAACCCGCATGCGGGCGAAGGCGGCGCCATGGGCAAGGAAGACGACGCGATCATTCGCCCCGCAGTGGAACAATTGCAACTGGAGGGCATCGACGTGCGCGGTCCCCTGCCCGCCGATACGATGTTCCACCCTCAAGCGCGTGCGGCATATGATGCAGCCATCTGCATGTATCACGATCAGGCCCTGATACCAGCCAAGGCGCTCGCCTTTGACGAAACCGTCAATGTGACGCTGGGCCTGCCCTTTATCCGCACCTCGCCGGATCATGGCACAGCGTTCGACATTGCAGGTCAGGGCTTAGCGCGACCAGACAGTCTGATGGCAGCGATCCGGCTTGCGCATGAGCTGGCAAAAAATACAACAGGTTCCAAGGCATGAGCATCGACAATCTGCCCCCCCTTCGCGAAGTCATCGAACGGCATGACCTGATGCCGAAGAAGTCTCTCGGGCAGAATTTTCTGTTCGATCTCAATCTGACTTCCAAGATCGCCCGTCAGGCGGGCGATCTGAAGGACCAGCCAGTTATCGAGGTTGGCCCCGGCCCCGGTGGGTTGACCCGCGCCCTTCTGGCGCAGGGCGCCTACGTGACGGCAATCGAGCGCGACGAACGCTGCCTTGAGGCGCTGGCGGAAATAGAGGCCCATTATCCGGGCCGCTTGCGGATCATCTCCGGCGATGCGCTGGAGCAGGATTTCAAGACACTGTTTCCCGATGGCCCCAAGCCGCGCATCGTGGCCAATCTGCCCTATAATGTCGGCACGCAGCTGCTTTTGAACTGGCTTCTGGTCGAGCCGTGGCCGCCGTTCTATTCCTCCATGACGCTGATGTTCCAGCGCGAAGTGGCAGAACGCATTGTGGCAACACCCGACAGCGATCATTATGGACGCCTCGGCGTGCTGGCAGGCTGGCGGACAAAATCCAGGATCGCGTTCGACGTGCCACCGCAGGCCTTTACACCGCCGCCGAAAGTCATGTCGTCCGTGGTGCACATCGTTCCGCTCGAAAATCCGCTGCCCTGCAATGCGGCGGCACTCGGTCAGGTGACGCAGGCCGCTTTCGGACAAAGGCGCAAGATGCTGCGCCAGAGCCTGAAACCCATCGGCGGTGCGGCCCTTCTGGAAAAGACCGGCATTGACGGCACCCGCCGCGCCGAAACGCTCAGCGTCGAAGAATTCGTCACTCTGGCGAATGCCCATCGCCCATGACGTGATTTAATGGTGGCCACCAGCCACCCGGCCCGCCTTTTGACTATTGGCCGGTCGGTCATGCGGTTCGGTCTTGTCCTTGGCGTCTGAGCCGTCTTTCAGAATCGGCAGCGTCATTTCATCGACGATCTGACCGACGTGATCGATTTCCTCGCGGAAACTCGACAGCGACGAACCGGAGAGCTTTTCACCGGCATTGAGGCGCGCGGTCAGCGGGTCGACATATTGATCGCCGACTTTCAGCTCATAATAAAGATGCGGACCCGTGGAATAGCCGGTCGAGCCGACATAGGCGATGACTTCGCCCTGCTTGACATGCTGGCCGACGCGCAGTCCTTCCTTGGCCGATGAAAGATGCGCATAGGTGGTGCTGTAACCGCCCTGATGGCGGATACGCACATATTTGCCATAACCCTTCTGGTATGAAATCAGTTCCACGACGCCGTCGCCCGCAGCCACGATCGGCGAACCTATCGGTGCGTCGTAATCGACACCGTTATGATGCTTGCGGACGTGCAGAACCGGGTGGATACGCCAGCCGAAACCATCGTTCAGTCGCCCGTTCGGCAAAGGTTTGTGCATCAGATATTTGGTCATCGAGGAGCCATCCTCGTTGAAGTAGTCCGTGGCGCCGCCCTTGCCTTCGTGACGGTAGAGGCGCTTGCTTTTACCGTTGGTGGTGAATTCCACAAATACCAGTTCCGGGTCGGTTTCTGCGCTTTTCCTGAAAAGAAGGTCGATCAGATCCGGCGCATTGACGCCCTTCTCCAGCACGACACCGTTCTGTTCCGCAAGCTTCTCGACTTCACGCACGATTTCTCGTGGAGCGCCCGCCTGAACCAGCCTCGTTTCTATCGAGCCATTGCTGTTTTCCGCCGGAGCCGATGGATGATAGGCGCTCAGCATGGCATCGCGGGACAAACGCGCAAAAAGCCGCTCATTACCGGTCGAATGAAAGACACCGTCATCTGCCCGACCATAAACGGCCTTGTTGGCATTGCCGTGGTTGAAGCGGGCCAGCGAAACATGGGCGGCGGCATCGCTGCCGTCTTTCTTGTCGACCAGCAGTTCCAGATTGTCGCCCGGAAGCAATTCGGTGCGGGCCAGCGCTTCTTCCAATCTCTGACTGTCTTCGGCGGCGATCCCCGCGGCCTGCAAAAGCGCCTCTATTCGTTCCCGCGATTGCGGCGCAACGATGATTTCATGCACATCCGCCTTCTCATGGGCGGCGGGCTTGGCAAGGCTGACATTGACCGGAACGCCGCGCTCCAGTTCGGACAGCGGTTGCGCCGGTTCGCAACACTTGGCCGCTATTGTTGTTCCATCCATCGTATCGTCAATGGCGGGCCGCCTGGCGTCGCGGCCTTTCACATCCAGCACCACGTGCTGATAGGTATAAAGCCGCGCATCGCCATCCTCGACGCCTTCCGCGATATCGATGCGGCGCGACACGCGATGGCTTAAGTCATTAATCGCGGCGGGCACCAGCCGCGCATCTTTGGCTGCGGCGCGATGCCGGCGAACCAAGCTTGTCGGGCTGGCAAAAGCTGGCTGTGCGGCACGACCATGGCGCACAAGCCCGCCGGTCGCGAGTATCATCGCGCCACCGGCAATGACCGTGACGGAGGCCAGCGCGAGACAGAAGCGCATATGCGTATGCAAGGAAAAGCGAACCCAGCGCACCGGCCCAAGGCTACGATGTGATAACGGTTCCGCCTTCATATTTGTGCCAGCAGGTGCAAAGACGGACCCCAATGGGTTCACCGTCGCAACCGCAAGCTTGCGATGGAAGTATCCTGCCCTCGGGGCCATACCGACAATACTCTAGGTTCTCTGCAAATATCGGCGGAACTGATGCTGATAGAGCGGCCAAATTAAGACCTCCGGTGGAGGTTATCCACCGGAGGTAAATCACAAATTATTTATGATTGCTGGTCAGTCCCGCGCGCGGTTGCGGCGGTGCTGGGACAGTGTCGACCAGGAGTAGAGCGCAAGCCCCGCCCAGATCAGCACGAAAGCGCCAAGCTGCACGGTCGAAAACGGCTCGTGGAAGATGAAAATCGCGAAGAAAAACAACATGGTGGGCGTCATATACTGCATCAGCCCAAGCGTGGTGTAGCGCAGAAGTTTTGCACCGCCCGCATAAAGAATAAGCGGGATGGCGGTGAACGGACCGGCAAGCAGCAGGAGACCGACATTCGAAACCGGACCGGCGAAGAAATGGTCCTGACCAGTCGAGCCGAGCCATGCCACATAGGCGAGCGCCGGAATACACAGGATCAGCACTTCAAGCGTGAAGCCCTGCAATGGCTGCATCGGCAGTGATTTCCGGAAGAAGCCATAGAGACCGAAGGACACCGGCAAAGCGAGCGACACCCAAGGCAAGCCGCCGGCATTGAACGTGAGCAGCAGGACAGCTGCCGCGGCAAGGCCGACAGCGACATATTGCACCTTGCTCAACCGTTCACCGAGAAACAGGCCGCCCAGCACCACATTGAACAGTGGATTGATGTAATAACCAAGTGCTGCGCCCATGACCTGGTCATGCGCGACCGCCCAGACATAAATGGTCCAGTTTGCGGTGATAAGCGCTGCGGTCAGCGCCGCCATTGCGAGCATACGCGGCTGTCGAACTGCGTTGAGAATATCCTTGAATTGCCCAAGCGCGACCAGCAGCAGCAAAGCAACCGGCACCGACCAGATGACGCGGTGAGACACCACTTCCATAGCCGGAATATGGGCTACCATTTTCAGATAAAACGGCAATGCGCCCCAAAGCGCATAGGCGCCGAACGCCATGAGAAAACCTCTGGCCCCATCCGAAAGACGGGTATCGGACAGGGTCTCATCGGTCATTGTCTCTCTCCACTCGAAAGCAAATCCGCTTTTGAATAAATCGCATAGCAGATGACTTGTTCAGCCACTGCTATGCGCTTCTCAATACATAAAATCCATTCAATTAAACTGATTGAAGCATCAATCCTAGTGAATGATGGCGGTTATTCCGCAGCCGCAAGCCCGGCCATGGCGCGGTTTTTCATAAGTTTAAAATTCACGGAATCCATCAGCGCCTGAAATGAGGCATCGATGATATTGTCCGAAACGCCAACCGTGCGCCAGCGCGCGCCTGTGGCGTCGCCCGACTCGATCAGGACGCGCGTGATCGCCGCCGTACCGCCATTCAGGATACGCACCTTGAAGTCCACGAGTTCGAGATCTTCGATTTCCGCCTGATAGCGACCGAGATCCTTGCGCAGTGCAATGTCGAGTGCATTGACCGGGCCGTGGCCTTCGGCGACAGACATGCGCACTTCGCCATCGACCTCCACCTTGACCACCGCTTCCGACACGGTCTTCAGCATGCCATTGGCATCGAAACGGCGCTCGACGAGACAACGGAACGACTCGACCTTGAAGAATTCCGGCTGCGGATTGAGCATATTGCGCGCCAGAAGTTCGAAACTTGCATCCGCGCCCTCATAGGCATAGCCTTCCGCCTCGCGCTCCTTGACCAGCGTGATCAGCGTATCGAGGCGGACATCGTCTTTCGCAACGCGGATGCCGCGACGCTCCAGCTCGGCGATGAAATTAGACTTGCCACCCTGATCCGAAACCATGACGCGACGGCTGTTGCCGACCGTTTCCGGCGGAACATGTTCGTAGGTCTGCGGTTCCTTGAGCAAGGCCGAAGCATGGATGCCCGCTTTCGTCGCGAAAGCTGATGTGCCGGTATAAGGCGCCTGCTCGGTCGGCGGACGGTTCAAAATATCGTCAAACGCACGCGAAATACGGGTGATCGCCTTCAGCGAAGCCGGTTTGATGCCGAGTTCAAACCGCTCCGACCAGTATGGCTTGAGCAGCAGCGTCGGGATCAGCGAAACCAGATTGGCATTGCCGCAGCGCTCGCCAATACCGTTCAGCGTGCCTTGCACATGCCGCACACCGGCATCGATGGCGGCAAGCGAAACGGCAACGGCCTGTTCCGTGTCATTATGGGCGTGGATGCCGAGGCTTTCACCGGGCACCACGGCCTTCACCGCATTGACGATTTCGGCAATTTCATGCGGCTGCGTACCGCCATTGGTGTCACACAGCACAACCCAGCGTGCGCCCGCCGTATAAGCCGCCCTCGCGCATTCCAGCGCATAGTCCGGATTAGCCTTGTAGCCGTCAAAGAAGTGTTCGCAATCGACCAGCGCCTCACGGCCCGCCATACGCGCAGCCGTCACCGATGCCGTGATCGATTCCAGATTTTCCTCATTGGTGCAGCCAAGCGCCAGCCGCACATGATAGTCCCAGCTTTTGGCAACGAAACAAACAGCATCGGCGGAAGCCTGCAGTAGGCTCGACAGTCCCGGATCGTTCGACGCGGAAACACCAGCACGTTTGGTCATGCCGAAGGCGGTAAATTTCGACCGCGACGTCTGACGGCGCTTGAAAAAAGCCGTATCGGTCGGATTGGCGCCCGGATAGCCGCCCTCGACATAATCGACGCCCAGTTCCTCAAGCAGCGCGACAATCGACTTCTTGTCCTCGACAGAAAAATCAATGCCGGGGGTTTGCTGCCCGTCGCGCAAGGTCGTGTCGTAGATGTAGATGCGTTCGCGTGCCATAAATGCCTGCCTGTCGGTGGGTCTCTATTGGTTCAACGTTACCGTTGCGGCCAATTATCTGTGTCGTAGTCTGGATGCTGATAGGAAATCATCGTCCTGACAAATTCGATGCTCTCCGGATCGCGTTCGGTTGCATAGCCGGGAAGGTTTGCAAGTCCGCTCACATAAGGAAGCTGCTTTTCGATGCCCCATTGCACGGTCGGCTCCACTTCCTCCGGCGCATCGAACGCACCGATGGCGAGCGCGATGCCATCCGGCGCTTCATAGGTGAGCGGGGTTCCGCATTCCGGGCAGAACCCGCGTTGCACATGATTGGAAGAGCGAAAACGCTTGGGCTCGTTGCGCGTCCATTCCAGTTTTGCCTGCTCGACGGAAACCAGCGGCGCATAGAAATTGCCGAAAGCCTTCTGGCACATGCGGCAATGACAGATAGAGGCCGAACCCAAAGCGCCGTCGACGCGGAAACGCACCGCGCCGCATTGGCAGCCGCCGGTATAAATCGGCTTGTTATCGAGCGTCATGTGGTCCTCCCCAATCAAAAACGCTGTCAGCCTACCACATCCCACGTCGTCATGCGCTCGCCCGTGGCAGGATCCTTGCCATCCTTGAGCTGCACGCCTTCCGCGAGAAGCGCATCGCGGATGCGATCAGCTTCCGTGAAGTTCTTCTCCTTGATGAAGCGCAGGCGTTCCGTAATGCGCGCCTCAATGGCATCCGTATCGACATTCGCTTTGGCGAACACCGGCACATCCTCCGCCGTCACGAAGTAAGGATCGAGCAGGCCCATCAGCGCCATGCCCTCGCCCAATGTCGCAATATCCTTGTTCTTGAACGCCTTGCGCAATGCGGTGATCGCGACCCAGCTGTTCAGATCGTCGGACAGGGCTTCCGTCACTTCACCGATTGCGGTGAGCTTCTCTGGCGCCGCAAACTTTACATCACGCAGCAAACCATACCAGCGGCGCAGTTCGTCGGCTGATTCAGCCAGACGCTGTGCCGTCCAGTTGATCGGTTCGCGATAATGGGTTTGCAGCATCGACAGGCGCGCAGCCAGACCGACCCAGCGATCACGGATTGCGTTGTCGTCCCACGCACCCAGTTGCGGCAGGCCGCCATTCAGCACGTCACGAATGGTGATGAAATTGCCGAGCGATTTCGACATTTTCTGCCCTTCGACCTGCAGGAAGCCGTTATGCATCCAGATATTGGCCATCCGCTCGGTGCCGAATGCGCAGCAGGACTGCGCGATTTCGTTCTCGTGGTGCGGGAAGACCAGATCGATGCCGCCGCCATGAATATCAAAGCGGTTCTTGTCCGGATCGTCGCATTTCAGTCCCCCGCCGAACGGCTCCAGAAGTTTGGCCATCGACATGGCCGAGCATTCGATATGCCAGCCCGGACGGCCGAGCGTCTCGATACCTGCGGGGGATGGCCAGCCCGGTTCGCCTTCCTTTGAAGGCTTCCACAGCACGAAATCCATCTCGTCACGCTTGTAGGAGGCAACGTCCACACGCGCACCCGCCAGCATTTCATCGAGCGAGCGGCGCGCCAGCGCGCCATAGCGCGGACCGCCGAACGTCTTGACGCGCTCGTTCATGGCGGAGGGCGAAAACAGCACGTGATCTTCTGCCACATAAGCGACGCCGATGGAGACCAGACGGTCAATCATCGCGCGCATCTCGTCCATATGCTCGGTCGCGCGCGGCTGAACACTCGGCGCCAGATTGCCGAGCGCCGTCACATCGGCCTGAAACTGCGCATTGGTGCTTTCCGTCACACGCCGGATGGCCTCGTTGAAAGGCAGCTTCGGATAATCGCGTGCGGCGCGCGCATTGATCTTGTCGTCAACGTCGGTGATGTTGCGCGCATAGGTAACGTGTTCGGAACCGTAAACCTGGCGTAAAAGCCGGAAAAGAATGTCGAAGACGATGACCGGGCGCGCATTGCCGATATGGGCAAAATCATAAACGGTGGGTCCGCAGACATACATGCGCACATTGTCGGCATCGATGGGGGAAAAATCCTCCTTCGTGCGGGTCAGCGTATTGTAAAGACGCAATTGCGGCGCATCAGCCATGGAACCATTCCCCAAAAAAACCAGCAAATCCAAGTGAATTCAATGCACAACGGATCGCAGCCATCTGGCCGGGGCGTTATCATCCTGTTTTATGGAAGGGAGACGAAAACGGCCGGGCCAGCAGGCTGCTAGCCAATAATGATCGCACAAATACAAATGTTCGTGGTCGGCGTTTTCATGGCAGCACTTATCCCTGTCCGGCGAACGACAGTCAAGCGCTTTTGCTTGGGGGGGATTATTTTGCCAGAAAGCACAGAGCCACTATTGCGGCTTTTAAGGGCGTATGCGCGGGCCCTATTTCGCGTTCGTAAAATCTAAGCTCCTCGCATAAGTTCTGGGGTATCTTCCACTTTTAATAACAACTATTTGGATATAAAATAGCACATGTCATTCTGCCATTGCTTTCTAAACTCAAGGAAAAATCGTGAACTCCACCCTTAAGGGCGATAAACTTGAAGATGCATTTTACCGATACCTTATAGATCAGCAAAATCGCGGAGAATTGCTTTTTGACATTTACCCGCCGGAAAACTGTAAAATCTTTAGAAAGAAGAAATAAGATTGCAAGCAACGTGAGGATGACGTTGAATTTGACATCGTCCTGGAGGTATATCGAAAAGGCAGACACTCACCCCATCTGCACGTCATATTTGAGTGTAAGAACTATAATGGGAATATACCGGAAACATACGTAAATGATTTTTCCTCGAAAATAGGTCGAATATTCCCGAATGCAGTGAAGGGCGTCCTAGTAATATCCTCACGCTTACAATCGGGCGCAGAAAAAGTTGCTTTAAACAACAAGATGGGCATTGTAAAATATGATGAAACTGGGCTGGATATAATTGCTGATCGCACGGGACGTATCTTCGTTGAAAATAGATTCATTGAAGCCCAGATTTTCTCGAGTGCTCCGCCTACCAAGTCCCTTAAATTTTCTGCTTATCACGACGGAAGATTTTTCGGAAATCTTGGCCGTTTTTTGTGTAGTCTGGACCCCAACATCTCAACCGAATCTAAAAAAGACCACGACTTGGTATCTGCTCGTTATATTCCCAACGAACACATAAAAAAATCCGCTGCGGAAGTGCTAAAACGAATCAACTACAAGAGTGGCCCCGTTGATCTAGAGAAAGTTTGCTCCTGTCTATCGATAGACTTGCAATTCACAAACCAGAAAATTCAAGATGAAAATGGAATTGTTACTCTCGGATCTGCAAACTTTCAACGTAGATTAATTCTTATTAACGCCCACGAAAATAAAAATCGAGAACGGTTCACGATCGGTCATGAGATCGGCCATTTCTGCCTAAACCATGAAATGTATCTGAGTTCAGAAACGATCGTCGAAAAAGACCTGCTGATAAATAGCGAAAAAGAAGTCACCTTCAATTACGAACGACTAGAATTTCAGGCCAATATTTTTTCAGCAAATCTAATTCTTCCCGATGAAGTTTTCAAAAACGTGACTGGATATTATCGGCACATTCTCGACATAAAAGATCGCGGGCATGGATACATATTCGTTGACGATCAGCCTTGCAATTTTATGGTGTACGAAGAGTTACTGTCTATTTTATCAACTCATTTTGGGGCATCCAAAACAGCGATCGAAATAAAGTTCAAAAACCTGGGCATGCTCACAGATCAGAGGAAACGCAGAGACGCCCCTCCTATACCGGGTTTGATAAAAAACTTGATTGCGCTTCGAAAAACTTGAGAGACGCGGACATCTGCCAAAATGTTGCATTTCTGCAACCCCGATAATTCTTGACGGGCGTTAACCGGATTACCCCAAAACCGGCCCCAAACAGCCTTCATTCGGTCTCAATCCATCACAAAATAGTGAGTGTAAATTACTTAGGCGTAACCGAAGTTCGGTTGGTTTTAGAAGCATTCGGGACCGAACGCTTCGGGGAAAGGAAGTAAAAATGTCTAAGAGTGAACTGCAACCGCGTCAGGACCGTCTGGTCGACAAGTATCGTGAAATTGGCCCCGCCGCGCTCGTCGCCGCCTTGATGACGGCAGCAAAGCGCAGCAGCGCAGGCCGTAACGACAATCGTCGTCATTCTATACTGGCCACCAAAAAATTCGCCAAGTAAGCGGTAACGACCACTATTAAGTCGCGCAACGCGGTCAGAACATTGAAAGCTGACCGCCGGAACTGTCTTCGGGTTCCGCTTTGGCCTTGCGCTTTTGTGGTGCTTTCTGAGCTTCCATCGTTTCTTCGACACGCGTCTGCAGATCCGGCGTGGCGTTGCTCACCTTATTGACCTTGTCCGAGACGGGTATCGCCTCGAAAAAATCCTCCTGCACCGGGCGCATGATGTCCGCCACTTCGCGCGGCAAGAAGCGCTTGCAGTCGAGCCAGCGTGCAAAATCTTCGGGCTGCACCACCACCGGCATGCGTTCATGGATAGGACGCAGGAGTGCATTGGCGCTTGTCGTCAAAATGCCGCCCGTATCGATCTGCGACCCGTCGGCACCGCTCCAGGTTTCGATCAGTGCACCGAAGGCGACCATGCCGCCATTGCGTGGGCGTACCCAATAGGCTTGCGCCTTGTTCTTCCCCTCGCGACGCCATTCATAAAAGCCGGAAGCCGGAACAAGCGCGCGACGGTGATTCAGCGCGGCGCGAAACGAGTTCTTTTCGGCAGCTGTTTCCGAGCGGATATTGAATACCAACGACCAGTCATTCGGGTCTTTCACCCATGATGGCACAAAACCCCAGCGCACCAGCGTGCCCACCCGATCCGGGCGGTTACTACCTACCGGAGGCATGTTGCCGACAAAACTGGAAAGAGACGGCGTTTCGCCTGCCACTATGGTCAGGATCGGCTGGGTCGGGGCGATATTATAGCGAGGAGGAAAATCCTCCGAGATCATGGCAGCCAGAAAGATCTCGAGTTCTTCCCGACTTGTCGTCAATGAAAAGCGTCCGCACATGGTGGCCATGTTCAGGTTTTTGTGCTGGTGGTCAAGACCGGTTTGCGATTGCCAAAACGCCGCAAGCCGATCATAGCTATTCCATGCCCACGATCCCCGTCATTCCCGTTCCGCTTCATGTTCATGGCGTTTCGCTGATCTGTCGTCGCGATGGCCGCTTTCTGCTGGTCGAACGCGGCAAGGAGCCGTGGAAAGGCTGGCTGGCTTTTCCGGGCGGAAGCATCGAAGCGGGCGAGACGCCGGAACAGGCCGCCATTCGCGAGTTGAAGGAAGAAACTGCGCTCGATGTCAGCGCGCTTTCCCACGTCATCACCGTCGATCTGGCGCTGGAAGGCAAGGTCTATGAGAAAAGCTATTTCCTGTCGGTCTTTCGTGCGCTGGATATTTCAGGGCGCGAACAGGCCGGCGATGACGCTGCCGCGATCCATTGGCTAACGTTGGAAGAAATGGCCCATGCCCGCGTGACTGACAGCACGCTCGACGTCGCCCGCTCCGTTGCGGAAAGCGAAGATGGCTTGGGATATTGATCGGCCTCGTTTCATCCTGTTTGACAATCTGCCTTGAAGCAGCCCCTATTTCACGCAACAAGTGCATTTCATGTGAGAGGGTTTCCGATTGAAAGGCATGAAACTGTTCCGGTTCGCATTGTTGATGTGGGCAGGCGCAGCCGGTCCGGCTTTTGCGCAGGATGCGCCCTATGAGGGCAAGATGTTGCGGCTTGCCGAGGTTCTGGGCTCGCTGCACTATCTGCGTAACCTGTGCGGAGAAGCAGGCAGCGAATGGCGCGACCGCATGGACGCGATCATCGCCGCCGAGAAGCCGTCGGAGGGCGAACGGGTGAGGATCGTTTCGAGCTTCAACCACGGATATCGCGTCTTCAGCGACAATTATACCAGCTGCACCCCTTCCGCGCTTGCGGCGATAGACCGCTATATGAAGGAAGGCGAAGGCTTGTCGAACGAGATCATCTCGCGCTATGGAAATTAACCAATCATACACTCTTATGCGGATTGCGGAGAATAGTCTCGTTCAAATCCGGTATAATCTGTTAACACTGTCTTAAGAAGGCAGGCAGGCCGCAAATGGATTGCGCTCCCGGAACACGGTGAGACATCCGCAAAACGGCAGAAAGGCGAAAGCCAGGATGAAGTCTATGGAACATGCACCGACCGATCTGGACGAGATGATCGCACGCGAGAAGAAACTCGTAGCTATCGAATATCAGAACGAGGCCTGGGCGGACGGTATTTCCGAAGGCATTGAGCCTGAAATCCTCGCCGAAGCTGCATTTACAACCGCGCTGACGGAATTGATCCGTGAGGCTGGCGACGATTGCGCGCTCGAACTGATCGAAAAGATGCGCGAACAGATCGAAGCTGGCGCTTTCCTGCCAGCACGCATCCTGCAATAGCTAAGCCATAACGTCGCCGGTCGAGGGGCAAGAACCGGCCGTTCCCACCAGTCGTCCTCCGACAACGCCGATGCATCCTGCAATCTGGAATTCCGTCCGACCGCTCGCGCTCGTCGCGGGCATGATGCTCGTCTCACTGCCCGCCTTAGCGGCAGCGGATCAATTGGCGTTTGTGGATCGTTCTGAATTCCTGACACTGCCAGCCTATAGCACCGCACCGGACGAACATCCGGCTTCGTCGCCGATACCGCTTCCCAATGCGCTGCCGCATCGGGTGCCCTCTGCAACACCGCAGAACGTGCCCGCCAGCCCTGCCCAACCGGTTGCCAAACCGATGCCGGAAGTGTTGCGTGATTTCGACAAACTGCCGCAGCCTGTCCGGCAAATGCGCGAGAAAATGCTCGCCGCCGCACAATCCGGCGATATCGAGCTGTTGCGCCCGCTGTTGGGCGAAGCCCACAACAGCACACAGTTTTCGCTGGAAGACCACGAAGAAGACGTCATCGAATTTCTGAAATCGCTGGCTGGCGATGCGGAAGGCCGCGAAATCCTCGCCATCATCGCCGACCTGCTCGGCACAGGTTATGTGCATGTGAATGCCGGAACGGATGATGAGGTTTATGTCTGGCCCTATTTCTACGCCATGCCGCTCGACAGGCTGACACCGTCGCAGACCGTCGAGCTTTTCCAGATCGTCACCGCCAGCGATTTCGAAGACATGAAAAAGGCAGGCGGCTATATTTTCTACAGCATCGGCATTGCGCCCGATGGAAGCTGGCGCTTTTTCACCGCCGGGGAATAATTACCCCACTGGTCCACGCGCGCGGCTTGGCGACTGGTTATAGATGCGCTGCCAGGCACGGCGAAACTGCCGCGCCGAGGCAAAGCCAGATTTTTCAGCCACATTCTCTATATCGAGATCTGAATTAAGCAGCATTTCGCGGGCCAGACCAACTTTCAGCCGGTTGACATAATCCGTCACGCTCATGCCCGCATGTTCATTGAACAGCCGCGAGAGATTGCGCGGGCTCGCGCCACTCACATCGGCAAGCTTTTCGACGGGCCATGCTCCGGCGGGATCCGCTGCGATGGCGTCCTGCGCACGGTGCACGACGGGGTTCATGTGGTTACGCCCTTCAAGCCAGGGCGAGAGCTGCGGATCGCCGCCGCTGCGTCGGAGGTAAACAACCAGATAGCGCGCCACCGACAAGGCGACTGCGTGGCTGGTCAAATCGGCCACGATTTGCAGCATCAGGTCGATCCCGGCGGTAATACCCGCACTGGTCAGCCGTTCGCCATCTTCCACGAAAAGCCGGTTTTGCAGCACTTTTGCGGTGGGTGCTGACTTTTCCAGTTCTGTAATGGCCATATGGTGCGTCGTGCAGACATAGCCATCGAGCAGGCCTGCGCGCGCCGCCAGCAGGGCGCCCGAGCAGATCGTGACCAGCCGAACACCGGGGCAGACGACACGCTTCAGCCAGCCGATAATTTCATTCTCAAGGACGGCGTCTTCATCCCGGCTGGCGACGGGCCCGCCAAGCGGTATATCCGTGGAACCGGACACGATCACCAGCGAACCCTGCGGCACGCTATCCGGCAACGGTTCGACGCCAGTTACTGTCAGACCGATGGAACTGTGAACAGTGCCGAGCGGCCCGACATAATGCACCGCAAATTCGACCTTGTCCTGATCGAGATTCGCCTTGCGCAACACTTCCAGCGGTCCTGCCACGTCAAGCAAAAGCAGACGTGGCGGAACGATGACATAGACGGGAATGATTTGCTTGCCGTCTGTCGGTTGCGTCATGCGGCCTTCCGTTCCTGCTGGCCAGCCAGCGCTTCTTCCACCGTGGCGATACGGGCGAAGCGATTGGCCAGTACGAGTTCAGTGCGCGCACGAATCTCGGCAGCGCTCCATTCACGGCCCGTTGCGTCAGTCATCGGGAAGGTCAGCGTCGCCTCGCCGACGAAATCGACCGTATAGCCCAGATCGGACGCCTGACGTGTGGTGGTTTCGCAGCACTGTTCCGTGCGAATGCCGGAAACGATCACCCGGCGAATACCGTTTGCTACCAGCCATACATCGAGACCGGTGCCGACCAGCGCACTGTGACGACGCTTACGGAACACCGCATCCGGCGTGAAGGAGAGCGGCGCGAGCGTGCGGACATGGCCCGATGCTTCGGCAAAGTTGCCGCTCTCTTCCATGTGGAAAATCTGCACAACCGGAATACCCGCCTGCTTTGCGCCATCAATCAGCTTTTGCTGGCGCTCGACATAGGCGGCCACATCGGCCTCACGATAATAAGGCTGGTGCCGGAAGGATTCCTGCGCATCGACGACAAGCAGAACGGTATCTTGAGCGGACATTTTTGTTCTCCTACAGTGTGAATATAGGAGAGAATTTACGCCGTACAGACTGGAGCGAAAGATAGATGCCGGACAAAGATGGGACAAATCACGCCATTCGTTCGAACAGCGTGAAAACCCATTATCCGCGCGGCAGAGCCTCGATGAATTCAACCGGCTCGCCCTGATGCGGGTTCACGATTTCCGCATCCCACATCACCTTGATGCCGCGAACAATCGTCCCGACCGGCCAGCCGGTGACGGTCTTGCCGTGGTAAGGCGTCCAGCCAGCTTTTGAGCCTGCTTGTTCATGCGTGATGGTTTCGCGGCGCTTCATGTCCACAATGGTCAGATCAGCATCATAGCCGACAGCGATGCGGCCCTTGCGCGACATGCCGAAAATACGGTTCGGGCCGTGGCTCGACAGATCAACGAAGCGCTCCAGCGACAGTTTGCCCGCATTCACATGGTCGAGCATGATTGGCACCAGCGTCTGCACGCCGGTCATGCCGGATGGCGAGGCCGGATAAGGCTTCTGCTTTTCTTCCAGCGTATGCGGGGCATGGTCGGAGCCCAGCACATCGACGATACCCTGATCGATACCCTTCCAGATGCCGTCGCGGTGGCGGTTGTCACGCACCGGCGGGTTCATCTGGATGAGATTGCCCAGTGTCTTGTATTCATCGGCGGAAAGCGTCAGGTGATGCGGGGTTGCTTCGCAGGTCGCAACATCCTTATGCGCTTGCAGAAAGTCGATTTCTTCAGCCGTGGAAATATGCAGCACATGAATGCGTGCGCCGGTTTCATGCGCAATGCGCACCAGACGTTCCGTGCATTGCAGCGCAGCAATTTCATCGCGCCAAACCGGATGGCTGGACGGATCGCCCTGCACGCGCAAACCTTCGCGCTGCTTGAGGCGGAATTCGTCTTCCGAATGGAAGGCAGCGCGGCGGCGTGTATTTTTCAGGATGGAGCGAACGCCGTCATCGTCTTCAACCAGCAGATCGCCGGTCGAGGAACCCATGAACACCTTGATGCCTGCGGCGCCCGGAAGGCGCTCCAGTTCGGCAACGTCCTTCGCATTGTCGCGTGTGCCGCCGACCCAAAAGGCGAAATCGCAATGCATGCGGTGGCGTCCGCGACGGATCTTGTCTTCCAGCGTTTCGACGGTCGTGGTCAGCGGCTTGGTGTTCGGCATTTCAAAGACAGCCGTAACCCCGCCCAGCACGGCAGCGCGGGAACCGGTTTCCAGGTCTTCCTTATGCTCCAGACCCGGCTCGCGGAAATGAACCTGGCTGTCCACCACGCCCGGCAGGATATGCAGGCCGGTGCAGTCGATCACTTCGCCTGCCGACGCCTGCCCCAGAGAGCCTATAGCGGCGATAAGCCCGTTGCGAATACCGATATCGCGCTGCCCGGTGCCGTCATGATTGACGAGGGTTGCGCCTTTCAGAATCGTGTCGAACGTCTCGGCCATTGTGCTCTCCTACGCTGCTGATGGGACTTGCGAGCCTTTCCAATGGGGATTACGTAACGAAGGCGCGAAACGCAAGGAAGAAGCGATGACAACGGCAGCCGAAACGATCAATCTTTCCAACAGAGCACTGGTCCACATCACCGGCGAAGACGCGGAAAAGTTTTTGCAGGCCGTAATCACGACCAATCTCGACAAGCTCGGCCCAGACGAAGCCAAACCGGGTGCGCTGCTGACGCCGCAGGGAAAAATCCTGTTCGATTTCCTTGTCTCGCGTATTGAAAACGGCCTGCGCTTCGACATGCCCGCAAGCATTGCAGCTGATTTCTGCAAGCGCATGACATTCTATCGCCTGCGCGCCAAAGCGGAAATTACACAATTGCCGGAATCACTTGTCAGCGTTTCCTGGCAAACTGATTCCGCTCCTTCACAAGATGATTCAACAAAACGCGATTCCCGCTTTCCGGCTGAGTTGAACGTGCTTCGCACCTATGGTCAGGCCGGTGAAAATGCCGACGCATCGGCTTGGACGAAGCTGCGCGCCGAATATGGTATCGCAGAAGGCGAAGCCGATTTTGCCTATAGCGATGTGTTTCCCCATGACGTCAATTTCGACCAGATCGGCGGCGTCACCTTCCCGAAGGGATGCTTCATCGGACAGGAAGTCGTCTCGCGTATGCAGCATCGCGGCACGCCGCGACGCCGGGTTCTGGTCGCCAAGTCGGAAGGTAATCTGCCACCGCTCGGCACGCCCATTACAGCGGACGGACGCGAAGTCGGCACTCTCGGCAGTTCTGCCAACGGCATCGGTATAGCGCTTGTGCGCATTGACCGCGTCAAGGATGCGATGGATGCTGGCACGCCCCTTTTCGCTGGCGAAACACCGCTAGAACTGAGCCTCCCGCCGCATGTTCGGTTCGGCTTCCCGGAAATCGAAGCAGGCAACGCCTGATGGCGGCGGCGGATCAATCATCCGGCAAAGCGCGCGCCTGGCAACGCATGCTGTCGGGCCGCAGGCTGGACCTGCTCGACCCCTCGCCGCTCGATGTGGAAATCGAGGACATTGCGCATGGCCTCGCCCGCGTGGCGCGCTGGAACGGGCAGACTGTCGGCGAACATGCGTTTTCCGTCGCCCAGCACTCCCTGCTGGTGGAAGAGATATTCAATCGCCTCGTGCCCGATGCAAGCGTCGAATGGCAAATCCTGACGCTGCTGCATGATGCGCCGGAATATGTCATCGGCGACATGATCTCGCCGTTCAAGGCGGTGATGGGGGGCAATTACAAGCTGATTGAAACACGTCTACAAACCGCCATTCACCACCGCTTTTCCCTGCCTGCAACATTGTCCGCAAAGCTGAAACCGCTGGTAAAACGCGCCGATCAGATTGCCGCGTTTTTCGAAGCCACGCGACTGGCCGGTTTCAGCGAAGGGGAAGCCATCAAATATTTCGGTCGCCCGCGCGGCTTCGATCCAGCCAATCTGGACCTGACCCCACGCCCGACGCAAAGCGTGCAGAGCGATTTTCTGGCGCGCTTCGCCTTGCTGGAAGAAAAGCGCAAGAGCGGCTCATGACGCTGATCGCCGTCAGCCCCCTCTCCCAACTGGCTCTACAGCTTGAGCATCACCGGCCAAGCCATGTCGTAACGCTGACTAGCGGGGAAGTTCCTGCATTGCCGGAAAGCGATGCTATGCGGCGTCTGGTGCTGACATTCAACGACATTACCGAACCGCGTGAAGGCATGGTCGCGCCAGACACGAGCCACGTGCAAGCCTTGCTCGGCTTTGTGCGCGCATGGCCCAAAAACGCGCCGCTGCTCATCCATTGCTATGCGGGCATTTCCCGTTCAACCGCAGCCGCCTATATCGCGGCCCTAGCGCTCAATCCGCAAAGCGACGAAGCAGGGCTGGCAAACGAATTGCGGAAGCGGTCGCCTTCCGCCACGCCGAATATCCGCCTGATCGAGATTGCAGATGAGATTCTGGGACGTAATGGTCGGATGGCTGCTGCGATCCAATCGATCGGTCGCGGTGCGGAAGCCTTTGAAGGTCAAGTTTTCAGCCTGCCTGTCCGCGTTTGAGCGCATTTAAAAAGCCGCCGCGGGAATCGGGCGGCGTCTGCGCACGCGGTTCCCAGACATGGCGCAGGAAGAAATAACCCGTCATCTTGAAGGCCTGGTCGATGTCTTCATAAGACGACGCACGCAGAGCCGTGTCATTGACGAAAGCAGGCAGGGCCAAAAGCTTGTCTGCCCAAGGCGCGCCAGCCTCGCGACAAACGGCGCGGCCGGATTTCGGCGAGACATAGATCAGCTCTTCACGGCGGCCCGTGGCGGCGCATTCCTTGAGATCTAGGCCGAAGCCCAGCTCTTCCAGCATCATGACTTCGAACCGCAGCAGCAATTCGCCGGATGCGAGCGGATCGTCAAAATGCTCGATGATCAGCCGCAGCGTTTCATAAAGTCCGCGATGGGCGTCGCGTTCCGGCAAGAGCCGCAAATGCGAGGCTGCAAGCTGGATGCCATAAAGGGCGACAGGCGTTTCAATGAGCCGGGCTGCGGCAAAGCCCAGCGGCTCGATGGTGAAACTGCCCATATGCTCGTCCAGCCGCGCCCACCAGCCGATATCGACATGGTTGCCGGGCTGGAGCAGCGGCTGCATGCGGCGGGATCGCCCGCCGCGCACCATGCCCAGATGTCGGCCATGTTCACGGGTCATCACTTCGACAATGGCGCTGGTTTCACCATGACGACGTGTGCCGAGAATTATGCCTTCATCATGCCATTCCATAGAGGTCAGTTTTGATTGTCAGGTTGGGAAATCAAGTCCCATTTCGCGATAGCGCTCGGGATCATTGCCCCAGTTTTCGCGCACTTTCACGAACAGGAACAGGTGAACCGTCTGTTCGAGAATTTCCGAGATTTCCTTGCGCGCCGACTGGCCAATCGCCTTCACCGTCTCGCCCTTGTGACCAAGCACGATCTTCTTCTGGCTTTCGCGCTCGACATAGATGACCTGCTCGATACGAACCGAGCCATCCTTGCGCTCTTCCCAGCGTTCCGTTTCCACGGTCGAGGCATAGGGAAGTTCTTCATGCAGGCGCAGGTAAAGCTTCTCGCGGGTGATTTCGGCTGCGAGCTGGCGCATCGGCATGTCGGAAATCTGGTCTTCCGGATAATACCACGGGCCGTTCGGCACGTTTTCAGCCAAATATTTCGCCAGATCCTTGCAGCCCGAACCATTCAATGCCGAGATCATGAATGTCTGATCGAAGGTCACCAGTTCATTGGCCTTCTGTGCCAGCGTCAGCAGAACCGGCGGATCGACGCGGTCCACCTTGTTCAGCACCAGCACCTTCTTCTGGCGCACATTCTTCATGCTTTCCAAAAGCGCTTCGGCATTCTCATTGAGACCGCCCTGCGCGTCCAGCAGAACCAGGATGATATCCGCATCCTTCGCACCGCCCCAGGCGGTGGTAACCATGGCGCGGTCGAGCCTGCGCTTCGGGCGGAATATGCCGGGGGTGTCGACCAAAACGATCTGGGCCGGACCCTCGATGAAGATGCCGCGCACCAGCGCGCGTGTTGTCTGCACCTTGTGCGTGACAATCGATACTTTCGTGCCCACAAGCTGGTTGACCAGTGTGGATTTCCCCGCATTTGGCGCCCCGATCAGCGCAACAAAGCCCGAGCGGGTCTGCCCGGTTTCCGTTTCGCTTTCTGTCGGTGTCGTCCGATTATTCATTGTCCATCCTTCCAGACGATATTTTTATAGAGCGTGATCCCCTTGGCACGCCCGCCTCCCGTGCGACCTGTCGTCATTACAACGAAATTTGTCGCAATCGATCAATTATAACCGATCTCGATTGAAAAAACGTGAGTTCTTGCGTCATATAGTTTCGTCGCGCTTCCACACGCCTTGGCGGTAGAGCATAGCCTCTGCAGCACTCTGTTCGGCGATGCGCTTGGAGCGCCCCTCACCGTTTTCCGGCGCAAAGCCTTTCACCTGAACTTCGACCACGAAAAGCGGGTCATGGTCCGGGCCGCTGCGGCTCAGGACCGAATAGGACGGGTGCACATTGCCCTGCTGATGCGCCCATTCCTGCAATTCCGTCTTGGCATCGCGGCGCCCTGCGCCGGTCTCCAGCGACCGTTTCTTCCAATAACGCTTAATGAAGGAGCGCGCGGCTTCAAGGCCGCCGTCGAGATAGATCGTCGCGATCAGCGCTTCCACGACATCGGCGCGCACATTCATGAGGCGCTTGTCGTTCAGCGATTTGATATCGGAGCCGGTGTGAATGAAATTGGCGAGACCGATTTCGTCGGCAATCGCCGCACAGGTTTCGGCATTGACGAGCGCGTTGAGGCGCACCGACAATTCGCCTTCGGAAGCCTCGGGAAATGCCTCAAACAGCATTTCTGCGACAGCGAGCCCCAGCACACGGTCGCCGAGAAATTCCAGCCGCTCATAATTCGCCCGCGATGGGGCCTGTACACTTGAATGCGTGAGCGCACGTTCCAGCCGTTTCAAATTAAGAAAACGGTGTCCTGTGCGCTCTTCCAGAATGGATGCTGCCTGCCCTGCGGAAACCATCTCAGTTTCCGGTGATGGCCGTGTGGGGCGCAGCATTCACAGAACTGAACAGACGGTTGAAACGCACATCGGTCGGCCATTTCCAGATTTCCAGCGGGCTGGCTTTGTCCGCGATGGAGAAGAAAATAATATTGGCGCGACCGACGAGGTTTTCGAACGGCACATAGCCGACGCCGAAGCGGCTATCGAGGGAGTTGTCGCGATTGTCGCCCATCATGAAATAATGACCGGCTGGCACTTCGAAGACGCGGGTATCGTCACCGATGGAATTGGGTGCGAGATCAAGCGTGTCGTAGGTCACGCCATCCGGTAACGTCTCACGATAGACCTCGACCGGACGGTTTTCTTCCGTCACATCTGGATTGTCGATGGTGCCGATGCGGTCGCGCTTGACCGGCTGGTCGTTGATATAAAGCACACCACCGCGCATCTGCACGCGGTCACCCGGCAGGCCGATCACACGCTTGATGTAATCAACGGACGTGTCGCTCGGCAGCTTGAAAACCACCACGTCGCCGCGCTTCGGTTCCGCGCTCCAGATACGTCCCGAAAAAAGGTCGAGACCAAAAGGCAGCGAAAAGCGCGAATAGCCATAGGCATATTTCGACACGAACAGATAATCGCCTTCCAGAAGCGTCGGGCGCATCGAGCCCGATGGAATGCTGAATGGCTGGAAAAGAATGGTGCGGATCACCAGCGCCAGCAGCAGCGCCTGCACGATAACGCTGATGGTTTCGCCGAGGCCGCCGGACTTCTTGGTTTCACTCTTGCTGGACACGCTCATTGTCTCTCCGCTTGCGATAACGCGATCTAATAACCGCTAAGATTGCGTGAGGCAATCCGCGCACTGCTTTCTCGCACGATTATGAGCAGGAGTTTACCTGTCACAATCCCAACAAGTTTCGTGTAGGCTACCAAAACCGCTCAAGCCGATTCCGGCAACGCCTCGATGATCACGAAAGCCTGCGCGAGAGGAAAATCATCGGTAATTGTCAGATGTATGGCAGCGCGTGTTCCCGGCGGCAGGAGTTTCTGCAACTGGGTGGCGGCTCCGCCCGTCAGATGCATGGTGGGCTTGCCGGAGGGCAGGTTCACCACCCCCATGTCGCGCCAGAACACACCGCGCGCAATGCCGGTGCCGAGTGCCTTGGCGCAGGCTTCCTTGGCGGCGAAGCGCTTGGCATAGGATGCAGCCCGCTGCTGGCGGCCATCCGATTTCTTCTGTTCGATTTCGGTATAAACCCGATTGCGGAAGCGGTCGCCGTGCCGCTCAAGCGCTTTTTCGATACGCCGGATATCGATAAGGTCACTGCCTATTCCGACGATCATGTTTGCTGCAGCCCCCGTTCGCCGTGCAGCCTGTGCTTTTCAGCCAGTCGCTCCAGACGACGACGGCGAAACCCCGAGACGGCATAGCGTGTCACAAAATAGACAAGCACGGCGCAGGCTGCGCCCAGAATTGTCGAACCGAACAGCATCGGCTTCAGAAGCGGCGTCCAGATTTCATCGAAATGCATCGTTTCGAGAGCACGGCCAAAATGCACAGGCGGCGCAGCATCCACACTGCCATTCATGATGAAGCGGCCCAGTTCGAACGTGCTTCCCCAGATGAAAGGCAATGTCAGCGGATTGGCCAGCGTGGTGCCGATGGCGGCAGCTGCAATATTTCCTGCCAGAAAATAGGCAAGCACAATCGCAATGATCAGATGAAAGCCGAAGAACGGGGTGAATGCCGAGAAGACGCCCACGGCCAGGCCCGCCGCCACCGCATGCGGCGACGCGGTGATGCGCAGAATCCTCTTGCCCCCGTACTTGAAAGAACGGGAAAAGGAGCGACGCGGCCAGAGCATAAGTCTCAGGCGCTCGCGTTGGGTCAGCGGATTTCGGCGTTGGAACAACATGGGCTCTTAATACTGCTCTCCTCGAGCGGAAACAATTGCTTTTATTAGATCATCCTATCGATCATGCATCGCGGTATTCTGTCGGCGCCAGCTCTGATTTCGGCTGGTAATGACGAGGGGATACGCCCAGCATGCGGCGAAACATTGTCGTAAAGGCCGAAACACTGTCATAGCCGAGATCGAGCGCCACGCTGGTTACGGCTTCTCCTTCCGAAAGCCGGGGAACGGCGGCGAAGAGACAGGCCTGCTGACGCCACACCGAAAGGCTCACCCCTGTCTCGCGCTGGAAATGCCGGGTAAAGGAGCGCCGGCTCATGGCAAGCCTGTCCGCCCAGTCATCGATTGTGACGCGCGAAGACGGGTTCTTGACAAAGTCGCGACAGAGCTTTTGCAAGCGCGGGTCGTTCGGAATGGGCAGTCCAAGCGACCTTTGCGGCAGCGTATGCAGATCACGCAGGATCAGTTCGATAACCAGCGCGTCGCGGCTGCCCGCTTCCGGTATGCTGTCGATCATGGTCGCATCGATGATGAGACAGCGCATCAGATCGGTCAGCCCCACGACATGCAGATAGTCGGGCACGCCGGATACGGCATCGGTGCTGATATAGATCGAGCGCATATAGACATCGCCGACGATCTCGACCGAATGCTCGATGCCAGCCGGTATCCACATGGCATGATCGCCGGGGATCATCCAGCGACCGGCATTGGTTGTAACCAGAACGACGCCCTGCGAAGCACACAACAGCTGCGCACGCGAATGGCTGTGGAGCGGTACGAAATAGCCGTCGGGATATTTCGTCGGAAGCGCCACTACCGGCCCGGTCATGGTCTCCAGCATCGCCACGCGGTCTTCGTGGAATCTTTGCAGTTCCTCGCTCTCGGGTAAGAAAAGACGTGATGGCGATGGCGGCTTCATCTCAAATTCGTTCTTAAACAGCTTAGCTTGGCCCACTCTGACAAGTAATGGACCAAATCACGAAAGCGGGCGGCGAGCAATATGCTTATGAAGAGAGAACTGGAGAGTACGCTTGACGAAATCTCCTTTCGGAATGGCATCCAAACGCTCCTTTTCTTTCCAATATGCGGGAAGGTTGGAACGAAAGACGGATACTTCTTATAAAATGCGTTCGATCTGATTGAATTGGGTCGGCGCTCTGCACGTTTATTTTAACGCACATCTTATCCGAAAACCGCTGATGCTTTTCGGGATGTGTTCGAGGAGTCGCATTATGAGCATGAGTGCTGCGCAGCAGCCGTCCAACAGCGGTGCGGACAATACGGTCCTCACCATCATATTGGCCACAAGCATGGGCCACTTTCTGAACGACATGATGCAGTCGCTCCTTCCGGCCATCTATCCGATGCTGAAGGACAATTACAGCCTGTCCTTCTGGCAGATTGGTCTTCTCACCTTCACTTTCCAGATGACGGCATCCATTTTGCAGCCGCTCGTCGGCATCTATACCGACCGCAAGCCGATGCCTTATTCGCTGTCTTTCGGCATGGGTTGCACACTTGTCGGCCTCGTGCTGCTGGCGACCGCGCATCATTATTCGGTACTGCTGATGGGCGCTGCCTGCGTCGGCTTCGGCTCGTCCGTTTTCCATCCGGAAGCATCGCGGGTTGCACGACTGGCCTCGGGCGGCAAGCACGGTTTCGCACAATCGCTGTTTCAGGTGGGCGGTAACTTCGGTTCGTCAATCGGCCCGCTGCTTGCGGCATTCGTCGTGCTGCCCTTCGGCCAGATCAGCGTTTCGTGGTTCTCGATCGCAGCTTTGGCGGGCATGTTGCTGCTCTGGTATGTCGGCAACTGGTACAATCGCTATCGTTTGGCCAATGCCCGCAGGGCTCAGCCTGACAAGACGCTGCCGCTGCCGCGTAACCGCGTAATCGCCACGGTGGCCGTGCTCGCGCTGCTGATCTTCACCAAATATATCTACATGGCGAGCCTGACGAGCTACTACACCTTCTACACGATCCACCATTTCGGCGTGTCGGTGCAGACCTCGCAGATCCTGCTGTTCCTCTTCCTCGGCGCTGTGGCCGCGGGAACGATATTTGGTGGCCCGATCGGTGATCGCATCGGAACGCGCAAAGTGATCTGGGTGTCGATCCTCGGCGTTTTGCCCTTCACTCTGGCTTTGCCTTACGCAAATCTTGAGATGACGGCTGTGCTGACGGTGATCATCGGCTTCATCCTGGCCTCGGCCTTCCCTGCCATCGTGGTCTTTGCGCAGGAACTGCTTCCGGGACGTGTGGGCATGGTGTCCGGTCTGTTCTTCGGCTTTGCCTTCGGCATGGCTGGCATCGCAGCCGCAGTTCTTGGCATCGTCGCCGACCGCAAGGGCATCGAGTTCGTCTATACGATCTGCTCGTACCTGCCATTGCTCGGCCTTCTGACTGTCTTCCTGCCAAAGCTGGAAAAGAACCGCAAAGCGAAAGCCTGAGCCCGAACTTGAAAAGCGCTCCCCCCCGAAGAGGGGGAGCGCCGCACGTCCCCCAACGGCGGCGCTCCCATGCCACTGACCTTTTGACGGCCCGGTACAGCGGCATCTCCAGAACGGTTCCTCGGAACCGCTCGATCAAATGCAGATCACACGGCGAAGCTGAAGCCTTGCACCGTTTCCCTGCGAAATTCATCAAAGGCCGCCGCGACGAGGCGGATCAGCGGCTTGCCATCCTCGGTAGCGCGGATGAGGCTACCCTTCACTTCGACCAGACCATCGGCGACCAACGGGCGCAGCAAGGCGAGTTCATCAGAGAACTCCATACCCGGCGCCACATCATCGAGATCGACCTCAAAATTGCACATGAGCGCGGTGATGATTGCCGAACGGAGCCGGTCGCTTTCGCGCATGGTATAGCCGCGCACCGTGGCAAGTTCGCCCGCATCGACGGTCTTGCGATACTGCCCGATATCGGGAATGTTCTGCGCATAGCCGCCCGGAAATTGCGAGATGGAGGACGGCCCAAAACCGATCAGGGTCTGGCTTCGATCCGTGGTATAGCCCTGGAAATTGCGATGCAGCAGCCCCTTGCGGGAAGCAACGGCCAGCGCATCGTCCGGCAAGGCATAGTGATCTATACCCACCGGCTCGTAGCCGAGAGCGGAAAAACAGTCAGCCACCACTCGCGACTGCGCAAAGCGCGCTTCAGCGTCGGGCAGTTGGCTCGCATCGATCAGTCGCTGGTTGGCGCGGCGCTGCGGCAGATGTGCATAACCATAGCAGGCAACGCGGTCCGGACGTAGCGCGGCAACCGTCTCGCAGGTGCGGCGCAGACTGTCCACCGTCTGCATCGGTAGACCATAGATGAGATCGAAATTGATTTTCTCGATGCCCTCACCGCGCAAAAGCCACGTGGCTTCCGACACGGTTTCCATCATCTGCACCCGGCCAATGGCCTTTTGCACACGAATATCGATATCCTGGACGCCAAGGCTGGCGCGGTTGACGCCCATGAAAGCCAGCGTCCTGACGAGGTCCGGCGTGACAGAGCGCGGATCAAGCTCAATGGCATGCTCCATCGTCGGCGCAAATTCGAACACCGAGCGCAGCGCTGTGATAATTTCCAGAAACTGGGAAGAATTCAGGATCGAAGGCGTTCCGCCGCCCCAGTGCAGATGGGTGACGCGCGGACGGCCGGTCAGCACATGGCCCACCGTTTCGATTTCGTTCAATAGCGAATGATAGAAACTCTCGACGACATCGTCGCGTATGGCGACCTTGGCGTGGCAGCCACAATAATAGCAGAGCTGCTTGCAATAAGGCACATGGATGTAGAGTGAGGTGCCCTCGCCCGGGCCAATCTGGCGAAGCCAGCGATGCGCAGTCTCGGATGCGAAGGGAACGAAATCGGCAGCCGTCGGAAAGGACGTATAACGCGGAACAGCAAGTGCAGCGTAACGCTTTATCGCTTCTTCATGCATGGCGCACCAACCTCGCGCGGCGCGCGGACTGGCGAAGTTCGGCCAGTGCGAACGGAGACGCCGATGCCTGAACCGGAATTGCAACCTGCAGGACTGGACGGCATGATGCGGCACGATATACCGCATGAATGACAGCCAATGTTGCAGTGACCAGCCACAAGAGCACCCGTCTTTCTCCCCATTTACCGCGCGGCCGTCCCTTTTGTAGCCGCATCAATCTTTATGGTAGAAATTACAGGGCAACGCGGCACCCCGCATTGATTTGAATCAACGGGTGACGATGAATGAGCAGAGTATTGGGAGCTGGAGAATTTTCACCAGAAGTGCTGCACGCCTATACGGTGAAATCAGCGCACCGGACTGATTTCAGGCCCAGCTTCGATCAGGCAGAATATACGCTAAAGCAAAGAATTAGAGCGATTACAACAGATCGACCTTAGACCGTTTTAAAGCGCGTCGAAATCCATGCCCGCAACAGCTGCAAGCGAACGGCGCGACAGAATTTCGACCGTATTGGCGTCGATGAGCTGGATCAGGCCCTGGCTCTTCAGCTTGGTGAAGCTTCGGCTCACCGTTTCGATGGTAAGCCCCAGATAATCCGCGATATCCGTACGGTTCATCGACAGATGCACCGGATTGGAGCGTTCACCGCGCTTTTCGGCGCGGGAGGACAGAACCAGCAGGAAGCTCGCAAGTTTTTCCACCGGCGCAAGACGACCGAGCACGAGCTGGTTGTCGCGCGCGGTGCGCAGTGCAGCCCGCGTCATCTGGTGCAGCCTTTCCTTGAGCTTTGGAAAGCGCTCCATCAGATTTTCCATTTCCTTCGTGGAGAAGGCACACAGGACCGAAGGCACCACTGCTTCCGCCGACTGCGAATAGACATCATCGTCGGCAAGACCGAGATAATCGCCGGGAAACAGGAAGCCCGCAATCTGGCGGCGCCCATCCGGTAGAGAGGTATAGATGCGCAACATACCGGACGTCAGGCTGAAGACCCGCCCCTTCAGCTCACCCTCCTCGACCAGCATCTCGTTCGCATCCAGCCTTTTGGACGTCATGATCGCTTCCAGCGCACCAAGATCGCCGTCGTCGAGCGCAGCACAAACCGCCATACGGCGCACATCGCAGTCGACACAGATGCCGCACGGCGCGCGAAAAGGCGATTTCGGATCGAAAACTAAAGGTGCTACAGCCACGATGGATTCCTGTCGGCGAGAACTGATCGGACTCTTCTATCAACCATCTAGATTACGTAAATAAAAGGCCCCACGTAAAGGGGAATCTCACCGCAGAGCTTTTAATAGCCCTGCGGCATCAAAACTTATATTATATCCAGCCAGAAAGTCTTTTAATATACAACGTTTCTAAAGAACTTCCCGGCAAGAAATAACCGTCAAATATTGCGGCTGCCCGGCTTGATGGCCGGGATTGCCGCCAGTTCCGGCGGCAGATTATCGGCGGGGTAAGCTGGCACTTCATATTCCGCAAGCGCGATCAGCTTGGTGCCAACATCAGCCTTGCCCGCCGACCGGTCAACGATGCAGGCCGCAGCAACAACCTCGATGCCGAGCTCTTTCATGCAGTCGATGGTTTCGCGGATCGACAGGCCGGTCGTCACGATATCTTCCACGATCACCACGCGCGCGCCCTTGGGCACATCGAAGCGGCGCAGGCGGAAAACGCCGTTTTCGCGTTCGACCCAGACCGACGGCACACCCAGATGGCGCGACGTTTCATAGGACGGGATAAGACCGCCAATGGCCGGCCCGACCACATAGTCGATGGGACCGAGATTGGCCGTCTTGATCTTTTCTGCCAGCGCCTTGCACAGCTTTTCCGTCTTGTCGGCATGCATGAACACACGCGCCTTCTGAAGGAAAATAGGGCTGCGAAGGCCGGAAGTGAGAATGAAATGGCCTTCGAGGATCGCTCCCGCTTCGCGGAAGACGGCAAGCACGCCTTCGGTGTTCATTTTGGTCCTATCCGTTCACGCGCTTGGCGCCGCTGACGCTCGCGCTTTCTTTCAATTGGGAAATGATGCGGTTGAGGTGTTTCAAGTCCCACACCTCGACGTCGATGATCATTTCGGTAAAGTCCGGTGCGGTGCGCACCATGGAGAGATTGTGAATATTGGCGTCGTTGGCCGCAACAATCTGGGCGATTTCCGCCAATGAGCCCGGTGAATTGATCGCCGAGACGCTGACGCGGGCCGGAAAGCGCTCATGCATCGTCTCATCGATATCCCAACGCACATCGATCCAGCGTTCCGGCTGATCGTCATAGGCGGTCAGCGCCGGTGACTGGATCGGGTAAATGGTGATACCGGCGCCCGGCTGGAGAATGCCGACGATACGGTCACCCGGCACCGCGCCTTCCGGCGCAAAACGCACCGGCAGATCGGAATTGGTGCCACGGATTGGCAGAGCACGCTTGCCCGGCTTCGTCGCGGTTTCCTGATCCTTGCCCTTATCGGCCTCGGAGCCTTCACTGCCTTCGGGAACCTTGAAGATCATCCCGGCAGCATTTTGAATGTTGAACCAGCCTTTTTCGCCGGTCTTGGCGGGGTTGTTCTGCGTTGTGACACGCGTATCCTGATAGTCTGGATAAACGGCCTTCACCACATCGGTGGACGGCAGTTCGCCGCGCCCGACGGCGGCCAGCACGTCTTCCACATCCTTTCGCGCCAGACGCGGCAGGCCCGGTTTCAGGATATCCTTGCTGAATGGCTTTCCGGCGCGCTCGAAAGCGCGTTCGAGAATACGCATGCCGAGGCCGGAATATTGCTTGCGCACGGCGGAGCGGGTCGCACGGCGGATCGCAGCGCGCGCCTTGCCGGTCGCAACCAGAGATTCCCAGGCCGCAGGCGGCACCTGCGCCTTGGAGCGGATGATATCCACTTCGTCACCGTTCTTCAGCTCGGTCATCAGCGGCATGATGCGGCCATTGACCTTGGCGCCAACACAGCTGTCACCAATATCGGTGTGCACGGCATAGGCGAAATCGATCGGCGTCGCACCGCGTGGCAGTGCAATCAGGCGGCCCTTCGGCGTGAAACAAAAAACCTGATCCTGAAACAGCTCCAGCTTGGTATGTTCCAGAAACTCTTCCGGATTATCGCCTTCGGAAAGCTGCTCGATGGTCTGGCGCAGCCAGGCATAAGCGTTGGTTTCCGTCGAGATCGCGTGCGGATTGTTGGCGCTGCCGCGATCCTTATAGATCGAATGCGCCGCCACACCGAACTCGGCAATTTCATCCATCGCACGGGTGCGGATTTGCAGTTCGATACGCTGGCGTGACGGACCGATAATGGTGGTGTGCAGCGAACGATAGTCGTTTTGCTTCGGCGTTGAGATATAATCCTTGAACCGCCCCGGCACCATCGACCACGTCGTATGGATCAGCCCCAGCGCCCGATAGCAATCCTGCACCGTATCAACCATGACACGGAAGCCGAAAATGTCGGACAGCTGTTCGAAGGACAGGCCCTTGGTTTCCATCTTGCGGAACACCGACCACGCCTTCTTCTGGCGGCTTTTGACACTGGCCTTGATGCCGTTCTTCTCGAAAATCTCGGACAGGTCCTTTTCGATCTTCTGCAGGAGACCGCGGTTTTTCTCTAGAAGTTCAGCCAGACGGTCCGTAACCGCGCGCCATGCATCGGGATTGATATAGCGGAAGGCCAGCTCTTCCAGCTCTTCGCGCATGTCCTGCATACCCATGCGGCCAGCGAGCGGCGCATAGATATCCATGGTTTCTTCGGCAATGCGCAGGCGCTTGTCCTCGCGCATGACGCCGAGCGTGCGCATATTGTGCAGACGGTCGGCAAGCTTGACCAGAAGCACGCGCACATCTTCGGCGATGGCCAGAAGCAGCTTGCGCAGGTTTTCCGCCTGCACGGCCTTCTTGGAAACCAGATCGAGCTTCTTGAGCTTGGTCAGTCCTTCGACGAGCTTGCCGATTTCCGGTCCGAACAGCTGGTCGATTTCCTGACGGGTCGCGGTGGTGTCTTCGATGGTGTCGTGCAGAAGCGCGATGGCGATCGTCGCCTCATCCAGATGCATGTCCGTGAGGATGGCCGCGACTTCGAGAGGATGAGAGAAATAAGGGTCGCCGGAAGCACGTTTCTGGCTGCCATGTTTCTGCATGGCATAGACATATGCCTTGTTGAGAAGCGCCTCGTTAACATCCGGCTTGTATCGCTGCACACGCTCCACAAGCTCATACTGGCGCATCATCTACGACAACTCCCTCAAACCAACGCCGGGCGGTTCGCGGCCACGCCGCAAAACAATGACACCCCAATCGAGCACAACTTCGCAAATTATCGAGTGTTTTGCGAGCTTTAGCACCGACTTTCTGCCAACAGGATTAATTTCAGACAGAAATCAATTTCCTGCAAGCCGCCGCAGCGATCATTTTATGTTCACGCGCGTAAAAATACGCGCCGCGGCCTGATGAGCCGCAGCGCGTGTATAAAAAGGCAACCCGAAAGCGGATTAGAAGTCGTCGTTCTTTTCCGGAGCGACCAGACCTTCGATACCGGCCAGAAGCTCTTCTTCCGACATGCGGTCGAAAGACACAATGTCTTCCTCGGCAGCATCGGCAATGCCTTCAGCCAGTTCGTCGGACGACGACGTGATCTGGGCAGGAGCAGCAGCTTCCGGTTCATCCACTTCCACATGCTTCTGCAGCGAGTGGATCAGGTCTTCCTTCAGATCGTCCGGCGAAAGCGTTTCGTCGGCGATTTCGCGCAACGCAACGACGGGGTTCTTATCATTGTCGCGGTCGACAGTGATCGAAGCGCCCTGGGAAATCTGGCGGGCGCGATGACCGGCGAGCAGAACCAGCTCGAATCGGTTCTCGACTTTGTCTACGCAGTCCTCAACAGTGACGCGGGCCATACACGGTCCCTTTCATTTTCGAACTTTAAACGGATTTTTTTCAGCACATAACGCCTGTCGGGCGAAATTACAAGCCAAAGCGAGATTACAGGCGTTAAATAGCCTTAATCCGTTCATATACCCTCGATTTTTAACGATATACCGCATAATATCTCATCGCATTTCAAAATGGAACAATATTAAGCAGACCAAAATTCGTTCCCATATCGAAATTGCTACATTAGGTAAATTAGCTCACTAAAATAACAACCTATGGTTGCTTGTTTTTCTATAATATGTCCTTAGAAACGCTATAAACGCTATTGGTAGAAATATTTCGCCAGCCGACGTTTGTGAAACAAATCTGAATACGCGGTCGACGGTCCACACTCCCGTTAGGCTGTAGAGTGGATATATTGCACGATGTTCGATTCTCGTGAAAAAATTGCGCTTTTTATTGACGGCGCCAATTTATACGCAGCATCCAAGACTCTGGGCTTTGACATCGATTACCGCAAGCTTCTGAAGGCGTTTCAGAAGCGCGGTTATTTGCTGCGCGCTTATTATTATACGGCGCTTGTTGAAGATCAGGAATATTCCTCGATCCGCCCACTGATCGACTGGCTGGATTATAACGGTTACAAAGTCGTCACCAAGGCCGCCAAGGAATTCACCGATTCGACCGGTCGCCGCAAGGTGAAGGGCAATATGGACATCGAACTCACCGTCGATGCCATGCAGCTCACCGACACGGTTGATCATTTCGTCATCTTCTCTGGCGACGGCGATTTCCGTTCGCTCGCAGAAGCCCTGCAGCGCAAGGGCCGCAAGGTTTCCGTCGTTTCGACGCTGACGACCCAGCCCGCGATGATCTCCGACGAACTGCGCCGTCAGGCCGATCATTTCATCGATCTTGTTTCGCTGAAGGCTGAAATCGGTCGCGATCCTTCGGAGCGCGCGCCACGCCGCCAGGACGACGATCTCGAAGAGAATTATTGATATCGGTCAGGGTTCGATCCATGCACCAGCATGAATTTTGAGCCCTCCCGACGAATAATCCACTTTTCTACCTGAATCAAAAAGAGCGCCTGACGGCGCTCTTTTTCCTTGGAATGCGATCAGCCCCGGTCGCGGAGCAAGCGGGCCTTTTCGCGGCCCCAATCGCGCTTCTTTTCCGTCTCGCGCTTGTCATGATTCTTTTTACCGCGCGCCACGGCCAGTTCCAGCTTCGCGCGTCCGCGATCGTTGAAATAGAGCTTCAACGGAACGACCGTCATACCGTCGCGCGATACGGAGTTGAACAGGCGCGATGCTTCGCGGCTGCTCACCAGAAGCTTCCGCAAACGGCGCGGCTCGTGGTTGAAGCGATTGCCCTGCGTATATTCCGGAATATAAGAGTTGATCAGCCAGAACTCGCCATTCTCGAAGCTGGCATAGCTTTCAGCGATATTCGATTGATTGGCGCGCAGGGACTTCACCTCGGTGCCGGTCAAAACCAGACCAGCCTCGAGCGTGTCCAAAATCTCGAAATTGAAGCGCGCCTTGCGGTTTTCCGCGATGATCTTGCGTGCAGGGGAATTCTTCGGCTTGTTCATAACTGCACTATATAATGTGTTGCATTTAAAATGAAAACGCTCCCGCGACGGCGGGAGCGTAAAAATCAGCAGCTTGCAATTCTTTTAACGAGCAGCCACGCTAATGCCTGCTCAGTTGATGAGACCTGCATGCTTCATGGCGTGATCGATCTTCTCCGCCGTCGAAGCTTCGACCTGCACCATCGGCGAGCGCAGGCTGTTTTCGACGCGCCCAAGACGCGACAACGCATATTTCGGGCCAGACGGGTTCGGCTCGATGAACAGCGCCTTGTGCAGCGGCATCAGACGGTCCTGCAGTTCCAGCGCCTTGGCGAAATCGCCAGCCTGGCAGGCATCCTGAAACTCGGCGCATAGACGCGGCGCGATGTTCGACGTCACCGAAATGCACCCTACCCCGCCATGGGCGTTGAAGCCGAGCGCGGTCGCATCCTCGCCCGAAAGCTGGATGAAATCCTTGCCGCAGGTGCCACGCTGTTCTGAAACGCGCTCGATCTTGCCGGTCGCGTCCTTCACACCGATGATGTTCTTGTGATCGCGCACCAGAGCGCCCATCGTTTCCGGCGTCATGTCGATGACCGAACGGCCCGGAATATTGTAGATGATGAGCGGAATGGAGATCGAACGCGCAACCTGCGAGAAGTGTTCGTAAAGTCCACGCTGGGTCGGCTTATTGTAATAAGGGGTCACCACCAGCACGGCGTCGGCGCCAGCCTTTTCGGCATGCTGCGCGAGTTCAATCGCCTCGACAGTATTGTTCGAGCCGGCACCTGCAATAACCGGCACGCGACCGGCGGCCACTTCGATGCAGACCTCGATGACGCGCTTGTGCTCGTCATGGGAAAGCGTCGGCGTTTCGCCGGTGGTGCCAACGGGAACCAGACCTTTGGTGCCCTCTTTTATCTGCCAGTCAACGAATGCACGAAAAGCTTTTTCATCGAACGCTCCTTCACGATCGAATGGCGTGACAAGCGCGGTAATTGAGCCCTTCAGCATCAGTAACTCCTGAAAAAGATAGACAGAACCTCAAACCGCAGGGGCGCTCGACCTCATATGCGGTTTGCGGAGGCGTTGAACAATAGTCTTGCAGCACGAATGGAGCAAGCACATTGCAAGCGGAAAACAGGGGTATTACGGCAGATTTGCGACGAAAATTCCGGCTTTATTCCAATGTCATCTTCGCTCATCCCGACAGCCCGTAAAGCCCGGTATTCCGCATGGCCGTTTCGTCCCCGTTTGCACTATCTTATAAAGCTTTTATTAATCATAGTTTCATTCCTGGGGGCCTATCCTTGACGACAAGATATGCGGGCGAAATGAAAGGCTAACAAAAGCCGAATTTTGCTAACATATTTTGCAGCAACCAAGTCCCGGCTAGCCGGATTTTTGTTTCAGAGTGCGGATGTCTAAAGAAGTCGTAGCGATCAATATCAGACGAAAAGCCCTGCTTGCAGGATGCCTTATTGCGGTTGCCGTGCAGCCGTCGGCGTCGTTTGCGCAGTCGTCACTGCCGACTCAAGTGCCGACCCCGCTCGTGCGCCCGTTTGCGCCTGCCGCAGCACCGTCTCCGGCGTCGCCGATGAATCTCGTGACGCCAACGCCGCGTCCCACCCCGCCCGATCCGGTTATCACCTCGTCATTCAGCCGCGTGGAAAACCCGGCGGCCATTGGCGGCACGCTGAAAAGCGGGCTTGATGCGCTTTATTCGAAAGATGTTGCAAGTGCGGTTGCCTTTCGCAACGGCATGCCACGCGGTTCGCTCGACCGGCAGATTCTGACCTGGGCCATTGCGACCTCGGGCGTCGAAGGCGTCACCAGCAGCGAAATCGCCGCTGCGACTGCCGAACTGCCCGGCTGGCCCGGCATTTCCACGCTTCAGCGCAATTCTGAACGCGCTCTATTCAAGGAAAACCCGCCTGCGGGAACCGTCATGGCGGCATTTGGCAGCCGTCGCCCGGTGACTACCGAAGGCATGATCGTGCTCGCTCGCGCCTATGTCGGTATCGGCAATCCCGGCAAAGCCCACGAACTCCTGTCTCCTTGGTGGGCAACGCAGCGCCTCTCGTCTGAAGACGAGCAGAAAGTGCTGAAGGAATTCAACGGCATCCTGACACGGGAAGACCATCAGCGGCGTTTTCTGCGCGCGATCTATAATGACCGTATGGCATCGGCAAAACTGCTTGCCGGTCCCGCGCAAGCCCAGTCGCTGTATAATGCTTTTGCAGCCGTCTCGCAGAAATCGCCCACCGCAGCGGCGACGATTGCCGCCGTGGACCGTTCGTGGCAGGCGAATGCGGCCTATCAGTTTTTGAAGATTCGCTATCTGCGTCGCACTGAGCGCTATGATGACGCGACCGAGTTGATGCTGAAAGCGCCGCGTCAGGCAGCCATGCTGGTCGATCCGGACGCATGGTGGACCGAACGGCGTATTCTGTCGCGCGAGTTGCTTGATCTCGGCAAGCCGCAACTGGCCTATAAGGTGGTCGCGGCCCACGCTGCCGAATCGCCAACAGTTGCCGCCGAAGCGGAATTTCATGCTGGCTGGTATGCGCTCCGCGCGCTCAAGCAACCCAAGACTGCCGCACCGCATTTCGCCAGAATTGCCGAAATCTCCGCCCGTCCAATTTCCGCGTCCCGCGCCTATTATTGGCTCGGACGCGCTGCGGATGCGGGAAGCGGCGGCAATGCGCGCGATTTTTATCGTCGCTCGGCCCATTTCGGCACGACATTCTATGGCCAGCTTTCCGCAGCCAAGCTGGATGAAAAGGCGCCGGAACTGATCTATCCGAAGCCGACCGAGACGGATCGCGCGCGCTTTGCCAACCGCCATGCGGTGCAAGCCATCAAACGTCTCGAACAAATCGGTTATGCCACCAAGGCGACATCCATCTATACGCAGCTTTCGCAGGAACTCGACAGTGTCGGCGAACTGGCTTTGCTGGCCGTCATGGCAGAGCGCAACGAGAACCATTATCTGGCACTGCGTGTCGGCAAAACCGCAGCCCTGCGCGGGCTGGATGTGGGTGCGCTTTCGCATCCGCTCGGCGCCATTCCGGCCAGCGCCAATATCAGCGGCTCGGGCAAGGCGCTTGCCTATGCCATCGCGCGTCAGGAAAGCGAGTTCAATGTCGGCGCAGTTTCGAAGGCCGGCGCACGCGGACTGTTGCAGCTGATGCCTGCGACCGCCAAGAGCGTCGCAACGCGCAACGGCATGCCCTTCTCTGCACCGCGCCTCACGAGCGACGCAGGCTATAACGCGACGCTCGGCGCGCATTTCCTGGGTGAACAGCTCGACCGTTTCAACGGTTCTTATGTGCTGACTTTCGCCGGATATAATGCTGGACCGCGCCGCGCTTCGGAATGGGTCGAGAAATATGGCGATCCGCGCGGCCAGTCGATTGAAGAGGTCGTGGACTGGATCGAGCGCATTCCCTATTCGGAAACGCGCAATTATGTGCAGCGCGTGATGGAAAATTACGAGGTCTATAAAGCGCGCCTGACCGGTTCCGCCGATATTGAAACCGATCTGGTTTACGGGCGCCGCTAGAGCGGTTCCGATTATGCTTCGGATTTTTTCGTAGGCTTTGCCTTCGGCTTGGCTGGAGCCTTCCTGGCTCTGGCTGGCCGTTTGGCCGCTGGCTTGATCGTGGTCTCCACAAGCCTTTCTGCCTGGCCGATCCAGTTTTCGCGCACGATTCGGCGCGGGAACCCGATGTGACGTTCGACCCATGCAGCTTCCTCATCCGACCAGTTTGCGATCTGGTCATAATGATAGACGCCAAGCCCATTCAGCATCGATTGAATAGCCTTGCCTATTCCGCCGATCACGGTCAGTTCGTCTGCCTTGCCTTCGCGCGGCGCATCCAGCAGTTCCGGGCGGCCCGGATCGTCCGGCACACTCTGTTCTTCCGGTTGGACCAACTGCACCGGCAGCGGCCCGCCAACAACTTCGGCATCCGGCACAGGCGCTTTCTTCGGCGTGCTCGCCTTTACGGGCTTCTTGTCTTTCGCAAGCGGCGCGGTCACCGCCTCTTTCACAGGCGCGGGCTGAACCGGCTCCGGCTTCTCATCCACGGCTGGTGCCGAAAGCGCAGCCGCGACGATTGTGCGTTCCTCGTCGGTCATGGCCTTGTTCTTGCGTCGGAACAATCTGCCCAGAACGCATCCGACGATAAACGCCACTGCAACAAGGATCGCCAGTTGAATGATCAGCAACGGCATATCGGTTTCCCTCGTATTCTGTACTACGCGCCCTAACCTCTCGATTCGGCGCATTTTATCTCTCGGCTCGCTTTTGAAGCCCACGCAGTTCGGAATGGCGGCTCTATTTACGACCGCTCAGCCATCCGACAACGATCCCGATCAATACCGCCGCGAGAAGAACGGGCCAGAATGTTTCAGCAAGATAAAGCATCAAAACCTGCACTGGGTTTCATAGGTCAATTCCAATCCGTCAGTCATAATAAGAAAGCAAAAATTGAAACAGCGAAACTGTCATTTTCGAACAGGAAAGTCGCTGGATTAACCTGCCGCCACGGAAGCTTTAATCCACAGAATCACGGCTCAACCAAATCTGATGCCGCAAGCTTCAAATCGAACGGTAGCGGCTTGGACAAAATATCCGCCATCGACTGATACTCCTCGGCACTTGCCGCCTTCCCTTTTATCGAAAGCGATCCGTCCGTAATCGTTATCTCGCCATCGGCAAGCCCTTTGGTCAAAGAGAGCGCAAACAGCACACCGTCGGAAAAATGTGGCCAGCTGCCGCGCGCCAGCGCCATTTCATCGTCGAGCGACAGGCCCGGTGCAGCCGCTTCCGCAGCCTCCATAATCCGGTCGCGCAAGGTGCTTTCAGGGATAGAGCCGGTGAAAACCAAACCGTCATTGCTCTTCTCTATCTTAAAAACATAAGGCGACGCGGCCGGCAGAACCGATGTGAGGTCGGTGATGTCGTTTACTCCCCACACAGCGCTCAATGCAGCACGTGCAGCGTCTTGCGCTGCCGGGTCGGGCGCGATGCCCTTCAGGGTGACATCGCGGCCTTCAATATCAAAACCCGTCCAGACATAGGGCGCCAGCGCTTCGGAGGTGCGGCTGGAAATATCGGTCTGAACACGATCCACGCCGAACCACAGCGCCAGCGCCGTCAGTGTTGCGGTCCACGTTAGCCCCGGCCAGAACCAGCTTTTCATGTCGCCTCACCTTCCGTGTCTGTGATCCGCTTCGTCCGAGCGGCGCATTTCAATAGCTCGTTCGTACAAAGACAGGACATTCCACAAATGCAAGAGCCGTTCGAATCAGAGAACAACAAAAAACCCGGCAGCTGAGCTGCCGGGTTTCCTGTAACCAATCCGTAAAGGATTAGAACGAACGCTGGAAGCGGATGGTGCCGCCGATTGCGTCCTTTTCGGTGATGCCACCGTCATAGGCGCGCCAGTCGTTGCTGAAGCGGGTGTAGTTGATTTCTGGCGTAATGGTGAAGCCAGGAACCAGCTCGTAAGCAACGTTAGCAGCAATTGCGGTCTTGCCCCAATCGTCATGCGCGCCCTGAAGGTTGAAGACAGCCTTGTCGGTTGCCTTGAACTTCAGACCACCCCAGACAGCCCAATCGCCGCCCCACTGGCCGTACATCTGGTCCGGATTTTCTTCCGAAGCGTATGCACCCTGCAACCAAACCGAGAAGCGGTCGGTGATGTTGACGTCGCCACGAACCTTGGCAGCCCACTCTTCGATGACCGAGTCGTAAGCCACGACGCCAGCGATCGAACCCCAGCCGCCAGCATACTTCAGGCCGCCAACAACGTGTGGCATGTAGCCGTCGATTGCGTAGTCGCCAGCGCCCGTAAAGCCACCGTCGTTGTCCGCACCCTGTTCAAGAGCGATCACAGCCGAGAAGCCGTTGCCGCCAGTGAAGGTGTACGAGATCTTGCCCGTGCGGTATGCGCCAGCAGAGACCACGTCATCGTTGATGATGTCGCCGAGGTAACCGGTGAAGGTGTGGAATTCCGACTCATCGATACCGACCTTCAGGCCGCCGAGTTCGATATAAGCGAACTGCATAACGACGTCGGAAGAGTTCGAGCCATAAACGCCGTCTTCACGCGAATTAGCCGAAGCATAGTTGAAGCGGGTTTCGGTGAAGGTCTTCAGCGTGCCGAGTTCGGTTTCCGAAGCGGTCGAGGTGCGGAGCGCGAAACGAGCGCCCTTATCCCAACCTTCACGGTCCTGACCGGAATAGACGTTGTCGCCGCCCTTTACGTCGTAACGGACGTAACCATGGATGCGCAGGCAGGTTTCGGTGCCCGGGATGTAGAAGTAGCCAGCGCCGTATGCGTCGCAAACGCGAACATATTCAACGGCTTCGGGCTCTGGCGCGACGATTGCGTCGGCAGCCTGAGCGCCGGAAGCTGCAACCAGAGCTGCAGCGGAGCCGAGAAGAAGGCTCTTGATGTTCATTTCTGACCTCCAGTCAAGAATCGGAGGGAAACCAGAAAATACCTATAAATCAGTATGTTACGTATTTTCGAGATTCAAAGTGTCAAAAACGCTCGCATCGCACGGCCTGAATATGCGTCGAGAAACGGCTCAAAGAGACGATACTATCGATGATTTTGGGGAAGGAGTTGGAAAGCTGATTGCAGCTAGTGGCGGAGAGGATGGGATTCGAACCCACGAGACCCTTATGAGGTCTACTCCCTTAGCAGGGGAGCGCCTTCGACCACTCGGCCACCTCTCCGGTAAGGGCGAGATAGCCGGTACGCCGAGGCATTTCAAGCGATTTACGCAACAGCTGGTAAAATTTCCTGCGAATTACACGCATTATATATAAGGCAACCATGGTGCAGGCTTGATTTGCGGCGTTTCGGCTATGCGCTCTTCATTGGTCCGTCGCACAATCATGCCATTCAGAACATTAGAGATTCGGCCTCTCACAAGAGGAATCACCAAGTTACGGACATCCGCAGGACACTTTCTGTTCCCAGGTGGCAAATGGTGGAATCTCGACGCTGTTTTGGCGCTTAACTTAAAAAAATCTACGTTTTCAATCGTTAAGATCGGTTAATTCGTGGTTAGGAATGTTAATAAACTCTAAAGAAGGGCCACCAAAGCTGACAATTTCGTGTCTTTTCTGCAACAACCATTCTGCATAGAGGGCTTGCCGGGGCGGGTAAGCCGTATTCGCAGTTGAAACGAGGGAACGGGCGAGTATCTTCACATCCAGAAGAAGGAGCGCTTCGGGGCGACTTTTTCACAAGGGGATGGGGACAGGTTGTCCTTCAGCCAAATCAAAATGCCCAGACCCGTTTTTAACTTTGACTGGAGGTCAGAAATGAACATCAAGAGCCTTCTTCTCGGCTCCGCTGCAGCTCTGGTTGCAGCTTCCGGCGCTCAGGCTGCCGACGCAATCGTCGCGCCAGAGCCCGAAGCCGTTGAATATGTTCGCGTTTGCGACGCATACGGCGCTGGCTACTTCTACATCCCGGGCACCGAAACCTGCCTGCGCATCCATGGTTACGTCCGTTACGACGTAAAGGGCGGCGACAACGTCTATTCGGGTCAAGACCGTGAAGGTTGGGACAAATCAGCTCGCTTTGCACTCCGCACCTCGACGGCTTCGGAAACCGAACTCGGCACACTCAAGACCTACACTGAAACCCGCTTCAACTACCTCGCGAACAACTCGCGTATAGACGGCGTATACGGCACCACCGATTCTGAAGTTGTACTTCAGTTCGCTTATATCGAACTCGGCGGCCTGAAGGTCGGTATCGATGAGTCGGAATTCCAGACCTTCACCGGTTACCTCGGCGATGTCATCAACGATGACGTGGTCGCAGTTGGCGGCTATCGCACGGGCAAGATCTCGTACACCTTCACCGGTGGCAACGGCTTCTCGGCTGTGATCGCTCTTGAACAGGGTGACGACGGCTTCACCATCGACGGCTACATGCCGCACGTTGTTGGCGGCCTGAAATATGCAGGCGGCTGGGGTTCGATCGCTGGTGTCGTAGCTTACGACTCGGTCATCGAAGAGTGGGCTGCCAAGGTTCGCGGCGACGTCAACATCACCGACCGTTTCTCGGTTTGGTTGCAGGGCGCGTACTCGTCGGAAGAATCTCCGCTGCAGATGTACGGCCAGTGGGGCGGCGATTGGGCTGTCTGGGGTGGTCTGAAGTTCAAGGCAACCGACAAGGCTGTCATCAACATTCAGGGCGCGCATGACGACTGGGGCAAGACCGCAGTTACGGCCAACGTTGCTTACGAACTGGTTCCTGGCTTCACCATCACGCCAGAAGTTTCCTACACCAAGTTCGGCGGCGAATACCGTAATGTCGTTGACGAAGACAACGCTTTCGGCGGCATGGTCCGTTTCCAGCGTTCGTTCTAATCAGATCGAGCTTGAACAGAAAGACGCCAGCGGGAAACCGCTGGCGTCTGCAATCGTAGAATCGTTGTTCACAGAGTTGTGAAACCACCCGCCTCGAAATGGGGATTTCGGCCGGTGGCGATGAGGGGAATTACCGAGAAACAGAAAGATGGGGACAAACGGGGGGCCTTAAACAAGGATCGCACCATGTCTCTGCATAAAATTAGCCTACTTATCTTGTGCTTCTTAAATTATTCCATTAGTTGTGCAGCCCGGAGAATGCCGGGGGGCGCAAAATGATAACTATTGGGGAAACCAAAGTCGGTTCTGGTGACAAATACGCGCCAATCATCGACTACAATCTGAACTACGCATCCGACAGAAGCCAAAACCATCGCCTCGTGGAGAAATTCTCCATCGCCGAGTTGACGGGAAAATATATAAACATTCTGTGGGATGACGGCTCGCACAAGTATAATGTGAGGTCGTTTCTCGGCGAGATTGACGAAATTCTGAAGGGCGAACGCTTTTCAGGTTTCGATCAGGAAATGCTTGATTCCCTTATTGGCACGCTCCGTGAGCGCGGCAACAGCAATGCAACCATCAACAGAAAGATGGCTGCGCTGAGCAAGCTGCTGCGAAAGGCGCATAAAATGGGGGATATCTATAGTCTGCCGGAGTTCGTCCGACAGAAAGAACGGGTCGGACGCATCCGTTTCCTCGAATATGAAGAAGAAAAGCGCCTGTTCGCCGCAATTAAATCGCGCTGCGAAGACAGTTTCCGTCTTGCCGTATTTCTGGTTGATTCGGGCTGCCGTCTTGGCGAAGCCATCGGTTTGACCTGGAACGATTTGCAGGACCATCGCGTCACCTTCTGGCTCACCAAATCCAACAGAAGCCGTACCGTTCCCCTCACCCGCCGTGCTGCAAAGGCAACGAAGATCGCACATGAGCGCCTCAAAGGCCCATTCTCGATGCTCAATCAGGTTCGGTTCCGCCAGATCTGGAACGAAGCCAAGATGGAAGTCGGCCTGGGCACTGACGATCAGGTCGTACCGCATATTCTGCGCCATACCTGTGCTTCGCGCCTCGTTCGCGGTGGGATCGATATCCGCCGTGTGCAGATGTGGCTCGGTCATCAGACACTGCAAATGACCATGCGATATGCGCATCTGGCTACGCATGATCTCGATTCCTGTGTGAAAGTGCTGGAGATTCACTAGGGATTTCCGGCCAACGTCTGGAGCGCCGACAGGGACAAATCGGGACACATCTGATTTCGATTACGCTGCGGTGCGAGAATCGTAAACAAAAACAACGCGATTGGATTACTCCACGCGGACGCAGCCCTTCGTAGAGTTGTGGTTTAATGCCTTAAAACATGTCTTCCATATTTGACTGCATCCTCTTCTCGCGACAGCACTGGAAGCGGAACTCTTAATATCGGCCTCATCTGCCATTGCGGTTCGGAAGCCGAAACGCACCTCCTTAATGGAGCGGTGCGAATTCCTCAGTCCTTACGACCACGCATTCTTCTGTGGTTTCCGCTTTGCGTCGGGCACGCCTTAGCCGGCCAGTGATTGAAAACACACTCCGAAAAAGCGTCCTCGCCTCCTACTATCGCGCCTCGAACCTTTATCGACCGCCTTCGTCAAAACGACACGACGGAACACGCCGCACAGCTGATCGCAATAAACCTCGCATCAACAGTACCCGATTGAAAATCCGGGATCGTCAGCGCTTTCTCAGCTAAATGAAATTGATGCGTTGACCACATCACGAATGCCGCCAACCCTGATCACCTATTTTAATATCCAGCAAATGGACCGCTAAACACGCCTTTCTCACCATTCTGGTGGAACCGACGGGCAGGTCTTGCTATGCCTGATTATCGGGAGGACGAACGGCCATGCGGCAGCAGTTGCGGACCATCTCGCCCGACCGAGCCGCCTTCATTGCCTGACGGAAAGCTGACTGGATATCGCCATGGGATCACCCCGCCTCACGCCTCTTGTGGAAAAGCTGCCTTCAACCGTGCCGTTTGTCGGCCCCGAAACGCTGGAATTGCAGCGCGGCAAACCGTTCAAGGCCCGCATTGGCGCCAATGAGAGTAGTTTCGGCCCAGCACCTTCGGTGATCGAAGCGATGCAGCGCGAAGCTGCAGAGGTCTGGAAATATGGTGACCCGGAAAATTACGAACTGCGCCATACCATCGCCGGGCATCACGGCTTGAAAGCCGAGAATATCATGCCCGGTGCTGGCGTCGACGCCCTACTTGGTCTGGTCGTTCGCCAGTATGTTCAAGAGGGTGACAAGGTCATCAACTCACTCGGCGGCTATCCGACCTTCAATTATCACGTCGCAGGTTATGGCGGCGTGTTAGTGACGGTGCCTTATCGCAATGATAAATCGGATCTGGATGGCCTGCTCGCTGCTGCAAAGCGCGAGAATGCAGCCATCGTCTATGTGGCCAACCCGGATAACCCGATGGGGACCTGGCACGAAGGCGCCGACATTCAGTCATTCATCGACGGGCTTCCGGAAACGACGATGCTCATTCTGGATGAAGCCTATTGCGAGACCGGACCGGATTCGGCCTTCCCACCTTTCGAAACAGATCGCCCAAATATTCTGCGCATGCGCACCTTCTCCAAGGCTTACGGTTTGGCGGGCATTCGCTGCGGTTATGTCGTCGGCAGCACTGAAGCGATCCGCTCATTCGACAAAATCCGCGACCATTTCGCCGTCAACCGTGTCGCGCAGGCAGCAGCTATCGCAGCGCTGAAAGATCAGGCCTATCTCAAGGACGTTGTCGGCAAAATCCATGCCGGTCGCGACCGTATCGCTGCCATTGCCGCGGCCAATGGCTTGAGCGCCATCCCTTCGGCAACCAATTTCGTGGCTATTGACTGTGGACGCGATGCAGCCTTCGCCTCCGCCATTATGAATGGACTGATCGCGCGCGATGTTTTCGTGCGTAAGCCCGGCGCACCGGTTCTCGACCGCTGCATTCGCGTGAGCGTGGGAATCGAAGAGCAGCTGGATGTCTTCGAAGCCGCCCTGCCCGGCGCATTGGAAGATGCCCGCCAGTCCGTCAAAAGCACCGAAACCGTTTGAACAGCGAGCCATCATGTCCAGTTTATTGAATGGCAGACCCTATAACGTTCTTTTCAGCACGCTCGGTGGCCTTTGCGGCGCGCTAGCAATTGCTGCCTATGCGGGCGCTGCCCATGGGGGTGAAAACCACCTCGGCAGCATAGCACCTTTGCTTCTGGGGCACGCGCCAGCCCTGCTCGTGCTGGCCCTATTGGCACCTGCAAGCCGCGCAGCCATGATCGGCGGCGCACTTCTGGTCGTAGGCCTTGCACTCTTCTGCGGTGATCTTTTCATGCGCGATATCACCGGCAATCGGCTGTTTCCCCTTGCCGCGCCGACAGGCGGAAGCCTGATGATTCTTGGCTGGCTCGGTGTTGCGCTGACCGGCTGGTTTTCACGACAAAAATAAAGGGCCTCACGGCCCCTTTTTCTTAAAGTGTGTCGCGTTCAGTCATATTCACGCGACACATTTTAAGCTTTTGTTTTTACGCATGTCTCCCGAAACTGGTTCCCACTTCGGGAGACATGCTTTAGATCAGGAATTGCCCTTGAGGCGTGCATTGCAAAGGCTGTAATAGCCGCCGCCCTTCTGCACCCACTTCAGGCCGCCAAGTGCATTGGCATCCTTCAATGCGTGATACTGCTCAAGGCAGGTGTGCATGCGCGCCTTGCCAGCCGATTCATTCGAATATTTCGCAGAAACGGCAGTTGGGAACTTCACGCCCTTTGGAGCCGCGACGGTTGGTGCAGCAGGTTCGCTATTGCCATCCGTGCTGAGCGCAATCGGATCGGCTCCGGCGCCGCATTCGGCCTTACGGAAATCGTTCCACTTCACGCCACCATCTGTGCCTGCGTCCTTGGCAGCCTGATATTTGGCGCTGCACTGCTTCATCGTCAGGCCCTTGGCGCTGTCATCAGCGGCAGGAGCTGCCGTTTTTGCAGCCTTGGCGGCTGGCGCTGCTGCGGCAGGTGCCGCCGGAGCAGCTGCAGTATCGTCGTCGCCGCACTGCGCTTTGCGGAAGTCGTTCCACTTCAGATTGCCGAGCGTTCCGGCGTCTTTGGCGGCCTGATACTTGGTGCTACATTCCTTCATCGTCAACGCGCTTGCAGGCGACGAGAAGGTGAAAGCCGCTGCACCCATAATGATGGCGGTGCCTGCCAAAGCTGTGATGGTTCGAATGGACATTGCGTCACTCCCTATCGAATACGGCCCCTTGGATCGCGAGACACCGGATTGATGCTTCCCGACCAATCTCTATTGCATATGCAGGGATTCTATATTCCTCAGCATATGCCGGAATTAAGAAGAACGCAGGCCCAACCTGTTGCTCCTGTTCATTCCTTTTCCGCGCCAACATTGCTCCTGGCAAAATTGACTGTCAATCGTTTGCTTAATATTACAGGCTCTGGCAATACAAATTTTCTAACGATCATTTTCGGCCCGTTATGGTTACCGCCTTCATAGTAACGACATAGTAACGCCATCAAATTGACCGCTTTCTATTTAAGCAGAAACTGCATTAAGGACGGTGGACGATGCCACAGCGTATCATGATTATCGGTGGCGCCGGTTCAGGAAAATCAACGCTGGCGCGGGAACTGGGCCAGATGCTGGACCTGCCGGTCATCCACATCGACACCATCTACTGGCAACCAGGCTGGGTGATGCGTTCGCTGGATGAAATCGCACGTCTGACAAAGGAAGCGGCGGACGGTGAGGCCTGGGTCTTTGAGGGCAATCACAGCCATACCATGGCCTATCGCGCCTCGCGGGCCGATATGCTCATCTTTCTCGATATTTCAACTAGTCATCGCCTCTGGCGGATCATCTGGCGCATCGTGAAATATCATGGCCGCACCCGACCGGATATGGGCTTAGACTGCCCGGAGCGTTTTGACTGGGATTTCATCAAATGGGTGGTCGATTATCGCAAAAATGGGCGAATTCGCGCCCTGAAATTCATGGAAGAGGCCCCAAATCACCTCATAAAGCGCCATTTACGCGAGCCCCGCGAAGTGGACGCTTTTCTCGACAGCATTCGTCGCGAAACAAAACAAAAGCAAACCGACCATAAAAAGTAGCTAGCCAATAAAGGTGATCGTAAAATAGCAATATTTCAAATGATGCCAAGGCGCTCTGGCACTGCTATATTCCATGCGTCTCCCAAGACTTGACGTTCGTGTACGATCATCGCAACAACGACCCTATCGGCACAGCGCAATCATCTGTTAAACGAGCGCCGGACCCAATCCGGCTTTTAACTTTTGAGCCGGTTTCCCGGCTCTCGCTGCTGGAGTCCGAACGTGGCCAATATCGCAGATAGCGCCGCTCCGCTTGCCGGTGTGCCCAATACAATGAGCCACGACCGTCATCGCCTCTACGAAGACGCGATGGCCATGCTCATTGGCACGTCGTTTATCGCGCTCGGTATCAATCTTTACAGTCATGCAACTTTGATGACCGGCAGCACCGCCGGTATCGCCCTTCTCATTCAATATGCGACGGGCACAAATTTCGGCCTTCTTTATTTCCTGATCAACCTGCCGTTCTATTATTTTGCCATCCGGCGCATGGGATGGCCATTCACGATCCGCACCTTCGTTGCGGTCGGCATGTTGTCGGGTTTTGCCTGGCTGATACCGCAGAGCGTCGATTTCAGCACTGTCAATCCGCTGTTTGCTGCGCTGATGGGCGGCACCTTGATGGGAATGGGTGTGTTGGCACTTTTCCGCCACCGCTCCGGCGTCGGCGGCGTCAATATTCTGGCGCTCTATCTCCAGGACGCTTATAAAATTCGGGCGGGCTGGTTTCAGCTCGGCCTTGATCTGGTGATCATGCTGGCATCACTGTTCTTCATCCCGTGGCAGAACATGGCGCTGTCCCTGCTGGGCGCAGTGGCGATGAACCTCATCATCGCGATCAATCACAAGCCGGGCCGCTATCTCGGCATGAGCTGATGCAAAAAAGCCGCCTTCGAAGGCGGCTTTTGTTTCCGGTCATGACTTTCGCAGTATCAGTGCGTGGTCATCCATTCGCGTGCATCGCGAAGGGCTGCGGCCAGTTCAGTCTTGCTCATTGTGGCGGCCACCTGATTGCGCATCCGGGCGGCCTTTTCGTTGCCGCGAATGGCAGCGATGTTGAGCCACTTATGGGCTGCGACCACGTCGATCTCGCAATCACGACCGATTGCAAACTTCATGCCCATTTCCAGAAGAATGCGGTCCTGCGAGGCGATCTTTTGCTGCTGCGTAAAGCTCTGAAACTGTGCCATTTTTCTTTGTCCCTGTTAAATCCCGAGAACCGTCCGGTCTTTCTTTCGTGGCGGTTGCTACCGCTTTGAAAACGCCGTCTCTGTCGTTCCGTTCATAATGTCGAGAATAGAGCTCAGGGCTGAAATGCGCGTTAAACCAGATGCTTAACGTCTGACCAACAAAATCCCAACAAGGTGTAAACTTGGGATTTTGTTAAACATCCAAGCCTCGCGGATTGCTGGGTTTTTCCAAAAATTCAATTCAAATCCACTCGGTGCATGGAAACCGGATGATAACCATAGGACAAACGCTGTCCGTCGGATTGGTGCATTTCGACGTTTACACATGCGCAGAGAATCCCTTCACCAACGCTCCCGCGAGAGTGAAAATTCCACTTCCGCTCTTGCGAAATCTCGTTTACGTTTACGTTTGCGTAAGTCGTGGCGATTGGGGGAGAACACTGTCGTCTTGCAAAACCGGCGCAATCCGAGGCTTTTCGATCAGGCAAAGGCCCCGGTTACGGCGACCACGGCAAATGAACGAAGCGGTTTGCGCCATATCCCGATGGAGCGGGACTGGCGCACATTGGGAGGAATGAATGATCCGCACTCTTATTCTTGGAATGACACTTGCAGCCAGTTTCGCCGCGCCCGCCCTGGCGGAGGAAGGCATTGTGGGCAGCTGGAAGCGCCCGAACGGTACCATCATCAGCTATGCGTCCTGCGGCGGCAACAAATTCTGCGGCACGGTCATGACCGGCGAGTACAAGGGCAAGTCCATCGGCACCATGTCCGGCACGGGTGGCAGCTACAAGGGCGAAGTCAACAAGCTCGACGAAGGCAAGACCTATACGGGCAAGGCATCGGTGAAGGGCAACACACTATCGCTGTCGGGATGCGTACTCGGCGGCCTGATCTGCAAGAGCGAAAGCCTGACGCGCCAATAATCGCGGCGGCAACAGTCACCAAACGAAAAGGGCGGCCTGAATAGCCGCCCTTTCCTTTTATTCCGCGTTTAGCGCGCTTTCTGGCCGAAGAGAATCTTCTGCGCTTCCTTGTCGTTAGCGAGATTGGATTTTTCGCGCTCTTCCTTACCGACAAGCAGACCGCGCGCGACGGCCGGACGCGCGTTCATGGTTTCATGCCAGCGCTTCACATTCGGGAAATCATCGAGGTTCTGCTCGTAGTTCTTGAAAGCATTCACCCAGCCGATACTGGCCATATCCGCGATGGAATACTCGCCGGTGATATAATCCTTGCCTTCGAGCTGACGGTTCAGCACGCCATAAAGACGGTTGACCTCATTGGTATAGCGGTCGATGCCATACTGCACCTTTTCCGGCGCATAGAGACGGAAGTGCCCCGCCTGACCCGACATCGGCCCCAGCCCGCCCATCTGCCACATCAGCCATTCGTCGACGGCCACGCGCTTGCGTTCGTCAGTCGGGTAAAACTTACCGAACTTACGTCCAAGATATTGGAGAATAGCGCCGGATTCGAAAACCGAGATCGGTTCGCCGCCCGGCCCTTCGGGATCGATGATCGCTGGCATGCGGTTGTTTGGGGCAATCTTCAAGAAGTCCGGTTTGAACTGGTCGCCCTTGCCGATATTGACATATTTGACCTCGTAAGGAACGCCCAGTTCCTCCAGCATGATGCTGATTTTGACGCCGTTCGGCGTTGGCCAATAGTACAGCTCGATGGGCTTTGTCTGTTCAACCATGGGCTTTCTCCAACTCGTTCGAGTGTGTGCAGCAGATTTGTGCGGGAAGCGTCCCGCGTTCCAATGATGGGAAACATAAGACCCATTTCGACAGGCACAAGACCAATCCGGCGCATTTAACGGAACATCAATATTTTTGAACCGCACATGAACGACCGTATCAGCTGCGGTTCAGGCGCGCTCGCTAAACTGGGCAACAACAAGGACGGATTTGAACCTTTTGGGGGCTTTCATGTTGCTCAGGCGCCTGACGATCGTTTGTCTGCTCATTGCCGGATTGGCGGTTGTCGCCGGCGTCTTCGCAGACAGGAAACACGATAGCTATCGTGACCAGACGATGTTCGGCCCGCTGGCTTCCATGCAGGTCAAGACGGGGAAACAGCCATGACCAAAACCATTCGTTCCAGTGCCGCAATCGCGCTGCGCGTATTCCTATTCACAGCGATTTTCACCGGCCCGGCGGCAACCTTCGCCTATATGCAAATCGGCGAGCACACCAAGATGAGTGGCGTCGGCCTTGTGCTCTATGTCAGCCTGCAACGCACCGCATAATCTGCTTCATTTTATGGTCATGGACTCTGCTATACTAAGCCATGACACAGCGAATCGAACAATCATTTCTCAACGAAATCAAAACGCCGTCGCCGGTCGAGCCGGAGGTGTTTACCGATGCGAGCGCGGCGGTTGCCGCGCTGCAAAAGCTTTACGAGCGCAATACGGGTTTTCTGCGCAATGCTTTCGAGAAAGTGGCGCGCGGGGAAATACGTGCCCAGCGATACCGCGCCTTCTACCCCGAGACTTGCCTTTCCACATCGAGCTTCGCGCATGTGGATTCGCGTCTGGCTTTTGGCCATGTTTCGACGCCGGGCGATTATTCCGCCACCATTACCCGTCCCGACCTGTTCGACCATTATCTGACCGAGCAAATCCGCCTGCTGATGCGCAATCACGGCGTGACGGTCACGGTGCGCGAATCGTCCACACCGATCCCGATCCATTTTGCCTTCATGGAAGGCACCTATGTGGAGGCCTCGGTCGCGAGCGCCTTCCAGCATCCGCTGCGCGATCTGTTCGACGTGCCGGATCTGGCGGCCACCGACGACAAGATCGTCAATGCAGACTTTGAACCCGCGCCGGGCGAACCGATGCCGCTTGCGCCCTTCACGGCACAGCGCATTGATTATTCGCTGCACCGGCTGGCGCATTACACGGCGACCAGCCCGGCGCATTTCCAGAACTTCGTGCTCTTCACCAACTACCAGTTCTACATGGATGAGTTCTGCGCCTATGCCCGCGATTTGATGGCGCAGGGCGGCGGCGGTTACGAACAATTCGTGGAACCGGGCAATCTCATTACCCGTGCGGGCGAAACCGCGCCAAGCAGCGGCACCCCATTGGGACGCCTGCCGCAGATGCCAGCCTATCACCTGCAGCGCTCCGACCATTCCGGCATCACCATGGTGAATATCGGCGTTGGACCTTCCAACGCCAAGACAATCACCGACCATATTGCCGTGCTGCGTCCGCATGCATGGCTGATGCTCGGCCATTGCGCAGGCCTGCGCAACAGCCAGCAGCTTGGCGATTACGTGCTGGCCCACGCTTATATGCGTGAGGATCACGTTCTCGACGACGACCTGCCGGTCTGGGTTCCCCTGCCCGCGCTGGCGGAAATTCAGGTCGCGCTGGAAGAAGCGGTCGAAGAAATCACCGGCCTCGAAGGCTATGATCTCAAGCGCATCATGCGTACCGGCACCGTTGCCACCATCGACAATCGCAACTGGGAACTGCGCGACCAGCGCGGCCCGGTGCAGCGTCTTTCGCAGGCACGCGCCGTTGCGCTCGACATGGAATCGGCCACCATCGCCGCCAACGGCTTCCGCTTCCGCGTACCCTACGGCACCCTGCTCTGCGTTTCGGACAAGCCACTGCACGGCGAGTTGAAGCTGCCGGGCATGGCGACCGAGTTCTACAAGCGGCAAGTGGCGCAGCATCTGCGCATCGGCATCCGCGCGGTGGAAAAGATCGCCGCCATGCCGGATGAAAGGCTGCATTCGCGCAAGCTTCGAAGCTTCTACGAGACGGCGTTCCAGTGAGGTTAGGGGAGTAGGGGAATAAGGGAATAGGGGAGTAGGTCTTCGGGAATGCGGCCTCAGCACCAACATACTCCCGTACTCCCCTATTCCCTTATTCCCTTATTCCCCTACTGCCCTCCTTCCATCATCACGCCGTAATCCATCCCTAAAGGCATCTCATGTCGAAGAGCCGTGAGAATATCCCCTTCCTGTTGCTGCTTGCCGCTGTAGCGGTATCCATCCCGCTCGTGCTGGGATTTCTCGGTGCGGTCCATCCGGCGCTCGATTCGTTTTCGCATTTTCGGGCACATCTCGCGGTTCTGATGATCGTGCTGGCTCTGCCGCTGCTGTTCACCAAGATGCGGCGCGAAGGTGCGATGTTGCTGCTGTTCGCCATCATGGCGCTCAGCACCACGCTCGGCATGGCGCGTGATTTTCTCAGCGATACGGCAGGCGCAACCTCAGCCGAAGCAACAGGGCCGCGCTATAGCCTCGTTCAGATCAATCTGCGGGAGGACAATCCGGAGCCAAAGCGCATCTTGCAAATGATCGCTCGCGAAAAGCCGGACATCATCACCTATCAGGAAGCCAGCGAGCAGTGGACGAAGTGGCTCGATATTCTCCAAGGGACTTATCCCTATCGCCTGCATTGCCGTAAGGATCCCCGCACTTGGGGCGTGGGTATACTGTCCCGCCGTCCTTTCGTTGAAGGCGCACAACCTGTTTGCATCGGTGATGGCGTGCTCGCTATCGCCCCCGTCGATCTCGGCGGCACGCATGTCAACGTAGCTTCACTGCATTTTTCATGGCCATGGCCGCGCTGGCAGCCCTATCAGCTTGGCTTCATAGAGCCGAGCTTAAGGGAGTTGGCTGGGCCGACGATCATCGCTGGTGATCTGAATGCCGTGCCGTGGAGCAATACCGTTCGCCGGATTGAGGCCGCGTCGAAGACCGCACATATGACAGGCATCGGGGGAAGCTGGTTCCCGTCGTTCCTGCCGGTGTCGCTAGCGCCTTTTCTCGGCCTGCCTATCGATCAGATTTTCACAAGCCCGGATATTGTTGCGCCCAGGGCTGCAGCCCGCGAAGATGCCGGGTCGGATCACCTGCCCGTTCGGCTGGACTTTTCGGTCCCAGCCCCGGTGCGCCCGGACGAAGACGAACCGGAAACGCAGTCCGTCATGCTGCAATAGAAGGAACTCCTCATGCAGATGTATCAGGTCGATGCGTTTACCGATCGCCTTTTCGGCGGAAATCCCGCTGCCGTTCTCGTCCTTGACGATTGGCTACCGGATGCACTGATGCTGGCAATTGCGCAGGAGAACAACCTCGCCGAAACCGCCTTCGTCAAGCCTCGCCCCGATGGAGCATGGGATTTGCGCTGGTTTGCCCCGGCGCATGAGGTTGATTTCTGTGGTCACGCTACCCTTGCGACAGCCCATGTCTTGTTCACCACGGCCAAGGCGGACACCCTGCTGGTCTTCCACAGCAGAGTGGGAGAACTGCGTGTGTCGAGGGAAACGGATAGCTACAGGCTAGACATTCCCCGCCTGTCGCCGGAAACCATTGACGCTTTGCCCCGCGAAATTGCCGATATCTTCGCCGAGCCGCCTGTCCACATTTTTCGGAATTTTGAAAACTTCTTTGTCGATCTCGGCAGCGCCGATGCCGTGCGGAGTTTTGTGCCGGACCTCGCCGCAATTGCCCTTCTCGGCCCGGTCGGTCTTGTTGTGACCGGGCAAGAAACGGACGATGCAAAGCCGGACTTCGTGTCCCGCTATTTTGTTCCGGGCGCAGGCATTCCAGAAGACCCGGTTACAGGGTCGATCCATGCCACGCTTGTGCCCTATTGGGCCTCACGGTTGGGACGCGACAAGCTCATGGCCTATCAGGCGTCGGCACGCGGAGGGTGGCTCGACTGCGAATTGAACGAGGATCGCGTTATTCTGCGGGGAAATGCCGTGACTTTCATGGAAGCCACGATCTTTCTGCCCGAAACGACATAGCTGTCATTCATCTGCAATAAAAAAGGCGGCCAACGGCCGCCTTTTCGCATTACATGTTCACATAGACCGGTCCTTCGCCGCCTTGTGGCGGGACCCAGTTGATGTTCTGGTTCGGGTCCTTGATATCGCATGTCTTGCAATGCACGCAGTTCTGCGCGTTGATGACGAAACGAACATCCTTGGCGCTTGGGTCCGCAGCCGAGTTGCCGTCCTTGTCCACCCATTCATAAACGCCTGCCGGGCAATAACGCGTCGATGGGCCTGCAAAAACATCGTGTTCCGACGTCGTCTGCAACTGCATATCGCGGACTTGCAGATGGATTGGTTCATTCTCGTCATGATTGGTGTTCGACAGAAACACCGACGACAGACGGTCGAAGGTCAAAACACCATCCGGCTTCGGATAGTCGATCTTCTTGTGCTTTGCTGCCGGTTCGAGCGACTGCGCATCGTTCTTGCCATGCTTCAGCGTGCCAAAGAACGAGAAGCCGAACAGCTGGTTCGTCCACATATCGAGACCGCCGAGAGCGACGCCCACCACTGTGCCAAACTTCGACCACAGTGGCTTGACGTTGCGGACCTTTTTCAGGTCCTTGCCGATCAGGCTCGAACGCCAGCTGTTTTCGATCTCGACCGGTTCGTCATTGGCGCGACCGGCTGCAATGGCTTCCGCCAGCTTGTCGGCGGCGAGAATGCCGGACAGAACCGCATTGTGGCTGCCCTTGATGCGCGGCACGTTTACGAAACCTGCCGAGCAACCGATCAGCGCGCCGCCCGGGAAGGACAGTTTCGGCACCGACTGGAAGCCGCCTTCCGTAATCGCGCGCGCGCCATAGGACAGGCGCTTGCCGCCTTCGAACACGTCGCGGATGGCCGGATGCGTCTTGAAACGCTGGAATTCTTCAAACGGCGACAGATACGGGTTCTTGTAGTTGAGGTGCAGCACAAAGCCGACCGCAACCATATTGTCTTCGAGATGATAGAGGAACGAACCGCCGCCGGTCTTCATGTCGAGCGGCCAGCCGAACGAATGCTGCACCAGACCCGGCTTATGCTTGGACGGATCGACCTGCCACAATTCCTTGAGGCCGATACCGTATTTGCCCGGTTCGCGGCCTTCATCCAGCTTGAACTTCGAGATCAGCTGCTTGGCCAGCGAACCGCGCGCGCCTTCACCGATCAGCGTATATTTGCCGAGCAGCGCCATGCCGCGCGTATAGTTCGGCCCATGCGTGCCGTCGCGCTCGACGCCCATGTCGCCGGTGGCGACACCGATGACCGCGCCTTCGTCATTGTAAAGCACTTCGGTTGCGGCAAAGCCCGGGTAGATTTCGACGCCAAGTTCTTCCGCCTTCGTGCCAAGCCAGCGGCAGACATTGCCGAGCGACACGATGTAATTGCCGTGATTGTTCATTAATGGCGGCATGGCGAAATTCGGCAAACGCACCGAACCGGCAGGGCCGAGCAGCAGGAAATGATCGTCCGTCACCGGCGTCTTGAAAGGGTGCCCCTCGTCGTCCCGCCAGTCCGGCAGCAACTGGTCGATGCCCACCGGATCGACAACCGCGCCAGACAGGATATGCGCACCGACTTCCCCGCCCTTTTCAAGGACCACGACAGAAAGCTCTGGATTGACCTGCTTCAGACGGATCGCCGCCGCAAGACCCGCAGGGCCCGCGCCGACGATCACAACGTCAAATTCCATGCTCTCGCGTTCGGGAAGCTCCGGGTTCGCATGTTCTGGGGCTTCGGACATTCATCCCTCCGTTCGGTATGCCATCATCGTCTCATTACGACAGCGAGATGATGCATCCAATTGTTTTTACGCATAATCCCCTTGCGAATACCCATCAACCAGCGCATTGGCCAGTAATGATTGGCATCCGATTGGATTTACCTGTTCCCGTCATTCGCCTTAACCTCTTACAGAGTTAGTCACTGTCGCAAATGCGTCCAATTGTCCAAAATCAGCGTCTGACTGCGTTTAATCATATTTACTTTAACGTAAACGTCAATTTCAATTGTTTGAAATCAGTGCGCTGGATTTTTTGTCGCGACCGGGGTGGTTTTCACCTCCCCGGCAAGCTTCCGGTGGTTAGTCGGCGGTTTGATCGTGAAAAGCGCGGCGCGCTCTTGCATTCGCGGTCAAAATTCGCCACCTCATCTATTGAGGTACAAAATGACTGATGGCCGCGAGATACTGGATATGGAAGGCTTGCTCCGCTTCTATGCGGAAGCGGGCGTTGACATGCCGCTCTCGGAAACGCCGATTGACCGCTTTGCCGAACCGCAGCGTGCGCCTGCCGCGCCACGACCGGACATGCAGGCCACAGAGCGCCCTCGCCCGCCACAGCAGCAGCCCAACCAGCAAAGCCGTTCGCAAAACTGGCAGCAACCCTCGGCCGCCGCAACGCCTTCGCCGGAAAGCAGGCCTGTTCAGGCCGCAGCCGACGTGCCCGATACGGCCCAGATCGCTCTGGCCCGGGAGGCCGCGGCACAAGCCGCGACATTGGACGAACTGCGCGAGAAGCTTGCGGCCTTTGACGGCTGCAATTTGAAATTCACCGCGAAGAACCTTTGCTTTGCCGATGGCGATCCTTCCTCCGACATCATGTTCATCGGCGAAGCGCCGGGACGGGATGAGGATATGGAAGGGCTGCCTTTCGTCGGCAAATCGGGCCAGCTTCTCAACCGGATGATCGAATCCATCGGTCTGAAGCGCGAGAGCGTTTATATCGCCAATACGATCCCCTGGCGCCCGCCGGGCAATCGCACGCCGACGCCGCTGGAAACCGAGCTTTGCCGCCCGTTCATCGAACGGCAGATAGAGCTTGCCGCGCCGAAAATACTGGTCGCACTCGGCGGACCGGCAGGCAAGGCGCTGACCGGAGCAACCGAAGGCATATTGCGGCTTCGCGGCAACTGGAAAATCCACCGCACGCCATCCGGCATGGAAATTCCTGTGCTGCCGACATTGCACCCGGCCTATCTTCTGCGCACACCGGCACAGAAGCGTTTTGCCTGGCGTGATTTTCTGTCCGTGAAGTTGAAACTAGACGAATTACGCAATTGATATTTCGGCCTTTCGGTGTCATCGCCTCTCGCACGAGAGCAATGCTTGTCACCAACATGCCGCAAACTTGTTCTATTTCGCCGCTTGCCAAAGCGCCTGACGGCGACAAGTAGTTTTAAAATCCAGACTCTTCGTTTCGGAGTATTTCATGGCTGGCCAGCTCCTGCCCATCGCCGCCCTGCTTGCAAGCACGTTCCTGATGCTGCTTGCCGGTGGCCTCGCGGGTATTCTTCTGCCGCTACGCGGCGGAATGGAAGGCTGGTCCACAACCACCATTGGCTGGATGGGAACAAGCTATTCGCTGGCCTTCACCATCGGCTGTATCGTCGTGCCGCATCTGGTGCGCCGCGTCGGCCATGTGCGCGTGTTTTCCGCTTTGTTGACCTTGCTGTCGATGGCGCTGTTGTTTCATGCGCTTGTGGTCAGCCCGGCGGCCTGGATGATCTTTCGTGGTGTCGCAGGCTTCTCGCTCGCAGGCAGCTACATGATTATCGAAAGCTGGCTGAACGAGCGCGTGACCAATGAATCGCGCGGGCGCATTTTCTCGATCTATATGATCATCACTATGCTCGGGCTTATGTGCGGACAGTATATCCTGCCCTTCGGCGATGCGATGACGCAGACGCTGTTCATCGTCTGCGCGATCATCTATGCCAGCGCCCTGCTGCCAACGGCCTTGTCCAGTGCCCAATCGCCGAACCCGCTGACGCAAGTGTCGCTCGACATCAAGGGGCTTTACCGCCGCTCACCCGCCGCAGCCATCGGCTCGCTCATCGCCGGTATCGTCGCCGGTACGTGGAACTTTCTTGCCGCGATCTATGGCGAGATGAACGGTCTTTCGACCTTCGGCATTGCGACCATGCTGGCCTCCGCAATGATCGGCGGTGCCATTTTCCAATATCCGCTCGGTCGCGCTTCTGACTTCGTGGACCGGCGCTATGTCATGGTTCTGGCCGGGCTTATCGGCTTCGCATTGTCGCTGGTCATGGTGCTGTTCCACCCGACCGCGCCTTATGCAATCTATGCGATGATGTTCCTGTTCGGCTCGGTGATCTATCCGATCTACAGCCTTAATGTCGCGCACGCGAATGACTATGCCGACGCCAGCGAATTCGTCAAAATCTCCGGTGGACTGCTGATCATCTATGGTGTGGGCAGTGTGATCGGACCCGCACTTTCCGGCCCGCTGATGGATGCCATCGGCCCTTCCGGCTTCTTCGTAACCATGGCCATCGCCTTTGGCGTTTATGGCCTGCACGCCTTCTGGCGTATTCGCAGGCTTCAGCGCCCCGCGATCAGCGAGCAGAAAACCGAATACAAGTTCCACACACCGGACGGCCAGTCCACGCCGGAAACCATGCAGCTTGATCCGCGTTCCGAAGGGCCGCAGGAAACGACAAGCTGATCTTTACTGGCCTTGCGGCGCGTTGACCTTATGCGGTTCGAGCGCGAGCTTGTGTTCGCGATAGATGATGAACCCGCCCGCTGCCATCACAATGACGCTGCCGACCAGCATTTCCATGGTCGGCACATCACCGAACAGCAGGAAGCCGATCAACAGGCCAAGCAACATCGACGTATATTCAAAGGGCGCGATGGTAGACATCGGCGCATGACGGTAGCATTCGGTGAGCAAAATCTGCGCAATGCCGCCCGCAAATCCCGCACCGACAAGCAGAGCCAGCTGTGTCCAGCTCGGCACGACCCAGCCGAAAGGCAGGCTAAACAGCGCAATGACGCTTGCCGATAGCGAAAAATAGATCACGATTGTTGCCGTGCGTTCTGTCTGCACCAGACGCCGCACCAGCAGCATGGCGATGGCGGAGGTGAAAGCTGCACCCAATGCGGATAGCGCCCCAATCGCCTCGGCCTGCCCGACATTGCCTTGCGAAAACAGCGTCATTCGCGGCCAGATAATCACCAGCACGCCGAACAGGCCAACCAGAACCGCGCTCCAGCGATAGAACCGCACGACTTCATGCAGGATGACCGCGCCGAGAATCACCGTGATCAGCGGCGAGGCGTAATTAATGGCGATTGCTTCGGGAAGCGGCAGTTTCATCAACGCAAAGAAGCTCATCGTCATGGAACAGACGCCGACCAGACCACGCCAGAAATGACTGAAACCGTGCTGCGTCCGAAACGCGCCGGAAAGCTGCCCACGCCATTGCAGATAGAGCAGAACGGCAATCACCGCAAAAAAGGATCGGAAGAAAATCAGCTGCCCAAGCGGCACGCCGTCAGCGGCCTTGAGCATGGTGGACATGCCGACGAAAACGGCAACGGAAGCAATCTTGAGGCCGATGCCGAGCATCGGATTCGAGTCCAGCCCTGCCGCCTCAACAGGTGCACTCGCACGAGCGTTCACGATGCAATTCCCCAAACGTACCGCGTAAAAAGCGTGGCCTGAATATTATGACCACATTGATTTCTTAAGCTTGTTTGCAGAGAACCGCCACCCGGACTTGGCGTGATCGCGAAATTTAATTGACGCAAGCGCTTTTCTTGTCGTTTGCGCAAAAGCCGGGTACGAATCCAGCATGAGAGCGGTTCCTGTTTAGACGGAATCGTCGGAACCGCTCTATCCATTTGTGTTTACGCATTTCCGAACGCAAAACCGCTTCGCACTTTTGCTGGAAATGCTCTGAAGTCCACAGAAAGAGTTCCGCAATGCGTACAGAAACCGGCCAGACATTTCGTCTCGAAGATTACCGCCCGACGCCTTACGCGATACCGGAAACAAAACTCGACTTCACGCTGGAGCCGGAAAACACCATTGTCCGCGCCGAGTTGACCATCGAGCGCCGCCCGGGCACCGCGCCCGGCACACCGCTGGTCCTCGACGGCGACGAACTGAAGCTCGTCAGCATCGCCATCAACGGCACGCCGCTTGCTGATAACAGCTATGCCGCGACGCCAGATCTCCTGACCATCAGCGATTTGCCGGAAGGCGAGCGTTTCACGCTGGAAATCGTCACCGCCGTCAACCCGTCGACCAACCGCCAGCTGTCAGGGCTTTATCGCTCCAGCAGCGTGTATTGCACGCAATGCGAAGCGGAAGGCTTTCGCCGCATCACCTATTATTATGACCGGCCCGACGTGCTTTCCGTCTATACCGTGCGTGTCGAAGCCGACCGCGAAGCCGCACCGATCCTGCTCGCCAATGGCAACCCCGTTGAAAACAGCGCGACGGCAGGCAATGCCGACCGGCACTTTGCAGTGTGGCACGATCCGCATCCGAAGCCGTCCTATCTCTTCGCTCTCGTTGCCGGCTCGCTCGGCGTCGTGAAGGATCATTTCACCACCGCTTCGGGACGTCCGGTTGATCTCGCCATCTATGTCGAGCATGGCAAGGAGAAGCGCGCGCTTTACGCCATGGATGCGCTGAAGCGCTCCATGCAATGGGACGAGGAAAAGTTCGGGCGCGAATATGATCTCGATGTTTTCAACATTGTCGCCGTGTCGGATTTCAATATGGGCGCGATGGAAAACAAGGGCCTCAATGTCTTCAACGACAAATATGTGCTGGCCGACCCGGAAACCGCAACCGATCTGGATTATGCCGGTATTGAGGCCGTCATCGCGCATGAGTATTTTCACAACTGGACCGGCAATCGCATCACCTGCCGCGACTGGTTCCAGCTCTGCCTCAAGGAAGGGCTGACCGTCTATCGCGATCACGAATTCTCTGCCGACCAGCGCTCCCGCCCGGTAAAGCGCATCGCCGAGGTGAAGATCCTGAAGGCGCAGCAGTTCCCGGAAGATGGCGGCCCCCTCGCCCATCCGGTGCGCCCGCGCGAATACCGCGAAATCAATAATTTCTATACGGCGACGGTCTATGAAAAAGGCTCGGAAGTCGTGCGCATGATCCGCACGATCATCGGCCCGGACCTGTTCCGCAAGGGCATGGACCTCTATTTCGAGCGCCATGACGGCGATGCCGCCACCATCGAAGATTTCATCAAGGTTTTCGCCGACGTTTCCGGACAAGACTTTGCGCAATTCGCGCTCTGGTACGATCAGGCAGGCACCCCGCGCGTGGAAGCGGATTTCGATTATGATGCGGCGGCTGAAACCTTCACCATCCGTTTGAAACAAGCGCTGGCGGCGACACCCGGCCAGCCGGTGAAAAAGCCGATGCATATCCCAATCGCGTTCGGCCTTATTGGGCCAGACGGCAAGGATATAGAGCCCACTTCCGTGGAAGGTGGCGACGTGCATGACCATGTCATCCATCTGCACCATGCGTCTGAAACCATTCTTTTCCACGGCATCAAGGCGCGCCCGGTTGCCTCGCTGCTGCGCGGCTTTTCCGCGCCGGTCAATCTCACTTCACCGCTCTCCGAGGAAGACCTGACATTTCTGGCGCTGAACGACAGCGATCCGGTTGCGCGCTGGCAGGCCATGACCAGCATTCTCACCCGCGCCCTGCTCGACGGCGCAAAGCGCGTTCGCGGCGGTTATCAGCCGGAGCTGAATGCCAAGGTAGTTGAACTGGTCGGTCGCGTTGCGTCCGACGAAACGCTCGACCCGGCGTTCCGCGCACTCTGCCTGACGCTTCCAAGCGAAAGCGACGTGGCGCGTGAAATGGGTGACAATGTCGATCCCGACGCTATCCTTGCCAGCCGTGACCACTTGATCGCCGCGATTGCATCGGCCTATGCGACCGATTTCGCGAAACTTTACGACGGTCTCAAGCAGACCGGCGCGTTCACGCCGGATGCGGAAGCCGCAGGCAAGCGTTCCTTGCGCAATGCGCTGCTCGATTATCTGAGCCGCCATGAGCAGAACCAGCGTCGTGCCGCCCTGCAATATGCAGATGCCGACAACATGACCGACCGCTTCGCAGCGCTGACGATTCTCGTCCATCGCTTCGGCGATACGGATGAAGCACAGGAAGCCCTGTCCGGCTTTGAACAGCGTTTCGGCGGCGACGGCCTTGTCATGGACAAATGGTTCAATGTTCAGGCAACCCGACCCGGCGACCATGCGCTGAAAACGGTGCGCAAGCTTGCCGTCCATCGCCTGTTCTCGCTCGACAATCCCAATCGGGTGCGCTCGCTGATCGGCTCGTTCTCGGCGTCGAATCCGACCGGTTTCAACCGCAAGGACGGCGCGGCCTATGCGTTCTTCGCCGACACGATCCTCGCCATCGATCCCGAAAACCCGCAGCTCTCGGCGCGGCTTTTGACCTCGATGCGTTCGTGGCGGTCGCTCGAAGAAACGCGGCGCGAACACGCCCGTGCCGCTCTTGCCCGCATATCGGGTACGGCGAAGCTTTCCACCGACCTGCGCGACATCGTGGACCGCACTCTCGCCTGATTCGCTGGCGACAATCGAAACAGCATGATTCGCCCCTGCCCGCCGCCTCGTCGCGGCTGGCAGGGTGAACAGCTATGCCCGCCAGCGCTTGTCTGACAAGCTTTCGGAGCGAGCATGTTTTTCATGAGTCTTTTCATGGATTTAAGCGCGTCAGCTGACGAACTGATTCCAGTTAAGAGCTTGAGATTCATAAGAAAATCAGCAGCAGCAAACGGGCTTTTTTACGTCTCGTTAACGAAATCGCTGGACAGCGCGAATCACTTTTGATTCATTGAATGCATTCGGAGGTGGCGTATTCCGAATCACTTCACTCGCAGGCATTTCACGAGGGACCATCAGATGGCGAGCACCGACGCGTATGGCGCGCCGGCGGGGACGCATTGCGAATCCGGTCGGAAGAGAAGGAAAGGCAAGGTCTCTGGCCATGTCCGTCTTCTCGCGGGTCCGGCCTATGGCAAGTTTATCTCGATGGAACCCATTCTGCGCCGCCTCGTTCCCGCGCTGATCATCATCTTCCTCGTCATTTTGGGTGTCGCCCGCGTGTTCTCCATGCTGGCCTGGCATGACGATATCGAACAGCAGCACAAGGCTTCGCTGTCGGCGGCGACCGCCAATCTCGCGCAAATGATCGAGCGCGTGGCGAACGGCACCACGGCAGGCGCGCAGATTTCCGCCAAAGACCTTCAGGACACGATTGCCGAATTTCGCTCGCGCGGCCTCTCCTCGCCCGGCATGACGGTTGCCGTCCTGGACGGTCAGTCGTTGGTGGTCGCAGCCTCCGGCCCGCTCTCCGATTTGACCGGGAAGCCGATCGATACGATCCTGACGGAAGCGCAACCGCTGTTCCTCTTTGCCGAGCGCGCAGGCGTATTGAAAGTGATGTTGCAGGGCGAAGCCGCCTATGGCGCCTTGTCCAAGCCACTGACGGCGCCCTATTCCGTCATAGCGACGGAAGCAGAAAACACGATCTTTGCCGAATGGCGTCGCGCCGTGTCGCTCAACGTCACGCTCTTTGCAGGCACCACCGGCGTCATGTTCGCCATTCTCTACGCCTATTTCAGTCAGGCAGCGCGCGCTCGCGAAGCCGACGATCTGTCCAACCAGATCCAGCGCCGGATTGATCTGGCCATGGCGCGCGGACGCTGCGGCCTCTGGGATTGGGACATGGCGCGCGGGCGCATCTACTGGTCGCATTCCATGTATGAAATGCTGGGCTATGAAGCGCAGGACGCGGTTCTGCCCTTTGGCGATGTCGCTGCGATCATCAATCCTGAAGACGGCGACCTTTATTCTCTTGCTGAGCAAGCCGCCGCTGGAGACTTCTCACATGTCGACCGCGTGTTCCGCATGCGCCATGCGGACGGGTCGTGGGTGTGGATGCGTGTGCGTGCCGATATTGCCGCCGAGGGCGACCTGCATCTGGTCGGCATCGCCTTCGACGTCAGCGAACAGCACCGCTTTGCGGAAGCGACAGCGGAAGCGGACATGCGCATCCGCGAAGCCATCGAGAATATTTCGGAAGCCTTCATTCTCTGGGATTCCAACAACCGTCTGGTGATGGCGAATTCCAAGTTCAGCGAATATGCGGGTCTGCCAGTCTGGACGCTGAAGCCGGGCGTGCCGCGCAATGAAGTCGACGCCCATACGCGCCCGTTCACCTTCGAACGCCGCATGGCCAACGAACACAATCGCGCAGGCGGTCAGACCTTTGAACGCCAGCTCAGCGATGGCCGCTGGCTACAGGTCAACGAACGCCGCACGCAGGATGGCGGCCTCGTTTCCATCGGCACCGACATTACCCAGCTCAAGCTGCATCAGGAACGTTTGGTGGACAGCGAACGTCGCCTCATGGCAACGATCCACGATCTGTCCATTGCCCGCAAAGGCGAGCGCGACCGTGTGCGCGAATTGTCCGAACTTGCCCGCAAATACGGTCAGGAAAAGGAACGCGCCGAAGCCGCCAACCGCGCCAAGTCGGAATTCCTCGCCAATATGTCCCATGAGCTGCGCACGCCGCTCAATGCGATCATCGGCTTTTCGGAGATGATCCAGGCGGGCACCTTCGGGCCCCTCGGCTCCGACCGCTACGAGGAATATATCAACGATATTCACACCAGCGGTAACTTCCTGCTGAATGTCATCAACGACATTCTCGACATGTCGAAGATCGAAGCCGGTCATTTCTCGCTCGACCGTGAGCAGATCGACCTTTGCCCGCTCATAAATGAGACGGTACGCATGATTTCGCTGCAGGCCGACGAGAAGAACATCACGGTCGAAACGCGCATCGAAGATGCGATGCAGCTCTATGCCGACCGCCGCGCGGTCAAGCAGGTGTTGATCAATCTTCTGTCCAACGCGGTCAAGTTCACGTCCCATAACGGGCACATCACAGTGCGCGCCCGCAAGGCCGGATCGGCCCTGTTCATGACCATTCAGGACACGGGCGTCGGCATTCCAAAATCGGCATTGAAGAAGATCGGCCAGCCGTTTGAACAGGTTGAAAACCAGTTCACCAAGAGCCATAGCGGCTCCGGCCTCGGGCTCGCCATCACCCGTTCATTGGCCGAACTGCATGGCGGCTGGCTGCGCATCCGCTCGACCGAAGGCGTCGGCACGGTGGTTGCGGTCAGCATACCCGACCGCAAGGCGGTTCAGATCAGCGGGCACAGCACCGCGATCCACGCGGCGTAAATTTAGACGCTAACGAGCTTCTCAAAGCTCGCACGCACTTCCTTCGCCAGTTCGGTCAGATGATGTTCGACACGCTTGATGTCGGGCATATCGGCGGCGCGGCACAGAAGATCGATCATGCCCGGAATGAACTCGTCGCGCGGGGCATCGCCGCCGAGACACAGGCGAATGGTCTGGCTGAGATTGGTGTAAAGCCGGTGTGCTTCAACCAGACTGTCGGCAAGGGCTGGTTCCGCATAGGCCGGGTCGAGCGATGCCAGCACCTCCTCCGTTCCAAGCGGACGCGGCTTCTTCGTCACCTTGCCGACCAGCGCCGCAAACTGGGCGATGAATTCCAGATCGACAATGCCGCCCGGTTTCAGCTTGAAATCCCAATCGTCGCGCGGTGGTTTTTCCTGATAGATCAGGTCGCGCATTTCGCGCACATCCTTGGCAATCTTCTTCACGTCACGCGGCGTTGATAGCACCTCGTCGATTTCCGCCGTGATATGCGCAATAAAATCCTCGTCGCCGTGGATCGGGCGCGCGCGCGTGAGCGCCATATGCTCCCAGGTCCAGGCTTCAGTGCGTTGATACTTGCCGAAGGATTCAATATGCGTTGCAACAGGTCCCTTGTTGCCCGAAGGGCGCAACCGCATGTCGACTTCATAGAGCACGCCCTCCGCTGTCGGCGCAGACAGCGCGGCGATCAGGCGTTGCGTCAGGCGGATATAATATTGCGACGGGGCGAGCGGCTTTTCACCGTCCGATTCATCAGCATCCGTGTCATGATCGTAGAGCAAGATCAAATCAACATCGGAACCTGCCGTCAGTTCACGACTGCCAAGCTTGCCCATGGCGAGCAGCGCGGATTTCGCGCCTTTGACCTTGCCGTGGCGACGCTGCAATTCGGCCTCCACGGCCTCGAATGCTTTGCCGATCATCAGCTCGGCCAGATCAGAAAAAGCGCGGCCGGCGCGCACGCCGTCAATCGCGCTTGTCAGCAGGCGAATGCCGATCAGGAAACGGTGTTCAGCCGCGAAGATGCGCAGCCGGTCCAGCACTTCCTCATAGTCGGTCGCGGCCCCGAGAAAGACGCGCAGCCGTTCTTCAAGATAGGAGCGGGTCGGCATTTCTGAAAAGATAGCCGGGTCGAGCAGTCCGTCGAAAACATGCGGATTGCGGGTGATGATTTCGGCCAGCCGTGGCGCGGCGCTCATGATCATCACAAGCAGATTGAGCAGGCGCGGATTGGATTGCAGCAGGCTGAAAAGCTGGATGCCCGCAGGCAGACCTTGCAGGAAACTGTCGAACCGCAACAACGACTCGTCGGCGCGCTTGGTCTCGGCGAAGGCTTTGAGGAGCGCAGGCGTCAGTTCGGTCAGGCGCTCGCGCGCTTCCGCTGACTGCGTGGCGCGATAGCGTCCGAAATGCCAGGTGCGGATGACACGGCAGATGTCGCTCGGGCGCTCATAGCCCATGGCGGCGAGCGTCTCCAGCGTACCCGGATCGTCCACATCGCCGGTGAAGACGAGATTGCCGGTCGAGGTGCCCAGTTCCGGCGCCTGTTCGAACAGGGCCGCATAGTGCTTTTCAACGATCTTGAGCGCTTCGAGGAAAACATCGGAAAACTCTGACGGATCAGCATAGCCCATCATATGGGCGACACGGGCAAAGCCTTCGTCGTCTTCAGGAAGAATATGGGTCTGCTCGTCGGCAATCATCTGGATGCGGTGTTCCACATCGCGCAGGAAATAATATTCCTTGGCCAGCGCATCGCGCGCTTTTTCCGTGATCCAGCCGCGCTCCGCCAGTTGGCCGAGCATCGGCACAGTCTGATTGCCGCGCAGTTCCGGAAAGCGTCCGCCAGCGATCAATTGCTGGGTCTGGACGAAAAACTCGATCTCGCGGATACCGCCGCGACCAAGTTTCACATTGTGCCCGCGAACGGCAATGTCGCCATGGCCCTTATGGGCGTGGATTTGCCGCTTGATCGAATGAACATCGGCAATCGCCGCATAATCGAGATATTTGCGCCAGACATAAGGGGAGAGTTCAGCCAACACCTGACGACCGGACGCGCGATCACCGGCGACGGGCCGCGCCTTGATCATGGCGGCGCGCTCCCAGTTCTGCCCGCGCCCTTCGTAATAATGCAGCGCCGCGCCAACGGGAATGGCAAGCGGCGTCGAACCCGGATCTGGACGCAAGCGAAGATCAACTCGGAAGACATAGCCATCCGCCGTGCGATCCTGAAGGATGCGGACAAGACGCCGTGTCAGACGCGAAAACGTGTCCACGCATTCATAAGGATCGCCGATGGCCGGTTTGGTTTCGTCGATGAAGACAATCAGATCAATGTCGGAGGAATAGTTCAGCTCGCGGGCGCCGAACTTGCCCATGCCCAGCACGATCCAGCCGCAATCCTTGTCGGGCTTGTTCCTGTCGGGCAGCTTGATCTTGCCCGCAGCATCCGCATCGCGCAGCAAAAAGCGCACGGCAGCACCGGTGCAGGCCTCGGCCAGATCGGTCAGCCAGCCGGTGGTGGCTTCGGTGTCGAAAATATGCGCCAGATCGCAAAGCGCGATCAGCACATGCGCTTCGCGTTTGAAGCGGCGCAGATCGGCCATAAGCGAAGCTTCGCTCGCGCCCTCCTCCATGCAGCACACGGAAACCGTCGCAAGAATGTCGTGCAATGCAGTTTCTGGCGAAGCAGAAACGATCCGGCTCAAAATAGATGGATGCCGGTTCAGCGCTTCGCGAATGAAGGGCGACAGATCGAGTACCGCTGACAGGAAGGCCGAAGCTTTCTGCGTTTCCAGCAGAGCGGCGACTTTCGGCAGTTCGTCCTCGCGGGACCGTTCAATCAGATCGGCGAGGAAAGATCGCGCCCGATCAGGATCAAGCGGCACCAGCGCACAAAGGTCTCTCTCGAAAAACAGTGCCTTTGTATCGTCAGCCGCCATGATCCCCTCATCGAATTATGCTTATTTCACCTCGCCCTGCGGCAACGGAAATTCCAGAACAGCACGCAGTCCCGGTTCGTTGCTTTCAAGACGAAGCGCGCCACCGTGCAACTTCATGACCGCCTTGGCAAGACTCAAACCGAGGCCGGAACCCGGTTGCGTACGGCTTTCCTCCAGACGCACGAAACGTTCTGTCGCCTGTTCGCGTTTTTCCTCGGGGATGCCCGGTCCATTATCGGCCACGATGATCCGCACCCAGTTAGCATCGCGCTCCATGGCGAGCGAGACATTTGCCTCGCGTTCCTCGCAACTGGCATATTTGATCGCATTGTCCACGAGGTTCGAAACTGTCTGGCCCACCAGTTCGCGGTTGATATGCAGCACCACCTCGTCCAGAGCGCCAAGCGTCAGCTTCCCATTCGCGTCTTCCGCCACCGGCTCATACATCTCCGCCACATCACGCACGATGGGCGCGACCGGCAGGTCTTCGAGGTTTTCCGTCGAATAACCAGCCTCAAGACGCGAAATCATCAGGATCGCGTTGAAGGTGCGGATCAACTGATCCGATTCGCCAATGATATCTTCCAGAGCTTCCCGATATTCCGGCCCCGCCTTTTTGCCCGCCAGTGCTTCCTCGGCGCGATTGCGCAGCCGGGTCAGCGGCGTCTTGAGATCGTGAGCAATATTATCGGAAACCTGCTTCAGCCCTTCATTCAACTCCAATATGCGCCCGAGCATGACATTGAGATTGCCCGACAACCGGTCGAATTCATCGCCCGAGCCGTTGACCGGCAGACGCCCGGTCAGGTCGCCATCCATGATACGCTGCGAGGCTTTGGATACGTCATCGATGCGCTTCAAGGCGCGGCGTCCGACCACGAGCCAGATCAAAAGCGCGCCCGCGCCCATAATGCCAAGCGCCAGCATGAGTGAACTGCGAATGATGTCGCGGAAGCGCTCCGGCTCGCCAAGATCGCGCCCGACCATCAGGCGCATGCCATTTGGCAGCGCAATTACCACGGCAACGGCGCGATGATCGCTTTCTGCCCCCTGTTCGCCATAGCGCTTGTAGACAAAGGCGCGCTCAACAATGCCGTCCGTGTCCAGCACGCCTGGTTCCACGCTTTCGACATTGCCTGCCAGAATGCGCCCCGTTGGGTCGGCGACCAGATAAAGATAAGCGCCCGGCTGGCGCGAGCGATAATCGATGCTGCGCACAAGCTGCGGAATACCGCCGCGCGCATAGCTCTTGCCGATGCTGGCCACCTCTTCGCCCAGTGCCTGTTGGGTCTGGGCGGTGAGGATCGAAGCCGACAGATTGGTCATGTAAAAGACCAATGCGACGGCCCCGACCACGAAGAGAAGCAGATAAAGAGCCGACAGGCGCACCGCCGTGGTGCGCATAAGCGCGGAAAACCGACCCATCAGTCCACCTTGGCGGCGGTCTGTTTGGCACGCCCGGCCTTCAGCATGTAACCGGCGCCACGCACCGTATGCAGCAGCGGGCCGTCAAAGCCCTTTTCGATCTTGGAGCGCAGACGCGAAATATGCACGTCGATCACATTGGTCTGAGGGTCGAAGTGATAATCCCATACATTTTCCAGCAGCATGGTGCGGGTCACCACCTGCCCGGCATGACGCATGAGATATTCGAGAAGGCGAAATTCACGCGGTTGCAGCGTGATATCGACATCCTGACGGCGCGCCGTATGCGCAAGCCGGTCAAGCTCGAGATCGCCGACGCGATAGATTGTGTCCGCCTCGCGTGGGCTGGAACGGCGCTGCAATACTTCTACGCGCGCCAGAAGCTCGGAAAATGCATAGGGCTTGGTCAGATAGTCATCGCCGCCAGCACGCAGGCCCGTCACGCGGTCATCGACTTCGCCGAGCGCAGATAGAATTAGCACCGGCGTTTCCATGCCCTTGGCCCGCAGGCCCGCCACGACAGACAGTCCATCGCGCTTCGGCAGCATACGGTCCACGACCAGCACGTCATAAGTGCCGTTTTCCGCCAGCGCATAACCGGTCTCGCCGTCACCGGCAATATCTGCCGAATGTCCGGCTTCGCTGAAAGCTTTCTCCAGATAACGAGCAGCTTCGCGGTCATCTTCAATAACGAGAATTTTCATGGCGCCACTTATAAATTACATTCGGAGATAAAGCACATCCCGAAAAGTGTAAGACAGTTTTCGGATAAGAGGTGCGTAAACAAAAACTGAGAGCGCAGATCTGATGCAATCAGATCGAAACGCGCTCTAAGACGATGCCAGGCAGTTACCCGCCTGGCATCGATTGTTCAGAAGTCGCTACGGATACCGGTCATCAACCCTGATCGATCGGCAAGGCCACGAAGCGGCTCTGATCGTTGCTCTGCAATTGCAGCAGCACAGCCTTGCGACCCGACTTGGAGGCTTCGCTGATGGCGTTGTTGATGTCTTTGGCGCTCTTCACCGTCTGGTTGTTGACGCTGACGATGACATCGCCGGAGCGAACGCCACGGTCGGCGGCATCGCTATCGGGATCGACATCGGTAACCACCACGCCGTCACCATCTTCCGAAGGCGTCACGGTCAGGCCGTAGCTGTCGAGCGTTTCGCTCTGCTGGCCGCCCTTGTCTTCATCCGTCGTACCGCCAGCCTGCTTCAGATCCTTCGGCATCGCCTCGATGGTGATGCTGATTTCTTCAGCCTTGTTCTTGCGCCAGACGCTGAGGGCTGCCTTTTCGCCCGGATTGATACCGGCAACCTTGCGGGCCAGATCACGCGGATCCTGTACCGTTTCCCCATTTACGGCGGTGATCACGTCACCGGCCTGAATGCCAGCCTTGGCTGCGGGACCATCCTTCTGCGGTGCAGCGACGATTGCGCCCTTTTCCTCGGCCAGACCAAGCGAAGCAGCGATATCCTTCGTCACCGGCTGGATCTGCACGCCAATCCAGCCGCGCTCAACCGAGCCCTTCTTGATGAGCTGATCGACAACCTGCTTTGCAGTGCCCGACGGGATTGCGAAGGCGATACCGACGCTGCCGCCCGAAGGCGAGAAAATGGCGGTGTTGATGCCGACGACCTGACCGGACAGGTTGAAAGCCGGGCCACCCGAGTTGCCCTTGTTCACAGCCGCGTCGATCTGGATGAAGTCGTCGTAAGGACCAGCTCCGATGTCACGGCCACGGGCCGAAACGATACCCGAGGTCACCGTGCCGCCGAGACCGAACGGATTGCCGACTGCAACAACCCAATCGCCGACGCGCACCTGATTGTCATCGCCGAAAGCGACATAAGTGAACTTGCGCTTGGCATCGTCAACCTTCAGCACGGCAAGGTCGGTGCGCGGATCGGTGCCGATCAGCTTGGCGTCGAGTTCGGTGCCGTCATCCATGACGACCGTATAGGCGTCACCGTCGGAAACGACGTGATTGTTGGTGACAACATAACCGTCTTCAGAGATGAAGAAGCCGGAGCCCTGTGCATAGGGGCGCTCATGACCCGGACGGCCCGGACGCTTGCCGGGGCCACGGCGACCATCGGGACGCGCATCGCCACTCGGCGGTTCCATGCCGAAATCACGGAAGAAGCGCTTCAGCGGATGATCGTCGGGCAGCTGGTCAAAACCGCGCGCACCAAAATTCTGACCGCCACGGCTATCGGCTTCCTGAACGTTCTTCTTCACGGTGACGCTGACGACGGCAGGACGTACCTTTGAAACCAGATCAGCGAAGCCGACAGTCTGCTGCGGCGGCGTCACCTGAACGGCTTCCGCGCGGGCATCGTTGAGTGCGCCAAGCGGGCCAGTCGCGACAAACGCGCCTGCAAGGGCAGCGCAAACTGCAACGGCTGCAACGCTCTTGCGGTAATGGGAAGTCTTAGCTCTGGACATCTATTTCTCCTTGCGAGCAGTAATCGGCCCGTGTTCTCGTCATCGGGAAACGAGGCCCTGAAGATCCTTTATAGAGCGCAGGATAGCTACAGCTACCTTACCGCTCAATTTCCGCAACATGAAAGTTTCGTAAGGTTGAGCGCGCGCAAGGTAGAAACTTGCTCATAAATATAGAGGATTATTTATTATTCAGAAGTCGGGAAAGCTCAGCTTTTTCGCTTTCGGAAAGCGGCTGCGCCGCTTCGCCAAGCCTGCGTCGCCCCCGAAACGCGAAGACGAGCGCCACCGCGCCGATCAGAAGCACCATGACCGGAAATCCCCAGAGCAGAACCGTGCGGGCCGACAGGCGCGGCTTCAACAGCACGAACTCACCATAACGGGCAACCACAAAATCCTTCACCTGATCGTCCGTATCACCTGCTTTCAGGCGGTCACGGACGAGAAGGCGCAGATCGCGGGCAAGCTCGGCATTCGAATCATCGATGGATTCGTTCTGGCACACCAAGCAGCGCAACTCGCCGGATATGGTGCGGGCGCGCTTTTCAAGCGCCGGGTCGGGCAGAACTTCATCCGGGTTGACGGCGAGTGCCGCCGTTCCCTGAATGGCCAGAGCAACGGCAAGGGCACACGTGGCAAAGAGGTTGCGCATCTTCATGCTGCGGCCTCCGCTTCCTGCGACGAGGTCTTTCGCTTGGAGGCAGGTGCGCCGACGCGCAAGCGGCGGTCGGCCAGCGAAAACAGGCCGCCCAGCATCATAACCAATGCGCCATACCAAATGAGCGTGACCTGCGGTTTCCACCAGATACGAACGACCACCGAACCGTCGCCCGGCTCATCGCCCAGTGCCACATAGACCTGACTGAACCAGAGCGTGCGAATGCCCGATTCGGTCGTCGGCATCTGGCGTGCCGGGAAGAAGCGCTTGGATGGCTCTATCCGGCCAAGATCGCGCGCACTGGAATCGAGCAAAGTGAACGTACCGCGATTTTCCGTAAAATTCGGACCCGTCAAAGGCCGCAACCCGTCAAAACGCAACGTGTAGTCCTGAACCTTGACCGTATCGCCCGCACGCATGATGAGCACGTTTTCGGTGCCGAAGGTCGTCACGCTCACGATACCGAGCAGCGTCACGCCAAGACCGATATGCGCCAGCGCCGTTCCGAAAACGGAGCGCGGCAGCCCCTTGAAACGCGCCCAGGCCTTCGTTGCCGAAACCTTGCCGATACCGGCTTTCTGTACCAGATCGGTAAGGCTACCGAAAATCAGCCAGGCGGCGAGACCGACGCCGCAAGCCGCAAGCAGCGATTTGGCCGAAGTGGTCCAAAGCACGATACCGGCCACAACCAGCGCCAGGGCGAAAGCCGTCATCAGTCGCTGGGCCACGCCGTAAAGGTCGCCGCGTTTCCAGGCGAGAAGCGGCCCAAACGGCACCGCAAACAGAAGCGGGATCATTAGCGGACCGAAGGTCATGTTGAAGAACGGCGCGCCGACGGAAATCTTCTCGCCCGTCATGACTTCCAGCAGCAGCGGGTAAAGCGTACCGATCAGAACGGTCGCAGCGGCCGTGGTCAGGAACAGGTTGTTGAAGACCAGCGCCCCTTCCCGCGAAATCGGATGGAAAATGCCGCCAGCGGTGAGGCTCTGGACGCGAAGCGCGAACAGCGACAGGGAACCGCCGATAAAAATGGCGAGAATGGCCAGAATGAAAAGCCCGCGCCCCGGATCGGTCGCGAAACTATGCACCGAGGTCAGCACGCCGGAACGCACGAGGAAGGTTCCGAGCAGCGATAGCGAGAAGGTCAGGATCGCCAGCAGGACCGTCCAGATTTTCAGCGCCGAGCGCTTTTCCATGACCAGCGCGGAATGCAGCAAGGCGGTGCCGACCAGCCATGGCATGAAGGATGCGTTTTCGACCGGGTCCCAGAACCACCAGCCGCCCCAGCCGAGCTCGTAATAGGCCCAGTAGGAACCCATTGCGATGCCGCCGGTCAGGAACACCCATGCCACCAGCGTCCATGGCCGCACCCAGCGCGCCCAGGCTGCATCAAGACGACCTTCCAGAAGGGCGGCGACAGCAAAGGAGAAGCAGACGGAAAAACCGACATAGCCGAGATAAAGTAGCGGCGGATGAATGGCGAGGCCGATATCCTGCAAGATCGGATTGAGATCGCCGCCTTCCATCGGGGCCGGAAGGATGCGCGTGAACGGGTTCGACGTGAAGATGATGAAGGCCAGAAAAGCCACAGCGATCCAGCCCTGCACGGCCAGCACATTAGCACGCAATGTTTCAGGCAGATTGCCGGAAAATGCCGCGACCAGCGCGCTGAAAAGCGTCAGGATGAACACCCACAACAGCATGGAGCCTTCATGGTTCCCCCAGACGCCGGTGATCTTATAGAGAAGCGGCTTTTGCGAATGCGAGTTTTCGACAACGTTCAGGACCGAGAAATCGGACACGACATAGGCATGGACCAGCACCGCTGAGGACAGGACGACAAGCGCAAAAACCGCAAGCGCCGTTGGCACGGCCACCGACATGAGCTGCGTGTCGCGTCGGCGGGCGCCGATCACCGGCACGACCGACTGAACGATCGACAGAGCCAGCGCCAGCACCAGAGCAAAATGGCCGATCTCGACACTCATAGGCAGTCTCCCGGCATAATTATTTACCTTCCCACACGCCTTTGGCCTTCAGGCTATCGGCAAGATCCTTGGGAACATAGTTCTCGTCATGCTTGGCAAGCACATTGTCGGCGCGAAACACGCCATCTTGTCCGAAACGTCCTTCGGCCACCACACCCTGCCCTTCACGGAACAGGTCGGGCGGAATGCCTTCGAACACCACTTTCACGGTCTTGATCGTATCGGTGACGGTGAAGCGCAGCTCGCTGCCTTCTCGGCTGACCGAGCCTTCCTCGACCAGACCACCCAGACGAAAACGAGAACCGGACGTCAACTCCTGTTCCGTCAGATCAGCGGGCGTGCGAAAGAAACGGATGTCCTGATTGAAGGCCATCAGCATCAAGCCAACCGCCACGGCCAGAACCGCCAGCGCACCGCCGATCAACATCAGGCGCTTGCGTTTTCTCTGGCCGATTGTCCGGGCAAGACTGCCAGCAGGTTTCGGCTTGCGTGCGTTTTCTTCTGCGGTCGCGCTCATTTCTGTGCCTCTAGACCCAAGCCGGATGCAAAACTGCGAAGTTCGGTCCGCTGTTCTTCCGCAAGGGCGGTCATGCCCCGGTTCAGGGCATCAAGCGCCGCATCGCGGCGATGCAGGATCATATAGGAGCGCACGAGACGCTTCCAGCCTTCGACATCCCCGCTATTCTGGCGAAGACTTTCATCAAGACGTTGAACCATGCCCTCGATCATCGTCTGACGGTCTTCCGCCGACAGGGACGAAGCCGCTTCGATATCGTCGGATGACGGGCCTTTTTGCTCTGTCGGCTGGTTGGCCGAAGGATTGCTTAGCCGCGCAATGGCCTGTTCGACCTGACCACGCCAGGGGGCATCAGCTGGCGCCTTGTCCAGAAGGGTCTTGAGACGGGCGGCGGCGGCATCGGGGCGACCGTCCTGCATCTCGCCTTGCGCAAGATAGAATTGCGGACGCGGATCGTTCGGATCGAGCGCGACAGCTTTGTTCAGAAACGTTTCTGCCTCGGCGGTGATCGTGCCGCCGGAAACTGCGGCAAGCCCTTCGGCCAGACCCAGCAAGCGCGGGAAATTTTCGCCGTCAATGCGCATGGAAGAACGATAGGCATTCACCGCATCCGCTGGACGGCCAAGACGCATATAAATCGGCGCCAGCACATCCCAGCCGCGCGCATCGTCGGGATTTTTCGCCAGATGCGCTTCGGCCCGCGCGATCAGTTCATCAACGGAACCGCGATCAGGATTATCGGAGAGACGGTCCGCAAGCGGCATGGATGGCACGTCCGGCTTGCCAAAAAGCGGATAGACGCCCCAGGCGATCAATGGGACCGCCAGCACGGCAACCAAGGCCAGAACGCGGCCCGACTTTGTGGCCTGCGCTGCGCTCACAGCGTCCTGACTTACCTTTTCAGCACTCAGAATGCGACGGGAAATTTCAATTCGCGCCTGTTCGGCGCTTTGCGGGTCGATCATGCCGCGCGCGGCATCGGATTCGACCTCGCGCAGTTGATCGCGATAAACTTCAAGGTCGTTCTTTTCGGCAGGCAAAAAAGCCTGCTTGCGCCGCGTTAGAGGCAACAAGACAGCCAAAGTGGCTGCTAACGTCAATAATGCTGCAATCAACCAAAATCCCATGGCTACGACTTAAGCGTAGGCATGGGAAAAACCAACCTCTACCTGCCACAACTGGCCGCCTAGGGCAATTCGCCGCAAAGGCCGCCCGTGAGTTGATCAGGTCAGCGGCGTCCAGCTGCCGTCCGTGTTGCGGCAGGCGGTGCCGCGCACGGTCTGCTGCGAACCGCCAATATCGAAGGTGTGCGAATATTGGCGGCAATTCTGCGAGCCGACCTGATAAGGCTGTGCCGCAGTGACATCACCGGAGTTCGAACCGCCGCTCCAGGAAACGGCTTTGCCGGCTGGCGAATATTCAAGCGCACGATATTCGGCTTCCAGCGCTTTTTTGCGGTCGCCCGCGCTCAGCTGGTTTGCCGCATTGCCAAGCAGGCCGTTGCCCAGCGATGCGAGCAGGCTCGATTCCGGCTTTGCAGATGACGACGATCCGCCAAGCGATGTCAGCCCTCTGCCACCACCCGATGTGCCACATGCCGCCAAGGCCAGCGACAGCGCAACCATGGTCGGAACGACCAGAACCGGAGAAGAAAACCTCAATTCCATCATCATAACAAACCGGCCCTCATGAACCAATGAGCTTGCATATTATCGCATCATGCGATCTTGTAATTTCAATTTCTTAGAGCATTTCCCGCAAAAATGTGAGCCTGTTTTGCATACGGAAATGCTAAAAAGCAAAGACGCCGTTTCAGCCTAAAAGACAACCTTAATCTTCGGCAAGCGGCAACACACTGCGAACACGCAGGCCCCCGAGCGGGCTGCGGTCGAGATGCAACTGGCCGCCATATTCACGAACGGTATCCTGCACGATGGCAAGCCCCAGACCTGTGCCCGGCTTGGTTTCGTCCACGCGGCTGCCGCGTTTCAATGCGGCCTCGATCTTGTCGTCCTCAAGTCCCGGCCCGTCATCCTCGATTACGATTTCAAACTGCCGTTGCCCGCCCATTGCTGCCCCAACGGTGATATTCACCCGACGGCTTGCCCATTTTCCGGCATTTTCAAGCAGGTTGCCGATGATTTCCTCAAGGTCTTCCTTTTCACCGGCGAAGATCGCGTGCGGGAGATCATTGCGCAAGCTGACATGCAGTGCAGGGTTAAGCTTGGCGGTCACCCGTTGCATGCGCTCCATCACCGGCGCGACAGAGGTGCGGAAAACCACACTGTCCCGTTGCGCCGCTATGCGCGCACGTTGCAGATAATGCTGGATCTGCACCTGCATGGCCTCGCTCTGCTCCTGCACGACGCGGCCCTGATCGCCGCCGATGGCGCGGCCTTCATTGACCAGCACGGACAGCGGCGTCTTGAGCGAATGAGCGAGGTTGCCGACCTGCGTTCTCGACCGCTCGACGATTCGGCGGTTGTTTTCGATCAACGCATTCATTTCGCGGGCAAGCGGCGCAATTTCCATCGGCAGTGAGGCATCGAGCTTGGATGAACGCCCCTCGCGAATATCGGTGAGTGCCTGACGCACCTTGTCGAGCGGGCGCAGGCCGAACAGGATGATGGCTGCATTGATGAGGATGCTGCCGATACCGAACACCGCAAGATAGGCGGCAAGCTTCGTCCTGAAATCGGAAATCTCGTTCATGACTTCGCTGAGATTGCCCATCACGCGGAAGCGGGCCACCCGGCCCGCATTATCCAGCACGACTTCCGTTTCGACGATGAAAAGCTCTTCGCCATTGAGTCCCGGCAAAGAATAGCTGCGCATGAAGGAACTGTCGAAAGGCGCCTGCGTGATCGGCATTTCCGGGACAATGCGCCCAATCAGCGAGGGCGATTCCAGCTTGCCGCTAACATTGGGTGCGAGCGGGTCCACCGACCAGTACCAGCCGGAAAGCGGGCTTGAATAGCGCAGTTCACCCAGTTCGGGACGTCCTTGAAGCACGCCTTCCGTCGATACACTGACAGCGCCAACAAGGCTGAATAGATGTGCTGTCAGAAGCCGTTCGAAATTGCTGCGGGCGGCATCGCTATAAAGCGAGCCGATGAGGGTCGCGACCACCACCAGCGCGGCAATCACCCACAACGTCGACAATGTGACGACGCGAACGGCGAGAGAGCGAAGCGATGGGATGACGCGAAAACGCTTCAGTTGTCGTTCCCCTTCGGTTCAGCTCCGGTATCGGAGCGCATACGATAACCCATGCCGCGCACGGTCTCGATCAGATCGACACCCATCTTCTTGCGCAGGCGTCCGACGAAGACTTCAATCGTATTGGAATCGCGATCGAAATCCTGATCGTAGAGATGCTCCACCAGTTCCGTGCGGGAAACCACTTCGTCCATATGATGCATGAGATAGGACAAAAGCCGGTATTCATGCGAGGTCAGCTTCAGCGACACGCCGTCAACACTGGCCTTGGAGGTCTTGGTGTCGAGATGCAATGGACCGCAGACGATTTCCGACGAGGCATGACCGGCAGCACGACGAATGAGCGCACGAAGCCGCGCCAAAACTTCCTCGATATGAAAAGGCTTGGCGACATAATCATCCGCACCGGCATCGATACCGGCAACCTTGTCGCTCCAGCGATCACGGGCGGTCAGCATGAGCACAGGCATGGCACGGCCGTTCCGACGCCAGCGTTCCACGACGCTGATGCCGTCAATACGCGGCAGTCCGATATCGAGAATCACTGCATCATAGGGTTCCGTATCGCCCAGAAAATGACCTTCTTCGCCGTCATAGGCGCTATCGACCACATAACCGGCGGCAACCATCGCATCGGAAAGTTGCCGGTTCAGGTCCTTGTCGTCCTCAACAATCAGGATACGCAAGCGGGCTGTCTCCCTTCAAAGGATCAGATGCAACGCAAAAGCCGGTCTGCTTCTTACAACGCAAACCGGCTCTAAAACCCATGCCGGGAATTTTATCGATTGGGCACAGCCACTTCGACGCGACGCGGACGTTCACCGTCGCGACCGGGGACCAGCACGACGACAACGCAAACCGGCGCACCGTTCTGGGTGGAAGGGGTGGCCTTGGCGAGCTGTCCGCCCTGTTTGGCCGCAACCTGTTCGCCCACGGCGGCGCAGTCGCTGGCAGCGGCGATCAGAAGATTGGAGGTCTGCGGCGCAGCAATCGGCATGGCGCCAGCATCGGCAATGCCGCCGACGGGCAACAAGCCAAAACTCACCGCGAGAAGCGCGAAAACTTTGAGTGCAGAGTTCTTTTTCATCATGCCGCCTTGTATAGCGCGCGACAGCTGAACGATGCATGAACAGCCTGTTCCCGCTATAGATCTTAAAGAATATTTTCCCTTAGCTATCACGCTTTGTGAAATTATGAAATGCGCGATGTTGCCCTGATACCGCCAAAAACCGTAACAATTCCAGCGATTGCAGCCGCCAGTTGCAGTAAAACATCTGTTAGTGCTTCGGGATCTAGATGCCGTCCGCAATCCCGATAGCGCCCGCCAGCCCCTTAATTATCGGGACCTGACCGTGCGGGGAAAATACTAGGATTTGTAGTCCGTCACGTCGTTTCTCCAGAAATTATAGGCCAGCCGCCAGATTGAGTATAGCCGTATCACCAGCGTCGATTTCGTGCTGACCATCGCTACACCGACTGGAACGCATCCGCGTCGACGTCGGCGGCGCGAATTACCTTGGCATAGGTCCAGGACGGTACAGCGACCTGTTCGCTACGAACCGAAACGCCATTTTGCCAAATCTCAACTGCGTAATGTTCGCGTTCCTCGCCGAGCGGAATGTCTTCGCCAAGCGAGTTGTCGGCATCAACCCGCCCGTGCCGCCAAATAGGTGAGAACGGATTTTAGTCGAGCGAGAGCGATTGCGAGAACGTAATGTGCATATTGCGCGTTAGCGCAGAGCTAAGCTGAAAGCGCCACGCTCACTCACCCCTCGCCGTCTAAGCCAGAAATGTTTTGTAGCCCAAAAAAGCCGCGGTCGATCTCACATCATCCAGCCTTAGCGATGAGCGTTTGGCTTCGAACATCCGGCTTCCCCATTGGAGCTCCTTGCAGAAGGTAAAATGCCCGGTAGGGCCGCATTTTTAAGTCGTTCGCTGAAACGCTTACACACCCCAAGAGCCGACCAGGAGGCAAGGCTCGCCGAAGTCGATCCTATGAGCATTAGTTCCGTTCGTCCAAGTACCGCTTCAAGCGCTAACGCTTTCGTGATCTTGACGCTTGCAGCGCCACCGAAAACTATGCCGCAGATAATGCCGACCACGAAGCGGGCCGCCGCCTCTCGTCTGCCATGCGGCGGCATATAGAAAAGAGATATAATCGCGCCTGCAATTGAACCTGCCACCTTGGAGAACCACAGCCAGGCGATGTCGGACGCAAAAAAAGTGTCGTTCAGGGTGCTCATAACGACCTCCAATCTTGTTGTGAGGCTTATAGACAACCGCGCGCCTCTTCTCGTCGAGGAGAACAGGGCACACGCAAATGGCTGCGGCGGGTCGTGCGCTGGGAGTTCTGCGATAACGTTAGGTAGTAAGGAAGGCGAGAATTCTGCCCGAAAGCACCCCTGCAGCGCTGAAAGCCTTGGCTTTATGCCCATCCAAGGCAGCACCGTCCGCCGGAACGAAGACCGACAGTCTATTCGAAATTGAGCTAGTTGTTGTCACAGGGAATTCCGAGCAGCATGTGCGGGGTTTCTTAGACCGTTACTCGGTGCATAAACCCGTACGCTTAATGCGCCTGCTGAATGCCCAGCAACGTCGTTTTCCCGTACGCCCGCAGCATTATGCGAACCAAGCGCCATCAGCGCGGCTTGCAGCGGCACGGAAGCAAAAAACGTAAAGCGGGATAAAGAGATGCCAACCACCACCAAGCAAAATCCGCCACGCCTGTCTTGTCGTGATATCCAACTGCGGCACCTGTGCTCATAAAAACCCCGGAAGCGCGAGCGCCTTCGGGGTTATGAACATGTTTGGTTCGACAAGTTAATCCCGCAGTCAGCGACTGCGGTTACACTTCTTCGACCGTACCGAATGACTACCAAAGCACCGTTACGCAGTCAAGGACTTTTTTCCTATTTAACGAATATTTTCCTGTTTTATGATATGGGCTGCAAATTCCATATTTAAGCATATACTTGAAAATAACATCTGCCCGGAACATCCGCTTCACCCTCAGCTCAAAGCGCCGAATTATAAAATAGCGGGCAACATTATGTTTCTGCTGCTTTTTCACGATTGCCATTAAAAATTTGCTCCTCCCTCCTTTGGCAACCAATCGTCAACTTCCACCCACTAGGCTCCTGGCCTATTAGTTTGCTATAATAAAAGAGCAAGTTCAGTGCATTTCCCAATTCTCTAGTGCCGAAGTCAGAGTTTATGCGTCATACGGCAGACAAAGATTCCGGAAAAAAGCAGCGGAAACCCTTCCGGGTTTCGCGCCTGATTGGACTCGACGCCTGGATTGATTCAGGCCTGTACAATCTGCATTTCCGTCTCGGCGAATGGTGGGAAAACATAACCATCTTTTCGCGCCGTTTTCGTGTGCGCGGTTTCCGGCGCTTTGTCGTCGAGGTTCTGGACGAGGGTTTTACGCTCGGCGTCGCGGGTTCTGTCGTGCTTTTGATGCTGGCGCTGCCCGCTTTTGAGGAAACCAAGAAAGACTGGCGCGCGCAGGACGATTATGCCGTCACTTTCCTTGACCGTTACGGCAATGAAATCGGCCAGCGCGGCATTCTCCACCGTCAGGCCGTGCCCATCGATGAATTGCCGGATCATGTCATCAAGGCGGTACTGGGCACCGAAGACCGGCGCTTCTTCGACCATTATGGCATCGATTTCTGGGGCCTCAGCCGTGCGCTCAGCCAGAACATGCGCGCCAATGGCGTTGTGCAGGGCGGCTCGACGATTACCCAGCAGCTTGCAAAAAACCTGTTTCTCTCCAACGAACGAACGCTGGAACGCAAGATCAAGGAAGCCTTTCTGGCGCTCTGGCTGGAAAGCAATCTGAGCAAGAAGGAAATCCTTCAGCTCTATCTCGACCGCGCCTATATGGGCGGCGGCACATTCGGTATTGCAGCCGCGTCCGAATTCTATTTCGGCAAGAACATCAAGGATGTCTCGCTCGCGGAAGCCGCCATGCTGGCGGGTCTGTTCAAGGCACCGGCCAAATTCGCGCCACATGTCAATCTGCCCGCTGCACGCGCACGCGCCAATGTCGTCTTGTCCAATATGGTGGAAAGCGGTTTTCTGAGCGAAGGTCAGGTCGCCGTCGCCCGCCGTCATCCGGCGAGTGTCATCGACCGCGCCAAGAATGAAAGCCCGGACTATTTCCTCGACTGGGCCTTCGATGAGGTGAAGCGCGTGGCAGGCCAGATGCCGCAGCACACGCTGATCGTGCGCACCACGCTGGACAGCAATATCCAGCGGGCAGCGGAGGAATCGCTCGAATATCACCTGCGCCAATATGGCAAGGACTATAATGTTGCGGAGGCCGCAACTGTGGTTCTCGCCAATGACGGCTCGGTGCGGGCGCTTGTCGGCGGGCGCGACTATGGCGAAAGCCAGTTCAACCGCGCTACCCGTGCGCTGCGTCAGGCGGGCTCGTCCTTCAAGCCTTATGTCTATGCGGCAGCAATGGAAAAGGGTCTGACGCCCAAAACCATCGTCTCCGATGCGCCCGTCAGCTGGGGCAACTGGTCGCCGCGCAATTATGGCCGCAGCTTCGCGGGTCGGGTCGACCTGACGACGGCACTCGTGCGCTCGCTGAACAGCGTGCCGGTGCGCCTCGCCAAGGATTATCTGACCACGGCACCGATTGTCGCCTTGACCAAGGCGATGGGTGTGGAATCGCCGATCTCCTCGCACAAGACGATGGTGCTTGGCACATCCGAAATGACGGTGATGGATCAGGCCACCGGCTTCAATGTGTTTCCGAATGGTGGCATGGCGGGCAATCGTCACGCCTTCACGCAGATCGTTTCTTCGGACGGTCGTGTATTGTGGGATTTCACCCGCGATGCGCCAAAGCCGCACCGCGCTCTGTCTGAAAAGGCCGCTTTCGAGATGAACTCGATGCTGGTTCAGGTGCCGGAGCGCGGGACGGGCCGTCGCGCCGCGCTGCCCATGACCCGCGTGGGCGGCAAGACCGGCACGACGCAGAACTATCGCGATGCCTGGTTTGTCGGCTTCACCGGCAATTTCACGGCGGCGGTCTGGTTCGGCAATGACAATTTCACGCCGATGAAGGATTTGACCGGCGGCATTCTGCCTGCCATGGCATGGCAGCGCATGATGTCCTATGCGCATCAAAACGTCGAACTGAAGCCGATACCCGGCGTCACGCCGCCTTTCCCCGCCCCGCCGAAAAACCCTGCGCCACAGGTGGCCAACGCCAAGCCGGAAGAAACCATGGCAGCGCCGCCACGGGTTCTTTCTCCGATGGCAACCAAGGTTCTCAAGGAGTTGCACGACCGTTTCATGGCCGCACCGCCTCTGCCGAAAATTGCCGAGCGGACCAAGATTTCGGTGCTTTGAGGATATATGCTTAAAACCATTCTCAAAGCTGCTTTTGTACTGGCGCTTGCGCTCGGCGGGGGCATATTCAGCGTCCATTTCATCCTCGACCGTTTCAACGGTTTTGGAGAATTGCAGGTTGGTGCCTGGACCGCATTTCCCGACGATGGGACGGCGAATGCCGATCCCTACTCGCGCGCCCGCGCCGCCCGCAAGGCCTATCTGGCGCTTGGCGCCGCAGAGGGGCTGCCCTTCTTTGCGCGCCGCGACAGCAGCGGACGCGACTTGCAACGCGGCTGCACCTATCGCCTGACCGGAGCCACGCCGCCAGCCCGTTTCTGGACGATCTATCCGGCCACGCCCAACCTCACTCCGATCAAGCCGCGTGACGGCCTGCAAGCAGCGCTTCATTCAAGAGAAGTCCTCTATGAAAGCGACGGCAGTGTTTCCATCACCATTGGGCCCGATGCCCGCCCCGGCAACTGGCTGCCGGTGGAAGGCCGTGGAGGCCTTATTCTCGTCATGACGCTTTACGACACGCCCGCCGCAAGCTCGTCGGGCCTGTCCGATCTCGTCATGCCTGTACTCGTGCGCACGGGGGACGACTGCCATGGGTAGGATCATCCGTCTCATCCTGCTCGGCCTCGTCGGCGCAGCCATCGTCCATATCTGTGTGCTGTTGCTGGTCCCGGTCTATTCCGACACGAATGCGTGGGCGCGTATCGAAAGCGCCACCACGCCCTATCGTTTCTTCGCTCTCGACGAGAACAAAGGCCCGGTCGGCGACAGCGACCCGCTGGTCAAGGAAGCGACCTGCCGTTTCGATCTGGCCGACGGGCCGGTTCATATGACCACGGCGGGCATTGTCCCCTACTGGTCCTTGTCGGTCTATGCGCCGAATGGCGACAATCTCTACAGCATCAACGATAACGTCTCCAATGAGCGCAAGCTTGATCTCATCATCGCCGATCCCGTCGGCATGGCGAGCCTCAAGGCGGACGGGTCGCAGATTGATGCGCAATCTCTGGCCGTCGAGCAGAACATTGGCGAAGGGGCTGCCGTGTTGCGTGTTTTCATGCCCGACGCGACCTGGAAGAAAGAGGTGCAACGCTTCTTCGATGACGCCCAGTGCGCGCCCTTCGAGGGCAGCTAAAGGCATCCAGATCTTCTGCGGCACGGTTAATGAGTTGCTAAGGCTTCATGCCTATTATCCGGTGTGCTGACCATTGCGGGGACCTTTGATGGCAGCGAGTGTATGCCTACCGGAGTATTCTGCGTGACAAATGATCAGTTCCGCGCCCTGGAGGAAATTTCAGGCAACCGGAGCCCGTCGAATTCAAAAGCGGGGAGCAAAGCGGACGACCTTCTGGCGGCCGCGATTTCTGCGTTCGCCGGTATCACGCGCCCCGGTCGTCAGGACATGCAACAGCTGGAAGATCTGGTCACGCCGCTTTTGCAGTGCGCGACCACGCGCGGCAAGCGTCACGCAGCCAATGCCCTTGCCCAGTTGGAAGAAGCCCCGCGCCGCATCATTCTCGCGCTTGCCGCCGAGCCGGTGGAAATCTCGGCCCCCATTCTCCTGCGTTCGCCGCTATTGCGTCCGGGCGACCTGATCGATCTCATCGGCCAGAACGGGCTTGCCCATGCCCGCGCCATTGCCCGCCGTCAGTCCGGCGATATTCTGCTGCAAGGCGTGTTGCGCAGCTTCGCCGATCCGGTGATCGACCGCACGCTGACGCTGCAGGACAATCTCGCGAATATCGAAGCCGAGCCGCTTGAAAAGCCGCAAATACCCGATCTGTCGGCAGCGAAAGCGCCGCTGATGAGCGGCGGCAGCTCGGAACGTCTCGCGCGCACGCTGCAACAGCCCTTCTTCAATGCGGGAACCTTGATCGGCTCTGACCGCCTGATCGAAACGGCGCTTTTGATCGACAGCCAGTTTTTCCGCAACGCGCTTGCCGATGCGCTCGACCTGTCGTTCGAGCGTGCTGACGCCGTCATCGGCAGATGGCCGGAGTCGCATCTGCCGATTGCTTTGAAGGCGCTTGGCCTCCCCGCCGCCGAATGCTTTCTGGTGATGACCGCTGTTCTGGGAACCATCGACACCGATCGCGACGGGCTGCGCGAATTCGTGCAAATCTACCGTTCCATCGATCGGGAAAAAGCCATGGCGCTGGTGCGCCGCTGGAAAGCCGAGGATATGTCGGCCATGCTGCGCAGTAAATTGCGTGAAATGGCTCATGATGATGAACCGCTGGCCGAGGCCGCCAACAGCGATGGACCGGCTGCGGATAGCAGGTTCGCCAAGTAAAGTTCAGAACGTCTCGCCGTCCTGCGCGATAGTGAAGAACAGAGACGCGTCGGTCACATCTTCCAGTTCGACCAGCCACAGGTCCGGATCAAAACGGATTTCCCGCTGCATCCTGTCGCCTGCCGCTATGTCGTCGGCATCGTGGAGAATGCGCAGAAACTTGCGCTCGCCATCATTGTCTTCTTCATAGGACGTCTGCGGCGCAGGCGAATAAAGATCGCATGTGCCGAAACGCGAACTGACCTTGATGAATATCGCGCCTGCTTCCGTCGAACCGCGCCGGGCGAGATAGGCAAAGCCACCCTCACCCTGCACTCGGCGGATCAATGCGGAAACCCAGAAATCCGATGTCAGTCGCATGGCCGCGTAACTACTTTTCTTTCGCATTATCCGACGCAAAACCGCTTCGCACTTTTGCTGGAAAGGCTTCTAGCTGATGAGCCCGATTTCACGCATCTTGGCAATGAGCGTGGAATCGATTTCGCCTGTCTGGCGCATGCCGAACAGCTTCTGGAACTCGCGAATGGCTGATTCCGTCGCCTTGCCCGGCTGGCCATTGACCGGCACCATATCATTGCCGAAAGCCTTCAGCCCGGCCTGCACGCGGATGATATCCTGCGAAGAGATTTTCCCCGCCGGACCTGCCGGTGCGCCAGCCGGTTCGCTCTTCTGAACCGGCTTTTGATAGGCGGCAAGATCAGGCTTCGGCTTGGCCGGCGTCTCGCTTTTCAACACAGCCGGTTGTGCGGATAGTTGCGGGCGCGGCGTCGGCACAGCCACGACTTCGATAGCCTTGGCGACCTCATCCTGTTGCGCAGGCGCCGGGCTTTCGACCTGCGCCGGAACGCTGGCCTGCTGCACGCCCAGTTTCTGCTGCAAGGCGCGCCAGCGATCCACAGCCTCGCGGGTCTGCGGGCCGGTAAAGCCATCCACCGGGCCTTTATAGACGCCAAGCATGGAAAGACGCTGTTGCAGACGGGCAATCTCCAGATCGGCATTCGGCGCGAGCGCAGGCAGCATATCGTCGGTGGCCGTGACCGGCATGCGATCTGCCGAAAGGTCGGCATCGCTCACGCCCTGCGTGGTCGTCTTGCCCGTTGCCTGCGGGTCAGCCGTTGCCGTTTCTACTGGCTTTGTTTCCTGCTGACTGGCGGCGGCGGTGCCGGGCAGAACGGCGCGTGGCGTCGGCTTGAAAACGAAATCAGGTCTCGTACGGAAGAACACGGCATTATGCGCCTCCGGCTGATACCAGAGCGCATTGGCCGACACGAAACTCATTACCACGAGAAAGGCCGTCGCTCCGCCGGTCAGAACCGGATTGCGCACGACAAAGTCACCGGCAACGATCGCCAGTGCCGAGGCCGAGTTGAAGAAGAATTGGAGGAGCCGTGTCCCCAGACTACGCTGTTTTGCGGGTCTGCGTGTGGAGCGGTTCTGCGATCCGCTCTGGGTTCTGCTCCCGGTCTTCGTCGTTCTGCCAGTCATTGCGCCTTTCTCCCTGGTGACGGTGCATATCGATCACCGTGCCAAGTTCCTGTTGTTCGTCATCTCCCGCGAGATATTGCGGACCTGTCACCGGAAGACGGACGGTCACAACCGTGCCTTCGCCGGGACAGCTCTTGAGGTTCATCGATCCCTGATGCAATTCCACGAGGCCCTTGACCACGGATAGTCCAAGGCCACTTCCTTCCTGAGCGCGCGTATAGCTGTTATCGGCGCGCACAAAAGGCATGCCGATGCGCTGCAAATCTTCCGGCTCGATACCGATGCCGGTGTCCGAAACGCTGATTTCCAGCATAGCGCGACCGTCAGCCACCACACGGGCGGCGTCAATGGTGACGCAACCGCCGGTCTCGGTGAACTTCACGGCATTGGCCGCCAGATTGAGCAGGATCTGCTGCACCGCGCGACGGTCGGCCATCAGTTCGCCAACGCCGTTGCCGACGCGATGGCAGAAGGCAACGCCCTTCTTTTCCGCCTGCGGCAGCATGACCGAGGTGCACATTTCGGCCACGTCGCGGAAGGCAAAGTTCTGCGGCGCAATCCCGTAAGTGCCGGTTTCCAGCCGCGAATTGTCGAGAACCGCATTCACCAACTCCAGCAGATAATGCCCCGACTGATGGATCAGGCCCGCATATTCGCGCTGCTTTTCATTGGCGAGCTGACCACCCACCCCATGCGACAGCATGTCGGAGAAACCGATGATGGAATTGAGCGGCGTGCGCAGTTCGTGGCTGACCGAGGCGAGCAGACGGCCCTTGCCGACGCGCTCCGATTCCAGCTCCGCCTTCAAGGTTGCGATTTCATCCAGAAGCTTTTGTTCGCCTTCCAGCGACCGACCGACCAGCGTGATTACGCCAGCGGCAGTCAGCCCTTCCAGACGATAGGCACGGAAAACCGGGCTTCCAGCTTCGATGGAGCGCAGACGGATATCGACACGTTTCGATGCAATCCCCGAACGCAGATCGGCCAGAAGCGAGAGATATTGCACGCGGTCGGCAACATGGACGCGGTCGACCAGAGCGGTCGTTTCCAGCATTTTTGGCTGCATGCCGAGAAGCTTTGCGGTCTTGTCGCCGACCGATGCGATGACGCCTTCTGCATCCAGTACGAACTGCACGTCGCCCTCGGCAATAGCAACCTGCGGCATGGCGGTTTCATTGTTCTGTGGCTTGACGGCCAGACCCACGCTGCGCGCGACAAGGCTTGCCGCATAAAGAACCAGCACTGTGACGGAGGCCAGCGAACCACCGGCAATCACGCCGCCGTTTGTCATCGCAAAAGCGCCGACAATGGCAAGTGCTGCAACAGCGCCAGCAATTGCGGCAGCAGGCTTGCGGCTGACAAGCCAGATTTCCAGCGGCAAGGCAGCCGCCATCAGCCACAGAGCGGCATCGCTACTGGAGACCATGCCAATGGCGGCAAGTCCCGCGCCATAGGCGACAAAATTCAATGTTCCGAGGAGAGCGGCGCTCAATCCCATCAGTGAGAGAGCGCAGAAAATCATCGCCATACCGGCGAAGCTGGCGGCGAGAATGGCAAATTCAGTCGGCCCGGATGCGAGACCGGAAGCCAGAACGGCAGCAACAAGCAGCAGCGGCACAACAACGACCGAACCGACAACACGCATAGCCGTCGCGTCGGGCGTGTTCACCCAGCGGCGGCAAAAACGTTCGTAAAAACGGCCGAGCGTCTGCACACCAGTGCGAACGGTCTTAGCTGCTTTCAAAAGAATGGCGTTCAACGTGCGCTACTCACTCAAACTCATACACATACTCATCCGCCCGAAACATTCGGAAAAGAACATTCCCGGCGATCTTCAGATTGCAGGTGAGGCTTTAAGGAAACGATAAAACGAGGCCCATGAATGCAGATAAGCATCGCGGGAGCCGTGCTTTTCGACCTATGGTAAACAGAGGGTAGCGATTGCTTGTACGAAAGCGCGAAGATTGCACAATCTTCCGCCTACCACTGCGCACATCACAGAATTGCGAATCGCGCGGTTACGGAATCTTTTCGATTTCATCGGACATTGGCGACATCGTTCGATTAGCTGAAGGCGAGCAACAGCAACAAGGCCATGATCCGTTTCCTCATCAAATCCGCTATCTGGCTGTCGCTGGCATTCATTGTAATGCCGCGCTTTTTCCCAGCGGAACAGGAAAACAAAAGTGCCGAAAAGCCCGCTGCCATCGCTGAGACGCGTGGCGAGCCGAGTACCGTGGATCAGCTTTTGGCCAATGGCAAAACGGCGATTGAGATCGGCAAACTCTGCATGAACAATCCGAGTTTCTGCGAGAATGGCACGTCGATGATTTCAAGTGCGGGCAGCGGTTTGCTCAAGGGCAGCGGCCAGATGCTCGATTATCTGAGCCAGCGTTTCGGCAACAAAAGCGAAACGCCTGCTGACCCGCAACCCGTAGCCGTCGCTGAAAAACCCGAAACGACAGTCTCCGAAATCCTGTCCGAGCAAGCCGCTCCTCAAACAAGCGGTTTGATCAATATCCCGATCCCGACCTCTCGTGCGGCAGCCTTGCGGGCACTGGATCGCCGGACGACTGGCGCGATCCCTGCAAAACACTGATCTTTCCCGTGACCTTACCACCATTCATGACTATATAAGCGGCACAACACCCCAAAGACGGCATTTCAGGCGAGTATCATGACGACCACAATCGATAGCATCATGTCCGACTTCGAATTTCTCGACGACTGGGAAGATCGCTATCGCTATGTCATCGATCTCGGCAAGGAACTGTCGCCCTATCCAGATGACGCGCGCGATGCAGAACATAAGGTTCAGGGCTGCGTCAGTCAGGTCTGGCTCAAGACCATGCCGCATAGCGGCGCAGATCCGGTGATCGAATTTCTGGGCGATTCCGATGCGCATATCGTGCGTGGTCTGGTCGCCATCGTTCTGGCGCTCTATTCCGGCAAACGCGCCTCGGAAATTCTCGCCATCGAGCCGGAAAGTGTGCTGAAAACGCTTGGCCTTGACGAGCATCTGACCCCACAGCGCTCAAACGGTCTGCGCGCCATGGTCGCCCGCATCCGCCGTGAAGCGGAAGCGGCCAAGCTCTCAGCCTAGTACCTTTTCCACCGACAGAGCAGCTGCAAGCAGGTTTTTGTCGGTGTCGCCGCGTGCGGTCAGCATCAGGCCTGTCGGCAGCTTCATGTCCGGCATAGGCAGCGTGATGCTGCACAGATCGAACTGATTGCCGACCTGCGTATCGCGTAGCGTCAGACCTTCCACACGATCATATTCGTCCTCGTCGTGACTGACCGAAGCAATCGTCGGCGCGACAATCGGTGTGGCGGGCGTGGCGAATGCATCGAAGCCATTCAACCGCTCATCCATCTCGCGGATCAGCTGATTTCGGGTTTCCACCATGGCGCGATAGGTTTCATCCGGCACGTGCAGGCGCACCGATAGCGGGCGCTTCACCCGCAGATCGACATTGGCGTCGGGGTCGCGCAGCCAAGTGTCGGCATGAATGCGGCTGGCCTCGATGCCGACAATCGACCCGGAGCTGCTTGCCTCTCGCCAGCGCTGGATCAAATCGTCCAGCATGATATCGACAAGCTTTACGCCTGCCTTTTCAAGCACCGCCAGCGACGCCCCGAAATGCGCAGCCACATCCGGCTCCATGGCGTCCAGCAAATAGCCCCTCGGCACGGCGATCCGCAGGCTGGAAAGCGGCACCGCATCCGGCAGAATCGGTGTTTCGCCCGCCATCACGGCATCGGTCAAAATGGCATCCGCCACCGTCCTGGTGAGCGGCCCAATGGAATCAAGCGAAGGCGCCAGCGGAAAAGCGCCATCCAACGGAATGCGCCGCGCCGTCGGCTTGAAACCGACAATGCCGTTCAGCGCCGCGGGAATGCGCACCGAACCGCCCGTATCCGACCCGATGGCGATTTCGCTGGTGCCTTCCGCTGCCGAGACCGCTGCGCCCGACGACGACCCACCCGGAATGCGCGTCGGATCGACGGCATTGCCCGGCTCCCCATAATGCGGGTTGAGACCGACTGGCGTGAAAGCAAATTCAGTCATATGCGTCTTGCCGACGATCACCGCTCCCGCCTCGCGCAGCCGCTGCACGATGGTCGCATCCTGGACCGCAGGTGCGGCTGTGCGCCGAACCACAGACCCGGCCAGCGTCGGTTCGCCCGCGACATCGAAGAGATCCTTGATCGAGACAATGCGGCCATCCAGCGGACCAAGGGCCTGCCCTGCTCCAAGCCGTGCATCAGCGGCATCTGCTTCCGCCCGCGCCCGCTCCGCATAAACCTTGCTGAAAACACGCTCATGATCGCGGCGGGCCTCAAGCCGCGTCAGAATAGTTTCCAGCCGATCCCGGACATTCGACGACATGCAAATTCTCCCCAATTTCCCCGCCCGGTCACACCGGCTTTTCCCTTGCGATAAGGTGGTGTTCGGTCACTGTCAATCGGGGGTATCTGGCCCCGCCTGAAATGACCGTGCGGCAAAACAGTCGCGGATTGCGGGCAGCGCTTCCCTCCCCGTTTGCGTGGTTGGACCACTGGTCGGATAGGCCAGCACCAGACGCTGGCGCAGCGTTTCATCCTCAATCGGCAGGCACACGACTTTTCGTCCATCATGGCTGAAATCGTGGCCGGGCCGCGTGAAAAGCAGCGACACGCCGAGACCATTCGCCACCATGCCGCGCACCATCTCCACCGAGGTGGTCCGCAGCACGATATTCGGCGACAGACCCTGCTGCCAAAATGGCACCAGCAGAAATTCGCGGCTGAGCGGCAGATCGACAAGAATGAACGGATAGCGCGCCAGTTCCGCCAGCGTCACGCTCTGCTTCGCGGCCAATGGATTGTCCGGCGGAACGACCGCATGCGGTGCGTAAGACAGCATGGTTTCCCATGTGACTGTCTCCGGCAGACCGACATCATAGGTAATGCCGAGATCGACAATGCCTTTTTCCAGCGCCCGCGCCATGCCTTCCAGATCGAACTCGCGCAGCTTCACGCGCATATCGGGAAACGCCTGTTTCAAATGGCCCAATATGCCCGGAACACAGACCGGCCCCAGCGTGCTGAAATAACCGAGCGTCAACCGTGCCGCACCCTCACCCTTGCCCGATAGAGCAAAATCTTCCGCGCCAGCCAGAAGCAGCCGCGCCTCTTGCAGCTTGCGACTGCCGAAAGGCGTCAGCTCCAGCCCCCTAGCCTGCCGCCGCTCGAAAAGCGGTTGCCCCAGATCACGTTCCAGATCGCGGATTGCCGCCGATATGGAGGGCTGCGAAACATTGAGCTTTTCGGCAGCGCCCGTTGCGCTGCCAGCCTCGGCGGAAGTGACGAAATAGTGGAGTTGACGAAGCGATATCATTAGAGGATTTTCCTATAATGACTGCTCGATTTCAATTCTTTTTCCGATACTGAACTGCGTTTAGCCTCCCCTTAAATTAAACAATAAGGGGATACGAACATGTTCAACGAAAGGGCGCCGTGCCTCGACGGGATTCGCGTTTTGGATTTCACGCGCGTTCTGGCCGGGCCGTTTTGTACGGCCTTGCTTGGCGATCTGGGCGCGGAAGTCATCAAGATCGAAAGTCCGGAAGGCGACGATTACCGGCACATCACGCCGGGAACAACCGACGGCGGTGGGCTGTTCCTGCTGATGAACCGCAACAAGAAGAGCATCTCCATTGATCTGCGCAAGGAACGCGGGCGGGATATTGTCCGCCAACTGGCAAAGAATACCGATATCATCGTGGAGAATTTTCGCCCCGGCGTGATGGACCGGCTGGGGCTCGGGTTTGCCGAGCTTGCCAAAAACAATCCGCGCCTCATCCATGTGGCGATTTCCGGCTTCGGCCAGCAAAGCCCGATGGGCAATCTGCCTGCATATGATCTCGTCGTGCAGGCGGTAACCGGCTTCATGGATATTTCCGGCGAACCGGATGGCCCGCCGATGATGACCGGCGAATCCGTTGCCGATCTGACCGCCGGGCTTTTTGCGTCCTGGTCGGCGCTGGCCGCCCTTCTTGCCCGCGAACGAACCGGCAAGGGCCAGTTTGTCGATGTCGCCATGTATGATTGCCTGTTCAATCTTCTGCCTGCGGCGCTGACCCAGCAGCTTTATGGCAGCAAATCGCCGAAGCGGGTCGGGAATCGCCATCCTTTGAGCGCGCCATTCGGTGTCTTTGCGGCAGCGGACGGCTATCTGACGATTGCCGTTTTGAGTTCGAAGCAATTTGCCGGTCTGGCCGAAGCTTTGGGCGAACCCCAGCTTGCGACCGACGAACGCTTTGCCACGGCAACCGCACGCAACGAAAACCATGCCGAGCTGAAGGCCATCATCGAAGCATGGAGCACGGCAATGGGTGTCGAACAGGTGATCGACGCCTTGCAGGCCCATGACGTGCCCTGCTCGCCGGTGCTTTCTGTCTCCGATGCAACCGCCAGCGAACAGGTGCGCGCGCGTGGTCTCCTGCCGGAAGTCACGTCCGCCAGCGGCCCGGTGCGCGTTCTGCGCCAGCCGGCCAAGTTTTCCGGCATGGATTGCCCCGCCCCGACACCGCCACCCGCACTGGGCGCGCATGCCACCGACATATTGCAGGAAAAACTGGAACTTACTGCCGACGATATCGAAAGCCTCGTGCGCGACGGCGTGTTGCACGGCCTGACATTGCAACCGCAGCAGCTTCTGAAGGAACCCAACCATGACGCATGATTGCCTGCTGACCGACGAACAACGGATGATCCGTGACAGTGCGCGCAGCTTCGCCCGTGAAAAACTGGCCCCAACCGCAGCCATGCGCGACCGTGAGCACCATTATTTTCCGCGCACCGAAATGCAGGAACTGGGAGAGCTGGGTTTTCTCGGCATGCTGGTTTCCGAGGAATGGGGCGGCGTTGCAACCGACCATCTGAGCTATGTTCTGGCGCTGGAAGAAATCGCCGCCGCCGATGGCAGCATCGGCGCGATGATGGCGCTGCACAATGGTCTCATTTCGACTCCCTTGCGCGTACATGGGAGCGATCGGCAGAAGGAACTTTATCTGCGTCCGCTGGCGGAAGGTCGCTTCAACGGTGCTTTTGGCCTGACCGAACCGGAAGCAGGGTCCAATGCCTTTGCGATCCGTACCAAGGCGGTCCGGGTCGATGGCGGCTTTCGCCTCACCGGCGCAAAACAGTTCATGTCGAATGGCAAATCCGCCGATATCGCCATCATATTTGCGGCAACCGAGAGCGATGACCCGCGCCGCCGCATCACCGCGTTTCTGGTCTCCCCGACCGCGCCCGGTTATGTCTGCGTTCGCATCGAAGACAAGCTCGGCCTTGCGGCCTCGGAAACCTGTCAGGTGCAGCTTGACGATGTCTTCGTTGCCGACGACCATGTGCTGGGTGAAGTCGGCGGCGGCTATGCTCTGGCGATGAGCACGCTGGAACTCGGACGCCTTGGCATCGCGGCGCAGTCGCTTGGGCTGGCGCAGGCGGCCTTCGACCATGCCCATGCCTATGCGCTGGAACGGCAGACATTCGGCAAAGCCATCATCGAACATCAGGCAGTCGGTTTCCGGCTGGCAGAAATGCACACGCAAATCGAAGTGGCGCGCAGCTATCTGCATTATGTCGCAAGGCTGCGTGATGCAGGTCAGCCCTGCAAGACGGAAGCCGCCATGGCGAAACTGTTTGCCTCCGAGATTGCTGAAAAAGTCGCCTCTGAAGCGATCCAGGTGCACGGCGGCTATGGTTATCTCAAGGATTTCGCCGTCGAACGCATTTATCGCGATGCCCGGATCTGCCGCATCTACGAGGGAACCAGCGATATTCAAAAGCTGATTATCGCTGGGTCCCTCGCAAAGAAAGGCAAGGCCGTTTGACTGCCGAGAGCGGCCTCACCTCGTATGAGGCCGCGCTGCGGGGCGGTAGTCATCCGCCCCCCAATGCAGCACCACGCCCCGGCGACGATCACTGTCACGTGGCGGATTATAGTGCCGGTGCAGCATGGCGAGGCCCGCTTTCAGCATGACCTTGGCGGAACGCACCGGCCATTGACGCTCGCGCTCCACCCGCTCCAGCCCTTTCAGGAAACAGCAAACATCGACCAGCACGCGGCTTAATTCCGGCCCGACCGCCTCCAGCGCCCGCTCCACCCGCATTCGGCTCGCAAGTGCGATGTCGGTCAGTTCCGCCATGCCGCCTGCCCCACCGCGCCCGCCGCCGCCAACGCTGATATCCCAGCGCGACGTGATCGACGGCATCAGCGAACCCCGCGTGAAATCCGCCCGCAAGCGTTCTCCTGCGTGGAACTCATCCTCCGAAATGAAGGCATTGCCGTCAGGACCTTTACGGCGATAGAGCATGGCCAGCGGCGATTCCGCCAGATTGACCTCGACCTTCTCCCCCGATGCCAGTTCAATCAGCGCCGTCACCCGCCCGCCGCCATGATCTGGCTCAGGCGGCGCGATTTTGGTCGATTGCGTGCGCCTACGCCCATTACCGGAGAGCGCCAGCTTCTGACCGTCCATCCGCAGCAAACCTTCGCCGCACATGGCGGCGACTTCATCGCGGGCAACCGCAATCGTCCCCTGCTCGCCAACCAGCAGCATATGCGAATCGCGAACCGAATCCTGCATTTCGCAAGCACCTGTTTTGAGGAACCGCATCACGCGCATTTCGGACGTCGAGATCTGTGTGGTCATGCCGCCATCCTCCAGGTTGAAAAAGCCGAATTCACGATGCGCTCAAAGGCGGTCACGATGGCGTCGAAATCGACATCATCGCGCATATCTTCCACGAGATGGCAGGCATGCATCACCGTTGTGCGATCCCGCGCAAAGCCGGTGGCCACCTCCCGCATGGCCAGACCGAAGGACGTATGCGCCACATACATGCCGATCTGCCTGACCCGCGCCACATTGCGCCTGCACCGGGTTGGCGCACGCAGTTCCTTGCCATCCACACCGAACGACGCCACGAGGAGATCAATCAGCGTTTCGCACAATTGGACGCTGTATTCCTGCCGCTTTCGATCTGGCAATCCCTCAACGGGGTCGAGAAGAAGGGGCCTCCCATGTCGTGCCGCGATCAACCGCAAAGCATCAAAAGCATCTGCCCGCGTATGAATGACATCCGTTAGTTCCAAAGACATTCATCTTCCCTCATCTGAATAGGAATATCTTCTTATAATGAGAAAATTGCAAGGGAGGATAAGTTTGCGGGATAAAGTTTGGAGTGTCCGGCACCGCGTTGGAGGATGACGCTTCTGGCGCTTTGGCTTGAGCCACCTGACCGCCCACCCCAAGGGTTTCTCTAACTATTTGCTTTAGAGAGCGTTTTTCAACAGCCATCCGCAAGATCGGCGACACCGAGAGTAAACCGACCGTCCCTCCGCCCGTCAAACAGATTCACAGATTTTAGGAATATTATCCACACCATACAGAAATCGCCGATCCTGTTTGTATCGACAAACGAGGACAAGGCGTATGAAAACAGCGCTGGAACAGGCCCGCAGAATCTTTCTCGCCGAACGGGAGCAAGACCGGATGAGCGCCATGCAGCGCGTGGCCCTGCAAATCGTGGCGGGAATCGATATCGACTGGCTGGTGCAGGCATCGGAGACGGAAAAGCAGCAAGCAGCGCGCCGCCTCACGCGACTGATCGAACGCGAACGCCTCAAGGGCACCAGTGGTCACTGGAGTTATGATCTCAACCGCCACATTGCCTTAAAACAGGCGCTCGACAGGTTGGAAGGCAAAGCCGATCGTGATGTTGCTGCACATATACGCGGCCCGCGAAAGAGTTATAGTCAACGCCGACGCATTCGAACGACCGCGCCTGATAGCAATCACAAGCAAAAGCCCATCTCGATATAAAACAATCTTTGTCGCGTCCAAATCGAAAGCTCAAATACGAGAAGCACAGTGCTAAAACACAAAGAGCGCGCCCGGGCCTGCTCATGGCAGGTCAGGGCACGCTCCATATTTTTGCTTCAGGCACATTAATATCCGAAAACCGCTTCACGGTCTTCGCGATGCGCCGTCAGGATCGCTGATTAAGCGCCCTTCGGCTTGCGGCCGAGGCCCATCTTCTTTGCCAGACGCGAACGAGCGGCAGCATAGTTCGGAGCAACCATCGGGTAGTTAGGATCGAGATCCCACTTTTCGCGGTACTGTTCCGGGGTCATGTTGTAATGGGTCATCAGGTGACGCTTGAGCGACTTGAACTTCTTGCCGTCTTCGAGGCAGATGATGTAGTCGTCATGAACCGACTTCTTCGGATTGACGGCTGGCTTCGGCTTTTCAACAACAACCGGCGCTTCTTCACGTTCCACGTGACGCTTGAAAGCGGCATGAACATCAGCAATCAACAGCGGCAGCTCGCCCGCACGAATCGAATTATTGCCAACATAAGCAGCGACAACATCCGCGGTCAGGCTCAGAAGCAGTTCTGCGCTTTCGTCGTGCGTATCCAGATTTTCCATCGGTTTTCCTTTTTTTACTTCTTATGTTTTTGTTTTTCCGCAACTTTCGGCATCGATGACACATCTGAAGTCGGGATTGCGTATCTCAGAACTCTACCTAGCTCTTTTATGACCGCACTTAACAACTATCATGATCTTTTGCAATAGAATTGTTGTGCGAAACTACATTAATAATAGCCTATTATTCTTTAAGCCACAAATAAAAAGAACGAAAACAAAGCCTTTTCATGGAAATAGCACCCCGGCAATCTCACTGGCACAATCATGGCGCGCATCGTTTATTGACGATAAAGCAACCGCATATAGTTTTTCAGCACGGCTCGCATAATTTGCATGACCAAGTTTAGCAACCGTTTTTGCTTTAAGCTATGATCTGGCCTCGCGAAACAAACACATTTTGCTGATTGCAGCACTGCCTCTAAAATCGGGCGCGAAAAAGGCATAGCTTAAATATATTTCATTGAAATCAACTCGCTTTCGACCGTGCCTGAAACTATATATGCCTCAATATCCGCCTTTCCAAAGGGTCGTTAAAGCGATCCGCAACAATTTGAAACAATGTTCATCGGATTTCAGAATGCCTCATAACGCTCGCCCGCCACAGCCTCCGCACGCCCCGAAACATCCGCATAGCGACACCCGCCACGGCATCACCCGCACCGACGATTACGCCTGGCTTCGTGCGGAAAACTGGCAGGACGTCTTCAAGGACCCGTCGGTTCTTTCCCCGGAAATACGCAAACATCTCGATGCCGAGAACGCCTATCAGGCAAGCCTGATGCAGAACACGGAAGCCCTGCAGAAAGAGCTTTTCGCGGAGATGCGCGGCCGCATCAAGGAAGATGATTCGTCGGTTCCGTTGAAGGATGGCCCCTATGCTTACGGCGTTTCATACCGCACCGGCGGCGAGCAGCCCTATTTCATCCGCACGCCGCGCGACGGCGGTGCCGAAACAATCCTGCTCGACGGCGACAAGGAAGGCGAAGGCAAGGCCTATTTCCGTCTTGCTTCGGCAGACCATGCCCCCAATCACAATCTGTTGATCTGGGGCTATGACGACAAGGGATCGGAATTCTACAAGCTGAAGGTTCGCGATCTCACGACCATGGCGGAACTTTCGGACATCGTCACCGATACCAATGGTGGCGGCACGTGGGATGCGGAAAGCAAAGGCTTTTTCTATACACGGCTTGATGAAAACCATCGCCCATCGAAAGTATTCTATCACCGCATCGGCACCGACCAGTCCGAAGACCGGCTGATCTTTGAAGAACAGGACGCTGGCTTCTTCCTCGGCGTCGGCGGCTCCGCGCTGGACGACTATATCTTCATCGATATTCACGACCACGAAACATCGGAATGCTGGCTGCTGCCCGCCAATGATCCGGCGGCCAAGCCGGAACTGATCATGGCGCGCAAAAGCGGCACGGAATACGACATTGCGCCGGGCGGCGATGAATTTTTCATTCTGACCAATGCCGATGGCGCGAAGGATTTCAAGATCTGCAAAGCGCCAGCCAGCGCGCCGCAGCCGGAAAACTGGGTGGATGTGGTGACGGAAAAGCCGGGCCGCCTGATCCTGTCCCACTCTGCCTACAAGCATCACCTCGTCTGGATCGAGCGGGACAACGGCCTGCCGCGCATCGTCATTCGGGATCGCAAGAGCGGCGAAGAACATGCCATTGCCTTTGACGAGGAAGCCTATTCGCTCGGCCTGCATGGCAGCGCCGAATACGACACCGAGGTCATCCGCTTCTCCTATTCGTCGATGACGACGCCGGAACAGCTCTTCGATTACAATATGCGCACCCGCGAGCGGACGCTTCTGAAGACGCAGGAAGTGCCGTCCGGCCATGATATCGACGATTATGTGACGCGCCGCATCCTTGCGCCCGCAGCCGATGGCGAGCTGGTGCCGGTCTCGATCCTTTATCACAAGGATACCAGGCTGGACGGTTCGGCTCCGTGCCTGCTCTACGGCTATGGCTCCTATGGCATCACCATTCCGGCAAGCTTCAGCACATCGCGCCTGTCGCTGGTGGATCGCGGCTTCGTCTACGCCATTGCGCATATTCGCGGCGGCAAGGACAAGGGCTTTGCCTGGTATGAAAACGGCAAGCGCGACAAGAAGACGAACACTTTTACCGACTTCATCGCCGCCGCCAAGCATTTGGTCAGCGAAGGTTTCACCAGTCATGACCGCATCGTCGCCCATGGCGGCTCCGCTGGCGGCATGTTGATGGGCGCGGTCGCCAATCTCGCGCCGGAAGCCTTTGGCGGGATTATCGCGGAAGTGCCGTTTGTCGACGTGCTGAACACCATGCTCGACGATACGCTGCCACTCACCCCGCCGGAATGGCCGGAATGGGGTAACCCGATTGCCTCGGAAGCGGATTATCGCACCATCGCCGCCTATTCGCCTTATGACAATGTGACGGCGCAAGCCTATCCGGCCATTCTGGCTGTTGCAGGCCTGACAGACCCGCGCGTCACCTATTGGGAACCGGCGAAATGGGTTGCCAAGCTGCGCGAGTTGAAAACCGATGACCACCCGGTGCTGTTCCGCATCAATATGGATGCCGGCCATGCGGGCGCTTCGGGCCGTTTTTCGCGGCTGGAAGAAGTCGCCTATACGCAGGCTTTCGCGCTGAAAGTCGTGGGCAAGGTTACAGGCTTCGAAGGTTGATACACGATCACGCTCCAGGGGGTTTATCTCGCTGGAGCAAATGAAAAGCAGCTACACGTTTGACAATCAACGCCCTATACTATCGCAGATTGAATGTCGTCATGGAGATTGCATCATGAAAACCGGATGCGTGACTTTTCTGGCGAGCTTGGCATTGGCGCTTCCAGCCCTTGTGCCCGCCACCACGGGCGCGAATGCGCAAGTGCGGAAAGACGTGAGCGAATATGCGGGACGGCGCTGCAGCGCGCCGCCAAAGGGCAGCGGCATTATTTTCGGTCAGTTCAGCGGTGTGGACGATTCCCCCATGGTCAGCATGGACGGCATCGTTCCAGTCGATCGCATGCGCTGCTTCACCAACCTGTCCGAGTGCAAAGGCTGGCTCTATACCATGCAGAGCAAATATACCAATGCCGGTCCGGCAACAGTTGCCCGCTGCATCAAGCGATAAACGCCGCCCAAAAAACTGCAATTTTTGGCAGCACCATAAAATGGCAATATCATTGTCGGACGATAAGCGCGGGGCCGCATAAGGGGAACGAGAAGAACACTATCGGGGGGCTGAAATCGATTTGGGAGGATCGACTATGCAGCAGGCGAGCTATGTTCATGGCGCGAGTGACCGGCTTCTGATCGGCGATACGATTGGCAATCATCTCGACCGCATCGCCCGGCAATATCCCGACCGGGCAGCAGTGGTCGTCCGTCACCAGAATATCCGCCTGACATATGCAGAATTGAACGCTCGCGTTGACGCCCTTGCAGAAGGGCTCCTCGCCATTGGCCTGCGCCCCGGCGAACGGGTCGGCATCTGGTCGCCAAACAATCTGGAATGGATATTGACCCAGTTTGCCACGGCGAAAGCGGGCCTGATCCTCGTCAATATCAATCCGGCCTATCGGACGCATGAATTGGAATATGTGCTTGCCAAGGTCGAATGTTCGGCGCTGATCCTCGCGCCATCGCTCAAGACCAGCAATTATCTGGATATATTGCGCTCTATCGTGCCGGAAATCGATAGCGCGCGGCCTGGCCATCTCGTGGCGGAACGGCTGCCTGCCCTGCGCTGTGTGATCCGGCTTGGCGAAGAACAGACCGCTGGCATGATGAATTTCGATGCGGTTGCCGTCGCAGGCGATGAGGCCGCGCGCGACGAACTGCGCCGGCTGTCGGAGGAGCTGCAATTCGACGATCCGATCAATATCCAGTTTACCAGCGGCACCACGGGCAGTCCCAAGGGTGCAACCCTCTCCCACCACAATATTCTCAATAACGGCTTTTTCGTCGGCGAAGCCATGCGCCTCACCGAACAGGACCGGCTGTGCATTCCCGTACCATTCTACCACTGCTTCGGCATGGTGCTCGGCAATCTGGCCTGCATGACCCATGCCGCCTGCATGGTGATCCCGAATGACAGTTTCGATCCGCTTCTGACATTGCAGACGGTGCAGGATGAACAATGCACCGGACTGCATGGTGTGCCGACCATGTTCATCGCCATGCTGGATCATCCCGAGTTCGCAACCTTTGATCTTCAGAGCTTGCGCACCGGCATCATGGCCGGATCGCCGTGCCCAGTCGAAATCATGCGCCGGGTGATCAGCGAAATGCACCAGAGCGAAATCACCATCGCTTACGGCATGACCGAAACGAGCCCCGTCAGTTTTCAAAGCTCGACCAACGACCCGCTGGAAAGGCGCGTTTCAACCGTTGGCCGCATCCATCCGCATCTGGAAGTCAAGATTGTCGATGCAGATGGCCGGATTGTTCCACGCGGCGAAAAGGGCGAGTTGCTGACGCGAGGCTATAGCGTCATGCGCGGTTACTGGAACGATCCGCAAAGCTCGGCGGGCGCTGTCGATGATGCGGGCTGGATGCATACCGGCGACCTCGCCACCATCGATGCGGAGGGCTATTGCAACATTGTCGGGCGCATCAAGGACCTGATCATTCGCGGCGGCGAGAACATCTATCCCCGCGAGATCGAAGAGTTCCTGTTCACCCACCCGGCGATCAGCGATGTGCAGATTTTCGGTATTCCCGACCGCCGGTTTGGCGAGGTTATCTGCGCCTGGGTCAAGCTCAGTCAGGACGGACGCCTGAACGAAGCGGAACTGGTCAGCTTCTGCCAGCAGCGGATCGCCCATTATAAAATCCCGGCGCATATCCGCTTTGTCGATCAATTCCCCATGACCGTTACCGGGAAAATCCAGAAATTCGTCATGCGGCAAACCATGATCGAAGAACTCGAATTGGAAGAAATCAAAACCGCCTAAACCTGTTATTGCGTCTTATAGCCATTGGCATGCGGTGGAATGGCTTTCAGATAGGCTGCGATTGCAGCGCGGTCGGCCTCGGTCAGATGCGCCATATTGGACACCACGTCCGTCATCGATCCCCCAAGCGAATCGAAGTCGGGCGTGAAGCCGCTTTGCAGCGCATAGGCGATATCGTTTTCGCTCCAATCGCCAATACCGCCCTCGCCGGTGGTGATATTCGGAACCACGCTCTTCTTACCGTCGCTGCCGGTTTCCGCCGATAGCGCGCCCGCCAGCCATTGGCTGGTTTGCAGCCCGCCAATCAGATTGCGCGGGGTGTGGCACTCGCCGCAATGACCGAGCGCTTCGGTCAGATATTGTCCGCGCGTCACGAGGTCGGATGCATCGGCAATATCCACGGCGGGCGCATCCGACAGGTAAAGATGCTTCCAGATGCCGAGGCTGCGGCGAATATTGAAGGGAAATCCAAGCTTGTGGGGTGCTGCGACATTATCCGATGGCGGCAATGTCTTCATAAACGCGTAGAGGTCGGCCACATCCTGCGGCTCCATTCGGGTGTAGGATGTGTAGGGAAAGGACGGGTAGAGATGCTCGCCCTGCTTTCCGACGCCTTTGAGCATGGCATTGGCGAAATCCTGAATGGTCCAGGTGCCGATGCCCTGTTCGGACGGCGAAATATTGGGCACGACGAAGGTGCCGAAATCCGAGACCAGCTCATACCCGCCAGCAAGCACCTTGCGCGCATCGCCTGCAGCGCCCGGCGCCGCATGGCAAGAGGCGCAACCGCCCGCCCAGAAAACCTGTTCACCCCGCACCGCATCGCCGGGCTTCATGGAAGCCAGAACGGCGCTATCCACTTTTTGCGGCGTGGTCAGAATCCAGAAGGCGGCAGCGCCAATGACAAGCACAGCGCCCGCGGCATATGCCAGTTTGCGGACCATCCTACCCATTCCATTGTGGCAGTTTCGGTATCAAACGAAACTGCCGGTCTTGCAAAGCTGATCAGTTTTTCTTGACGCGATAGGCCTGATGGCAGGAACCGCAATTGGCAGCGACCTGCTGAAATGCCGTTTTCAGCGCATCTACATCCTGCGGCTTGGCAGCCAGAGCAGCGGCTGCATCGGTGCGGAATTTTTCGACATGCTTGACGAAATCGTCCTTGTTTTCCCAGATTTTCGGCGAAGCTTCGGTGTCGCCCTGATCTGACCCCGCCGGGAACAGCGTATCGACATCGAGCTTTTTGGCGTCGGCGTCAATTTTCTCAAGCGCCGCCAGAACCGCCGCTGCATCGAACGGCTTTTCGCCTTTGACCACCGGCGCGATCTGGCCAACCGAACGGCCCAGATCCTTCATGATGGCCTGACGATCAGCAATCGCATCGGCCTGTGCCAACCCGATACTGGCGACGAGCACTGCCGCAGAACCAAGTGCAGGAAAAAACAAGCGCATGTAGTCCTCCGCATTTCATTGAACAAAACCGATCTATTGGCAAAATATCCGATACAATCTCTGCCATTGCAACGATCGTTCCCAACATATCACCATCAAGAAAAGTAAAACGCGCACATTACAGAGGTTTATACAATTCCTTCACGATAACGTGAAAAACATGATAGAATTAGTACTGTTTAATTTGAGCATTTTACTGGACAGCTCAATAAGAAGAAAAAAGCCTCGCCATTCCGAATGCATACAAAAAAAGCCCCGCATGGACGGGGCTTTTTCCCATAACATCAATGGGTTGGCATTATGCCTGTTCGTACATTTCCAGCACGTAATCCCAGTTGATCAGGCTGTCGACGAAAGCTTCGAGATATTTCGGACGCAGGTTGCGATAATCGACATAGTAGGAGTGTTCCCACACGTCGACGCCGAGGATTGGCTTTGCGCCATGAACCAGCGGGTTTTCGCCATTCGGCGTCTTGGAGATTTCCAGCTTGCCGTCCTTGACCGAGAGCCATGCCCAGCCCGAACCGAATTGGCCGACGCCAGCAGCGATGAAATCTTCGCGGAACTTGGCGAAGCCGCCGAGATCGGATTCGATTGCCTTTTCAAGCTTGCCTGGCAGCTTGTTGCCGCCGCCGCCCTTCTTCATCCACTTCCAGAAATGGATGTGGTTGTAATGCTGGCCGGCATTGTTGAAGAGGCCCTGATTCTTGCCGTAGCTTTCCTTGACGATGTCTTCCAGGCTCTTGCCTTCGAGGCCGGAACCTTCAAGCAGCTTGTTGCCGTTGGTGACATAAGCCTGATGGTGCTTGTCGTGGTGGAGTTCAAGCGTCTCGCGCGACATGAAAGGCGCAAGTGCTTCATAGTCATATGGAAGGGCGGGCAGTTCGAAAGCCATTGGAAACTCTCCTCTTTATCTCTCAACGCGCGGCGGGCAATGCGGTTGCCTACCCGAAAAATTGCGTGCGGACTCTACATAGGCCCCAACCGCGTGAGCGGCAATGAAATATTATTGAAATCACAGTAGGATGAACCCCATTCAGGATTTCCGCATCGCCGCATCGATAAAGGGGTAACCGTGTCCGGTACAATTAGTTCCTATGTCTTCGACGCCTATGGCACATTGTTCGATGTCCATTCGGCGGTGCGGCGGCATGCGGACAAGGCCGGGCCCGACGGGCGCGCCTTTTCGGAACTGTGGCGCGCCAAGCAGCTTGAATATTCATGGGTGCTGAGCCTGATGGGCGCTTACAGCGACTTCTGGAAGCTGACGGAAGAGTCGCTGGATTTCGCCTTTGCGCGCTATCCTTCCGTCGATCCGTCGCTGCGCAACGACCTGCTCGACGCCTATTGGAAACTCGATTGTTATCCGGAAGTCCCCGCAGCGCTCAAAAATCTTAAGGATCGCGGCGCACGACTGGCCATCCTGTCGAACGGCTCGCCTGCCATGCTGGAAGCCGCCGTGAAATCGGCGGCCCTCGACGTTCTTCTCGATGATGTCATTTCGGTCGATGCCGTGCGCAAATACAAGACCTCGCCTTCGGCCTATGAGCTGATCACCATGCAATGGCGGCTTTATCCGTCCGCGATCTCCTTCCAGTCGTCCAATCGCTGGGATGTGGCGGGCGCGGTCAAGTTCGGCATGCGCGGCGTGTGGATCAATCGTTCGGGCCAACCGGACGAGTATAAAGCGTTCGCGCCTGCCCTGATTTTGCCGAGTCTCCAGCTTCTTGGCTGACACGCCAAGCGGCGAAAAAGAATATTTCACTAAAATTTGAATTACCGGGCTTCTTCCAAATAGGCTGATTGCCCGCAAAATTGTGTCGTGAGCGCAACACGCGTGCAACGGGGGGCTTTTCGCCACTTTTAGGCCCTATTCACACCGGCTCGGCGCCACAATTCTAGGGCGTTTTCCGGTCAGTCAAATCTTCAGGCTTCGGGAAACACTTACCCGAGTCCGTGCCTTCCACCCACGGCGCCTCTACCATATCTGGTTTGGTCGCACTTCGTTAACCCTGATTGTTGTATTCGTAACCCTCCCGTCACTAGTCTGGTTTTCTTATGCAAACGACCCTCACCCGCCGCTCTTTCCTGACGGCAATGACTGCCACTGCGGCTGCCGGTCTCGCCGGTTGCGCCCAGTTGGGACAGAATGTTCCTATCATCGATGTCGATGCGTCCGGCAACCCGATCAACAGAACGCCGCAGGCCAATGTGGATTCGTCCTTTGGCGGCTGGGAGCAGATGTATGCTTCCGTCAACGATGGCGGCTTCCAGCTTCCGGCGATCCCGATCCAGAAGATGGACAAGCGTTATCTGCGTCAGGTCGTACAGGACCCGACCGGCGAAATGCCCGGCACGCTGGTCATCGATACCTCCAACCGCTTCTGCTATCTCGTGCTCGATAATGGTCAGGCGCTGCGCTATGGCGTCGGCATCGGTCGAGAAGGCTTTGCATGGTCCGGTCGCGCTGTGATCCAGTACAAGCGCCAGTGGCCGCGCTGGACGCCGCCGGATGAAATGGTCGCCCGTCAGCCGGAACTGGTCCAGTACAGCGCTGCCAATGGCGGCATGGCTCCGGGCCTTAAGAACCCGCTTGGCGCGCGTGCGCTCTACATCTTCCAGGACGGCAAGGACACGCTCTATCGCCTGCACGGCAATCCGGAATGGTGGTCGATCGGCAAAGCGGTTTCGTCGGGCTGCGTGCGCTTCCTCAATCAGGATATCATCGATCTTTACGATCGCGTGCCGCCGAAGTCTCAGATCCTGGTGATGTGAGTTAAGGGAGTAGGGGAGTAAGGGAATAGGGCAGTATGTTTTTGCCGCCTGAAAATCTTATCCCTTACTCCCTTATTCCCCTATTCCCTTACTTCTTGAAACTGCCGAGAATGCCGCGCACCAATGCGCGACCCAGCGAATTGCCGACCGTACGCACGACGGACTTCATGGCTGTTTCCGCAACGGTCTGACGACCTGAGCGCTTGCCCGTGCCCAATGCCGTGCCGAGGAGGTCGCCAAGTATTCCGCCGCCGCCTTCTTCCTCCTGCTTGGCTTTCTGTTGCTCGACCGTCGCGTTCTGCGCCTTGCGCGCCAGCATCTCGAATGCTGAATCGCGATCAACAACCGTATCGTACTGACCCGAGACCGGGCTTGCGGCGATGATCCTGGCGCGTTCTTCCGACGTCAGCGGGCCGATGCGCGACGATGGCGGGCGGATCAGGGTGCGCTGCACCATGGACGGCACGCCCTTGGCCTGCAAGGTCGAGACCAGCGCCTCGCCCGTCGCCAGATTGGTGATTGCATCGAAGGTCTTGAAATCCGGATTGGGACGGAACGTATCGGCGGCGGTTTTCACCGCATTGGTCTCGCGCGGCGTATAGGCGCGCAACGCATGCTGCACGCGGTTGCCGAGCTGCGCCAGAACCGTTTCCGGCACGTCGAGCGGGTTCTGCGTCACGAAATAGACGCCGACGCCCTTGGAACGGATCAGACGCACGACCTGTTCGACACGGTCGACCAGCGCTTTCGGCGCTTCATCGAACAGAAGATGCGCCTCGTCGAAGAAAAAGACCAGCCTTGGCTTGTCCGGGTCGCCCACTTCCGGCAGCGCTTCAAACAGTTCCGACATCAGCCAGAGTAGAAACGTCGAATAAAGGCGCGGGCTCATCATCAGCTTGTCGGCGGCAAGCACGCTGACCACGCCGCGCCCGTCCGTCGTCGTGCGCATCAGGTCGGCAATGGTCAAAGCCGGTTCGCCGAAGAATTTGGCCCCGCCCTGCTGTTCAAGCACCAGCAGCGAACGCTGCACCGCGCCGACCGACGCCTTGTTGACGTTGCCATATTTGCCGGAAAGCTCGGCGGAACGATCCGCCATTTCCTTGAGGATCGCCTGAAGATCCTTGAGGTCAAGCAGCAGAAGGCCTTCTTCGTCCGAGAGGCGGAAAGCGATATTCAACACGCCTTCCTGCGCTTCCGTGAGGTTCATCAGGCGCGACAGCAGCAGCGGCCCCATTTCGGAAATGGTGGCGCGAACCGGGTGTCCCTGCTCGCCGAAAATATCCCAGAAAATGACCGGCGATGCGCGCAGCTCGTAAGGCTTGAGCTTGATTTCCTCGGCCCGCTTGTTCAGGCCGTCATTTGCAACGCCGATAGCGGCAATGCCCGACAGATCGCCCTTGATATCGGCACAGAAGACCGGCACCCCGGCGGCGGAAAAGCTTTCCGCCAACACCTGCAAGGTCACGGTCTTACCCGTACCCGTCGCGCCGGTGACCAGACCGTGCCTGTTGCCATATTTCAGCGCCAGATATTCCGGCTGCTGGTAGGAATCGTCGGGCTTGCGGCTTGCGCCAAGGAAAATTGCATCGTCAGCAGTCATCAGGCGATTTGCTCCTCATTTCGACCGGCACATCCACAGCGCAGTTTTTTCAGATATAACTGCCGCATCGTCATGCGACAACGATAAAGCCCATGCTCCACAGAGAGAACCGGTTTTGCTGTCACAAAAGCTGAAAAATTTCCCTATATTTTTGATCCGGACAAGCTTGCAAAGCGATAGCGAGAATGCATATTACGTAAACGTAAGATTTTTGGGAGAGTTTCCATGGAAGAACTGATCGCACGCATCACCTCGAATGTCGGCATCGATGCCGCGACGGCAGAAAAGTCTGTCGGCATGATCCTCGCATTCCTTCAGAAGGAAGGCCCGGCGGATCAGGTTCAGCAGCTTCTGGCCGCTATTCCGGGTGCGGAAGAAGCCGTTGCGCAGGTCAAGGGCGGCGGCTTTCTGTCCAACCTGATGGGTGGCGTGATGGGCCTTGGCTCGCAGCTCATGGGCGCTGGTCTCGGCATGGGTGAAATTTCCGGCGTCGCCAAAGAAACCATCCGCTTCGCCAAGGAAAAGGCCGGCGATGCACCGGTCGATGCGGTGATCGGCTCGATCCCGGGTCTCGGCCAGTTCGTCTGAGAACGAACACTCTGTAATGAAAAAACCCCGGCAATGCCGGGGTTTTTTGTTTATGCCTCTTTGTTTATCGTTCTCGCCCCCACATGGCGGGCGCGTCCTGACAGCCAGCCATTAATACTGGCCCCGATCCACAGAATCACAAAGAAAAGGCCGCTTGCGGCAAAGCTTCCCGTCGCGCTGTGAATCATGCCGACGACCAGCGGCCCGATGGCCGCGAGAATGTAGCCGACGCATTGCGCCATGCCGGACAGATGCGCCGCCGTATGCGAATCCGGCGAGCGCAGCACGATCACCATCATTGCAGCGGCAATCAATCCGCCCTGCCCGATGCCCTGAATGATTGCCAGTATCCAGAAGCTCCATTGCGGCAGATAGAGAAAGCCGATCAGCGCAAGCGATGCACAGGCGCAGAGAAAGACATTGATAAAGCTCTGGCTTTTCTGACGCACCGCAATGGACGGGATCAGCAGGCATGTCACGACCTGCGCCATGATCGAAAACGACACCAGACCGCCCGCCGCAGCCGGGCTCATACCCCGCTCGCGCAGGATCGGCGCCAGCCAGCCGAACACGATATAGGCCGTCGACGATTGCAGCCCCATGAAAAGCGTCACCTGCCAGGCAAGCGGATCTTTCCAAAGGCCCACGACGCGGAAGCCCGAATGCGCGACATTGTGCTTGCTGCGCAGCGCCTGCGGCAGCCACAACACCAGAACCAGCGCCGCCGGAATGGCCCAGAACGCCAGAGCGAGATTCCACGAGCCGCCAAGCATGTTCTTGATCGGGATCGTGAAGCCCGCCGCCGAAGCTGCACCACCGCAAAGCGCCATGGTGTAAAGACCGGTCATGATCGCGGCGGTCTTCGGAAAATCGCGCTTCACCACCCCTGGCAGCAGCACATTGCCCATGGCAATCGCCGCCCCGGCGAGTGTTGCGCCCATATAGAGCGACCAGAAAGACCCGACACCACGCAGCGCCGTGCCGATGGTCAGCACAACCAGCACGGCCAGCAGCACACGCTCGGCGCCGAAACGCTGGGCGAGACGCGGCGCGAAAGGCGCGAACGCGCCAAGGCAGACAACCGGCAAAGTCGTCAGCACGCCCGCGGCCAGCGACGACATGCCGGTTCCATCGATGATTTCCGGCAAAAGCACCGAAACACTGGAGAAAACCGGCCGCAAATTGGCGGCAATCAGCACCAGGCTCAGCCCCAGCAGGATGCGTGAAGCCTTGCTCGGCATTTGCGGCGCAGAGGGCGGCGGAACGCTGTCCGCTTCAGCATCAACAAGCTGTTCCGGCTGCGATGGCATGGTGTACTCCACCCGTGCTGCGGGAGGCACGGCATTGATGCGGCTCATGATGCGAGCAACCTTTCCAGTTCTTCAATCAGCGGCGCCATAAAACGACGAACCGTCGCGCTGGCCTTGTCCGGGTCGCCGGTCGCGATGGCATCAACGATCTGGCGATGCGCCTCATAATCCGGTTCCGGCAGTTCGCCATCCAGCGTGGCTTCAATCGATTCGCGGATCGATGCGGAAAAGAAGCCATAAACTTCGATCAGCGCATCGTTGCCGGAAGCTGCGGCGATGGCTTCATGGAATGCAAAATCGCGCTCAACGAACGTCGCCCGGTCGGTCTCCTCGCGCAGACCGCGTGAAGCCAGCATAGATTCCAGATGCGCAATCGTCTGCGGCGTTATGCGTTGCGCGGCCAGGCGCGCAGCCTCCACTTCCAGCGCCGCACGCATTTCAAGCCGGTCGCGCAAGCTTGTATGGCGTATGCGGTTCAGACTCCGCGCCGTGTCGGCCTTAGAACGAACATAGGTGCCCGAGCCCTGACGTGTCTCCAGCATGCCCTGTGCCACAAGCGCCCGGACGGCCTCGCGCACCGTGCCACGACTGACACCAAGCCGCGCCGAAAGCTGGGCTTCATTCGGCAGTTGCTCGCCCACAGCCCAGCGCCCCGACGTGATTTCGGAACGAATGGATTGCGTCGCCGCTTCCGTCAGGCTTTTGCGTGAAACCGTCTTCATAGAGCTTGCCAAATTCATCGGATGACTTGATGAATTAGCGGAGCGCGCTAAACCTGTCAACAGGCGCGATTATCTTGTCACAGTCCGGGCTAATCCCGCACTTGCGTGCGCCCAAATATTTTCATTTGGCTTCAAAATGCTCTAACAATTTTCGCGCAGATTGTATTTTCATTCGCAGCCAGCAGGTGCCAGCATGATCACGCTCTACAGCCTTTCCGGAGATCACCTTGAGAAAACGGAAGTCGAACCGGGCACACCATTACCGGACAGCGTGATCTGGATCGATCTTTCCACACCCGGCGTCAATGAAGATCATATTGTCGAGGCGTGGACCGGCATTGCCATCCCTACCCGCGAAGACATGACCGAGATCGAGGAATCGAGCCGCTTTTACATGGAAAACGGCGCACAATATCTCACCGTGCCCATCCTCCATGCCGTCGATCTCGATCATCGCGAACTCGCGCCGGTGACCTTCATATTGCACGGCTCGCGCCTGATTACCGTGCGCTATGCCGACCCCAAATCCTTCACCACCTATATTCTGCGCTCCACCAAGCCGGGTAACGGGCTGATTTCCGCCAAATGCACCGGGCTTTCGATCATGCTCGGCATCACCGAAGCCACCACCAATCGCCTGGCGGATATTCTGGAAGGTGTGGCGGGCAAGATTGACGCCGCTTCGCACTCCATCTATCGCCGCCAGCCGAAGGCGCGACCAATGACGACGCAGGATTTCCGGCACATATTGACCCAGATCGGCGGTCAGGGAACCTTTCTGTCGCGCATGCGTGAAAGTCTTGCAGGCATAAGCCGCATGCTGGTCTATCTTTCAGCAACCAGCAATCCGGCGACGGGAAAAAAGGAAACCCGCTCCTGGATCAAGTCCCTGGAACGCGACATGCAATCGCTGACTGCCTATGTGGATTTTCTGTCCAACAAAGTCACCTTCCTGCTCGACACCATCGTCGGACTAATTTCGGTTGAGCAGAATGCCATCATCAAGATATTCTCCGTCGCCGCCGTGGGCTTCATGCCGCCAACGCTGGTCGCGTCCATCTACGGCATGAACTTTTCCTTCATGCCGGAACTAACATCGCCCTGGGGCTATCCGATGGCGCTCGGATTGATGGTCGCCTCGGCCCTGCTGCCGCTCTATTATTTCCGCCGCAAAGGCTGGCTCTGAGCCCTCTTCTCGACAAGAGTGCAACTATGTTATATCATCGGTTATAACATAGGAGAAAAGCCATGAACGTCACTTTGCGCAAGATCGGCAATTCCGAAGGCGTGATCCTGCCCAAGGAAGTGCTCGAACGGCTAAATTTGAAAACCGGCGACAAGCTGCAACTCGTCGAGACGCAGAGCGGTCTTTCGCTGGAACCCGTAGACGACAGTTTCGAGCAGCAGATGGAAGCGGCTCGCAGAGTCATGGACAAATATAAGGTCGCCTTGCAGAAGCTCGCCGAATGAGCTGGCATTTTCTGTCACGTCGCGTTGTTGAAGCCATCCATGTCGAGCAGTTGCAGCGGCATGGAGGCGCGCAGGGGCTGCGCGATGAAAACGCGCTCGAATCCGCGCTGGGGTGGGCGCAGAACAAAGTTGTCTACGGCGATCCCGATCATGCCGACATCGCTGCGGCCTATGTCTTCGGACTGGGTCGCAACCATGCTTTCGTGGATGGCAACAAGCGCACGGCAATTGTTACCGCGGTCACCTTTCTGGCGATCAACGGTTATATGCTCACCGCCGATGACGGTCTGCTCTACAGTTTTACAATGGGTATAGCATCCGGTGAAATCGACGAAAATGGTGCTGCCGCCTTCTTCCGCGATCACAGCGTGGTGGTGGAAGACTAAATTTGAGCCTTGATCGACACGATTTCCCAATCCTTGCCGTTGATCTTCAGCACATCGCCAGCAGGCTTACCGAACAGCATGATGGCGACCGGCGCGACATGCGAGATCTTTCCGCTTGACGGATCGGCCTCATCTTCGCCCACGATGGTCCATGTCCGGCTGTTGCCATCGTCCAGATTTTCCAGCTCCACGGTCATGCCGAACCGCACCACATCGCTGTCGGTATCCGGCACGGACAATTCCGCCGTTTCGCGCCGCACCGTCCAATAGCGCAGGTCACGCGATATGCGCGCGATGGCCGAGCGTTCACCGGCGACATTGGCTTCTGCAAGTTCACGCTGGAGACGCGCAATCTCGTCATCCATCATCTTCAGGCCGGTCGGCGTGACAAGATTGCGATGCGGACTGATCGGACGCTCGCCGAGATCGGTCGGCGCATCATCCTGTTCTTTTGTAAAAGCTCTGCTCATTTCATGAATGTAGGCGGCGCGTAACGCCCCGGCAAGCCTTCTCCCCGCTCGGTCCGCGCCATCCAAACCAAGGCACAGTTTTTATTGATTGATGAGTCAATCAAAGATAAAATAGCTCAACAGGTCTGAAAATCGGACAAGGATTGAGACGATGCCGAAGATCGGGATGGAACCCCTGCGGCGGCGTGAACTGATCGACGCTGCCATACGCACCATCGGACAACGCGGTTCGCTGGATGTGACCGTTGCGCAGATCGCCCATGAAGCGGGCGTCTCGCCTGCGCTCGCGCATCATTATTTCGGCGGTAAGGACAAGCTCATCCTCGCCACGATGCGCCATTTGCTGCGCGAACTGGGCCGCGATCTCAATGAGGCTGTGAAGCTGACGGAAACGCCGCGCGAACGCATTGCAGCCATCATCGCCGTCAATTTTTCCGCTGCGCAGTTCACGCAGGAAACCATCGCCGCCTGGTTGACATTCTATGTGCACGCCCAGCAGTCGGAAGACACGCGGCGACTTTTGCGCATTTATGCGCGCCGCCTGCATTCCAATCTGGTCTTCGCGCTGGAGCAACTCACGGGCCGCGAGCGGGCGCAACGCATTGCTGAAGGTGCGGGCGCGATGATCGACGGGCTTTACATTCGTCATGCGCTCGGTGCCGACGCGCCCGACGCCCAATCCGCCATTGCATTGGTGGAAGATTATATTGCAGTTCAGCTGTCGGTGGGAACATGAGCATGGAAGCGGATTTCGTCATCATCGGCTCCGGCTCCGCCGGTTCGGCCATGGCCTATCGCCTGTCGGAAGACGGGCGCTATTCGGTAATCGTTATTGAATATGGCGTCCCGGATGTCGGGCCTCTGATCCAGATGCCCGCCGCCCTCTCCTTTCCGATGAATATGGAAACCTATGACTGGGGTTTTTCCACCGAGCCGGAACCGCATATTGGCGGGCGCAGCCTTGTCACGCCGCGCGGCAAGGTGCTGGGCGGTTCGTCCTCGATCAACGGTATGGTGTATGTGCGCGGCCATGCCCGCGATTACGACTTCTGGTCGGAAAGCGGCGCGCAGGGCTGGGCCTATGCCGATGTGCTCCCCTATTTCAAGCGCATGGAAAACGCGCATGGTGGGCAAGAAGGCTGGCGCGGAACCGACGGGCCGTTGCATGTCCAACGCGGTAAGCGCGACAATCCGTTGTTTCATGCCTTTGTCGAAGCGGGCCATCAGGCCGGGTTTGAAGTGACGGAAGATTATAACGGCCAGAAGCAGGAAGGCTTCGGACCCATGGAGCAGACGATCTATAATGGTCGTCGCTGGTCTGCGGCCAATGCCTATCTGAAACCGGCGCTGAAGCGCCCGAATGTCAAGCTGGTCAAGGGGCTTGCGCGCAAGATCGTGCTTGAAGGCAAGCGCGCCGTTGGCGTGGAGATCGAGGCGGGACGCAGTTTCTCGACCATCCACGCGCGGCGCGAGGTGATCATCGCCGCTTCCTCCATCAACTCGCCGAAGCTTTTGATGTTGTCCGGCATCGGTCCGGCGGCGCATCTGAAAGAACACGGCATCGAGGTAGTAGCGGACCGCCCCGGCGTCGGGCAGAACCTGCAAGACCATCTGGAAGTCTATATCCAGCAGGAATGCACCCAACCCATCACGCTTTATTCCAAGCTGAACCTGTTCTCTAAAGCGAAGATCGGAGCCGAATGGCTGTTCTTCAAAACCGGCGACGGCGCGACCAACCATTTTGAATCCGCCGCCTTCGTGCGCTCCAAAGCGGGCGTGGAATATCCTGATATTCAGTATCACTTCCTGCCGGTGGCGATCCGCTATGACGGCAAGGCCGCAGCGCAATCGCACGGTTTCCAGGCCCATGTCGGGCCCATGCGCTCCAAGTCGCGTGGCAGCGTGACGTTGCGTTCCGCCAACCCGCGTGAAAAGCCTGTCATCCAATTCAATTATATGTCGCATGAAGACGACTGGGCCGATTTCCGCCACTGCGTGCGACTGACCCGCGAGATTTTCGGGCAAGCGGCCTTCGACCCCTATCGCGGTGCGGAAATCCAGCCCGGCGCGCAAGTGCAGACCGATGATGAAATCGACAATTTCATCCGCGAGCATGTCGAAAGTGCATTCCACCCGTGCGGCACGGTCAAGATGGGCGCGGTTGACGATCCGTTTGCGGTGGTCGATCCTGAATGCCGCGTGATCGGCGTTGAAGGTTTGCGCGTGGCGGATTCATCCATCTTCCCGCGCATCACCAATGGCAATCTCAACGGGCCATCGATCATGGTCGGCGAAAAAGCGTCCGATCATATCCTTGGCCGCACACCGCTGGCACGCTCCAATCAGGAGCCGTGGATCAATCCGCGCTGGCAGGTGTCGGACCGCTAGTTAGGGGAGTAAGGGAATAGGGGAATAAGGGAGTATGTTGTTCGCAGCCAAAACATACTCCCTTATTCCCCTACTGCCCTATTCCCTTCTTTTCGAAGGAACACACCATGAAAGCACAACCCAAGGCCTCGCACTTCATCGGCGGGTCATACGTGGAAGACAAAAACGGCAAGCCGCTTCCCGTGATTTATCCGGCGACCGGCGAACAGATCGCCAAGCTTTATTCCGCCACGCCAAGCGTGATCGAAAGCGCCTATGCGGCGGCGATGAAGGCGCAGGAAGCATGGGCGGCGTTGAAGCCCGTCGAACGCGGTCGCATCTTGCGGCGGACGGCGGAAATTCTGCGCGAGAAGAACAAGAAGCTCTCTAAGCTCGAAACGCTCGATACCGGCAAAGCGCTTCAAGAAACGCTGGTTGCGGATGCGGCCTCGGCTGCCGATGCGCTGGAGTTTTTCGGCGGCATTATTTCCGGCTTCAACGGTGAATTCGTGGAACTCGGCGGTTCCTTCGCTTATACGCGGCGCGAAGCGCTGGGCATTTGCGTCGGTATCGGCGCGTGGAACTATCCGATCCAGATCGCCGCGTGGAAATCCGCTCCCGCACTCGCCATGGGCAACGCCTTCATCTTCAAACCATCGGAAAACACGCCCCTCTCGGCCCTTGCTTTGGCGGAAGCCTATCAGGAAGCTGGGCTGCCCGATGGCCTCTTCAATGTCGTTCAGGGCTACGGCGATGTGGGCGCGGCGCTCGTCAATCATCGCCAGACGGCCAAGGTCTCGTTGACCGGCTCGGTTCCGACCGGCAAACGCATCATGGCGCAGGCAGGCGAACATCTGAAACACGTCACGATGGAACTAGGCGGAAAGTCGCCCCTGATCGTGTTCGACGATGCCGATCTCGAAAGCGCCATCGGCGGTGCGATGCTGGGCAATTTCTACTCGACCGGACAGGTCTGTTCCAACGGCACCCGCGTCTTCGTGCATAAGAAGGTTCGCGAACGTTTTGTCGAGCGGCTGGTCGAGCGCACGCGCAAGATTCGCATCGGCGACCCGCTGGATGAAGCCACCCAGATGGGGCCGCTCGTCAACAGCGCCCAGCGCGACAAGGTTCTCTCCTATATCGAAAAAGGCAAAGCCGAAGGCGCAACGCTTGCCTGCGGCGGCGGCATTCCCAAGCTACAGGGCTTCGATAAGGGTTACTTCATCGAACCGACCGTCTTTACCGACGTGACCGACACCATGACCATCGCGCGCGAAGAAATCTTCGGACCGGTCATGAGCGTTCTGGAATTTTCGGACGAAGATGAAGTCATCGCACGGGCTAACGATACCGAATTCGGTCTGGCGGCGGGTGTTTTCACCGCCGATATCGCGCGCGGTCACCGCGTGATCGGCCAGATCAAGGCAGGCACCTGCTGGATCAACGCCTATAACCTGACGCCCGTGGAAGTGCCGTTCGGCGGTTACAAGCAGTCCGGTATCGGGCGCGAAAACGGCGTTGCAGCCCTTGCCCATTACAGCCAGATCAAGACCGTCTATGTCGAGATGGGCAACGTCGACAGCCCTTATTGAGCATTCAGGTAACGTGCGCGGCGGCATACCCGCCGCGCAAATCGATAAAATCAGATCAGGCCACGCGATGCGAGATTACGCATCAGATGCGACGAGCCGAACCGCCACGGGCTGCATTCCGTCGACAGGCGCACGGTGTTGGTCAGCGCACCAAGCTGCGGATTGGAGATGGTCACCACATCGCCGATCTTGTGAGTAAAGCCCTGCCCCGGCGTGTCGCGGTCTTCGACAGGCGCAAACAACGTTCCCATGAACAGCACGAAACCATCCGGATACTGATGGTGCTTGCCGATGGTCTGGGCAACCAGATCCAGCGGATCACGGCTGATTTCCTTCATGGTGCTGCGGCCATTGAGAACATAGCCATCCGGTCCTTCGACCTTCAGCGCCAGTTCCGCCGAGCACACATCGTCCATCGAATAGGTTTCGTCGAACAGGCGAATGAATGGGCCAACCGAACAGGACGCATTGTTATCCTTGGCCTTGCCGAGCAGCAGGGCCGAACGGCCTTCAACGTCGCGCAGGTTCACGTCGTTGCCAAGCGTCGCGCCCTTAACCTGCCCCTGACTGTTGACCGCAAGTACCACTTCCGGCTCCGGGTTGTTCCAGGTGGAAATCGGATGCAGGCCCACTTCCGCACCATGACCGACCGCCGACATGGGCTGGCTCTTTGTGAAAACTTCCGCGTCGGGGCCGATACCGACTTCGAGATATTGCGACCAGACGCCTTCTTCTATCAGCGCCGCCTTGACGCGGGCCGCCTCTTCCGAGCCTGCCTTGAGGTTGCGCAGGCTGTCGCCGATGATCGCACCTACACGCTCGCGGATTTTCAAAGCAAGATCGGGATTGCCAGCAGCGCGTTCCTCGATCACGCGTTCGATCATGGAGCGAGCAAAGGTAACGCCGCAGGCCTTGATCGACTGCAGGTCGTTCGGTGCCAGAAGATGCAGCGCGCTTTCATCGCCGGGCTTTCCGGAAAACAGGGCTTCTAGCGAACCGATATCCTGTCCGGCGGTTGCGCGTACATGAGCCAGCGCATCGTCAAGTTCAAGCAGGTCGCGCATCGTCGGTGCAGCTTTGGTGGTAATGTCGATGACGCGCCCTTCGCGCAAAGTCACCAGAACCGGCCCCTTGGCCGTCGGGCTCCATGCTCGCCCGACAAATGTTCCCGAGGCGAAAGTTTCATTGCTGCTCACGTTTAATGCTCCTCACCGGTGTTATGCGCGGCACTCCAGACCGCATGCCTATCACTGAACTCAAACCACACTGTCGCGCCCGCAAAGCTTTCACGTTTCGTGTGATAATGCACTAACAGTTCAGTCAGTGTTTAAGGCATAAGGCAGAGAACATATTTGCGCAAAGCAAAAAACGCGGTGACGGGCATCAACCGCGCCAGTTGCGGTAAGGCGTTGAGCTTGGTGGTCAAGCGGATACTGTGTCACTCAATTGCTTTCGATGCGGTGATATCCGTACCGCCTAACAATCCGGCTATTTGAATTGCTAGTCGGTTTATGGCTTCACTCCACTGTTACCGATTTTGCCAGATTGCGCGGCTGATCGACGTCCGTGCCCATCAGGTCAGCGGTGTGATAAGCCAGCATCTGGATCGGCAGCGCATAGACCAGCGGCGTGATGAATTCCGGCACGTCCGGCAGGACGATCGTTGCCATCGTATCGACGCTGGCGCTTTCCGCACCTCGTCTGTCGGTGATCAGGATGATGCGACCGCCACGGGCCGCCACTTCCTGCATGTTGGAAACGGTCTTTTCATAAAGACGGTCAGACGGTGCAATGACGATGACCGGCATGGTTTCATCGATCAGCGCGATTGGGCCGTGCTTCAACTCGCCAGCGGCATAGCCTTCGGCGTGGATATACGAGATTTCCTTGAGCTTCAGCGCGCCTTCCATGGCAAGCGGAAAGGACGTGCCACGACCGAGATAAAGAACGTGATTGACCTTGGCGAGATCGGTACAAACTGCCGCGATCTGATCTTCCAGCTTCAGCACTTGATTGAGGAAACGCGGGGCTTCGGAAAGCTGGCGCACCAGTTCCTGTTCGCGCGCATCGTCAATCGCGCCGCGCGCCTTGGCGGCGGCGATGGCGAGCGACGCCATGGCCGAAAGCTGGCAGGTGAAGGCCTTGGTGGAGGCAACGCCAATTTCCGGACCGGCAAGCGTCGGGAACACGGCATCGGATTCACGCGCGATGGTCGAGCCGGTGACGTTAACGACGGCGGCAATCTTCAAGCCTTGCGACTTGCAATAACGCAGCGATGCCAGCGTATCCGCCGTTTCGCCGGACTGGGAAACGAACATCGCCAGCGAATCTTTCGACAACGGCATTTCGCGATAGCGGAATTCCGATGCGATATCGCTATCGACCGGCAGACGGGCAATCTGTTCGAACCAGTATTTACCCACCGATGCCGCATAATAGGCCGTGCCGCAGGCGGAAATCGTCAGACGGTCAATCTTGCTGAAATCGACGCCGATCGCTTCCTGACGCACCTTGCCGGTGGTGAAATCGAGATAGTTGGCAAGCGTGTGGGAAATCACTTCCGGCTGCTCGAACATCTCCTTCTGCATGAAGTGACGATGATTGCCCTTGGAAACAAGCATATTGGCCGTCTGCGTCTTCTGGATCGTGCGCTCGACCTGATTGTTGCCCTCGTCATAAATGGTGACGCCCTTGCGGGTCAGTACAGCCCAGTCACCATCTTCCAGATAGGCAATGGTGTCGGTGAAGGGCGACAGCGCAATCGCGTCCGAGCCGAGGAACATCTCGCCATCGCCATAACCGACAGCCAGCGGCGGGCCCTGACGAGCGCCGATGAGCAGTTCTTCATCGCCTTCAAAAAGGAATGCGAGAGCGAATGCACCATGAAGCTGCGGCAGGCAATCGCGCACGGCCTCAACCGGCGACTTGCCCTTTTCCAGCTCACGGGTCACCAGATGCGCAACGGCTTCGGTGTCGGTTTCGGTCTGGAACTTGCGGCCTTCGGCTTCCAGCATGGTGCGCAGTTCGGCAAAGTTCTCGATAATGCCGTTATGAACCACCGCAAGGCGTTCAGTGATGTGCGGATGCGCATTACGCTCCACCGGCTTGCCATGGGTGGCCCATCGGGTATGACCGATGCCTATCACGCCCGGAAGCGGCTCACCGGCAAGGCGCTTTTCCAGATTGACGAGCTTGCCTTCCGCACGGCGGCGGTCAAGCCTGCCGCCCTGCAAGGTGGCGATACCGGCGGAGTCATAACCGCGATATTCCAGTCGTTTCAGAGCATCGACCAGAAGCGGCGCGACTTCATCCTTGCCGATAATACCGATAATTCCACACATGCGTCGCTCCGATAGATGCAATCATCTTCCATTTGTGGACCGGATTTAGTCCAATAAAACAAAGTCGCAATCAAGTAATTGCATGTATCTCGAATTTGTAGCCAAACGACCTTTTTTCTGAGCGGATCGGGAAGATATCCCCGCCGACATTGTTGTGGGATAGCAGTTTCCGCAGAACTAAAAGATCACGTGATACTGGCCAACGATGGAATCCGAGAAGTTTCGCTAAACCAGCCTTGCCACCACATCCCCTAGTGACGATTGCCAATGCGGCATGGTCCAGCCAAATGTCGCGCTGAACTTCTCTGTAGAAAGGCGTGAATTGGCGGGGCGCGTCGCCTTGGTCGGATACTCTGCAGTCGCAATATCCGTCACTTCAGCGGTCGGGCCGCCCTGCTTAGCGCTTTCAGCGAAAATCCCGCGAGCAAAACCGCTCCAACTGATGTCGCCCGTACCAACAAGATGATAGATGCCATAGCCAGAAAAATCAGGCTTTGCCGCCAAATGATCCGCCACGCGAATGACGGCTTCGGCGATATCCAGCGCGGAAGTCGGATTGCCCCACTGGTCGGACACGACTGACAGGCCATCACGGGTTTCTGCAAGGCGCAGCATCGTCTTGGCGAAATTCTTGCCGAACGGACTGTAAACCCAGGCCGTGCGCAGAATGATATGCTGCGGATGGGCCTCAGCAACCAGCCTTTCGCCTTCAAGCTTGGAGCTGCCATAAACACTGCGAGGGCCGGTTGGATCGGTCTCCACATAAGGCCTATTGCTATCGCCGGCGAAAACATAATCCGTCGACAGATGAATGACGAGCGCACCGCAGGCCTTCGCCGCTTCGGCCACAGCGGCAGCACCAGCCGCATTCACCGCCAAGGCGATTTCCGGCTCATCCTCGGCCTGATCCACAGCCGTATAGGCCGCAGCCGAAACGACGACATCCGGCTTGACATTGACGATCGCCTTGCGGATCGTTTCGGGGTCTGCCAGATCAAGTTCCGGCCTTCCCAACGCAATTACTTCAAGATCCGAGCGCTCTGCGGCCTTTTCCAGAAGGCTCTGAACGACCTGCCCTTCCCGCCCGGTGACGATGATCTTCATACCGCACCTGCTTTGGTCGCACCGGTTTTGGTTTGACCGCCGCCCAGACGCTCACCAGCATAAGTGCCGCTGCGGATCGGCTCCCACCACCAGCCATTGTCGAGATACCACTGAATGGTTTTCTCAAGGCCCGTTTCGAAAGTTTCCTGCGGGGTCCATCCGAGGTCACGCTCGATCTTCGAGGCATCGATGGCGTAACGGCGATCATGCCCCGGGCGATCCGTTACAAATGTAATCAGGTCGCCGTATTTCTTGCCATTGGCGCGCGGGCGCTTCTTGTCGAGAATGGCGCAAATCGTTTCCACTACATTGAGATTGGTGCGTTCCGAGCGTCCGCCGATATTGTAGCTTTCGCCGACTTTACCGGTCGTCGCCACCAACGCCAGCGCGCGGGCGTGATCTTCGACATAGAGCCAGTCGCGCACATTCGCCCCTGTCCCGTAAACGGGCAGCGGCTTTTCGTCGAGCGCGTTCAGAATGACAAGCGGAATGAGCTTTTCCGGGAAATGGAATGGCCCGTAATTGTTCGAGCAGTTCGAGAGAACTACCGGCAAACCATAGGTTTCGTGCCATGCGCGAACCAGATGATCGGAGGAAGCCTTCGATGCCGAATAGGGCGATGATGGCTTATAGGGCGTTTCTTCCGTGAAAATGCCGCTGTCGAACGGCAAATCGCCGAACACTTCATCGGTCGAGATGTGGTGGAAGCGGAAGTTCGACTTGCGCGGTTCCGGCAGTTCACGCCAATAGGCGAGAGCGGCATTGAGCAGGCGGAACGTGCCGATGATATTGGTTTCGATGAAAGCTGCCGGACCGTCGATGGAACGATCAACATGGCTTTCGGCAGCCAGATGCATGACGACATCGACAACATTCGAACGCAGCGTGTCCAGAATGAGATTATCGTCGCAGATATCGGCCTGCAGGAAACTATAGTTCGGATGGTTTTCGATCTGACGCAGCGATGCGAGATTGCCCGCATAGGTCAGTTTGTCCAGATTGATAACATTAACCTTCGGATCAGCGGCCAGATGACGGCATACAGCCGAACCGATGAAACCTGCACCGCCAGTGACGAGAATATTCATATCATTCCTTAAGCAAAAACTTCTGCATCGGCAAGCAACGGCGCATTCTTATCCTTATCCGATGTTTGTATACCGGAAGCGGAAATTGGCCAATCTATGCCTATTGCGGGGTCATCATATCGGATTGCGCGATCATGCTCAGGAGAATAGTAATCCGTTACTTTATAGAGAACTTCTGTATTCTCAACCAACGTCATGAAGCCGTGCGCGAACCCCTTCGGCACCAAAATTTGGTTCCACTTTTCAGCTGAGACTTCTTGCGCGACCCACCGACCAAAAGTCGGTGAGCTTTTGCGAATATCGACCGCAACATCGAGAATTGCGCCGCGAACAACGCGGAGCAGCTTATCCTGAGCAAATGGCAGCAACTGATAGTGAAGACCACGTACTACCCCTTTGGCCGCCGAAAAGGAGTGGTTGTCTTGGACAAAATTGAAGTCAATACCCGCATCCCTAAGCGCCTTGGCCTTGTAGGTTTCGGAAAAAAAACCACGATCATCACCAAACTTTCGCGGAAGTATCTCAACAACACCATCTAAACCTAAAGGGCGGACTTCCATTAGTATTTTCCTAGTTCATCAACACGTCGACGCAGATATGCTGCGTACTCGGTTTTACCAAGCTTGGTCGCACGTTCCAACACCGCATTACTGCTCAGCCAACCTTTATCCAGGCCGATTTCCTCTGGACAAGCAATCTTGATGCCCTGCCGCTTTTCGATCGTTTGAACAAATGACGACGCTTCGTGCAAACTGTCATGCGTACCGGTATCGAGCCAAGCATAACCGCGACCGAAGCGCTGAACATTTAACTCACCTCGTTCGAGATAGACATTATTAACGGTGGTTATTTCCAGTTCGCCGCGTGCGGACGGCGTGATTGAATGGGCAATATCGACCACGTGATTATCATAAAAATAGAGGCCCGTAACAGCCCAGTTTGACTTGGGTTTTGCAGGCTTTTCTTCAATGGACACCGCTTTACCGGTGCTGCTGTCGAACTCCACCACACCATAACGTTGCGGATCATCAACCCGATAAGCAAAAACAGTTCCCCCCTTCATTGGTTGCGACGAAAGCTGAGACAGTTTTGAAAGACCATCACCAAAATAGATATTATCGCCTAAAATCATGGCAACGCTGTCGTTGCCGATGAACTCTCTACCGATGATGAAAGCTTCAGCAAGACCATTGGGATGCGCCTGTTCGGCGTACGAGAAATTCACTCCGAACTCAGAGCCATCGCCGAGCAATTTCTGAAAAAGTGGTAAGTCGTGCGGCGTCGAGATGATCAAAATATCCTGAATGCCCGCGAGCATGAGCACACTCAAGGGATAATAGATCATCGGCTTATCATAAATCGGCAGAATCTGCTTTGAAACAGCAATTGTTAAAGGGTACAATCTGGTACCACTACCACCGGCGAGAATAATCCCCTTCATGCGATTTCACATCCTATCATCTTACTTCTTTCGCTTCGTTCATATAAGCACATTTCGTGCCTAAGATAATGGCTTCCTTTTGACGACCGTCAGACCCATTTGGCGAACCGAGAACACAAAGAATGACCTATGGTTTTTCAGCTGCTGATCCTAAAATCAATAACCAGCCATTGCTAACTATTTCAATCGTTACGTTTAATCCCGACTTAGAAGAATTTAAGAAAACGCTGGATAGCCTACGAACTGCGCTGAAGGCGCTTCCACCCAACGCATTCTCAATTACGATTGTGGATAACTCCTCTCGCAAAGACGTCGCCTCCTTTTTGCTGCGTTTCTATCCCGAATTACCAGTTACCCTAATTCAAGGACAGGGAAATATCGGCTTCGGGAGGGCCCATAATCTCGCGATTTGCCAGACGGGTGAGTTTCATCTGATTTTAAATCCAGATATTCAGCTCGATCCTGATGCGCTCATAAATGCAGTTGCCTTTATGAGAACTCATGAAAATTGTGGCCTCTTGAGCCCTCGTGCCACATGGCCCAATGAGCAACGACAGTATTTATGCAAACGCTATCCGGCGGTATTTGACTTACTTCTGAGAGGCTTTGCGCCCAAGCTAGTTCGCTCGTTTTTCTCTGCGCGCTTGGCAAGATATGAATTGCAGGCCGAAACACAAAACGCCGTCTTTTGGAACCCTCCCATAGTGAGCGGATGTTTCATGTTTTTCAGAGGTACTACTTTAAGAAATACGGGCGGCTTCAGCGATAAATATTTTCTATATTTTGAAGATTTTGACATCTCCCTAAGATCGATAAAAATTGCCGATACAGCTTATGTACCAACGATACGAGTAGTACATGCGGGGGGGCATGCTTCGAAGAAGGGGCACTGGCATATAAAAATGTTCATCCAGTCCGCCGTGACCTTTTATAGAACTAATGGGCTTAGATTATTTTAGTTTACAGCAGAGAACCAAGAAGGCACATCGAATGAAGAGATTCAGATCATATTATACTTCGATTTAGAGCCGAACCGAAAATTAAGTTGAGCGATTTCAGGAGTTTATGATTCTCTGTGGTTTACCAAGACTACGGAGGATCACATGGCCTGGACTGAAACCGCCCGGCGAGACTATGCCAGACGTGGCTTGCGCTATGCAAGCGATTGTACCGACGATGAGTGGGCAGTTGTTGCGCCGCTTTTGCAGCCGATGGGCAAAGTCGGCCGTCCGCGCGAGCATGATCCACGCATATTGTGGAACGCAATCCAATACATCGCGACAACCGGCTGCCAATGGGCGCAATTACCGAAGGAATTCCCGCCGTTTACGACGGTGCAGTACCATTTCTACCGGATGCGCGACAACGGCGTAATGCGTCGGGATGCGATGTTATATCTCGGTCTTGGCGTTAGCAATGGCTTCGTGTGTCTTCGACAATTCCTGAACGTCGTTGATGCCAGCACGCAAGGGATCGTGATAAACCTGCGTCGAATGGATCCTCAACATGTGCAGGATCACCTGCGCATCCTTAGGATCGTTTTTGTCCCAACAGTTGTGCAAGGCTTCTCGCGTGCGGGCAAGCACCAGCGACGACACCAATCGCGTTTCGAAGCCGGCTTCCACCAACCGCCAGGCGATCGGACGATGATAATTACCCGTTGCCTCAAAGGCGCAGACCACCGGTCGGTCATAGGATTGCAAAATCTCGATCAGATGGTCATGTTCTGCACGCGTATTGAGAACAGACAATCGACGGCGGCGTTTATGGCCGGGTGCTTCGATCAACACTTCATTGCGAACCTTGGCAATGTCGATGGCTACCAACACGGCATCGGCAGGCATAGAATTCTGACTGGTCATTGTTGGTCTCTCCGGAATGAGTTGTGAACACTCACATTCTAGAGCTACTTCGACTGGCCATGGCCACCTCAAACGGTGCGCGCTTGCAGCAAAAAAGCTGCGCGCACTGTTTGAGGTGGCTCCAACTCTTCCTTCCGTAGGTGCTACGGGACCGAACTGACCTCAAATGCCATCCTCGCCTGGTCGAAGGATCACAAGATCGAGTGGCACTACATCGCGCCGGGAAGACCGATGCAAAACGGCTATGTCGAGAGTTTCAATGGCCGCATGCGCGACGAGTTACTCAACGAGCGCCTGTTCTTTGGTCTCGATCATGCCCGCGGCGCCATTGCCGAATGGGCCGACGATTACAACAATTTCCGGCCCCACTCATCGCTCGGATACCAGACCCCGGCAGACTATGCAGGGATCATCGCCGCAACCGGCTCCAACGCTACGCAATTTGGAAGCTTCGCCTTTCCGCCGGTTGCTCCCATCACGCCATGTGGCGTATCAAAAACCGCCGAGGCTCTAATCGCAGCCGGATGAAACTTCAGTGGCAGGTCATTCGATACCCACGTATGTAAAGGGCGGATTTGCACAAGCTGTAGTTGATATATCGTCAACAACTGGCGTGGTGTCTGTACGATATTCGTCTGGCGGCGGAAATCTCCGCTTAGAGGCATGTCTTTCTTAAGCTGATGGTCCAGACCTTGGCTCCACCCGGTGTGGGTGGGGCACCGTCAATTACAGATCACAAGAAATAAGACTGTTTCAAAACGCGAAGTTAGCAACTAAATCAGACCAATGACTCTTGCATGCAACATGTTTATTTCATCTTTAATAGAAGATAGTTCAGTCTGGACCTCTATGGGAAACTGAGCCGTTCTTAGGTATTCTGGGTGGCTTGAGCCAGTTTGTCTCAGATATTGAATTTCTTTGGCCAATTCATCATATGCAATTTGTATCGCTTCTTTCGTGAAAGGCCGGGTGGTATATTCCATAATTGATCCTTGAGGGCGTACGCAATAAACGTATCCTAACGCCACAGATCGAATCAAACAAGTGGCTGTCATCCAACGCAAAGCTCCGTGCCGTCAGACTGGGGTGTGTTTTTATTAAAGGTCAGATATGCCCGCAGAAAAGTTTATAATGCCCCTGCCTGGACACTTTGATAAGCGTGATTATGACAATTTTAATCAACCGCATCCCTATGTGTGTACGCCTCAGTGGAATTTTGGCGTAAATGCGGAAGCTAGAATCATCAACGATATTTTCAATGATGGGCTGACATCCGACATTATATGGCAGCCGGATACATATCATTCAGCTAAGTCCTATGCGGAATCCATAGATGCAAAGCGTGTCATCGACATCGGGTGTGGCAGTGCCCTTAAACTCAAAAGTCTGTTTTCCGGCACCGGTTCTGACGTGTTCGCTGTGGATTTCAAAGGATCACTGGCTGCGGCCATTGAAAACTACGCGGAAGCATCTCACGTCGAGTGCGATCTTACGTCATGGAACGAGGTTCTCAATGTTGCGAAGAAATTTCGTAATGATGTTCCAACAGTCATAATTTGTGCGGACGTTATTGAGCATATACCAGACCCTCGGCCGCTTCTGGCCTTTATAAGACTGTTATTGTCAGGGAACCCGAAGAGCAGGTGCTTTTTGTCGACTCCCGACAGATCCCGTCTGGGGTATCAATCGTTGACGGCTAAGCCGGCCAATCCGGCACATGTGCGAGAATGGACCGCCGGAGAACTTCGCAATCTCTTGATGGCATCCGGTTTTCATGTTGAAAATATCGGAAATATTGGCGCGAATGAACATGACGAGGCGGCCAGCACTATACTTGCGGACATTTCATTTGACGCGAAATTCTATGCGGGGACGCTAGCGCGCTATGGGATTAATTCCGTCGATGTAACATCTGTTATGATCACAACGGAGTATCCCGGTCTGATAGCTAGCGGAGGGATAGGCACCTTTGTGGCGGATTGGCATCGTTCGACCAAGGGTTCTGCTGTTCTAGCGGCTTTCGACTTCGACAAGGAAAAAACTCAGAACGGCGACGTCGTTTTGAGCCCGTCGGGTGTCATCGACGTATCAGAGATTGGAGAAATCGGTACTGCTGACGTGTTGCTGCAGGCCGCCACCCAATTTCTGTTTCTGTGCCCAGATATGAGAGAGATACACTTTCAAGAATACTTGGGTATAGGGATGCGTATCGCGCAAGCGAAAATGGCGGGGGTACTTCCTGATACCCTTACAATCGTCGCTCATTGTCACGGCAATCAGCATTATCTCGAAAATGCCAATCAAACATGGATGGGGGCTGATTCTCAGATATATGCGGTTAGGGAAAAGATTAGCATCGAACTTGCTGATTTTGTCGTGTTCCCTTCAGAGTTTCTGCGGAAATTTTACGTTCAGTCTGGCATCCAGATTGACGATAGCAAAATTATAATCTGCCCCTATCGATATACGAATATCAAAATTGATAGTTCTCCGTTCGACAATGTGAAGCGCATCGTATTCGTCGGAAAGTTTATCCCGATGAAGGGGTTCGATTTATTCTGCGCATCGTTGGATGATAGTTTCTGCAAGGAACTAAAGGCAAAGGGCATTGAAGAAATAACTTTAATTGGACGCGGGCCCGATACGGGATATGAGCACGAGAGGGTGCTCAAACACCACTTCGCGCTGACGGTCCACACTGGCTTTGATCACGCGCAATTGGTTTCGTATATTCAGGGCCACCGATCTGACAGTTTGTTTGTTCAACCTTATCGTGGTGATAATTTCCCACTCGCTGTTTATGATGTCATTGGAAATGGCGGTGTGCTTCTGGCTGGGAACGCAGGGGGCATTCCGGAGATGTTCCGAGATAAAGACTGGCGCGAGTGTTTGGCAGACCTGTCACCAGATTCGCTGCGCTACAAAATTCGCGAAATTTTGGATTGGGACAACGAGAAGAAGGCGCGCATCCGCGATACACTCGTAGAAGATCTGAGGCGCGGGAATCGCGTCTCCGAAAATCAACGATATATACCGGTTGCCAGTCAACCTGTTGAACTCCTTAGTTCAACAGTGATGATCCCATTCTATAACACCGAGATTTCGGAATTCATCGAATTGCTGAAGGCTCTCAATCAACAGTCGCTCCGCCCGAGCGAGGTGATAATCGTCAATGACGCGTCTAATTATAAGAGCCGAACCGATATGGCGGAAGCCGTTCAAAGGTATCTCGATATTCCGTTCAGGATTATTGATCACGCGTATAATTGCGGTTTGGCAGGCGCCAGAAATACCGCATTGTCCGCGTGCACAACTGATCTCATATTGAATGCCGATTCCGACGATATCCCGCTCAACGATTGGGTTAAGACAATCGTTACAGCTATGAGCAGAAACCCTCAGGCTGCAGCTGCTGTACCCTATCTAGCTGCCTTTGACGCCGGAACGGATTTCAACCGTCCCTTTCATAAAGGGCAATATGTCTACCGGCCAATGGGCGATGGATTCGTGACGTCGCAAACCCGAAATGATCTTGGCCACGCAAATTCTGGTTATAGGGTCAGTCATGCAAGAGGGATGGGCGGCTGGAACGCTGGTTCGAAGGCAAAGTATGAGGATTGGGCGTTCTTTCTCAATATTCTGGCGAACGGACTGCGGATAGAGCTTATTCCGACCGTCACCTGCTTGTATCGCGTCCGCAAGAATTCCATGGCGCGAACATATTCAGAGTGGCCAGGACAGGTCCGTCTTTATCAGACAACCAACGGGTTATCTCGTTTCGAAACACTCCAACTTCAGAGACATTGTCGGTCTGAAACAAGTTTGGGTGGCGACCCAGCAAAAGTAGGTATCGAACGCGTAATGGAGTTGCAGAAACAAATCGAAGCCTTCGAGCGCCGTAAAGTAATTCGTATTGTGAATGCGATGTCCGCGCAAGTGCAGAAATTACCCTTTCTACATAAGCTTCTACGCAGATTAGGACGTTTGGTAGGCCTACTGCGTTAGTGTTGGTGGCTCTAGCTACGTCGTTAATATTGGCGGCGTAGCTCCAGCATCAAAGACTGTCCCACGGTTCAATTAGTGACTAGTTTTGCTGGTGATCCTGTAGTCGCTTAGTTTTAACGGATTGATGAGAGCCTTTTTTAAAAAAGCTTTCAATGAATGAATATGTTCCTACGAAGAATACGAGATATCCTGAAATGTATGAGGGTAGCAGGTAACGCCATTCCAAACCTGTTTCCGAAACCATGTACGGGACCGCATACAGAACGCCGAAGATGTAAATTGTAAGAAGTAATATGTTCTGACGGCGCCAATTCATAACGAGAGCCACAAGCCCGAGCAGCAGAGCGGGCCAATGCTTGAAAATAAAGGATGTTTTCAGAGCGGTCAGCGTCGAAACTGTCCATTCATATCCAGGGATTTTAGGCGATAGGAATACATTGAAAATGTTTTTATCAACATAGGGATGCATAGGAAAGTACTCAGCCGAGTTGTTGAGCTGTCCAGTGATGTATTTCATCTTATGACGCATAAACCCTTTTGGAGATTGCCATACGACGTGAGGTAAACGGTCAACGATAAACTGACCGTTATTCATGATGTTGCCAAATCCGATCAGTGCGTCCTTCGGCCAGAACATCGCGCCGTTTCCGCTAAAGAGATACAGAGGTATCGAGGCTTCTAAAGTGCCTTCACCAAAAGCAGCATCATAGTAAGGCTTTTCCTGAGCTATTAGCTTTTCCCTTACATCAGGATCGGAGTTAACAATTGTACCCAGATACTGGTTGTACAACGCAAATCTTATCATCGATGGCTTTTCCTCAACGCCCGGCATTAGGAGAAAAGCCTTAGAAGCTATGATGATGACGACGCACGCCATTGTCGATAAAAACACGCGAGGAACAGCTTTCAGCGCTCGTCTTTTTTGTAGATAAAAGTACCATGCTACCGCAACAAGCGGCAGGGACGACACGGCGTTATATCGAATACTTATCGAGATAAAGAAGAACAGGCTTCCTGTTAGCAGCCATTTGGTGCTAACAAACCCGGATCGAAATAGCTCAAAAAATGAGAAAAGACCGAAATAAGCGAACGCAAATACCCACATATCGGTCCAGTGAACGTTTGTATGCACCCATAACGGCATCAGACAAAGCATAAGTAAAGAGCAGACGATAAGCGCTCTCCATGTTCTAGTTGTCAGCGCTATCGCCATGAATATGGCAGACCAAAGAAGCGTACCCTGAACCCAAGAAAAGCTGGCAATTGTCGCTTCACCTGATGGAGAAAATAGGTAAAAAATCCGCTGGATAAGCGCCATCAACGGCGGTTTGATTGTGTCATAGTGTTGGCTTACGGCCTGCTTCCAGCTAAAAATGCTGTCATTTGAGAGAAAGCCAGGATAAAATACTAATAGGAATATTGTGCTTATGAAAGCGCCAGCCAAAACGGATGTAATAATCCTTTTGGGCGACACCTGGTAATCAATGTCAAACGTCATTTCCCGCCCCAGTAGCCCTTATTTTCGGATGCCCGAAGCTTCAATAGTATAAAGAAGTTCGTTTTGTAAGGGGAGGTAGTCGTAATTTGTGGGACATGCGCGGTCACACGACACTCAAGGTGGCGGCCCGATCAAGTTACGGCTTGATCAGCGCCTGATAAAGAAAAACAATCCAGCGACGACGACGACAGATATCACTAACGCTCATCCTATCGAAAATATCACCCACGGATGGAACGCGTCAGAAAATTGAGCATCGTGTACGGCAAAAAAGTGCTTCCTAAGAGGTGGCTCGGTTTGTTTGAACAGTTTCGGGCGTTTCGCTAAGTGGATTTCCGCCTCGATTATGCCGCCACCATCATTGGCGTCAGCGCGTTGAAGTAAGCCTGATCCGGCGTCTGCCGGTCAAGCGATGAATGTGGACGTCGGCTATTGTAAAAGGTCAGATAACGGCCGATGCCAGCGCGTGCCTCAGACACGGTTTTATAGGCATGGAGGTAGACCTCCTCGTATTTGATCGAGCGCCACAGCCTCTCGACAAAGACATTGTCCCGCCAAGCGCCTCTGCCGTCCATCGAGATGGCAATTTCAGCTTTCTTCAACACCGCCGTGAAGTCGATGGATGTGAACTGCGATCCTTGATCGGTGTTGAAGATGTCCGGCTTACCGTAGCGGGCAAGCGCCTCTTCAACCTCCTCGATGCAGAAGTCGGCTTCCATCGTGATCGACAGTCGCCACGACAGAACACGCCGGCTGAACCAGTCCACAACGGCGCAGAGATAGACAAATCCGCGAGCCATCGGAACATAGGTCAGGTCCATCGCCCAGACCTGATTGGGTCTGGTAACCGCCAGCTTGCCCAGGAGATAGGGATAGACCTTGTGCCCCGGCGCTGGTTTCGGCGTGTTCGGGCGACGGTAGATCGCCTCGATGCCCATCTTCTTCATCAGCGTGGCGACGTGTAGTCGACCGGTTTGTAACCCTTCTCCCCTCAAGAGCCCTTGCAACATCCGGCTTCCGGCAAACGGGTATTCGAGATGCAACTCGTCGATCCGGCGCATCAGAGCCAGATCGCCATCAGACACCGGACGCGGCGAATAATAGACACTGCCACGGCTGAAGCCGAGAAGCTTCGCCTGACGCACGACGGACAGCTTGTGCTCGCGGTCAATCATTTCTTTCCGCTCAGCAATCCCGCCTTGCCGAGCGCACCGGACAAAAAATCGTTCTCCAGCGTCAGTTCGCCAATCTTGGCATGAAGCGTTTTGACATCAACGGTTGGACCGGCAGGTTCGGCGTAAGCGGTCAGCCGATGGCGTTAGACTTGAAGTTCCAAGGCATAAGGGCTTCGATTTCAGTTACAGGCCAGCCTTGAGCGATGCGGCTTAGTATTTGGGATAGCCAGTCGAGCGGATCGACGCTGTTCATTTTGCATGTCTGGAGAAGCGTGGCCAGTGTAGCCCAGGTCCGTCCACCGCCTTCGCTTCCGGCAAACAGGCTGTTTTTCCTCGTGATTGTCTGTGGTCTGATCGCACGCTCGACAATGTTGCTATCGATTTCGACCCGGCCATCGGTGAGGAAGCGCTCCAGAGCCTCGCGCCGGGTGAACGCGTAGCGGATCGCCTCGGCGGTTTTGGACTTGCCCGAGACTTTACCCAGTTCCTTTTCCCACAGGTCGAAGAGGCGGGCGACAATGGTTTCGGACTGTTCCTGACGGAACGCGGCGCGGATGTCGGCATTCTTGCCGCGAACCTCATCCTCGATCTTCCACAATTTGGTCATGGCGATGACCGTATCTGTTGCAGCCTGCGAGATCCCGCTGACGTGCAGATCGTAAAATTTGCGGCGCAGATGTGCCCAGCAGCCTGCGAGCTGTATCTGTTCGTTGCGCCCAGCCTTGGCTTGCGCCTTGATCATGCTCGTATAGGCGCCATATCCGTCCACCTGCAGGATTCCGTTGAACCCGGCAAGATGCCGCGCCACGCATTCTGCGCCCCGACTGTCTTCAAAGCGATAGGCCACCATTGGTGGACTGCTCCCACCATAGGGGCGATCATCGCGTGCATAAGCCCAAAGCCATGCCTTAGTGGCTTTTCCCGAACCGGGAGCCAGGGTAGCAAGGTCGTCTCATCGGCGAAGACCCTTTCACCTTTCTTGACCCGCTCCAGGATATAATCAGCGCATATCTGAAGCTCGAAGCCCAGATGCCCCATCCATTGCGCCATCAAACTCCGGCTGATCTCGACCCCATCACGCAAATAGATTGCTTCCTGACGGTAAAGTGGAAGGCCATCGGCGTACTTGGAGACGGCGATATAGGCGAGCAGGCGCTCTGTCGGCAGACCACTCTCGATAATATGTGCAGGCGCGAGTGCCTGAACCACACCATCATGGTTCCGGAATGCATATTTGGGGCGACGTGTCACGATAACCCGGAACTTCGGGGGCACGACGTCCAGGCGTTCCGAGCGATCCTCGCCGATCAGGACCTTTTCCAGCCCCTCGCAACCAGCTGGAATCTCCGGTTCGATGACTTCCTCAATGCGTTCGAGATGGGCCGCAAAACCCTTGCGCGGACGTGATGCCCGTTTCGGCTTGTCCCTGGCCGCATCGTCAAGTTCGCTCTGGATTGCCGAGAGACCGGTTTCCACTTCCTCGAAAGCAAACGATACCTGTTCATCGCTAACACCAAGGCGTAATCGTTCAGAGCGCCGGCCGTGCTGGGTGCGCTGCAAAACCTTCATGATGGATGTCAGGTTGGCAATCCGTTCGTTGGCGCTCTTCTCCACTGCCTCCAGCCGGGCAATCTCAGCTTCAGCAGCCTTCAACCGGGCTTCCTTTTCAGCCTGCTCACGTGCCATCGCGAGCACCATGGCTTTCAGTGCGTCAACGTCATCCGGCAGATCGTGAAGCGGTAAATCCATGAGGCTGAGTAGAGCATAAAAGCGGCCGTTTTCCCAACCATTACAGCATCATGAATCATCTTGCCGCAGGCGCTATCACCCCGTCAGCAAAGGGCGTCTTGTCCTGTTCGGGCGGATCTTTTTCCAGTCCATTCCGGCCAACAAAGCCATGAGCTGGGAATGGTCCAGACGTATCCTCGCAACTGACAGGCCCGGCCAGCAAAAGCCACGGTCCTCAAGCGTTTTCGAATAAAGGCAAACGCCACTTCCATCCCACCACACAATCCGGACCCGGTCGGCACGTTTTGACCGGAAGACATAAAGCGCTCCATTGAACGGGTCGAGACCGCCATCACGGACAACTGCCATCAGGGAAGCGGCTCCCTTGCGGAAGTCGACGGGCTGGCAGGACACATAAACCACCACACCGCTGGAAATCATGCCTTGCGAGCCGCCCTCAGAACCTTCACCAGGTGATCCGGATCGAAGGCTGAACCGACGCGAACTACCATGTCGGCGACAACAATATCGATCGAAGCGCTACTCGTCGTTTCAACCCGTGCAAACCTGGCCGGACTGGCCGGTCCCGCTGTTACCGGTGAAACAACACCAGATGCAAGCGCCTTACGACGCCATCCATAAAGTTGCGAGGGATCCAGTCCTTCAGACCGTGCAACCGCCGAGACGTTGGCCCCGGGCTGCAACGACGCAGCCACGATCCGCGCTTTCTCGTCATCCGACCAGTCACGCGGCCGCCGTCGGCTTCGCACGGGTTCCGCCGTCAAAACCTCGAATGTCCGGGGCTGATTCACAGTGTCGCTCATAGGATTCTCCGCATGATTCATGCAGAAAATCGCCCATCACACCGACGAAAGATACGTGGGGTAGCCTACCCGCTTACGGTTCGGCCTTGGTTCCATCGCCGAAAACGCCTGTCGCCCCCTCAAGAAGCTGTTCTTTCCACTGCTTGATCTGATTGGCATGCACGTCGAACTGCTGGGACAATTCCACCAGCGTCTGCTCGCCTCTGATCGCGGCAAGCGCCACCTTGGCCTTGAAAGCCGGACTATGGTTCCGGCGCGGTCGTCTCGTCATGGTATCTCCTGTTCCCAGCATTTAAGCTGAAGTCAGGCGGAAATTCCACTTATCCTAGCTGTGCAGATTTCCCGAGCCAGCTCTAACTTCAGTGGCAGGTCAACCCGTGCAAGACAAATCTGCTGAGCATGGTGAATGGGTGTTCCTTCTATTTCTTCACTGGCGTGCTGAGTAGCGACATGCAGATCGAAGAGGCGAACAACTCCTCTATCGGCAACAAAAAAATCAAGCTTCGCCTGCCAGAACGATTGGCCGCGGGTGACAAACCATCTTCTGCTCGGCTCATTTCTATCCGTTCTATTATGTGAGACCGAATCAGACACTAGCGAGGCCTGGCAATCGACAAACGCAACCATGGCTCCTTGGCTATACGTCCATCGCAGCTGTCACTGGCATGTTTCTATTCTTGAGGCGCTGAATTGCCCCGAAAGTAGCCCGCCAATATCTTGTCAGAACTACGGTCGACAAAATTGTAAAGCGGCTTTCCGTGGGTATCCATAATGAGAATCGAGATGTACTCGATTACTAATCCTGTGAGGAAAATGGATACTCCACCGAAGAACATGATCGTAATCATCAGTGAGGCCCATCCGGTCACAGGCATCATCGACGGATCAATAAGCTTAGTCACGATCACAACAAATGAGAAAAGAAATGCGAGGCATACAGCCAATCCACCTACCGCACTTCCAATGCGCAAAGCCTTCACTTGCGTTGAGAATAGAAGACGGCGGGCGTGGCTGAACAGACTTTTGAGATTGTAACCGCTCTTTCCAGTTACGATATATCGGTCATCCTTCAAAAGCATCGTGACATTTGAGACCCGCTGCGTAAACCACGAAAGGGCCATATCGAAATAGGTGCTATGGCCACATGCCTGCGAAGCCTCACGAGCTACGCTGCCACGAATAAGCCGAAAGCTATTGAATACAGTGATGTTTCTATTGCCACTCAGACGGACCATCAAAGACTTGAAAGTTTTCGACGTCCAATCACGCAAAAAACTCTGATGCACAGCCTCTTCCGGGTTTGCGTAAACAATATCGCTACCCAGCTTAACAGCTTTCTCCAAAAGGCCCTCAACCTCCTCGGGAGGATGCTGCAGATCTTCATCCATTGTCACCACCCAATCGCCGGTGCTCTTCATAATGCCCGCGACAGTGGCCGCATGCTGTCCGTAGTTCCGTGACAAATGAAGGGGCTTTACCCAATCGAATTCAGATCCTAGATCATCAATGATCGTACCAGACGCATCCTTCGCCCCATCCTCCACGAAGATCAACTCGGACACCTGAAAAGGCGCACCCGTGTCGGTCAGCTTCGAACGTACACGAGCCACGCGCTCGCAGAGCTGCCGTAAATAAGCCTCCCCAGAATAAACTGGCACGACAATGGAAATAAAAATCATATTAAGCCCCGAAATTCGCTTGTCCAGTTGCTTAACAACTGTCAGAAGCAGCATCAAACGAATTCTAACGGGCGCGCAATGAATGTGATAATGCAATTCGGGCGGTTTGGATTGGTTGGTTTACTCAACACGTTCATCACGCTTCTGGTTATTGCGGTTCTGACATGGCTAGGAGCTTCCCCGTTTGTAGCCAATGCCGCTGGATACGTTGCCGGACTTGTAAATAGCTACTTTGGAAACATGAAATGGACATTCAGATCCGAAAGCAGTTGGACAAGAACCCTTCGTTTTCTCGTAGCCTTCGGTATCTGTTATGCCGTTAACGTCTACGTATTGCATCTATCGTTACCGCTGGCTCAATACCAAGTCCTAATGCCACAGGTGGTGGCAATGACGTCATATACGGTATTGTTTTTCATTCTTTCACGGGCTTGGGTGTTTAAAAAGTGAACAACACTAAATTCACCAATGTGGTTGGCATGTTGGACCAATGACGCTTGTACCAGGGTTCGCTATCCAAACCACAAATGAAGTTGCTTGTCGGGCTTTCGATCTTACACTCTATTCCAGCGACAACAGCTTGTTACGTAGGCACTCGTGAAGTTAATTTCCGTGAACGTAGCGCGTCGTCAAGGCATATCACCACGATAACGATTGATCGGTTCGATTGCGTGATAAATACTGGCTGTAAATGCCACCGCAACAATCACCTTATCCGATCAACAATACTTAGCGAGATATGAAAAGCCTTGCGGAGAACTGAATAAAGTATGGGCGTTTTTCTTAAACGCACGATTATAGCATTCATCATTCTGAGTATTTTTCGGCGTTCTAAAGCGCTCAATTGCCCCTGTAATTCGATAAGCCCCTCCGTACTGGTAGCCATGCGACACAAGCGTTGCAATTGAAGGGACTCGAATCTGGATAGGCCATGGGTCGTTTGATAAAGCCGAACCTGTCCCGGCCATTCTGAATAGGTTCGCGCCATCGAATTCTTCCTAACCCGGTAAAGACACGTCACCTTTGGGATAACTGCGATACGAAGCCCGCTGGCTATCACGTTGAGATAGAATGCCCAGTCTTCGTATTTTGCCTTAGACGCGGCGTTCCATCCCCCAATGCGCTTAGCATGAGAAACCCTGAAGCCAGAGTTTGCATGACCCAAATTGTTTTGCACTTGAGAGGTGACGAATCCGTCTCCGAGCGCACGGTAGATATACTGTCCCTTTGGAAGGTATTTATTGAAGTCTGCGCCAGCATCAAACGCAGCCAGATATGGAACCGCCGCTGCTGCCGACGGGTCACGGGTCAACGCGACAACTATGGTCTTAACCCAGTCATTCAGTGGGATATCATCGGAGTCAGCATTCAATATAAAATCCGTTTTACAGGCGGTCAAAGCCGTATTTCTCGCACCTGCCAGCCCACGATTGTGGGCGTGATCAAGGATTCTAAACGGTATATTGAGATGCTTCTGAGCCGCCTCTGCCATCTCAATACGATTTTTAGTCAAAGACGCATCATTTACAATGATAATTTCGGTTGGGCGAAGAGACTGCTGATTGAGCGATTTCAACAAGTCAGTAAATTCGGCAATATCAGTATTATAGAATGGGATCATCACCGTCGAACTGGGAAACTCGACTTCGGCTTTGTCGCTCTTCACATACTTAGTGGTATCTGCCACATCATTGCTACGACGCAGATCATCAATGAGCTCCGCAGCGATACGGCTCCTTTTACTGCTATCCCAATCGACCAATTCTCGAATTTTACAACGAAGGGCTTCCGTAGAGAGATCAGCTAGACATTCCTGCCAAACTTCCGCTCGGAACATCTCCGGGATGCCCCCTGCGTTGCCGGTCAGAAGAGAACCGCCATTGCCGACAACATCATAGACAGCGAGAGGGAAGTTATCGCCGCGATATGGTTCAACAAACAAGCTATCGGACCTGCGCTGTCTTACATACCAAACAAGCTTCGCAAGATCAAAATCGGTATGCACCGTTAATTTGAAATGACGTTTGATAACCGCCTCGTTGCGATAACCGCTAGTAGCTCCGCGCCCAATGAGCGTGACTTCCTCAATGCCCTTTGCCTTAAGATCCTTACAAAAGTTTTTGTCAAAGGATTCGCAAAAAAGGTCGAAACCCTTCATCGGCATAAATTTTCCGACAAAAACAATGCGTCTTATATTTGCAAATTCGAGTTTATCATTACTTATATTACCGTATTTATAAGGGCACATCAGAACCTTATTATCTTCGACAACTATTCCTGCTTGCTTGTAGAGATTACGCAAAAATATCGACGGGAAAACGACTTGATCACTCAGTTCAATGCAAATCTTTTCCTTAACCGCATATTCCTGAGCATCCACCCCTAACCAAGCCTGATTTGCATTTTCCAGATAATGTTGGTTGCCGTGACAATGTGTGACGATTGTGAGTGTATCGGGAAGAATCCCCGCGCTTTTAGCTTGCGCAATGCGCATACCTATACCTAGATACTCTTGGAAGTGTATTTCCTTAAGATCAGGGCACATAAAAAGCAGCTGCTTGACAGCCTCAAGCAGTATATCTGGGAGACCTATGTCGCCTATTCTCGATACATCGATCACATCTGCCGGGCTGAAAACGACGTCATTCTTCAACTTTACTTTGCTGTCAAAATCGAAAGTGGTGAGCACGACTGAATTGTCAGTCGAACGGTGCCAGTCCGCCACAAAAGTGCCGATACCACCGCTCGCGACCAACCCAGGATACTCAGTAGTGATCATCACCGACGACACACTTGCGGAGGTAATACCATCGCGTGCCAACACTTCTCGATACGAAGAATCGTCAAACAAGAATTCCGCAAGTATCGTGCTGCCTTGATCCTCTTGTGCATTCTCGAGAATATTATCTATCTGTGCTACATAGAAACCCGAAGCCGCAAGTAAGTTTCTAAGTTCTCCGCTGGTCCATTCTCGAATGTGGGCTGGATTATCTGGCTTACTCGTAAGTCGATGATCCGCCGACTGTGGACGGCCTGGCGTCGACAAGAAACAGCGATTACGGGTCGAAGCAGCCAATAGCAACCGGACTAGCGCTAAAAGCGGGCGCGGGTCGGGCAGATGTTCAACTATGTCGGCACACAAGATAATCGTCGGGACGCCGTCGCGATATCTTTCGGCAACGGATAATACGTCGTTCCACGATGTTAGGTCGCACTCAACACGAGTTGCGGCTGGATAGTTCGCCTTAGCAGCAAACAACACCCCCGCAGTGTCAACGGCAATAACCTCAAAATCGCCTTCCGCAAAAAGGTTCTTGACCGTGAAAGCGCTGCCACAACCAATGTCTATTATCCGCCGCGCACCAGAAGCATCGGCGTATCGCTTTGCAGAAAGATACGCATCTGGTTGCCTTTCAGTATCTACATCCATATCGTCAATGAATATATCATTCAACGCACGAGCTTGCGCGTTTACCCCAAAATTCCATTGTGGGGTTGATATATACTGGTGTGGAATACTGCTGTTCTCCAAAGACCTTGGGTTAACTTCTTTTGGAGCAGACATCAAAAACCATCCGAACTCATAAGACCTCTAAAGACAACTCACGGTGGCGTTTATACCGTCTCTCAGATCAACATTTGGATGCCAGTCTAGTTCATTTCTTACTAACGATATATCAAGAACACTTTTTCTAACGTCGAATATTCTACCTGGAAGCGGGTTTCTTTTCGCTTTCACGCTCATCGCGTTCTCGACAAGGGAAATAATCTCATTAACACTCTTCCCTTCTCCACTGCCAATATTGAAAATCTTGTGGCTGCCTTTGTAGGCTATCGCCGACTCCATCGCCCGGACGGCATCTCCGATGTAAACGTAGTCTCTCTGCGTTTCACCGTCGCCATAGACATCGACTGCACGGCCATTTTTTATCGCATCTATCACAGCCGCTATCAGCCCAACCCCTTTGGCCACTGGTTGCAACGGCCCATAGGGATTAGACAACCGAAGGATCAGATAATCCAGCTGTCTTGTATATGAAAATACCCGAAGATAATTCTCAATTAGAAGTTTATGAGCACCATAGGCGTTCATTGGTATTGTAGGATCACTCTCGCGTGAAGCTACCATACCATTATCACCATATACTGTGCCACCAGAGCTTACAAATATAACTTTCTTTACGCTTGCTTCCGCGCACAAGTCTAATAGAGAAATTGTGGGATTAATGGTTCGAACAATATCCCCCGCTATATCGAAATTCACCTTCGGGGGATTAGTGCCGTGAACTAAATGAAAAACATAATCCTGATCAACGAGCGCTCGCTTAATTTGCTCAGCGTCAGAAAAATCTCCGCGCAGGAATTCGATATCGGGATGCAACGCCGTTGATGCAGTCCTTCCGAATGAGAATACCTTGTAACCAGCACTCAACAACTGATTACAGAGATGCGTACCCACGAAGCCAGTACCACCCAGCACCAATACTCTTTGCTCAGACAAGGTCATCTCCTCGCGCTGTGATCGGACTAATTGAAAGACCCCAATCTGTCAAACGTGACGAATCCTTGAGATCGATTTGACGCAGGCCCCAAAAAAAGGGGCTGTAGTACAACACTGGACATGCCACCTGAAAACAACATTCACTTCTGATAGGAAGACATTATGATTCTACAAATCATTCGATGCGTGAGTGTGTAGCCACTCTCGAACTAGACCTTCAATCTTCTGCTGCGCAGCCGCGATCATTGGGGTGTAGCGTTCGTTTTCAAATCCCCATAAAGTGGACGTAGCGTCCTCCTTGTGTCCAGCTATAAATGGCAAAGCCACAACGACCCGGAGACCTTCCTGACGCTCAAGGTAACGGTCAATCGTGTTGGTGACAGCATCAGTATTCAGCGGATTCCATTTTGAGATTATTTCTAAAGCACTTTTATTATATATGTTGAATACAGTGCTAGTCATTTTGTCGATAGTAACGTAGGTACGATCGCCAAATTGATCAACGGAGATGATTTTCGCGTCCGGATGAACATCGGCCATCAGGCCAGAAAAGATATCCCAATTTGATCCGCGCTTATTAAGGTATTCATTTATCTCGCACAGGATTTTATTGAAATTTCCAGGCAGCTCCACGTCATCTTCGATGACGGTCAGCCTGCCCACCTCGTTCGCGACCGCATAGCGCGATAAGGCATTAAAGCTACATCCACAACCAATCCAACCTGCACTATGGCGAATCCCGTCAAACAACTCGCAACCATCCGGCAGCGATTGGGCTATCGCCCTGCGCCGTTCTATAGTTTCGGGCAACGAAAGAGCGAAGAAGTCACTTTTCTGCGCAACATATATCGGATGTTCTAGAATGACGTTAGCCGGAACAACTCCAATAGCCACCAAAAAGCGGTCCATCATAAAATTGAAGCGTGCCGCACTGACTGAAACAGCGACTTCGAGAGTTTTGCTCTTCGTTGCCAAATTGTGAAGCATCTCCGACGCCGAGGTCATCATGCTCTCGACAGACCCCTCATCGAAGAATTTCACTGCACCTTCGAGTTCAGGATATTCATCCTGATCCATTGTGCCTTCGGAGAGAACAGGGACACCCAAAGAAATGCACTCGCATATCCGGGGCATTTCCAACAACGCTCCGTCATAATAGTGAATATTTATAACAATCTTTGATTGTTTTATTACATCGTATAGTTCTCTACCAAATAAATCGTTGCATATTTTTACACTATACTTCTCTTTCAATCTATCAAGAAAACTACTTCTTCGTTCGCTGCTTGAACTGTCACCATAAAACACAAAATCATATTTTTTTGGCTTTGTGTTATATTCAAAATCCTCGGCCAGCGAAGCACCGATTGGCAAATAATGTACTTTTGGGTATTTCAGACCGTTCTTGGCTAAAAAATCGACGTTCGTTAGAGAATATTCGAGCACCCACAGAGAATCTGCGAGAATTTTCTTATATTGCGCCGTGAACCATCTTGAACTTACCGATTGCTCAAGCTGGAAGATGACCCGTTTGTTTGCTGGCGGGAGACGCCCGAACATCTGCGCGCAAAGAACAATATAAAAATCATGGTCGAAACTCTTCATCGAGCCCGTAACGATTTCGCTTTCGATTCCGTGACTTGCTAAGCGTTCCGATATAGCCCGCGCTATAAAAAGGGTGTGTGGCGTGCAGAGAATGCCCCAAACGATGCCACTTTCGTGCGCGAGGCGTTTACGCAGCTTCACATAATTAAATTCGCGCCCGTACCATTTCAGGCGACGAAACAACCCTGAAACATCCCCCTTGGCCAAATAGCGTAGCGCATTGGTCAACTGCCTGAAGCGGCTGGCTAATTTTGGCATGGCTGTTCAATACCTTACAATAATAACGACGAACTCGCATGAGTAAGAAGCCAATTATATCATTGGTTTCTGAAACGCGCTTTCCATGCGACTTTCATGCGAGCCGCTTCGACTTGCGTCATTCACCAAAATATGCAGCCAGTACATCATTAGGCGGCCCGTCCATTTTCACCCGCCCATGTTCCAGCCAGATTACTCTGTTGCAGTTCTTGGTCATCAGATCTTTTGAATGACTGGCAAGAACGAGAATCTTCGTAGAGTCCACGAGCTCACGCATACGTATATTGGCGCGCTCTTTAAAATCCTCATCACCAGTCGAAAGCCATTCATCCATGATCAGGATTTCAGGACGAACAGCCGTTGATGTCGCAAAAGCCAATCTTAACTGCATACCCGACGAATATGTACGGAATGGAACATCCAAGAATTCTCCGAGACCAGAAAAATCGGCAATCTGGTCAAATTTCTCGGCAATTTCTTCGGGCGGCATTCCCATCATCGCCGAGCGCAGACGGATATTTTCTCGTCCTGTCGCATCTGGATCTATTCCTAGATTGATATTGATCAACGATACACAGTGGCCATTAATGACCGAACTTCCATGTGTCGGGGTATAGATGCCCGACAAGACACGAAGCAACGTGGTCTTACCCGATCCGTTATGGCCGATCAACCCAACCCGATCTCCGTCCCTGAACGTCATAGAGACATCATCAAGCCCCCGCACAATCACCAGACGGTCACTGCGTCGTTCGATTTTTCCGCCTGTAGCGATGCTGAGAACTCTGTTTTTGAGTGAGCGGCTAGTCGAATTATAGATCGGAAATTCGACACTAACATTCTGAAGTTGAATTAAACTCATTTTCTACAACCAATACGCTACGCGCCAGCGATATCGCCCAAAGAACAGAATCGCAACGATCCAACCAATTATTGCGCACGCAAACCCGAACGTCCAATCAAGCAGAGATGGCGGAGAACCGAAGAGCGGAGCACGAACAAGTTCGATAAAGTGATAGAAGGGGTTCAAATCGATAAACGCTCGGGAAACGTGGTCTGGTAATATCTTCACCATCCACATGATCGGCGTCGCGTAAAACAACACTTGCAGAATGTTCGTAACTACTTGGGTCATGTCGCGAAATCTCGCGCATAGAATCGCGAGAATGAGCATCATCCAAGATAAATTGATGCACAAGACTATAAAGCCTGGAATTGCCCAAAGCACATTCACACTGATCATTCGACCGAGAATAAGAAGAAGAACAGGTAAAATGACAATATTATGAGCGAATATTATTATATTTCTCCAAACCGCACGCATAACATGTGTAAACAACGGCATGCGAACTTGTAGGATTATTCCGTCGGAAGACGTAAATGTCGTACATCCCTCATTCAAGCAAGTCGAGATAAAGCCCCACGTGATGACGCCAGCGCACAGATACGGCAGAAACTCACGCATCTCGCTTTGGAAGAGCGTTCCGAAAATCAAACCTAGCGCGCCGATAAACACAGCCATGTTCAACGTTAGCCAAAAGGCGCCTACCCTGGAGCGCCGATAACGTTGTGCAACATCTTGCCAGCCGAAAATTAAGGCCAAGCGATATTTGGACAGAGCTTCCGAAATGTCGCCAATGGCGACTTTAGCTCCTTTGGTTGGCTCTGCCACCACAACGTCGTGCGACACGACGGCCCTAGTCATCTCAATACTCATGGGTTCTTCCGGGCCAATCCGATATTTGTCACGAATGCCACCTTCTTGAATAAATCTAAACAACTCTCTTATGCGTAATTGAAGAAATATAGCTGCTAAGTCAACTCCGTCGTCACCCGCGAATACGGCGCATTTAGGACCCGCTCGTTATGGCAGGATATCACCGAGTATGATCTGTCATATTGGCTAGCATACACCGTTCTCTCGCAGTCGGGAGAATATTGGACCAAAACCCATACGTTTGGTGAAGGGCCAAAGCTGCCATTAAGCTGAACGCAGACGACAATCAGCTTATATGATTTTTAATACAGGATGACGAGAACCAAAAGGTGTCCCGGCATCTATCAGAAGGATCTGGGAAAACGCGAGCAGCAGCTAAAAGCGTTTGATTTTTCCATCAAGTAGTGGCTGGGGCGCCTGGATTCGAACCAGGGAATGCCGGTACCAAAAACCGGTGCCTTACCGCTTGGCTACGCCCCAACAAATCAAACCGAAGCAATCGGTTGCGCGGCCTTATAGCCGCTTCATTTCGCAAGCGCAATCGCCTAATCGCGAAATCCTCGCTCATGCGCAAACTACCAGTTCGAACGTCACAATCACTCTAGCTTACTTCTTTCACCGGCAATACAAGCGGGGATTTGCGCGGACGCGTAAAGCTGATAATTCCTGTAACAGCTTCATTTGCCGTCGGTATCCCTATGCTTTTTTTAGCAATCTCTTCTGTATTCAGTGCAGTCCTCTGCGTTCTGGGTCTTGTGATCCTTTCTCGTCTTCTGCCCGCGACATTTCTGGCTGCGCGGATGAATTCGCGTTCGAACCACACAGTTGCGGCAAGACAGATTGGTGGATTGGCTCTGATACCGGCGACGCTTGCTACTTTGCTGATTTTCGGGGCCGATCTCGAAATTGCCAACAAGCTGTTGCTCTGCCTCATTGGGGCATCGACCTTACTGTGGGCTGTTGGCGGACTGGACGACCGCTATGAGTTGTCCGAGATCATTCGGCTTGGATCGCAGCTCCTAGCCGCCTGTGTCGTTCTCTACGGTATGGGACCCGATTTTCGCCTTCTGGCAGATGTACTGCCCCATTGGCTGGAAGCGGCATTGATCTTGTTTTCACTTCTGATCGCCATCAATGTCACGAACTTTATGGACGGCCTTGATCTGATGACCGTCGCCGGATTGGGAGTGCCGCTGGCGGGTATCGCTCTGCTGGCAGCGCTTGGCCTTGCGGGTATGGAAAGCGGCGGACTGAGCGCGGCGACTGCGGGCGGGTTACTCGGCTTTGCATGTTTCAACCGCCCCCCCGCCCGCGTTTTCCTCGGCGATTCAGGGAGCCTGCCGCTTGGTCTCATCACTGGCACGGCTTTGCTTCTTCTGGCGCGCGAAACCAACATCGTCGTGGCGTTGATTTTGCCGCTTTATTATATTCTCGATGCGGGCTCGACCATTATCATGCGTCTCAGCCAGGGTGAGAATATTTTGAAAGCGCATTCGAAACATGCTTATCAGGTCGCCAAACGTGCAGGCTGGAGCGTTTTGAAGGTTATCGGCCATGTGGCCCTGCTCAACCTTATCCTGATTGCTTGTGCCGTCGCGCTGCTGGCGCTTGACCATCTGATCACGCGCGTAGCCTTCCTGCTTGTCGCAGTCGTGGCCACGCTTGTGTTGCTTCTGGATTTTCGCGGACGCTTCAGGAAGCTATAACGCTGAAGAGTATCTTGCGAACAGTGGCCACATCGCCGCTCTCCATCGCCGCCTGAAGGCGCTGAAGGCTTTCAGGCACATCAACAGCGGCCTTGTTTCCCTTCGGCGCGCGCATGATCTTCGGATGCCGGGTGGTTTGCGCCTGCGACGGATCGTAGAAGAGCTCTTCATACATCTTCTCGCCTTCGCGAATGCCCGTCACTTCAATGCCGATGTCGCCATTCGGGTTTTCCGCATTGCGCACCGTCAGACCGGCCAACAGGATCATATTTTCCGCAAGATCGCGGATTTTCACTGGCTCGCCCATTTCCAGCAGCACCGTATCGCCGGATTCGGCAATCGCGCCCGACTGCACGATGAGTTCCGCCGCTTCCTTGATCGACATGAAATAGCGCGTCATGTCCTCGTGGGTCAGGGTGATCGGCCCGCCATTGGCGATCTGCTCGCGGAAAAGCGGCACCACCGAGCCATTCGACCCAAGCACATTGCCGAAACGGACCGAATAAAAGGCTTTTTCCTTGCCCGCTTGTGCGGCCAGCAAGCCGTAATAATAGACGACCAGTTCGGCCCAGCGCTTTGTCGCGCCCATGACATTCGTTGGCCGAACCGCCTTGTCCGACGAAATTAGCACCATGCGCTCGACGTCGGTTGCGAGTGCCGCTTCCGCCACGTCCAGCGTACCGAATACATTGTTGCAGATGCCGATGAGAGGATTTTTCTCGACCAGCGGCACATGCTTATAGGCAGCGCAGTGATAGACCGTGTCGATGTTGTTATCGCGCAGCGCCTGCTCGACATAAGCGCGGTCGCGCACGGACCCCAGCACCGGTACGATCTGGCAGGACGCAATTTGTCGCAACTGGCGCTCGATCTGATAAAGCGCGAACTCGCTCGATTCAAACAGCACCAGACATTCGGGGTTCCACTGCACGATAGTCCGGCAAAGCTGGCTGCCGATAGAGCCGCCTGCGCCCGTCACCATGATGCAGCGACCTTCGACCACTTCACGCAGCAGTTCTGCATCCGGTGGCACCGGCGAGCGACCAAGAAGGTCATCTATTTCGATATTGCGCAGCGCCGAAACGAGATATTTGCCTGCGCTCAAATCGGCAATCGGCGGCAGAATCCGCGTATTGACCGGAAGCCGGCCAAGCAGACGGGCAAAGTCCTGCCGCTGTTTCTGATCGAGCCCCGGCTCGGATACCAGCACCTGTTTGACGCCGTAATTTTCAATAAGGGCAGGCATTTCTTCAGCCCCATAGACACGCAGGCCGATAATATCCATGCCCTTGAGCTGCCCTGCCGGATCGACAAAGCCAACGACCATCGTATCGCTATGGCTGCGCAGCGCCGTCGCCAGCTGGCGCGCAGGCTCTCCGACGCCCACGATCAGCGCCGAGCTGGTGTAAGTCCTGCCCGTTTCGGCATTACGCAGCAGCCATTTCGCGCCGAAACGGCTTGCCGTTATCAGCACCGTGCTCAAAAGCCAGTAGAGAAGCGGCACGGAGCGCGGCAGACCGGCATTGCCGTAAAGCTCCATCAGAAAGACCAGCGCGACCCAGAATAGAGCCGCCACTGCGGTCGCCTGAAAGATCGGCCAGATGGCGCGTTCCGCCAGATAGCGGATGATGGCGCGATAAAGTCCGAACCGGATGAAAACCGGCACGGTCAGCATCGGAGCGATGATAATCAGAAAAAGCTGCGCCTTGCTGGGTGTGAAAACAAAGCCCAGACGAATGACAAACGCCAGATACGCGCTGAGCAACAGCAGAACGCAATCGCTCAGCATCAAAATAATCTGCTTGGTCAGTCGTGGCAAAAGCGCCAGCCTTTGCCAGGGATATCTCAAACTCATACGCGCATTATCCTGCTCTCAAGACAGAGCGAAACAAATACCGCTCCTGTCGGCAGCAAAAAACTCTCTTTTTACCCGACGGATGAAGCCCCTAGAATTATTCCGCAACCGTTAGCATGAGTCCGCCGGACGAACCATATGAATTGAGCCTGCATAAGATTAACGAACACGTTTCAGGCCGTTAATATGCCGGTGCGGCATAAAAGCGCCATAAAAGGCGATCTGTCTGGAAAAAATTTCGATTTTCCAGACAAATACCACTCAGGATATCAAAATGCCGGTTCTGATGCTGCGCCATGCGCTGCCATCGCAATAGGCGAGCTGCGCGCCCGCCGACGCATCCGTAACGTAGATCAAGGCGCCCGCACCGCGATTCGCGGCGATAGGCATTGTGAGTTTCGAATAGGATGCAGGCCGGATCGGCCCATCGACATCAAGACGCGTCACCGGTGCATTGCTTCCGATTGCGACATTGCCCGTCGCGCGATCCACACTCATTGCCTGACGCCACGTGCTCAAATCGTCACTCACCTTGATGCTGAAATCGCTGCTGCCGTTCAGGCCCATTCGGCATAGCCGGTCCAGCTGGTCTGGAACAGAAGGCTCGCCGTGTCGGTCGCGGCCTGCTTGTTGACCTTGATCTGATGTCCCGCGCCTGCATTGTTGAACAGGCTAGCCGCCGCCAGTGGGGTTCCAGTCCGTTCCATCGAAAACCAGAAGCTGCGCTTCCGCCTCGACATAGGCTTGCCAGCCGCTTGCCGGTTGAATGAACAGCCAGCCATCATCGATGAACGAAGCGACCATGCCGTTCTTGCCGGACCAGGTGCCGGTGGCGGGCGATGCAAAAATGTAGCGATCCCCGGCAGCAGGCACGACCGGTGCACCGGTCGTCGTGCGCGATTTCACGCCCAGATTCACGACCGTATCCCGCAGCCGCAATGCTTCATTATGCGTGACATGCTTCTGCGCCTGACTGGGCAGAATATAGGGAAGTTTCAGATTAGGCGATTCATCCATGTTCGGCTCCTCGTGTTTGGTGGTACGAGGAGCTTAACCCGGGCGAACAACGCGGGGATAAGTGCGGATCAACTGCCGCGATAGGTGGAATATGACCACGGGCTGACGAGCAGCGGCACGTGATAATCTCCGTCCACATCCGCAACGGCGAAGCGGATCGGAATGAGATCGAGAAAAGGCGGATTGGCCTGATCGGCCCCGCGCCCTGCAAAATACTCGGCCACATGGAATTGCAGTTCGTAAATGCCAACCTGCATGTCGTCGCCGGTCAGCAGCGGTACATCAGTACGCCCGTCCAGATTGGTGACAACGCGCTTGATCAGTTCCGGTGCGCCCTTGCTGATGCGATAGAGTTCGATGCGCATCGCCGCAGCCGGGCTGCCATGCGCTGTGTCGAGAACGTGCGTGGAAAGTCTGCCCATGTTTCCCTCGAATAATATTCAGGCTGGTTTGGCCGACTGGATGCGGAAAACGACATCCGGGAAGAAATATTCTTCCAGATTGTCCTCCTTGCCAGCACGGTCGACAATGAGAAAATCCGATTTCTGCTCAAGCGCCAGAAGCGGATGATGCCAGACATTCTTGAGATAATTGACGCCCTGATCGCCATTGGCAAGGAAAACACGCGGACGCGCAGGCTTGCCGTCGGCATCTTCAGCGACAACGACCAGAAACGGACGCCGCTCCAGCGGTATGAAGGCCTGCGAGCCAAAAGGATGACGCTCCATCATGACGATATCGATGGGCGCTTCAAAAGACTGGCCGCGGAAAATATTGATGAGCACACGCGCTTGCGTGCCTTCTGCCTCGACGCGCGCCAGATCGTGAAAACGCTCGGTCGAACCATTGTTGATGAGACGCCGCTCTGCCCCTTCAACCTCGATGACATCGCCGAACGGCGCGAATGCTTGCTTGGTCAGCGGCTCCACCGCGAGCGTCTCAACCTTCACCTTTGCCTCCCGAAAAACAGTACTGGAGGATGACAAAGCGTTGTCCCGCGCCGCTTGTCAATCGCGAAGCAGTTTCAATCAGATATGATAAAGGCCGGACATGATCCGGCCTCTCGCAACCACGGTGAAATAAGCCCTGCATATTTGCGCGGGAGCGCGTTTTACTTTTTCTTTGAAAAGCCGTAGAGCGCTGAAATGCCCAAGAGCGCCACCGCCTGCACCGCCATGATCATATAGATGAAATCAACCTTCACCCCAGCGGCAATCGCAACGAGCGCCGCGCCGATCAGGCCAAGGGAAAGGAAGGAGAATATTCGGGCGAGCTGTCTTGTTTGACGAGATTCGGCGGCGAGCGATGCGGTAGCGACGCGTGACTTTGCTCTGTGCGGCATATCCAACTCCTGACCGTGATGAATACGATTTCCGAATTCCGAACGCATAACCGTCTCAGGTCCATTCTTGACGTTGCAGTGTCTGAATCAAAAAGCGATAGGCCGTGGCGAAAATGGTGATTTCGAGAACCGGAGCGCAGCGTACATTTGGGTACGTGAGCCTAGGTAAGCGCAGAAATTGCCATTTGCAGACCGGCATGGCGACTTTTGGATCAGACACTCAGGCAGTTACCGTTTGAAATCCCACTATATAAGGCCTATGCCGTTTCGACAATAACACCATAAATAAATTGGAAATGACTTCCATGGCGCTCGTTTTCGACAGCAGTTTCTCTCCTGAATATGGGAAGCCGGTTGAGCTAAGTAAAGGGATTGTCCGCGTGACGGTGAACAATCCGAGCGCCTTCACCTTTCATGGCACCAACAGCTATATCGTTGGCCGGGACACGCTGGCGATCATCGATCCGGGTCCCGTCGATGAGGCCCATTATCAGGCTCTGCTTGCCGCCATTGCAGGACGCCCCGTCAGCCATATTTTCGTCAGCCACACGCACCGTGATCACTCGCCGCTAGCCGAGCGCCTCAAAAACGAGCTGGGTGCAAAAACGGTTGCCGAAGGCCCGCACCGGCCCGCCCGCCCCTATCATGCGGGCGAAGTGAACGTGCTCGAAGCCAGCGCCGACACGGATTTTACGCCCGATATCGTGCTTGCCGATGGCGAAACCGTGGAGGGCGATGGCTGGGCGCTTCAAGGCCTCCACACACCGGGTCATGCAGCGAACCACATGGCATTCGGGCTGAAAGGCACGGATATCCTGTTTTCGGCCGATCATGTGATGGCCTGGGCTACCTCCATCGTCGCCCCGCCGGATGGCTCGATGAGCGACTATATGGCCTCGCTCGAAAAACTCCTGGCACGTGACGATCATGTCTATCTGCCCGGCCATGGCGGTGCGGTGACCAAGCCCGCCGCCTTTGTGCGCGGATTGCGGGCCCATCGCAAAATGCGTGAGCGCGCGGTTTTTCAGCGGATCTTGCAAGGCGACCGCACCATCGGCGACATGGTGAAGGCGATCTATCGCGACACCGATCCGCGCTTGCATGGCGCAGCAGCTCTGTCGGTGCTGGCGCATCTGGAAGATCTGGTCGGGCGCGGGGAAATCGTGACCGAAGGCGACCCATCGCTCGACAACATCTACCAGCCTGCATAAACAACGCTATTCGACGTCCGCAGGTGCCTTGTTCACTTCGCCTTCCAGGCTTCCAAGAAATTCGGTGATGAAGGCCGCATTCTGCCCCAGATCGCGTTTTCCATAGCGCGAGAGCGAACGGATATCGACATAGGTGGTTTCACCTTCATCCAGCAGCCGGATGACGATATCGCTCTTGAGACCGAGAATGAAACTATGTGCCGTCGCGACAAAGCGGGTGGCGCTTTCCTCCGGCGACGGCACATCGTTGACGATCACCTGCCAGCCGAAACTCTTCAACACGGTCTGCACACCCTGCGCCACGCGGTCGGGCGCTGCCTCATAGCGGCGGCCCAGTACATCGGGATAGGCGGTGAGCTGTGTCAGCGCATCGCCGCTGACCGCCGGTGTCAGCGGGTTCATCCATTGCAGGCGGGCGGGCATGTCGGTGGGAAATTGCGGCGGCGTCTCGAAATCGGTCGAAATATCGTAGAGCGCTGGCGAGCTGATCCAGAGAATGCCCAGCAAACCGAGCGGCGCCAGCACGATGCAGGCAAACACGCAGGCCGTGAAGGATCGCGCCCCGCCCTTGTCGCCATTGACCCAGAGATTGCGAAAACCCTTGGCTGCGCAGATCAGCGCCAGCAGGGCCAGAGCGCCGCTCAACCCGGCGGCAAGGACGAAATCAGGCGTTTCAAGCTTCCAGAAGCGGTGCAACACGAAAGCCAGCGCCAGCAATACGGCAGCGAAGACCCCGAACCGCAAGGCCCAGACCGCAGAACGCGACTGTCGCCGCTGATAGCGAAGTTTTCTCATCCAGGTTCCCAGAAGCACATCCCGAAAAATACAACGCACTTTTCGGCAGAATCCCAAAACGGCCACAACATTCAGCCACGCTTATGAATAGCAGAGAGATTTGAACCCGGCAAAACATCCAGCTGTACAGTTTTGCATAATCATCTTTACTGCCTGGAAAGCACACGTATTGCGCGATCATGGCACACTAAAAACGCATGAAGTGCAGGCTATTTTTGGCTCACTATTGCCGCCGAACAGAAAAAAGCGAGGTAAATCAATCAAAAGAGCATTGCAGCAACTACTAATGAAGGGCATGATCGATTATTAGGGGGCTTTTTTCGGATTCGTCGGAGAGGACGGAATGAACCACGCGCCTGAAAACAGTGCCAACGGGATTGGCACCACCACCCGGTCGGGCAGCGCCGAAGAAAGCGCCCAGACGGGTCTTGAAACAAGTACGATGACGCTCGAAGCCGTCGAGCTGGAATTTGCGCTCGGGGCCATTGACGTGCTGATAGAGGGGTTTGATGCAGCGCTTGCCAAGGCCGCAGAACGTGTGGGTGGCGAAGTTCTGTTCAACATGCCGGCGCTCGACACCAGCGAAGCCCAGCGCATCGGCGCGATCGCCATTGCCGGGCAGCCGCAGGATCAGGTGATTTTCGTCACGCTGCGCAATGACGGCACAACCCTGTCGGTCGAACCGCCGAAGGGCGAGAATGCGCTTTTCGAAAGCCTTGGTCGCAACTATGCCGCCGTCATGAAAAGCCTGTCGCCGAAGGAGCAGACCAACGGCGCTTGATCATTTCGGCGGGGTGGATTTTTTGACGCCTGGAACACCCGCCTGAAGATTGTGCGCAGGCACCGGGTTCAGCGTCATCGACGTTTCAACATCGCGCAGCAGCACGAATTTCATTCCCTTGGCCTTCAGCGCCATTATTCCTTTGGCAACGCCCTCGCCCGCCGACCGTGTCGGCTGATTGATATGCGAAATGATGACATCGCCATCGCGGGCCGCCGATATGCGCCGCGCCACAGTCGGCGCCAGCAACGATGCGCCCTGATCCCCATTCAGCGAATAACCGCCGATCTTGTAGCCAAGGCTTGTGGCGAGCGCCACGGCGTCGGTCGAATAGCGGGCTGTCGCATCGCGATAATATTGCGGCTTTGGCGCACCAGCCCCGACAATCGACGTCGATCCGCCCTCGATTTCCGAGCGCACGGCATCCAGCGATCCGGCGGTCTTGATGCCATACATGGTCGGCACATTGGTAATGGCCGGAACATGCATGGCGCCGTGATCCTCAATCGCGAACAGGTCGGGATTGGCTTTCATCACCGCAAAGGCTTCTGCGTTTTGTTTCAACCAGCGCCCGGTCACAAAGATCGTCGCGGGAATGCGCTCCTTGACCAGCGTATCAAGAATGCGATGGTCCGTCTTGCCCATGCAGGCATCGAGCGTCAGCGCCACTTGCGGCGTATCGGCGCCGCCGCGTGCGATGCGCAGCTGCGGCTCCACGATCCGAACCTTTTCCGGTTGGGCCGCATCCTGCGGTGAAACCTCGACAGCGCCTGCCGCGCTGCAAGCGAAAACAAGCGCGGCCCCCGCCGCAGAAATGAAACGACGCATGGCCCGTTCTTCTGAAAGTGTAAATTTCGAAGGATTTTAATACGTCGGGCAATATTGTCCAGTGTGCCGACCCAACTGAATGGGGCCGACATACTAACACTTTGTTGTTATAGGGATTTTCCTTGCCAGAGCGAAAGCGCTCCTTCCTTTTCGGGAGCGCGTTCTTTTGGCTTTACGCCTTGCGCACGGCTGCCTGTGCGGCGGCGAGCCGGGCAATCGGCACGCGGAACGGCGAGCAGGACACATAATCAAGGCCGGTCTTTTCGCAGAAGGCAATCGACGACGGATCGCCACCATGCTCACCGCAAATGCCGAGCTTGATCTTGTCGCGCGTCTTGCGTCCCCGTTCGGCGGCGATCTGCACCAGTTCGCCCACGCCATCCACATCGAGCGACACGAACGGGTCCTGCTCCACCACACCGCGCTGCTGATAGGTGGTGAGGAAGCCCGCCGCGTCATCGCGCGAAATGCCGAAAGTGGTTTGGGTCAGGTCGTTGGTGCCGAACGAGAAGAACTCTGCCGTTTCGGCGATTTCCGCTGCGCGCAAAGCTGCACGCGGCAGTTCGATCATCGTGCCGACCATATAGTCGATCTTGACGCCCGCTTCCTTCATGACGTCCTGAGCCACCGCATCGATGCGCCCCTTGACGAAATCCAGTTCCGCCTTGAGGCCGACCAGCGGCACCATAACTTCCGGCACGACCGGTTCGCCGGTTTTCTTGCCTGCATCGACGGCAGCCTCGAAAATGGCGCGCGCCTGCATTTCCGCAATTTCCGGATAGGAAATCGCCAGGCGACAACCGCGATGGCCCAGCATCGGGTTGAACTCGTGCAAGCTTTCGGCGCGCTCGCGCAGCTTCACCGCGTCAACGCCCATGGAGCTGGCCACTTCGGCGACTTCCTCGTCCGTATGCGGCAGGAATTCGTGTAGCGGCGGATCGAGCAGACGGATCGTGACCGGCAGGCCCTTCATGATTTCGAACAGTTCGGCAAAGTCGGAACGCTGCATCGGCAGAAGCTTGGTCAGCGCTGCGCGACGGCCTTCTTCATTGTCGGAGAGGATCATCTCGCGCATCGCAACAATGCGGCTTCCCTCGAAAAACATGTGTTCGGTGCGGCAAAGACCGATGCCTTCCGCGCCGAAAGACCGGGCCGTGCGGGCATCCGCAGGCGTTTCGGCATTGGCGCGTACTTTCATGCGGCGTTGGCGGTCGGCCCATTCCATCAATTGGCCAAAGTCGCCGGAAAGCTCCGGCTGAAGCATGGCGACAGCGCCTTTCAGCACCTGCCCGCTCGAACCGTCGACGGTGACAACATCGCCCTTCTTGAAGGTCTGGCCGGCAGCCAGCATGGTGCCGTTGCGATAATCGACGCGCAGCGATCCCGCACCCGAAACGCAAGGCTTGCCCATACCGCGCGCCACGACCGCCGCATGGCTGGTCATGCCGCCGCGTGTCGTCAGAATGCCTTCTGCTGCGTGCATGCCATGAATGTCTTCCGGGCTGGTTTCGATACGAACCAGAATGACCTTGCGGCCTTCCGACTTCGCCTGTTCGGCATCTTCCGACGAGAAGACGATTTCACCCGTCGCAGCGCCCGGCGAGGCGGGCAGGCCCTGACCGACGATCTGGCGCTCGGCGCGCGGATCGATGGTCGGGTGCAACAGCTGATCCAGCGCCGCGGGATCGATACGCAGCACGGCCTCTTCCTCGGTGATCAGCCCTTCGCCAGCCATTTCGACGGCCATTTTCAGCGCGGCCTTGGCGGTGCGCTTGCCCGAACGGGTCTGGAGCATCCAGAGCTTTCCGCGCTCGATGGTGAATTCCAGATCCTGCATGTCGCGATAATGCTGTTCCAGCCGGTCGGCGACCTTGAGGAATTCGGCAAACGCTTCCGGCATCGCCTTTTCCAGCGACGGTTTGTCGGAACCGGCTGCGATGCGCGCTTCTTCGGTGATGTTCTGCGGCGTGCGAATGCCCGCCACCACATCTTCGCCCTGCGCATTGACGAGGAATTCGCCGTAAAGCTTCTTCTCGCCGGTCGAAGGATTGCGTGTGAAGGCTACGCCCGTGGCGGAAGTCTCGCCCATATTGCCGAACACCATGGCCTGCACATTGACCGCCGTGCCCCAGGCCGCCGGGATATTGTGCAAACGGCGATAGGTGATGGCGCGGGCATTCATCCAGCTGGAGAAAACAGCACCTATGGCGCCCCAAAGCTGCTCATGCGGGTCCTGCGGAAAAGGCTGGCCCAGCTCTTCCTCGACCTTGGCCTTGTAGAGCGAAATGACATCTTTCCAGTCGTCCGCCGTCAGCGCCGTGTCGACATCGACGGCGAGATCGGCCTTCTTGTCTTCGAGAATTTCTTCGAAGAACCCGTGATCGACGCCCAGCACCACATCCGAATACATCTGAATGAAACGGCGGTAGCTGTCATAGGCGAAGCGCTCGTCACCGGCTTCGCGGGCGATGGCCTGCACGGTTTCGTCATTGAGGCCGAGATTGAGCACCGTATCCATCATGCCGGGCATGGAGGCACGCGCCCCGGAGCGAACCGACACCAGCAGCGGCTTATCAGCATCGCCGAAATTGCGATCTGTCACCTGGGCGATATGGGCAAGCGCTGCGCGCACCTGCTCGTCCAGTTCGGACGGGTAATTGCGGTCATGGTCGTAATAATAGGTGCAGACTTCCGTGGTGATCGTAAAGCCGGGCGGTACGGGCAGACCGAGGTTGCTCATTTCAGCCAGATTCGCTCCCTTGCCGCCGAGAAGATTACGGTCGCTTGCCGCACCTTCTGCCTTGCCGTCGCCGAACGTGTACACCCACTTCGCCATCATGGCCTCCCTTGATGCAGGAACGGTTCACAAAAGGCTTGCAACAATTGCAAGTACTCCCAGAACCTGCTGTCCGTTGCTTATGCGATCCGCAAGGCTGCTGCCAACCAAAAAAGACGGGCCGCGACAATAGAATCGATTAGAGAAGGATCGTTGGGTGAGCGAATTGGTTTTATTGGCCAGACGGTTCGGAAGTAATAACATTTTGAAGCGACCACCCATAATCATCGTTCGAGCGGATGTTGGCGCGAAAACTGCGTATCCTTGTGGCGATCGTACTGGCCAGAAAAAATGGCTCGAGCTTTCTGGGCGATGGTGACAAAACAGGAAAATTACAACATCTCCGAGGCGGCCTCTTGAAACTTACAAGTGCAAAAAAATTTGATGTCGGTAAAAGAAATATGAGAGGTGAATAAACTGACTTGCAGATGTGAGTGATTTGCGCTGGGCAAGCCAGCTAGCAACAGCGATCCGGATCGAAGGCTGAACCGACGCGAACTACCATGTCGGCGACAACAATATCGATCGATGCGCTACTCGTCGTTTCAACCCGTGCAAACATGGCGGGACTGGCCGGTCCCGCTGTTACTGGTGAAACAACACCAAATGCAAGCGCCTTACGACGCCATCCATAAAGCTGCGAGTGGTCCAATCCTTCAGACCGTGTAACCGCCGCGACGTTGGCCCCGGGCTGCAACGACGCAGCCACAATCGGCGCTTTCTCGTCATCCGACCAGTCACGTGGCCGCCGTCGGCTTCGCACAGGTTCCGCCGTCAAAACCTCGGATGTCCGGGCCTGATTCACAGTGTCGCTCAGGATTCTTCGCATGATTCATGCAGAAAATCGCCCATCACACCGACGAAAGATACCTGGGGTAGCCTACCCGCTTACGTTGCAGTTTCGTTTGCTTGAAGCGCTCATGCCAAAGCCGGAAATTGTCTGGAGCAGGTAGGACCTCATCGACGCAGTATGGGGCCAGGGAGCTATCGTCGAGCCACGTACGGTCGACATTCATATCGGCCATATACGGCGTGCATTGGCGCGGCACGGTCCAAATTTGATCAGAACAGCCCAGGGTCGGGGCTACGCTCTCGATCGGTGGGCGGACCCATTACAGTAAGTTTCAATTCATGAGGCGCTGAAAAATCCGCGTCCAGAACTGAAAATTACGTTGATCATTTTCGAACCAGGCATCGAGTGCAAAAAGCGCGGCAGCTGTCGGCGCTGTATCTGCGTAGATTCGCCTCGTGGCATCAACGATCAGACTGACTTCCGTGCCATGACGGATAGCGTCCTGCTGCAAAAGTTCCCGGGCAGCTTTTACATTCGAAATTTGCAACACAACCATTCCTCCTGCGTCCGGCGGAGGGGAAAATAGAATGGAGCCGGACGTTAGGAGACCGCATAGCGGATTTTTTAACAGCAGGTGCTGTATCGTCGTCCCTGGCATGTGTTGCTCAAATATGTACTGTCTTGTAACAGAATCAAATAGTTGTGGCAACAATCGGATAGAGGGTTTAGATGAAATTCAAGACCTTTCGAGGAGTACAACAGCAAAGAAAAATAAGCGCTGTTGGATCGAAGGATAAAATTGCTATCTCGTCGACAGAACTACATAGGAAAAAAATCTTATGAATTTTGCAAAACCTTAGTTGATCCACGTCCTTGGATTTTGCATCCTAGCCGACACACCAGATAGTTCGGCTTTCACTTCAAACCGACAGGTGCGCCCGTGCTGATGAAAGACCGTGTTGATCATTTGCCCCACGTAAAGCAGCGTGAGTTGCAGCGCGTGCTGGAAATAATATTCGAGGAATTCGAGGATGCGCTCAAGGAGGGCGCGGCGGAATTCAAGAAGCGGGGTCGTATCGTCAAGGTAATTCTGTTTGGATCCTATGCGCGCGGCACACAGGTGGATGAGCCGCATACTGGCAAAGGTTACCGGTCTGATTTTGATCTGCTGATTATCGTCAACAACCGGAAACTGGCGGACTTTGAGTTCTGGCGCAAAACCGAAGACCGGCTTATGCGCCTGCGAGACGTGCAGACACCGGTAAACTTCATCGTCCATTCGCTTCGCGAGGTGAACACGCGAATTAAGGAAGGACGATATTTCTTCACTGACATTCGCAAAGAAGGCATCGTCCTTTACGAACTCGATCCAGAGCCACTTGCACGGCCTGGGATTCTCAATCCGGAAGATGCCTATCGTATCGCGAAGGAATATTTTGACGACCGACTACCGCACGCGAGTGCGTTTATAAAATTTTCTCGTTATGGTATTGAACAGAGAGACTTGAGGGAAGCCGCTTTTTTACTACATCAGGCAATTGAACAGGCTTATTCAACTTTTCTCTTGGTAACCACAAATTACGCCCCAGCTTCGCATAATCTGAAATTCTTGCGACGTCTCGCCGAAGGAAAGCGAAGCGAATTGGCTAAGGCGTGGCCTCAGGATCAACAGCGCTACAAGGCTTGGTTCAATATCGTCAACGAAGCTTACGTCAAGGGCCGTTATTCACCTCACTTCGAGATCACAGAGGAAGCATTAAAATGGCTATTAGCACGCGCGAATATCCTAATCGCTTTAATAGAAGAGCTTTGCACCCAACATCTGAACGCAATAGAACCCGAATGATAGGCGTTCTATACATGGCTCTTTGACGAATTTTCAGGTTGGTATTTTTCATTTTGTTCTGCCGTGAGAGGCTCAGACAAGTAAAAAACCGTGAATTGTTGAGCTTTGGCTCAATGAGATAAGTCGCGTCCCCGATTGATACGGCGTTGCTGACGTTCGGCCAAGATTTTCTGGCTTGCCTGCAGCCGTACGGTCTTCTGGAGGGTCTGTAACCGCTCACAAAGTGCTTCAAATGCCAGACGCTGCATAGACGACGCATTCGTGATGAGGTTCGTCTCGCCCTTCAAGATCGCATCGCGACCGAAACGGAGGTCGAGTGCCCGACTGACACACTTAAATTCCTCACGGATATCGGCATTAATTAATCGAGCCGCAATGTCGAGCTTGGCATCTTTTTTCTGCATCGCCATTGTCAGCTCACGCAATACCACTTCGGCTGCAGGTGACAAACCTGGAATGGCAATTCCCATACGCTGGCGCTCCCCGGTAATCGCTTTGGTCTCGTTGCTCAGCGCCGTCGCGTAAGATGCACCCAACGACCGAACACGGCTTTCTGCGTCCGGGACAGCCAAAAGGGCTTCCTTTCGTTCACGCCCAGATGCCAGAAATTTATCCATGATGCGGTCAGAACCACGCAATGCCCCATAGGCTGCGGGATCGTTAGCAACCGCCGCCGCGATGCGCTCAGCCGCAAAACCTTTGATAATCAAGGCTTCAATTTTGTCGACGGCACCTGCCGGATCACGCCAGATGTTGGAGGCTGTTTTAGCAAGGGCTGCGCGATTGTATTGGTAATGATTGGCTGTGAACGCCCTCTCCTTTGCCTCATCTTCTATTGGCGCTTTGAACTCCGTCACAGCTGACAGCATCGGCAACACGGCATTTGTTTTCGCGCCTGGCTCGATGCTGGCAGTTGTAACGACCTTCGCGCGGTCCCTTGTTTCGACAAGACGCTGTTCCTCGGCAAAACGGCGTATAATGGTAAAAAGACGCGTCAGTTTCTCGCGCCGATCTGAATTGAGGTTCTCCGGCATGCGCTCGAGGATATTGCGTTCAGCCACGGCATCAGCTTTGTCGGTAAAGGCCGACCAGCCAAAGCGCGCGGTCAACGCCTCATTGATCGCCTTCACTTGCTGGACCAACTGATGGTCCCCCGCAGCATGGGAAAAGGCCGTCTTATAGGCATCTGTTACACCGCGCTTGCTCTCCGCTTCGACTTCGATAAGGCGGGCCATTGCCTGCTGCGAGGGTGCAGGGATCGACAGTGCCATATAGCCGCGACGTTGCTCTTCGCGCTTGCCAAAGCGTTCCGCCTGACGACGGAATTCTGTCGCATGCGCACGCGCCAGCGGAACAAGTTCAGAAAGAGCGCCAAGCGCGGCCTTGCGTTCATCCCGAGCGACGCGACCGTCAAACAGAGAACCCGATCCCCGGATCGGGCCAAAACGTTCTGGTTTAGCGGCAATATCCTCAGCAAGGCTTCGCGGTTCTATTTGCCTGTTGGAGGCAAGTGCATTGAGCCTTGCCAGCGCACCATCTGGATCTCGATATATCTTCCCCAACACTTGTCGAAGAATGACCTCCCGCTCCTTCCAGCGATCTGAATGTAATTGCGCACGTCGGGCATCCTCTTCGAGGCTGCGGGCGAACTGGGTTATTGGGGGAAGAAGATGAGGTCCGTTGTTGCCTCGTTGCTCTGATGTTTCAGGTGGTCGTGCTGCAAGCTGCTGCGAACGTTGTTCAGTATAGGAAACGCTTTTGTTGCGTTCGATCATGATATCGAGCGCCACACTGGCCCGTTCCCAAAGCTTTGCCACTTGTCCGCGCTTGTCATCAAGCCACGCCAGCTTTTGTCCGACACGCTCTTCTATGCTCGCCATAACTACGGCAAGCGTGTCGATACCTCGCCGACGGGCAAAGTCATGCGCATGCGCCCGATAACCAGCTTCATTCTCAAAATCGAGCGTCGTGGTTTTTGCGCCTGAACGGCCAAGACGTTCAACCAGTTGCCCAAACAATTCCGGCCTATGGTTTTCGCGCTCGATCCGCTCACTTCGTATAATAGCAGTTTCGAGCTGCTTTGCCGTCCAGACGTTTCGCTCGACTTCGCGTTCCTCAAAACTCTTCCGGCCGGTCAACTTGTCTGTGACAGGGATTTTGACCTTGACGATTTCAACGCCGTCTTTTCGGAGAAGTGCGGTATCATCTTTTGATACACCTCCGTCAGCCAACGCCTTGGGCAAACTGACGCCCCAGAGCCGATGCACGGTTTCGTCATCTATCTTCACATCAGCATAGGGACTTTCATCCGTATCCTTATCCTGTGGCCGGAACTTTGCCATACCGGTCGCAATCAGTTCGCCGGCAACACCGGCTGCATGATCAACCCGCGATTTCCCGCCCCATTCCGCTTTTGGCTCAAAATCCTCCCGCGCCGCATAAAGATCGGCGCGGTCATGATGACGGGTCATGGACACATAGGTCAGATGCTGATCCATCATGCCGGTAGCAAGCACAAATGTCCGACCAACGGTCACGCCTTGCGATTTATGGATGGTCACAGCATAGCCATGATCGATATTGCGATAGCTGTCCTCGCTGAGCACCACATCCCGGCCAGTGTCGAGACGGATCGATAAAAGCGGACGCCCACCTTTGCCACCGGTGGAAACGACAGTACCGAGCATACCGTTTTTGACATATTGCGGACGAAGATGCTTTGCGCGCGTTTCGACAAAGCGGGCATTTTCTAGAAAGATGACCCGGTCGCCGCAGCCAAATTCTCGAACGCCGCGCTCTGTGCGAAACTCACGAGCGTTTGTCAGAGCACCCTCCCTGTGCATGACGATGCGCAGGGATTCGTTCAAGCGCCTTACATCTTTATTGGTATGAGCGAGCACCAGCATCTCGTCGCCGCGCAGCTTTCCATCTTTCCCTGCCGTCCGCGACTGTGCGATCGCCTCTCGGCGCCCATCGCTCCAGTCGGCAACAAGACGTTCTATAACCTCAGCGCGTCGCTCGGCTTCGATTATGTGCCCCTTTTGAGCATAGGCATCGAGCCCCTCTTCGACCTTGCCCCGCGCAAAAAGCCTGGAGGCATCGCGTGCCCAGGCTTCTCGTTGGCGGCGGACACCGGCAAGCTCGGCGAAACCAATCCGCTCCGTTATTGCCCGGAAGGCTGCACCGGCCTGGATCGGCTGAAGCTGCATCGCATCACCGACCAGAACGGCTTTTGCACCGGCATTCTCAACCGCCTTCAACACGCGTGCCATCTGCTCAGAAGACACCATGCCGGCTTCGTCCACTACGAAGATGTCTCCGCGTTTGAGAAGATCACGACCATTCTCCCAGCCAAGTTCCCAAGCGGCAAGGGTTCGCGATTTTATGCCAGAGCTATCCTCCAATCCTTCCGCAGCTTTACCGGATAAGGCTGCTCCGAAGACATCCCTGCGCTCATTTTCCCAGGCAATACGGGCAGTGGCAAGAAGCGTCGACTTGCCAGCGCCCGCAAGCCCGACCACGGCGGAGATGGCACTGTCGCCAGTAAGATGACGAATGGCGTCAATCTGCTCCAGATCAAGCTTAAAAGATTTGCCCGGATCCGCCGTTTCGAATTTTTGGATGCCCGCTTCAATCTTCGCAGCACCAATTCCAACGCCCTTGCGCTTTGACAAAACCTCAGCTGACTGCGCCATGTCATATTCAATCCGCAGGATCTCGCGGGTGGTAAAAATTGCGGGCTCGTTTGCCTTGCCGGTTTGCTGATCCACCTGTTGCGGCTTCAACAGTACTAGATCGTCAGACGCCATCAGCCGTGAGCGAATATTGGCAAAATCGCCCGGATCATCAACATAACGATGCAATGTCCTGGCGATATCCTTCTCATCAAAGGTCGAACGCTCAATGCCGAGGCGTTTGAGAAGAAGTCCGGGGTCAGCAAGCAGTCGATCAGCCATTTCCTGCCGACGCGCAAGTTCGGCCGGCGCGAAATACATCTCCACGCCCTTGCGAGCCATTGCAGTCTTTGCTGGCCCAAGATGTTTCTGGGCAATTCCATCCAGACCCTGTTCAGCGTAAGAGCGCCCATCAAGGCGAATATCATGGCCAGCCAGAGCCAAGTAGCGGCTCGCCGTCTCTGCCCAAGCAACCTTCCACGCTTTCATGGTCTCTTTGTCACCAGCCCAACACGTATAAACAATATCCCCGTTATGGCGGTTCGACTTTACCTCACGCAATGGTTTCCCGTCAGGTCGGAGAACCGGCACATATTTGGGACCAAAACCCGTTTCTGTCAGGGGTCTGAGCGCAGTCAGCAGGTGAATATGGGGATCACCATCCTTGTCGTGATAGACCCAGTCAGCAATCATACCCTTCACAGTCAGATTGTCCCGGACGAACTCCTGCACCAGGGCAATATTCTCCGCCCGCGTCAGTTCTTCTGGGAGCGCAATAATCAGCTCACGAGCAAGCTGTGCATCCACCCGCGTCTCAAATGCATCGACGGCGTTCCACAACACTTCGCTCGCACCCGCGGCGGTCTTGCCATCTATCGCCAACCGTAACCAACCCGGAACATCTTCCGGCAAAGCCAGCTCTTCATGGACCAGATCATCGTCGCCACCACGATAGTTGAATGAGATTCCGGTCTGTTCGTCTCTCATCCGGGTGCGATGCCGATAAGAAGCCGCGGAGATAATATTACGGCCCGCCCCTCTGCTGATCATCTGTGCTCTGACGAACATGATTGCCACGATGAACTCCTGACCTCACAAACGTGCCAACCAACCCAATCCTGCTGCTTGCCAAAAGTCAGCTCCCAACTCCGGGACGAAAATCAGGTTGGAATTTCGGTAGTGTCGATTTGGATAATTCCACAGACAAACGTTTTTTACTATCTTTTTTAGATTAGTTAAATTCGACCCTTATGTCTGGCTAGAATATGCGTAAGGCGTAAATTGATCTAAATTTCGTATTTTTCGTAACGATGGACAAATAGAGATGCTGATCGAACGTATAAAACAAGTTACAGTTAAACCGGCCGAACCGCTAAGGCAGGACTAGCGCAAATGAGGTCGCCGATGTGAAACTCAATCACAGTTTCGAAGAATTCGTGGCGCGGCTTCGTGAAAGCTGAAAAAAGCGATTGGGGAGAGCGACAACGGCAAAATAAAAAGCCACACAACTTTTAGAAAACGTCTCAAGGACGAGCTGCCAGAACACGACCGGTTCATGAACCCCTGAGGCAGTCGCAACCCCTCCCCGTTGCTTATGCAATCACCTTATCTGCGCCAACGAAAAAGTTGGGGCGCGACAATCGAAACGATTCAACAGTTGAGGTCCACACTGGACGATTGACTCTCCTTCTCAGTTGCCTCAAAAATAAGAACAAATAATGAACACTTGGAGATGATGATGCGCACAACTGGCAAACTCGATTATCTGGAAATGCCCGCCGCCAATGGCTCACTCGACGCGACAAAAAGCTTTTATGCACGGGCATTCGGCTGGTCGTTCACCGATTACGGTCCCACTTATTCGGCCTATTCCGAGGGGCTGGACGGCGGCTTTGACGCCGACCCGCAAGCGACATCGAAGCCCCTACCCGTGCTTTATGCGCTGAGGCTCGAAACCGCGCTTCAAGCCGTGACCGAAGCTGGCGGCACCATCGTCAAGCCGATCTTTGCATTTCCGGGCGGACGCCGCTTTCATTTCACTGATCCGGCGGGTAATGAACTCGCAGTATGGAGTGAAAATTAGAGCAGCCCATGTCCACATCCTTGTCAGCCCTCGAAGCCGCAGCGCGATACTTATCCCAGGCCGACAAGGATCGGTTCTTCCGGATCAAACGTGAAATGGAAGCGGCAGGCGCTTCCAAAAAGAGTATCGAAGACCGCCTTCACGCCTTCATCTGGGAAGTCATCGAATCCGATGACGACGATGAAGACGTGGAAGAAGAATAGACGTCAGGTCTGAAGCACATCCCGAAAAATACGAAGCGTGATCAGCTCGCTTCACGCAGGCGTTCCGCCGTTTGGAGATCGACCGAAACAAGCTGGCTGACACCCTGCTCGCCCATGGTGACGCCGAACAGACGATTCATACGCGCCATGGTGATCGGATTATGCGTGATGACCACGAAACGAGTTTCGGTTGAAGCCGCCATCTCGTCCATCAGATTGCAATAGCGCTCAACATTGTGGTCGTCGAGTGGCGCGTCCACTTCGTCCAGCACGCAGATCGGCGCGGGATTGGTGAGAAACACCGCAAAGATCAGCGCCATGGCAGTCAGCGCTTGCTCGCCGCCTGAAAGCAGCGTCATGGTCTGTGGCTTTTTCCCGGGTGGACGGGCGAGAATTTCAAGCCCGGCTTCCAGCGGATCGTCGCTTTCAATCAGTTGTAGTTCCGCCGTGCCGCCGCCGAACAGATGCGTGAACAGGCGCTGGAACTGCACATTCACCACCTCGAAGGCAGCCAGCAGACGCTCGCGTCCTTCGCGGTTCAGGCTCTGGATCGCCTGGCGCAATTTCTTGATCGCCTCGATGACATCCTCGCGCTCGGATACGATCGCGTCGAGACGGTCCGAAAGCTCCTGGCTTTCCTCTTCCGCGCGCAGGTTCACCGCGCCAAGCCGCTCGCGCTCGATCTTGAGCCGCTCCAGCTGGCGTTCCAGCTGATCGGGGTCGGGAATAGCATCATCGGCCTTCAGCCCGGTATGGCGGATCGCTTCATGCGGCGCACAGTTGAGCGCCTCAACGATACGGACTTCCGCATCCTTGCGCCGCTCTTCGGCTGCGGCAAGGCGTTCTTCGGCGCGGGCACGCTGCTCGCGGCTTGATGCCAGATGCTGAATGGCAAGCGTCGCGGCCTTGTCGAGTTCGGCCTGCGCGGTCTCAGCCTCGGCCAGAATATCAGCGGCTTCTTTACGACGATCATCCGCCAGGGAAAGCTCGTTCAACAGCGCCCGGCGGCGCGCCTCGATCTCGTCCGGCGCTTCGGCCAGACCTTCCGCCTCGTCTGCCGTCTCGGCGCGACGGTCGTTCAGCGACGCAATCTGCCGGTCGGCATTTTCCGCGCGCGAAATCCAGTTGCGTCGCTCCAGCGCAATCATGTCCAGACGGCGCAACCGCGCTTCGGCCTCACGACGCAGCCCTTCATAAGCGGCGCGTGCTTCGGCCAAAGCCGTGCGGTCGGAGAGGACTTCGCTCGTCAGCGCTGCAAGGCGTTGCGCAATGGCCTCCAGATCCGGCATTTCACCGAGCCGGTCTTCCGCTTCCGCGACGCGGATCTGCGCTTCTTCCAGATTTTCTTCCAGCCGCGCCTTGGATTCGTCCAGAGCCGAACGGCGGGTTGCAAGCTGCCCTGCCGCACGCTCGGCGACCGCCAGCGCTTCACGCGCCTCGTCCAGCTTGCGCTGATTGGTGCGCCACTGATCGCGGGCGACACGCTCATGTTCGACGGCTTCGCGCACCGAAGCTTCGGCGCGGCGCACTGCCTGTTCGGCCTCATCGACGCCGTTGCGGGCGACAACCGATTCCTGCTCCAGTTCGCTCAGGCGGTTCTTCTGTGCCAGACGTTGTGCTGCCGGTGTCGGCGCATCGGCGCTTGCCGTATAACCATCCCAGCGCCACAGCGCACCGGCCTTGCTCACCAGCCGCTGGCCGGGACGCAAAAGCGCCTGCAATCGCTGACCATCACTGTCCGACACAACGCCGACTTGGGCCAGCCTGCGGCGCAATTGCTGCGGCCCATCGACCAAGCGGTCGAGCGGCGTTGCCCCTTGTGGCAAGGCCGGATCGGCTTCCGGTGCCGGATTATAAGCCCAATAGACCGGTGCATTGTCGTCGCTTGCCGCGTCGAGGTCTTCACCCAAGGCTGCGCCGAGGGCGATTTCATAACCCTTTTCAACGCGCAGCTCTTCCACCACCGGCGGAAACAGGCCGGTTTCGCCAGCATTGAGAATACGCGCCAGCGTCTGCGCTTCGGTCTCGATGCGGTTCAGTTCCGTGCGCGCTTCGTTCAGAGGCTGTCGGCTTGCCGCTTCCACTTCGCGTGCGCCTGCGACCAGTTCTTCTGCCGCAACAACCGCTTCTTCAGCCGCAGCAAGCGCATCCGCACAGGCATCAACCACGATGCGCTTTTCAGCCGGGTCGAACAGACCGCCGATCTGCTGGACGACAGTGGCAATATCGCGCTCGATGGCGTCCATCTGCACGGCAAGGCGGTCGCGGCGATCCTGCGTTTCCTTCAAAGCGCGTTCGATCTGCGCCCGTTCGGCGGTCGCTTCCGCCCGTTCGGCGGTCACCCGCGCCAGCGCGCCTTCGCTATCGGTCAGGCGAATTTCCGCCTCTTCGAACAGCGCACGCAATTCCTCGTCGCGCTCGCCCGATGCTTCGTTGGAAGCGACCAGTTCCTGCTCTTCTTCTTCCAGTTTCGCCAGAATATCGGCATTCTCGCGCACCATCTGCTCTTCGCGAGCAATGTCGGCAGTCAGCTGTTCCAGCCGCTTCATCAGCTCGGCGCGGCGGGCGCGAATGCGTCCGTCCTCTTCGTCCAGCTGGGTGCGGGCAATTGAAAGGCGCTGCAAGGCGGCAGCGGCCTTGGCTTCGGCCTCGCGCAGTTCCGGCAACTTATGCGCGCCGACCGCCTGATCGCGAGCCGCGTTCATCTGCGCCTGCGCCATATCGCCGACAGTCGCGGTCGCAGCCGACAAGGCGCTTTGTGCCTCCCCTTCCTGCGCTTTGGCCTGGCTCCAGCGCAGATGCAGCAAGGCGGCTTCCGCACGGCGAATATCCGCGGAAAGCGCCTTGAAACGGTTTGCCTGACGCGCCTGACGCTTCAGGCTTTCGATCTGGCTACCCAACTCGCCGACCACATCGTCAAGACGGTCGAGATTGCCCTCGGCAGCACGCAGGCGTAGTTCCGCTTCGTGGCGACGCGTATGCAGGCCGGAAATACCGGCAGCTTCTTCCAGAAGCGCACGGCGTGCCTGTGGTTTTGCCTGAATGAGTTCGCCGATGCGCCCCTGCCCGACCATGGACGGCGAACGCGCGCCGGTCGATTGATCCGCAAAGAGCAACTGCACATCCTTGGCGCGAGCTTCCTTGCCATTGATGCGATAGACGGAGCCTGCCTCGCGCTCGATACGGCGCGACACCTGCAACTCATCGGCGTCGTTATAGCTCGCGGGAGCCGTGCGGTCGGAATTGTCGAGGAAAAGCGTCACTTCCGCTGTATTGCGCGCCGGGCGCGTGGCGGAACCGGAAAAAATGACATCGTCCATGCCAGAAGCGCGCATGTTCTTGTATGAGTTTTCACCCATCACCCAGCGCAAGGCTTCCACCAGATTGGATTTGCCGCAGCCATTCGGCCCGACAACGCCGGTCAGCCCGCCTTCGATGACGAACTCCATCGGCTCGACGAAGGACTTGAAACCGACAAGGCGCAGTTTGGAAAAGCGCATCAGCAAGCGCCTCCAGTTTTATCGCCCATTCCAGAAACGACAAAAGCGGACGCAATGATACGTCCGCTTTTCATCCGGGAAAACGGGTCAGAGAAGCTTGTCGATGATTGCCGACATTTCGTCAACCGAAAGGGCTCCAGCGTATTTTTGGCCGTTGATGAAGAAGGTTGGCGTCGCGTTGACTCCATAATCCTTCGATCCACGTTCCATCGTGGCTCTCACATCATCGAGAACTTGCTGGTTCGTCAAGCAAGCCTTGAAGGACTCCTGTGTAAAACCGGCAAGTTTTGCGATTTGTAGCAGGGCGGCTTCACCATCTTCGGCGGTTGCCCACTGTTGCTGCTGCTTGAAGAACACGTCGACCATCGGGAAATAGCGATCTTCCGGAGCGCAGCGCGCCAGCATGAACGCAGCGGTTGCGCGCGGATCGAACGGGAATTCGCGGAAGATGAGCCGCGCCTTGCCTGTATCGATATATTTTTCCTTGATCTTCGGGAAAGTATTGATCGTGAATTCGGCGCAATGCGGGCAGGTCAGCGATGCATATTCGATGATCGTCACCGGTGCATCGGCCTTGCCGTAGACCATATCCTTGAGCTTGCCCGGCTCGGCGATCTTCGCCGCATCGACAGTGCCTTCCGGGGCACGGTCCTGCGCCAGAGCGCCCGTTGCAGAAGCTCCTGCAAAAGCCAGTCCGGCAGCAGCCGATCCAGCGAGAGAAATGACGTGTCTGCGATTAAGCACTGCAGGCATCCGAATCATCCAGTCCTGTTTCATTTGGTTGTTCGATATATAATCTAAGGCGGCCGAGAAATATTCGCCAGACCCGCATCGTTCACATGAAAGTCAGCAGACCACCGATATTGTTTCCATATGCAGAACGACTAGCCCAGTTCTTGCTTCAACTCGCTGCAAACTGCCGAAGCCTTGCATCAAATTTATGGCGGCTTGTATCGCAATTAAGCGTTTTTGCAATTGCAGGAAGTTTCTGGCAACGCACTGAGCTTAATCCGTCTTTTTGCCGGAACTTCGCTTTTCCGCCAGAATATTCTTGCCAAGCCGTGCAAGTGCCGCCCGCAAGGCATCATCCTCGATTCCGTCCGTTGCCTTGTCGATCCGGCGCTCTTCCGAAGGGGCCAGCGGAGCAAGCCGCTTGGCCCGGCGCTTGGCCGGTATAGCGGGTGGCTTTTGCTCGATGCGGATGCGCCCGATGGCCGAAAAGCCAAGAAAGCCATTGACGCGACTGATGATTTCGCCGGTCTCGTGCTGGATCTGTAAGGCGGCAAAACCTTCGCAAGCGATGATCAAGGTCGCAGGTTTGAATGGGTCATCTTCATGCAGGCGACGCGGCCAGAGAATACGCAACGGGCGCGATGTGGCGCCAATGGCCGGGCCGACGATATCTTCCCAGGATTGCAGGAGCGAGAGATTGATGCCCGCACGTTTCTGGAGCATCGGGTCCATCAGACCCGAGGTCATATCCGCCAGCGGTCGAAATCCGCGTTTTGATTTTGGCTCGCTCATCGCGCTCCATTATAGCCGCGAAACCACTCCACAAACAAAGGAATACCTTCATCGAGCGTCGTTTTGGGGCTGAAACCCAGATCGCGGGTGGCCAGCGTGATATCCGCATAGGTGCGTGGAACGTCTGCGGCAGGCATCGGTTCAAGCCTGCGGATCGCTTCCCTACCTGTCGCCTTCTCGATTGCCGCAATGAAATCATTGAGCATGACCGGGCGGTTGTTGCCGAGATTATAGACCGGTGCCGTTTCCTGCGGCTTTTCCAGAATGCGCTTTACCGCGCCGACAACGCCGCTGACGATATCCTCCACGAACGTAAAATCGCGCTGCATCTCGCCATTGTTGAAAACGCGGATGGGCTCCCCTTTCAGGATCGCCGAAGTGAAAAGCCATGGCGCCATATCCGGTCGTCCAAAGGGGCCGTAAACCGTGAAAAAGCGCAAGCCCGTCGAATGCAGCTTGTGTACATGGCTGTAGGAAAAAGCCAGCAATTCGCCCGAGCGCTTCGTCGCGGCATAGACCGATACCGGATGATTGACCGGATCGCTTTCTGAAAAAGGAATTTTCTCGTTTGCGCCATAAACCGAAGACGAACTGGCATAGACCACAGGCGGGCGCTTCTCGAGCTTCAGCGCGGTCTCGAAAATATTGACCTGCCCCATGACATTGGCCGAAACATAGGCAGCCGGGTTTTCGATGGAATAACGCACGCCCGCCTGCGCGGCGAGATGTACGATCACATCGGCGTCCCTATCCGCGCCAATGGCATTCTTGATCGCTTCCGCATCCGCAATATCGGCTTTGGCAAAACGAAAGCCGTCGCGTGCGAGGAGCTTGGCGAGCCGCGTTTCCTTCAGCTCGACCTGATAGTAGTCATTGACATTATCGATGCCGACAACCTGCCAGCCTTCGTCCAGCAGGCGTTGCGCCGTGTGGTATCCGATGAAACCGGCGGCCCCCGTTACTATCGCTTTCATGCAATCGACTTCTTTCCGAATACGCACATTTCAAGTCCGGCACGCCGTGCGGCCATGACCCGACGGGACGCGGCTGCATTCAGCGCCGCAAGGAAGAACATGGTCGACGAAATCGTGACTTCGTGCAGCAGCGGATTGTGCAGCATGCCGTAACTGCCGCTGACCACCGCGAAATAAATCAGGGCCCTGCGCATTGCCCAGCTATCTGCGGTTCGCCACAGATAGACGAAAATAGACAGGAAGGCACCGGTCATGAAGATCAGGCCGATGATACCGTCATTCAGCAATTCGTCGAGAACAGTATTGTGCACATGGCGGAAACCAGCCAGCATCGGAGCCTGTTCGCCCGCTTCCGTCCGCACCTCATCCATTTTGGAATAGGAACCGACGCCCGCAATCGGATGCTGCACGATGATCTTGCTGGCGCTTTTCCACAGCACCTCACGAATATCGGCAGAAATCTTGTCTTCCCACTGCTTGCTGTCACCGGTGTCGTAATACTCGATCATGCCCGAAAAGCGCTTCGAAATGATGTCGCCGACAGGACCGACGACAACCAGCGCCGCCAAAGCAACGCCCAGCGCGGCGTAAACACTCCCCTGCTGGCGGATGCTGAAACGCTTCAGAAAGAAAATGATTTCAATCGCAGCAAAGATAGGCAGAACCACGATCACGGCCCGGGTTTCGGAGGTCAAAACCGCCGCCAGACCAAGCACGAGCCAGTGCGGCCCGTTCGGGAGATAGCGCGATGCCTGGCGCAAAGGTATCGCTGCCGAGATGGCCGAGACGCCCACAACAAAGGCAAAAACCGCCTGATTGCCGCCGATCCCGATACGTCCGCCAGCGGTGACCGCCAGATACAGCGCAGCAATAGTGGCGACGAGGACGCCGACACGCGCGCCAAGCACATAGGCGCGCAGCGGGTCGCGGATCAAAGCCATGCCGGAGCCTGCAAAGGCGAAAACCGCAATCAGCAGCGTATAGCCGATCTGACGGTTATCGTTGAACGGTTCACCGCGAAACAGGATCAGCCCAAGCGACCAGGCCGCATAAAGCAGAATGAAAATATAGAATTTCTTGCAATGGAGCCGCGCGACCGCATGGCGGCCGCAAGCCATATAGATCCCGATGCAAGAAAAGACGAATAAAATCAAAGGACCGAGGCCGACCCGGATAGGCATCGCCGCCGAGGCCACGCCCAAAATCCAGGGATCTACCTTGCGGCGAACTAAAAAGGATTTTTTGAAATAACTCAATCGGTTGCCTCTCTGAGATTCCTCTTCGCAAGTGCATAAACGATTCGCCTGACATAATCGGCAGTCCTGAAAAAAAGCGTAGTTAGCCTTTTGTATGGCGGCAATCGCTTTTTAGCGTAAGCTGAACGGCCCTGTGCAATTGTCGATACAGCAACCTCGGAGAATTCCACCACCGGTTTGTCGGTAGTGAAAATCTCGTAATGGCCAGCCCATCCTCGTTCAAGTGCAACATCGTAAGGGACCCGCATGGGGCGTATCCCAGCCAGCAGTTTCGCAGCCCCTTCCCGTGTCACGATATAAGCAGCAGAGCTTCCCAGCGGTCCATGCAGACAACGCCCGATCGCGAACTCGTCATCGACTTGACGGAAAGACCGGAATGCCGCCGTGCGGTGATTGACCAGTTTGATCGCATCCCAACCGCTGATTCGGATCGCTTTTTCAACGAAGGGCATAAAAGCGGGCGTAAACAGGACATCGTCCTCGACCAGAACGGCAAAGGGTTCCGGGGCCGCAGCGATGACTTCAAGGGCGCTAATGTGGCTGAAATAGCAACCAATTTCGGCAGGCATGGCGATTTTGCCATGGCAGCGCCGGAAACCGGCCTCATCGAAATCGCCAAGCTCGTCCGGCTGCAACAGCTTGCCTTCCACAGCCTCGACGCGCCGCAGATCGAGCGAAAACGCGTCAGCGCTTTGTTGCAGGCGCTCCCATCGGTCTCGCGAACGCGCGAGATTGATGACATAAACCGGTACGGAATTAATCACTGATTCTCTTTCCACGGCAAAAGCGCGATGGGAGGATTTGTAACGCGCCAGACCCATTTGCCAAGTGCTGACAATGTTTGGCTTTACACTATCGCTGTTTTTTCTATCAACTACAGTAAACGTGACATTTTTTGGAAAGCCGCTGCGACTTTGAACTCCACCGCCCGCCCGATCACTGCTTCGCCTCAAGCCAAAAGCGGCTCCACACGCAGCGGCCAGCTTTTGAGCTGGTATGATCGCCATCACCGTGTTCTGCCCTGGCGCGTGACGCCCTCAGAACAGACGCGCGGCATACGGCCCGATCCTTACCGGGTCTGGCTTTCGGAAATCATGCTTCAACAGACGACTGTTGAGGCCGTGAAATCCTATTTCACCGCTTTCGTCGCACGCTGGCCGAACGTGCGCGCCATGGCGAACGCCAGCGAAGACGACATTCTGCGCGCATGGGCCGGGCTTGGTTACTATTCCCGCGCCCGCAACCTCAAGAAATGCGCCGACCTCGTTGCCGCACAATATGGCGGCAAATTTCCAGGCAACGCCGCAGCCCTGAAGGAACTGCCCGGCATCGGCGACTACACATCGGCAGCCATTGCCGCAATTGCCTTCGGCGAAAATGCCGCAGTGGTGGACGGCAATGTCGAGCGCGTCATTTCGCGGCTCTATGCCATCGACACGCCACTGCCAGCCGCCAAGCCGCAAATCCGCGCCCTGATGGCCGGGATGACGCCGTCAGACCGCCCCGGCGACTTCGCACAAGCAATGATGGACCTCGGAGCAACGATCTGCACACCGCGCCGACCGGCCTGCGCGATCTGCCCGGTCAATGATAACTGCATCGCACTCGCCACCCGCGACCCGGAGGAATTTCCGGTCAAGGCGCCGAAGGCGGAAAAGCCGATCCGCACTGGTGCGGCTTTCGTTGCCATGAGCGGAGACGGCGCAATCTTTCTGCGCAAGCGAAAAGGCGAAGGCCTGCTTGCGGGCATGACGGAAGTGCCGGGCAGCCCGTGGACCGCGCGTATCGATGGCGACGCGACCGTCAACGCGGCCCCCTTCCCGGCTTCATGGAAACCGGCGGGCAGCATTACCCATGTCTTCACCCATTTCGAATTGCGCCTCTCGGTCTACCGCGCCGAGAATGTGAGCGAGCGTTTGGCCGCAAATGGCTGGTGGTCAGCGCCGGACGAGCTCGCCGGAGAAGCTTTGCCCACCGTGATGAAGAAAGCCATTGCAGCGGCGGTGCCGGATGCCTTCAAACAGACTGGCAAACCCAAAAGGAAGAAACCGTGATCTCTCCAATCAAACATGTCGTTTTCGATATCGGCAAGGTTCTCATCCATTACGATCCGGAACTGGCCTATCTCGACATCATTCCCGACACCGAGCGGCGGCGCTGGTTTCTGGAAACGGTCTGCACGGGTCCGTGGAATGTCGAACAGGATCGCGGGCGTAGCTGGCGGGATGCCGAAGCGCTGTTGATCGACACCCACCCGGAATGGCGCGAGCAGATTCTGGCTTTCCGGCAAAACTGGTCGCGCATGGTGCCGCATGCCTATGATGAAAGTGTCGCCATTCTGCGCGGGCTGATCGCCTCGGGGAACGATGTCACCATGCTGACCAATTTCGCCTCAGACACCTTCCGCGAAGCGCAGGTCCGGTTTCCTTTTCTGACGGAAAGCCGGGGTGTCACCGTTTCGGGCGACGTGAAGATGCTGAAACCCGACCGGGAAATCTACGACGCGCATGTCGCGGCGTTCGACCTTGACCCGGCGGCAACGCTGTTCATCGATGACTCGCTGCATAATGTGGACGGCGCAAAAGCTGCCGGCTGGCAGGCCGTTCATTTCACCGGTGCACCCAAACTCGCCGTCGACCTGAAGTCCCTCGGCCTTACGTTCTGATAAAAGCGAAAGCGCCCGAAGCATTCGCTCCGGGCGCTCCATGATCAGACTTTGCTGGAGGCCGTCCGATGAGAATTATGCTCAGGCGCCTGCTGCTGCCATCTCGTCGCGGATAACTTTGCGCAGATCGTCGATAGGTTTCAGCACGCCTTCTTGTTCAAAATGCCAGAAGGTCCAGCCATTGCAGGCGTCGAACCCTTGCACCTTGGCGCCAATACGATGGATCGAACCAGCTTCGCCATTGGCCGCCAAAGTGCCGTCAGCGCGAACGATCGCCGCATAACGACGGCGCGCATCGCAAAGAACCGTTCCCGGACGTAAGAGACCTGCTTCCAGCACGCTGGTGAAAGCCACACGCGGTTCAGCGCGCTTGCCGGTCATGACGGTCAGTTCGGCCTTGCCGAGCGGCTCGACTGCATCGATGCGAGCGGTTGCGGCGTCGATATAGGTCTGTTCGCGTTCGATACCCACAAAATGGCGTCCGAGACGCTTCGCCACCGCGCCGGTCGTGCCGGAACCGAAGAATGGGTCGAGAATAACGTCTCCCGGCTTGCTCGAAGCCATCATGATGCGGGCCAGGAGCGCTTCCGGCTTCTGCGTCGGATGAACCTTGTCACCGTTCTCGTCCTTCAGGCGTTCTGAACCCGTGCAGATCGGGAACAGCCAGTCCGAGCGCATCTGCACATCGTCATTGGCGGCTTTCATCGCTTCATAATTGAAGGTGTAGCCTTTGCCCTTCTGGTCGCGCGATGCCCAGATCAACGTCTCATGCGCGTTCTGGAAACGACGTCCGCGGAAGTTCGGCATCGGATTGGTCTTGCGCCAGATCACGTCATTAAGGAGCCAGAAGCCCAGATCCTGCAACTGTGTGCCGACGCGGAAAATATTGTGATAGGAGCCGATAACCCAGATCGTGCCATTCGGCTTCAAAACACGGCGGCAGGCCAAAAGCCAGGCGCGGGTGAAAGCGTCATAAGCCTGAAAGCTCTCGAACTGGTCCCAATGATCGTCAACAGCGCTGACCATCGACTGATCCGGGCGATGCAGATCGCCACCCAGCTGAAGATTGTAGGGCGGATCGGCAAAGATGACATCGACGGAATGATCCGGCAGGCGCTCCAGAGCGGAAACGCAATCACCCTTGATGATGGAGTCGAGCCAGGCGGTACGCGGGGCCTCGATGGGCAACTCATGGGCAAGACGTACTAGGGACATGGGATACTCGATTACCTGTGGACGCGAAAACTTGTCCTTATGGTTACCGGGTAGGGTAAATATGGCGTTAACGCCAAGGTATTGAAATCGTAAACCTTTTCTTAAAAAGGCAACAAAGTCCCGGCTTTCCGGGCTTTTTCCTTTCAAACGATGCTGAACAATTTCACGACTGCCATCTTAACGCCGTCATCGAAATGCAAAGGCCGACGGGTAATGCGTCGTCACCAATAAGGCTTGGTTATCCCTTTCCGGCTATGATTTGCGAACAATCAGCCTTCGAGGCAACTGAGCCGACCGAACCGCGCCTGTCAGGTTTTTGCATATGAATTTCGCAGAACTGCGCCATAACCGTTATTTGAGGGTGTTCTTCGTTCCCTTCCGAATGCGCGCCGTTGTGCGCGGCAGCGAAATCGGTCTCGTCATCGCGGGTGTGGTGATCGGTATCATATCCGGCCTTGCCGTTGCGGCCATCGGCGGCATATCGCAATGGATGCATCAGGCGCTATTTGCGCTGGAACCCGGCGAAAAGCTCAGTTCTGCGGCGCAGCTTTATCCCAGCGCCTTCATCGCGCCGCTGGCTGGCGGCATCCTCATGGGGGTGGTCATCTGGGTGCTGGCGCGTTGGCGCAAGCGCCCCATCGTCGACCCCATCGAAGCCAATGCCTTGCATGGCGGTCGCCTGTCGCTCACCGATAGCTTTATTCTCGTCGGGCAAAACCTGATTTCCAACGGCTTTGGCGCTTCGGTTGGCCTTGAGGCCGCATATACGCAGCTTGCCAGCGGCTTCGCATCGCGCATCGGGCGTGCACTCAAACTGCGCCGGGCCGACTTGCGCACGCTGGTCGGCTGTGGTGCGGCAGCGGCCATTGCCAGCGCGTTCAACGCGCCCCTCACCGGCGCATTTTATGCATTCGAGCTTATCATTGGCGTTTATTCCATCGCCACACTGGCCCCGGTGGTCGTCGCGGCGATTGTCGGCACTTTGGTGACGCAGGCCATTGGGGGCACACCTTTTCTGATCGATATCGGCAACATCGACGCCATCACCCCACGTGACTACGTGCCCGCATTGCTGCTGGGCTTTGTTTCGGCAGGGATCGCCATTTTGATCATGCGCGGCGTAACATTCGTCGAGCAAATCACCCGGCGCAGTTTTCTGCCCAATGTACTGACACCGGCTATCGGCGGGGCCATCGTCGGTCTGATCGCCTTCTTCTCGCCGCAGGTGCTGGCGTCCGGCCATGGCGCGCTGCATCTCGATCTGAATGCGAATATTACCATCTCGGCGCTGCTGTTGCTGATCCTGACGAAATCGCTGGCCTCGGCAATTTCCATCGGCTCCGGCTTTCGCGGCGGCCTGTTCTTCGCATCGCTGTTTCTGGGCGCATTGACCGGCAAGCTTTTCGCGGCGGTCGCGGGCGTGGTGCTGCCAACCAGCCTGACGCTTGCGCCGGAAGTCTATGCGGTGATCGGCATGTCATCACTGGCCGTCGCCATCGTCGGCGGCCCTATGACCATGACCTTTCTCGCGCTGGAACTGACCGGCGATTTTCCGATTTCCATGCTGGTGCTGGGCGCCGTCGTGTCCTCCTCGCTGATGGTCCGCAAGACCTTCGGCTACTCCTTCGCCACCTGGCGCTTCCACCTGCGCGGCGAAGCCATCCGCTCGGCGCATGATATTGGCTGGATACGCAATCTGACCGTCAGCCGCATGATGCGTCACGATGTGCGCACCGTGCTGATCGACACGGATATCGAAACCTTCCGCCACGATTTCCCGCTTGGTTCCACCCAGCGGGTCATCGCGGTGGACGCGCAAGGACGCTATGTCGGCATGATCCCCGTGCCGGAAGTCTATGCCGACAGTTTCGACAGTTCGGAAAACCACAGCATCAGCGAGCTTTTGAAGTATCAGGATGAATTCCTGTTGCCGCAAATGAACGCAAAGGAAGCTGTCGTGCGGTTTGACCGTTCCGAAAGCGAAGCGCTCGCCGTGGTCAACAATGCGCAGGAACGCAAGGTCATGGGCCTGTTGAGTGAAGCGCATACGCTCAGGCGCTATAGCGAAGAGCTGGACCGCAGACGGCGCGAGGTCTCCGGTGAAGTTTGACGCTAGGGCTATAAAGTTGTAGCTGATCCTTCAATATTCCCGATGCGTTCCCGCAAGTGTGAATGCGTCCTCCTCCCGATAAGAAGGCTACCCACATGGCGGCTCCGTCCCTCATCATTTTCGATTGCGATGGCGTTTTGGTGGATTCCGAAATCATCGCTGCGGAAGTCGAATCCGTGCTTCTGACCGATGCCGGTTTTCAGATTTCCGCCGACGAACTGGCCGAACGTTTCGCCGGTCTCACCTGGCAGGACATCCTGCTGACGGTCGAGCGCGAGGCAGGCATAGCGCTTTCCGCTTCGCTGATCGATAAATCGGAAAGCATTCTCGATGAGCGCCTCAAGAACGAGGTGCAGGCTGTCGATGATATTGTGGAAGTGGTTTCGGCATTGAAGCTGCCGAAATGCATCTGCTCCAACTCGACCAGCGCACGGCTGGAAACCATGCTGAAGCGCGTTGAGCTTTACGATCTCTTTGCACCGAATATTTTTTCGGCAAAGGAAGTCGGCACCAAAAAGACCAAGCCCGCGCCGGATGTGTTCCTTTATGCGGCCAAGCAATTCGATGCCGATCCAAGCAATGTGATCGTGATCGAGGATTCCGTGCACGGCATCCATGGCGCGCGTGCCGCCGGTATGCGCGTCATCGGCTTTACGGGTGGCGCGCACACCTATCCCGGCCATGCCGACCGCCTGACGGATGCTGGCGCCGAGACGGTGATCCACCGTCACAAGGATCTGGCGAGCGTCATCAACGCGCTATCGATCTGGACCGACGCCTGACACACAAGATGCCGGCACGCTGTCCGGTTTGATCCAAATATCGCGATAGCCCGAACGTTCGGGCTATCGTCTGTACTGCTTCAGTGTCTGAATCAAAAGCGACAGGCCGTGGCGAAAATGGTGATTTCGAGAACCGGAGCTTGAGCCGTACTTTTGGGTACGTGAGCACCGGGAGCCTCGCGCAATCCAGAAAAGTTGCAGACTTTTCGGATCAGATTATGCGAATACAAAACTCAGATTGCCATTTGCAGTCCGGCATGGCGACTTTTGGAACAGACACTCAGGCGGCGGAGCGTTTGCTGCGCCCCTTCGGCGGCGCGTTGAGGATGGCCAGCAGCTCTTCGGCTTCCTGCTCGGCAAGACCGATCAGCAGCCGGGTCCCCATCATGACAGGCTCACCCGTAGACGTCTCGAAGATCGCCCAGGTATCCGTCGGTTCGAGAATACGTTCATATTTCTGTTTCATGGGTGCAGACTAGCGCAGACTCGTTGCTTTTCGTTTGAACATCGCTGTCGAATTTAATTCGAATTTTAGCTAAAGCGCGTTTTGCTTTTAGGATATTCACAGAATGCGGTAAGACATCAGTCTATCTAACCACGCGGCTCGCCGCCAATGCCCAGAAACGAGCCTTTTCGGGTCGTCTTCCGGCGTTTTACGGGTTTTGCGGGTTTTGCAACCACCAGCGTTCGCGCGATGATCGCAGAGACCGGCTTGCCGAAATACCAGCCCTGCGCCTTGACCGGCGCGCTGTCGCCCGCACTTTCCCTGGCGAAATAGAGCGCCTGCGCCTCCGTTTCCACACCTTCAACAACCACGTCCAGACAATGCTGCCGCGCCATGGCCAATATCTGCGGAACGATCGAAACCGTGCTGCCATTATCGACGGTCCGCGTGAACGTCTTATCGATCTTGATCGCATCCACATTCAACGCGCCGAGATAAGCCAGGCTGGAATAGCCTGTTCCAAAATCATCGATATAGATGCGATGCCCCTTCTCGCGCAAATGATGGATCGCACCGGAAGCCTTCGCAAAATCCACCGCTGTACGCTCGGTCAGCTCCAGACCGATCTGCTGCGGGTCGATGGACGCTTTCACCAGCCGCGCCTCCAGCCGGTTGGCGAATTCCATGTCATGCAGGTCGCGGGCGCTTATGTTGATATTGATGCGCAAGCCGGGCTTGGCGCGCAACAGCTCGCCCATTTCGCTGATCACTGCATCGATTACATAAAGCGTTATGCGATGGATCAGCCCGCTCTTCTCCGCCCGCGTAATGAAAACATCCGGCGGAACAAAGTCTCCCTTATGAATCTCCCAGCGTATCAGAGCCTCAAAACCGACAATCGCGCCACTGGCAACATTGACTACCGGCTGGTAGACAACCTCCAGTTCCTTTTTTGTCAGCGCTCTGGACAGGAGCGTCATCAGCGAACGGTCGCGATTATTATAGACGCGCCAGCCAAGGCCAAGACTGCCAGCCGCCAACATGCCAAGCACAATGGAAAGAAATGATCGCAGCCGCGCATGCAGGCTTGTGCGGTCGATCTCCGTCCTCAGCGTGAGACAGATGAGCTTGTCCGGTTCGCAGGCATAGGCGTTCAGCTGGTCATGCTTTTCGACAAAGTCCCTTATACGCCCGCCCGATAACGGCTCCAGATCGGCATTGGCCGGATATTCATAGAAGCGGGCGAAATTCTCGCGCGACTGGTCGCTCATGAACAGGGCGAAGGCATAGCCCGGCGTATGCATGAAATCGAAGGCCGCCGGGCTTAGAACGACATTGGAGTTGCCCTTGCCCATCACCGGGCCATAGGTTCCCGGCGTAACCAGCGGGCGGTCGGCATAGACGTAGGTTCCGTCAGGCAGCAGCACATCCGCCGTGGAGCGCGGTTCCTGCCGCGCCAGATCCGGCAGCAGCGTCGAACAGTTCAACCGGCCATCGATCAGCCGGCCGATATCCTTGATCTGATAGGCTTTGAAGAGAATTCTGCGCAGATAGACCCGCTCATCGGCGGAGCAAACCCTGTGGGGCGACTGTTCCGCCTGATCGAGAGTATTGTGCGCCGAGTCGATCAGCCGCCCCGCATAGGAAAGCAATGCCTCCATATAGGCATTCACCTGTCGCTCATCGCCCATTCTTCGTAGTTTTTCGCCAACCCAATGCCCGGCGACCGCTCCACAGAGAAGCAGCAAGAGAAGGATAAGAGGAACTGGATTGAAAAGGCTGCCGCCACTGCTCCGCCTGCGCACCATCCGCCCTTGAAACCTCGCAAACGATCTGTGGCAGGGACTATACTGCTTATCCCGCATAAGCAGCTATATTAAATATAAGCACAGACCCACAGCATCAATATAAACATATAAAAACGATATGACTATTACACGAACCGCATCTTTTGGGAACAATATTAATTTATTGGCAGTTTTGTTTTTGTATTAGAGCTCGCAAATATATCGACGTTCGCGACTGTACCAATATCGCGCGCAGGCAACAAAAAATGCGCGGGTTTTGCCCCGCGCATCTGGTTTTCCGATAAGCGCTCCGCCCTATCAGGCGCTGCGAAAATTACTTGGGATTCGGGCCTTCATCGAAGCCGACGAAAATCTGGATATTCTGCTTGTCCGGCATTGGCAGCGAAATGCCCTTGTCGTTGAAGACGAACTGGGTCGCGGTATCGCCGTTGGTGATGGTGACCGCCTGCTTGTGCAGCTTGGAATAGACCACCTGATCACCCTGACGCACGGCCACACGCACCGGCATGGTGATGGTGCCGCTCTTATATTTCGGACCGGGCACAACCTTGCCAGCGGCAGCCACATCGATGGTAATGTTGCCGTCGCCATACTGGCACGAACGCGTCACATCGGTCAGCGATGCCTGATAGACCACCTGTGCCGGGTCCTTGTCGCCGCCCTTGGCATAGGTGCTGAAGAAGGCGGTTCCGTCACGCAGCGTCACCGTCGGGCAATAGGCGCGAAGCTCAGATGCGCTGATGCGCTTTGGACCTTCAGCCGCCATATCGCCAGGCTTTTCGCTGCCACTGGTCGTGCAACCCGCAAGCGCTGCGAGCAAAACCGTTGCAAAGACTGGAAACAACGATGAACGATTCTGTGATGCTTTCTGCATAAACCGGGCTTCCCTGCATTAATTCGTTTGTTTGAGAGCGCGCCGATTTCATTGAAACCGCCGGACCACCCCAATTTGTTCCGCCGCCACATTTCCCAACGCAAAACCGCTTCGCACTTTTGCTGGAAATGCTTTATACCACTGCGCACAAAACAGTGCGCGATGACGTTTTCCCGTTTTTTGCCGCGAAGAGCAACCCCACCCCCTCCGGGATGTTTTAATTTCTTGCGGCTTTTTTATGGACGCCCTATTGCATTTGCACAGCTTTGAAACGCATCCCAATAAGATGCGCGTCGAATGAGACATGCGCAGCCGATCTGGGCAGATATCTGGAATGAAGGCCTGACGAAATGAAATATGTAAGCACACGCGGCGAAGCCCCGGTCCTGGGTTTTAGCGATGCATTGCTCGCCGGACTTGCCCGCGATGGCGGCCTCTATCTGCCGCAGGAATACCCGCAGTTTTCTCCAGAACAAATCCGCAGCCTGCGCGGAAAATCCTATGTCGAAATCGCGCTGGCCGTGCTGACGCCCTTCACCGGTGGCGAAATTCCGCAGGCCGATTTCGAACGCATGGTGCGCGAAGCCTATGGCACCTTCCGTCATGATGCCGTGTGTCCGCTCGTCCAGACCGGCGCGAATGAATTCGTGCTCGAACTCTTCCACGGCCCGACGCTCGCCTTCAAGGACGTCGCCATGCAGCTTCTGGCGCGCATGATGGACTATGTGCTGGCAAGCCGTGGCGAGCGCGCCACCATCGTCGGCGCAACCTCTGGCGATACCGGCGGTGCGGCAATCGAAGCCTTTGGCGGTCGCGACAACACGGACATCTTCATCCTGTTCCCGAATGGCCGCGTCTCGCCGGTGCAGCAGCGCCAGATGACTTCGTCGGGCTTCGCCAATGTTCATGCGCTGTCCATCGAAGGCAATTTCGACGACTGCCAGAACCTCGTCAAAGGCATGTTCAACGACCTCGCCTTCCGCGATGCGCTGTCGCTTTCGGGTGTGAATTCGATCAACTGGGCGCGTATCATGCCGCAGGTGGTCTATTATTTCACCGCTGCGCTGAGCCTCGGCGCGCCGGACCGTCCGGTGTCCTTCACTGTTCCGACCGGCAATTTCGGCGATATTTTCGCAGGCTATGTGGCCAAGCGCATGGGTCTGCCCATCGAACGCCTGATCGTCGCAACCAACGACAACGACATTCTGTCGCGCACGCTCGACACCGGCGCTTATGAAATGCGCGGTGTGGCCCAGACCACCTCGCCGTCGATGGATATCCAGATTTCGTCCAATTTCGAACGTCTGCTGTTCGAGGCCCATGACCGCGATGATGCTGCCGTGCGCGGCCTTATGCAGAGCCTGAAGCAATCGGGCGGCTTCACCATTTCCGAAAAGCCGCTTTCGGCGATCCGCGCCGAATTCTCCGCAGGCCGCTCGACGGTTGCGGAAACGGCGGAAACGATCAAGTCGGTGCTGGCTGATGACGGTTATCTTCTCGATCCGCATTCGGCCATTGGCGTAAAAGTGGCTCGCGAAAATGTGTCCGGCGCAGCACCGATGGTAGCGCTCGCCACCGCGCATCCGGCCAAATTCCCCGATGCCGTAAAGGCTGCATGCGGTGTCGAACCGCAGCTCCCGGCATGGCTGTCGGACTTGATGCAACGAAAAGAAAGCTTCACAGTTCTTCACAACGACCTGAAAATCGTAGAAGAATATGTAAGCCGCCATTCCAGAGCCCACGCCTGAGGCTCCGGAAAGGAAATTTGAGCCCGACCCCGAACCGGATCGGGCCCATGAAAAGTCAGAGCGGGGAATGCAGGGAGCAGTTCGCTTATGGGTGTTGAAGTAACGCGTCTTCCCAATGGGTTGACGATAGCCACCGATACCATGCCGCATGTGGAAAGCGTGGCGCTTGGAATCTGGGTTAAAGCCGGCGCGAGAAACGAAGCCGCCAACCGGCACGGAATAGCCCATCTCCTCGAACATATGGCCTTCAAGGGCACGGAAAACCGCTCTGCCTGGCAAATCGCCTCGGATATCGAAGATGTGGGCGGCGAGATCAACGCCGCAACCAGCGTCGAGACTACATCCTATTACGCGCGCGTGATGCGCGATGACATGCCTCTCGCCATTGATATCCTCTCCGACATCCTGACCGCATCGAAGTTCGACGAAGCCGAACTGGAGCGCGAAAAGCAGGTGATCATGCAGGAGATCGGCGCGGCGCACGACACGCCGGACGATATCGTCTTCGACCGTTTCACCGAAACAGCCTATCGTCACCAGCCCATCGGCCGCGCCATTCTTGGCGAGCCGGATACGGTGATGTCCTTCTCTTCCGCCGATCTGCGCCAGTATATGGACGAGCAATACAGCGCCGACCGCATGGTCGTAACGGCTGCCGGTGGCGTGGACCACGATGCTTTCGTCAAGGAAGTTGAAAAACGCCTCGGTGGTTTCCGTGCCCATAACACGGCCCCGACGCTTGAGCTTGCCACCTATGTCGGCGGCGACTTCCGCGAAAACCGCGAATTGATGGATGCGCAGGTGCTAATCGGCTTTGAAGGCCGCGCCTATCATGTGCGCGACTTCTATGCCTCGCAGCTTCTGTCCATGGTGCTGGGCGGCGGCATGTCTTCCCGCCTGTTCCAGGAAGTGCGCGAAAAGCGCGGCCTGTGCTATTCGGTCTATGCCTTCCATTGGGGCTTTTCGGATACCGGCCTGTTCGGCATCCATGCCGCCACGGGTCGCGATGAACTGGTGGAACTGGTTCCGGTCATCATTGACGAGCTGCACAAGGCGGCGGATTCGATCAGTATCGAGGAAGTCAATCGCGCCCGGGCGCAATATCGCGCCAGCCTTCTGATGTCGCAGGAAAGTGCAGCCAGCCGCGCAGGCCAGCTGGCCCGCCAGTTCCTGCTCTATGGCCGCCCGGTCGACAATAACGAATTGATGGAACGCCTTTCCCTGATCACGCCGGAACGCCTGACGGACCTTGCAGGTCGCCTGTTCCTCGACAGCAAGCCGACCATCGCGGGTGTCGGCCCCGTTGGCCGCCTGATGAGCTTCGGCGACCTCACCGATGCGCTGTCGACCAATGCGCATACGAGAAAGATAGCTGTTTAAGGCCGTAGGGGAATAAGGGAATAGGGGAGTATGTGGCCGTGAAGATTTCGTTTTTCCTACTCACTTATTCCCCTACTCACCTACTCCCCTAACTCCGATGATCGGCCTGTCGTTTCGGCGCAACAACCCGACGATCCTGCGTGGACAGCGCATTTATCTGCGCGAGCCCATGATGGGTGATTTCGCGGGCTGGGCAAATCTGCGTGAGCAAAGCCGGGCGTTTCTAACCCCGTGGGAGCCGACCTGGCCCGACGATGACCTGACGAAAAGCGCCTTCCGCTATCGCATGCGGCGTTTTCAGGAAGAAATTTCTGCCGGAACCGGCTATCCTTTCTTCATTTTCCGCAACAGCGATAATCGCATTCTCGGCGGTATCACGCTCGGCAATATCCGGCGCGGCGTAGGACAGAACGGCATGATCGGCTATTGGAGCGGCGCTCCTTTCGCGGGTAAAGGCTATATGACCGAGGCGCTCTCTCTGGTTATCCCCTTTGCATTCGACCAACTGCGGTTGCACCGGATTGAAGCTGCCTGTATTCCCCATAATGTACGTTCGGTCCGGCTTCTCGAAAAAGCCGGATTTCAGAGAGAAGGACTGTTGCGCTCCTATCTCAAGATAAATGGCTTCTGGCAGGACCACCTGCTGTTCGCCCTCATAGAAAGCGACAAACGTATGTTGGATGGCCGCATGATCAATGGCAAGGTTGAACGCTCGTGAGCGGTTTTTCTGAAAAGCTATTCCAGAACGCCGCGCGGTTTCTCGCGTTGATCGTCTTTCTGGCCTTTTCGACCGTTCATGCATCTGCCATCGAACCGATCAAGATTTCCAAGGACGACACCGCTCTCGATCTGTCGCGCGCCGTCGAACTCCTGCGCAACAAGGGCGAGAGCGTTCAGGTTTCTACCGCGCCCGGCCCCGATGGCATTGTGCGCCGCATCGAAGTGCAGGCCGATCAGAACAGCAATGCCTCCGGCGACTGGGCCGCTTTCTCCATCGCCAATCCGACCGACCAGCAGATCGACCGCCTGATCGTCGCGCCGCATTTCCGTCTTGTCGGTTCAGGCATTATCTGGCCGGATCTCGGCTCGCCGCGTATTGCGTCGATCACCCCCAGCGAAGGCTTCGCGCTCGACCGCCAGCCAAGCGCCGATGCGGATGTGTTCCGCATCACGCTCAATCCGGGCAGCGTGGTCACCTTCGTCGCCGAGCTTTCCTCGCATAATCTGCCGCAGCTTTATCTGTGGGAACCGGAAGCCTATAAGGACACGGTCAATTCTTATACGCTCTATCGCGGTATCCTGCTTGGCATTTCAGGCCTGCTGGCGCTGTTCCTGACCATTCTCTTCGTCGTCAAGGGCACCTCGCTGTTTCCAGCCACGGCGGCGCTTGCATGGGCGGTTCTCGCCTATATCTGCGTCGATTTCGGCTTCTGGAACAAGCTGATGGAAATCACACCCGGCAATGAGCAGATATGGCGCGCGGGCACAGAGGTGGCGCTTGCCGCCTCGCTGGTGATCTTCCTGTTCGCCTATCTCAATCTCAACCGCTGGCACGACCATTTCAGCTATGGCGCGGTGACGTGGGTTCTGGGCCTGCTGGCGCTTGCAGGCGTTGCGGTTTTCGATCCGCCGATTGCCTCGGGCATCGCCCGCATCTCGCTCGCACTGACCGTCGTTTCCGGTGTGGCGATTATCGGCTATCTCGCGGTGAAGGGCTATGACCGGGCGGTCATGCTGATACCCGCCTGGCTTCTCACATTGATATGGCTGCTCGGCGCATGGATGGCGGTCACGGGCCGTCTCGACAACGATATTGTCCAGCCAGCGCTGGGCGGCGGCCTCGTGCTGATTGTGCTTCTGATCGGCTTTACCGTCATGCAGCACGCCTTTGCGGGCGGTGCGCTGCAGCAAGGGCTGCTGTCCGACATGGAACGCCAGGCGCTTGCCGTCATCGGCGCGGGCGATATCGTCTGGGACTGGGATGTGCCGCGCGACCGCGTGGTTACGACGCCCGATATCGCCAACCAGCTCGGCAATTCGGCAAGCAGCTTGCAGGGACCGGTGCGCAACTGGCTGCCCGTCATGCATTCCGACGACCGGGATCGTTTCCGTTCGACGCTGGACGCCATTCTGGAAAACCGCCGCGGACGCATCGGCCAGATTTTCCGTATGCGCGCCAATGACGGCCATTACCACTGGTATGCGCTGCGCGCCCGCCCGGTGATCGGCTCGGACGGCGAAGTCGTGCGTTGCGTCGGCACGCTCGTCAACGTTACCGAGCAGAAGAAGGCCGAAGAGCGCCTGCTGCACGATGCCGTACATGACAATCTGACCGGCTTGCCCAACCGTGAGCTTTTCCTCGACCGCCTCAGCAATGTGATGAACATGGCGCGCGGCGAGAGCAATCTGCACCCGACCGTGTTCATGATCGATATTGACCGCTTCAAGCAGGTCAATGACAGTCTGGGCATGTCGGCGGGCGATACAATCCTTTTGACCATTTCGCGCCGTCTGGCGCGATTGATGAAGCCGCAGGACACGCTGTCGCGCCTGTCTTCCGACCAGTTCGGGCTGCTGCTTGCATCAGAGAGCGACCCCGGCCGTATCGCGGCCTTTGCGGAAGCGCTGCGTCAGGCCACCCGCGCGCCCATTGCCTACGCCAAGCGCGAGATCGTCCTGACCGCCTCCGTCGGCCTCATCACATGGACGAAAACCGCCACCACGGCAGAAGATTTCGTGAAGGACGCGGAACTGGCCATGTATCAGGCCAAGCGCTTTGGCGGCGACCGGATCGAGCCGTTCCGCCCAGCCTTCCGCGCCATCGGCAGCGACAAGCTGCAGCTGGAATCCGATCTGCGCCGCGCGCTCGAACGCGACGAAATCAGCATGGCCTATCAGCCGATCGTCAAACTGGAGGAAGGCACCATCGCCGGTTTCGAAGCGCTAATGCGCTGGGAACATCCGCGCCGTGGCGCAATCTCGCCGTCGGAATTCATTCCGATTGCCGAAAACTCTGGACTGATCGTGCAGCTTGGCCTTTTCGCCATGCAGCGCGCCGCCGAAGACCTCTTCGCCTGGCAGGAACAATTCCCGAAACTCGACCTGTTCGTCTCGGTCAACCTGTCATCCACGCAACTCATCCGGCAAGACCTCATCAACGATGTCCGGTCCGTACTGTCGCGCATCCACCTCAATCCGGGCAGCCTGAAGCTGGAGCTGACCGAATCCGTCCTCATGGAAAATCCCGAGCAGTCGGCCCATGTGCTGGCGCGGCTCAAGACGATGGGGATCGGCCTGTCACTGGATGATTTCGGCACCGGCTATTCGTCGCTAGCCTATCTGACGCGCTTCCCGTTCGACATCATCAAGATCGACCGCTCCTTCGTGAAGGGCGACCAGCCGCAGAAGACCACCCTGCTGCGTTCCATCGTCAGCATGGCGCATGATCTGGGGCTGGCGGTTGTGACGGAAGGTGTGGAGAGCGAAAGCGACGCGCTCCAGCTGCGCCAGATGGGCTGCGAATATGTGCAGAGCTTCATGTTCGGCCAGCCGACCAGCCGCGAAGACGCCACCCGTATGATCAAGGAACAGCTGGAAGCAGCGGCAGCGTGAGATTAGGGGAATAGGGGAATAGGGGAATAGGGGAATAGGGGAATAAAAACTGAATCGGGTCAGCCGAAGCAAGTCTTTTTGACCTACTCCCTTACTGCCCTATTCCCCTACTCCCTTGACTCACGCATGCCCCGCGTCGGAAACCAGTCGCGACATGTCGATGCCCATATGCATCATGAGGCGGGAATATTTGCCTTCGATGTCGCTGTCGAAAAGCATGTCGAGCGGCGCATCGCAACAGAGCCAGCCATTGTCGGCAAGTTCTGCTTCCAGCTGCCCCGGCGCCCAGCCGGAATAGCCCAGCGCCATCAAAACCTGTGACGGGCCCTTGCCGCCATAAATGGCGCGCAGAATATCAACCGTTGCGGTCAGGCAGACATCTTCGGAGACCGGCATGGTGGAATCGACCATGTAATCGTCGGAATGCAGCACAAAACCGCGCGAGGTATCTACCGGCCCGCCATTGCGCACCATCATATGCTGCGTGCGCTCTGGCAAAATGATCAGTTCATCCTCATCGATCACGCCAATCTGGCGCAAAATATCCGGGAAGCCGATCGGCTGCAGTTGATTGATGATGAAGCCCATCGCGCCCTCGTCCGAATGGGCGCAGATATAGACCACCGACCGGGCGAAACGCTCGTCGCTCATGCCGGGCATGGCCAGCAGGAACTGCCCGTTTAAGAACCCCTGCTCGTGGTTTGGCTTCCGCATCGTGGTCATAGTGATGAAGGTAGCAAGCCTGCAGAAAATAACAATGGGCGTCGCAGAATTGTCTTCGACGGACGCAAAAATATAATTGCTCCCAACAATGTTGGACTTGAAGCAACCATGATTTCATTTCATTTTTGAACAATGAAAACACGTCTGAATATTCTTGCGTTTGGCCTGCTGGCCACCTCGGCCCTGCCCGCCCACGCTTCAACGTCCGCCTGGACCGACACCCCCGGCGGGCGCGTCCGCGTCATCATCGAAGATGGTGCGGTTTCAGCTGAAGCGGGCCCAAAGCGCGAGATACGCGGCGCGTTGCAAATCGAGTTGCAGCCGGGGTGGAAAACCTATTGGCGCAATCCGGGCAGTGCCGGTGTGCCGCCACAGATCAATCTTGATGGCAACGCCAACGCACAGATCGACTATCCCGCGCCAGTGCGGTTCGGTGGAGATGACGACGGCATCGGCTACAAGAAGCCGGTTTCGCTCCCCATCATCTTCAAGCTGCAACCCGATGACACACGCCTCAAAGGCCATGCCTTTCTGGGTGTTTGCGAACATATCTGCATCCCCGTGCAGGCCGAATTCGACTTCCCCGTGAGTGCAAATGCCGAATCCGCCGAGCCGCAGGCCATTGCCGCGCGTACCATTGTGGAGACGGCCTTCGGGCGGCTTCCGGCGACGGCCTCCCCCACTTTCGGCGTCAGCGCTGTGAAGCGCGATGAGGACACGGCCGTCTTCACCGTGGCCGTGCCTGATCCCAAAGCACCTGCCGAGCTTTTCGTCGCCAGCGACAAGCTTCGCCTGTCTGATCCGGTGGCGTCCGGCAATCGCAACTTCACCGTTACGATCAAGGGCAATGCGCGCTATGCAACAGTCGACTATACCGTCGTGCAGAACGGCAAGGCTGTATCGGGACAGGTCACGCTCGACTGAAGTCGTGTGCGCCCTCGCCCTTTTTGATGGCAATATCAACGTTTTGAAATTGTCGAGCGCCCCGTTATCGGTTTAACTGTCGCTGCCTGCGCTTCGCAGTGCGGCAATGACAGTTTTAAAATCAGGCAGCGGATCAGACGGCGATTTATCCCCTGCCCTCAGGAGAGAACAGATGACGATCAAAGTTGGCGACACGCTTCCCGCAGCAACCTTCAAGGTCAAGACTGCGGACGGTGTCAAGGAAGTGACGACCGACGAAGTCTTCAAAGGCAAGAAGGTCGTCCTCTTTGCCGTTCCGGGCGCTTTCACGCCGACCTGCAGCCTCAACCACCTGCCGGGCTATCTCGACAATCGCGATGCAATTCTCGCCAAGGGCGTGGATCAGATTGCGGTCGTCGCCGTCAATGACGCCTTCGTCATGGGCGCATGGGCGCAGAGCACCGGCGGCGAAGGCAAGATTCTTTATCTCGCAGACGGTTCAGCCACTTTCACCAAGGCAGCAGGCCTTGAACTCGACGCCACCGCGGGCGGCCTTGGCATTCGCTCCAAGCGCTATTCGGCCATCGTCGAAGATGGCGTGGTCAAGACGCTCAATATCGAGGAACAGGCCGGTCAGGCCGTGACCTCCGCTGCTGCCGGAATTCTCGAACAGCTTTGATCCAATGCAAAAAAGGGCGGTGAAAACCGCCCTTTTTAGTATCCAGAATGATGTCTAAAGCACCTTCAAAGATTTGTGGCCGCCATATTTGAACGGCTCCATACCGGCGCGGGCCAGTTCGTCGGCCCGTTCGTTTTCCGGGTGCCCGGCATGGCCCTTGACCCAGTGCCAGTTGACCTTGTGCGGCTTGCGCGCCTCATCCAGCAATTGCCATAGCTCGGCATTCTTCACCGGCTTCTTGGCCGCTGTTTTCCAGCCATTGCGCTTCCAGCCTTCAATCCAGCCGGAAATACCGTCGCGCACATAGACCGAGTCCGTATAGAGATCGACTTCGCAAGGTTCCTTCAGCGCCGACAGTGCCGAAATTGCCGCCATCAACTCCATGCGGTTGTTGGTGGTCTCGGCCTCGCCGCCCTTCAGCTCTTTCTCATTGCCGTTCCAGCGCAGCACCGCCCCCCAGCCGCCGGGGCCGGGATTGCCGGAGCAAGCGCCGTCCGTATAGGCTTCGATCCGCTTCACGCAGCCACTCCCTGCGGTTCCAGCCCATATTCGGCAGCCGAAACGATCTGGCGGTGGAAGCGCATCTTGCGCACATATTCCATCGGGTCCTTCTTCATGACGAAGCTGCCGTCGGGGACGGTCAGCCAGTCATAAAGCCGCGTCAGCATGAAGCGCACCGCAGCCCCCCGCGAGAGGACCGGCAGCGCATCGGCTTCCGCCGTCGAAAGCGGACGGATCGATGTGTAACCACGCAACAGCGCTGCGCCCTTGGTGCGATTATAGGAAAAGTCTTTTTCGAAGCACCACGCATTCAGGCAGACGGCAACGTCATAGGCCAGAATATCGGTGCAGGCGAAATAGAAATCGATGAAGCCCGACAGCTTGTCGCCGAGGAAAAAGACATTGTCCGGGAACAGGTCGGCATGGATCACACCGTGCGGCAGTTCGGCCGGCCAATGCTTTTCCAGAAAGTCGAGATCGGCTTCGGCTTCTTCGACCAGCCCCGGTTCGACCGTATCGGCGCGTTCGCGCGACAGGTTCCACAGCGGGCGCCAGTCGGGCAGCGTCAGACCGTTGCGGCGGCGCATGGCGAAATCCTCGCCTGCCAGATGCATGCGCGCCAGTCCCTCGCCCACGGCCTCGCAATGCGCCACCGTCGGCTTGCGCATCCACATGCCTTCCAGAAAGGTGACGATGGCCGCCGGGCGCCCGGCCAGTTCGCCGATCGTTTCGCCGTCGCTGCGTATCACCGGCTGCGGGCAATCCACGCCATGCCGGGCCAGATGCTGCATCAGGCCCAGAAAGAACGGCAAGTCTTCGCGGTTGGTGCGCTTTTCATAAAGCGTCAGAATGAAGGAGCCGGAAGTGGTGTGCAGGAGATAATTGGTATTCTCCACGCCCTCGGCAATGCCCTTATAGGACGTCAGCGTGCCGATATCGTATTGCTGCAGGAATGCGCCAAGTTCGATTTCGTTGATATCAGTATAGACGGCCATGCCGCTTATTTCCCCTATATGACCTTGGGCATTATTTTGGGCGCCAGTTTCGGAATGCCGACAACCCTGTTCTCGCCATTGACGAATGCCATATCCTGCACCGTCAGTTCCACATCGCGAATTTCACGATTCACAAGGAAGTTTTCCGTTTCCACTGCCGTTTCCGCCAGTTCGATGCGCACATCGAAGCGGTCGCGGAACGATGCGATGATTTCGTCAACGATGATTTCCGGGGCGGAAGCACCCGCCGAAAGACCGACGACCGAAATATCGCCGATCTTGTCCCACTCGATATCAGCCGCGCGTTGCACCAGCATGGACATGCGCGCGCCCGCCTTTTCCGCTACTTCGACCAGACGTTTCGAATTGGACGAATTCGGCGCACCGACAATCAGGAACAGGTCGCAGCCGGGCGCTGCCGCGCGAACCGCATCCTGACGGTTGGTGGTGGCATAGCAGATCGATTCCGCAGCCGGAGCCGAAAGATTGGGGAAGCGCGCCTGCAATTCCTCGATAATGCCTGCGGTATCGTCCACCGAGAGCGTCGTCTGCGTGACGAAACCGAGATTATCCTCATCAGCAAAATGGCAGTTGCGGGCGTCCTCGACCGTTTCGATCAGCGTGACAGCGCCTTCCGGCAGCTGGCCCATCGTGCCGATGACTTCCGGATGGCCGGAGTGGCCAATCAGGATGACATGGCGTCCAAGCCGCTGATGGCGCATGGCCTGCTTGTGCACCTTGGAAACCAGCGGGCATGTCGCATCGAGATAGAAGAGGCTCTTCGATTCCGCATCGGCAGGCACGGATTTCGGAACGCCATGGGCCGAGAAAACCACCGGCTGATCGCGATGCTCCGCCGGGATTTCATCAAGCTCTTCGACAAAGATCGCGCCGCGCGATTGCAGCCCTTCGACCACATAGCGGTTATGCACGATCTCATGGCGGACATAGACCGGCGCGCCGTATTTCTTCAGCGCCAGCACGACGATCTGGATCGCCCGGTCAACACCGGCGCAAAAGCCGCGCGGACCGCAAAGGCGAATTTCCAATGGGGGGCGCTGATCGGTCATGAAGAAGCTCGCAGGTTCGGCGTGACGAAATACTTAAGATCTGTAGCCTCCGAGTTGGGCCGCAACGCGGCCAATGTCAACCCCTTGGCGATTTTCGATAGCGCCAGAGCCACGTTCCGACAACCCCCATCAGCGCCAGAGCGAGGCCGTACCACGTCACAGCATATTGCAGATGATTGTTGGGAAAATCGATGATCGTCACGCCGCCGATGGGTAGACCGCCCGGATTGGGCTTGCTGTCGGCATCGATGAAGAAAGGCACCACCTGATTGAGATCCGGCAGATCGGCGCTTTCGGCCATCGCCGCCCAGTCTTTCCAGTAGAAGATATTTTTGGCGATATCGTTTTCGGGCAGGAAGAAACCGGGCTTTGCGGATAGCGGGTCGCGCGCCAGCCCGGTTATGCTCACCGGCCCGTCCAGCTGGCCATCGGCGCGGGTGGCCGGGTCCTTCTTCTCGTAGGGAACGAAGCCGCGATTGACCAGCACGAAGCGTCCGTCTTCCAGCATCAGCGGCGTATAGACATTATAGCCTGCCGCACCTTCATAGGTGGACAGGAAATGCCGTTCGCCCTGATGCATGAAGGTGCCGGAAACGGTCATAGGCAGATATTCGACCGTGCCCTTTTCCTTATAGAGCTTTTCCATCTCCGCCAGCGGCAAAGGCGGTTCCTTGATGCGCTCATTGGTGGAAGCGATCAGCGCTTCCTTCCAATAGAGCCGCTCCACCTGCCAGGTGCCGAGCGCCAGAAGGATGACGAGCGCGATACCCGATGCGATGAGAACGCCCCATGGAAAGCGGCGCGATGCCTGACGCTCTGTCATTCTTTGGTATCCGGATGGCTATCGGCACCTCGTTGTATCGTGCCGGGCGCGGCCTTGTTGCGATATTGCATATTGATGAGAATACCCTTCATCCATCGCATGGCCACGAGGCTGAGAATGATCGCCAGCGGCACCCAAAGGATGAAATGCACCCAGAGCGGCGGGCCGAGATTGACTTCCATCCAAAGCGCCAGCCCGACCACGATAAAGCCGATGATCAGGATCACAAAAGCTGCCGGACCGTCGCCGGAATCGGCAAACGCATAATCCAGCCCGCAGGCATTGCAGCGCGGCGCGACCGTCAGAAAACCATTGAACAGTTTGCCCTCGCCGCAGCGCGGGCAGCGCCCGGCAATACCGCTTTTGATCGGATCGACCGGCGGATAGAGATTGGCATCAGGCATCGCGCGCTCCAAGATCTTGACGGTGTTTCAAAACAAAAGGCGGCCATGTTGCCAGGGCCGCCTTGAAACTCAGATTACGGCCAATCAGCCGGCGTGCATCGGCGCGCCCCAACCACCCCAGACATAGATGGCGAAGAACAGGAACAGCCAGACCACGTCAACGAAGTGCCAGTACCAGGCGGCAGCTTCAAAGCCGAAATGCTGCTTTGGCGTGAAATCACCACCGATTGCGCGGAACAGGCAGACCAGAAGGAAGATCGTGCCGATGATCACGTGGAAACCGTGGAAACCGGTGGCCATGAAGAAGGTTGCGCCGTAGATCGAGTCCTTGAACGCGAACGGGGCGTGCATGTATTCATAGGCCTGCACGAACGAAAAGATAATGCCCAGCACCACGGTGATAGCGAGGCCGGTGATCATGCCCTTGCGGTCATTGTGCAGCAGCGCGTGGTGCGACCAGGTGAGCGTCGTGCCCGACAGGAGCAGAATCACAGTGTTGTAGAGCGGCAGGTGCAGCGGGTCGAGAACCTCGATGCCCTTCGGAGGCCAGACGCCGCCCGTAAACGTGGCGCGCGCCACCTGATGAACTTCGTTCGGGAAGAGGCTTGCATCGAAGAAGGCCCAGAACCATGCCACGAAGAACATCACTTCCGAAGCGATGAACATGATCATGCCGTAGCGCAGATGCAGCGACACGACGCGGGTATGGTGACCTTCCTTGCCTTCCTTGATGGTATCCGCCCACCAGCCATACATGCAGTACAGCACGATTGCGAGGCCGATGAAGAAAATCCACGGCGTGACGAGGTTCAGGCCGAAGAACGGCACCTCACCCGCATTGATGTAACGCATCCAGGCGATGCCGCCGATTGCGAGCACAAAAGCGCCCATCGAGCTCAGGAACGGCCAAGGGCTGGGCGCTATGATGTGATAATCGTGGTTCTTCTCGTGTACGTCCGCCATGTCTCTCCCCGTAATCCCCTGAGGGGCTCCTCTCTCGTGCCTGCCTGCTGAAATCCGCCAAGGGACACAAGCAAGCGCGACTATGTTTTGCGTCAGATGGCTCCCTGACCAGATGCCGCATACCGTCGATATTCAAGCGGTTTTACCAACGGTTTGATTCCGACAATAAAACCAGTCTTCGCATTTGTCTTTGCGGCATTATGTGCCGCCCCGGAACTGGCGTCCCGTTATCCCCCATTGCTCGCCGCATCATCCGGCTTCGTTGCTGCCTTTGCATCGGCAACCGGCTTCGGCTTGTCGATCGGGAAAAATGTGTAGGAAAGTGTGATGGTCTTCACATCCTTCAGATCGGGATCGTTGACGATCTCCGGATCGACGAAGAAAACCACCGGCATTTCCATGTCTTCGCCCGGCTTCAGCGTGGTATCCGTGAAGCAGAAGCACTGGACCTTGTTGAAATAGGCGCCTGCCCGGCCCGGCGAGACATTGAAGCTCGCACGACCAAAGGTCGCTTCATCGAACAGGTTGCGCGCTTCATACTTGATCATGGTGGTTTCGCCGATACGCACCGTCACTTCGCGCTGCACCGGCTTGAAATCCCAAGGCAGGCCATTAGCCGTATTGGCGTCGAAACGCACCTTGATGGTCTTGTCGAGAATCGTATCGGAATATTGCTCAACGCGCTGCGTCGTGCCGCCATAGCCCGTGACCTGACAGAACAGCGTGTAAAGCGGGACGGACGCATAGGCCGCACCGATCATGCAGACGAAGAAAGACACGCAGGCAATCGCAATGGTCCGGTTGGAACGCTGCTGCCGCTTGAGCTTATCGTCTTTGTTCTGCTGATCTGCCATGGTCTCCTCCCAGTTTCCCTCCCGAAACAGCCTAACCCGAACTGTTTGTCAGAGCGGCCGCACCAGAATATTGGCACCCAGTTTTGCTATCGTGCCGACATAGACGAGCAGCACGAACAGCGCCAAGGCAATTGCCAGTCCCCAGGACCGGTTGCGCTGGGCTTTCTTCTGCTGCTCGGTCGGCACGACCAGTTCCAGCTTCTCATGAACCGGATTTTCTGCCGTTTTATCCATTACAACACTCCAAAGGCGTGAAGCGCCTTCAACGTCAGTGCCTCGACAAGCATAACCGCGAACAGGCCGGACAGATACACCAGCGAAAAGCGAAACAGCTTGCGCGCGGCAACCAGCATTTCCGGCTGCGATGCGGCCATCCACATGCGCCAGGCATAATAGATGAAGGCTCCGCCCAGCAGCACCGATACGGCACCGTAGACCGGGCCTGCAAAGCCCATCACCCATGGCAGCACGCCGACCGGCGCCATGAGCAGCGTATAGAACATCGCCTGACGGCGGGTCGAAAGCTCGCCCCTCACATTCGGCATCATCGGAATGCGCGCGGCTTCGTAATCATTGGTCGAAAACAGCGACAGCGCCCAGAAATGCGGCGGTGTCCAGAGGAAAATGATCATGAACAGCACGACGCTGTCCCAGGTGATCTCGCCCGTTGCCGCAGCCCAACCGATCATCGGCGGGAACGCGCCCGCAGCACCGCCAATGACGATATTCTGCGGCGTCGAGCGCTTGAGCCACATCGTGTAGATGACGGCATAGAAGAAGATTGTGAAGGCCAGAAGCGCTGCCGACAGCCAATTGACCATCAGGCCCAGCGTCAGCACCGAAAAGACCGACAGCGTCAGACCGAAAGCCAGAACCTGATTGGGTGCAATCACACCAGCTGGAATCGGGCGGCTGCGGGTGCGCTTCATCACCGCGTCGATATCGGCGTCGTACCACATGTTCAGCGCGCCGGATGCGCCCGCACCAACCGCGATGCAGAGAATGCTGATGGCAGCCAGAACCGGGTTCATCGTGCCCGGAGCAAGGACAAGGCCGACCAGCCCCGTGAAAACCACAAGCGACATCACGCGCGGCTTCAGCAGAACCAGATAGTCCCGCGCCGTTGCCTCCGAGAACGCGACTGCGTCATTCGGACCTGAAGCGCTTACGTTTTTTTCCACCAGCGACATTAGACTTCAACAACCTCAAATTCACCGGTCCGACCACCGCATCTTGTTCGATGCAGTTCGACAACCAACACAACCTGTCCCTCCCGGAGAACATCCGTTCCTGCCGGAAATGCCGTGCAATTGTCGGCAGGCCAAACCTGCCAGTACGGTCATAACGCGATGGGCGGAACAGAATGTCGCCCGCCTTTAGCACAATTTGTTGGAAAGGGCGAAGCCTTTTGCAGACCTCCCCCTCCCCATCGCATCATCCTACGCAAAACCGCTTCGCACTTTTGCTGGAAATGCTCACTTTTCTCTGTCGCATTATCCTAAGCAAAACCGCTTCGCACTTTTGCTGGAAATGCTCATGCCCTTCGCGCGATTACTTGATGCGCGGCAGCTGTTCCCACTGGTGGTACGGCGGCGGTGAAGGAAGCTGCCATTCCAGCGTGGTTGCGCCTTCGCCCCATGGGTTTGCACCCGCTTCACGCTTCTTCGCGAATGCCTCGAAGACATTGTAGAGGAAGATCAGCACGGCAAAGCCCGAAATATAGGAGCCGTAGGACGACACCATGTTCCAGCCTGCATAGGCATCCGGATAGTCGATGTAACGGCGCGGCATGCCGGCGAGACCGAGGAAATGCTGCGGGAAGAAGATCAGGTTCACACCGATGAAGGTGACCCAGAAATGCAGCTTCGCGGTGAACTCGTTATACATGTAGCCGCTCATCTTCGGGAACCAGTAGTACCAGCCCGCGAAGATCGCAAAGACAGCGCCCAACGACAGAACGTAGTGGAAATGCGCCACCACGTAATAGGTGTCGTGCAGTGCACGGTCGAGACCGGCATTGGCGAGCTGAACGCCAGTCACACCACCAACCGTGAACAGGAAGATGAAGCCGATTGCCCACAGCATCGGCGCGCGGAAGGTGATCGAACCACCCCACATGGTCGCGATCCATGAGAAGATCTTGATGCCTGTGGGAACCGCGATGACCATCGTGGCGAACACGAAATAGCGCTGGGTGTCGAGGGACAGGCCGACTGTGTACATATGGTGCGCCCAGACCACGAAGCCGACGACACCGATGGCGACCATGGCGTAGGCCATGCCGAGATAACCGAAGATCGGCTTGCGCGAGAAGGTCGAGACGATGTGGCTGACGATGCCAAATCCCGGCAGAATCAGGATGTACACTTCCGGGTGACCGAAGAACCAGAACAGATGCTGGTAGAGGATCGGATCGCCACCGCCATCCGGCGCGAAGAAGGTCGTGCCGAAGTTACGGTCGGTCAGCAGCATGGTGATGCCGCCTGCCAGAACCGGCAGCGAAAGCAGAAGCAGGAACGCCGTGACCAGAACAGCCCATGCGAAGAGCGGCATCTTGTGCAGCGTCATGCCCGGCGCGCGCATGTTCAGGATCGTGGTGATGAAGTTGATTGCACCGAGGATCGACGATGCACCCGAAATGTGCAGCGCCAGAATGGCGAAATCGATTGCCGGACCCGGCTGACCGCTCGTCGAAAGCGGCGGATACAGTGTCCAGCCGCCGCCAGGACCCCAGCCGCCCGGTGCCGAAGGCATGAACAGCGAGATCATCAGCAGCATCAGCGCAGGCGGCAGAAGCCAGAACGAAATATTGTTCATGCGCGGGAAGGCCATGTCCGGCGCGCCGATCATCAGCGGCACCATCCAGTTGGCGAAACCACCGATCAGCGCAGGCATGACCATGAAGAAGATCATGACCAGCGCGTGCGCCGAGGTGAACACGTTGAACATCTGCTTGCCGGCATCAAGTGCGGCATCGCCCTCGACACCGTAGACCATGGACGCAAGGCCATGGAAAATCTGAATGCCCGGTTCCTGCAGTTCGGCGCGCATCGCGATGGACAGCGCGCCGCCGATGATACCGGCGATGATTGCGAAGATCAGGTACAGCGTACCGATGTCTTTATGATTGGTCGAGTAAACCCAACGAACCCAGCCGTGTGGCTTGTGGTCGTCATGGGCACCCTCGTGAGCTGCTGTGCCAGCCATGGAATTCGCTCCCGTTTTTCAACAGTTTGGCGTTCGGGATCAGAGACCCGCCGCAGCCACTTTATTGTTTGCGCCACCTTCGACGGCAGCCTGCAGCGCCTTGTTCGCGCCGTTCAGATCCGAGCCCGCAGCGGCGAGCCATGTCTGGTACTGCTCTTTCGAGACAACGCGCACGGCGATTGGCATGAAGCCATGATCCTTGCCGCAAAGCTCCGAGCACTGACCGTAATAGAGGCCTTCCTTGTCAGCCTTGAACCAGGCTTCGTTGATACGGCCGGGAACGGCATCCATCTTCACGCCGAAGGCGGGAATGGTCCAGGAATGGATCACGTCGGCGGCGGTTACCAGAAGGCGAACGGTTTCACCGACCGGAACAACCACTTCATTGTCGACGGCCAGAAGGCGCGGATAGCGGGACTTATCCTCTTTGCCCGCGGCGGCGCGATCTGCATCCTTCAGAAGAAGGGCGTCAAAGCTGACCGGATTGTCGACCTGATATTCATAGCCCCAATACCACTGGTAGCCGGTTGCCTTGACCGTCAGGGACGGGTCTTCCGGCGAATATTGCGCGGTCAGAAGCTGGAACGACGGCACAGCCAGGAACAGAAGAATGATCACGGGACCGACGGTCCAGATCACTTCGATCATCGTATTGTGGCTGGTCTTCGATGGTTCCGGATTGACGCTCGCCCGGAAGCGAAGCACGACGATAACCAGCAACGCCAGAACCAGCAACGTAACCGGAATAATGAACCAGAGCGTATAGCGCTCAAACCAATGAATCTGCTCGGCAATACCCGTTGCAGCGTCCTGAAATCTCCATTCCCATGGACGCGGCTGATCCGCAAAAGCGGCACCGGTCATCCACAGCACTGCAAGAGCACCAACGACGGCGCCCTTCGTTGTGGCAACAATCTTATCCACCAGAACTCTCTCCCTTTTCGCCCTTTCAGGCTGGACGCCGGACGCAAATGACGGCCGCATCCCCCGTCGGCGTTCAAATCACACCTTAACGCACACCGCAAGGAAGGCGAATATGTTCCTGTGCGGCATTTTTGCGCGCAGCTTTTGCCCGCCGACGGAACCACTCCCAATTCCGCCCGGATTTCTAGCCTTATGCCTGCGCATCCGTAAACCGGCAAAAACTTGGGAAAAACCTGTAAATCTCATAATGAAGCCATGATTTGAAAAGAGGTTTCGCCGCACGTGCTACGTGACAATCGATCCAACAGGCGATATCACCGTTGCAATGATAGCTATGATTGACGATGACTGATAATCGCGTCTCTGATTGCTTTTCATGGCTGATGCTGCGCGTTAACGTCCCACTGATTCGATCAGGGATTCGATCTGGAGATTTCATGACTGTCCGCATGCTTGCCAACCGCCCGATTCTTCAGCGCCTGATGGCTCTTGCCGCTGGCGTCAGCCTGTCGCTCGCAGCCGCAACCCTGCCGTCCGCCGCGCAGAATACGCCCGCGCCGTTGCAGACACCGGATCAGGCCCCGGCTGCGCAGTCGCAGGCGGCCCCGTCCAACCCGCAGCAAAGCGGCAAGCTGAAGTCGCAGCACGGCGCTTGGGCTGTGCTTTGCGATACGCCCGCTGGCGCCAAGACCGAGCAATGCGCGCTAATCCAGAATGTGGTTGCCGCCAAGCGTCCGGAACTCGGCCTTTCGGTCGTGGTTCTGAAGACCGCCGATAACAAGGCGCGCATTCTGCGCGTACTGGCCCCGCTCGGCGTTCTGCTGCCGAACGGCCTCGGCCTCAACGTCGACGGCAAGGATATTGGCCGCGCCTATTTCGTGCGCTGCTTCGAAGACGGCTGCTATGCGGAAGTCATTCTCGAAGACGAGCTGTTGAAGACGCTGCGTTCCGGCAAGGCCGCAACCTTCATCGTCTTCCAGACACCGGAAGAAGGCGTCGGCATTCCCGTGGATTTGAAGGGGTTTGGTGAAGGCTTCGACGCCCTGCCCTAAGAACTATCGATATTCCGGCGCTGGCGGGCTGCAAACCGCATCCCGCTGCGCTTCCGGTGCTCATGTACCCTTAAGTACATTCCGCTCTGGTTCTCGCGGCCTACGGTTTTCGCCTCACCATCACCAGAATCTCAACAGTTCTTCATCGCGTGGTTGTTCTCAACCGTTTTAAGGCTTACATCCTGCAGCAGACCCATGCTGCAGGATTTGTTTTTATGAAAAGCCTGATCGACAGTTTCGATACCGGACGCGACGATATCGAACGCCTCGTCGCCGCAAGCCTCAAGGGCAGCGACGACGGCGAACTCTTCATCGAATATCGCGAAGCTGAAGCGCTCGTTTTCGACAATGGCCGTCTCAAGACCGGTTCCTTCAATCAGGATCAGGGTTTTGGCCTGCGCTCGGTTGCCGGTGAAGCCATCGGCTATGCCCATGCGGGCGACCTTTCGATGGCCGCGCTGAAGCGCGCCTCCGATGCGGTTTCCGCCACCATCAAGGGCTATGGCGGCACCTACGCCGCTGCACCGGCTGGCACCAATCGCCACCTCTATACCGACGAAAACCCCATCGGCTCGCCGACCTTTGATGCGAAAGTGCAGCTTTTGCAGCAGATCGATGGCTATCTGCGCGCCAAGGACCCGAAAGTCCGTCAGGTTTCCGTCTCGCTGGCCGGTTCATGGCAGCAAGTTGAAATCCTGCGCGCCGACGGCCATTTCGTGCGCGATATCCGCCCCATGGTGCGGCTCACCGTTTCGGTCGTGGCAGGCAGCGGCGACCGTCAGGAATCCGGCTCGCACACGCTGGGCGGTCGCAAGGGGTTCGGCGAATTCATCACCGTCGAAAGCTGGCAGCATGCCGCCGACGAGGCGCTGCGTCAGGCGCTGGTCAATCTGGAAGCGATCCCCGCCCCGGCAGGCACGTTCGACATTGTACTCGCCAATGGCTGGCCGGGCGTCATGCTGCATGAAGCGGTTGGTCACGGCCTTGAAGGCGACTTCAACCGCAAGAAGACTTCGGCCTTTGCCGGGCTGCTCGGCCAGCAGGTTGCATCCAGGGGCGTGACGGTCGTGGATGACGGAACGATTGCCGAGCGTCGCGGTTCGCTGACCATCGACGATGAAGGCACGCCGACCAATCGCACGGTTCTGATCGACGACGGCAAGCTGGTCAATTACATGCAGGACCGCCAGAACGCCCGCCTGATGGGCATGGAGGCGACCGGCAACGGACGCCGTGAATCCTATGCCCATGCGCCGATGCCCCGCATGACCAACACCTATATGCTGTCGGGCGACAAGACACCGGAAGAGATCATCGCCTCCATGAAGAAAGGCATCTATGCTGTTTCGTTCGGCGGCGGACAGGTGGACATCACCTCCGGCAAGTTCGTGTTCGGCTGCACGGAAGCCTATATGATCGAGGACGGCAAGATTGCAGCGCCAATCAAGGGCGCCATGCTGATCGGCAACGGCCCGGATGCCATGCAGCGCATTTCTATGATCGGCAACGACATGAAGCTCGATACCGGCAGCGGCAATTGCGGCAAGGGCGGCCAGTGGGTTCCCGTTGGCGTCGGCCAGCCGCATCTGCGTATGGATCAGGTCACCGTCGGCGGTACGGCGGTCTGAGGACCGTCGTTTAGCCTGAAACGCCGCGCATTTGATAAACCGCACCGAAGGCGTTTATAAAGCTCTCTGAAGGCTTATAGAAAATATAGGCCGATCTGGAGATGCATATGCCTGGTTCTTCATATGACTGGACAGGGAAGCAGCCCGACAAGCGCAACCGGCAAAAGCGCATGCTCATCATCACGGCGATCACGATGGGCGCGCTCATCCTGCTATTAGGCATGGTGGACGGACTTTTGATCCTGCTCGGTTGATGGTGCCCGTTTACGAAATCGACTGCGCAGGTGTGACAACGCCAGACGAACTCTGGCGACGCTACCTTGCCGCGGTCCCGGCGCAGGATGTGCAGTCCTTCGGCTATACGCTCGATTCTTTCTGGGATGCGGTGCAATGGCAAGGGCCAGGTTGGCCCGGCGAATGCGAGATTGTGTTTAAAAACACAGAAGCGCTAAGCAAATTGCGCACGCTCGGAGGCAAGCCTTTTCTGGAAGCCTTCAGACGGCTGGTGCATGACACCAGCCGCATTTCGATAAGGCTAAACTAGATCGTCAGATATTCTGACCGCCGGACACTTCGATGCGCTGGCCGGTGATCCAGCCCGTGCCGCCCGACAGAATGGCCGCTACTGCACCGCCAATATCATCCGGACGTCCCACGCGACCCATGGCAGTGGAGTTCGCCACCATCTTGTTGACTTCCGGCATGTCGCGCACCACGCCACCGCCGAAATCCGTTTCGATGGCGCCCGGCGCAATCGCGTTCACCGCAATGCCGCGCGGGCCAAGTTCGCGGGCGAGATAGCGGGTCAGAACCTCGATGCCGCCCTTCATGGTGGCATAGGCCGAATAGCCCGGCAGCGCGAAACGCGCGAGACCGGTCGAGACATTCAAAATCTTGCCGCCATCCTCGATCAGCGGCAGCAGGGACTGCGTCAGGAAGAAGACGCCTTTCAGATGCACATTCACCAGACCGTCGAAATCTTCTTCCGTGGTTTCGGCAAATGGCTTGTGAACGCCATGACCGGCATTGTTCACCAAATAGTCGAAGGTTGTGCGGCCCCATTTTTCCTGAAGCGCCTGCTGCAACTTTTCAGCAAAAGCAGCAAAACTTGCCACCTTCCCCGTGTCGAGCGGCAGGGCAATGGCGGTGCCGCCCTCGGCTGCAATTTCAGAAACCGCCTCTTCCGCGGCCTTCGCATTGCTCTGATAGGTCAGGACGATGCCGACGCCCTGTCTGGCCAGATGCAGCGCTGCGCTGCGGCCAAGGCCCCGGCTACCGCCCGTGATGAGTGCAATCGTCATGTCAGTTTCCTTTCGCTCAACGAATTCTGGTTTCTATATTGCCGCTTTCCCGTTCGTTCGGCCTGCCACATTCTCCATGAAACATGCCCATTCCTCCGAAGGCTCCGATTTCTGTGTCACGGAAATCAAAGGCTTGCTATGCTTTTCCCATGTCCGAACACGCTTCAAATCTCGCAGCCCGCTGCATCGAAATTGTCCGCGAAACTGGGGTGGGGCCTTATCCTGCACCGACCGGCATCGACGGCGTAACCGTGGTCTGCTCCCCGGCCATATCGGCCATTCGGCCCGATATGTATCAGCCGATGATTTGCCTGGTCCTCCAGGGCGCCAAAGAAATCCTGCATGGCGAACGGGCCGTTCGTTTCGATGCGGGCATGACGGCGATCGTCTCGCACGAATTGATCACAGGTGCGCGCATTGTCGAAGCCAGCCCCGATAATCCCTATATAGCCCTTGCTTGCCGGATCGATCTGGAGATTTTGCGCGCCCTTCAGGGCGAGATTGAGCCGGAGATGATCGCGGCGGCGCGTAGCGAAGCCGTGGCCACCGGCAGGGCGGATGCAGGCGTGACCGATGCCATGACGCGTTTGCTCGATCTGCGCGACAAGCCGCTGGAACGCCGCGTTCTTGAGCCGATGATCCGCAAGGAACTGCATTTCCGCGTGCTTCTGACCCGCAACGGCGCGATGTTGCGTCAGCTTGCCCAGCCGGGCAGCCCGGCAAGCCGCATCGCTAAAGCAATCACCCATATCAAGCAGCACTGGAACAATCCGATCCGCACGGAAGAGCTGGCGGATATTGCCGGAATGAGCCCTTCCAGCTTTCACGAGCATTTCAAATCCGTCATGGCCACCACGCCGCTGCAATATCAAAAGGCGTTGCGGCTTCTGGAAGCGCGCCGCCAGTTGAGCGAAACCGCAGTGCCGGTTTCATCGGTTGCTTTTGCTGTCGGCTATGAAAGCCCGACGCAGTTCAGCCGCGATTATCGCCGCGCATATGGCGCCGCGCCTCGCGAAATGCGAGCATAGAAGAATTGCCCCGCATTGCGGTGAAGATGTGGGAAACGCCGCGAAGCGTGCCCTCGCCTGACAATTTTCAGTCTGGCATCCATAAAAATAAAACAGCCTCAAAAGGCGGTTTTATTGTTCAGCAGAATGCTCAGATGCCCGGCTCTTCTTCGAGCAGGCCTGTCACGAAATCGAACAGGCCGGGGCGGCGGTCGCGACGCAGGCGCTCGGCCTCAATGATCGACTTGATCGCCGCAAAGGAGCGGTCGAGGTCTTCATTGATGACAATATAGTCGTATTTCACCCATTTCTGGATTTCAAAACGGGCATTCTGCAAGCGTGTCTCGATCACTTCCGGCGTGTCTTCCGCACGGCGGTTGAGACGCTGCTGCAATTCGCGCATCGTCGGCGGCAGGATGAAGATCGACACCACATCGGCAGGCATCTTGGCCTGAAGCTGGTCCGCGCCCTGCCAGTCGATATCGAACAGCATATCCTGACCATCGGCCAGTGCAATCTCGGCGGTTTCGCGCAGAGTGCCGTAAAAATTGCCGTGCACTTCCGCCCATTCGATCAGTTCGTCATTGTCGCGCAGACGCTCGAACTCGCGAATGGTCTTGAAGTGATAATGCACCCCTTCGATCTCGCTCGGACGGCGCTGGCGCGTCGTCACGCTGATCGACAGCGAAAGGTCCATCTTCTTGTCTTCCAGCAACAGCCGGGCAATCGTGGATTTTCCAGCGCCCGATGGCGACGAGATCACCACCATCAAGCCTCTGCGCGCGACGCCATTTTCAACTGAAGTGATGGCCATGTTACTCTTACTCCAGATTCTGTACTTGTTCGCGAAACTGATCGACGACCGCTTTCAGTTCCAGCCCGATGGCCGTGATCGACGCCGCGTTCGATTTGGAACACAGTGTATTCGCTTCACGATTAAATTCCTGTGAAAGAAAATCGAGCTTGCGCCCGACCGGCCCGCCATCGGCGAGCAATTTATGGGCGGAGGCGACATGGGTGTCGAGCCGGTCCAGCTCTTCCTGAATATCCGCCTTGGTCGCAAGGAAAGCCGCTTCCTGATAAAGCCGGGCCTCATCCAGTTCACGCGGGCCGTCAAGCAGCAGCGCAACCTGCGTCGCGAGCCGCGCCTTGATGGCATCCGTGCTTCGCGACGGATCCTGACGCGCCGCTTCTGTGAGACGGCCAATCGTATCGACATGACCCGACAGGATCGTGAACAGCGCCTTGCCTTCCTGCGCCCGCGCCTCGGCAATGGCCTTCAGCGCGCCTTCAAAGGCTGCCACGACGGCTGCTTCCAGTGCTGCCCGGGCATCGTCGTCTTCCGAGACCTGCGCCTGATCGATCATGCCGCGCAGCGACAGAACACCATCGACGCTAGCAGGTGTCAGACCGTGCTTTTCCTGCAATTCGGCACCGAGTTTCAGCACCTCGGACAGCATGGCGTGGTTGATGACGAAATTGGCCTGCTCGTCGGTCCGTTCGACACTCAGGCTCGCCTGAAAATTGCCGCGGGAAAAATGACGCGCCAGCATGGAACGCACCGGATGCTCGACCGCTTCCAGCCCCTGCGGCAGACGCAGGCGCAGATCAAGCCCCTTGCCATTGACCGAGCGCACTTCCCAAACGATACGCGCTTCGCCATTGGCGCCGTCATGCTGCGCGGCATAGCGCGCAAATCCGGTCATGCTCTGGAGCGCCATGCGTCCCTTCCCCTCAACCTGAGCCCGGAAGCGATAGTTCGCCGCCCGTGCACCGAAACTCAATCATGCACTCCAATACGCGGAATGCTGCATTCCTTTAGACATACAGAGCCGGCGCTTTTCAGCAACCGGCTCTGTCGAATCACACACAGATATGTCTGGCAGTCAGGTCACTGCGCAACCTTCTGGCTGCCAGCAGCGCCACCGGCGCTGTTCTGCTGTTCGACATTGCGCCACTTGCGGACATTGGCATTGTGTTCCTGCAAGGTCTTCGAGAAGACATGCCCGCCGGTGCCATCGGCAACGAAATACAAATCCTCGGTCGCAAGTGGATTGGCGACCGCTTCCAGTGCCGCCTTGCCCGGATTGGCAATCGGCGCCGGTGGCAATCCGTTGATGACATAGGTGTTATAGGGCGTCGGCTTTTCGATATCCGACTTGAAGATCGGACGGTCGGACGGTTTGCCCGCACCACCGAACAAGCCATAGATGATCGTCGGGTCCGATTGCAGCCGCATGCCCTTGTTCAGACGATTGACGAAAACCGAAGCGACATGCGGACGCTCCGACGCGATACCCGTTTCCTTCTCGACGATGGAAGCGAGCGTCACGAATTCATTGCGGTCCTTGACCGGCAGGTCGGGGCCGCGCTTCGCCCAGATATCGTCAACCAGCTTCTTTTGCGAAGCGATCATGCGGTCGATGATTTCGGTCCGCGTGGTGCCACGCGTGAAATGCAACGTGTCGGTGAAGAGCGAACCTTCCGGCGGCATGTCTTTCGGCATATCGCCGACCAGAATCGGATCGGACGAAATACGATCGAAAATCTGCTTGACCGTCAGCCCTTCGGGCACCGTCAGCGGATACATGATCGACTTGCCGCTGATGAGAATATTCATCACGTCGCGCATGGTTGCACCCGCTGGAATGGCATATTCACCGGCCTTGAGGTCGTTTTCGTGACCATAGGCGCGCATGCCGAAACGGAAAATACGTCCATCGCTGACGATATCGCGGGCTTCGAGGCTGTTGGCGACTTCGGAAATGCCCGCGCCGCGCTTGACCACGAAAGTCGTCTCGCTTGCCAGCGGGCCCTGCCCGTCAAATTGCATCTTGCCGAAATAAAACAGCGCCGACGCGCCCAGCAAAGCGAGCACGACCAGCGACAGCATGAAATTCATGAAGACGACGATCTGGCTACGCGCATGGCGCGAACGCTTGCGCGGCGGCGGCGTGCCGGGTTCAGGACGCAGAGCTTCCGACGCAGATTTGGGAACAAACGGCTTTGTGGCCGCAGCCGTTTCCGCCGGCGCTTCCGTTGGCGTCTCCGGCTTGCCAGCCTTGGCTTGCTCTTCAGCAGAGTTGGTTCCGGGTTGTGCCCCGGGCTGTACCTCTGAATTCACTCCGTCACCTCGGTCTTGTAGCCTTGACCGGCCTTGCCGCCAAGAGGCGTCAACGACCTGTCCCGAGCGGCTCTCCGCACTTGATGCCCAAATCCGCTCAGGCCGAAGCCTTCCGTCAATTCGAGCGTGCTCACCCTAACCACTATTAGCGATTTTAAATATCGCATCCGGTTATATTTTGACAAAAACGCGGAGAAATCCCCGCGTTTTTATTTATTCCTATCAGATTTGGTCTGTCCGGCCAGAAATGCCGGTCAGGAATAGCGACGCAACACCAGCGAAGCGTTGGTTCCGCCGAATCCGAAGGAGTTCGAAAGAGCCACGTCGATCTTGCGTTCGCGTGCCTTGTGCGGCACCAGATCGATCTTGGTCGAGACAGCCGGATTGTCGAGATTGAGCGTCGCAGGTGCGATATTGTCGCGAATGGCCAGCGTCGAGAAAATCGCTTCGGCAGCACCGGCAGCACCCAGAAGATGGCCGATGGACGACTTGGTAGAGGACATGGAAATCTTCGAAGCCGCATCGCCGACCACGCGCTCCACAGCGCCCAGTTCGATCGTATCGGCCATGGTCGATGTGCCATGGGCGTTGATGTAGTCGATCTGGTCCGGCGTGATTTCAGCACGCTTGAGAGCCGCAACCATGCAGCGCTCCGCACCTTCACCGCTCTCGGTCGGAGCCGTGATATGGTATGCATCGCCCGAAAGGCCGTAGCCGATCACTTCGGCATAGATCTTCGCGCCACGCGCCAGCGCGTGTTCGAGTTCTTCCAGAACCACAACGCCTGCACCTTCGCCCATGACGAAGCCGTCACGGTCATCGTCATAAGGACGCGATGCGGCGGTCGGATCGTCGTTGCGCTTGGTGGACAGCGCCTTGCAGGCGGCAAAGCCCGCCAGCGAAATGCGGCTGACCGGCGATTCCGTGCCACCGGCAACCATCACCTCGGCGTCGCCGAAAGCGATCAGGCGGGCGGCATCGCCAATGGCGTGCGTGCCTGTTGCGCAGGCGGTGACGACCGAATGGTTCGGGCCGCGCAGATTGTGCTTGATCGACACATGGCCGGAAGCCAGGTTGATCAGACGGCCGGGAATGAAGAACGGGGAAATGCGGCGCGGGCCCTTGTCGCGCAGCGTGTAGCCTGCTTCGACGATACCTTCGATGCCGCCAATGCCGGAACCGATCAGAACGCCGGTGCGCACCTGATCTTCATCGCTTTCGGGATGCCAGTTCGCGTCATCCAGTGCCTGATCGGCCGCGCCGACGGCATAGACGATGAACGGATCGACCTTGCGCTGCTCCTTGGGCTCCATGTGGAGATCGGCATTGAACGTGCCGTTGGTGCCATCGCCAACCGGAATACGGCAGGCAATCTGGCAGGCCAGATCGTCAACCTCGAATTCCGTGATGCGGCGAGCCCCGCTTTCGCCAGCCAGAAGCCGCTTCCAGGACTCTTCCACACCGCTTGCAAGCGGTGACACCAGACCGAGACCGGTGATGACGACACGCCTCATATCCACCCCTTAAAACTGTTATGTCACGAGCATCGACCCGCAGGCTTTCACCGGCAGATGCAATGTCCGGGCCTGGCTTTGAAAGGGATGATGCTCCAATCGTTAAATCGGAGTCTGCCGCAAGAGCCTGTCGAAACGATCCGACACCGGCATGCCGGCAAATTCACTTGGATGCCGAAACGGCCCGTACAGACATGTCTGTACACTGTATTTTCTACACGCTTTATTCCCGGCCATTCCCGGATGCGAGGCAACCTTCATTACAAAGGCGCAGCATCCGGCAATGTCGGAATAGAGCTCAGAATACAGGCAGGGCCGGGTTCCGAAGAGCCCAGCCCTCAGCTCTGGTCCTGATTAGGCCGAAGCCTTGTCGATGAACTTCACAGCGTCGCCGACCGTGAGGATCGTTTCTGCAGCGTCGTCAGGAATTTCAACGCCGAATTCTTCTTCGAAAGCCATGACCAGCTCGACGGTGTCGAGGCTGTCTGCGCCGAGATCATCAATGAAGCTTGCGCCTTCCGTGACCTTGTCGGCATCTACGCCCAGATGTTCAACAACGATTTTCTTGACGCGCTCTGCGGTATCGCTCATGTCGGAACCTCGACCTGTTTGTTTGTTGCTCTGCCTTGGTTAGCGGCATGCAGGATTGTAATCAAGTTCTAAGATGACTGCCAGTTTCGAGCGAAGCCGCCCGGACAGTCATCCTGTGGATATTCCTTTCGGAACAGGATCGCGGCAAATTCTACGAAATGCCACAACTCTCGATGGGCGCATTACCATGCTTCTTGAGCAAGGCAAAGCGCCTTTTCCCGTCACGCCCCATGTATTAAGGTGTTTTATACCATAAACTGGCGGCGTGAAGGGGCTTAAATCATGGCCATGCCGCCATTGATGTGCAGCGTCTGACCCGTCACGTAGCCGGCCTGATCGCTGGCGAGATAGACCACGGCAGCAGCAATATCGGCGCCAACACCCATGCGCTTCATGGGAATATTGGCCATGATCGCTTCTTTTTGCTTGTCGTTCAGCTTGTCGGTCATGGCCGATTCGATAAAGCCCGGCGCAATGCAGTTCACCGTCACATTGCGGCTTGCGATTTCCTGCGCCAGCGACTTGGAGAAGCCGATGAGGCCCGCCTTCGACGCGCAATAATTCGCCTGCCCCGGATTGCCGGTCACGCCGACGATGGAGGTGATGTTGATGATGCGGCCATTGCGGCGGCGCATCATCGGATGGGTCAGCTCACGCGTCAGGTTGAAAACCGAGGTGAGATTGACATTCAGAACGGCATCCCAGTCTTCATCGCTCATGCGCACGAACAGGCCGTCACGGGTGATACCGGCATTGTTGACCAGAATATCGACGCCGCCCAGCTCTTCTTCCGCCTTCTGGCCGAGCGTCTTGACGGCTTCGCGGTCCGACAGATTGGCCGGGAAGATGAAAACACGATCGCCGAGTTCGGCGGCCAGTTCCTTCAGCTTTTCTTCGCGCGTACCGTGCAGGCCGACAATAGCGCCCTGTGCATGGAGAGCGCGAGCAATCGCTTCACCCAGACCGCCGGTCGCACCTGTTACGAGAGCCTTGCGGCCAGTCAGATCAAACATATCGGATCCTTTTAGCTAATGAGCTTTTATGCCAGAGCAGCAAGCGCTGCTTCGATTTCTTCAGCCGAACCAACAGCGGCGCCCGACACATCCTTGGAGATGCGGCGCGCCAGACCGGTCAGAACCTTGCCCGAACCTACTTCATAAAGCGAGGTCACGCCATTGGCGGCAAACCATTCCACGGTCTCGCGCCATCGCACCTGACCCGTCACCTGCTCAACCAGCAGATCGGCGATTTCACTGGCGTCCGTCACCGGCGCGGCGCGCACATTGGCGATGAGCGGGACAACCGGATTGTGCTTCTCGACACTGGCCAGCGCTTCGCGCATTGCTTCAGCAGCCGGAGCCATCAGAGTCGAATGGAAGGGTGCGGAAACCGGCAGCATGATGGCGCGCTTTGCGCCCTTTTCCGAAGCAAGCTTTGCCGCCAGTTCGACCGCAGCCTTGGAGCCGGAAATTACCAGCTGGCCGCCGCCATTGTCATTGGCGATCTGAACCGAACCGGAAGCCTTTGCTTCCGTGCAGATTGCTTCCACATCGCCATGTTCCAGACCGATGATGGCAGCCATCGCGCCTTCGCCAACCGGAACAGCCTTCTGCATCGCATTGCCGCGAATGCGCAGGAGGCGCGCCGTATCGGCAAGCGAGAAGGTGCCGGCAGCGCAAAGTGCAGAATATTCGCCCAGCGAATGACCGGCCACATAGGAAACCTTTTCCTTCAGCGAGAAGCCACGCGCTTCCATGACGCGCAGGACGGCCATCGACACGGCCATCAGCGCGGGCTGGGCATTGGCGGTGAGCGTCAGAACGTCTTCCGGGCCTTCGAACATGGTGGCGGACAGCTTTTCGCCAAGCGCTGCGTCCACTTCGTCGAAGACAGCGCGCGCTTCCGCGAACTGTTCGGCCAGGGCTTTGCCCATGCCTACCGCCTGGCTGCCCTGTCCGGGAAAGGTAAATGCTACCGCCATTGATGCCTCGTTCTGGTTCTATGCATATGATAAAGGTGAAACCGGTATCCGTTTTCGCCGCCATGCCTGCAATGAAATGCACAATTTGGCGCGATGTGCCTTAGCCTTGGGCGAAAAGTCAAGCATTTGTCGGTTTTTCGGGGATATCGCGCTTGCAAACAAGGGGAAAAACACGTAATAGCCGCCCGTTCATTGTTCGGCACCAGCTGGGGGCTGAACGGAGGGCCGTGTCTTCTTGCCGTTAAAAGCAGGATAGCACGTTGGAAGTCATAAGCGCTTCTGCCTCCCGTGTCTCCGCTCTCGACCGTCTCAAATACGCGTCCTTTCTTCACCGGTTTCCGGCAAAAGAGAAGTCGCAGGGGCTTAGCCGCTGGTGTCGGCGTGATATAACGAAGAAAGGCAAAGCCAATGGCTCTTTATGAACATGTGCTTCTTGCCCGCCAGGACATTTCCCAGCAGCAGGTCGACGCTCTTGTCGAACAGTACAAGGGTGTCCTCGAAGCTAATGGCGGCAAGGTCGGTAAGGTTGAAGCTTGGGGTCTGCGTCCCCTCACCTACCGTATCAACAAGAACCGTAAGGCGTATTATACGCTTCTGAACATCGACGCTCCGGCTGCTGCCGTTGCTGAAATGGAACGTCAGATGCGTATCAATGAAGACGTCCTGCGCTTCATGACCATTCGCGTTGAAGAACACGAAGAAGGCCAGTCGGCTATGCTGACCCGCCGTGACGACCGTCGCGAGCGTGATGGTGATGACCGTCCGCGCCGCCGTGAAGGTGGTTTCGACCGCGGTGATCGTGGGGATCGCGGTGATCGCGGCCCACGTCGCCCACGCGACAACGAAGCTGGTGAAGGAGCATAATCATGGTTGATATCAATCAGATCCCGACCCGCCGTCCTTTCCATCGCCGTCGCAAGACGTGCCCGTTCTCCGGCGCAAACGCACCGAAGATCGACTACAAGGACATCAAGCTTCTGCAGCGTTACATTTCCGAACGCGGCAAGATCGTTCCTTCCCGTATTACGGCTGTCAGCCAGAAGAAGCAGCGTGAACTCGCCAAGGCGATCAAGCGCGCCCGTTTCCTCGGCCTGCTGCCTTACGTTGTGAAGTAAGACAAGATTTTCGGGAGGCATCTCATCAGAGTTTGCCTCCCGGACCCTTTCCTCCCTTGCGATGGGCGCAACGGAGCGTACTGAAAACCCAAGTTGGGGCATTTGCCTCTAACTGCACGAGCCGGCAAGACCGGGGCAGGACAGCGAAACTGATGAAATTCAATGGAACCATAGTTGGTGTCGGCATATTGGCGGGGCTTGCCTCGGCACTGATGTCGTCCGGCGTCATTGTCCAGTCGGGCATGGCGATGGTTCTGTATTTCCTGACACCGCTTCCCATTTTCGTTGCAGCACTCGGCTGGGGTTCGACCGCCGGTATTGTCGCAGCAGCCGTAGCAACTGTAGCGGTCGGCGTTTTCGCCGTTCCGATGGCGGCCCTCCTGATGGCGCTGACGAGCTATATTCCTGCGGCCATCGGTGCATATCTGTCCGGCCTTGCGCGCCCCGCCGAAGAACTGGGCGGACCGAAAGGCGTGATGGTCTGGTATCCGCTGTCGGATATCGTTTTCCGCCTCGCCCTGATGGTGGCGGTTTCCTTCATCGTCATCGGCGCAGTTCTGGGTTTTGGCCCGGATATGGCGCGCGAACTTGCCAATGCGGTTATCGACCGCGTTGCCGAAGCCGACCCGCAATTCACCGCCAGCGATGAAATGCGCAACACCATGTCGGCGCTGCTGATGTTCGCCCTTCCGGCGATCCAGCCCGCCACGTGTCTTGCCATTCTGGTCGGCAATCTCTATCTGGCGCTGCGCCTGACTGCCATGTCGGGCCGCCTGCGCCGTCCGCGTGACGACTGGCCCGCAACGCTGCGCATGCCGCGCACGGCGCTGATCGTTTTCGCAGTAGCACTTGCAGTCGCTTTCCTGTCGGGCGCCGCCGGTCTGGTGGCAACCGTCGTGGTCGGCTCGCTCGGCGCAGGCTTCATGATGGCGGGCCTTGCCATCATGCATATGCGCACACGCGGCAAGGTATGGCGCCCGGTGGCGCTGTGGTTTGCCTATTTTGCGATCATTCTTTTCGCATTTCTGCTTTTCGTCTTCATGGTTCTCGGACTTTTCGATACGTCGCGTGGCGCGCCGATCTCGAAAATTCCGGGCAATGACAAACAATAACCCGGATTAAACACTCGAAAGGAAACTCCAATGGAAGTCATTCTTCTGGAACGCATTGGCCGCCTCGGCCAGATGGGCGAAACCGTCAAGGTCAAGGACGGCTATGCCCGTAACTTCCTGCTCCCGCAGGGCAAGGCTCTTCGTGCCAACGAAGCCAACAAGAAGAAGTTCGAAGGCCAGCGCGCTCAGCTCGAAGCCCAGAACCTGGAACGCAAGAACGAAGCAAGCGCCGTTGCTGAAAAGCTGAATGGCCAGAGCTTTATCGTTGTGCGTTCGGCTGGTGAAACCGGTCAGCTCTACGGTTCGGTTTCGACCCGCGACATCGCCGACATCATCACCGCAAACGGCTTCACCCTGCACCGCAACCAGGTTGAACTGAACCATCCGATCAAGACCATCGGCCTGCACGAAGTTTCGATTTCGCTGCATCCGGAAGTTCAGGTTGAAGTGACCGTCAACATCGCTCGTTCGAACGAAGAAGCTGAACGTCAGGCAAAGGGTGAAGACCTCACCTCGATCGAAGCCATCTACGGCATCGAAGAAGCCCCGCTTTCGGAAGAAATCTTCGACGAAGACGAAGAAGCTGAAGACCAGGCTTAATTGTTACACTTACCTCCGGAAAAGCCAGCTTTGTCAGCAGGCGTTCCAATGGTGGTAAACTTTAAATGATCATGCCCGGCGGCCTCCGCCGGGCATTTTCTCTTTCCAGAACGGGAAAACTGCCTATTCTTCTCCATGGTAATGTATTGGAGAGGGTGCAGACGGAAACGTCCGCGTTGCTTAAGACAGCGTTCCCAGGGCCGGTAGACCTTACGGAAACTGCCTGAAAATCTGATGACAGTGTGGCTCGAGAAGAGGATACACAAGCCGCCTGCCATGCAACCGCATGGATGCTACGCCTGTCTCACTCCATAAAAGGAGATGGGGCCGATGTATGGAATGATGCGTACTGTTCTTTCGCATATGATTAAAACCGGAGACCTGACGGTCACCGATTCTAGTGGTGCGCGTTCGCAGTATGGCGACAAGACCGGGGTGCCGGTTCATATACACTTCAAGACAAAGCACGCCGAGCGCGCCGTAGCGCTCGACCCCGAACTGAAGCTCGCCGAATGTTTCATGGACGGCGAGATCGACTTTCTGGACGGCGATATCTACACGCTGCTTCAGATCGTGTTCGAAAACACCGGGCCGACCGCCGCGACAGAACCGTGGATGAAGGCGCTGGCGAAACTGCGCATCCTGTTCCGCCGCTTCCAGCAGATGAACACGATTGCGCGCTCGTCCGACAATATCAAAAGTCACTACGACCTTTCCGGCGAGCTTTACGACCTGTTTCTCGACCCGGACAAGCAGTATTCCTGCGCCTATTTCGAAACACCGAATGCAACGCTTGCCGAAGCGCAACTTGCAAAAAAGCGCCATATCGCCGCGAAAATGCTGGTGAAGGAAGGCGACAAGGTGCTCGATATCGGCTGCGGCTGGGGCGGCATGGGGCTTTATCTCGCCCGCCATCTCAAGGCCAATGTGACCGGCGTGACCCTTTCGGAAGAACAGCACGGCATCGCCAACCAGCGCGCCGCCGATGAAGGACTTTCCGACCGCGCCAAGTTCGAGCTGACCGACTATCGCAATATCGAAGACAAGTTCGACCGGCTGGTTTCGGTCGGCATGTTCGAGCATGTCGGTGTCGGCCATTTCGCGGAATATTTCCAGCATGTGGCGCGACTGATGAAGCCGGATGGTGTGTTCATGCTGCATGCCATCGGGCGTGCCGATGGACCGGGCGCGACCAATCCGTTCATCCGCAAATATATCTTCCCGGGCGGTTACATTCCTGCTTTGTCGGAAGTGCTGCCGCATATCGAAAAGGCCGGGCTCTATGTCACCGACATCGAAATCCTGCGGCTGCATTATGCGGAAACGCTGAAAGCCTGGCGTGAGGCCTTCATGGCCAATCGCGAACGGGCCAAGGCGCTTTATGACGAACGCTTCTGCCGCATGTGGGAGTTTTATCTGGCCGCATCGGAAAGCGCCTTCCGCTGGCAGAACATGATGGTGTTCCACATCCAGATCGCGCACCGGCAGGAATCCGTTCCGCTGACGCGCAACTATATCGAAGCGGAAGAAAAGCGCCTCAAGCGGCTCGACAGCGCGCCAAAGGGGGCCAATAGCGAGGCCCGCGCCGTCAAGAAAAGCGCGAACGCCTGATCCGGCGAGCACCGGTTCACAAAAAGGGCTGCCGTCTCCGGCAGCCCTTTTGCATTTTCACTCGACCTTCGGCACTGGTCCTAATTTTAGCCAGCCTTCGGCACTCATCCTTATTTTAGTCGGCCTTCGGCACTCCGGTTTCCCACTTGTCCCAATGGGTAACGATATCATCGACCAGCGGCGAACCGACGAGATAGATGTTCTGCACCGTCTCCGCAAAACCGCCTGCCGTCTGACCCGGCGCTGGATCAAGATGCTGCAAGGTGGTTTCGTTCGGGTTGCCCTGATCGAAGTTCACCGAGCCGCGCAGGCTGGCGATACGATCCGTGCCGAACTGGCGCTTGATGACCAGCGTAATTGCAGCCGCTTCCATTTCCGTCACCAGATAATCATCCGCACCGTAGAGATGCGCGATATATTGCGCCTCTTTCGACAGGCCGGGCCCGTGGAAGAACGTATCGCCGGTCATATGCGTGCCTGTCTTGAGCGACGGCTTGGCCTGTGCGGCCTTGTCGGGATAACGCATGCGATAGTTCTGAGCGTCCTGCGAATCAAGCAGTTCGACCTTCGAATCGAGGCGAAGCGCGGCGGCGATCAGATCTGGATTCAGCTTGAAGACCCGGTAATCCTCATAACCCTTCCGCGGCATGAAAACCGGCTCGCCGGGCTTGCCTTCTTCCGGCGCCCAGCGATGGCCGAGATCGTAATCGACCAGCCAGGTCGCCCAACTGACATCGCCGATGGTGCCGCGCGATGGCGGCGTACCACCGACGCCCGACAGAATATAATAGCTCTTCGAGAAATCGAAGGCCGGATCGAGCAGAATAGCCTGCATGCTGGAGGAGGAATTGACCTTGCCCATGCCAAGCACCGAGCCGCAAACGCCATCATTGTTGCAATAGACCGGCTTCAGCGCGCCCTTCACTTCGATGGGCTTTGCGTCTTTCCAGTAACGGTCATACCACCACTGGAATTCACCGGCGCGATCACCGCTATTCTGTCCGATTTCGAACATGGCGGCGATGAAGACCTTGACCTTGATCGGCTCGGCAGCCGTAGCCGGTGCCGTAAACGAAGCGAGATAAGCAAGGCAGGAAAGCCCGGCTGCGATCAGACGATGCCGCATGAATGAACCTTTGCATGAAGAACCTGTCACCGGGATCTGGCACGACCGTGGACAGGGTGAATTTGATGATCGGGAGGCAGAGTAATATCCACTGCTATTCGCGGCAACGCCCGTCAAGAACATAGCGCTCATTCACAGGCGCAAACTGTGAATCAGTGTGAATCATGGTATAGCTTATCCCTTCCAGCAGGAATCATCCGAAGCCGCGTTGCGTTTGGCATCACATGACGGTTAGCTGGCAGCATCAGGGACAGGATCAAGAATCATGGCGGAAGCGGCGGTACGCAAACTCGAGGATGTGCGCGATCAGAAGGACGCACTCTATCGGGAAGCACCACACAATATCGAAGCGGAACAGGCATTGCTGGGCGCAATCCTGATCAACAACGATGCCTTTTACCGCATATCGGACTTCCTGAAGCCGACCCATTTCTTTGAGCCGCTGCATCGCCGTATCTACGAAATCACCACTGATCTGATCCGCGTCGGTAAGATGGCCAATCCGGTCACGATGAAGACCTTTCTGCCCGAGGGCAAGGTCGGCGATCTTTCGATCTTCCAATATGTCACCCGCCTTGCCACCGAGGCCGTCACCATCATCAATGCTGCCGATTATGGCCGCGCGATCTACGATCTGGCGACCCGCCGCGCGCTGATCGGGATCGGCGAGGACATGGTCAATCTCGCCTATGATGCGCCGGTCGACAACGCGCCGCAGGAGCAGATCGAGGACGCCGAGCGCCGCCTGTTCGAACTGGCAGAAACCGGTCGTTACGATGGCGGATTCCTGCCGTTCAAGGACGCCGTGACCACCGCAGTGGACATGGCCAATGCCGCTTTCATGCGCGATGGCCACCTGTCGGGTATCTCCACCGGCATTCACACGCTTGACGGCAAGATGGGCGGCTTGCAGCCGTCCGACTTGATCATCCTCGCCGGACGTCCGGGCATGGGTAAAACCTCGCTCGCCACCAATATCGCCTTCAACATCGCCAATGCCTATGAGGGCGAACAACAGGCCGATGGAACGGTGAAAGCCAAGAATGGCGGTGTAGTCGGCTTCTTCTCGCTCGAAATGTCGGCGGAACAGCTCGCCACCCGTATCATTTCCGAGCAGACGGAAGTGTCGTCCTCGAAAATCCGCCGTGGTGATATCACCGAGACCGATTTCGAAAAGCTGGTCGCCTGCTCGCAGGTGATGCAGAAAATCCCGCTTTATATCGACCAGACCGGTGGTATTTCCATCGCGCAGCTGGCCGCCCGCGCCCGTCGCCTCAAGCGCCAGCGCGGCCTTGATGTTCTGGTCATCGACTACGTGCAGCTGATGACCGGCTCGTCCAAGGCCTCGGCACAGAACCGCGTGCAGGAAATCACCGAAATCACCACCGGCCTGAAGGCGCTCGGCAAGGAACTGAACGTTCCGATCATCGCGCTTTCCCAGCTCTCGCGTCAGGTGGAAAGCCGCGACGACAAGCGCCCGCAGCTCTCCGATCTTCGTGAATCGGGCTCGATCGAGCAGGACGCCGACGTGGTGCTGTTCGTGTTCCGCGAGGAATATTACGTCAAGAACCTCGAACCGCGCGACGAGTTCGACCCGAAATACGAAGAATGGAAGCAGCATTTTGAAAAAGTGCGCGGCACTGCCGATGTCATCATCGCCAAGCAGCGCCACGGACCGACCGGTACGGTCAAGCTCGCCTTCCAGTCCGAATTCACGCGATTTGCAGATCTGGCCGAGGGTTCCTATCTTCCCGAACAGTATGAATAATATCTCTTCGAAAAAGGCGCGTATCTGATGGCCAAGGCGCGCATTCAGTTCATCTGCCAGAATTGCGGCACAGTGCATACGCGCTGGGCGGGCAAGTGCGATTCCTGCGGCGAGTGGAACACGCTCGTCGAGGAAGGCACCAATAGCGGTATCGGTTCCGGTCCGGGCGCGATGCTGTCGAAGCGCAAGGGCCGCGCCGTGGCGCTGACCTCGCTGTCCGGCGACATTGAAGATGCCCCGCGCATTATTTCCGGCATCAGCGAACTCGACCGTGTAACCGGCGGCGGCTTCGTGCGCGGGTCGGCGCTGCTGATCGGCGGCGATCCCGGCATCGGCAAGTCAACGCTTTTGACGCAGGCGGCAGCAGCCCTTGCCAATCGCGGCCACCGCATCGTCTATGTTTCAGGCGAAGAAGCGGTCGCGCAGATCCGCCTGCGCGCGCAGCGTCTCGGCGTCGCCACATCGGCAGTGGAACTTGCCGCCGAAACCAATGTCGAAGACATCATCGCCACCATTTCCGACGGCAAACGTCCCGATCTCGTCATCATCGATTCGATCCAGACCTTGTGGACCGACATGGCGGATTCTGCCCCTGGCACGGTCACGCAGGTGCGCTCCTCGGCACAGGCCATGATCCGTTACGCCAAGCAGACCGGCGCTGCGGTTGTTCTGGTCGGCCATGTCACCAAGGACGGCCAGATTGCCGGTCCCCGCGTGGTCGAACACATGGTCGATGGTGTTCTCTATTTCGAAGGCGAAGGCGGGCATCATTACCGCATCCTGCGCACGGTGAAGAACCGCTTTGGCCCCACCGACGAAATCGGCGTTTTTGAAATGTCCGATGGCGGCTTGCGTGAAGTGTCCAATCCGTCCGAGCTTTTTCTGGGCGAACGCAACGAAAAAGCGCCGGGGGCAGCGGTTTTCGCCGGGATGGAAGGCACGCGCCCGGTTCTGGTGGAAATTCAGGCCCTCGTCGCGCCCTCCTCGCTCGGCACGCCGCGACGCGCGGTCGTGGGCTGGGATGGCGGGCGTCTCGCCATGATCCTCGCAGTGCTCGAATCGCATTGCGGCGTTCGCTTCGGCCAGCATGACGTCTATCTGAATGTCGCGGGCGGCTATCGGATCAGCGAACCGGCTGCCGATATTGCGGTTGCATCGGCGCTTGTTTCCTCCATGGCCGGTATTGCCCTTCCGCCAGATTGTGTTTATTTCGGCGAAATCAGCCTTTCCGGTGCTGTTCGTGCGGTGACGCATGCAGTACAGAGATTGAAGGAAGCGGAGAAACTCGGCTTCCGGCAGGCGGAAGTGCCAAGCGGCAGCGGCGAACTTTGGAAAGATCGCAGCTTCCGTCTCATGGAAACCGCCGCCCTGCCCGACCTCGTTGCGCGCATTGCAGCATCGGGTGCCGGAAAGAAGTAATAATTCAGGGGCTTAACGCGGGAAGATTCTGTCAACCTTCCGATGTTAAGCTTCCGCGTCTTTGACTGCCCTGCGCACCGGAACGCATGCGCGAAACACTGAGGACAGGCCAGAATGCCGATAACCATACTTGATGGAATTCTACTCGGAATAACGCTGGTATCAGCGGTTCTGGCGATGGTGCGCGGGTTTTCCCGCGAAGTGCTGTCGCTGGTATCCTGGGCCGCTGCCGCCGCTGCTGCATTCCTGTTCTACAAGCCGGTGCTGCCCTACATAAAGCCCTATATCAATAACGACACGCTAGCCATGATCGCCGCCATGGCTGCGGTTTTCCTCGTGGTGCTGATCATCGTTTCGCTGATCACCATGAAGATCGCGGATTTCATCATCGACAGCCGCATCGGCGCGCTCGACCGCACGCTGGGCTTCCTGTTCGGTGCGGCTCGCGGCGTGCTTCTGATGGTCGTCGCCATGCTGTTCTTCAACTGGGCGGTGCCGGATAACCAGCCTGCCTGGATCACCAACGCCAAATCGAAGCCGATGCTCGATTCCTTCGGCGAACAGTTGCGCAATCTCCTGCCGGCTGACCCGGAAAAGATGGTCGACAAGTTCAAGCCGCAGCAGAACAATGCTCCGGCCACTGGCGAGCAGGAAGAAGCGCCTGTCCCGGATGACGCGCCTGCGCAGCAATAATCACAATCTGATGTGAAAAATTGAAACCGGCTTGTGCCGGTTTCATCTGTTTTTGGCCCCAATAAAGGCCTATATGATCAGCTTAACTGACGCGGGTTCAAGGGATCGCTTTCAAAACGGCGTCCTTTCATGTAAATGTTGTTTTTAACAACCCGCAATCGAAAGGCCTTGCGGACAATGTTCCAACAGTCGCATGATGAGACTTCCTTTATGCTGGATGACGACACCCTGCATGAAGAGTGTGGTGTATTCGGCATTTTGGGTCATGAAGACGCCGCAGCGCTGACAGCGCTCGGACTGCACGCCCTTCAACATCGCGGGCAAGAAGCCGCCGGTATTGTGTCCTATCACAATCGCCGCTTCCACTCCGAACGCCATATGGGCCTCGTCGGGGACCATTTCACCGACGCCGCCACGCTGAACCGCCTGCCCGGCGACCGCGCCATCGGCCATGTGCGCTATTCCACCACCGGCGAAACGATCCTGCGCAATGTGCAGCCGCTTTTCGCGGAACTGGAAGTCGGCGGCATTGCGATTGCCCATAACGGCAATTTCACCAACGGCATTTCGCTGCGCAAACAGCTGATCGCCTCGGGTGCGATCTTCCAGGCGACTTCCGATACGGAAGTCGTTTTGCATATGATCGCCCGGTCGCGTTTTGCCTCGTCTTCCGACCGTTTCGTGGATGCGATCCGTCAGGTTGAGGGCGGTTACGCCATGCTGGCGCTGACCCGCACCAAGCTGATCGCTGCGCGTGACAGCATCGGCATTCGTCCGCTCGTCATGGGCGAACTGGACGGCAAGCCGATCTTCTGCTCGGAAACCTGCGCCCTCGACATCATTGGCGCCAAATATATTCGCGACGTCGAAAATGGCGAAGTGATCGTCTGCGAAATCCAGCAGGACGGCTCGATCACCACCCAGTCCATCAAGGCGGAAAACCCCCAGCCGGAACGCCTGTGCCTGTTCGAATATGTCTATTTCGCCCGCCCGGATTCGGTCGTCGGCGGACGCAGCGTCTACGTGGCGCGCAAGAACATGGGCATCGAACTTGCCGGTGAAGCCGGTGTCGAAGCGGATGTCATCGTGCCGGTGCCCGATGGCGGTACGCCTGCGGCGCTCGGCTTTGCGCAGGCAAGCGGCATTCCATTCGAATATGGCATCATCCGCAATCATTATGTGGGCCGTACCTTCATCGAGCCGACCCAGCAGATTCGCGCCCTGGGCGTGAAGCTGAAGCATTCGGCCAATCGCGCCATGATCGAAGGCAAGCGTGTCGTGCTCGTGGATGATTCCATCGTGCGCGGAACCACTTCGGTCAAGATCGTGCAGATGATGCGCGATGCGGGTGCGAAGGAAGTGCATATTCGCGTGGCAAGCCCGATGATCTATCATCCGGATTTCTATGGCATCGACACGCCGCATGCCGACAAGCTTCTGGCCAACCAGCATGAAGATCTGGAATCCATGTGCCGTTACATCGGTGCGGATTCGCTGGCCTTCCTGTCCATCGACGGTCTTTACAAGGCTGTCGGCGGCAAGGTTCGTGATCCGAAGGCGCCTGCCTTCACGGATCACTATTTCACGGGTGACTACCCGACCCGCCTTCTCGATCAGGAAGGCGAAAGCAACATCCACACGCTGTCGCTGCTTGCGAGCAACGGCTGACGCATATTCGCGAACGGGCGGCCTCCGGGCCGCTCCAATCTCTTCATAAAAGTCATTGGGGACGGAATGACAATCGACCTTACGGGCCGGCTGGCCGTGGTAACGGGGGCATCGCGCGGCATTGGCTATTTTCTTTCGCTGGAACTGGCAAAGCGCGGCGCGCATGTGATCGCCGTGGCGCGCACTGTCGGCGGCCTTGAAGAGCTGGACGACGACATTCGCAAGCTCGGCGGCAACGCGACTTTGGTGCCGCTCGACATCACCGACATGGAAGCCATCGACCGCCTTGGCGGCTCGATCCACGAGCGCTGGGGCAAACTGGATATCATGGTCGCCAATGCGGGCGTGCTGGGCACCATCTCCCCGATCGGCCATGTGGGAGCAAAGACCTTCGAGAAGGTCATGAATGTCAACGTGACGAGCGTTTGGCGGCTGATCCGCTCTACCGATCCGCTGCTGCGTCTTTCCGATGCCGGGCGCGCCATTCTGCTTTCATCCGGCGTTGCGCATAGCTGCCGCGCCTTCTGGGGGCCTTATGCGGCCTCCAAGGCGGCTGTCGAGGTCATGGCCCGCAGCTGGGCCGAAGAGACCAGGCAGATGGCGCTGAACATCAACTCGGTCAATCCCGGCGCAACCCGCACCGCCATGCGCGCGCAAGCGATGCCCGGCGAAGACCCGGACACCCTGCCGACACCGCAGGAAGTGGCCGAAAAAATCGTGAAGCTTGCCGATCCGGCGCTCAATGTCACGGGCAAGCTGTTCGACGTGCGGCAGGACCGCTTCCTCGACTATCACATGCCGGATTGAAAATCTGATCCAAAATAGTTATGTTTGGAATGGCGGCTGAAGCTGTAACTCCAGCCGCCGCGTACTTAGGCTAAGATGATTACCCGCACATATGCTTGCCAGCCTGTGCGGGTTTTCTTTATCCTAAGCGTGAACCTGATGGGTATCAGCCACATAGTTCACCTCCAAAAGGAGAGCAAAGCCCTTGCCTGGGTCGGGGTGGCTCATCCTCCCCGACGCGCCCGCTGGCTTGGCGCTTGCTGCTTTTGCCCCCATCCCGAATTGATGAACCAATTTTCAGTTGGTGAATAGCCTTTTTCAACATGAGGACGAAATGACTGACGCCACTACGCGCTTCACCGTCATCAGCGGCGGCCCCGGAACGGGCAAAAGCACGCTGATTGACGCACTCGAACAGCACGGCTACGCTCGCACCGTGGAGGCCGGACGCGCCATCATTCAGGATCAGGTTGCCATTAGTGGCACGGCCCTGCCCTGGGACGACCGCGCTCTCTTCGCCGAGCTCATGTTGTCGTGGGAAATGCGCTCATACCGCTTGGCGCAAGACCAAACAGGGCCGGTCTTCTTTGATCGCGGCGTGCCGGATGTGATCGGCTATCTTTCGCTTTGCAACTTGCCCGCACCACCGCATATGGAAGCGGCAGCACAGCAGATTCGTTATAACAAAACAGTGTTTCTCGCCCCGCCATGGCCGGATATTTTTGGGCAAGATGCCGAGCGCAAGCAGGATTTCGACGAGGCTGTGTGCACCTTCACGGCGATGGAAACAACCTATCGCCGGTTCGGATATGAAATCGCGCTCCTGCCGAAAACTTCGGTTGAGGAGCGCGTTGCGTTCATTCTGGAAAAGCTCCCGTCAGTTTTCTTCTGACGCCGACGACTTTTCTTCCTCGCTCTCGGTCGCGGTTTCTTCCGCCGCTGCCCGATCCGCAGCCTCGCGGCGGTTCCACGCGGCAAGGCTGAACGGCAGGAACGCCAGATAGGCGAGAGCTGTCAGGCTCAGCGTCTGCCATGTGAAGCTCATCAGGAACGCCACGTAGACGACCACGCAGAGAATCAGCGGCATGACGATATCGCGGCGCACGAGGCTGCCGGCCGACTTGCCGTTATAAACTGGCAGGCGGCTCACCAGCAGAAACGCGATGGCTACTGTATAAATCGCAACACCGAAGGCCAGCCCGCGCGAGGGCGTCAGGCCGAGAAAACCGAGATAGACCGGCAGCAGCACCAGCATAGCGCCTGCGGGCGCAGGCACGCCGATGAAATAATTGCTCTGCCATGCAGGCCGGTTCGGGTCTTCCAGCATCACATTGAAGCGCGCCAGACGCAGACAGCAGGCAATCGCATAGAGAAGACCGGCGATCCAGCCGAAGGAACGCGCCTGATCCAGCATGAATGCATAAAGCACCAGCGCGGGCGCAACGCCGAAATTGACGATATCGGCCAATGAATCCATCTGCTCGCCGAATTTCGACGAGCCTTTCATCATGCGCGCGACACGTCCGTCGATGCCGTCGAGAAATGCCGCAACCAGCACCATAGCGACGGCCAGCTCGAAGCGGTTTTCGAAAGCAAGACGAATCCCGGTCAGACCAGCGCAAATGGCCAAAACCGTAATGAGGTTCGGAATAACAATACGCAGCGGTATCTGCGACAGCTTTGGGCCGCGGGATGACTCCACGCGGCCATTAGGCTCAAAAGGCGGAAAAGGTGTTCCCATCGGCTACGCAATCCGGACGACGGGTTCGCTACGGTTGCTGCCATAATCGGCAAGCACCGTTTCACCAGCAACAGCCGTCTGACCGACGGCAACGCGCACAGTCGCATCGGCGGGCAGATAGACATCCACGCGGGAACCGAAGCGGATAAGGCCAAAACGTTCTCCGACCGACAGATCGTCATCCTGATTGGACCAGCACACGATGCGGCGCGCCACCAGACCAGCGATCTGCACCACGCCGACCTTGCCATGCGGGCTCTCGATCAGAACGCTGTTGCGTTCGTTTTCGGTGCTGGCCTTGTCGAGTTCGGCATTGAGGAACTTGCCCGGGCGATGCTCGACCTTAACGATCTGACCACGAACCGGCGAGCGGTTGATGTGCACGGAAAAGACATTCATGAACACGGAAACGCGCGTCAGCGGCTCGTAACCGAGATCAAGCTCCGCAGGCGGAATGGCCGGGCCGACGAAGGATACCTTGCCGTCAGCCGGGCTGATGACGAGATCGTCGTCCATCGGCGTCACGCGTTCGGGATCGCGATAGAAATAGATGCACCAGACCGTCAGCACCATACCGATCCAGAACAGCGGGTCCCACAACCAGCCAAGGATCAGCGAAACCACGAAAAAGCCCGCTATGAACGGATAGCCTTCACGGTGAATCGGCACGAAAGTGTTGCGGATAGTGTCAGTCAGGCTCATCGCTTGTTCCTCGCGTTTCGCCGTATGTAGCGCATCCCTTCCAGAATCTCAAAATGCATTTCGCAATTTATGCACGACTGTCAGGTGGCGTGATCACTCCGCCGCAGGCGTTCCGCGCACAACCACGCCCATATCGTCGCTTTCGCGCACCTGACGCAGGCGTTCTTCGGCCTCGTCAGCCTCACGCTGACGATCCCACATCGAAGCATAAAGGCCTTTGTGCTTCAGAAGCTGGCGGTGGGTGCCGCGTTCGGCGATCAAGCCATCCTTCAGCACGATGATTTCATCAGCACCGATCACCGTTGAAAGGCGGTGCGCGATAACCAGCGTCGTGCGGCCACGGCTGACGATATCCAGCGCCGACTGGATTTCCTGCTCGGTCGCCGTGTCCAGCGCCGAGGTCGCTTCATCGAGGATCAGGATCGGCGGTGCTTTCAGGATCGTGCGCGCAATCGCCACGCGCTGCTTTTCGCCACCTGAAAGCTTCAGGCCGCGCTCGCCCACCATGGACTTATAGCCGTCCGGCAGATGCTGGATGAAACGGGAGATCTGCGCCATTTCGGCTGCCTTCTCCACCTCTTCCTCGGTCGCATCGGTGCGGCCATAGCGGATATTATAGGCGATGGTGTCGTTGAACAGCACCGTATCCTGCGGGACCATGCCGATAACCTTACGCAGGCTTTCCTGCGTCACATCGCGGACATCCTGCCCGTCGATGGTCACCGAGCCCGACTGGATATCGTAGAAGCGGAACAGCAGCCGCGAGATGGTGGACTTGCCCGCGCCCGAAGGCCCGACAATCGCCACGGTCTTGCCCGCCGGAACTTCGAAGCTGATGCCCTTGAGGATCGGACGATTGGAATCATAGGCAAAATGCACGTCATCGAAGCGGATTGCGCCCTTGTCGACCTGCACCGGCTTGGCATCCGGCTTGTCACTCACTTCCTGCTTTACGTCGAGCAGGTCGAACATCTGTTCGATATCGGTCAGACCCTGACGGATTTCGCGATAGATGAAGCCGATGAAGTTGAGCGGAATGGAAAGCTGCATCAACAGCGCATTGATGAACACGAAATCGCCGATGGATTGCGTTCCGGCGCGCACTTCCAGCGCCGACATCACCATGACGATCGCCATGCCGACACCGAAGATCACCGCCTGACCGAAGTTCAGCCAGCCGAGTGAGGTCCAGGTCTGGGTCGCAGCTTTTTCATAACGCGCCATGGAGCTATCGAAACGCTTGGCCTCCATCGCCTCGTTGCCGAAATATTTCACGGTTTCGAAGTTCAGCAGGGAGTCGATAGCCTTGGTGTTGGCGTCCGTATCGGAATCATTCATCTCGCGACGGATGTTAATGCGCCAGTCGCTCGCCTTGATGGTGAACCACGTATAGAGCCACACCGTCGCCGCGACGACGACCAGATAGGAAATGCCGTAGGAGACGGCGAAGATCACCGCCGTCATTGCAAATTCCAGAATGGTCGGCAGCGTGTTGAGAATGGTGAAGCGGACGATGGTTTCGATGCCCTTCGTGCCGCGCTCGATCACGCGTGACAGGCCGCCCGTGCGCCGCTCCAGATGAAAGCGCAGCGAAAGCTGGTGCATGTGCACGAACGTCCGATAGGCGAGCTGACGCACAGCATATTGGCCGACACTGGCAAACAGCGCGTCACGCAGCTGGTTGAGACCGGCCTGCACGACCCTCGATCCATTATAGGCCACCACCAGCATGACCGCACCGGTCAGGAAGAGCGGCACATAGCCCGGCGCTTGCAGCTGTCCGTTCAGCGCATTCGTCGCCCATTTGAAGAAATAGGGAACGAGAATGAGTACGATCTTCGAAATGACCAGATAGAACGTCGCCCACACCACGCGCATGCGCAGGTCCGGCCTGCCCTCGGGCCACATATAGGGCCAGAGATTGCGCAGGGTCTTGAATGTTTCGCCGGATTCGGCAGAAACCGTTTTGGAGGAGCTCATCAGGCGTTCTTTCGGGTCAGATCATAACGTGCAACAACCACCGGCAAATGCGGCAAGGTGGGTGCGAATGGCATTGATTTGCTGCCAGTTGACGCTGTAGCGCGAAGACTGGCGTTCGGGTCGATAGTCGATCAGCCTTGCGGTCACGAGAACCTTCAAATGCTGCGAAACAGTGGATTGGGCGAGATCCAGCCTGCCGACAATGTCCTTGCAGCAGCAGGCGTCCTCAAGGATCAGCTGCCGTAAGATGGCGATACGCACCGGATGCCCCAGCGCGGCATAGATCCGCGCGGCATCCTCGTCGCCTTTCGCCATCGTGCCGAGATCGGCTGCGGGCTGATCATTCATGGAAATCTTCATCGTATATCGACGATAAACGATTATACCTTAAAGCACAAGATTTCACGGCGTCTTTTCCAAAAAACGCCGTGAATGTAAAAACAAGCTATCGTGATTGTTAAGTAGCACGACAGTTGCAAATTCGTCAGGCTGTGGCGAAACGAGTGATTTTCGAGCACCGGAGCACAGGAAATTGCTCGTTGCAGACCGGCATCACGAAGAATGCAACTGTCGTGGTAGAACGAAGACTGGTCAGTTTTGACGTTCCTGCCTCTGGCGCTTCACTTCCTCATCGCCCAGTGGCTCTTTGGGCATGTGGAACACCTGCCCCGGCCAGATGAGGTCCGGATTCCTGATCTGCTCGCGATTGGCCAGATAGATCGTCGTGTAGCGTGTGCCCTTGCCATAAGCGCGCTTGGAAATCGTCCACAGATTATCGCCGCGGCGGATGATCACCGAACCATCGACCTTTTGGAGCGCGGCCTTGTCCTCGGCACCGGCTTCCGCGGGCGCAGCGCCGCTGGCGGCGGGGGCGACCGCCGAAATATTCGCGCCAGCCTCGCGACGGAACGGCACACGCGCAGTTGCGACGATACGATTGGCATTGTCGAGAAGATCGGCGCGAATGATGTAATCGGCAACAGCCAGCGGCTGCGTGCTCTGCACGAGGAAACGGCCTTCCGGCGAAACGGCACTGGAGCCGATCAGAATATCGTTGGCATGGACGATCACGCGGTTTCCGCCCTTGGCGTTGCCTGCCACGAAGATGGCGTCTCCTTCGATTTCCACCGCTTCGATGGCAATCGGAAGTTCCTCCGCAGGCTTGGCCTGCGAACTTTCGCCCGGTGTCGGCGCTGTAGCCGCGCCATTCGACGGGCCGGAGGCGCTGTCGGCGGGCTGCGCGGGAGCCGCTTCGGGCTTGGTGATCAGGCGGCTTGCTGCGCCCGGCTCTTCAACCAGCGCCAGAACCTGTCCGCTTTTTGAATCCGGCACGGAGACAATGGCGGTTTGGGCGGAAGTGGCAACCTTGTCCTGCCCCGAGGCGCGCAACACCAGCTGATGATCGCCCGGCTTCAAAGGATCGTCCAGCACCACGACGAAATCGCCATTGGGGCCTGCCTTGGCCTTGCCGAGAACACTGGCGCCAGCCACGACTTCGACGTCCGAATTCGGCATGGCCTTGCCTGCAATCACCACGGAACCGTCCGGTTCTACGCGCAAGACGTCGAAGATCGGCGTCTGGTGTTGCTGTTCCGGTTCAACGGCAGCCTGTTCGGCAGGGGTGGTCGGCTTATCGGCCTTTGGCGCAGCCGCAGCGGATTGCGCTGGGGGTGTTTCCGTCTGGGGCGTTTGCGGCTGTGCTGCCTGTTGTTCGCCGCCGGAAGCGGCGGGCGCGGAAACGCCGGCCTTCGGCGTATCTGGCTCTGTCTTTTTCGCGTTCCAATAAAGACCGAGCCCGACAATAACCGCCATCACGCCAGCGCCGAGCAATCCAAAGCTGTTCTTCTGCATTTCGTTTCGAAACCCACGCCAGAGACTTGCGCGTTTCCGGTTAAAACGGAGACTTTGGAACCGCGCTATCTATTTTTTTCTGCGCATCATCCAACACAAACCGCTTCGCACTTTTGCTGGAAATGCTAACTTCTTCCCCTGTCGCATTATCCAACGCAAAACCGCTTCGCACTTTTGCTGGAAATGCTCTCTAGAACGGGTTTATAGCTTTTGGCTTCCCCCCACAACAAATCTGCACCGAATTAGAGAAAGCTACGAGGGTTTTTCTTAGCTTGCTTATTGTTCTGCACAGCTTGTAGGCTTTTCCTGCTCCGGGTCGTCCATAAGATTGTAGAGACTAGCCTCCGGGCCCTTGGTCCACCAGACATAAACCCCACCGGCATATTTCGCGCCTGAGCCAGAAATGACGTTGGAAGCGACGACGGTTTCATCATCCAGCTCAAGCTCGGCCAGCGAAATATCACCGGCATTGTAATAGGTGACGGACACGTCCTTTTCGCCGCATTTATAAAGGACGGAATTGGTCGTCACCGCCGTATCGTCCGGCAGTTTGATGGTAATTTCAGCAGCCGATGCCGCGGAGGCGGTCAGGGACAGTGCAAAAAGCGCGACGGACAATTTCATTGGTGACAACATTTTCAAATTCACTCCGATTTGATTTGCAAAATAAGACTTAGAATACTGGCGCTGAATGTACAGGACATGAACGGATTTTACGGCTCTGCGGCGTGACGCCCGACTTGACGCTTACGCAGCAAAAGCCCAAAAAAGCACTATGTCTGAGATTCGATCCATTTGCGTTTATTGCGGCTCTTCCATGGGCCAGAACCCCATCTATCGCGAAGCGGGCCTTGCGCTTGGCCGCTCCATCGCCGAACACGGCCTGCGCCTTGTCTATGGCGGCGGCACACGCGGCATCATGGGCGCGGTGTCGCAGGGCGTGATGGAAGCTGGCGGCGAAGTCACCGGCATCATCCCGACTTTCCTGCTCGACAAGGAAGCAAGCCTCGAAAAGGCGGAACAGCTGACCGAACTGATCGTCGTTGACGATATGCACGAGCGCAAGCACCTGATGTTCCAGAAGTCGGATGCATTCGTCACACTGCCCGGCGGCATCGGCACGGTCGAGGAAATCGTCGAGATGATGACTTGGGGACAGCTCGGCAAGCATCGCAAGCCTATGGTCTTCGCCAATATCAACAATTTCTGGCAGCCTATGCTGTCGCTGCTCGACCATATGCGTGCGGAAGGGTTTCTCCATACCGCCCATCAGGTGCAGCCGCTGGTCATCGACCGGGCGGAAGACATTGTGCCGGCCATCATCGCCGCCAATGGCAAGCCGCGCGAAGGCGATCCCGAAATCATCGAAAAGATGTGAGCCCTCCCCCTCGCAAGGGCGGCCTTCTTATTCGTTTTGCATTGAACCATCTGTACCGCCCGTACAGATGGTTTTTGTTTTTAGAGCATAATCCGACCGGAGCGAAACAAGGATCGATAAGATTATGCTTGAAATATAGCAGCTTAGAGCGCCGATCTGATTCATTCAGATCGAAACGCGCTCAAGCACGCAACCGCCACCACGGCCCATTGAAAAACGTTCACCCATATGGTTGACTATTTCCGTGGATGGCGTATATTCAACCTTACGGGTGAATAATGAACGAAGATGCTCTGTCACATATTCTCAAAGCCGTCGGAGACGTTACGCGACGGCATATCTTGACGCTGCTCGTACAGGAGGGGCCATCAAGAGTGACTGCGCTCGCCGCTCATTTCGACATGTCGCTCAACTCGGTCTCCAAGCACATCAAAGTGCTGGAGGAGGCTGGATTGGTCACCCGCAAGACTTTGGGCCGCGAGCATTTCATTGCCGCTGAACTGGAACCGGTACGGGAAGTGGAAAACTGGTTTGCGGAACTGAAGTCTGTCTGGGAACTGCGCCTGACGGCGCTGGAGGATGTACTCGTTTCGAAGGAACAGGAAAATGAGTGAGCTTGAACTGACAGTCAATCGCAGGATCGCCGCTCCCCGGGAGAAGGTTTTCAACGCATGGCTCTCGCCCGCAACGCTGGCGAAATTCATGCGCGCATCAAGCGACAGCACCGGTCCGTCCGATGTCAGCACGGATGCGGTGAAAGGCGGTCGCTTTTCCATTTTGATGCACATGGTCGACCGCGACGTGCCGCATTCGGGCACCTATCTGGAAATAGACCCCCATGCGCATCTGGCGTTCACGTGGAATTCGCCGCATTCGCTGGACGACAGCGTGGTGACGATAGACCTGAAGGAAGTGGACCCGAACACCACGGACATCACGCTGAAGCAGGTCAAATTCCGCAGCCCCGAAGCGCGCGACGGCCACATCAAAGGCTGGACCACCATTCTGACGAATTTCGACGGACTGGCCAACTGACCCTGATGATCGAAATAAAAATGCCGGGCGCTCTGCCCGGCATTTATCGCATTATTTCTTCACCAGCGTCGCCACCGCTTCCACATGCGGCGACCACAGGAACTGGTCGATGGGCGTGACGCGCTGGATGCGATAGCCGCCCTTCAGCAGAATGGCGAGATCGCGGGCGAGCGTCACCGGGTTACACGACACGGCAACCACCCTTTCCACCTTGGACTTAGCCAGTTCCTGCGCCTGTTCTTCGGCGCCCGCACGCGGCGGATCGAAGACCACGGCGTTGTATGGCAGCAATTCCTTCGGCATCAGCGGACGGCGGAACAGGTCGCGCCGCTCGACCGAGACAGGCTTCAAGCCCTGCACATGGCGCACGCCACGATCGAGCGCCGCCAGCGCAGCCGCATCGCTTTCCACCGCATGCACAGCGCTTTTCTCTGCGATTCTAAGGGCAAACGTGCCGACGCCGCAGAAGAGATCAGCGACGCGCTTCGCCTTGCCGACGTGGTTCAGCACCAGCGCTGTCATGGTTTCCTCGGCTTCGGCCGTCGCTTGCAGGAAGCAGCCGGGCGGCACCGGCACCGGAACCTTGCCGAAATGGATCAGTGGCTTTTTCGGCTCGACGATGATTTCGCCCTCGTGCGAAAGACGCGCAAAGCCTTTCTTGATGACCAGCGCGGTCAGGGCGCGGCGCTGGTCGTCATCCAGCACACCGCAGCCGCTTGCCGCCAGATCGAGGCCGGATGCCGTCAGTGTGGCCGCCAGCTTGAACGGTTTGGAACCGGGGGCCAGCAAAGCGCCGACATCGCGCAAATCGTCGAGGCGCGCGATGATTTCCGGCACGGTGACCGGGCATTCGACAATATCGATAATTTCGTGGCTGAGATGGCGATTGAAGCCGAGCAGAACGCCCTTCTCGGTCTTGCGCACCGCAAAAACGGCCCGGCGGCGCGTATGCGGCGCGCAAGCCACCAGCGGTTCAACCTCTACGTCGATGCCCCTGCCCTTCAGGGCCGAGACCACCAGTTCGCGCTTCCAAAGGCGATAGGGTTCGTCCTGCCAGTGTTGCAGCGCACAACCGCCGCAGGCTTCGAAATGCTCGCAGGCCGGGTCCTGCCGTTCTGGCGAGGCTTCCAGCAAGGCCATCAGTGTCGCGCGGTTCTTGTCGCGCGCCACATTGGCCACTTCGCCCGGCAGGGTGAAAGGCACATAAATCTGACCATCGGGAAGATTGGCGACGCCATCGCCGCCCGCACCAATCGAGCGGATATTAACTTGCCCCGTTACTGGCGTCGTCATTGGTCTTTCTTTCCTGCCAAGAGATATTCACGATTGCCATCACCACCTTCGATGGGCGACGGGCAAAGGCCGAGCGCGCGCCAGCCAGGCTGCGTCTCAAGCCAAAGTTTGAGTTCTTCTGCGATGCGTTCGCCGTCTGCCGTGTCGCGCAAAATGCCGCCCTTGCCGATGGCTTCACGTCCTGCCTCGAATTGCGGCTTCACGAGAAGCGCGCAGATAGCATCTTTTTGCGCAAAGGCCAATGCCGGGGGCAGCGCCAGCTTCAGCGAGATGAAGCTCACATCCGAAACGACGCAGTCGATGTCGCGTCCATCGAGATGGATAAGCTCCAGCGCGCGGGCGTTAACGCCTTCCCTGTTGGTTACTTGGGCGTTACCACGCAGGCGCTCGTGCAACTGGTCGTGTCCGACATCGATGGCGATGACATGGCTTGCGCCGCGTTCCAGAAGCACCTGTGTAAAACCACCAGTCGATGCACCGATATCGAGCGCCGTGCGCCCCTTCACATCGAGATCGAAATGATCGAGCGCCGCAATCAGCTTGAGCGCCGCGCGCGAGACATAGGCGCTGGCCGGATCGTCCACCGTGATCGCCGCGTTGTGGGCAGCCGTCTGGCCCGGCTTGGTGACGGCTTTGCCATCCACCTTGACCGTGCCGCGCTGGATCGCATCGCGAGCGCGCGAGCGCGTGGCGAACAATCCGCGTTCCACCAGCAACTGGTCAAGGCGCGCCCTGAAATCAGGCACGGAACGGTGTCGCGATATCTTCGCGGCCAAGCGCCGAAAAGACCGTGTGCACGATACCGGCACGGTCGAGACCGGCGCTGGCATACATCGCATCCGGCTTGCCGTGATCCTGATATAGATCGGGCAGCGTCAGCGCACGAACCTTGAGGCCACGATCCAGCAAACCATCGGTGGCGAGGAATTGCAGCACATGCGAGGCAAAGCCGCCTACCGCACCCTCTTCTACCGTCACCAGCACTTCATGCTCACGGGCGAGACGACGGATGAGATCGTGATCGAGCGGCTTGGCAAAGCGCGCATCAGCAACTGTCGTCGAAAGTCCGGCAGCGCCCAGCTCATCGGCGGCGGCAAGGCATTCCTGCAACCGCGTCCCGAAGGATAGCAGCGCCACTTTGGTGCCTTCGCGCACGATGCGGCCCTTGCCGATTTCCAGCACCGAGCCGCGTTCCGGCAGATCGACGCCGACGCCGTCACCACGCGGATAGCGGAAGGAAATCGGGCTTTCGTCATATTCGGCGGCAGTGCGCACCATATGGCGCAGTTCGGCCTCGTCGGAAGCCGCCATGACGACAAAGCCCGGCAGAGCGGCGAGGAAACCCGTATCGAAGGAGCCTGCATGGGTGGCGCCATCGGCACCCACCAGACCGGCGCGGTCGATGGGGAAGCGAACCGGAAGGTTCTGGATCGACACGTCATGCACGACCTGATCGTAGCCGCGCTGCAGAAAGGTCGAATAAATGGCGCAGAACGGCTTGAAGCCCTCGCTGGCGAGACCGGCTGCAAATGTGACGGCGTGCTGTTCGGCAATGCCCACATCGAAGGTGCGCTGCGGAAAAACTTCGCCGAAAAGGTCAAGCCCGGTGCCGGTCGGCATGGCGGCGGTGATCGCCACGATCTTGTCGTCGTGACGCGCTTCCTCGATCAGGCTCGTGCCGAAAATCTTGGTATAGCTCGGCGCATTCGCAGGCGGCTTCGCCTGTTTGCCGGTGATGACATCGAACTTGTTGACGCCATGATATTTGTCGGCGGCAGCTTCGGCAGGCGCATAGCCCTTGCCCTTCTGCGTCACCACATGGATCAGCACCGGGCCTTTTTGCGTGTCACGCACATTTTTCAGCACGGGCAGAAGATGGTCGAGATTATGCCCGTCGATAGGCCCGACATAATAGAAGCCCAGCTCTTCGAACAGCGTGCCGCCGGTGAAGAATGCGCGGGCATATTCTTCCGACTTGCGCGCCTTGTCCTGAAGGAATTTCGGCAGTTTCTGCGCTACCTGCTTGGCGGCTTCGCGGACGCTGCGATAGGTGCGGCCCGAAACGAGGCGCGCCAGATAGGCGCTCATCGCGCCGGTCGGCGGCGCGATAGACATGTCGTTGTCGTTGAGGATCACGATCAGCCGCGCATCCAGCGCACCGGCATTGTTCATCGCTTCATAGGCCATGCCCGCCGACATGGAGCCATCGCCGATGACGGCAATGACATTGCGCTTTTCGCCGGAAAGATCGCTGGCCACCGCCATGCCGAGACCGGCGGAAATCGACGTCGAGGAATGCGCCGCGCCGAATGGATCATATTCGCTCTCGGAACGCTTGGTAAAACCGGACAAGCCGCCTTCCTGCCGCAGCGTGCGGATGCGGTCGCGACGACCGGTCAGGATCTTGTGCGGATAGGCCTGATGGCCGACATCCCAGATGATGCGGTCATGCGGCGTATCGAAAACATGGTGCAGCGCGACCGTCAGCTCGACCACGCCCAGCCCCGCGCCCAGATGCCCGCCCGTGGTGGACACGGCGTCGATCAGCTCGGCGCGCAGTTCTGCCGTCAGTTGCGGCAGGTCCTGCTCCGGCAAAGCGCGCAGGCGATCCGGGGTCGGCGCCTTGTCGAGCAATGGGGTGTTGGGTCGGGACATCGAAACAACCTGTCTTTGGGATTATCTGGATTGGTCGTCGGTATAGCAGCAGCGTGGCCAGATCAAGCAGCGCAGGCCGATCTGGGCCAATATGCCCAAGCTAACACCATAAGGCTATCATTCAGGCAAAGGTATGAAATCCTGTTCGTCGCCCGGCACGATATCGAACCGACCCGTGCGCCATTCTTCCTTGGCCTGCTCGATGCGCTCTTTGGAGGATGAAACGAAATTCCACCAGATGTAACGTTTCGAGCCAAGCGCCGCACCGCCGAAAAGCATGATATGCGCGCCTTCAGGCCCGGCCTGCACGACGATATCGTCACCGGGGCGGAAGGCCAGCAGCCGGTCGGGCGGAAACACTTCGCCGCCAATGCCCACATTGCCGCTCAGCGTATAGATCGCGCGTTCTTCCGCTGTCGGCGGGATGGGAAAACGACCATGCGGCTTGATGCGGATATCGGCATAAAGCGTATCGGCATGCTGGATGACCGGCGATTTCAGCCCATGCATCGAACCGATGATCAGGCGACCGTCAAATTCGGGATCCGTCATCAACGGCAGATCGGGCGCATTGGTATGATAGAAATGCGGGTCGATTTCTTCCAGCGCATCGGGCAGCGCCAGCCATGTCTGCACGCCGGAAATCGAGAGCGGCCCATTGCGTTCTTCTTCGGGCGAGCGCTCCGAATGCACGATACCGCGCCCGGCTGTCATGAGGTTCACATCGCCGGGGCGCACCACCATTTCCGTACCGAGGCTGTCGCGGTGGCGGATATGACCATCAAACAGATAGGTGACCGTCGAAAGGCCGATATGCGGATGCGGGCGCACGTCGAGCGCATCGCCATCGCGCAGCACTGCCGGCCCCATGCGGTCGAAGAAGATGAACGGCCCCACCAGCCTGCGGCGAACGGTTGGCAGCGCGCGGCGCACTTCCAGCCCGCCAATGTCGCTTGTGCGCGGAATTACCAGCGTCTCAATCGCATCCACTGTCGTCTTGTCGCCAAGCACCGGATCGGGACAGGGGAAAAAGCTCATGAGACATCCTTCCAACCGGATCAGCCGCAAAACCAGCCGATCAAATCTGTTCAAAACAAAACCGCACCGGCAGGCCGGTGCGGTCCGCATTCATCAATATGGCGCTAGCTCCACGCTTTTCCAGAGCCGCATTATCCTACGCATCGAAGCGGGATCAGAAATCAGTCCAGTGGACTGATTTCCCCGCGTAGGCGCTACGCACTTTTGCTGGAAATGCTTTAGCGACCCTGCAACAGCTTGGAAAGCGCGTTGGTGTCCGGCACCTGACCGTTGGCGGTCAGCTTGTCCACCAGACCCGGCAAAACCTGCGAAAGCTGGTTCAGCAATTCCTGCTGGTCAATGCCTGCATGCTGTGCAATTTCGCTGAGCGTCTTCTGGCCAATAGCATCGCCAAGCTGGCCCGGCTCGATGGGGTGGTTCTGCCCCTGGCCGACCCAAGATTCAACCTTTTCACCAAGACCTGCCTGGTTCAGTTGTTCCAGCAGGCCGCCAAGGCCACCGCTGAGCGGACCCGGCGCGGAAGGTGCTGCCGATGCGTTGCCCGCAGCAGCGCCACCAAGCAGGCCACCAAGCCCGCCGAGAATGCCACCGAGCAATCCACCACCAAGCCCGCCAGCCTGACCCGCAGATGGTGCAGCCGAAGCATTACCGGCTGCGCCGCCGCCAAGCAGGCCACCGAGAAGATCGCCCAAGCCGCCGCCAGCCTGAGACTGGTCAGGCACCGGCTGCGCCTGCGTCGGTGCGGGTTCTTCCTTGCTGCCGCCGAGCATCTTGCCAACCAGCAACGCGCCAAGTGCAATCATGATTGGCTTGGCAAGACTGCCGCCGGGGATCGGCGAACCGTTTGAGTTATCGTCGTAACTACCCATGACGCAATACTCCCTGTTATCCCATGCAGCTTGACGTGCATGCGGTAAGTTGAAGTTAAAACGATTTCTCGTTTTGACAAGCATATTAACTTGCCTCTGCGCAATAAATATGAAAATTTTCCGCGAGCGCGAAACAAATGTTTATCTGCGCTTCGGGAGATATAAGATGTCTGTAATAAGCTGGATCATACTCGGCCTGATTGCTGGCTTCGTCGGCAGCAAAATCGTTAATAAAAGCGGTCAAGGCGTCTTCTTTGACATCGCATTGGGTATTGTCGGCGCAATCGTCGGCGGCGTGCTTTCATCTTCACTGTTCGGGCGCGGCGTCACCGGCGCATTCGATCCGATCAGCCTTATCATCGCCATTGTCGGCGCAGTCATCGTGCTTTGGGCCTATCACGCCATCACCGGCAAACGTTCTATCGGCTGATATTTTGATTTATATGTTTCCGGCTCCGGTCCGCGCCGGAGCCGTTTGCGTTTCAGGACCAGCGGTTTCTCAGCAAAGATGTTGAATTTATGAGCTTTCTCGAACCCTACATCACAGCCTATGGCGCGTTGGCGCTGTTCGTCATCGTCTATTTCGAGTCGTTCGGCGCGCCGCTTCCCGGCGAAAGCGCGCTGATCGCAAGCTCGCTTCTGGCGCTGCATGGCACGCTGAATATCGAAGCCGTGCTGCTGGCGGTGTTTATCGGCGCGGTACTGGGCGATTGCACCGGCTATCTGATCGGGCATTTCGGCGGGCGCAAGCTGATCCTGCGCTATGGCCATCTGGTCAAGCTCACGCCTGAAAGGCTCGATCAATTTGAAAAGCTGTTCGACAGCAAGGGGTTTTATGTGGTCGCGACGGCGCGCTTCGTCGTGCTGTTGCGCCAGCTCAACGGCATTGTCGCGGGCTCCATGAATATGAACCCGCTGCATTTTCTGGCTGCAAACGTGATCGGCGCTGCCGGGTGGACGCTCTGCTGGGGCCTTGGCCCCTATTTGCTGAGCGGCGTGCTCGCGCCCTATGTCTCTCAACTCAGGGCGCTGTTCTAACTATTCCGCGTCGAGCGGTTCCGTGCCGACAGGCTGACCATCGCGGCCGATGCGGATTTTTTCGACCTTGTCTTCCGCCGATTTCAGCAGCGTGTCGCAATGCTTCTTCAGCGCTTCGCCGCGCTCATAGATGCGAATGGATTCTTCCAGCGGCACATCGCCCCGCTCCAGATCATCGACGATCTTTTCAAGCTGCTTGAGGGCATCCTCGAAGCTCATGACCGCAATATCGGCGTTGGACGGTTCGGTTACCATGATTCATCCTTTCAACAGCCGCGTAATATGCGTAGATGCGGACTGCGACAAGCCCTCTAGATCATATCCACCCTCCAGCACACTCACGAGCCGGTGATCGCAGAAGCGTTCCGCCCGTTCCATGAGTTTGCCGGTCGCCCAGTCGAAGTCCGCCTCGTCGAGATTGATCTCGGCCAGCGGATCGCGAAAATGAGCATCGAAGCCAGCCGAAATAAGGATCAAATCTGGCCGGAAGTTGTCCAAAGCGGGCAATACACGACTATTAAATGCTTCGCGAAATTCGCGGCTGCCCGTATTGGGTGATAGCGGCGCATTGACGATATTGCCGACGCCGGTTTCATCCTTCGCGCCCGTGCCGGGATAGAGCGGAAACTGATGCGTGGAGCAGAACAGAACGCTTGGATCGTCCTGAAAAATATCCTGCGTTCCGTTGCCATGATGCACGTCCCAATCGATGATGGCGACCCGCTCGGCACCGTGTCGGCGCTGCGCATGACGAGCCGCAATGGCAATCGAATTGAACAGGCAAAAGCCCATGGCGCGCTCACGCTCGGCATGATGGCCCGGGGGGCGTGCAGCGACAAAGCCGTTGCTGGCGGCGCCTGAAAACACGTCATCCACCGCGCCCATCGTTGCGCCGATGGCGGTGAGCGCTGCCTCCATGCTTTTCGGGCTGACATAGGTGTCGCCGTCGAGCTTCACTACGGGCTGCGGCGCTTCTTCATCCTCGACCGGCTCCGGGATTTTGGCGCGCACCGCATCAAGATGCTCTTCCGGATGGGCGAGAAGGATCGCGTCTGCGCTCGCCTTCGATGCCTCGACCCGGTCGAGCCGGTAGAAATCTGTCCCTTCCAGCTCGCTCATCAGCGCGCGAATGCGATCCGGGCGCTCGGGGTGCCCGGACGGTGTCAGATGTTCCAGATAGATCGGATGCCAGTAAAGCCGTGTCGTCATGCGTCCACTATAGCATCAGGCGAGCACATGACCATGACGGCCCTGTGCATATCCTGCCTGCAGTCTTCAGATGATTTCGGTGCGGGCAATGCCGATGCCGAAACCTTCGAGGCCGACATAGTGACGTTCGCGCGAGGCCAGCAGCACGATGGAGGTGATGCCCAGATCTTTGAGGATCTGCGCGCCAAGGCCGATCTGACGCCATTCTTCTTCACGGGCGCGGGCTTCCGCATGGCTTTCATGCTCGCCTGGCAGATTATCGCGGGCGCGCGCATCGTGATGATCGGCGCGAACACCGACCGAACCTTCACGCAGATAGACCAGAACGCCCCGGCCTTCCTTGCCCATGCGCTCCATGATCGCGTCGAGATTGCTGCCACCCTTGCCGAACACGTCGTTCAGCACGTCTTCGCGATGCAGGCGCACCGGCACTTCCTCGCCATCGCGAATGTCGCCGAACACCACCGCCACATGCTGCATCGGCTCCCATGGCAGTTCGTAAGTATAGGCATGGGCATTGCCGGCGCAGGTCTTGATCGCCGCATCGCCGACGCGCTTGACCAGCGTTTCCTTGCGCTGGCGATAGGCGATGAGGTCTGCCACCGTCACGCGGTGCAGCGAATGTTTTTCGGCGAAAGCGGTCACATCGGGGCCGCGCATGACTGAGCCGTCATCATTGACCAGTTCGCAGATGACGCCGATGGGCGGCAGATTGGCGAGCTTGCAAAGATCGACGGCAGCTTCGGTGTGGCCCGAGCGCATCAAAACGCCGCCTTCGCGCGCGATCAGCGGGAAAATATGGCCGGGACGCACAAAATCATCCGCACCTGCATTCGGGTTCGCCAGATTGCGCGCCGTCAGCGTGCGGTCTTCCGCCGAAATACCGGTGGTCGTACCATGGCGATAATCAACCGTGACCGTAAAAGCGGTGGTGTGGGCAGATTCATTCTCGGCGACCATCGGCGCGAGATTGAGGCGCTTCGCTTCCTCACGTGGCATCGGCGTGCAGACGATGCCCGATGTGTGGCGCACGATGAAGGCCATCTTTTCCGGCGTGCAATGCACGGCGGCAACGATCAGGTCGCCTTCGTTCTCGCGGCCATCATCGTCCATGACGACGACGATTTCGCCGCGCTCGAAAGCGCGCAATGCATCCACAACCTGCTTCTGATTATAGCTCATCGACATACACCCTTTTTAAATCCGTCCGGTCTGGCCCCGTTTTATCAGACGCGGCCAGTTTGGCCGCGGTGACGCAGATAATGATCCGCAATGGCGCAAGCGACCATCGCCTCGCCAATCGGCACGGCGCGGATGCCCACGCATGGATCGTGACGTCCCTTGGTCATCACGTCCACTTCCTTGCCGTCCTTGTCGATGGAGCGGCGCGGCGTCAAAATGGAAGACGTCGGCTTGACCGCAAAGCGCGCCACCACCGGCGCGCCGGTGGCGATGCCCCCCAAAATGCCCCCGGCATGGTTGGACAGGAACAGCGGCGTGCCGTCATTGCCCATCCGCATTTCATCGGCATTTTCTTCGCCGGTCAGGCGGGCAGCCTCAAAGCCATTGCCGATTTCGACACCCTTCACGGCGTTGATCGACATCAGCAGGCTGGCAATATCCTGATCGAGCTTGCCATAGATCGGCGCGCCGATACCGGCGGGCACGCCCTCGGCCACGATCTCGATCACCGCGCCGACCGACGATCCGCTCTTGCGAATGCCGTCGAGATAATCCGCGAACAATTCGACCGACCCGGCATCCGGCGAGAAGAAAGGATTGTTGTCCACTTCCGACCAGTTCCAGCGGCGGCGGTCGATGCCGTGTACGCCCATGGCGACCAGCGCGCCCTTGACTTCAAGGCCCGGCACGATCTTGCGCGCAATGGCGCCAGCCGCCACACGGGCCGCCGTTTCCCGCGCCGACGAGCGGCCCCCGCCACGATAATCGCGAATGCCATATTTGACGTCATAGGTGTAATCGGCATGACCCGGACGGTACTGGCGGGCGATCTCGCCATAATCCTTGGAGCGTTGATCGGTGTTTTCGATCATCATTGAGATGGGTGTGCCGGTGGAGGTCATGGTCACGCCGTCTTCGCCGAGAAGAACGCCGGATAGCACGCGCACCTGATCCGGCTCGCGACGCTGGGTGGTATATTTGGACTGACCAGGTTTGCGCTTGTCGAGATAGGACTGAATTTCAGCTTCGGTAAAGGTGATGCCGGGCGGGCACCCATCCACGATGCAACCGAGCGCCAGACCGTGGCTTTCGCCCCAGGTGGTTACGCGGAACAGATGACCGAAACTATTATGAGACATGCGCGACGCCTGACTAAAATGACCCCGGAACGCCCCGGAGGCGAACCCTGACGGGCAGGATACTAGCTACTTCACCGGGCGTTTTATTGAGCTTTTCGGGATCGGTCAAATCATGGCCACCGCCGACCCGAAATTTCCTTCGGATCATCCCGTTCCGGTATTTTTTTTGACACATTCGACACGCTAGATTGAGGGCAACAAAGAGCAAGTCGCTAATAAACAAATGGCGACGTGGTGTCGATTCGGTGAAGTCTTGCTTCACGACAATGAAACCGGGCGAAAGAGCGGGCAAAGGAACGGAAAACCATGCAGTATCTGGTCGGATTGATCCTCATTCTCGCCTCGCTGTTTTCGACAGTCGCCATGGCCGACGATGCCGAAGGCAAGATCACGTCCATCAACAAGGATAGCGAAACGCTTTCACTCGATGACGGTAAGACTTACAAACTGCCGGGCGAATTCGATTACAGCGCCATCAACAAGGGCATGAAGGTCATCATCATTTACGATATGGTGGATAATACCCGCTTCATCACCGACATTCAGGAAGCGCCGTAAGGCATAATTTGCCGATCAGGCGCAGTCCAACCACGCCTTTACACCCACTCCAGCTTGCCGTTTTCGAACTTCAGAATCTTGTCCTGCGGGATGGAGAGATTGGCGGCCTCATGGCCGTCGAGATCGCCATAGAGATAAAACAATGTGCGAATGCAGCCGCCATGCGTGACGCAAACGGTTGGCCATTCCACGGCCTCAACCCAGCGGCCAATGCGCTGCGACAGGCTCATATAGCTTTCCGCAGTCGTGCCCGGCGGCACGAAATTCCACTTGTCGCGGGCGCGCGCTTCCACCAGATCATTCCGCTCCCTGGCAATGTCTTCCATCATGAAGCCCTGCCAGTCGCCGAAATTCACTTCCATCAATTGCGGATCGGTGCGGAAATCATAAGGATCAAGGCCCATGCGCAGCCGGATGCGTTCCATCGTCTCGCGCGTGCGGCGTAATGGGCTTGCCACGAAATCGAAGCCTGCGCCATCACCGATTAGCGATTTCAGCATATCGCCATTGCGATCAGCCTGGGTGCGTCCATGAGCATTGATGTCAATATCGAGCTGCCCCTGAATGCGCTGCGAAACATTCCAGTCCGTTTCGCCGTGACGCGAAAAGTAGATGATCTCCCGGGCCAAAGCCTTACCTCTAAAGCGTTGCCAGTCGAAAACAGCTGTCGAAGCCGTTCCGGCTGTTTCCTCTTTCTCTTAGTGTCTGAATCAAAAACCGGCAGGCTGTGGCGAAAATGGTGATTTCGAGAACCGGAGCGCAGCGTACATTTGGGTACGTGAGCACCGGAAGCGCAGAAATTGCCATTTGCAGACCGGCATGGCGGCTTTTGGATCAGGCGCTAAAACAGGGATAACTTTCCCGGTCCGGGAAAGACAAAGAAAAATCCCGAAAAGCGTCTCAACTTTTCGGGATTTCAAAAGGATCGTATCAGTCCTTGACGACTGAAATGTCCGGCGCGTCCACCGCCTTCATACCGATGACGTGGTAACCGCTATCAGCGTGGTGCACTTCACCCGTCACCGAACGCGACAGGTCGGAGAGGAAGTAGAGGCCAACATCGCCCACTTCTTCAATCGTCACGGTGCGGCGCAGCGGCGCGTTATATTCGTTCCATTTGAGAATATAGCGGAAGTCGCCAATGCCCGAAGCGGCCAGCGTCTTGATCGGGCCTGCCGAAATCGCGTTGACGCGGATGTTCTGCGGGCCGAGATCGACGGCGAGATACTTTACGCTTGCTTCGAGTGCAGCCTTGGCAACGCCCATGACGTTGTAATTCGGCATGACCTTCTCGGCGCCGTAATAGGTCAGCGTCAGGATCGACCCGCCATCAGCCATCAGCTTTTCCGCGCGGCGGGCAACTGCGGTCAGCGAATAAACCGAAATCAGCATCGTATTGGTGAAATTGGCTTCCGACGTATCGAGGTAGCGGCCGGTCAGTTCGTCCTTGTCGGAGAAACCGATGGCGTGCACCAGAAAGTCGATCTTGCCCCACTTCTTCTCAAGCGCGTCAAAAACAGCGTCGATGCTCGCGGCATCCGCCACGTCGCAATGACCGGCAACAAAAGCGCCAAGTTCTTCGGCAAGCGGCTCGACGCGCTTCTTCAATGCATCGCCCTGATAGGTGAATGCGAGTTCTGCGCCGGCATCGCGGGCGGCCTTGGCAATGCCCCAGGCGATGGAGCGGTTGTTGGCCACGCCCAGAATCAATCCACGCTTGCCCTGCAACAAACCAGACTGTGCGGTCATTAAGGGTCCTCATTGAAAAACTATAAACTTGTTGCCCTATCGCACAGGCTTGCATCACCTTCAAGCAATTGCAGCGAAAAAGCCGGGCATTGTCACTTTACTGCCGCAAAGCTACAACACCCGGCCCGCATTTTGGCCCGCGTGACCACAGAAAAACAGTTCTGATCGATTGAAAAGCAATTCAATCGATCAGAATCGCATAAATTCTTATTGTGTGGCCTTATTGCCTCCCAAAGCGATTTCCGCTTCGGGAGAACAATATCAGCCTTCGCGGCGCTTCTGGAGGAATTCTTCCAGTTCCTTGTCACCGCCCTCCGGCAGCATGATGCGGATATGAACATAAAGGTCGCCGCGCCCGCCCGCTTTCAGCGGCAGGCCCTTTTCCTTCAGGCGCAGCACCCGATCCGAACTCGACCAGGCGGGAACCTTCACCGCAATACGCCCATCGAGCGTCTCGACCTCTTCCTTGCCGCCAAGGGCTGCATCGCTGAGATTGACCGGCAAATCCACATGCACGTCGCGCCCTTCAAGACGGAAACGCGGATGCGGCTTGAAGCGGATCGTCACAAGCGCATCGCCGGGCGTTCCGCCCATCAGCGGCTCGCCCTGCCCTTTCAAGCGGATGGTCTGGCCATCCTCGACATATTTCGGCAGCTTGATATTGAGATGCTTGCCATTCGGGAAAATCGCCTCGACCTTCTCCGCGCCTGCCGCTTGCGACAAGGTCACGTCGATGGATGCGGACAGATCTTGGCCCTTGGCACTGGCGCCCGCGCGGCCACGCTGCCGTCCGCCGCCGCCAAAAGCACCGCCGAACAAATCGTTCAGAATGTCTTCTGCGCCGCCGAAGCCGCCGCCCTGACCGCCGGGACCGGAACGGAATTCGAAATGGCTGTTGCCGCCGCCCTGGCGGAAGCCCGCAAACGGGTCGCCATGTGCACCGCCGAAACCACCGCCGCCCTGGAAACCCTGAAACAAGGGCTTGCCTTCGGCATCGATCTCGCCGCGGTCGAACTGACCGCGCTTATCCTTGTCGCCGACGATTTCATAGGCCTGATTAACTTCCGCAAAGCGCTCCTGCGCCTTTGGATCATCCTGGTTCTGATCCGGATGGTGCTTTTTGGCCAGCTTGCGAAAGGCCGATTTTATTTCTTCGGGCTTCGCCGTTTTGGCGACGCCCAGCACGCTATAGGGATCGCGCATATAGTTCCTCATTCAGGAAAATGACTGTGAAGTCAGTGGTAAGACTCAATTGAGCCTAATATGCGCATCAGGCAAGAAAAGTTCCAGTCTGTACCGACGTCAGACTGCGCATATTGTCAGATCGGTGCAAATGCCGTGACAGTCCACTGGCCGCCGCGCTGCATGCAGGTTTCACCGCGATAGATGGAAACGCCGTCAAAAGCTTCGCGTGAGGTCTCGAATTCACGGCAGAGCTGATCGTTCTTGTTGCTCTCGGCAACGGTCGTGATCGTGCCCTGGCTGCCAGTATCCGGATTGGTCCACGGCACCGGCTTCTTACCCCATTGCGTGAAGTTTAAAGCGGAAACCACGTTCTTGACTGTTGACTGATCGGAAAGCGTACTGGAATCCGGCACGGTCGGCTGCTGCACCGAACCGGTGATGGTGGTCGAATCAGGAACGGCCTTGTCGATGCTGACGCCACCCATGGCACAACCGGCCAGCGAAAACAGCGTCATGCCGATCACGGCATTGCGCAGGGCCGCAGCAAAATCAACGGCAGAGCGGATATGTTTCTGGTGACAGACAGTTCCAGCAGCCAAACGCTACGTCCTCAATTTTACACGCTATGGATGCAGCGATTATGGCGGTGGTGGGTTAACAAGCGATGAGCTGGCAAGGTAAACAAAACCATACCAATGCACAACAGCAACTCTGTGGGTTTCCTCAGCCGACGGGCAGAAAAATCCACGCCCATTCTTGTGATGCGGCATATGCATTCAACCCCGCCCCTGTCCCTGACCAGGAGGTGGACAAGACGCGCTTTATGGAGGAAGCTCGCGCCAGTTTTTCAGGTCGGGATTCCCGTTCCGACCCCGCCTATCACCACAATCATTCGAGAATAGTGGAAATGACCAGCTCAAGCGACGATTTCACCCTGTCTTCCCAGCCTTTCAAGCTTTTTGCGGAGTGGCTGGCCGATGCAGGCAAGACCGAACCGAACGATCCCAATGCCGTAGCGCTTGCCACCGTCGATCCCGACGGGCTGCCCAATGTGCGCATGGTGCTGCTGAAGGATTTCGACGAGCAGGGTTTTGTCTTCTACACCAATTATGAGAGCAAGAAGGGGCAGGAAATCCTGTCGGCTGAGAAGGCTGCCATGTGCTTCCATTGGAAGACGCTGCGCCGTCAGGTGCGCGTGCGTGGGCCGGTTGAGAAAGTCAGCGATGCCGAAGCCGACGCTTATTACGCCTCGCGTCCACGCGGCAGCCGTATCGGCGCATGGGCCTCAAAACAGTCGCGCCCGCTGGAAAGCCGTTTCGCGCTGGAAAAATCTGTCGCGGAATATACCGCGAAATATGCCATCGGCGACATTCCACGCCCGCCATACTGGTCGGGCTTCCGCATTCGCCCGGTCTCGATCGAGTTTTGGCACGATCGCCCGTTCCGCCTGCACGACCGCGTCTTGTTTACCCGGCCCGTGCCGGAAGGGGACTGGAACAAGGACCGGCTTTATCCGTAAGAGAAAGAAAAGCTGCTACGCCCCGCCCTCACCGTGAGGTGCGGAGCGTAGCGAAGCCTCGAAGGGTCGGCCCTTCGACAAGCTCAGGATGAGGGTCGCGCGTTTACGCCTGCCCCTCAATTACACAATCGGCTTGATCGCCACCCAGAGGCTGCCGAAAACGAGGCCGAGGAAGATCAGCCAGCCGACGATATTGTTCGACTTGAACAGTTTCAGGCACTGGTCGGGGTTGTCGATATCGAGCACGATAATCTGGCGGTAGAGATGTACGCCAGCGGCCAGCAATCCGGCAAGTGCCGGCATCGGCACCTGCGCCACCGCAAAAGCGGCGGCAAAGAAACCGATAGCGCCGCCATAAAGGATCATCAGTGCGGTCTTGGTGTGCTTCCCGAACAGGCGCGCCGTGGAACGCACGCCGACCAGCGCGTCGTCTTCCTTGTCCTGATGGGCGTAAATCGTGTCGTAACCGATGGTCCACAGGATCGCGCCGATATAGAGCAGCACCGGTGGCAATGAGAGCGATCCTTCGACCGCAGCCCAACCCATCAGCGCGCCCCATGAAAAGGCGAGACCCAGCACAAATTGCGGCCAGTCGGTAATGCGTTTCATGAAGGGATAGGCAGCGACGATCAAAAGCGAGAAAATGCCGAGCGCAATCGAAAACCAGTTGAATTGCAGCACCACGACAAGCCCGACCAGCGCTTGCAGGACGAGAAAGGCCTTGGCCTGACCGCGTGTCACCTGCCCGGCAGGCAGCGGGCGTGAACGGGTACGGTCCACCTGATCGTCGATATCCTGATCGACCAGATCATTATAGGTGCAGCCCGCGCCGCGCATGGCGATGGCGCCAACCAGAAACAGGAACAGGTGCCAGATCGAAGGCACGACCGACCATGCGCCGTCACCGGGCTGCGCACCGGTGCCCGCCACCAGTGCCGCCGACCACCAGCACGGCCACAACAGAAGCTGCCAGCCAATCGGGCGATCCCAGCGCGCAAGCTGCGCATAGGGCCAAAGCGACTGCGGCAACAACTTATAGACCCAATGGCCCGACGGAGCGTCCTTTACGCGCCCTTGCGCATTGCGTGACTGAATCGATCCGTGTAGTTCGGGCTGTGACATGGCGAAATCCTTGATATATGCAGCCATCACTATAACCCCGACGAAGACGGAGCAAGCAATGAGAGTTCTTTTAATCGGTTCTGGCGGTCGTGAACATGCTCTGGCCTGGAAACTGTCCGCTTCTCCGTCACTGACAAAACTCTATTGCGCGCCGGGCAATCCCGGCATCGCGGAAGCCGCCGAACTGGTCGATATCGATGTCAGCGACCATAAGGCCGTGATTGCCTTCGCCAAGGATAAGGCCATCGATCTGGTCATCGTCGGACCGGAAGCGCCGCTGGTTGCAGGCCTTGCCGACGATCTGCGCGCCGAAAACATCCGCGTCTTTGGCCCCTCCAAGGCGGCAGCCCAGCTGGAAGGCTCCAAGGGTTTCACCAAGGATCTCTGCGCCCGCTTCGATATTCCGACCGGGGCCTATGGCCGTTTCAACAATGCGCCGAAAGCCAAGGCCTATATCCGCCAGCAGGGCGCGCCCATAGTGGTGAAGGCTGACGGTCTGGCCGCAGGCAAGGGCGTGGTCGTCGCCATGACGCTCGATGAAGCGCTGGATGCGGTCGATGCCTGCTTCGAAGGCGCGTTCGGCTCTGCCGGGGCCGAAGTGGTGGTGGAAGAATTTCTGGACGGCGAAGAAGCAAGCTTCTTCTGCATCTGCGACGGCAAAACGGCCCTGCCGCTTGGCTCGGCGCAGGATCACAAGCGTGTCGGCGATGGCGACACCGGCCCCAATACGGGCGGCATGGGCGCTTATGCCCCAGCTCCGGTCATGACGCCGGAAATCGTTGAGCGCACCATGCGCGAACTGATCGAGCCGACCATGCGCGGCATGGCGGAAATCGGCGCGCCCTTCTCCGGCATCCTGTTTCTCGGCCTGATGATCGGCAAGGACGGCCCAAAGCTGATCGAATACAACACCCGTTTCGGTGACCCGGAATGTCAGGTGCTGATGATGCGCCTCAACAGCGACTTGCTGGCGCTGATCAATGCCGCCGTCGACGGCAAGCTGGATCAGGTTTCGCCGGACTGGAAAGATGATCCGGCGCTGACCATCGTTATGGCTGCGGAAGGCTATCCGACCAATGTAAAGAAGGGCAGCGTCATTCGCGGTCTCGACGCGCTTGACGGTCTCGATGGTGTCAAGGTCTTCCACGCAGGCACGGCTGAAAAGGACGGCAATCTCATTGCCAATGGCGGTCGTGTGCTGAACATCACCGCAGTCGCCAGCACTGTCGCGGAAGCACAGGCGAAAGCCTACGACGCCATCAGGAAGATCGACTGGCCGGAAGGTTTTTATCGCACCGATATCGGCTGGCGTGCTGTGGAGCGGGAACGTTCCGGCAAATAGTTTTAATGACAGCACCGGCATGATCGCATCCTTTTGACAGATAGGATGCGATTGGAGCCTGTTTTCATCATGCAATAGGCTGCGAGAAAATATTGACGTTTACGTAATAAGCCGATAGCTCTTGTGTTGAAGAAGACTGATACTCCCTCTGCACGCTTGCAGATCGGAGGCCGGGGTTTCCGAGGAGGGGCCTCGATGAGCACGATGTGGAGGAAAGATGTATCGCGCGCCGGTTTCTGAAATTTCCCATACGCTGATGAAGGTTGCGGGGCTTGAAAAAGCGCTGGCCGACAACCGCTTTCCCGAATTTTCCGCCGATCTGGCCGCAGCCATTCTCGAAGAGGCCGGAAAGTTTGCCGCTGAACGTGTCGAGCCCTTACGCATCCCCGGCGACCGGCATGGCGCGACCGTCAAGGACGGCGTCGTCACCACCGCGCCGGGCTGGAAAGACCTTTACCGCGACTGGATTGCAGGCGGCTGGAATTCGCTGACGGGCACGCCGGACTATGGCGGTCAGGGTCTGCCGACCATGATGTCGGTCGCCGTCAATGAAATGTGGAATGCCGGTTCGCTGTCCTTCGCCATCGGGCCGACGCTCACCACGGGTGCGATTGAGGCGCTGGAAAAGCATGCCTCCAGGGAATTGAAGGATATCTATCTCGAAAAGCTTATCTCCGGCGAGTGGATGGGCACGATGAACCTGACCGAGCCGCAGGCCGGTTCCGACCTTGGCGCGCTGCGCAGCCGCGCCGAGCGCGGCAATGACGGCACCTATCGCATTTTCGGCCAGAAGATTTTCATCACCTATGGCGAACATGACCTGACCGATAACATCGTGCATCTGGTGCTGGCCCGCCTGCCCGATGCGCCTGCGGGCACCAAGGGCATTTCGCTGTTTCTCGTGCCGAAATTCCTCGTCAATCAAGACGGTTCGCTCGGTCGTCGCAACGATCTGTTCTGCTCTGGTCTTGAACACAAGATGGGCATTCACGCCTCGCCGACCTGCACCATGATCTATGGCGACGGTTTCGTGAAAGGCGAGGAACAGGGCGCGGTCGGCTATCTGATCGGCGAAGAAAATCGCGGCCTCGCCTGCATGTTCACCATGATGAACAATGCCCGCCTGCTGGTCGGCATTCAGGGCGTTGGCGTTGCGGAAGCGGCTTACCAGCAGGCGCTCAACTATGCCAAGGAGCGCAAGCAGGGCCGCGCCATCGGTGCGAATCCCAAGGAGGGTATGAGCCCGATCATCGAACACCCCGATGTGCAGCGCATGCTTTTGACCATGAAGGCGCTGACGCAGGCCGCCCGTTCCATCACCTATGCCTGCGCCCATGCCATCGACATGAGCCATGCGACCGAAGGTGCGGATGCACAGCATTGGGCCGACCGTGCCGGTTTGCTCACGCCGCTGGCCAAGAGTTTTGCCACCGATGTTGGCGTGGATGTCACGTCGCTCGGCGTGCAGATCCATGGCGGCATGGGATTCATTGAGGAAACCGGCGCGGCCCAATTGCTGCGCGATGCGCGCATCACGCCGATTTACGAAGGCACCAACGGCATTCAGGCCATCGATCTGGTGATGCGCAAGTTGCCGCTTGGAAATGGCGAGCATATCAAGGGTTTCCTTGCCGAATTGCAGCAGGATGCCGACAAGGTAGTTGCCTCCAACCGCCCGGAACTGGGCGAAACCGGCGCACGTCTTGCAAAGGCGCTCTCCGAAGCGCGTGAAGCGACCGACTGGCTGCAAAAGACAGTTGCCGAGGGTGGCGCAGAGGCGGCACTTGCCGGTGCAACGCCTTATCAGCGTCTGCTGTCGCTTACTTCCGGCGGCGCTTATCTGGCCCGCGCAGCCCTTGCAGGCGACGATAAGGGTCGCGCCGTTCTTTGCCGTTTCTTCGCCGAGAACATGCTGGCCGAAGTATCGTCGTTGAAAGACACCGTCATCACCGGCGCAGCCAGCCTCGCCGCCGCTAAATCCGCACTGGAGGCTTGAACGTGAGCGAACATATTCTCGTCGAACGTCGCGATGCGGTGCAGATTATCCGACTGAACCGGGCCGACAAGAAAAACGCCATCACCCGCGCCATGTATGCCACCATGGCCAAGGCGTTGAAGGATGGCGACGCCGACGACGCGGTGCGCGTCCATGTGTTTCTTGGTGTGCCGGGCGCGTTTTCATCCGGCAACGACATGCAGGATTTCATGGCCGCAGCGGCTGGCGGCGGCGATATGGGCAAGGATATTCTGGATTTTCTCTATGCCCTGTCGAGCGCCAAAAAGCCGGTCGTCTCAGGCGTTGATGGCCTTGCGATTGGCATTGGCACGACGATCCATTTCCATTGCGACCTGACATTTGCAACGTCACATGCGCTGTTCCGCACGCCATTCGTTGATCTCGGTCTCGTGCCGGAAGCCGGTTCCAGCTTGCTCGCGCCACCGCTGATGGGGCATCAGAAGGCCTTTGCCCTTCTGGCGCTCGGTCATGGTTTCAGCGCGGAAGCAGCGCTTGAAGCAGGCATCGTCTATAAAATCGTGGAAAGCGCAGAGCTGGAAGCGGAAGTGCTGAAGGCTGCGGAAGAAATCGCCGCCAAGCCGCCGGAGGCCATGCAGATCGCGCGGTCGCTCATGCGCATGCCCGCCGAAAACATCGCGGATCGTATTGCGCGGGAAGCGAAGCTTTTCGGCGAACGCCTGACCTCCAATGAAGCGCGTGAGGCCATCATGGCCTTTCTCAGCCGCAAGAAGTAAATCCCGGCTCTGATCGATAAAAAAGAACCCGGATGGGGAAACCCATCCGGGTGGCTTTGTCTGGAGGTCAGCCAATTAATTTAGCTTCAAAATGAAGCAGTCTCCTAAACCTAGCGGCAGAATGGGACGAGATCGTGATCACACGACAATGTGAATAATCTCGCCCGTTCAACTTTTCCGCTGCGGTCAATTCCGGGCGATGATTTCCTTGCCTTCGATCACCAGACGGACGCCCAGCGTGCCAGCCTTGCGGCGGGCGAGGAAGCGCGGGCGGCGACGGCGCGTCTCGTGCCCCTGACGGCGGGCCTGCGGTTGGCTGGTGCGCACCGGGCCGGTGCTTTCGTAAAGCGGACGGGCGACGCCGTCTTCTTCCACCAGCATCATCGGCAGGTTGAACGCAGCCGCCCAGGCGCGCCAGTCGGCGGCAACATCGGTCAGGTCATGCGCCACCAGAAGCGGCACGGAAAGCTGCGGGTCCTGATGCATCAGTTCCAGCGTGACGGTGATTTCGCCATATTCGTCTTCGACCGCGCGGGCGACAACACCGACAAAAGCATGGATCGGCAGTGCAATCGACATGGGCAGGCCGCTCGACGGCAGAACCTGCCGGATGACCGCGCCCCGTTCGTTGATGGTGAAGGTGACGTCGGTATTGCCGTCGTGCGATGCGTAGCTCACCACCTGCGGAAAGTGAAACGGATCGAGCCGCAGTTCACGGCCTGCCCAGTCTGGCTTCAGTCCCTTGCTCATCATTGTCAACGCCTCTGTCTCTCTGTCTCTGTCGAGAGCCGGTTATTCCAGCTTCTCTTTGATTGGGCTTTCTGCCCTCGTTGAGATGGAGAATAGACCGCGTTTGTTACCGATGGCCTTAAGGAGTTGGGTTAACTTTTCCCTGCTTTTTCCTTTGGTTATCAGAATGCAACCAGGTGTAAGAATTCGGAAATTCTTCCTAATATGCGTTTACCGATAGCAAAACGGGCGGAAAAACCGCCCGTCATTCAAGTAGCAATTTGGTTTGTTTTACAGGGTCTTGCCGGGGTTCATAATCCCCGCCGGGTCGAAGGCCGTCTTGATGCGGCGCATCAGGTCGAGCGCGAAAGGCTGCTTGAAATGCGCAAGCTCGTCCCGCTTCAGGCGACCGATGCCATGCTCGGCAGAAATCGACCCCCTGTAACTTGTGACAATCGTGTGGATGCGGTGATTAAGCGCGCCCCAATGGGAGAGGAATTCCTTTTTGTCCGCGCCGACCGGCTGCGACACGTTATAATGCAGGTTGCCATCGCCGATATGGCCGAAGCAGACAATGCGTGCACCGGGGATCATCTCCAGCACCGCCGCATTGGCTTCGCGGATAAAGGCCGGAATGGATGAAACAGGCACGGAAATATCGTGCTTGATCGAGCCGCCCTCCGGCTTTTGCGCCCAGGACATTTCCTCGCGCATTTTCCAGAAGGATTGCGCCTGCGCGACGCTTTCGGCAATCGCCGCATCCTGAAGAATATCCGCCTCAAAAGCTTCGTGCAGAATGGTTTCCAGCGTGGTGCGCGCATCTTCTTCCGAGCGCGTGGAGGAAATATCGATCAGCACATACCAGTCATGCGGGCTTTCCAGCGGATCGCGCGCGCCATCGACATGGCGCACCGTGAACTCGACGCCGACACGCGGCATCAGCTCAAACCCGGTCAGCGACGGGCCTGCATGTTCGGTCGCGAGCTGGAACAGGCGCAGCGCGTCGTCCGGGCTGCGCATCCCGGCATAGGCGACGCCCTTGCCCTTCGGCTGCGGAAAGATTTTCAGAACCGCCGCCGTGATCACGCCGAGCGTGCCTTCGGAACCCACGAACAGGTCTTTCAGGTCATAGCCGGTATTGTCTTTCTTCACATAGCGGAGGTCGTCGAGAGTTTCGCCGGTTGGCAAAACCACTTCGAGACCGAGGCAAAGCTCGCGCATATTGCCATAGGCGAGCACCGCCGTACCACCTGCATTGGAACCGAGATTGCCGCCGATCTGGCACGAACCTTCCGCGCCCAGCGACAGCGGGAACAGGCGGCCCGCCTTCTCGGCCGCGTCCTGAAGGTTTTTCAGGATGACGCCTGCCTCGACGGTCACCAGATTGCCCACCGTATCAAGCGCGCGTATCTTGTTCATGCGGCCAAGCGCCAGCACGATCGTCGTGCCGCTCTCATCCGGCGTCTGCGCGCCGACGAGGCCCGTATTGCCGCCCTGCGGCACAATCGGTGTTTTCGTTTCGCTGGCGAGTTTCATGATCGCCGCGACTTCTTCCGTGGAGCCGGGACGCAACACCAGCGCCGAATTGCCCTTATAAAGATCGCGTTGCTCGATCAGATAGGGCGCAATGTCTTCTGGCGCGGTGAGTGCGTTCTTCTCGCCCACGATGGCGGCGAAACGTTCGATCAATCCGGTGTCCATATTGGTCCTTTGAAATCTAGCGCGGTGCGGCAGCGCGGTTCAAACGGTCATTGATGGCCTCGCCGAGACCGTCAAAGGGAATGGGTTCAACGGCAATGGTGCTGGCGCCGATGGCGTCGAGCTTGCGCATGAAATCGAACAGATTGCTGGCCGCCTCGCGCAGATTGCCATCGGCGCTGAGGTTGAGTACGGCCTTTGCCGTCTCGGCTCCGGCCACCCGCGACGGCCCGAAAGCCAGCAGCGCCTCGCCCGGCTGCACATCGCCAACCGCAAGCCGCATGGCGGCATCCGGTGCATAATGCGAGGCCATCATGCCCGGCGCGATGATATGCGCCTGAATGGCCTCGGTCTGTTCGGTGCGCACCAGCTTTGTGCCAATCGCTGCTTCTATGTCCTCTGCAGCAAGCCCGCCGGGGCGCAACAGACGCACCATGCCGCCCTCGACCTTCACGATGGTGGATTCCACGCCCACTCCGCATGGACCGGCATCGAGGATCAGGTCTATTTTGTCGCCAAGATCGTCCGCGACGGCTTTGGCGCTTGTCGGACTGATACGCCCGGAGGTATTGGCGCTCGGTGCCGCAACAGGGCTGTCCAGCGCCGTGATGACCTCCTGCACGCGGCCATGCGGCATGCGGATGGCGAGCGTCGGCAGTCCCGCCGTCACCAGCGGATGAATGGGCCGACTGGTATCCTGTTGGTCTTTCAGCGGCAGCACGATGGTCAGCGGGCCGGGCCAGAACAGTTCCGCCAGCTTGCGCGACAGGGCATCGAAGGTAACATAGCGCTCTGCCATGGCAATGCCGCTGACATGAGCAATCAGCGGGTTAAACTGCGGGCGACCCTTGGCGGCGAAAATACCGGCCACGCCTTCGCCGTGCGAGGCATCGGCGGCAAGACCGTAGACGGTTTCGGTGGGAATGGCGACAAGACCGCCGCGCCGCAGGATTTCCACCGCGCGCTGAACTGCCTCATCATCGAATTTCATTACATCTGACACTGGTTTTCCGCCTCTCGGGCGTCCAAGTTGAGTGCATCCCGAAAAGTGCAAAGCGGTTTTCGGACAAGATGCACGCATAGATATGAGCGCCTTCTGCCTACACAAGCGCGAAGCCCTGCGCAAGCAAACAGGCGGTTTGCCTCGTGCACATTTATGGCAACGCGACCCGGAAAATTGCGTTTTGTTAGCTTTTTTGCGGCAGGATGTTACTATCCATGCTTGAGGTGAATAATGTTATCGCGATTTATCGCCATTTCACTGACTGTCGCCGGACTGCCCGCTGTTCCATCGGCCCACGGGGCGGAACTTGCGCGAACGACCTATGCGGTCGGTTCCATCGACTATATCGGCTATGACCGGATGGGCGCCAACGGGCTGCCTGTCTGCGGCGCTTGCAGCCAGCGGCAAGAGGCTGAAGCCGAAGCGCTGAAGGAAATCGAAGCACGGCGCAAGCGCGCCCGCGCCTATATGGCGCGCATGCAGGGCAAGCCGCTGCCGGAAGACGTGCAGGAACAGCCCGCTATCATCCCGACCGAACAGAAGATGCCAGACTTCGACCCCGCCAAGCCCGTGCGCGTCGTCGGCGATCCGTGGGCAGGCGCATCGGGAGAAGTGGACCTCAGTTCGCTGACGCTCAGACCCAGCCTTCAATAATCCTCAAATAAAAATGGCGCCAACCGGCGCCATTTTTATTTCGTATAGGCTGGCTATCAGCCAGCGATCTTGGAGAAATCCGCAACCTTGCCGGTGGCCGTGCGGATCAGGTCGAGCAGAGCCAGACGGTTGGCGCGAACATTTTCGTCCTCGTCATTGACGAGCACCTTTTCGAAGAACGTATCGACCGGACCGCGCAGCTTGGCGAGCGCCAGCATCGCGCCCGAAAAATCTTCGCGGGCAATGGCCGTTTCGGTTTCGCTCGATGCGAGATTGACCGCGTCGAACAGAGCCTTTTCCTCGTCCAGCTTGAGAAGCGAAGCATCGACGCTGCTCGCGACTTTGGTGCCCTTCTTCTCTTCCGCTGCCAGAATATTGGCGGCGCGCTTGGTGCCAGCCAGCAGGTTCTTGCCGTCTTCCTCATTGATGAAGACGATCAGCGCTTCCAGGCGGCGTGCGACCAAAAGCAGGTTGTCGGCTTCCGGCGTCAGCACGGCGTCGATAGCGTCGTAACGTGCGCCTTCGTCTTTCAGATGCACCTTGAAACGATCGTGAAGGAAGGAGAGAAGATCGGCCAGCACCGGTTCGGCGCTGCGGTCGGCTTCGGCACGAACTTCCGTCTCATAGTTGCGCAGTGCATTGTCGACATCCTGTTCGCCATCGACATCGCCAGACTTTTCACCTGCAAGCCTGGCTTCGAATTCACGCAGCTTGCGCTGGACCACGCCTTCTTTCAGCGCGGCGAAGGCCGAACGGAACAGCGGCAGCAGCGGGAATTTCCAGTCCTGCGATAGCAGAAGACGAATCACGCCAAGGGCGGCACGACGCAGCGCATAGGGGTCTTTCGAACCGGTCGGCTTTTCGTCAATGGCCCAGAAGCCGACCAGCGTATCGAGCTTGTCGGCCAGCGCCACGGCAACCGAGACCGGGTTCTTCGGCACCACATCGGACGGGCCTTGTGGTTTGTAATGTTCTTCAACCGCTGCGGCGACGGCTGCATCCTCGCCCTGAAGCAAAGCATATTTGCGGCCCATCGCGCCCTGAAGCTCGGGGAATTCACCCACGACTTCGGTGGTCAGATCAGCCTTGGCCAGCACTGCCGCACGTGCAGCAAGCTTCGGATCGGCACCGACCAGCGGCGCGATCTGCGCAGCCAGTTCGCGGATACGCTCAACGCGAGCGCCTTGCGTCCCGAGCTTGGCATGGAAGGTCACGTTCAACGCGTCCAGCCGCGCCATGCGCTGATCGAGCGGCTTCTTCAAATCGAGGCCGAATTTTTCCGCCGAGGCGCTGAGCTTGTCGAGGTCGGGCAGATCATGCTGATCGGTGTGCCAGAAATAGAGCGCATCCGACAGACGTGCGCGCACCACCTTGCCGTTACCGTATGCGATTTCCGTACCGCCATCGCGGGCTGCGATGTTCGACACCAGAATGAACCGGTTGGACAGCGCTTCCGTTTCGCCCTGCTTGCGCGTGACAAAACACTTCTGGTTGGCGCGGATGGTGAGGCGGATGACTTCCGGCGGGATCGCCAGAAACTCTTCCTCGAATTCGCCCATCAGCACGACCGGCCATTCGACAAGACCTGAAACTTCCTCCAGAAGCCCCTCATCCTCGACCAGTTCGAGTCCCGACGCGAAGGCAAGGTTATGCGCGTCCTGCGAAATCATTTCCTTGCGGCGTTCGGCGTCGAGCACCACAAAAGCCTTTTCCAGCTTTTCGACATAATCGTCGAAGCGGCGCACCTTGATCGCCTGACCGTCGCTCAGGAAACGATGACCATAGGTCAGATTGCCGGACTTGATGCCATCGACGTCGAATTCGATAACCACTGTTTCCTCGGTTTCAGGGCCGAAGGTGCACAGGATCGATTGCAGCGGACGCACCCAGCGCAATGCACCGGGCTTTGCCGAAGCCGCGCCCCAGCGCATGGATTTCGGCCACGGGAAATTGCGGATCGTCTGCGGCACCAGCTCGGCGACGATTTCTTCCGCCGGGCGGCCCGGCTTCGTCAGATGGGCGACATAGAAATCGCCCTTCTTCGGATCGGAATGCACATGGGCCTGCGCAACATCGGTGAGACCGGCCTTGCGCAGAAAGCCCTGAATGGCCTGTTCCGGTGCTGTGACCGACGGGCCCTTGATGTCCTCATGCACGTCCTTGGAACGCACGGTCAGGCCGCGAATGTCGAGCGTCAGGCGACGCGGCGTCCAGTAAGCGGTCGCGGCTTCATAGGTAAGACCGGCTTCGACCAGACCATCGGTGATCATCTTTTTCAGATCGCCGGCAGCCTTGCGCTGCATGCGGGCCGGGATTTCCTCGGAAAAGAGTTCGAGAAGTAAGTCAGGCATTAAACAGCCTCATTCTTGTAATTAAAGCCGCCTGCATCGGTGAGCAGAAATGCCTCGCCGCACTGACGCGCGAGATTGCGGACGCGCAGGATGTAGCTCTGGCGCTCGGTGACCGAAATCACGCCGCGCGCATCCATCAGGTTGAAAACATGGGATGCCTTAATGCACTGGTCATAGGCGGGGAGCACGCATTTGTGCAAAGAGCCCTCGCCCGTGCTGCCCGCCTTCAAAATGGCTTCGCATTCGCGCTCGGCATCAATGAAGTGGCGATGCAGGATTTCGGTATCGGCCATTTCGAAATTGTAGCGGGAATATTCCTGCTCAGCCTGCAGGAACACATCGCCATAGGTAACCTTTTCGTCGCCTTCGAGACCGTTGAAATTGAGGTCGTAGACATTGTCCACGCCCTGCACATACATGGCGAGGCGCTCCAGACCATAGGTCAGTTCCCCGGCGACCGGCGAGCATTCAATGCCGCAGACCTGCTGGAAATAAGTGAATTGCGACACTTCCATGCCGTCGCACCAGCATTCCCAGCCAAGCCCCCAGGCGCCGAGCGTCGGACTTTCCCAGTCGTCTTCCACGAAACGCACATCATGCAGCGTCGGATCAAGGCCGATGGCCTTCAGCGAACCGAGGTAAAGGTCCTGAAGGTTCGGCGGCGATGGCTTGATGATGACCTGATACTGGTAATAATGCTGCAGCCGATTGGGATTTTCGCCATAGCGGCCATCCTTGGGACGGCGCGACGGCTGCACATAGGCGGCTTTCCACGGCTTCGGCCCGAGCGAACGCAGCGTGGTTGCCGGATGAAACGTACCCGCACCCACTTCCATGTCGTAAGGCTGCAAAATAGCGCAACCATGTTCCGCCCAATAGTGATGGAGCGTCAGGATCAGACCCTGAAAGGAACGGGTGGGATGCATATGTGCGGGCAACATGCTGGACGAATTAGACACCGGGCTGGGCCTCGTTATTGAAATGATGGCCCGGTCTAAGCAGGATTTCCGAAAAGTGGCAACCGGTTTTCGGATAAAAATCCTGCCAGATCATACATCAGCACCGCAGGGTCAAGCACAGACTGCCGGTTTCAGTGTCCTATCGCCCTGAAACCGGACCTATCTGCCGCTTTTAATCCGTCGTCGGCTTTTCCGGTGTGGGCGCAGCTGGTGCAGGCGCGACAGCAGGCGTGTCCTGCTTCGGTTCTTCCGGCTTCGGCTGGTCCGGCTTTTTCTCGCCTGGCTTGGTCGCATCGGCGGAAGACTGGCCCGGAACGTCGGGCAGGCCCTTCTTCAGCTTTTCCTCGATCTTGACGAGTTCTTCCGGCTCCGGCTTGCCTGCAATCGCATGGTTCCACTGAAACGTCGCCTCAAGCTGGCGACCAACGCGCCAATAGGCATCGCCCATATGATCGTTGATCGTCGGGTCTTCCGGGCGCAGCTTAACAGCCTTTTCCAGTTCCACCACCGCTTCGTCGTAACGACCGAGCTTGTAATAGGCCCAGCCCAGCGAATCGACGATGTAACCGTCCTGCGGGCGCAACTCGACCGCCTTCTTGATCATGTCGAGCGCACGATCGAGATGGATGCCCATATCGACCCAGGAATAACCAAGATAATTCAGCACCTGCGGCTGGTCGGGATAAAGCTCCAGCGCCTTGTTGAAACTCGGTTCCGCCTTGTCCCACTGCTTCAGACGCTCATAGGCGATGCCGCGCTGGTAGAAGACCGGCCAGTCCTTGCGTTCCGGCGTCTTGATCTGTTCGACAGCCGCGTCATAAATCTTGGCGGCTTCGGCGAAATTCTTGTCCTGCGCGTAAACGCCACCCAGCGCCAGATAGGTACGGATGTCGGTCTTGTCGCGGCCCAGAAGCGTCTTCAACTGCTCAATGGCCTCGGCAGACTTGTCATTATCGGCAAGGTTCAGCGCGCGCTGCATTTCGGCATCGCGGCGATAGGGCGATTTTTCCGGCACTTGCGCATAATATTCCACTGCCGCTTCCGGACGGCGCAGCTTGGCCGAAATATCGCCAAGCTGGAACAGGGTCGCATCATTGCCCGGACGCAGCGGCAGCGAGAGTTGCAGATAAAGCTTCGCAAATGCCTCTGCACCGCTGCGGTTGATCGCGGTGCCGAGCGTATAAAGCACTTCACCAGCGCCCTGCTGCGGCGTTTCGATCAGGCGGTCAACTTTCTGCCCCGCCTCGACCTGCTCGCGCAGTTCGGTGAGCGTCATGCGACCATTCAGCAGTTCCTCGCCATCCTTCAAGATCTGGATGGCCCCGGCCTTGTCGCCCTGACGCAGCTTGAACGAGGCATAGGCCATAATGATGCGTTCATAGGTGTCGGGCGCAGCGCTGCCGCCGGGACGGTCATCGAAGGCCTGCTGGTAGAATTCCGCCGCTTCCTTCTTCATCCCGGCCTGATCGGCGATCAAAGCAGAATTATAGGTGCGGAACAGGCCATACCATTCGGGGCCTTCCATCTTCTTGATATCGGCCAGTGCCTGCTTGGGATTGCCCTGCCCCACCTTGACCCACGCATTCATGAAGCCTGTCGCAAGCCGGTCCATGTCGGACTGCATGGACAGCATCAAAAGCGGTCCGACCTTGCGGTACTGCTTTTTGGAAATAGCGTCGATGGCAAGGGCGACGCGAGAGAAACGCTCGATATCCGGCACATTCTGCAATTCGGAAGCAAGTGGCAGGGCGTCTTTGAAGCGGCCTTCGGTCAGCAGAACGAGAAGCAGGTCCTGCTTGACCTGACTGTTGCCCGGATCGAAAGCCATGGCCTGACGATAGAAATCGGCGGCGGCGGACAGGTTGTTATCGGCTTCGGCGGTGCGGCCCGCCAGATAGGCGCCAGCAAAGGAACCGGCCCGAACAGCAGGCGTGACGACGGGAGCGGGATCGGCTGCCGCCTTGGCCCATGCGCCGCTGGCAGGCATTGCAATTCCCGCCAGAAGCGAAAAAAGCAAACCGTAAAGCGGGCCGTTTTTCATTCCATGCCGCATGAAGCCCAATCCTCTTCTCACATTCCCACCTGTGCCATCGGCAACGAATCGCCGACCGTATCCAAAACCGACAAGCCGTCTCCTCACCGGAAAAGGCACTTCAAGCATGGCCTTTTTGGGATGAGGGGGCAAGAAAAGCATCCGTGATGGGGTGCTTTTCCTGATCGATCCCGTTCGAAATATTCGAACTCAGTTCACGCGGCTGATGCAGAAGTCGATGACTTCGATGAGGGCATCCTTTTCCGGCGAGGCCTTCAGCGGCGCCAGAGCATCGCGGGCAATCTCGCCAAAGTGGCGCGCACGCTGCACGGTATCGGCAATCGCGCCATGTTTGGTCATCAGGCCGATGGCCTTTTGCAGCGATGCATCGTCGCTGGCACCGTCCTCGATGGCGTGCTTCCAGAACGCGCGTTCATCATCGGTGCCACGACGGTAGCTGAGAATCACCGGCAGCGTGATCTTGCCTTCGCGGAAGTCGTCGCCCGTGTTCTTGCCCAGATCGGCAGCCGAGCCACCATAGTCGAGCGCATCGTCAACCAGCTGGAAAGCGAGACCGAGATTGAGACCGTAATCCCGCAAGGCTGCGCGATCCGAACGCTGCACACCGGCGATGATCGGGCCGACTTCGGCAGCCGCCGAAAACAGCGCCGCCGTCTTGGCCTTGATGACCGCCAGATATTCGTTTTCGGTGGTTTCCATGTTCTTGGCAGCGGCAAGCTGCATGACTTCGCCCTCGGCGATCACCGAAGCAGAGGTCGCCAACACGTCAAGCGCGTCGAGCGAGCCGACATCGACCATCATCTTGAAAGCCTGACCGAGCAGGAAATCGCCGACGAGAACGCTGGCCTGGTTGCCCCAGATCATGCGGGCGGTGCTTTTGCCACGGCGCAGATCGCTTTCATCAACCACATCATCGTGCAAAAGCGTTGCGGTATGCATGAATTCGACAGCGGTTGCGAGACGCACATGACCGTCGCCGTCGTAACCGAACATGCGGGCGGCAGCGAGCGTCATCATCGGGCGCAGGCGTTTGCCGCCCGACGAGATCAGATGATTGGCGACTTCGGGAATCATTTCGACGTCGGAACCGGCGCGTGACAGGATCATTTCGTTTACGCGCGCCATATCGGCCTTCGTCAGGTCGACAAGCGGCTGCACCGATCCTGTCTGCTTTTTCTTGTCGTCGAGATTCAGAACCACACCCAATGCCATTACTCCTTGATGGGGCCGCCACCATATTTAAGCGCGGCGGAATGCTCAAGACGCATTCCGTGCCTTCACTGCCTGTTCAACATTGACGGAAGCTGTTGTCAATGCGGTGCATTGGCTCCAAACTAGGTAAATGATCGAACTTATCCGCACCAACGATTCCGTCCTTTTGTCTTTCGCCGAAGCCTTGATGAAGGAAGCGGGAATAGCTTATTTCATCGCAGACACCAATATGAGCATTATCGAGGGGTCGTTAGGCGTACTGCCGCGCCGTCTTCTGGTCAGTGAGGATCAGCTGGACGAAGCGCGGCAAATCCTGATCGATGCCGAGATTGAACACGAACTGCGCGATCAATGACCCTGACGACCGAAGACGAGATTGAAGAAACGCTGGATGTCTTTCATCGCGGCGCTTTTCATCTCGTGCAACCGGCAATGAAAGGGCATCGCTCCGGCGTCGATGCGATGATCCTTGCAAGCGCGGTGCCGGACGGCTTTGCCGGACGCCTCGCCGATCTTGGCAGCGGTGCGGGTGCAGCCGGGCTTGCGGTTGCGGCCCGATGCGCGGCAAGCCGCATTACCCTTGTCGAACGCTCTGGCCTGATGGTCGGCTTTGCCAGAAAGACCATCGCGCATCCCCTGAATACAGCTCTGGCAGACCGCCTCGCGATTGTGGAAGCGGATGTGGCGCTGACCGGAAAAGCGCGTGTTGCGGCAGGTCTTGCCGATAACAGCTTCGATTTCGCCATCATGAACCCGCCTTTCAACGAAGCGGCGGACCGGCGCACGCCCGATCCGCTCAAGGCGGAAGCGCATGTCATGCCCGAAGGCATGTTCGAACAATGGGTGCGCACGGCGGCGGCCATCGTCCGGCCGGGCGGCGGCATCGCCATCATAGCGCGACCGGGCTCGATTGCGCTCATTCTGGAAGCGCTCACCGGGCGCTTCGGCGGCTTGCGCATCGTGCCGGTGCACCCCCGCGGTGACGCAGCGGCAATCCGTATCGTCGTCACCGGCACGCGGGGCAGCCGCGCCGGTCTCTCGTTCATGCCGCCACTCGTCCTGCATGGCGACAGCGGCAACGGTTTCACACCCCGCGCCAATGCCATCAACAACGGCCAGACCGCGCTTCTTTGATCCGGGGAGAATAAACCGTGCTGCTTATCGTCGGAACCGTTCGGCTGCCTGCTGCGAAGTTGAATGAGGCGCGCCCTGTCATGCAGCAAATGATCGAAGCCAGCCGCGCCGAGGCTGGCTGCATCGACTATTCCTATGCCGCCGACATTCTCGATCCGGGTCTTATCCATGTAAAAGAGCTGTGGCTGGACCGGGCTTCGCTGGACAAACATTTTGCCTCCGGGCACATTGCCGCCTGGCGTTCGACATGGCCGACACTCGGCATCACCGACCGCGATCTTGTGCTCTACGAAGTGGATGCGCCGCAAAGCACCTAACAGTTTCTTTAAGGAGACCGATGAACCACAGTCCAAATTCCGCTCGCCCCGTATCTCTCATGCGACGCTTTCTGGATAGCGAGGTTGCCGGTGGCCTGGTGCTGATGGCAGCGGCAGCGCTTGCGCTCATCGTGGCCAACTCACCCTTCTCGCAAATCTATTTCGATGCGCTTCACGTCTATATGGGCCCATTGAGCCTTGCGCACTGGATCAATGATGCGCTGATGGCGGTGTTTTTCCTGCTCGTCGGGCTGGAGATCAAACGCGAATTCATCGACGGGCAGCTTGCAAGCTGGCCAAACCGGATGCTACCAGGCATTGCCGCAGCAGGCGGCGTGATCCTGCCTGCGATCATCTTCGCGTCGCTGAATTTTCACGATGCCGAAAAAGTGCGGGGCTGGGCGGTGCCTTCCGCAACCGATATCGCCTTTGCGCTCGGGGTCCTGTCGCTGCTCGGCTCACGCGTACCGTCGAGCCTCAAGGTTTTTCTGGCGACGCTCGCCATTCTCGATGATCTGGCCGCCGTCGTCATCATCGCCATTTTCTACACAGCCGAAATCTCGATGCCCTATCTGGGCGGGGCTTTCATAACTGCGATTGCGCTTTTCGCGATGAACCGCATGGGCGTGATGAAGCTGCTGCCCTATCTGATCGGTGGCGCAATTTTGTGGTTCTTCGTGCTCAATTCCGGCGTTCACGCCACCGTCGCCGGTGTGGTGACAGCGCTGATGGTGCCGCTGAAACCTGCGCCCGGCAAACCGGATGACATGACGTCACCGCTGCACATCCTCGAACATGCGCTGGCAAAACCGGTCGCCTTCCTCATCGTGCCGATCTTCGGCTTTGCCAATGCGGGCATTTCCTTTGCCGGGCTCGATGCCTCGGTGATGGGCGACACGCTGACACTCGGCATTCTGCTCGGGCTTTTTGTTGGCAAGCAGCTTGGCGTGTTCGGCGCAGCCTGGCTCGCCATCAAGACCGGCCTTGCGCAAAAGCCGATGGGCGCCAGCTGGGCGCAGCTTTATGGCGTCGCCATATTGTGCGGCATCGGCTTTACCATGAGCATTTTCATCGGGCTTTTGTCCTTCCCGTCCGATCTCATGCAGACCGAAACGAAAATTGGCGTTCTGGCCGGTTCGGCGCTCTCGGCCATATTCGGCTACGGACTGTTGCGGATCGTGGCAAAACCCGCGAAAAAATGATCCTACTCACCCTCCGAAGATATAAATTTTCGGAGGGTTTTCTTTGTGTTTCCCAGATTGGTTCCTACATTGGCAACCAACAGTTGATCCAGTTTGGAGTTTGCCTTGCCCGGTTTATTGACGCGCCTTGTTCCGCGCCGCTTTCGCAATGCCGCAATTGAAATTCCCGTCGTGCGCCTGCATGGCGCCATCATGAGTGGGGGTTCAGCGCTGCGCCCGTCGCTATCGCTGGCATCGACCGCCGCCGTGCTGGAAAAGGCTTTCAGCAACAAGCATGCGCCAGCCGTGGCGATTTCGCTCAATTCTCCCGGCGGTTCACCGGTGCAGTCGCGCCTGATCTATCGCCGCATTCGCGATCTCGCCTCCGAACACCAGAAAAAGGTTTTCATCTTCGTTGAGGATGTGGCCGCATCCGGCGGTTATATGATTGCCCTGGCCGGTGACGAGATCATCGCAGACCCCTCCTCCATCGTCGGCTCCATCGGCGTGGTGTCCGCGTCATTCGGTTTTCCGGAATTGCTGAAGAAAATCGGCGTGGAGCGGCGCGTCTATACCGCCGGCAGCAACAAGGTCACGCTTGATCCGTTCCAGCCGGAAAAGAAGGCCGACATCGAACGGCTGAAATCGCTGCAACTCGAAATCCACGACACCTTCATCGAAATGGTCAAGGAACGGCGTGGCAACAAGCTTGTCGAGGAATCCGACCTGTTCACCGGCCTGTTCTGGACCGGCACGACAGCCTTGCAGCTCGGCCTCATCGACGGGCTGGGCGACATGCGCAGTTTCCTGCGCAAGACCTATGGCGACAAGGTGGAGCTCCAGCTGATCCAGCCCCAGCGCGGACTGCTTGGCCGCAAGGTTCCGGGCGTCGGCATGGCGCTTTCATCGGCGTTTTCCGGCTTGGAACCGGCGGAAATTGCCGCCCATCTCGGCGACGGCCTGCTCTCCGTTGCTGAAGAAAAAGCGCTTTGGGGACGCTATGGTCTTTGAAACATCACGGTTTCTCGTGATAAGATGTCAGAAATGACAGGGTGCGATAAGCGCGCGCCCAACACGACACATAAGGAATTTGGTCATGCCACAGCTCATTTTTCTGCTGCTGATCATCATCGCCGCCTGGTATGGCTACCGCTCGTTCAAGCGTGAAGCCACACGCGTGTCGCAGCGCGTTCGTCAGGCCGAGAAGGAAGCGCAGAACCGTGCCAACGGCACGCTGGTGCAGGACCCGAAAACCGGCGAATATTACGTCAAGAAAGACTGATCCGCTTAAACCCCGATGACCGACACCCTGTTGCGCGCCCGGCCTGCTGACAGCCGGTCTGTTACCCGTCTTGCCCCTGCGAAAATCAACCTCGCGCTGCACGTCACCGGACGGCGCGACGATGGCTATCATCTGCTCGACATGCTGGTGGTCTTTGCGCACTATGGCGATACGATAACGGTTGCCGATGCTCCGGAAGACCGGTTTACGGTCAGCGGGCCTTTCGCCTCGGCGGTTCCCCTCGATGGCGGCAATCTGGTGCTCAAGGCGCGCGATGCATTGCGCGCGCATTCCGGGCGCGATCTGCCGCCCGTTGCCATTCATCTTGAAAAAAACCTGCCCATAGCATCGGGTATTGGCGGCGGCTCCAGCGATGCGGCGGCCACATTGCTTGCCCTCAACACGCTCTGGAACCTCCAATTCGATTTCGACCGGCTCGCCGCGCTCGGTCTGGCGCTTGGCGCTGATCTGCCCATGTGCCTGCATGGTGCGGCGCATGGCACGCCGCTGACGGCGCGCGGCATTGGCGAAGACCTTGCACCTGTTACGGGCCTTCCGGCCCTGCCCCTGCTGCTCGTCAATGACGGCACGGCGCTTGCCACGCCCGATGTGTTTCGCGCCCTCGACAAGCGGAACAATCCCGCCTTGCTGCCGCCCGACCAGAATGAACTCGGCGCGCTCTGCCATTACCTTGGCACGACGCGCAATGATCTCCTGTCGCCAGCCCTGGCGCTTGCTCCGCAAATCGGCGACAAGCTTGCGCTGCTACGGGCGGGCGATGCGCTATACGCCCAGATGTCCGGTTCCGGCGCGACCTGTTTTGCAATCTTCGCCGACGAAGACGCCCTGCAAAAGGCCGCAGCCCGCATGAGAGCCGAAAAGCCGGACTGGTTTGTCATCGCGACCGGCACAGCTGCATCGTAACCCTCACACAGCTGTAACCCGCCTCCTCCGATATTGATTCTGCCTGCTTTGCGCTTGCGTGCAGCCCGCAGAAATCCATTCTCCTTCGATAGTCAGTAACACCCTATTCAAAAGCCAGCTATTGTTCACTCTTATTGGACAATAAACACGGACACTCTGTTCGCGATTTATGAACAAAAAGCGTCATATAACAGTCACGTGATTGCTGGTATATCAATCAAACTGTTGATTTTACGTATATATTTTTCCTATTTTCGATTGTTTCCAAATATTAACGAGCACGAATGTGTGATTAACAAAACATTTTCGTGACTGGAACTTTTGCCCATTGTCACCCATTTCAGCTGCATCGGAACGACGAAAAGAAACGCCGCTCCAGTTTCCAAGGAGATAGGAAATGAAAAAGATTGTTCTTGCTGCTGCTGCCCTCGCCCTGAGCGCCGGCGCTGCCTTCGCTGAAAACCCATATGTTGGCGAACCTGCAGACCTCTATGCAAATGACCGCACCCCGGTTGTTTCGCAGACTGTTGACCACACCGCAACCGCAACCATCCAGTCTGGTTCGGCCTATCAGGACGGTTCTGCACATCGTTTTGGCGACGCTTCGCCTTCGAGCTACCAGAACTAATCAGGCCTACGCCTGACTGCATAACGGGCGTCGCGCTGAAAACGCCGCTGACGCCCGCCCTGCCGGAATCCTCCCAAGCAATCCCGGCGATTGATTTCCCCTCCCTGATGGATGGCATTTCGGCCACCCGGGACGCCCCGGACAGAACCCAGTGATTGGGTGTCGTTCGTGCGGCAAACGAAAAGGAATATGAAAATGAAAACGTTTGCTCTTGCTGCTGCCGCCCTTGCCCTTAGCGCCGGTGCTGCCTTCGCAGAAAACCCACATGTTGGCGAACCTGCAGACCTTTATGCAAACGACCGCACCCCGGTTGCTTCGCAGACCGTTGACCACACCGCAACTGCGACGATCCAGTCGGGTTCGGCCTATCAGGACGGTTCCGCGCATCGTTTTGGCGACGCTTCGCCTTCGAGCTACCAGAACTAATCAGGCCAAAGCCTGCTGCATAACGGGCGTCGCGTTCGAACGCTGACGCCCAAGGCCGGGCCTCAAACGATCCGGCTTCAACAGTTATCTCCCCGAAGGATGGTGCCTGAGCCACCCGGGTGCCCTTACTTGCTTCCCGATTGGTTCGGGTGCCATCCGAAGGGCGATCTTCAAAGGAATATGAAAATGAAAAAGCTTGCTCTTGCTGCCGTTGCCGTTGCCCTTAGCGCCGGTGCTGCTTTCGCAGAAAACCCGCATGTCGGCGAACCGGCCGACCTCTATGCAAACGACCGCACCCCGGTTGCTTCTCAGACCGTTGACCACACCGCAACCGCGACGATCCAGTCGGGTTCGACCTATCAGGACGGTTCTGCACATCGTTTTGGCGACGCTTCGCCTTCGAGCTACCAGAACTAATCAAGATAGAAGCGAAAGCTGCTATCTTACAAAAAGGCGAAGCTCCTGCTTCGCCTTTTGCTGTTTAGAGCCTGAATCAAAAAGCGGCACGTGTGTGCGAAAATGGTGATTTTCGAGTACCGGAGCGGGGCGTACTCAAAGTACGTGAGCACCGGAACGCAGAAGATTGCCATTTGCAGCCACACAGGACGACTTTTGGAACAGGCTCTTAGGGACCGCTTCAATCCTGCGTGGGCGGATGAATGCCATGCTTGAGCCGCACTGGCTTCATCTGACGCGGAAGCCCAGCAAAAGCCATCCCGTCCAAAATCAGAGGCTTGATCATATCCAGCCGAACCAGAAGCCCGGCATCGAGCGTCGGCCCCTTGCCGAACACTGCCGCCTTCAACCCGCCAAGCCCGCGCTCCCCGGCCAGCGTGAACCGCGCCGGATCACTTGTGCCTTCCATATGGCGACGCGCAACTTCTTCCCATCCATCCTGCGGAATAGCGCCCGGCGCGAGAACCAGAACCCAGGGCGTGCGGATCTCGCTTAACGCCGCCGCCTTATCCGCGCCATCGCTGAACGAACATCCGGCGCCAATCGCCACCAGTGCGGTTTCATCCGACGAGCCTTTGTCGATCACCAGAACGCGACGAACAAGCCCCTCCACCACCGCTGGCACAAGCGCCGACAATGTGTGGGTCAGAGGCTTTTCGGAATTCTGCGTTTCTATAATCACGGACAGCATGCGCGCTTCTTATATCAACAGCGCGTGAACGGAAAGCGGAACGAACTATGTTCTTGATTTGTTCTTACTCTTCGGATAGGAATAGATTCATCAGACAGAGTCGGACAATTACCAGAAGCGTTGCCGCATGCAAGCCGTCAGAGGCTTTGCCGGACATGCTTTGAAGCTCCGCAGGGAGATGAAGATGGCAGCTATCCAGCACGCAGATATCATCAAGCAGGCAGACATGGCCGCATTCGGCACTGGCCGTGCGGAGCATGCCAACGCGCTTGTCGGCGAAGCGGGGCTGCGGATCGATCACAGCCGTCGGCGTGGACGCGGTGCGGGCATTAATCCGACGGGACGCTTTGAGCCGACCACGCGCGAGGATTTCGACGACGGCTGGACGACGCTGGAAGAGCTGCCCGCTTTTAACACCGATGTGCAGGTGGAAAAGCCGCGCACGATCATCACCCGCAACGATTCTCCCGATATCAGCTTCGACCGTTCGATCAATCCTTATCGCGGTTGCGAGCATGGCTGCATCTATTGTTTCGCCCGCCCGAGCCATAGCTATATGGGGCTGTCGGCTGGTCTCGATTTCGAATCCCGCCTGTTCGCCAAGCCGGACGCGTCGCGCCTTCTGGAACGCGAACTGGCGAAGGCTGGCTATCAGCCCAAGACGATTGCCATCGGCACCAATACCGATCCATACCAGCCGATCGAGAAGAAATGGCGCATCATGCGCGAAATTCTCGAAGTGTTGGAAGCGGCCAACCACCCCGTCGGCATCGTAACGAAATCGGCGCTTGTGGTGCGCGATATCGACATTTTGAGCCGCATGGCTGAAAAGGGTCTCGCCAAGGTCGCGCTATCGGTGACGACGCTGGACGCGCATCTGGCCCGCACGATGGAGCCGCGCGCTTCGACGCCGAGCCTGCGCCTTCAGGCAATCCGCAAGCTGACCGATGCAGGTATTCCGGCTTCGGTCATGATGGGACCTGTCATTCCGGGTATCAACGATCACGAGATCGAGCGCATTCTCGACGCGGCTTATGCGCAAGGAGCGCGCGAGGCTGGCTATGTACTGCTGCGCCTGCCGCTGGAAGTAGCGCCCTTGTTCAAGGATTGGCTGCTGCGCAATTATCCCGACCGTTACCGGCATGTGATGTCGCTGGTGCGCTCGATGCGCGACGGCAAGGACTACGATGCCGAATGGGGCAAGCGGATGCGCGGCACCGGCCCTTATGCCTGGCAGATCGGCCGCCGGTTTGAAATCGCCGCCCGCAAGTTCGGCTTCAACAGCCAGCGCAAACACCTGCGTACCGATCTGTTCGAACCCGTCCAGAAAGGCGGCAAGCAGTTGTCATTGTTTTGATGGCCACACCCAATACAGATTAACACACTATCTATTTCCGCCTGTCCCGTCAGGCGGATCGGGTCCTGCTTCCCGCCACCATTCCTCTTGGCAGGACCTTGCGGAGAATCGGAGGCAATGCGAAAATCGCCGCCTCATGAAAAGCACGGCTTCTGATTCTCCTCTTCTATTCGACATCCCACTCGTGCCCGACTTCTCTGAAGAAGCGAGGCTGCTGGCGCGTGGGCTTCGCCATATTGTCGGCATCGATGAAGCGGGGCGCGGGCCTCTCGCCGGGCCGGTCGTAGCTGCTGCCGTGCTGCTGGACGCAAGCGACGTTCCCGACGGGCTAGACGATTCCAAACGTCTCAATGCAGCCAAGCGCGATGCGCTCTATGAGACTATTCTGGCGAAGGCCATAAGCGTCTCTGTTGCAAGTCTCAGCGCCCGCAGCATCGATGTCAGCGATATTCGGAAAGCTGCTTTGGAAGCCATGCGTCGCGCCGTACACGGGCTGATCTTACAGCCATGCCACGCATTGATTGATGGGCGCGATGTACCGCCCGGCCTGCCCTGCCCCGGTTCCGCCCTCGTGAAGGGCGATCAGCGCTCCGTGTCGATTGCTGCGGCTTCCATCGTCGCCAAAGTGACGCGGGATCGCATGATGGAGCGCGCAGGCAGCGTTCACACGATCTACGGCATGGAAGTGCATGCAGGCTATGCAACCGCCCGCCACCGCGCCGCCATTGAAAGCGACGGCCCCATCCCCGGCCTGCACCGTTACACTTTCGCACCGATCAAGGGACGCTTTGAGCCTCACACTTAAGCGCATCGTGTAGATGCGAAACGCCTGAACGGAAATCAGTCCGCAGGAATGAGCCCTTATCCGGCTCGGTCCGAAAAGATGCGAGCGCAAAACCGGAAGCTGCACCGATCGAATCCTGGTGGATTTATCAGGCGCCACTGGCGGCGATCAACCAGATCGCGCCGGTTATGTCATCCATCGCCCCCGGTAGCTCCATTCTTTTCGAATACTCGGCATGTCCCTGAATGGCTCATCCATTCCACTGGTATGCACCGCCGAATTGGCGCACCCTCTCCGAGGCCTTATTAAAACAAAAATGCCGCCCTTTCAGGCGGCATTTCAAAACTCAAAAGGTCGCGAGAACCTTAGTTCATGTTCGACTTGACCTGAACCAGTGCGTCCTTGAACAGACCGCCGGAAACCTTGGTGTCAACCTTGTCGGCGACAAGCTTGCCAGCGGCGGCAACGGCGAGATCGACAGCCGAAGCGCGGACGGCATTGATAGCGTCGACTTCAGCGGTTGCGATCTTCTGTTCAGCCAGCTTGTTACGGCGGGCCACATATTCTTCAGTCGCACGCTTGGCGTCTTCGAGAAGAGCCTTGGCTTCGCGTTCAGCAGCGGCGACGATATCGCCTGCTTCCTTTTCGGCTTCCTTGCGCTTGCGATGGTATTCGGCCAGAAGCTGCTGTGCTTCTTCGCGCAGCGTACGGGCTTCTTCCAGTTCCTTCTTGATGTGATCGGCACGCTCATCGAGCGAACGACCAACCATGGCCGGAACTTTCAGATAGGCGAGGATCGCCAGGAAGATGATGAGGCCAACAAGTGCCCAAAATGTAGCGTCCATTGTCCTCTCCTCAGGCGTTCACGGCCTTGACAGCGGCTGTTACCGAAGCCTTGTCGGCCTTGGTGCCCAGAAGCTGTTCGACGATTTCAGCCGTGGTTTCCTCGGCGATGGTGCCGACGTCGCTCATGGCCTTGGCCTTGATCGCAGCAATACGCTCTTCGGCGTCCTTGAGCTTGCCTTCCAGCGCAGCTTCGGCAGCAGCGCGTTCGGCGTCTGCTTCGCCCTTGCCTTTTTCGCGAGCAGCTTCTGCAATGGAAGCGGCCTTGGTGCGGGCCTGGGCCAGTTCCTGCTCATAAGCAACGATGGCGTTATCGGCATCCTGCTTGAGACGGGCAGCCTGCTCGAGATCCTGGGCGATACGGTCACGACGGGTTTCGATCACGCCGCCAATGCGCGGCAGAACCACGCGCGACATGAACAGATAGAAAAGACCGAAAGTGATCGCCAGCCACAGAAGCTGCGAGGCGTAGTGGGTGGAATCGAACGGAGGGAATACGCCGCTGCCGTGTCCGGCATCCTGCGCGACCCCGGTTTCGGTGTGCACAGCATCAGCTGCGCCGTGCTCACCAGCAGCTGGTGCCGGTTGCGATTCGGTGGCGGTTTGGGCAAACGCCGTGGACACGAACATCCAGATTTCCCCTTAAATCGAGCATGATCTGATCCGAAAACCGGTTCCCGTCTTCCGGGATCATGCCTACTCGAACGTCATATGCAAAGGCCAGCCGCGCTGCATTTCAAGATACAGATCGCGGCAGGCCAGACTCTTGAACCGTTTATTAGACGGCGAAGAGGAGCAGAAGCGCGATGAGCAGCGAGAAGATGCCCAGAGCTTCCGTAACGGCGAAACCGAACACCAGACGGCCGAACTGGCTGTCAGCAGCGGACGGGTTGCGCAGAGCGCCGGAGAGGTATTGGCCGAAGATGTTGCCGAGGCCGAGAGCCGTACCGGCCATACCGAAACAGGCGAGACCGGCGCCGATGTACTTTGCTGCTTCCGCTTCCATGTTAAGCTCCTTCTGGATTGAAATATAAGCGCGGATTTCAGTTCTGGCGGTCGCCCGCCGGTTTGAACTCAGTGTCCCGGATGTACTGCGTCGTTGATGTACATGCAGGTGAGAACGGTAAACACGTAGGCCTGGAGGAAGGCTACGAGGAATTCGAGTGCGGTGATCGCAACCGTCATGATGAGCGGCAGCACCGCGCCACCGACGCCGATGGGCCCAAGAGCGGCCAGCGAAACAACAAAGCCGGCAAAAACCTTGAGCGTGATGTGGCCTGCAAGCATGTTCGCAAAAAGACGAACCGAGAGGCTGATCGGACGCGACAGGAACGAGATGATTTCAATGGCGACAACCAGCGGCACGATGATGCCGGGAACACCGCTCGGCACGAACAGCTTGAGGAAGCCGAAACCGTGCTTGAAGAAACCGTAGACGATGACCGTACCGATGACCAGGCACGCGAGAGCGAACGTCACGATGATCTGGCTGGTGACAGTGTAGAAATACGGGAAGAGACCGATGAAATTCGCGACCAGTACGAACATGAACAGCGAGAAGACGAAGGGGAAGAACTTCATACCCTTCGAACCAGCCGAATCCCGCAGGCTTGTCGCCACAAATTCGTAGGCCATTTCCGAAACCGACTGCAGACGGGTCGGGATAAGACCGCGGCCCGACGATGTCAGATAAAGGAAGCCCGAAGCGACCACGACGGTTGCGACCATGAAAGCCGAAACATTCGTGAACGACAGGTCAACGCCGCCTACATCGATGGGAATCCACCGAGAAATCTGGAACTGATGGATCGGATCGTTCGCCACCTTAACCTCGTCTGTCTTCCCTGCCCGAAGGCGATTTGGCCTGCCCGAAGGCGATTTAGTCTGCCCTGAGGCGACTTGGTCTACCCGAAGGCGTTTCAGTCTCGGGGCCCGACATGCATCCGGCCCGCTTATCACTTACACTTGAACGAACTTTACCGTAAAGTCCGCCAAGTCTTATTTCCTGTCACTCTTTTCCGCGTTAGTCTTAATGCCGCCTTGATCGGCGACATAACCTACGGAACGAAGCACATTGAGGACACCCGCTGCGAAGCCCAGTAGGAGAAATACGATCAATCCCCAAGGCGACGTGCCGGCGACACGATCGATGAACCAGCCAAGCACCGCACCCACCACGATCCCAGCGATAAACTCGCTGGAAAGCTTCATGGCCTGCGCGACCGAACTTGCCGTCTCCGACCGCTCCTCCTCGGAAGCTGGCTTCTTGAACATGCCCTTCTTGACCAATTCGGCCTCAAGACGGTTCAAACGCTGATCCAGCTCCCCGGAAGCAGGTTGCCCTTGCCCATCCTTGACAGCACCGGATGGCTTTTCGGGCTCAATTCCCCGTGCCATTGGCAGCTCCTTTTTTCAAGAAAGGCAGGTTCAAAACCCCATTTCCAAGTTGCGCGCAACATATTGACACCCCGCCCGCTAGTCAAGGCGGTGAAGCCACTGCTCCAGAAGGTTTTTTATTCATAAAAAACAATTGGATAGCTAATGGTGCGACTCATTTTCCGCCCAAAGTCCAAGAATGTGGCGCGAATCCTTCACTTTTTCGTTGCCACTATCCCCAGCGTATCGCAGCCGGAGCGGCTCCAGCGCCAATGAAACGCGGGCCCTGCTTCAGCCATCCGGTTTCCGCCGCGATCAACGATCAAACTTGCCCTGGATTCGCGTGAGAGCGCACTGCGCCAAGTGCTTGCTGTCGAGCAGTGAAACACAGACAGGGAAAGCTGGGTCAAGAACGGGCGCAACGCAACAGGCGGAAGAGGTTGCCCTCTCCCGCCTGTTTGTTTTCATAATGACAGTTTCGCTAAACGGCACGTCGAAGCCGATCTGCCGTCGGCTCTAACGCTTCATGCCAAGCAGAACCGTTCCTTGCCCGGCAAAGCTTAAAACTTGCCAGAAAGGCCGATGATCGCGCCGAAGGCCGTATCCTTGTTGACCGTGCGGTTTACATAAGGCGTCACGCCGATGCTGACGGCATCGCTGAACGCATAGGAAACCGTGGTCGACAGGCTGCCGCGTGTATGCGCCGCATCGGAATCGAACTTGAACGAGCCGATATAGTCGGCGCTGGCGATTACGCTCGGGTCCTTGTGCGACAAATCCTGCTCGATCTCGGCATTGACGGACCAGTTGACCTTGTCGGTCAGCGCCATGCCGTAATTGAGACCGAGATAGGCCGTGGTGCGCTGTGACTTCACATCCGAATAGGTGAATGGGAAATGAGCGCCGGATTCGGTATAGCCGTCCATTTTCAGGTCGGTATAGTCCAAGCCGCCGTAATAACCGAACGATGCCTTGTTGCCGAGATCAAACGACTGCCCTGCTTCCAGCTGTACGCCCCAACCATTGACGGTGCTGTCACCGCTGCCCGGTTCGGTATAGCCCAGCACCTGACGCGTCCGCTCGACATCATAGCGATTGATCGCAGCCGAACCACGCATATACCAGGTTCCGCTCTGGGTCCGGTCTTTCCACTGCGCATAGATACCGCCGCCGAGATTATTGTTGGTGCGGTCGAAATTGTCCGGCATGTCCTGCCAGAACGTATGGGCAATGGTTGCGCCTGCCGAGAAATTATCGGTGAAGGCGTGACCGAGCGTCATCCAGCCGAGCACATCCTTGCTGTCGCCTGCGCGGCCAACGTCGGAATAGATGCCGTACCAGCTTTCGCCACCCCGCGCCATGCCGAGACCGGCGCCGGAGAAGTCGTTGAAGCCCTGACCGCTGCTGCTGCCGCCCATCAGCCGGCCAACAATGGCGCCTTGCGAGCCGACGACCGAGAAGGTGTCATTGGCAAGTGCGGCAACCGTCTGCACCGTATTGGTGACATCGATGCCGACAGGCGTGGGCGTTGGTTCCGGTGCTGGTGTCGGCTTCCCATTCGCGTTCGGGTCCGGATCAGGGGTCGGAGTGGGGTTCGGCTTAGGATCGGGCGGCGTTACCGTCACGAGTTTCCAGAGCGCGGTATGTGGAACAGTATCGGCGCCATAAGAGTAACCGACGATCACAGTCCCATCAGCAGAGACGCCGCTCGTATAGGAAGCCTTGCCCCCCAAAGTCCCAAGGTCTGTCGGCGATGTCGCACCGCCAATCCAAACCACGGCGTGGATTGCATCGCTCTCATTCGTCGCATGGCCAACGATAACCCCCCATTCGCTGAAACGGCAGTTGCGTCAGAAGCCTTGCCCCCTAAAGTGCCCAGATCGGTCGGTGTTGTCTCTTGATTATACCACGCTACGGCATGGGTATCAGCTGTTGATGAATACGTTGCCCCCCCGATGATGACACTGCCATCAGCGGACACAGTACGGGCAAAAGAGCTCGATCCGCCATTCAAAACGCCCAGATTCACCGGATTCGCGTTTTTGCCGTACCACGCCACGGCGCGCAAATCTCCACCAGCCAGGTTCGACTGTCCAACAATTACGGTTCCATCGGCAGACAAGCCGCGTGCGCTGGAGTTACCACCCAAAGTCCCAAGATCCACCGCATGCGAATCTATGTCGTACCATGCCGCAGCATGGTTATGTGTCGCATCCAAATCTGCCGAACCGACAATCACCGATCCATCGTGGGAAACGGCAGCCGCGGCGGAAGTAGCGCCACCCAATGTTCCAAGATCAAGGATCGAATAGGCACCGTTAACACGCGACCAAAGAACGGCATGACCGTTGTTCAAAGCACCATTACTGTTCGAGGATCCGACAATCGTCGTTCCGTCGGCCGAAATTGCATGGGCGACCGCCGTACTATTGGCATCGAGAGCGTCAAGACCAGTTGGCGTCGACGTTTCATTCAACCACACCAGAGGGCGCTGCACACCTTGGGCGTCGACCGTGCCGCCAAAAATAACCTTCCCGTCAGCAGACGCACCATTCGCAGAAAACGGACGACCTGCGTCCAAAGCCAAATTTTGGAGGACAGTCAGTTTTCCAGTTTTGCTATCCCAGACTGAAGCAGTAGTAGCGCCGCCAGTCGTATCTGCAACGTACCCAAAAATCACACTGCCGTCAGCAGAAACGCCTTGGGCAACAGACCTAACCCAGCCAGCCCCCTCAACCAAAATGGGTGCAGGGTTAGGATCAAGCTCCAGCTGCTGCGCCATCGCAATATGTGCAACGCCTAATAAAGAAGATGTACCAATAAGCAAATACGCCAAATTCTTATTTAAAACTTTCATTACCCCTCACACATCAAAAAAGATGAACAAACTCCGATGATTCCTATCTTATATTTATTTTAAAATATCATGTCTATATTACAAAATATTCATATATATACTAATAAAGTTAAATATGAAGTAACTTTATCTATATATTATTTTACATCTAATTTAGATAATAAGAATAGCTACGCGCAGGCGGGCCGGATCGACACGCCAGACATTTATTCGCGCATATTTTATGAAATCGAAGCCGCAGCAAGCTCTGCTAAAGCGGGCCTTTGCGGGTGGATACCGGATAGATCAAAGCTGTATCAGTGGGCAGTCCAGCGGGCTTGCCGCCGCGGGCTTCACACTTTTGCTGGAAATGCTTTCTTCCCTACGCTTTTCCGAACGCAAAGTCGCTTCGCAATTTTTGCTGGAAATGCTTGTCAGCTCCACCCGCCGCCATAGGTGCGGTAGAACACATGAAGGCCGATCTTGGTCAGCTTCTTCATGGTGGGTGCCCAGAAGGGCTTCACATAGGTTGCATGATAATGCGTGGCCGAGCCCACTTCCGGCAGCCATATCTGACCGGACGACACCGTCTTCGCCACCTGCTGCGCCATGCGCCATTGCGGCATCTCGGTAACACGATGTTTCTGCCCGTCGCAGGCAAAGGAGAACTGGCAGGCATTCAGCCAATCGCGGTTCTGATAGACCACCCCGCAAATGGTGCCCGGATAGGCCGGGTTGCGCACGCGGTTGAGCACGACCTGCGCCACAGCCACCTGCCCTTTGACCGTTTCGCCACGCGCCTCGTAATAAACGGCTTCGGCGAGGCACTTCTGTTCGCCCTTGCTAAATGCCGAAGGCGGCAACGGAGTTGCCGCCCAGTCGTGATCTTCCTGTCCGATGGGCGGGACGAAACGCCCCTCGCTCGGGTCTGGTTTCAGGATACTCTCAAAGGGTGATGTTTTTCCATAATCAGGCGCAGACGGTGCATAACCCAGGGCCAGCACATCCGGCTGGTCATTGTTGATCAGCTTGGCCAGTTGCACCGGCATTTCTGCGCGCGGCTTTGGCGGCTTCACGGCATGGAAGGCCATGGTGATGTCGATTTCCTTGCCTTCAAGCTTGCTGGAAAAGGCCATCTTGGTGTCGGTCTTTTCCGGCGGGCGGGTGATCATGCTGATCTTGTCGAACATGCTGCCCGCGGTGAACGCCTTGGCGGGCGCCTTTGGCTGCACCGAGACCAGACGGCCCGTCTTGTCGGCGCGGTTGATGCGGTTTTCGTCCGGGTTGGGATCATCCGGGCCGAGCTTCGCGGTCTTCTTGCCGCCCGAAAGCGCTACACGACCGATGCCCGGCACTTCGATGCCGTTGGTGGCGATGCTGCCGGTGACGGTCGTTGCATCGACAAAGGGCATTTCCGCCTGATGCACCGAACCAACGGGAGCCTTGGCGACAAAAGCCGTCCAGCGATGCGTGCCGAGATCAGCAGACGGCACGAGGCTCGCCATATCCTGAAAGGCAATCGCATTGGAATTGAAGAGATAGGCGAAGGCTGTGAGGACCAGCGGGATCAGACGCTGCGGCCTGCGGGCGATGTGACGCGGTTTCGCGCGCACGGCATAATAGCGACCATCCTCCGGGCAATAGCCCGTGACAGGATAATGCCATACCGGCTCGGCAACGGCCTTCCGTCGGCCAAACAGCGCTCGTATCGACACAAGACGCACCGCACACTCCACTCACACAGACTTCAGTTCTCGCGCACAGGTTCCGAAGCCGTTTCACGCTTTTCGGGATGTGCTTAACGAAGCCGATAATGGAGTATTAACCTTGATGGATCGTTAACGATGTCTTGTTTACCCTTTGAAAATATTGATTAATTTTGAATTAACACTGTCCGCCCAACGATTGTTTTCATTGCGTTTTTGAGTGGCAATGGTCAAAACGGTATGGCAGGGATAAAAGCCCTTTGGCAAAAAATGCCTGCATAAGATTACCGACAGGAACCAGCGAACGTCATTGGCACGTGATATTCAAACAGAGGCAGAATGGACTTTTTCCAAATGTTTGCGGCTGGCCTTATCAGCATAGTTGGATGTTATGCTGCTTCAGCGGAAGTCATGAACCTCAGAGTGACCAGCTCATCCATGATGCCCACTTTTGGTCCGGGGGATGTGGTCGCCACCAGCAGCTATGCGTCGACCGAAACCATGGAACGGGGCGATCTCGTTGCCTACAAGGTCCACTATATATCGAAAAGCTTGTTGGGCGGCCCCGGCCAGCTTGTGGATACGGTATTCCTCGGGCGGATCATAGGCTTGCCTGGAGAAACAATCGAGATCGAGGACGGGATACCAATTATCAATGGTGAACCGCTTAAGATGACACCAATTTCATCGACTCTCGATGGGGGGTGCCCCGAAGAGACAGAATCCAGCACTTATTATCAATGTCGTTTCGTGCGGGAAACAACACCGAAAGGCAAAAGCTATATACTGCTGGACATGGTCAATAATAGTTTCGGTGATAATATCGACGCAAAGACACTCGCGGATAATGAATACTATATTATGGGGGACAATCGGGACAACGCGAATGACAGCCGCTTTCCATCGGTCGGCCTTGTTCTCAAGGACCAAATAAAAGGTAAGATTCGCATGTTTTCCGCATCGGTCCGCAAGCCGGATCGTCAGTGGCGACTGGATGGCTTTCCGGGATTTAAGTAAGCTCTATCAAGCGCACTCGACAGCAATCGTTCGGAGGGGAATGATGAACGCAATCTTCAAGACGGCCTGCATCAATGGTTTCATTGCAATGGCGTTTCTGGCATCGCCGGGGAGCGCCTTCGCCAAATCGCCCTGCGACGGGGTTACCACGAGCCTGACCAAGCAACAGCGGTCCGATTACTCGGCCCTGATTGCCAAAAGCCTTCGCAAGAAGGTGAAGCCAACTGCGGTCAAAATCGACAGTTTCATGCAAAGCGGTGAATGGGCAGTCGTTTATGCCGATGTTCCGGTCGCCGACCCCGGCTATTTCTTCTTCGACCTTTCAGGCAAGACACCGCAGCTTAAAGACGTCTGGGGCGGCATGGCCGACAGGAGTGAAGTGCCGGATCTGGTCAAATGGGCCAAAAAGCTTGGCGCGAATGGAAAGATCGCCAGCTGTTTTGCCGATACGGCAACTGCATCCTAAAGCGCTTGTCAGAACAGAGCGCCTTTGGCAATCACTTCACCGACCAGCGGTCGATATCGGCGTCCTGTCCGATCAGCGCCAAACCCGTGGCAATCGAATCGAACTGGTTGGAGCTGGTCACGGCCGCATCGGGAAAGCGGCTTTCGAATGCGGTGCGGATGGCCGGCACAAAGGACGTGCCGCCCGTCAGGAAAACGCGGTCGATATTGCCGGATTGCAGTCCGGCCTTTTCCACGGCTTCATCCACCGACTGTTCGATCTGGCGCACATCCTCGGCGATCCAGTTTTCGAAATCGTTGCGGGTGATATCCGAGCGAATTTCAAAATCGTCCGCCTTGAAATGCAGTTCCGCGATGCGCTCGGATGAGAGGCGAACCTTCAGGTTCGAAACGGCGCGATAGATTTCGTAGCCGTAATCATTCTCGATCAGATTGATGAAATGCTCCAGCGCTTCCGGCTCGACCGCCTGCTTGGCAAGCTCGGTCAGGTCGCGGATCGTCGCGGGCGAGTTCATCAGGAACAGCGTGTTCCAGCGCGCGAAATTTGCGTAATAATGGTTCGGCATGGTCAGGCGCTTGCCGAAGGACTTGTATTCCGTGCCCTTGCCGAGCAATGGCGAAACCGCATTGTCGATGATGCGGTAGTCGAATGTGTCGCCCGCAATGCCAAGACCGGTCTGGCTCATCGGCGTGAAGGAAAGACCGCCCTTACCTACTTCGAAGCGCACGATGGAAAAATCGCTCGTGCCGCCGCCAAAGTCGGCCACCAGAACAGTCGAATCCGCCTTCAATTCCTGCGCATAAAAATAAGCCGCGGCCACCGGTTCATAGACATAGTGAATGTCGGTGAAGCCGAAGGCGCGAAACGCCTTTTCGTAGCGCTGCATGGCCAGCTGCTCGTCCGGCGAGCCGCCTGCAAAAATAACCGGACGCCCGACCACCACGCGATTGCCCTTTGGCGGCAACCTGTCGCCGAGGCGCGCGGCAACCGTTTCGAGGAATGTCGTCAGAATATCCTCGAACTTGAACCGTTTGCCGAAGACCGGCGTATCGGTGAAGGATTTTGACGCCGCAAAGGTCTTGAAGGATTGCAACATGCGCGTTGAATGCGGCGCATTGACAAAAGCATCCATCGCCCATGGGCCGCTTTCCACCGTGCGCTCGCCGGTTTCGCGATCTTGCCAGAAACAGAGGATCGAGCGATAGCCGGTCACGTCGGCGCCATCCTTGACGACGCTCAGCACAGCCGCGGTGCCATCGGGGCTTGCAACCGACAGAACCGTGTTGGTGGTGCCGAAATCGATGCCTAATGTCACGCCATCAAATGGGCTCTCAATAGCCTTCGTCATCGTGGCACCTTTTGGGAGAAAATCGGGGAGCGGGCGGATTAGCAGCCGCGACGACCAAGCTCAACCCGTTAATGTGCGTTTTGATGCCAACGGATAAGATCGGCGCGAAAAAAATACCTGAAACACCGGCCCAACCCATCATGTAACGAACGGAAAAGAAGTTTGAAGTAAAAGATTGTAGGTTTTTTGAAAATTTATAGAATTTTTGTTTTCAGACTGTTAGGTTTCAGCCCCGCATCCGGAGTGGTTCACCTTTTAGAGCATAATCCGATCAAACCTGCTCTCATAATACCGCCAGAACTGCTCCCTTATTTGTTCTCACCGCATGAATGCGACGCCGGGTGATTTCTTCCGACTGCATAATGCTCCAGGCTGTCCAACAAATGAAAGCGATACTCATGGCGTTTCTCTCACGTACACTTCTCGCCACCGTCTTGCTGTCTGCAAGCGCCCTGCCCTTTGGAGCGCTGGCTGAAGAATCAGCGGGCCAGCCGCTCGCCACCGGCTATCACAGCAGCGGTCAGGTTACCGCCGAGGTCAGCGGCGCCATCCGCGACGGCGACAAGCTAACCGTCAAGGTTCGTTTCAAGAACGCCACGGAAGGCGACAACGTTTCCTCGACGCTTTACAGCTCCATGTCAGACAAGGAGTACGAGAATGATTATTACCTTCTCGCCGGCGTCAAGAAGTATCTGCTGTTGAAGGACTCCGAGGGCAAGCCGCTCACGCCAACCTCCGTTTCACTGTTCGGCAAGGGGCCTGTGGTCGGCGTCTGGCACGGCGTTTTTCCGGCACCACCGAAAGATCAGAAGGTGACGCTCTATATCAAGGGGGTCGAGCCGCTCGGACCATTCGCCGTTCCCGCCGAATAGGGGGAACAGCCAATGGCTACAATCCATCGATTGACCCGTCTCGGTCTGATCGGCCTTGCTGCGCTGTGCCTGCCGTCGGTCGGAACAGCGCAGGATGCAGGGCTGAATACGGATAAGAACGCCTATATCCGTGATCTTGTGCCGGAAATCCGCGATCTGGTTTCGGCTTCCGGCGGTACGGATGACAACGCACGCGGCCTTTCGGCCGCAGCGCAACAGATTGTCGAGAAGAGCGGCAACATCACGATGCGCGAGACAGACAACAGCGTCGTCCTGTCTGTCTCGAGCGATATCCTGTTCGGTTTCGACAGCGCCAAGCTGACGGCTAAGGCCAAGTCCACACTGGGTGGTGTCGTCAAGATATTGGACAGCACACCGGATTCCACCGTGCAGGTTGTCGGCTATACGGATTCCAAGGGCTCCGATAGCTATAACCTCAAGCTTTCGAAAGCGCGGGCCAGAGCGGTTGTCGAATTTTTAGTCGGCAATGGCGTGCCGTCGGCGCGCCTGAAGCCGGAAGGGCGTGGCGAAAGCGAACCTGTCGCTCCCAACGACATCAAGGGTAAGGACAACCCCGATGGACGCGCCCAGAACCGGCGTGTGGAATTTGTGCTGCCAAAGGCATGATGCCGTCTGCACAGTAATGCCAAAAGAAAAAGCCCGGATCACTCCGGGCTTTTTTACATGATGCTTATCGCTTCTTCTTGGCGCGGCCCGCGAACGGATTGTCCGAGGTGCGCAGCGCAAGGCGGATCGGCACGCCCGGCATATCGAAGGTTTCGCGCAGGCCGTTGACCAGATAACGCACATAAGATTGCGGCATCGCGTCGGGACGCGAGCAGGAGACGACGAAGCCCGGCGGGCGGGTCTTCACCTGCGTCATATATTTCACTTTCAGGCGGCGACCGGAAACAGCCGGCGGCGGCTGATGGGCAATCACGCTTTCCAGCCAGCGATTGAGGCGGCCGGTGGAAATACGGCGATTCCATATCTCATGGGTCTTCACGACATTTTCCATGAGCTTGTCGAGACCCTGGCCGCGTTCGCCGGAAATCGGCACGGCGCGCAGCCCGCGCACCTGCGGCAGAAGACGGGCGGTCTTTTCGTAAAGATCGGCCAGAACCATCTGACGGTCTTCGATCAGGTCCCACTTGTTGAAGGCGATGACCGGCGCACGACCTTCACGGATGATGAGATCGGCGATCTGCAAATCCTGCTTTTCAAAGGGGATCGTCGCATCAAGCACGATGATCACCACCTCGGCAAAGCGGATGGCGCGCAGGCCATCGGCAACCGAAAGCTTTTCCAGCTTTTCCTGCACGCGCGACTTGCGACGCAGACCGGCAGTGTCGAACAGCTTGATCTTGCGACCGTGCCATTCCCAATCGACCGAGATCGAGTCACGGGTGATACCCGCTTCCGGGCCAGTCAGCAGGCGGTCTTCACCGAGCATGGTGTTGATCATCGTGGACTTGCCCGCATTCGGGCGTCCCACAATGGCAATGCGCAGCGGCTTGGTCGCGTCATAGGCCGGGATGACTTCCTCATCCGGATCTTCAATGTCGTCGCCGATCAGCTCGCCGACCGCCTTTGGCGTGAAGACTTCGTCAGCGCCTTCCGCTTCTTTTTCGTCGGCGAAGACGCGTTCTTCGCCCAGAAGTTCGACAATGGCGTCGCGCAGGTCGGGCATGCCCTGACCATGTTCAGCGGAGATCGGGCACGGTTCGCCGAGACCAAGCTGGAAGGCGTCATAAAGGCCCGACTGCGCGCCGCGCGCTTCGGCCTTGTTGGCCACCAGCACCACGGGCTTGCCGGACCGGCGCACCAGTTCAGCAAAGGTGTTGTCGGCAGGCGTCAGGCCGTTCTTGGCATCGACCACGAACAGCACCGCATCGGCTTCGCTGATGGCGGCTTCCGTCTGGGCGCGCATACGCGCTTCCAGCGAGTCATTGGCGGCCTCTTCGAGACCAGCCGTGTCGATCACCTGAAACTTGAGGTCGTAGAGCTTGGCGTCATGGATGCGCCTGTCGCGCGTGACGCCCGGCAGGTCGTCCACCAGCGCCAGCTTGCGGCCGACGAGACGATTGAACAGCGTGGACTTGCCGACATTGGGACGCCCGACGATTGCGAGAGTGAAACCCATGAACGAAAATTACTCCAGAAAGAAACAGGGCCGGTTCAAGACCAGCCCCGAAGGTAGCCTTTGTTTAACTTTGTGCCGCAACGCCTGCGCTGCGCATCAGGTCCAGCATCGTATTGGCGCGCTGGCGGATATTGGCCTGCGCCATACCGTCATCGGCGATCTGCTTGAACAATTTGACCGCATCGTCGAAACGTTCGGCCTTCCAGGCTGCGAGGCCAAGGGCTTCGCGCGCGCTGGAGCGCATCGAATTGCCATCGGCAGACAGGGTTTCAACCCGCTTGGCGACATCGTCATAAGAACCGCTATCGACCAGCAGATAACCCGCCCGCAAACGCGCCACATCGCGCAGCGTACCCGGCACGGCATTGTCGGCAGCGATATCGTCAAACGCCTTCACGGCGCCAGCCGCATCGCCCTTGCTGGCAAGGACGGAGGCCGCACGCAGGCGCGCCAAAACCGGATAAGACCCATAGCCGGTCTTTTCCAGATCGTCGAGCGCAGCAAGTGCTTCATCGTTCTTGCCTGCCGATGCAAGGTCAAGCGCCGCAAGGAACTTGTCGCCGGAAGCAGAGGCCTTGCTGTCGGTCCAGTGCTGGTAGCCGACCCAGCCGGCAGTGCCCAGAACGATTGCAACGGCAGCACCGATCACGATCGGGCCGAAATTCTTCCAGACCTGCTTCGCCCGTTCCGAACGGAGTTCCTCGTTTACCTCGCGAATGAAACTGTCGTCTGCCATGGACCTGCCATTGTTCTTGAATCTGATTTACGAAATAGCTGTTCTGGCGCTTTTAGTCGGAATTGTCGCCATATGTAAGACCCGTCCGCGAAATAAGCATAGCGAGCCCTGCGTAAAAGTGAATTTCGGTCCGACCTTCGCCATATTCAAGGGATAGCCGGGTCACTGGCCCCTTCCCGGCCTTGGATTTTCCCGGTATTTGATGGCAATGCGCGTTTTCTTCCCCAAAACTCTCCTCGCTCTTTCCCTCTCGGCGGCTTTTTGTGCGCCTGCCGGGGCCACATCACCGGAAACAACGGCCAGCAAAACGCAATATGTGCTGATTTCCTTCGACGGCGCGCATGACAATGCGCTTTGGACGCGCTCGCGCGAGCTTGCGAAGAAAAACAACGCTCGTTTCACCTATTTCCTGTCCTGCGTCTTTCTGATGACCCGCAAGGACCGCGCCAGCTATCAGCCGCCGCACAAAAAGGCGGGCGCGTCCAATGTCGGCTTTGCCCAGACCCGCGATGAAGTCGTGACCCGGCTTGGCAATATCTGGCAGGCGCATCTGGAGGGCAACGAGATCGCCAGCCACGGCTGCGGCCATTTCGACGGCACGAGCTGGTCCACCGCCGACTGGAACAAGGAAATCGGCGCGTTTCGCCGCATCGTGGCCGACGCCTACAAAAATAACGGCATCGAAGGCGAACCGGAAGGCTGGCGCAACCTCGCTCTCAACGGCATCAACGGCTTTCGCGCGCCCTATCTCGCCGCTTCGAAGCCGGTGCAGGACGCACTCAAGGCCAATGGCTTCCGCTATCAGGCATCATCCGTCACACGCGGGCCGGAACTGCCGCAGATCACCGGTCAATTCGCATCTTTCGGTCTGCCGCTGATCCCGGAAGGCCCGTCAAAGCGACCGATCGTCGGCATGGATTACAATCTCTATGTCCGCCATTCCAAGGCTAAGGAAACACCTGACCAGTCGGCAGCGTTCGAAGAGCGCGCCTATAAGGCGTTTCGCGCCGCCTTCGACAAGCAATATGACGGCGAGCGCATTCCCTTGCAGCTTGGCTTCCATTTCGTGCTGATGAATGACGGCGCATACTGGCGCGCCATGGAGCGACTTGTTTCCGAGGTCTGCACCAAGGCCGACGTCAAATGCACCACCTATGGCGATTATCTGAACAGCCTCGACAAGAACACCGGCTCGACCATTCAGAACCGGTCGTAACCGGCGTTTTTCCAAACCCTCGTGCTTCGAGACGGCGCTGACGCGCCTCCTCAGCATGAGGGTGTTGGCGCTCTTTAGCATGAGGTGTTGGCGGACTTCCCTAAACGCTCTGCGGCGTTTCCAGATTTTGACGATCCAGCGTCGGCAGTTGCTCGCCATGGATGGTCGCCTCGAAGGCGCGAAGGCGCTTGTAGATCGACAGAAGCTCGATGATCGTTGTCCAGGAATTGACCAGATACTGGAACGAGCCGCGCACCTGATCGAAGACGTTCAAGATCTGGTTCATCAGGCCCAGGGTCAGTTTGCCTGCCACAATGGACGGAATGAGGATCAGGGTCGGGAAAATATTATCCGCCTGAATGTAGAAGATGCGGGCGACGTTGAAATAGACGTAGTGGAAATAAAGCCGGAAATAATTATGCCGGACATTGCGGAACAGTTCCTGCATCGTCACCGGCGCGGCGCGGTCTTCGTGATCCTCACCATAGACCAGCTCCTTACGATAGGCTGCTTCCACGCGCTGATTGTTGAACTCCAGCCCCGGCAACTTGATGCCGACGAGCGCCAGAAAACCGGTGCCGAAGGCGGCCCACAAAATGGCCGCCCAGACAAGCGCATGCGGAATAGCGCCGATGATCGGCAGTTCATTGACCTTTTCCGAAAAGGTGAACAGGACCGGCAGAAAGGCGATCAGCGTCATCACGGATTTCACAAGGCTGACGCCCAGCTGTTCCAGCGTGGAGGAGAACCGCATCGTGTCTTCCTGCACGCGCTGCGCGGCGCCTTCGATATGACGCAATCGCGGCCAGTGGCTCATATAGTAATTGTTCATCGCCGTGCGCCATCGGAAGATATAATGGCTGACGAAGAACAGGCTGAGCACGCTCACCGTGACCGCGATGAAGGCGATGCCAGCGAATTCGACCATCCCCCAGTAAAAATCGGCGGCTGTCACCGAACCCGGCGTCGACAGCGCCTTCTGCACCATGTCGTAGAATGGTCCGTACCAGGCGTTCACCGCAACACTCACCTGCACCGAAAAATAGGTCGTGAACAGGATCAGTGCCGAACCGAGGATCGACCAGCGCTGCCATGGATGCGGTGAAAACAGCGCCCAGAAAGCGTAAAACGCAAAGGTCGCCACGGCGAAATAAATGTAGAACCAGAGAAACGGCGCCGACCAGAAAAGGCTTGCGCCGATGATCGGCGCGGCGTCCGGCGCGGCGGGCGGCAGGCCGAAAAGACGCCCGAGATTTTCGCCCCCCATATACCAGCCGAACACGGCCAGCAGACTCCAAAGAAAGACAGATGGAAAAAACAGTTTTGGGCGGGGGAAAAAAGATACGAACACGAAAGCGGTCCCGATTCTATGGGGTTATCGCCCCATAGAATGCTTCTTGCAGCGCCTTTGCCAGTTAAATGTTTGTAAGATTTTGACAGAAACCTTTTTTAGATTCCCAATTTTGCAGTGCTACTTGGCCTTTTGACCGGCCAGCACGCCGATGACGGCGACTGCCACCAGCGAGAAGGCGGCGGCAAGGCTGGCCGAGGTGAAGGAGCCAGAACGCTGCGCCATGTAACCGGCGACCAGTGGCCCGACAATCTGCCCGATGCTGAACGATACGGTCATGCGCGCCAGTGCCCGCTTCGGCGAGGCGGGAGCCAGAACCCGCGCGATCTGGAGACCGAAAGCAGTCAGCGCCATGAAGGTCATGCCGAGAAGCGCACCGCCGACCAGCGGACCGACAGGCGGGGCGATGACGACGCTTGCGGCGACACCGATGGCTTCCAGTAGCGCCGTCAGCGCGAAGGCATTGAACAGGCCGAACTTCTTCGCCGCCGGAGACCACAGCCAGATCGACGGCGCGGCGGTCAGGCCGGTGACGATCCACACGGCTGCTTCCATCAGCGGCCCGCCATCATTGGCGCGCACGATGGCGATCAGAAAGGTGGCGGTGATGACATAACCGAAGCCGAAAATGCCATAGGCGAGCGCCAGCGCGTTGAAGGCAAAGCTTTTCGGCAAAGCCGGTTCACGCGCGTTGCCGCCGTTGCCGCGCGGTCCCTCGCGCACCAGAAAGACCACTGCCGCCAGCATGACCAGCGTGAGCAAAGCCGCGCCGATCCAGTCCGCACGCCAACCGAGGCCGGAAAAACGGATGGCCGCCACCAGCACCGCCGATATGGCGATACCGCTGCCCACGCCGCCGAAATGCAACGCGCCAAGCCCGCTGCGCTCGGCGGCGGTCACATGGCTGAGCACGATGGCCGTGCAGAGGATCATGGTCACGGCGCTGGCGAAACCGGCGGCAAAGCGGATCGCGGCAAACATCCAGACGCCGTCGAAGAGTGCCATGGCGGCGCAAAGTGCGGCGCTGATGATCAGGCCGGTGATCACGCTGGCGCGCTCTATGCCTGCCGACCAGCCATAGCCTGCGGCAACAGCGCCGAGCAGATAGCCGATATAGTTGGCGGAAGCGATGAAGCCCGCATCGGCGGCATTGAAGCCAAGATCGGCCATCATGCCCGGCAGGATCGGCGTATAGATGAAACGCCCGATCCCCATTGCGGAGGCCATGGCGAGAAAACCGCCCAGCGCATAACGGATCGCCGTCTGATGTTGAGCGGATTTTAGTGAGGATGACATTGAAAAATCCGAACGGAAGAAGGCAGACTTAAGGAAGTTCGACTTGGGAGAGAACTGAGTCATGCGCGGGAAAATACGCCTCAAATGCAGCCGCACAATTGAATTTTTCTGATGGCAGCGATCAAGGGGAGTAAGGGAGTAAGGGAGTAAGGGAGTAAGGGAGTAAGGGAGTAAGGGAGTAAGGGAGTAAGGGAGTAAGGGAGTAAGGGAAGAGGATCGCGGGCGCTTATTCAGCGCAAGCGTTTTTCTTCGGAGCACCGAGTGCCTACCCTATTCCCCTATTCCCCTACTGCCCTCCTCTATCCCCTCACCACCGGCACGCTGTCCGGAACCCCGGAATGCAGGAAGTGCAGCAGCGTATCCTGCACCGATTCCAGCCGGTGCACGCAATCGCGCCAGCCGAAGGGAATTTCCTTCGGCACGGGCGGAATGCGCTGCGGCGCCACGCCTTCATCCAGCGAACAATTGGCGATGATGATCTGCAACGCCTCGCTGACCCATGGCGGCGGAGGCGCTTCCTTCTTGCGCAGCGCATTACCCAGCGCTTCGCCAAACAAGAGCGCTGAAGCATAAAGACGAATGCCGCGACGGTCATAACGCCCGGCCATTTCTGTCACTTCGCGCGCCGCCAACCGCCCGCGCAACGACCAGCGCGCATTGCTGCGCGCAAGCGCAATGCCGTCACCCAACGCGATTACCGCGCGATGCGCGGAGGTGAACTGGTTGATTGCGTTTTGGGCGCGTGCCGCATCCTCCTTATCGAGCGCGATGGCCGCCTGTTTCAGCCCGTTGGCCAGCCGGTCCAGCAGGCCCCGCGCCGCCCGGTCGATCAGCCGCACCGGGTCCGGTGTCAGCAAGATCTGGCTGAACAGAAGCCCGACACCTGCGCCCACCAGAACGTCGATCAGGCGCGTCACACCCGCCACCTGCGGCCCCATGGCGAGCACCAGAATGGCCGAAACACCGGACTGGATGGCAATTGCCGGCGCCATGCCGAACGAGGTTGCCAGCACCATGGCGATGAAGGTCACCACCGCCATATGCACGACGAGAACGGTTTCCGGCAGCAGCAGCGACAATTCTCCCGCGGCTACCCCTGTCGTCACGCCGACCATGACGCCGATGGCCTGCTTGCCATGGTTTGGCAGGTTGGGCGCAAGGCAGATCACCGCCGTGACCATGGCGAAGACCGGCCTTGGCTGACCGAGAAGCCACTGGCAGATCAGCCACGCCACAGCCCCACCAATGGAAGCAATCAGCGCATCGCGCCAGCTCACCGACCATTGCTGGACAACCTTGTTCACGCGCTGATGCATGGGGTTTTCTCCGCTTGGGCAGGCCTATCGGCAGATACTTATGGCAGAAGCCCGGCAGCTCAAGCCTTGAAGAACGCCTCATACTGATCCGGCTTGAAACCAACCGTCAGCACGCCGTCCCTGTCGAGCACCGGGCGCTTGACCATGGAGGGCTGTTCCAGCATCAGCGCCCGCGCCTTGGCGGCATCGACACTCTGGCGTACATCTTCGGGCAATTTGCGGAAGGTCGTGCCAGCGCGGTTCAGAAGCTGTTCCCATGCGACGGTTTTAAGGAAACGGTCGAGCGTTGCCGCATCCAGCCCTTCCTTCTTGTAATCGTGAAAACCATAGTCGATGCCATGGTCCTCCAGCCATGTGCGCGCCTTCTTCATGGTGTCGCAGTTTTTGATACCGTAAATGGTCACGCTCATGGTCGACTCCTTCAATCCTTTGCGCGATCAAAGGCTAATACGCGTTTCGGTTCAACCCCTTATGTCGGCCTATCGCGCATCGTGAAAGATTATGCCCAGCGTATGTCGCATGCCGGAGCGGATACGGCTGACGCCGTGCCGCATCTTGACCCGGTAGTCGCCGCGCGTGCCCTGTACCGGGCGGTCATTGACGGCGAAGATAACCGCGTCACCCTGTTGAAGCGGCACCACCTCCGCCCTGCTCTGCATGCGCGGACGTTGCTCGGTGAGCACGAATTCGCCGCCCGAGAAATCCTCGCCCGGCTTTGACAGGAGGATAGCCACCTGCAACGGAAAGGCGATGTCGCCATAAAGGTCCTGATGCAAACAATTATAATCCCCCTCGCCATATTGCAGGAGAAGCGGTGTCGGACGTAACTGACCGGCTGTGTGGCAGCCTTCCAGAAAGGCGTCGTGGGTCGGCGGATAGCGCGTGTCGCTGCCCATTCTCCGGCTCCACGCATTGGCGATGCGTGCGAGCTGCGGATAGAGATTTTCGCGCAGGCCCGCAATTAAGGCAGGCAGCGGATAGGCGTAATATTTGTATTCGCCGCGCCCAAAACCGTGCCGCGCCATGGAAATGGTGGTGCGAAATGCGGCGGAATCATGCCATTTCGTGGCAAAATTGTGGCATTCGCTATCTGAGAGGAGTTTCGGGAGAATAGCCGTACCCAATGTGTCGAGTTCGGCGCCGATCTTCTCCCAGTCATAGGCGGCGACTTTAGCCGCCGCCGTTTCGTGATCGCCACTCATGCTTCACGCTCCCGCTTCAGGAGGTCGCGCTTGCGCTCGACACCCCAGCGATAGCCGGACAGTCCGCCATCATTGCGCACGACACGATGGCAGGGCACCGCGACGGCGATCTTGTTGGCGGCGCAGGCCTGCGCAACAGCGCGAACGGCTTTCGGCGCGCCGATCCGTTCGGCAATATCCGTATAGCTTGCTGTTTTTCCTGCCGGAATTTCCCGCAAGGCCTGCCAGACACGCTGCTGGAATGCCGTGCCGCGCAGATCGAGCGGCAGATCGAGACCAATGCCCGGCGCTTCGACAAAGCCGACCACCTGCGCGATCATGTCCTCGAAGTCGCGGTCGGCCCCGATGAGATTGGCTCTCGGAAAGCGCTTTTCCAGATCGCGTATCAGTGCTTCCGGGTCGTCGCCCATTAAAATGGCGCAGACGCCCTTGTCGCTCGCCGCCACAAGCACTGCGCCAAGCGCCGATTGGCCAATGGCGAAACGAATGTCGGCATCCTTGCCGCCCTGCCGGTAAGCCTTTGGCGTCATTCCGAGAATCCGGTCTGAGGCTTCGTAGAAGCGGCTGCTGGAATTGTAACCCGCATGATAGATTGCATCGGTGACGCGGATTTCCGGCGCGTCGAGCGCCACACGCATTTTGCGGGCGCGATGCGCATCGGCATAAGCTTTTGGCGTCAGCCCGGTGAAGGCTTTGAAAATGCGGTGGAAATGCGCGGGGCTGGTCTTCACCGCATCTGCGATTTCCTCCAGGGACGGCACTTCTTCCGCCGCCTCTATATAGCGGCAGGCAGCGGCTACAATTTCGGCATGGCGCGCATTATTCTGCGTCGCGAGCGTTTCAGTCAGATGCGGCTTGCAGCGCAGGCAGGGGCGAAAGCCTGCCCGCTCCGCATCCTCACAGCGGTCGAAAAACTGCACGTTTTCGCGCTTTCCTCGCCGCGACGGGCAGGACGGGCGACAATAAACGCCAGTGGTGCGCACGGCATAAACGAAGGCGCCGTCCGACGCCTTGTCGCGTCCGAGCACCTTCTGCCAACGGCTTTCATCGGGATCGTGCTTTGCGAGTGTCATAAGGTTCATGTCCGTGTTCCTTCTTTATATGAACCAGACATAGAAGCTTACAAGGGCGCTCACACTCCGCTGCTTGCTTTCAAATTCGCATCACGCTTTACGCGCATCCGCGATAGCTGCGATCAGTTCCTGCTGCTTCATGACCCCGCCATAGAGCTTGGTGCCGATGACGAAAGACGGGGTGCCGCTGAAATTAAACGCTTCGCCCTGATTCATGTTGCGCTCGAGTATGTTGTTGATGCGCTTGGAATCCGCCTTATAGGCCGCCTGAAGCTTGGCCGCGTCCAGACCAGCCTTCTTCAAGGCTGCATCGACCTGTTCCTTGGTCAGACGGCCCGGCGTGGCCATCATGGCTTCCATCGCCTTGGCGTAATTACCGGATTTTTCCGCCGCCAGAACAAGCCGCGCCGCATAGGCTGACGTTTCGCCAAAGATGATCCAGTCCTTCAGCACCAATCGCACATTGCCGTCATCCTTGACGACGCGCATCAGTTCGCCATGGCCCTTTTTGCAATAAGGGCACTGATAGTCGAAATATTCGACGATGGTGACATTGCCATTCGGGTTGCCGAGAACCGGGATTTCGGTGTCGTAAAGAACCTCGGCCACGGTCGGAACGGCCTGTGCCAGACCTTGCACGCCCGAAAGGCCGAGCGTCGCAACGGTTCCGGCTGAAACAGCCAGCATCTGACGACGATTTATCATGCACTCACTCCCGTACCGGATTGCGACTTGTCGAGCACCACAACGCGGGCGCCCGTCGGGGCGCGCTTGTAGAGATCGAGAATGTCCTGATTGAAAAGGCGGATACAGCCCGAGGACGCCGCCTTGCCGACCGACCACGGTTCGTTGGTGCCATGGATGCGGTAGAGCGTGTCCTTGCCGTCGCGATAGAGATAGAGCGCGCGGGCGCCAAGCGGATTGCGAATGCCGCCTTCCAGACCATTGGCATATTTCGCGTAATGATCGGGATTGCGCTTGATCATATTGGCGGTCGGGGTCCAGCGCGGCCATTGCGACTTATAGGCGACCTTGGCTTCGCCCTTGAAGGTCAGCCCTGCACGGCCGACGCCAACCGAATAGCGCATGGCCTTGCCGCCCGGCTGCACCAGATAAAGATAGCGCGCATAGGGATCGACAATGATGGTGCCCACCGGATGGTCGGTCGCGTAATCGACCTGCTTGCGCAGGTTGCGCTCGGCAATCTTGTTCACGTCGAGCGCGGGAATGAAGTTCTTTCCGTCGGTGACGGCACCATACATCACTTCATATTCGCTGCGCGCCGTCTGTACTTCCGGTTCCGCAACGGCCGCGACTTGCACCGGCTGCGGTTCTGCCACAACCGGCTGAACCATCGGCGCGGGCATAACAACCGCGACCGGCTGCTCGGCGGAAGTGGTCGTGCAGGCGGCTGCCGCCAGTGGCAGCGCAGCGACAGTGGCAATGCGCAACAGTCGCGCTGCAATACGATATCTATCGTCCCCGCGTTTCATAATAGTCCAAGCCCCCGGCATCATCTTCAATCCTTGTTTCTGCAATTACATCCGGCCATCGGCTGTGAGACCAACCGACCGGGCAATGGTGGCAGACGTGACATCGCCCACCAGTCTCGTCCCCTCCCGCTCGCGGCTTGCCTTGTCGAAGAAAATCATCGTCGGCGGGCCAGCCACTTTCAGCTTCGCCATCAGGTCGGCATTGCCACTGGTGAGATCGGAAATATCAGCCTTGATGAGCTGATAGCCGTTCAGGCTTTTCTTCACATCGGCATCCGGCAACACACGCTTTTCCACGGTGGAGCAACTCACGCACCAATCCGCCGTGAAATAGACCAGTGTCGGGCGCGAGCCTTCCACTGTCGCAAGCTTCTCCTGAAGGGAAGAAACCGTATCGACCGGCGCGAATCGCAGCTCGGTCCTATTCTGGTTGTCGCCACGGTTAGCGAATGCGGCCAGCGGTTGCAACGGATCTCTGCCGCCCGAGGCAAGACCGAGCATCAGAATGGTTGCGTAGACGAAGGCCGCCGCGCCAATCGTGCGGGCCACCACGCTGTGCCCCGGCACTTTGAGAAAGGCAAAACTTGCCACGCCGAACAGCAGGATCGCCCAAAGTGCCATGTCCACGCCTGACGGCAGAAGCGGCGCGGCCATGAAGATGGCGGTTGCCAGAAAACCGAAGCCGAAAATCTGCTTCACGGTTTCCATCCATGCGCCTGCGCGCGGCAAGGTGCCCGCGCCAAGGGTCGCGAAAGCGATCAACGGCAGGCCCTTGCCGATGCCGAGCGCAAAAAGGGCCCCCGCACCCAGCGCGATATTGGCCGTCTGTGCAATATAGAGAAGCGCGCCCGCCAGTGGTGCGGTCACGCAAGGACCGACGATCAGCACCGACGAAAAGCCGAGTATGACGGCGGAGCGCTTGGAGCCTGTGCGCTGGCCAGTCTGCGCGGAAACCGCGCTCACCCACTGGCTGGGAAGCTGGATCTGGAACAGGCCGAACATCGACAGGGCCAAAAGCGTGAACAGCCCGGCCAGAGCAAGCGCTGTCCATTTCGATTGCAGGACCATTTGCAGATTCTGCCCCGACCAGCCAGCGATTGCCCCCACCAGCGCAAAGCCCAAAGCCAGACTGACCACATAGACGGAGGACAGGACGAAGCCGCGTTTTGCCGTCAGCTTTTCACCTTCGCGCGCCAGTGTTCCGGCAACAATGGGGTAGATCGGGAAGACACAAGGCGTGAAGGCCAGCAGCACCCCGAAAGCCAGAAATGCCGCGATAACAAAGCCCGTGCCGCCCTCAGCCAGCAGGTTTTCGACCATGCCCTTTTCCGGCGCGAGCGCAAAGGCCTTGCTTTGTGCGCCAGGGGTCGGCGGGACCGCGGCTTGCGTAAAGGCCGAACTCTGCCCGAATGATTTCGCCAGATTTCCCATCTGGCTGGAAACCGCCAGCGTCACCGGATCGACCGTCCGTGTTTCAGGCCGATAGCAGATGCCGTCTTCCTGACAGCCCTGATAGGTGATTTCCACCGGCGCGGTTTGCGCGTTCACGCTGGCGCTGGCATAGCGATAATAGACTTCAAGCCTGCCGAAATTCGGATCGTCCTTGGCAATGCCGGGCTGTGTATCGACATCGAGCGCATTGCCCTTGTCGTCCTTCGCGGCAATATGATCGCGATAGAGATAGTAGCCTTCGGCAATGGTCCAGCCAAGCACGAGGCGTCCGTCGGCATCTTTCGTCACGCCGAGACGAAAGGCTTCGTTCACCGGCAAGGGGCCTGCGGCAAAGGCAGACGAGCACGCCGTGAAGATCAGGAGAGCCAAACACGCAAGGCTCGCAGAAAGACGCATTCCGGTTTTCCGAACTGATTCGTAGAAAATTGATTATGCTGTAAAAGGCGAATGACGCCGCCACCTTAAGGCAGCCTTAAGCTGGGTTGCCGACAAGCCCGGGCGGTTTAAAACGACAAACAAGGCGAAAACAGGAAGACCAATGCGCATTCTGGTGGTTGAAGATGATGCAATCCTGCTCGACGGCCTGTCCGTCGGTCTTGGCATTGCCGGTTTCACCGTGGATGCGGTCTCGACCTGTGGCGATGCGGAAGCAGCCCTCGCCGCGCAGAATTACAATGCTGTCGTGCTCGATCTCATGCTGCCGGACGGGTCCGGCCTCGACATTCTGAAAACCATGCGGCGCGGACGTGACGATACGCCGGTGCTGCTTCTGACCGCCCGCGATCAGGTGCCGGAACGCATTGCCGGGCTGGACGCCGGTGCCGACGACTATGTCGGCAAGCCGTTCGATCTGCATGAGCTGGCCGCCCGGGTGCGCGCTATTGCGCGGCGGGGGGCTGGTCGCGCCAATGCCGTGCTGGAATGGCGCGGCGTCGAGCTTGATCCGGCGGAAATGTCGGCGCGTTTTAACGGCGAACCGCTGCGGCTGACGCGGCGCGAATTCTCGATCCTGCGCGCGCTGATGGAGCGCCCCAATGCGACGCTTTCGAAATCGTCGCTGGAAGAAGCGCTTTATGGCTGGCAGGAGGAAGTAGAGAGCAATGCGGTGGAGGTCCATGTCCACCACCTGCGATCCAAGCTTGGCTCCGATTTCATCGAGACGGTGCGCGGGGTCGGCTATCGTCTGGCGGGAGCCTGCGCATGAATTCGATCCGTGGCCGTCTGACCGGCATTCTGATCGGCGTGACCTGTATCGTCTGGCTGGTTGCGGTGGTGTGGATTCACATCACCACGCAGGCGCAACTGGAAAAGGTTCTGGATGCGCGTCTGATGGAAGCCGCGCGCATGGTTAATTCACTATTGAGCGATCACCGTGTCGAAGTCGGCCCGAACGGCGATGGCGGCCAGCTTTCGCTAAAACCCATGCCGGAATTTTCCGACTATGACCGGCAGCTTTTCTGCCAGATCTGGGCGCTGGACGGCAAGCTGGTCGGGCGCTCGGAAAGCGCGCCCATCACACGGCTGACCAATGTGGCGAACGGCTTTTCCAACACCGTTGTCGACGGTGAGCGCTGGCGGGTCTTTGCGGTTGAAAACACGCAGCTCGGTCTGCGCGTCATGGTTGGCGACAGTCTCTATGTCCGTGAAAGGCTGGTGCGCACGGTGGTGACGGGGCTGGCCGTGCCTGCCCTTCTGGTACTACCGCTGCTGGCAGGCATGATCTGGCTTTGCGTGCGGCGCGGGCTCAACCCGTTGAGCAGCCTTGCCTCCGTTCTGTCGAAGCGACAGGCACAGGATTTACGCCCGCTGCCGGAAGACAATCTGCCCAAAGAAATAGCCCCTGTCGTGACGGCGTTGAACGGGCTGTTCCACCGCGTCGAGGAAGCGCGCGAGCGCGAGCGCAACTTCGCGATCTTCGCCGCCCATGAGCTGAAGACGCCGCTCGCCGGACTGAAGACGCAGGCGCAAATCGCCGAAAGCGCAAAGGACAAAGCCGTGCGCGCCAATGCGGTGCGCCAGATTGCGGCGGGCGTGGACCGCACCAGCAGGCTGGTCGGTCAGTTGCTCGATCTTGCGGCGCTTGAAACCAGCGACGAAGCCGAGACACCGGTGCCGGAACCGGCCTGCAAGCTTCTGCACACCATCGCCACCGATATGCGCATGCTCGGCGCGCAGCGCGGCGTCGCCATCGAATTGCTGGAGGGGATGCCGCTTGTGCAGATGCCGTTCCCACATCTCTTCACGCTTGCCGCGCGCAACCTGATCGAAAATGCCGTGCTGCATTCCCCGGTGGATGGCTTCGTGCGCTGCGGCTTTACCGTCGCGGACGACCGCCTCACCCTCACCGTCGAAGACAGCGGCCCCGGCATTCCCGACAATGAAATGCCGCATGTGACGGAACGCTTCTTCCGTGGCAAGCACCGGCAGGATAATGGCAGCGGCCTTGGGCTTGCCATCGTGCACATGGCGGTGACGCGCATGGGCGGCAGTTTTGCTCTGGTCAACCGTTCCGATGGTGGTCTTCGCGCCTCTATGATCGTCCCGGTGACATAAGCTCCGGGACCACTTCCCTCCCTAGAAAATCGTCGTTGATTAGGATCAATGACAGCACGCCACCGAGCGCAGATAGACATCCTGTCGCTACAACTGCCCCTGACGGGCGGTCTTCGTTACGCGCTGCGAGGGGATTTCATGAACTACGCCGCTGGAACAGTCCTATCCGGTCTGGGAGCGCTTTTTGCCGTGCTTCTGGCCGGATTTTCCCATGACGAGCTGTTCAGAACCCATATGTGGATTCTGTTCGTCGTGCTCGCCATTTTCACCATTCTTCTGATGCGCAATGCCGATTACGGTCTGACGCCGAAAAAGACGGACCAGTCCGTCTATATGGATGGCCCGATCCGCTACGGCGTGATCGCCACGGTGTTCTGGGGCGTTGTCGGCTTCCTCGTCGGCGTCGTTATCGCAGCCCAGTTGGCTTTCCCGGATCTCAATCTGGAACCATGGCTGAACTTCGGTCGGGTGCGCCCACTGCACACTTCCGCCGTCATCTTCGCCTTCTGCGGCACCGCGCTCATCACCACATCCTTCTATGTGGTGCAGCGCACCTGCCGCGCCCGTCTGTTCGGCGGCGATCTGGCCTGGTTCGTGTTCTGGGGCTACCAGCTTTTCATCGTCATGGCCGCCACCGGCTATCTGCTCGGCATCACCCAGAGCCGCGAATATGCCGAGCCGGAATGGTATGTGGACATCTGGCTCACCATCGTCTGGGTCGCCTATCTGGTCGTGTTCCTCGGCACGGTCCTGAAGCGCAAGGAGCCGCATATCTATGTGGCCAACTGGTTCTTCCTCGGCTTCATCATCACCATCGCCATGCTGCATATCGTGAATAACCTTGCCGTGCCGGTCTCCTTCCTTGGCACCAAGAGCTATTCCGCCTTCTCGGGCGTTCAGGATGCGCTGACGCAATGGTGGTACGGCCACAATGCCGTCGGCTTCTTCCTCACCACCTCGTTCCTCGGCATGATGTATTATTTCGTGCCGAAGCAGGCGAACCGTCCAGTCTATTCCTACCGCCTGTCGATCATCCACTTCTGGTCGCTGATCTTCCTCTATATCTGGGCTGGTCCGCACCACCTGCACTATACCGCCCTGCCCGACTGGGCGCAGACGCTGGGCATGGTGTTCTCGATCATGCTGTGGATGCCGTCCTGGGGCGGCATGATCAACGGCCTGATGACGCTTTCGGGCGCATGGGACAAGATCCGCACCGATCCGATCATCCGCATGATGGTGGCGGCCATCGCCTTCTACGGCATGGCGACCTTCGAAGGTCCGCTGATGTCGATCAAGGCGGTCAATTCGCTGTCGCACTATACCGACTGGACCATCGGGCACGTCCATTCCGGCGCGCTTGGCTGGAACGGCATGATCACCTTCGGCGCAATCTATTATCTGGCTCCGAAGTTGTGGAACCGCGAACGCCTCTATTCGGTGCGCATGGTCAACTGGCACTTCTGGCTCGCTATTCTCGGCATCGTGCTCTACGCCGCCGCCATGTGGGTTGCGGGTATCCAGCAGGGCCTGATGTGGCGCGAATACGACGACCAGGGTTTCCTCGTCTATTCCTTCGCAGAAACGGTCGCCGCGATGTTCCCTTACTACGTCATCCGCATGACTGGCGGCCTGCTCTACCTCACGGGCGGTCTCGTCATGGCCTGGAACGTCTATCAGACCATTCGCGGAAATCTGCGCGATGAAGCGCCGATTGCCGGCGTAACACCGGCCAAGCCGACATCAGCGATGCAGCCTGCGGAATAAGGATCGAACACACATGTCCTTTCTGAAAAAACATGCCGTAATCGAAAAGAACGCAACGCTGCTGCTGGTTGGATCGCTGACCGTGGTGCTGATTGGCGGCATCGTGGAAATCGCGCCGCTGTTCTATCTCGAAAACACCATCGAGAAGGTGGAAGGGATGCGACCCTATTCACCGCTCGAGCTTGCGGGGCGCAATATCTATGTGCGAGAGGGGTGCTATCTGTGCCACAGCCAGATGATCCGCCCCTTCCGCGACGAGGTGGAACGCTACGGGCATTACAGCCTTGCGGCGGAATCCATGTATGACCACTCGTTCCAGTGGGGTTCCAAGCGCACGGGGCCAGACCTCGCCCGCGTCGGTGGCCGCTATTCCAACGAGTGGCACGTCCAGCACCTGATCCGCCCGCGCGACGTGGTGCCGGAATCGGTCATGCCGGGCTATGGCTTCCTGAAGGATACGCCGCTCAGCGCCGACACCATTGCCGCCGATCTTAAGGCCAATGTCGCGGTGGGCGTACCCTATACGCAGGACATGATCGACAATGCGCTGGCCGACCTCAAGGCACAGGCCGATCCCGAAGCGGATACATCCGGCGTCGAAGCCCGCTATCCGAAAGCAAAACTTGGCGATTTCGACGGCAACCCGGCTGCTTTGACCGAGATGGATGCACTCGTCGCCTATCTCCAGATGCTCGGCACGCTGGTCGATTTCTCGACCTACGATCAATCCCCCAAAGCGCGATAGGAGCTTCCCATGGATTACAACGCCATGCGCCACTTCGCCGACAGCTGGGGCCTGCTCGGCATGACGGTCTTCTTCGTTATCACCGTCTTCTATGTCTTCCGTCCCGGCAGCAAGAAGATCGCCGACGAGGTGAAAGCCATTCCGTTCAAGGATGACGCAAATGACTGATAAGCATATTGACGACGTCAGCGGTGTTTCCACCACCGGCCATGAATGGGACGGCATCCGCGAACTCGACAATCCGATGCCGCGCTGGTGGCTGTGGACCTTCTACGCCACCATCCTGTTCGCCATCGGCTACACCATCGCCTATCCGGCATGGCCACTGATTTCCAGCTCGACTGCGGGGCTGACCCAATGGTCGAGCCGCGGCGCGTTGCAGGAAGACATGCGCCAGGTGGCGGCAGAAAAACAAGGCATTCTCGACCAGATCAAGACCAAGGATGTGCACGAGATTGTGGCCGATGAAAATCTGCGCCAGTTCGCCGTTGCAGGCGGCGCGGCTGCCTTCCGCGTCAATTGCGTGCAGTGCCACGGCTCCGGCGCGCAGGGCGCGCCCGGCTATCCGAACCTCAACGACGATGACTGGCTGTGGGGCGGTTCCATCGACGAAATTCTGACGACCATCCGTCATGGTGTCCGCTCGAAGGACGACGCGGATACGCGGACTTCCGAAATGCCCGCCTATGCCGACATTCTGGAACCGCAGCAAGTTCGCGATGTGGCGGCCTATGTGGTGAGCCTGACCGGCACACCGCATGACCCGTCGATGGTCCCGGCAGGCCAGAAGGTTTTCTCGGAAAACTGCGCCGTCTGTCACGGTGCCGACGCCAAGGGCAGCCGCGAATTCGGCGCGCCGAACCTGACCGATGCGATCTGGTTCTACGGTTCCGGCGAAGACGCGATCATCCGTCAGGTATCACACCCCAAACACGGCGTCATGCCCGCATGGGAACCGCGCCTCGGCGACACGACCGTCAAGCAGCTGGCGATATTCGTGCACTCGCTTGGCGGGGGAGAATGAAGAGAGGGGAGTAAGGCAGCAGGGGAATAGGGGAGTATGTTTTGGTTGTGAAGGCCCGCAACGTCGCGCCCCTTTTTTTCATACTCCCTTACTCCCCTATTCCCCTACTCCCTTCTCCTCTCACGGAGCATAAAATGTCAGAGCAGGTCGAACGCATCGACGTTCAGGCAGTGAATTCCCCCAAGACCCGGCAATCGCTCTATGCGGCGCGGGTCAAGATTTTTCCGAAGCGCGTTCGAGGTGAGTTCCGGCGCTTCAAATGGCTCGTCATGCTCATCACGCTGGGCATCTATTATCTCACGCCGTGGTTGCGCTGGGATCGCGGGCCTTATGCGCCCGATCAGGCCGTGCTGATCGACCTCGCCAATCGCCGCTTCTATTTCTTCTTCATCGAAATCTGGCCGCAGGAATTCTATTACGTCGCGGGCCTGCTCATCATGGCGGGCCTCGGCCTGTTTCTGGTCACATCCGTCGCAGGCCGCGCATGGTGCGGCTATACCTGCCCGCAGACCGTCTGGGTCGATCTCTATCTCGTGGTGGAACGCGCCATCGAAGGCGACCGCAACGCCCGCATGAAGCTCGACAAGGGGCCATGGACTTTCGACAAGATCTGGAAGCGGGTGGCGAAACATTCGATCTGGCTTTTGATCGGGGTGCTGACCGGCGGCGCGTGGATTTTCTATTTCGCCGATGCGCCGAAATTGCTCCTCGACTTCGTGAGCGGACAGGCGGCGCCCGTCGCCTATTTCACCGTCGCCATTCTCACCGCCACCACCTATGTGCTCGGCGGGCTGATGCGCGAGCAGGTCTGCACCTATATGTGCCCATGGCCGCGCATTCAGGCCGCGATGCTGGACGAGAATTCGCTGACCGTCACCTATAATGACTGGCGTGGCGAGCCGCGTTCGCGCCATGCCAAGAAGGCAATCGCCACCGGGGAAGCCGTCGGTGACTGCGTGGATTGCAATGCGTGTGTCGCCGCCTGCCCCATGGGTATCGACATTCGCGACGGCCAGCAGCTTGAATGCATCACCTGCGCGCTATGCATCGATGCCTGCAATTCCGTTATGGACAAGGTCGGCAAGGCGCGCGGCCTCATCTCCTATGCGACGCTGGCCGACTACAACGCCAATATGGCGCTGGCGACCGACAACGGAACGATGCCCATTACCCCCGCGCGGGTTTATGACGCGCCGAACCGCTTTTCCCACAAGGTGCAGAACCTGTCGTGGGGCAAGGTGCTGCGTCCGCGCAGCCTGTTCTATTTCATCGTCTGGGCGCTGATCGGCCTCACGCTGGTCATTTCGCTGTCGATGCGCCAGCGCATCGGTATCAATGTCCTGCATGATCGCAACCCGCAATATGTGCTTCTGTCCGACGGTTCAATCCGCAACGGCTATACCGTCAAGCTTCTGAACATGATCCCGACGCCGCGCACCTTCCGGCTTTCCATCGAAGGTCTGCCCGGCGCGACCCTGACCGTACAGGACGAGACGGCAGACGTAGACGGCAATTATGCCGTGCCCGTCGAACCCGACCGGCTGAAGACATTGCGCGTCTTCGTGACCCTGCCGCACAGCGCCATCACCGATCACCGCCAGGATTATGAAATCGAAGTGCGCGATGCGGACGGCGCGGAACACGCCCGCTACAAGGCAACCTTCATGGCTCCGGAGGGACGATAATGTCGGCAGAAACCAAGACAGCATCCGCAAATTCGTCGGGCACTTTCACCGGCCGGCACATGCTGGGCATCATGGTGGCGTTCTTCGGGGTGATCATCGCCGTCAATGTGACGATGGCCTATTTCGCCATCAACAGCTGGAGCGGGCTGGTCGTCGCCAATTCCTACGTCGCAAGCCAGGAGTTCAACGAAAAGGCCGAGACCGGCAAGCAGCAGGCCGCTCTGCAATGGCAGTCGAAACCGTCTTATGAAAATGGCGTGCTGACCTATCGTCTGCTCGACCGCAACGGCCAGCCGGTTGCAGTGACTGGCGGTACCGTGGAGTTCAAGCGTCCGGTGGGCGATGTGAACGATACCAAGGCCGCGCTCACCGCTGGCGACGAAGCAGGTGTGCTCGGCGCCAGCATCGCGCTTACCGATGGCGCATGGGTCATGGAAATCAATGCCGATGCCGGTCTGGAAGACCCGTATCGCCACATCATCCGTGTCCTGATCAAAAACGGCAAAATGCTATGAGCTGCTGCGTCGAGAATGCACAGATCGCGACTGTCATCCAGCGTGTTTCTCCGGATGAAATGCAGCTCGCCAGCCGCGCGCTTGGCGACGGGCTGCGGCAACTCGACCTCTCGGTGCCGGGCGTTCACTGCGGCCTGTGCATCAAGACCATCGAAGATTCGCTGGGCCAGATTGCGGGCGTTGCCTATGTGCGCGTCAACCTGACGGCGCGCCGGGTCGCGATCCGCTGGAAGGACGGCGAAACGCCGCCCAATGTCGTCGATCCGCTGCGGAAGCTCGGCTATGAAGCGCATATTTTCGACATGGCGCAGGAGAAGGACCCCGCCTTCACGCGCCTGCTGATCGCGCTTGGCGTTGCGGCTTTTGCCTCCAGCAATGTCATGCTGCTTTCCGTCGCCGTCTGGTCGGGCGCGGATGCGGCAACCCGCGATCTGTTCCACTGGGTCTCTGGCCTCATCGCCCTGCCGACGCTGATCTTCTCGGGCCGTATCTTCTATGTTTCCGCTTGGAATGCGCTGCGCAACAGGCGAGTGAACATGGATGTGCCGATAGCGCTCGCCATTTCGCTCGCTTTTGCGATGAGTATCTATGAGACCATGAACCACGGTCATCATGCCTATTTCGATGCCTCCGTGACGCTTCTGTTCTTCCTGCTGATCGGTCGCACGCTGGATTACATGATGCGCGCCCGCGCCCGCTCCGCCGTGCGCGGACTGGCGCAGCTTGGCAGTCGCGGCGCGGTGGTGATCGGCGATAATGGCGAGCGGAACTATCTGCCCGTCAATGAAATCCGCCCCGGCATGCGCATCATTCTGGCGGCGGGCGAGCGTGTGCCGGTGGATGCCAGAATTGAGGAAGGCCGCTCCGAACTCGATTGCGCCATTGCATCAGGCGAAAGCGATGCGGTGCCGGTCGGCCCCGGTTCAGATATTCGCGCCGGTACGCTGAACCTCTCCACGCCACTCATCATCCGGGCGACGGCGGAAGCGAAAGATTCCTTCCTTGCCGAAATGGTGCGCCTGATGGATGTGGCCGAGAGCGGACGCGCCTATTATCGCCGCCTCGCCGACCGCGCCTCGGAACTCTATGTGCCGATGGTGCACACGATCGCCTTCCTCGCATTTACAGGCTGGATGGTCTACACGGGCGGCGACTGGTATCGCTCGATCTATATCGCCATCTGCACGCTGATCATCACCTGCCCATGCGCGCTGGCGCTGGCGGTGCCGATTGTGCAGGTGGTTGCGGCGCGCCGCCTGTTCGAGAACGGCATCATGATCAAGGACGGCTCCGCCATGGAGCGCATGGCCGAGATCGACACGGCGATTTTCGACAAGACCGGCACGCTCACGCTCGGCCAGCCGCGACTGATCGGCGTTGAAAGCGTCAATGCGCGCTATCTGGAAATCGCCGCCGAACTGTCGCTCTATTCCCGCCATCCGCTGTCGCGGGCGTTGGCGCAGTTTTCCGGTCAGGGCCCGATGAGCGCCTTCACCCGGATCGAGGAATTTTCCGGTTCGGGGATCGAGGCGGAAATCGACGGCAAGCTCTATCGTCTCGGCAAATCCGAATGGGTGGGCGGCCTGGCCGATGCAACCGCCGCAAACGGCCCGGAAACCTGCCTTTCCATCGACGGTATGCTGGTTGAAACCTTCCGTTTCGAGGACAGCCCGCGCGAAGACGCCGCCGCCGCCATCGCCGCGCTGAAAAAGGATGGGCTGAAGCTCGCCATTATTTCCGGCGACCGGTTGCCCGCCGTCAGACAACTCGCGGATTATCTCGGCGTCGATGATTATCGCGGCGCAGTGCTGCCCGCCGACAAATCCCGGCTTGTACAGGAGCTTTCCGGCGAAGGCCGAAAGGTGCTGATGGTGGGCGATGGTCTCAACGATGCGCCCGCCCTCGTCGCGGCCCATGTTTCCATGGCGCCTGCAACTGCAGCGGATATCGGGCGCAATGCCGCCGACTTTGTGTTCCTGCGGACAAGCCTCGCCGCCGTGCCGCTGGCCCTCGCCGTCTCGAAGGAGGCTGGCCGGCTGATCAGACAGAATTTCGCGCTGTCCATCGGCTATAATATCATCGCCGTGCCGATTGCGATTTTCGGCTATGTCACGCCGCTGGTGGCGGCTCTTTCCATGTCGCTATCATCCATCGTGGTTGTCAGCAATGCGCTACGCCTGAAAGCGGGAAAGCAGAAGCAACAGGCGCAGAAAACGGCAGCGCCTGTGGCCTTCATCAAGGAAGCACACAAATGAGCGGGCTTCTGTTTCTGATCCCCGTTGCGCTGTTCATGGGTGCACTGGGACTTGCCGCTTTCCTGTGGTCGCTGAAAAACGGCCAATATGAAGATCTCGATGGCGCGGCTAGTCGAATCCTGCTCGACGACGACACTATTCCGTCACAAGAATCGCGCGCAAATCGTTGACATTGGTGCCGGTCGGTCCCGGTATGAACAGATCGCCGATGGCGTCAAACGCCGTCCAGGCATCATTGTTGTTGAGGCGCGCCGCACCATCCTCGCCCGCCTTTTGCAGACGCGACACCGTGCTGCCATCGGCGAAAGCACCCGCATTGTCCTCCGAACCGTCAATGCCATCCGTGTCAGCGGCCAGCGCATGGATATTGCCATAGCCGTCGATATCGAGCGCGAAGGACAGCAGGAATTCGCTGTTGCGCCCACCCTTGCCACCCTTGCCGCGAATGGTGACGGTGGTTTCGCCCCCGGACAGAATGACCACCGGTTTCTTGAACGGGCGGTCGCGTTCGGCCACCTCCCGCGCAATTGCCGCATGGACATGCGCCACCTCGCGCGATTCCCCTTCCATGGCGTCCGACAGGATCACCGCTTCAACACCGTGGCGGGCAGCCTCTTTCGCTGCCGCTTCCAGCGATACGGCGGCAGATGCAATCACCCGCACCTCGTTTTGCGCGAAAACCGCGTCATCGGGTTTCGGTGCATGTGCGCCTTCGCCGCGAATATGCTTGAGCGCAGCCTCCGGCAAGTCGAGCCGGTAGCGTTCGATGATCCTGAGCGCATCGTCGCGGCTGGTTTGATCCGGTACAGTCGGGCCAGAAGCCACGAAGGCCGGATTGTCGCCCGGAATATCCGAGACCACCAGCGAGAAAACTTTGGCCGGATGGGCGGCGGCGGCAAGGCGTCCGCCCTTGATGGTCGAAAGATGCTTGCGCACGGCATTCATGGCCGAGATCGGCGCGCCCGACGCCAGCAAGGCCTTGTTGACGGCAATTTCGTCTTGCAGCGTCAGCCCTTCCGGCGGTGATGGCAGCAGTGCCGAGCCGCCGCCTGATATCAGCGCCACCACGAGATCGTCTTCCGTGAGGCCCGATACGGCTTCGAACAGGCGCTTGGATGCCACAAGCCCGGCATCATCTGGAACCGGATGCGCCGCCTCGATAATCTCGATGCGTTCGCAGGGCGTGCCATAGCCATAGCGTGTCACCACAAGACCCTCAATCGGGCCGTCCCACGCCCTTTCGAAAGCCGCCGCCATCTGCGCGGAACCTTTGCCCGCGCCGATGACGATCGTGCGGCCCTTGGGCTTCGCGGGCAGGTTTGCCCGTATCACCAGTTCCGGATCGGCTGCGGCAACAGCCGCATCGAAAAGGCTGGTCAAAAACTTCTTCGGATCGGCGATGGCGCTTGGGGCAGTCATGGGATTCCCGATTTTGATTATTGGTTTGGCAGCACTATTTCGTGCCGCGCAAATAAAATCAATGGAGCCGGCCACCTCCTCCAAAGCGGCCAGCTCCACCTTCTCCCCTCCAGAGAAAAGGTCATGCCCGAAGCTCAGGCGACCTCGTGATTGGCCATCCGCTCCAGCGCGCGCACCAGACCGGAATGGTCGAGACCATCATCGCCGTGCGCCGCGCAGGAATTGAACAGCTCCTGCGCCGTGGCCGTGTTGGGCAGCGAGACGCCCAAGGCCTTCGCGCCCTGAAGCGCCAGATTGAGGTCTTTCTGATGCAAGGCAATGCGGAAACCAGGATCGAAGGTGCGCTTGATCATGCGCTCGCCATGCACTTCGAGAATGCGCGAGGAAGCAAAACCGCCCATCAGCGCTTCGCGCACCTTGGCCGGATCGGCACCCGCCTTCGAGGCGAAGACCAGCGCTTCGGCAACAGCTTCGATGTTGAGCGCCACGATGATCTGATTGGCGACCTTGGTGGTCTGGCCATCGCCACAATCGCCGACCAGCGTGATGTTCTTGCCCATCAGCTTGAGAAGCGGCAGCGCCGCATCAAAGCTTGCCTGCGCGCCGCCCGCCATGATGGAGAGGCTGGCGTTCTTCGCGCCCATCTCGCCGCCCGAAACCGGCGCATCGATATATTCCGCACCCGTGGCGCGGACTTTTTTCGCAAATTCCTTGGTCTCGATGGGCGAAATCGAACTCATGTCGATCAGCGTCTTGCCCTTGCCCAGACCTTCCGCCGCGCCGTTTTCCCCGAAAAGGACTTCGGCCACCTGCGGCGTATCCGGCAGCATGAGTATGGTCGTCTCGCATTCCGCAGCCACCGCCTTGGGCGTATCGAGAACCGTCAGCCCCGCATCCATCAGGTCCTTGTGCGGCGGCTGGCTATGCTTCGAGGTGAAAAGCTGGTGGCCTGCATTCTGCAAATGCTGCGCCATCGGCTTGCCCATGATACCCAGTCCGATAAAGCCGATCTTGGCCATTCTCTATCTCCCTATGCAATTTACGCGCTCAGACGCTCGGCTTCATATTGTTTGAACCAGCCCAGACCTTCCTCGGTGGTGGTCTTCGGCTTGTATTCACAGCCGATCCAGCCCTTGTATCCGGCGTTCTTCAGTGCCTCGAAGACGTTCGGATAATGGATCTCGCCGGTGCCGGGCTCGTTGCGCCCCGGATTGTCGGCAAGCTGCACATGCGCGATCAGCGGCTTGTAGCGCTCATAGGTCGCGACGAGTTCGCCGCGCGTGCGCTGCTGGTGATAAAGGTCGTACTGAATGAACAGGTTGTTGCTGCCCACCTCGTCGATGATCGAAACCGCCTGCTCCACAGTGTTCAGATAGAAACCTGGAATGTCGTAATGGTTGATCGGCTCGATCAGCAGGCGGATGCCGTGCTTTCCCAGCTCCTTCGCCGCCAGCCGCAGATTGCCGACAAAGGTGGCCCGCAGCGCGTCCGGGTCGATGCCCTGCGGCGCGATCCCGGCAAGGCAGTTGACCTGCGAGCAGTTGAGCGTCGTGGCGTAATCGATGGCATCCGCCACGCCGCGCCGGAACTCATCCACACGATCCGGCAGGACGGCGATACCGCGCTCGCCGCCTGCCCAGTTGCCGGCGGGCAGATTGTGCAGCACCTGCGCCAGATTGTGGCGGGTCAGCGCTGCTTTCAGCTCATGCCGGTTGAAGTCGTAAGGGAACAGATATTCGACGCCTGCGAACCCGGCCTTGGCGGCCAGCGCAAAGCGATCCATGAACGGCACTTCGGTGAAAAGCATGGTGAGATTGGCTGCAAATCTTGGCATTTCCGCCTCCTCTGTTTTTCTACGCAATTGCGGAGAACCGCTTCACACTTCTCCAATTGCTCTAATGTTGTTCTTTTCCCTCATCCTGAGGAGCCTCCCGAGCTTGTCGAAGGGAGGCGTCTCGAAGGGCGAGGGAAAACGCACCGTGCCTGCCCTCACCCTTCGACCCTTCGACGGGCTCAGGATGATGCTTCGCTTCGCTCCGCACCTCAGGATGAGGAGTGAAGCCGGGGGAAAAATCGCGCCGCTAATCCAGCAATGCCGCAATCGCGGTCGGCGCATCCTCGCCGCGTTCGGCCAGGTCCTCGAACTCGACCACCTGATCGATGTCGGCGCCCATGGAAATATTGGTGACGCGTTCCAGAATGAATTCCATCACGACGGGCACCTGATGCTCCTGCATCAGCGCCTTGGCCTGCTCGAAACTTTCCGCAAACTGGTTAGGGCTGCGCACCCGGATCGCCTTGCAGCCGAGACCTTCGGCAACCGCCACATGATCGACGCCATAGCCCTTCTCCGCATCGCCGGACGCATTGATGTTGTCAAAGGCAAGGCTGACCTCGAAATCCATATTGAAGCCGCGCTGCGCCTGACGGATCAGGCCGAGATAGGAATTGTTCACGACGACATGGATGTAGGGCAGTTTGTGCTGCGCGCCGACCGCCAGTTCCTCGATCATGAACTGGAAGTCATAGTCGCCCGACAGCGCCACGATAGGCCGATCCGGATCGGCAGCGCGGACGCCCAGCGCCGCAGGCAGGGTCCAGCCGAGCGGACCGGCCTGACCGCAATTGATCCAGTTGCGCGGGCGGTAGACATGCAGGAACTGCGCGCCGGCGATCTGGCTGAGACCTATGGTGGTGACATAGCAGGTGTCACGCCCGAAAGCCTTGTTCATCTCCTCATAGACACGCTGGGGTTTCAGCGGCGTCTGGTCGAAATGCGTCTTGCGCAGCATGGTGCGCTTGCGGCCCTCGCATTCCTTCGCCCAGCCGGACCAGTCGCGCAACTTGCCTGCCGCCTTCCATTCGGTCGCAACGTCGAGCAACTGCTTCAGCGCCTTGCCCGCATCGGACACGATGCCGAAATCTGGTGCAAAGACGCGCCCGATCTGCGTCGGTTCGATATCGACATGGATGAAGGTGCGATCCTTCTTATAGGTATCGACATTGCCGGTGTGACGGTTGGCCCATCGATTGCCGATGCCGATGACCGCATCGGAGGCCAGCAGATTGGCATTGCCGTAGCGATGCGAGGTCTGGAGGCCGCACATGCCCGCCATCAGACGGTGATCGTCCGGGATGACGCCCCAGCCCATCAGGGTCGGGATGACCGGAATGCCGGTGATCTCGGCGAATTCGACCAGCAAATCCGATGCATCGGCATTGATGATGCCGCCACCCGCAACGATCAGCGGGCGTTCCGCCGCGTTGAGCATGGCAATCGCCTTTTCGGCCTGCGCCCGCGTGGCGGCTGGCTTATAGGCCTCCATCGGCTGATAGGTGTCGATGTCGAACTCTATTTCGGCCATCTGCACATCAATCGGCAGATCGATCAGCACCGGACCGGGACGGCCCGACCGCATGACATGGAACGCCTTCTGAAAAACAAAAGGCACCAGTGCAGGCTCCATGACCGTGACCGCCCACTTGGTGACCGGGGCCGCGATCTTGGCGATATCGACTGCCTGAAAGTCCTCCTTGTCGAGCCGGGCGCGGGGGGCTTGCCCTGTGACGCAGAGGATCGGAATGGAATCGGCGGAAGCCGAATAGAGGCCGGTGATCATATCCGTGCCCGCCGGGCCGGAGGTGCCGATGCACAGGCCGATATTGCCATGCTTTGCCCGCGTATAGCCTTCGGCCATATGCGATGCGCCTTCGACATGGCGGGCGAGCACATGGCGGATCGAGCCGCGCGCCTTCATGGCCGAATAAAACGGATTGATGGCTGCACCCGGCACGCCGAAAGCGCAATTGATCCCTTCCCTCTCCAGCACAAGCACGGCTGCATCGACTGCACGCATTCTGGCCATCGCCCTATCCTCCTACGGAAACATCTTCCATTTACAAATCCTATTTTCAAAAAATGGAAATGCATACCATTATATGGAAATAAAGATTTTCAACGGAATGGAGATAATCGGCGGCCCTTTTCGCGGATGCGGCGATAGGATAGTGAATGATCACAGCAGAATCGGAGGCGGGCAGATGGAACAGGCCAAGGCGAAGCGGGGCCGCAAGGCGGCGGATAATGCCGCGCCCTCGTCCGTGCAGGTTCTGGACCGTAGCCTGAAACTTCTGGCGCTGATCGCCGAGAATGACGGCTCGACCCTGACCGATCTCGCCGATGCGAGCGGCATGGCACCTTCCACCGTGCACCGGCTGTTATCCTCGCTTGCCAATCACGGCATGGTTTCACACGATCTGGAAAGCGGCGACTGGACCATCGGTGTCAAGGCGTTTGAAATCGGCAATGCCTTTCGCCGCTTCCGCAAGCTGGGCACGCTGGCGCGCCCCTATCTGAAGCAACTCATGGAGACGAGCGGCGAGACCGCGAATATCGGCGTCGAGGACGACGGCGATGTGGTGTTCATCTCGCAGATTGAAAGCCATGCGCCGATGCGCGCCTTCTTTCGTCCCGGACGGCGCGGACCGATCCACGCATCGGGCATCGGCAAAGCAATTCTGTCGACCTGGTCGGATGGCGAAATCGCCCGCGCGCTTTCAGCAAAAGCGCTTGAGCACTTCACCCAGCGCACGCTGGATGGCCTGCCTGCGCTTCTGAAAGACATTCAGGCGACACGCATGCGCGGCTGGTCCATCGATGACGAGGAACACACGCTCGGCATGTGCTGCATCGCCGCCCCGATTTTCAACGAATATGGCGAGGGCATTGCTGGCATTTCCGTTTCCGGCCCCGCGGTGCGTCTGCCAAAGAAGAAGCTCGAAGAGGTGGGGCCGCTCATCCGCGCGACCGCCGATCAGCTGACCCGCGCCATTGGCGGCAAGCGACCGGAAGAGCTCTGAACACGATTATTTTGGGCTGAATTCTATGTTGCCACGCTGCTCTTTTCCCTCATCCTGAGGAGCTTTCCTGAGCTTGTCGAAGGAAAGCGTCTCGAAGGGCTGAGGGAAAACGAACCAGCGCCTGCCCTCGTCCTTCGATCCTTCGACAGGCTCAGGATGATGCTTCGCTTCGCTCCGCACCTCAGGATGAGGGGGAAGCGAAGCGACGGATTAGGCGAAAATCGTCAGGCTACATCTGTACTTTACAGTTCCGTCTTGAGCGGCCTCCCCGCCACATAGGTTTCGACAATGGCGCGGTCGTCGCCGACCGTTTGCAGCAGGAACAGCTCCTGTTCCAGCGTTGCGCCTGCCGCCATGCGCAGACGCATCGGCGATGTGGCGGCTGAATCAAGCACCACGATATCGGCCTCCGTGCCTTCGTCCAGCGTGCCGATCTTGTCTTCCATCGACAGCGCCCGAGCATTGCCAAGCGTCATCATGTAGAAGGACTGGAACGGGTTCAGACGCTGTTCGCGCAACTGAAAAATCTTGTAACCCTCGTCCATGGTGCGCAGCATGGAAAAGCTGGTGCCGCCGCCGACATCGGTTGCCACAGCCATGCGCACGCCCGACGCCTTCAGGCGATCACGGTCGAACAGGCCGGAACCGAGGAACAGGTTCGAGGTCGGGCAGAACACCGCCACCGAGCCGGTTTCCGCCATCACACCCACTTCGCGCTCTTCCAGATGGATGGAATGGCCAAGCAGCGTCTTGTTTCCCAAAAGGCCGTAATGCTCGTAAATGCCGAGATAATCCGGCGCATCGGGATACAGCGACTTTGTAAACGCAATTTCGTCGTGGTTCTCCGAAAGATGCGTCTGGATAAAGCATTCGGGATGTTCACGGGCAAGCGCCTGACTGGCTTCGAGCTGTTCCGGCGTCGAGGTAATGGCAAAGCGCGGCGTGATCACATAGTCGAGGCGGTCCTTGCCGTTCCAGCGCGCAATCAGCGCCTTGCTGTCGTCGTAGCCGGATTGCGCCGTGTCGCACAAAGCGGGCGGCGCGTTGCGATCCATCATCACCTTGCCGCCCAGCATGCGCATATTGCGATGCTGCGAGGCACGAAAATAGGCGTCGACGCTTTGCGGATGCACCGAGCAATAAGCGACAGCCGTGGTGGTGCCATGGCGGATTAGCTCGTCCAGAAAACGCTCGGCGATGAATTCCGCGTGCTGCTCATCGGCGAATTTCTGTTCGGCCACGAATGTATAGGTGTTGAGCCATTCCAGAAGATTGGCGGCATAGGACGCGACCACCTGGGTCTGCGGATAATGGATATGCGTATCGATGAAGCCCGGCAGGATCAGATGCGGGCGATGATCGGCCAGCTTCACATCGCTGCCCGCTTCCGCGCTAACTTGCGCATACTCCCCAAGGCGCACAATGCGTCCGTCTTCGACCAAAATGGCGCCATCTTCGATATAGCGATAGGACGCGCTGTCATCGAGACTTTGCGGCTCATCGCGAAAGGTCAGCACGCGGCCACGGATGAGAAGTCTGGTCATTGTTACTTTGCTCCAGCAGTAGCGGATTCATACCAGGAGGCGAGAAGCTGGCGCTCCTGGTCGGTCACTCCGGTCACATTGGCGGGCGGCATGGCATGGGAGCGACCGGCCTGCAAATAGATTTCACGCGCATGGGCGGCGATATCCCGGTCTGTTTCAAGCGTCACGCCCTTCGGCGGCGTGATCATGCCTTCCCAACCCGGCTCCGCCGCATGGCACATGGCGCAGCGTCCTAAAACGGTATCCCGCACCTTGCCGAAGTGCGGGTCCGAGATGAAGCTTTCCTGCAAGGCCGAAACCTTCTGTTCTTCCGGCTGACCGGTCAGAATCTTCGGTGCGGTGGAAAGCCACATGATGACGATGAACAGGATGACCGTCACCAGCCAGGTCCAGGTCGGCTTGCCCTTGCGGGCATGCTGCGTGTTGAACCAATGGCGGATGGTCACGCCCATCAGGAACACCAGCGAAGCGATGATCCAGTTATACTGCGTGCCGAAAGCCAGAGGATTGTGGTTCGACAGCATCAGGAATAGAACCGGCAGCGTCAGATAGTTGTTATGCGTCGAGCGCTGCTTGGCGATCTTGCCATATTTCGGATCGGGCTTGCGACCGGCGATGAGATCGGCCACCACGATTTTCTGGTTCGGGATGATGATCATGAACACGTTGGCCGACATGATCGTCGCCGTGAAAGCGCCCAGATGCAGGAAGGCCGCGCGGCTGGTGAACAGATGCGTATAGCCCCAGGCCACGAACACCAGCACCGCATAGAGCATGACCATCAGAAGCGTATCGCTCTTGCCCAGCATCAGCTTGCAGATGGTGTTATAGGCGACCCAGCCAAAGGCCAGCGAGGCGATGGAAATCGCGATGGCGACCGGAACAGACACGTCGAGTACATTCGGATCGATCAGATAGAGATCGGCGCCCGTGTAATAAACGATGCAGAGCAGCGTGAAGCCCGACAGCCAGGTGGCGTAGGATTCCCATTTGAACCAAGTGAGATGTTCCGGCATTTCGGCTGGCGCAACCAGATATTTCTGGATGTGATAGAAACCACCGCCATGGACCTGCCATTCCTCGCCATGCGCACCAACCGGCAAGCCGGGACGCTGGCGCAGACCGAGATCAAGCGCGATGAAGTAGAAAGACGAGCCGATCCACGCAATCGCGGTAATGACATGCAGCCACCGCGCTGCGAAGCCCAGCCAGTCCCAGGCTACGGCAAAATCATACATCAGGCACTCCCATTGTTCGCCCCATTGTTCGTTATCTCATTATGTGCCAAAGCTTTGCGTCCGAGGGAACGTCACAACACGACCATCACTTTCAAAAAAAACTAGACAATCGTGGAGGGGACGCATGTCTTATCTTGATAATCTGCGCGTTTTCGTGCGCGTTGTCGAATTGGGAAATCTTTCTGCCGCCGGGCGCGACCAGCGCGCCTCTCCGGCGGTTGCGAGTAATCGAATCAAGGAGTTGGAGAAGCATCTTGGCGTCCGGCTCTTCAACCGTACCACGCGCAAGCTGACGCCGACCGAGCATGGCCGCATATTCTATGACGGCGCTTTGAAAATCCTCGAAGCGGTCGATGAGGCGGAAGCAGCCGTCGCGGAACTTGCGAAAAATCCCAAGGGTTCGATTCGCATCACCGCGCCTTTGGGGCTTGGCCGCAGGCTCATCGCGTCGGGCATTCCGGAGTTTCACGACAAATATCCGGATATCGAAGTGCGCCTGCGACTATCTGACCACGAGATCGACATTATGAGCGAAAGCGTGGATGTCGCCTTCAAACTCGGTGTTCTGGAAAACTCCAACTTGCGCATGCGCGGCATCCTGAATTGTGAGCGCGTGATCTGCGCCGCCCCGCAATATCTTGAAAAACATGGGATTCCGCAATCACCGGAAGAGCTGCTCGGCGACACGCATGACTGTTTGCTGCTGCGTTTTCCGGGGTCGAAGGAATATTACTGGTCGCTGCAAACATCGGAAGGTCTTCGCAAATTCGAAGTCACCGGACCTTATGATTCCGATGATGGCGACGTATTGACGCAATGGGCGCTGGGCGGGCGCGGCATCATCAACAAGCCGCTGTTCGAGGTGAAGGAATATCTCCGCGACGGACGGCTGGTGCCGCTCCTCGAAAGCACGCCGCCAGCACCGATCCAGCTTGCGGCGATCTATCCGCACAAGCGTTTTCAGGACCCGAAGGTGCGTCTGATCATCGATTTCATGACGGAGCGCTGCCAGCGGCTGATACGGGAGGCGCTGGCTAAATAGCAAAGCGCAAAGATGTTCATGCATCGCCTCTGCGGAGGTGCGGTCGCCACACGCACTTGACCAAAGTCTCTCCGAGCCGTTCCGATGAAAGCGGAACGGCGGAGCTTCTCCATACTATCAGGGGCCGCGCCCGTTCAAAATCTCCTGTTCTGGATGATGAACCATAAATCCCGTGATAGTAACGGCCATCAAAGCGGCAAGAGTATCTAATCCACGCAACAATAAGCGACCACACTATTCGAATTGACAATTAATCGGATAAAGCTTTCAAATATATTTGAAATATAAATTCAAAATAATACATTTTACACAATACTCATTTTAAAAATTCCATGAGTATCAACCCGTAAATCCAACGGTTCAGAGAAAATGTGAATAAATTTCAAGGAATTATTTTTTTGAGAGAAAATATTTCACCTGATGCTTCAAATCGCGACCCAATAATTGAAGACATCCAGAAGCGCACCTTCCAATGGTTCTGGGAGAGTGGGCAAAATAGTCCCCACGGCCTTATCCCCGATCGCAATTCGGAAGGGCATCTCGATCAGGATTTCACAAGCATCGCAGCCACGGGTTTTGCCCTTACAGCCTACGCTGTCGGTGTCGAGCGCGGATATATTGCTCGTCATGAGGCCGCAGAACGAACGTATAATACCCTTCATTTTTTTGCCACCGCACCTCAGGGCGACGGTACGAGCGGCTTCACGGGTTACAATGGATTTTTCTACCATTTCTTGCACAAGGACAGCGGCACCCGTTATAACACCTGCGAATTATCATCCATTGATACCGCTTTGCTGCTTGCAGGGGCGCTGTTTGCTCAAGCCTACTATTCCAACCCTTCTGACCCGCTAGAGAAAGCTATTCGCAACCTCTCCGGTCAGATCTATTCAAAAGTAAACTGGAGCTGGATGCGGGGTGGAGCCGACAAAAAGACAATTGCCATGGGCTGGCTGCCGGAATCGGGGGGCTCTTTTGTGTCAGCCCCGTGGCTCGGCTATAATGAAGCAATGATATTATATATCCTTGCACTGGGCGCGCCTACATTTTCGCTTCCACCGTCTGCATGGAAAGAGGGATGGACCAGTAATTATTACCGGCAAATATGCTCTTATCAGGACAAAACCCTGCTTCGTTTCGCGCCCATGTTTGGCCACCAATACAGCCATATCTGGCTTGATTTTAAAGGCATCCAGGACGACTGGAACAAAGAAAACGGGCTGGACTATTTCGAGAACAGCTGCCGTGCGACCTATCATCAGCAAGCCTATGCGGTCGCCAATCCACTGGGTTTCAAGGGATATGGCGAAAATGTGTGGGGGCTTACAGCATGCGATGGCCCTGCCAATGATTCTGGTGGCGAACCTTACTGGGACGCACAGGGAAAGCGCTATTTCGGCTATACTGCCCGTGGCGCCGGGCGTCTGGGCGTTATCAATCCTGCGGATGCTTATACAGATGCCGGCGGCACCATCGTTTCTGACGATGGTACGATTGCGCCTACGGCAGCAGGTGGCTCCATCGCATTTGCACCAGATATTGTCATTCCCACATTAAAACATATGAAGAATATAAACGTTGGAAACAGGCCTGTTTATGGTAAATATGGCTTCTTCGACGCTTTCAACCTCACCGTAAACAAGTCTCCATATGTAAATGGATGGGTGGGTTATCAATATATTGGTATTGATCAGGGACCGATCGTGCTCATGATTGAAAATTATTACAGCCGCCTGATATGGGACACGATGAAAAAGAACAGTTATATTCGCGACGGATTGAAGCGAGCCGGCTTTACGGGTGGCTGGCTCAACGATAACGGATATGATGGCTTGGTTGAGCCCGCGCGGTAATTGAACATTTTCTAGTGAATTGAATTTGACGTTTGAATTCCGCCTGACATAGATGCTGTTTCAAACGTCAAATTCGAAAAATCCACTAGATACATATACTTGCTAGTGGTCTTTTTGATTCCAACATTTGCTTAGCGCGTGAACCGAGGGATGCAAATGTTGGAATCAGATCACTAGGCGTAATGCGTCAGTATCTCAGCGCCTTGGAATAATTGACACACAAAACGGCGGTCAGCACTTCGGCCGCCGCAAGGGCTGCAATGACTTCCGGCCGTTTGTCCTTCACGACCGCACCGCCGACCGGGCAGATGAGCTCTTCAAACAACTCGTCGCTGCCGAATTCGCGGTTCAACCAATTTTTGAAAGTCGCCTTCTTCGTCTTCGAGCCGATCATGCCGACATAGATCGCATCGCGGCGTTGCAGCGCCTCGGCGGCGATCAGAAAATCAAGCGCATGATCATGCGTCAGTATGATGAACGCACTGCCCGGCGGTGCGGAACGCACCACCTGTTCCGGCATGGCCGCGAGGCAGGTTTCGACGCCCGGCGCGTCAACAGCCATAAGCTCCGCCTCGCGCGTATCCACCAGCACCACCCGCACCGGCGTCAGCGACAGCGCATAGGCCAGCGCATCGCCGACATGGCCTGCGCCGAAGACATATACATGCGGGCGGGTGGCGATTTCCGCATCGATCTTGCCGACCAGTTCATCGGCGAGGCCGCGATTGACGCGTCTGAAACTTAAAGCCACGCGCCCGCCGCAGCATTGGCCGATTTCGGGGCCCAGAGGCACATCCATCGGGGAATCGCGACCGCCAGCGAGTATTTTCCGGGCGTGGTCGATGGCCATATATTCGAGCTGTCCGCCGCCGATGGTGCGGAAGATCATATCGCGGGCGACGAGCATCCATGCCCCGGCATCGCGGGGCGCAGAGCCCTTCACGTCCGCCACCTCCACCAGCACGCTGTCGTGGCGACGGTTCAGGAATGCCCTTATATCGTCCCGCCTGCCCAGCGTGCCGCGGCTCATAGTGTTACCCCTTTTGCGCGCGCAACCGCTCGATAGCCATCAGCACACGCTCAGGCGTGGCTGGCGCATCGAGACGCGGGCTGATCTTGTGGTCGGCAACGCTCGCCACCGCATCCGACAGCGCATAAAGCACCGACATGCCGTGCGGCAGCGGCGGCTCGCCCACCGCTTTCGAGCGATGGATGGTCGACTCATAGGCTTCCGACCAGTCGGTCAGCGCCACATTGAAAATCTTTGGCCGGTCGGACGCCAGCGGGATCTTGTAGGTGGATGGCGCATGGGTGCGAAGCCGCCCCTTATCGTCCCAGACAAGTTCCTCGGTGGTGAGCCAGCCCATGCCCTGCACAAAGCCGCCTTCGATCTGGCCGATGTCGATGACACGGTTGAGCGAGCGTCCGGTATCGTGAAGAATATCGGTGCGTTCCACCACATATTCGCCGGTCAGCGTATCGATAGAGACTTCCGAACAGGCCGCGCCATAGGCGTAATAATAGAAGGCATGGCCTTTGCCCTTCGCCCGGTCCCAGTGGATTTTCGGCGTCTTGTAGTGCCCGGCGGCGGAAAGCTGCACGCGCCCGATATAGGCCTGCTTCACTAGATCGTTGAAGCTGATCTCCTGATTGCCAACGCGAATGCGGTTGGGCAGGAATACAACCTGATCTTCCGGCACCCGATATTGCTCGGCAGCAAAACGGATCAGCCGCTTCTTGATCTGGCGTGCGGCATCCTGCGCCGCCATGCCGTTGAGATCGGCACCCGACGATGCCGCCGTCGGCGCGGTGTTCGGCACCTTGGCGGTGGTGGTCGCGGTGATCTTCACCCGGTCGATGTCGATCTGGAATTCTTCCGCCACGACCTGCGCCACCTTCATATGGAGCCCCTGCCCCATTTCGGTGCCGCCATGGTTCATATGCACCGAGCCGTCATTATAGACATGCACCAGTGCACCGGCCTGATTGGACTCGGTCTTGGTGAAGGAAATGCCGAATTTCACCGGCGTCAGCGCCATGCCGCGCTTCACGGTGCGGCTTTTGGCGTTGAATTCACGGATAGCCTCGCGGCGCGCAGCGTAATCGGCGCTTTCTTCCAGTTCCGCGACAATGCGCTGGATGATGCAGTCTTCCACCTTCTGGTGATAGGGTGTGACGTTACGAGCGCCACCCTCCGTACCCATCGCGTCGTAGAAATTGAGCTTGCGGATATCGAGCGGGTCCTTGCCAACCGCAAAGGCCACTTCCTCGATGACACGTTCGGCACCAACCATGCCCTGCGGGCCGCCAAAACCGCGAAACGCCGTGTTGGACACGGTATTGGTATAAAGCGGCGCGGATTGCGCATGCACTGCCGGGAAGAAATAGGCATTGTCGCAATGAAACAGCGCGCGGTCACCGACCGGTCCCGAAAGGTCGGCGGAAAAACCGGCATTGAGCGCGAACATATAATCGACGCCCAGAATATTGCCTTGGTCGTCGAAGCCCACCTCGTAATCGATCATGAAATCATGACGCTTGCCCGTGGCGGTCATGTCCTCATCGCGGTCGAGACGGATTTTCACCGCGCGCTTGTGCTTCTTGGCGGCGATAGCGGCAATAGCGGCCCATTGATTGGCCTGCGTTTCCTTGCCACCGAAGCCGCCGCCCATGCGGCGCACTTCAACCGTGACCGCATGGCTCGGCACGCCCAGCGCATGGGCGACCAGATGCTGCGTTTCGCTCGGCCCCTGCGTGGAGCAATAGATGGTGACGTCTTCATCTTCACCGGGAACGGCCAGTGAAGCCTGCCCCTCGAGATAGAAATGGTCCTGACCGCCGACCATCATGCGGTTCTTGACCTTGCGCGGGGCCTCGTCGATGGCCTTGCGGGCATCGCCGCGATTGAGCGTCAGCGGCGTGAAGACCAGACGGTCTTTTGCGCCGTCGAGATCGGCAATGGAAAACAGGCCCGGCATTTCCTCATATTCGACCTTGGCCAGACGCGCGGCGCGGCGGGCCTGATCGCGTGTGCGACCGATCACGGCAAAGATCGGCTGGCCGTGAAACTGTACCGTATCGACCGCGAAGATCGGATCGTCATGCATGCCGGACGGCGAGACGTCGTTTTCGCCGGGAATGTCGCGCCAGGTCAGCACATCGACCACGCCGGGCGCTGCACGCACGGCGGCAAGGTCGATAGACTTGATATTGGCATGGGCCACCGTCGCAAGGCCGACGCCAACATGCAGCGTGCCTTCGGGTTCGGGAATATCGTCGATATAGACCGCCTCGCCCGTCACATGCTTATGCGCGGAATCGTGCTTCTGGTCGGTGGCGACACCACCTTTGATAGCGGCGGCTTTGATCGTGCTTGCAGGATGTTTGTTCATGCCTGCCTCCTTCAGACCGCTTCGATATGCTGAGCGCGCAGGGGTTCGGCTTGCCCTTGCGTTTCGGCATAGAAGCGGCGCAACAAATTCTTTGAGACCATCAGGCGATAATCCGCTGTGGCGCGCATATCGCTCAAGGGCTGGTAATCCTGCTCATAGGCACCGATTGCGGCCTCCACTGTATCTTCGCTCCATGGCTGGCCCAGAAGTGCGGCTTCCACGGCAAAGGCGCGTTTTGGTGTCGCCGCCATGCCGCCATAGGCGATGCGAATGGAAGCGACCTTGCCTGCCGCATCAAGCACCATGTGGAATGCGCCGAGCGCTGCGGTGATGTCTTCCTCGAAACGCTTGGACACCTTGTAGATCGCAAAGAGATTGCCTGCCTCCGGAACCGGCACATGCACCGCCTCGACGAACTCGCCGGGCTGACGATCCTGCTTGCCATAGGCGATGAAGAAATCTTCCAGCGGAATGGTGCGGCGGCTATCGCCCTTGCGCAGCGTCAGCCTTGCGTTGAGCGCGATCAGCGGCGGTGGGGTGTCGCCGATGGGCGAACCATTGGCGATATTACCGCCGATGGTGCCCATATTGCGCACCTGCTCGCCGCCGATGCGGTTGATGAGTTGCCCAAGCTGCGGAATGCGCTTGGCGAGGAAAGCGAAGGCCTCCGTATAGGTCACGCCCGCGCCGATGGTGACGACGTTTTTGTCCTCGGTGATCGCCCGCAATTCGGTCAGATGGCCGATAAAGACCACCGGCGAAATATCGCGCATCATTTTTGTGACCCAGAGGCCCACATCGGTGGAACCGGCCACCACGGTCGCCTTCGGCTCATTGGCCAGCAGTGCGGCAAAATCGTCGAGATCGGCAGGCACGACCAGACGGTCCTTGCCATCGCCGACTTCGACCCGCGAACCGTCGCGCATGGAATTCAACTGTTCCAGCACATGGGCGCGTTCTGCCGCCAGCGGGTCTTCAGTTGTATTGCCGTAATCGGAAATGGCACGGGCGGCGCGAATGATCGCCTCATAGCCGGTGCAGCGGCAGAGATTGCCTTGCAGCGCCTTTTCAATGGCCGGATCGGCGGGCTTCGGATTGCGCATCCACAGCCCGTAAAGCGACATGACGAAGCCCGGCGTGCAGAAGCCGCATTGCGAGCCGTGGAAGTCGATCATCGCCTTTTGCACCGGATGCAGACCGCCATCGGCCCCGCGCAGATGCTCGACCGTCACCACATGGCAGCCATCCAGTGAACCGACGAAACGGATGCAGGCATTGACGCTTTCATAGACGAGTTCGCTGCCCGCGATCTTGCCGACCAGCACCGTGCAGGCGCCGCAATCGCCTTCTGCACAACCTTCCTTGGTGCCGCGCAGCTTGCAGGCCAGACGCAGATAATCGAGCAGTGTTTCCGTTGGCGAAACCTGGTCGAGTTCAACCCGCTCGCCATTGAGAAGAAAACATATTCTGTTTCTCACAGACTGAACCATCCTGCTCAGCTCCCGCGATAGGTCGAATAGGAAAAAGGCGAAACCAGAAGCGGCACATGATAATGCGCTTTTTCATCGGAAACACCAAAGCGCAACGGCACCACATCAAGGAACGGCACGCCGTCTTCGTCCTTGCCAAAATATTCGCCGACATGAAACAGGAGCTCATAGGAGCCGCGTTGCAGGTCGCCATTGGCCAGCATCGGCTCACCGCTGCGCCCGTCCTGATTGGTGCGGATTTCCTTGATGCTGTGCGGCGTGTGATTCTCGATCCTGCGCAATTCGATACGCAATCCCGCAGCAGGCTTGCCGCTGACCGTATCGAGAACATGTGTCGTCAACCGACCTGTTCTGCCCTCATCGCCGTGATGTCCCTGACCCATTTGCACTCCTGACCGCTTGCGTGATTCTCCGGCCATTAACAGCCGAACCGCCGCAAGTTGCTGATTTTACTCGGTTTGCCAGTGCTGTTTTTGCAATGAAAGCACATTTTTATGGCAGACCGGCGGCGTTCCCGCTTTTGTTCCCATCGTGAAGTATTCCGCCTTATGCGGCATTAAGAAAGAGCTTTCTCATTGGATGTCTTTCAAAATTTTGAAGGGGAATTCAGCGCGTAAATCTTTATTATCATGGACCAAATAACAGAACCCAAAGGGATGTTTGGAAGGGGATGTATGGCATGAGCTATCCACGTAATCTGATCGGCTATGGCCGCAACACGCCAGATCCGCGCTGGCCCGGCGGGGCCAATATAGCCGTCCAATTCGTGGTCAATTATGAAGAGGGTGCGGAAAACTGCATTCTCGACGGCGATGCATCCTCGGAATGCCTGCTGTCGGAAATCGTCGGTGCACAGGCCTGGAACGGCCAGCGCAACCTGAACATGGAATCCATCTACGAATACGGTGCGCGTTCCGGTTTCTGGCGTCTGTGGCGCGCCTTCACGCGGCGCAACATGCCCGTCACTGTCTATGGCGTGACGCTGGCCATGGCGCGCAATCCCGAAGCAGTCGCTGCCATGAAGGAAGCCGACTGGGAAATCGCCAGCCACGGCTTGCGCTGGTGGGAATACAAGGACGTGCCGGAAGAAGTGGAGCGCGAGCATATCCGCGAAGCCGTGCGCCTGCACACCGAAGTCACCGGCTCGCGTCCGCTCGGCATTTATCAGGGCAAGCCGTCCGACAACACGCTGAAATTGGTGATGGAAGAAGGCGGCTTCGTCTATTCAGCCGATTCCTATGCGGACGAGCTGCCCTATTGGGTCAAGGGCCCGAAAGGCCCGCATCTGATTGTGCCCTATACGCTCGATGCCAACGACATGCGTTTTGCAACGCCGCAAGGCTTCAATTCCGGCGATCAGTTCTACACCTATCTGAAGGACGCCTTCGACGTGCTCTACCGCGAAGGCGCAGAAGGCGCGCCCAAGATGCTGTCCATCGGCCTGCATTGCCGTCTGGTCGGACGTCCGGGTCGGGCAGCCGCCCTTGAACGTTTCCTCGATTATGTCCAGAGCCACGACAAGGTCTGGGTTGCCAAGCGCATCGACATTGCCAATCACTGGCACGAACACCATAAGCCAAAAGTGGCCGATGTAGTGCCATCCCAAGCCAGCAAAGCCGATTTCGTGGCCCGTTTCGGCAGCATTTTCGAGCATTCGCCGTGGATCGCCGAGCGCGCCTATGATGCCGGCTTCGGTGCCGCTGAGGACACGGCCTCCGGTCTTGCCGCTGCGATGACGAGAATCTTCCGCGCCGCCTCGCCCGAGGAGCGGCTTGGCGTTTTGAATGCCCACCCGGATCTCGCCGGCAAGCTGGCGCAGGCCAAACGCCTGACGGCGGAATCCACCGCCGAACAGGCCGGTGCCGGTCTCGATGCACTGACCGATGCGGAAAAGCAGACTTTCACCGAACTGAACGACGCCTATACGCAGAAATTCGGCTTTCCCTTCATCATTGCCGTGAAGGGGCGCAACAAACAGGAAATCCTCGGCACGTTCCAGCGCCGCGTCGCCAATGACCGCGATACGGAATTCGCCACCGCTTGCGCGCAAGTCGAGCGTATCGCCCTTCTCCGGCTGAAAGATATTCTGCCAGAAACGCTTTATTGATCAGGAACAGACAATGACCCGCACTTATTTCGCACCGACCGGTGGGTTGCCACCGCAGACGCAGCTTCTGACCGACCGCGCCATGTTCACGGAAGCCTATGCGGTTATTCCGAAAGGCACGTTCAGCGATATTGTGACGAGCTTCCTGCCTTTCTGGGAAAAGACGCGTCTATGGGTGATCGCCCGCCCTATGTCGGGTTTTGCCGAAACCTTCTCGCAATATATCATGGAAGTGCAGCCCGGCGGCGGCAGCGACCGCGCCGAGCTTGACGACACGGCGCAAGGCGTGTTGTTCGTGGTCGAAGGCGAAGTCACCGTCACCGTCGCGGGCAAGACCCACACGCTGACCGAAGGCGGCTATGCTTATCTGCCGCCGAAAAGCGGCTGGAGCCTGCGCAACACGGCCAGCGCGACCGCACGTTTCCACTGGGTCCGCAAGGCCTATGACTATGTGGACGGGCTTGATGTGCCGGAGCCGCTCTTCCTCAACGAAAACGACATCGCCCCCTCGCCCATGCCCGACACCAATGGCGTTTGGGCAACGACGCGCTTTGTCGATCCGAACGACATGCGCCACGACATGCATGTCACCATCGTGACGCTAGAACCGGGCGGCGTGATCCCCTTTGCCGAAACCCATGTCATGGAGCACGGCCTCTATGTGCTGGAAGGCAAGGCGGTCTACCGGCTCAATCAGGACTGGGTGGAAGTGGAAGCCGGTGATTTCATGTGGCTGCGCGCTTTCTGCCCGCAGGCCTGCTATGCAGGCGGTCCGGGCAAGTTCCGCTATCTGCTTTACAAGGATGTGAACCGTCATATGAAACTGTCGCGATAAGCGTAAACCGCAACAGGTATCCGGCCAAAGCTGGCTGGATACCTGCTCACTGCAACGCCCAACCCGCTATTTTCAAGCAAACGTTGCAGTGAAGACTATATTAGACTTCGATAACCTTTTAAGATTATTCGAGCAAACAAGATATTTTGATGGGATTGCAGTTGAACGCCCTCCTGATTTATGCTCAATAAATCTCCAAAGCCGCCTCTTTTGAGCAGCAGGCTTCGGATGATTGTTTTTAGAGAGAAATATATTTATGAAAAACCATCGCGCGCTCGGCCTTGCTTGCACGCTGTCAGCACTTCTCGCAGCCCCTGCCTTTGCAGCCCCCCTTCCGGGCGGTGCAAACAGCTTGCAGGAAACCTATCAGGACTGGACCGTCTCCTGCCAGACGCAGAAGGACGCGTCCACCTGTGCTATCCGCCAGGAGCAGAACAGCTCTCAGACCGGCCAGCGCGTCTTGACCGTCGAGCTGCGCAATGTGGCGGGCGGAAAGGTCGACGGCGTCATCCTGATGCCGTTCGGCCTTGATATCGGCAAAGGCGCAACCATCAAGGTTGATGAGGCCGCTGGTCCGAATCTGGCATTTTCCACCTGCCTTCCGCAGGGTTGCCTTGCACCGGTCAGCTTCGACCCCAAACAGGTTGCGGCCATCAAGGCGGGTGCCAATATCAACGTGACCGCGACGGCGCTCAGCCCAAGCCAGCCGGTCGCCTTCAAGATTTCCCTGAAGGGTTTCGGCAGCGCGCTTGATCGCATTATTGCTCTGACGAAGTAATCGCAAAAGCGAGAACGCGGATACGGTATGATATCCGCAGCATGCAACTATGCCGCACGACCTTCAGGCCGTGCGGCATTTTTGTTTTATGCCAGTGTTCTGGAAATATGGGCCAGATGCCTGCGCCAGCGCAGGGTCATCATCACCGCAACGATGCCAAGCCCTGCGGCAAGGCCGAGCCAAATGCCCTGACCGCCCATGCCGACCTTGAAGGCGAGCAGCGCGCCAAGCGGCAGGCCGACGCCCCAATAGCCAAGCAGCGCCAGAAACATCGGAACGCGCGTGTCGCGCATGCCGCGCAACATGCCCGCCGCGACCGCTTGCGCGCCATCGACCGTCTGAAACAGGGCGGCCAGCGCAAGAAAGCTGACGGCCAGTTCCATCACGGGCAGATTTTCCGGATCGTGCAGATCGAGAAACACGCCGATGAACAGACGCGGGATCAGGATCATCAGAAGGCCCATGATCATCATGAAGCCGACGCCCAGCGCATAGGCGCTCCAGCCTGCATAGGCGACGGCTTTAGGATTGCCCGCGCCATAAGCGCGCCCCACCCGCACGGTCGCCACCTGCCCGAAACCGAGCGGCACCATGAAGCTCAGCGATGCGATCTGGATCGCCACCGCATGCGCCGCCATGGCGGTCGGGCTGATCCGGCCCATCATGACCACCGCCGCATAGAAGATCGAGGTTTCAAACACGAAGGTCAGCGCCATCGGAAAGCCAATGCGCCACAGCTCGCGCAGACGCGGCCAGTCAGGACGCCAGAAGCGACCGAACAGGTGATAGCGCCGGAAGCGGCGATGACGCAGCGCGATCACCGCCATGCCGAGAAACATCATCAGGCTGGAAAGCGTCGTCGCGATACCTGCGCCATGCAGTTCCATGCGCGGAAAGCCGAAATGACCGAAGATCAGCGTCCATCCGGCAAGCGCGTTGAAGCCGATCGCAGCACCTGCAATCAGCAGCGTCCACATCGGCTTTTCCATCGCCGCGAAGAACGAGCGCAGCACGATGTAGAACAGATAGGGCAACAGCGCCCATTGCAGCGTGTGCATGAAATCGGTCGAGCGTGCGGCAATATCCGGCTGCTGGCCGAGGAACAGGAATATCTCCTCGCAATGCCACAGCACGACCCAGATCGGGATCGAGATGATGATCGCCGTCCAGAAGCCCTGACGGACCGTGCGGCGCACATCGCGCACCGAATGGCGGTTCTTGCCAAGCGCGATGGCGATCATCGGCATGACCGCCGAAACCAGCCCCATCGAGAAGATGACCAGCGTGTGGTAGAAGCTCGTGGCGAGCAGCGCCGAGGCGAGCGTATCCTTGCCGAGACGCCCGATGAAGATCACGTCGGTTGCCGTCAATGCGGCTTGCGAAACATTGGTCAGGATCAGCGGCCAGCCGAGCTTCAGCGCCGCCGAAAGTTCCCTGCCCCAGCGTTGAACGCTGTTCTGATTGGGCTCATGAAAGCCCGCATTGGTTGTACTGCTCACATTCCACTCCCCTGAATCATCCGGGGAGCCGTCACTCCGCCGGACAATTCAAAACCTGAAAACCACGCGCCGAGACATCAAAGACTCAGAGACCGGGTCAATCTGAGGAGAGAGTGGCGTCGCGATACGATCATCGACCGTCCCATGCCGGCTAAGAGCCGCGCGTTGCTTTTCAAAACAACGGTGCCCCAGCTTTTCGGGTTGTTCAATTTCAATGGGGAACGTTTTGCATGTTCCTGAAACTGATCCGGAGCCAAGCGGGTTGCGCATCGATCTGCACAAAATCAGTGCAATCAATATCAAAACTGCACGGATAAGCAACACATCATGAAACGAAATACTTTGCCCCTGCCAATGTCAGAAATCCTTTTCTCTTTCCGTCGCGAATGAGCCATCCATCGTCCGATAAATGATTGACCCGGCACAGCGTCTGGATAGGAATATACGTGTTGTATTTTGCGAGGTTCCCATGCGCAGCACCAAGGTCATCCATATCGTCGGCTGTCATGCGGAGGGCGAAGTCGGCGACGTCATCGTCGGTGGTGTCGCGCCGCCTCCGGGTGAAACGGTGTGGGAACAGTCGCGCTTCATCGCCAGCGATGAGACCTTGCGCAATTTCGTGCTGAACGAACCGCGCGGCGGGGTGTTTCGCCATGTCAATCTGCTGGTGCCGCCGAAAGATCCGCGCGCGCAGATGGGCTTCATCATCATGGAACCTGCCGATACGCCGCCTATGTCGGGTTCGAACTCGATCTGCGTTTCAACAGTGCTGCTTGATAGCGGCATCATCCCGATGCAGGAACCGGTAACGCGCATGGTGCTGGAAGCGCCGGGCGGGCTTATCGAGGTGGAAGCGGAGTGCCGCAACGGCAAAGCCGAGCGTATCAGCGTGCGCAACGTGCCGTCTTTCGCGGACCGACTGGATGCTGCGCTTGAGGTCGAAGGACTAGGCACCCTCACCGTCGATACGGCCTATGGTGGCGACAGCTTTGTCATTATCGATGCGGCTGAGATCGGCATGAAGATCGAGCCGGGTCAGGCGCGGGAACTGGCAGAGATCGGCGTGAGGATCACCAAGGCCGCCAATGAGCAGCTCGGTTTTCGTCACCCGGAAAAGGACTGGAACCACATTTCGTTTTGCCAGATCACCGAGCCGGTCACGCGCGACGGCGATGTACTGACCGGCGTGAACACGGTGGCGATCCGTCCGGCCAAGCTGGACCGCTCGCCGACCGGCACTGGATGTTCGGCGCGAATGGCTGTGCTGCACGCCAAGGGCCAGATGAAAGTGGGCGAGCGCTTCATCGGCAAATCCGTACTGGGTACGGAATTTCATTGCCGGTTGGACAGAGCGCTGGAACTTGGCGGTAAGCCCGCCATCAGTCCGATCATTTCCGGTCGCGCATGGGTGACCGGCACCGCGCAGCTGATGCTCGATCCGAGCGATCCGTTTCCCGGGGGGTATCGGTTGTCGGACACCTGGCCCCGGGGCGAATAGCCGGATTCGTTCGAATAGAGCGGTACTGGTTTAGCGCCGAGGTCCACAATTCCAGCATGGCAATACGTGGAAAGGACTAGACAGACCTTTGGCCTGCCCGCCGGCCCAGGATGCGCCCATGGCGCCACCCAGAATTCCTGTCAGGACCGATAAGGCTATCACTGTATTTTTCATCGAAGACCTCCTCTGTTGTAAACACAGTGGAGTTGAACACAGATCGGATTCTCCCACATCCCCAACTCTATGCCGCCGAAATTCAGGGTTCCAGAATATCCTCGATCCTTCGAGACGGCCCTACGGGCCTCCTCAGGATGAGGATCGAAGGAGACAGTGCAAAGCATGAAGCACGCAATAAAAAAACCCCGCCAAAGCGGGGTTTTTTATTGTGTAAAGCTATAACCTCACGCGAAGTCCAGCGCGCGGTCGCCATTCTCATCCTTGATACGGGATGGCAGGCCGATATGGTTCAGGATGTTGAGGAAAGGCTTCGGGTTCAGCTCTTCCACATTGACCATTTTCTTCACATCCCATTCGCCGGAAGCGATCAGGATTGCGGCAGCCACAGGGGGAACGCCAGCCGTGTAGGAAATGCCCTGCGAACCCACTTCGTTGTAAGCGTCCTTATGATCGGCAACGTTGTAGATGAAGACTTCCTTTTCCTTGCCGTCCTTGGTGCCCTTGACGAAATCGCCAATGCAGGTCTTGCCGGTATAATCCGGCGCCAGCGACGACGGATCGGGCAGCACAGCCTTGACCACCTTGAGCGGCACGACTTCCAGACCTTCAGCAGTCTTGACCGGCTGTTCGGACAAGAGACCAAGATTGTTCAGCACCGTGAAGACGTTGATGTAGTGATCGCCAAAGCCCATCCAGAAGCGGACATCCGCATTCGGGTAGTTCTTGGACAGCGAATGCACTTCATCATGGCCAGTCATATAGGCCTTGCTCGGGCCGACGACAGGCAGATCGAACGTGTGGCCAACTTCGAACATCTTGTTCGACTGCCACGCACCCTTCTGCCAGGAATAGACCGTGCCGGTGAATTCGCGGAAATTGATTTCCGGGTCGAAATTGGTCGAGAACCAGCGGCCATGCGAACCGGCATTGATGTCGACGATATCGATCGACTTCACATCATCCAGATAATCGTCAGCGGCCAGACGCGCATAGGCATTGACCACGCCCGGATCAAAGCCGATGCCGAGAATGGCTGTGATGCCCTTCTCTTCGCACTCCTTGAGGTGCTTCCATTCGTAGTTGCCATACCATGGCGGCGTCTCGCAGATCTTCTTCGGATCTTCGTGAATGGCCGTGTCCATATAGGCAACGCCCGTATCGATACAGGCGCGAAGAACCGACATATTGAGGAAGGCCGAGCCGACATTGATGACGATCTGAACACCCGTCTTCTGGATCAAAGCCTTGGTGGCTTCAACATCCAGAGCATCCAGCGCATGCGCTTCCAGCTTCACCTCGGTCTTGAGGCTCTTCTTTTCATGCACGCTATCGATAATCTTGCGGCATTTCTCAACCGTGCGGGACGCAATATGGATATCGCCCAAAATGTCAGAGTTTTGCGCACATTTATGTGCAACAACCTGTGCCACGCCCCCGGCGCCGATAATGAGAACGTTCTTCTTCATTTTCTGTCGATGCTTCCTCTTCCAGCGGTTTCCCGCCATCTATTGACCGTCCCGATTGCCTTCTCATTCGGAACACATGAGTTCGTTGCAGCCTGAAGCCGCAACCGGATCTTTACGAAAGCGACCCTTCAAAATCCGCGAAGGTGAATTCGCGGACAACCTTGACCGTGCCGTCCAATTCGCGCACGGCAATCGCAGGCATTTTCACGCCATTGAACCAGTTTTTCTTGACCATCGTATAACCGGCGGCATCCGCAAAAGAGAGACGGTCGCCAACTTTCAGTTCATGGCCGAAATTGAACTCGCCGAAAACATCGCCCGCCAGGCACGACTTGCCGCAGACCATGTAACGGTGGTTGCCCTCATTCGGCTCCATCTTCGCGGTTTCGCGATAGATCAAAAGATCGAGCATATGGGCTTCGATGGAGCTATCCACGATGGCGAGGTTCTTGCCGTTGAACAGCGTGTCGAGAACCGTCACTTCCAGCGTTGTGGTCTTGGTGATCGAGGCTTCGCCCGGTTCCAGATAGACCTGCACGCCAAACTTTTCCGAAAACGCCTTCAGGCGCGTGCAGAACTCATCGACCGGATAATTCTCGCCGGTGAAATGAATGCCGCCGCCAAGGCTGACCCATTCAACCCGGTGCAGAAGCGAGCCGAACTTGTCTTCGATCTCCGTCAGCATCTTGTCGAACAGACCGAAATCGGAATTTTCGCAATTGTTGTGAATCATGAAGCCAGTCACGCGGTCCATGACCTTCTCGACCTTCGCCACATCCCACTCGCCAAGACGGCTGAACGGACGCGCCGGATCGGCAAGATCGAAGCTCGATGACGACACGCCCGGATTGAGACGCAGGCCGCGCTTGATATGCGCCGCCTTATCGGCAAAGCGATCCAACTGGCCGATGGAATTGAAGATGATCTTGTCGGCATTGGCGATGACTTCATCGATCTCGTGATCGGCATAGGCAACGCTATAGGCGTGGGTTTCGCCGCCGAATTTCTCGTGGCCAAGACGCACTTCGTTGAGCGAGGACGAGGTGGTGCCGTCCATATACTGGCTCATGAAATCAAACACAGACCATGTCGCGAAGCATTTCAGCGCCAGCAAAGCCTTCGCGCCGGACTTCTCGCGCACATAGGCGATCTTTTCCATGTTGCGCTTCAGCTTGGTCTTGTCGATCAGGTAATAAGGCGTCTGGATCATGGCTCTTCGTCTTCGGGTCGTCCAATGGGGAAATCTGGCCTGTCCAGCAAGGCTGGTCGCCACGTTGGGAAGAAGCGTCAGACGCTTCTTCTGGAATTATTCAAAGGCTTATAGGAAGCTTGTGACAGAAACACAAATCCGCCACAGCACCACGGGGAAAAATTTCCCCACAAGCTGTCGCGGATCGCTTCCATCTTGGCTATCAGCCTTCAACGGTTGGCCCTGATATAGAGCTTTTCGCCAGAATTTGAACCCCTTACACGCTTCTCCCTTGTTTTGATTGAAAGTCTTTGTGCGCTGGCCCGGCTTCCTGCGCGTGATTGACCGCTCTATCATCGCCCGAAATATCTCCCTGATAATTAAACAAGCATCTTCTTGACAAATTAAAGGGGCGGGCGTAGCGATTGGCATGCAGTTCGGACAGATGGGCATTTTGGGGCCTCCATGTCCGGTTATTCAGTTGTGTAAGGGAAAAATCATGCAGGACCAAACATCCGCTAGCGGCCAGACCGCCGGTTGGGGAGACCTGTTTGCCGGTAAGAACGCCATCCGGTCGCTCACGCTTGTCGGCGGTGTCGCATTGCACGCCATCAACGTGTTCATCGCCACCACCATCCTGCCCACGGTCGTCGCCGATATTGGCGGCATGGATTATTACGCCTGGAACACGGCGCTGTTCGTGACGGCCTCCATTCTCGGCTCTGCGCTCGTTCCGCGCCTGCTCTCGCAGGCAGGTCCGCGCAGCGCCTATCTGTTGGCGGCAATAATTTTCGCCGCCGGGACGCTCGCCTGCGGTCTCGCGCCATCCATGCCGGTCATGCTGGCCGGGCGTTCGGTGCAGGGCCTTGGCGGCGGCATGATGCTGGCGCTTTCCTATGCGATGATCCGCATCGTTTTCCCTGAAAACCTCTGGCCCCGCGCCATCGGTCTCGTCTCCGGCATGTGGGGCGTTGCAACCCTCGTTGGTCCGGCCATCGGCGGCATATTCGCCGAGCTTGGCATCTGGCGCGCTGCCTTCTGGTCGCTGGCACCGGTGATCGGCATTTTTGCCATCATGGCCATGGTCGTGCTGCCGCGCGCCTCCGGCGATGCAGGCAGCCGCGCACCACTGGCCTGGCCTCAGCTCATTTTGCTGACGGCGGCTGTCCTTGCCGTCTCCGCCGCCAGCATTTCGGTCAATGCCGTCATGAATGCGGCAGGCGTCGCGCTGGCTATCGTGCTGTTGGTCCTGCTCTTCGTGATCGAACGCAATTCGTCACGGCGCATTCTGCCCAAGGGGTCTTTCAGTCTCCGCCGGCTCGGCGCGCTTTATCTGACGCTCGCCTTCCTCAGCGCCTCGGTCACCAGCGCCGAAGTGTTCGTGCCACTGTTCTTTCAGGTGCTGCATAACCAGTCGCCCTTAGTCGCCGGTTATCTGGCCGCCATCATGGGCGGAAGCTGGACGCTCGGTTCCATCGGATCTTCGGGCGTCTCGTCAGGCCGGGTTGACCGGGTGATCATCGCCGCGCCGCTGATGGGCATAGCGGGCATGGCCACGCTCGCCACGCTGGTTCCCGTCGGCAGCGACGGTCAATGGGCAAGCCTGTTGCCAATCTGTCTGGCGCTGGCGGTCATCGGCTTTGGCGTGGGCATGACATGGCCGCATCTTCTGACGCGCATTTTCAAGCGCGCCGATGCGGATGACCAGAATCTAGCGTCGGCATCCGTCACGACTGTCCAGCTTTTCACCACGGCGCTCGGCGCCGCGCTGGCGGGCATGGTCGCCAATATGGCTGGCCTCAGCAATCCCGGCGGCTTTGCAGGCACCGCCAATGCCGCCATGTGGCTGTTTTCCGGCTTTGCCATCATGTCGGCGCTGGCATTCCTGTCCGCGCTGGCTTTGGTGCGCAGCGCAAGACAGCCGCAAGTGGCATCGTGCTGATCAGGAAAGACTGGCCGGGGTAAAAACATAGGCGCAGCGCCGCGCCCCGGCCAGAATATGCTCGGTACGGGCAACCGAAACATCGGGACCCAGAACCGCTTCAAACACCTGAAGCTCGGCCCGGCAAAAGCCCTGACAGGCATCGGCGGCGGCACAGATCGGACAATGGTTCTCGACAAAAAGCCAAGAACCATCCGCCCGCCGCTCGGCATCGGCCATATAGCCCTCGGTCGAGCGAATATCTGCAAGCGCCTTGACGCGCTCGTCGAACTCCATGTCCTTGAGGCGCGCATGATACTGGCGGCGGGTTTCCGTCTCGCGATGCGCAACCAGCGTTTCCAGCGCGTCTTCACCAAGGATGGTGCGCACGGAATGCAGAAGCTGCACGGTCAGATCGGCATGGGTATCGGGAAAGCGCTTATTGCCGGTTTCCGTCAGATCCCAGAACTGCGACGGGCGGCCAACGCCCTGCGAAACGGAATGCGGCGCGACGAGACCTTTCTCGGCCAGCCGCACCAACTGCTGGCGCACCGCCTCGCCGGTGGTGCCGAGATGTTCACCGATTGCGGCAGCCGTCTGCGCACCGCGCATCTTCAGCGCCAGCATCACGCGTTCTGCGGGTGAACGTGCTCCCGAAACGTCCGTATTTAGAAAGTCATTCCTTGACATATTGCCTGTTTTCGATTTAAAGAAGCATTATCTTGTTAAATTAAGCGAACCGCCCGGAATTATCAAGATCGTTCTGTATGAAGGAGTCCAAAATGAGCTTTACCCTGCCTCCGCTTCCCTATGCGACCAACGCTCTTGAAGGCGTCGGCATGGGCACCGAAACGCTTGAGTTGCACCATGGCAAGCACCATCAGGCTTATGTAACGGCGCTCAATGGCTTCGTTGAGAAGAACGATGCGCTCAAGGGCAAGTCGCTTGAGGAAATCGTGCTCTTTGCCAAGGACAAGGCCGATCTCGCTCCGGTCTTCAACAATGCCGGTCAGCATTGGAACCATGATCTATTCTGGCAGAACCTGTCGGCAAATGGCGGACGCCTTCCCGGCGCGCTGGAAAAGAAGATCGTTGAAGACTTTGGCGGCGTCGACCAGTTCAAGGAAGCCTTCAAGACGGCGGCTGTCGGCCAGTTCGGGTCGGGCTGGGCGTGGCTGGTTCTGGCCAATGACGGCAAGCTGAAGGTCACCAAGACGCCAAATGGCTCCAATCCGCTGGCAACCGGCGAAGGCAAGGCGCTATTAGGGCTTGATGTCTGGGAGCATAGCTATTATCTCGATTTCCGTAATCGTCGGCCTGACTATGTAACGAACTTCCTCGACAAGCTGGCCAACTACGAATTCGCGGAAGCCACCCTGAAGGCAGCCTGACGCGCTTATATTGATTGCGATCAAAGCGGCCTGCCTGCTCAGGATGCAAACTCCACGGAGTTGCATCCATGCGGGCGGGCCGCAGCAATGACCGATAAAGACCAAACCAACCGACCCAATCCTGAAGGCGCCGTCCTCCCAAGCGTGGTGCCGGAGAACAACAGAGACAGTTCCGAAGATGAGCAGCAACTTTAATCAGGAAACCGTCACCGATATCCATCACTGGACCGACACGCTGTTTTCCTTCCGCACGACGCGTGATCCGGGCTTCCGCTTCCAGAGCGGCCAGTTCATCATGATGGGCCTCGAAGTGAACGGCAAGCCGCTCACCCGTGCCTATTCCATTGCCTCGAGCCTCTACGAAGACGGGCTGGAATTCTTCTCGATCAAGGTGCCGAACGGTCCGCTGACTTCCAAGCTCCAGCATTTGAAAGTTGGCGACCAGATCATCCTGTCCAAGAAGCCGGTCGGCACGCTGCTCTATGACAATCTCAAGCCCGGCAAGAATCTGTGGCTGCTCTCGACCGGCACCGGCCTTGCGCCATTCCTGTCGATCATCCGCGATCTGGAAGCCTATGAGCGCTATGAGAAGATCATTCTCGTTCATGGCGTGCGTCAGGTGGCGGAACTGGCCTATACGGATTTCATTTCCAACGAATTGCCGCAGGACGAATTCCTCGGCGAGATGGCGGCAAAGCAGCTCATCTATTACCCGACCGTCACCCGCGAGCCTTACAAGAACCGCGGACGCCTCACCGACCTCATTCGCTCGGGCCAGATTTTCACCGATATCGACATGCCGGAACTCAATCTGGAAGACGATCGCGTGATGCTGTGCGGCAGCCCGGAAATGCTGGCTGAAACCAAGCAGCTCCTCGAAGAGCGCGGTTTCAAGGAAGGCAGCCAGAGCGAAGCCGGTCATTTCGTGATCGAAAAGGCTTTTGTCGAAAAATAAGTTTCGCAGCCATGCAGACGAAAAAAGGGAGGCGATTGCCTCCCATTTTCATTTCAGCTCTTCGAAATCGAGCCCGATATCGAGGTTCGGCGCGCTGTGCGTGGTCCAGCCGACCGAAATCAGCTCAACGCCGCTGGCAGCCACCGCCGCCACCGTTTCCGGCGTGATCCCGCCGGACGCTTCCGAAATCGCGCGCCCGTCGATCACCGACACCGCCTCGCGCAATTGCGCAGGCGACATATTGTCGAGCAGCACCGCATCCACGCCGACAGCCATCGCCTCATCAAGCTGTTGCAGCGTATCGACCTCGACTTCGATCTTGACCATGTGACCGGCCCCGGCCTTGGCACGTTCGATGGCCTCACGCACACCGCCAGCAACTGCGATGTGATTGTCCTTGATCAGCACCGCATCATAAAGCGCGAAACGGTGGTTCATGCCGCCGCCTGCCCTCACTGCATATTTCTGCAAGGCGCGCAGCCCCGGTGTTGTCTTGCGCGTGCAGACGATGGAGGCCCTGATGCCTTGGACCGCCTGCACCAAGCCGGCGGTGGCTGTGGCGATACCGGAGAGGTGACCGAGGAAATTCAGCGCCGTGCGCTCCCCCGCCAGAATGGAACGGGACGAGCCGGAAACGCGGGCAACATCCGCCCCCTTCTCAAGAGACTGACCGTCCCGCGCCAAACGTTCGAATTTGACATCCGGATCGACCAGACGAAACGCCATTTCGGCCACATCCAGCCCGGCAATGACGCCCGGCTGGCGCAGGCTGAAAAGCATGGCCGAACGGTGATCCTCCGGCACCACCGCATTGCTGGTGATATCGCCAGCGAGCCCCAGATCTTCCAGAAGTGCGGCGCGCACCAGCGGTTCGACGACAAGCGGAGACAAGCGCGGCAGGTTCATCATGCAGTCCTTGTAACAGGGTGAGGCGCGGCGATTTCGCAAGCCAGTGCGAAAGCGACCGGAAAGGTGAAAAAGCTGCGGCCTGAATCCGTGCTTTTGGTGGGATAGTCGGTGCGGGCATGGCTGCCGCGCGACTCGCACCGGTCAAATGCCGCAACCGCAGCGACCAGCGCCACGGCTGCGGCATCGTCGGTCTCCGCGAGGGGGAGAAGGGTGGTGATTGCAGAGCGCAAACCTTCTTCATCACGCAGCAGGCCAAGATGGCGGGAAACAATGTGCCGCACGGGTTCAGCGTCCGCGCTCTGCGGCAGGCTGACCGGCACGGGATGCCGCACGGCGACCGCCTCTTCACAGCCAATCGCGCGGGCGGCGCGCAACCCCATGGCGGCGGCTTCAAGCAGTGAATTGCTGGCAAGCCGGTTGGCGCCATGCAGGCCGGTGCAGGCAGCCTCGCCCACAGCCCAGAGACCGGGCAAGCTGGTGCGACCGTCAGCGTCGGTCTTGACGCCGCCCATGTGATAATGCGTGGCGGGTCTGACCGGGATCATATCGCGGGACGGATCGACGCCATGTTGTTTGCAAAGCGTATCGATACCGGGAAACCGGGTTGCAAAACGCGCGCCCAGAGCTGTACGCGCATCGAGATAGACCTTGCGCCCTTGCGCGATCTCGCTGCCGATGGCGCGCGCCACTACATCGCGGGGCGCAAGCTCGCGGCCCGGAATATCCGCCATGAAGCGCTCGCCACGATCATTGACGAGATTGGCGCCCTCCCCGCGCACCGCTTCGCTGATCAGCGGCAGACGCGGCGCGGAAACGGCTAGCGCGGTCGGGTGGAATTGCACAAATTCCATATCGGCCAGCACAGCGCCTGCACGGCCTGCCAGAGCGGCCCCTTGGCCGAGATTGCCGAGCGGCGTGGTCGTTGCGTTATAAAGTCCGCCGATCCCGCCCGTCGCCAGCACCACGGCGCGCGCTGCAACCGGACCGACATTTTCAAGACAAGCGCCGGCGACACGGCCATCCTGCCGGATGAGCCGCAAGGCGCGGGTGTTTTCCATGACGTTGATCGAAGGCGTCGCCAGCACTTTCGCAATCAAGGCGCGCATAATGCCAGCGCCGGTCCCATCGCCATCCACATGCACAATGCGATAGCGACTATGGGCGGCTTCCAGCCCGAGCGAAAATGAACCGTCCGCCGTGCGGTCGAAGTGTACGCCATGGGCTTCCAGCGCGGCAACCACGTCCGCGCCTGCCGCGATAATTTCTGCCGCCACGCCTGCGTCACACAGGCCGTCGCCCGCCGCAATCGTATCGGCCAGATGCAGCGCCGCGCTGTCATCCGCGCCAAGGCTCGCGGCAATGCCGCCTTGTGCCAGCGTGCTGGATCCGGAAAGGCCGAGGGTTCCCGCCGTCACCAGCAACACAGGCTGCGGCGACAAGGTCAGCGCCGTCATCAGACCGGCAAGGCCGCTGCCAATGACGAGGACCGGGGCCGTATTCATACCGCCAGCATCCGCTCGACGGCACGCCGGGCAGGCTCCATCAATGCTGCATCGACGGTCACTTCATGACGGTTGTTTTCCAGCGCGTCGCGAATATTGGCGAGCGTGATCCGCTTCATATGCGGGCAGAGATTGCACGGGCGGATGAACTCCACATCCGGGTGATCGACGGCGACATTGTCGCTCATCGAGCATTCGGTCAAAAGCACGACACGCTGCGGCTTCTTCTCGCCGACATAGTCCGACATGACCGCTGTGGAACCGGCAAAATCGGCGACCGCCACCACTTCCGGCGGGCATTCGGGATGGGCCAGAACCACCACGCCGGGATGGCTTTCACGCAATTCACGGATATCGTCGGGCGTGAACCGCTCATGTACCTCGCAATGGCCATGCCAGGCGAGAATTTCGACATTGGTTTCGCGCGCCACATTCTGCGCCAGAAACTCGTCGGGGATCATCAGCACACGCGGCACGCCAAGCGACTCCACCACTTTCTTGGCATTCCCGGAAGTGCAGCAAATGTCGGACGCCGCCTTCACGGCAGCAGATGTATTGACATAGGTGATGATTGGCACGCCCGGATGCGCCTGCCGCAACAACGCCACATCTTCCGGCGTGATGCTGTCGGCCAGTGAACAGCCCGCGCCCATATCGGGGATCAGCACCGTCTTGCCGGGATTAAGCAGCTTCGCCGTCTCGGCCATGAAATGCACACCCGCCAGCACGATCACATCGGCATCGACCTCCGCAGCCTTGCGGGCCAGCGCCAGACTGTCGCCGACAATATCAGCCACGCAATGGAAGATTTCAGGCGTCTGGTAATTATGCGCAAGGATCACCGCATTGCGTTTTTTCTTCAATTCGAGAATGGCTGCGACATCGTCTTCGAAGCCCAGCCACTCCGCCTTGGGTAGCACCTTGGCCACGCGGTCATAGAGTTGCGAAACGGAAACATGATCGTTCATGGTTGGGCCTCCCGAGCCTACCCATTATACTCAATCTGAGCATTTCATGTTTATGAACTTATACTCGATTCGAGTATATTGTCAATCGCGGGAGATTGGCAGCTTGGCTCCAGCCAGATGGCGCTCGGAAAGGGCGCGTTCCTCGACAATCGAGTAACGGAAACGGAAGAGTTTTGCCGGGCGACCGCCGGTTTCGCTATCGCTTTCGCCGGTTTCCTCGACCAGATCCTGCTGCTCGATCAGGCGGCGGAAATTCTGCTTGTGCAGGCGCAGACCGGCCAGCGCTTCGACCGTGCGCTGCAATTGCAGAAGCGTAAAACTGTCCGGCATCAATTCGAACACCACCGGGCGATATTTGATCTTGGCGCGCAGTCGCGCAATGGCCGTGGCAAGGATGCGGCGATGATCGGCAAACATGGAGCGACCGTTCTCGTCTTCCTTCATCCCAGCTTCCGCCACCAGACCGGCTTCGAACAGCAGTTCATAGCGTTGCAGCACGAGGTCTTCGTTCCAGCGCCCGCCCCACTCGCCATTTTCAAAGCCGAAGGTGAAGGCGATACGCCGCATGCGCTGCGCGGTCAGTTCCGGCGTTTCGGCCCGATAGGCCCAGACAAGGAGCGCATTGTTGAGATGCTCCATGATGGCCGGTTCGCCCTGACGGTGATCTTCCCACGGCAGATAATCATACCAGCCGCGCCAGCCGGCCTGCCCTGCCGCCGCATCGCTCTCACGCACAAGGCCGAGATAGCTGATCGAAATGATGCGTTCGCCCTGTGCGTGACGGTCACGGTCGGCAAAAGTGTAGAGCTGCTCCAGATAACCGACCGGATGTGCGGTTTCCGACTGCACCCAGGCGCGCAGACCGGATTGCAACGAACGATGCTCGCTTTCGAACGGGCCAGAGGGAAGAGCCTGCCCCTGCCGCACGGTCATGACGCGCGGCTGTTCGCTGGTCACGGCGGCCAGCACGGCAATCAGTTCGGTATGGGCAATATCGTCGGTCACGGCAACTCCGGAAAACAGTTCCGACATTGAACGCGATTGACCAACGAATACAAGGCGCTGTGCGTTACCGGCCACAGCTTTCAGCGCCTACGCCTTGCTCTTGGCCCCGAAAACATGCTCCGGCCCCGGAAATGTGCGCGCGCGCACCTCCTCGGCATAGGCTTTTGCGGCATCGGACACCTGCGGCGCCAGTTGCGCAAAGCGCTTCACGAAGCGCGGCGTGAAATCCTGAAACAGCCCCAGCATATCGTCGGAGACGAGTATCTGCCCGTCGCAAGCCGCCGACGCACCGATGCCGACGGTCGGAATGGCAAGGGCACCGGTGATCTCGCGCGCCAGCGGCTCCACCGTGCCTTCAATCACCAGCGCAAACACGCCGGCATCGGCAATGGCCTGCGCGTCACGGCGGATGCGGTCGGCTTCCTCGTCGCCGCGTCCGAGCGAGCGAAAACCGCCGACCGTGTTGACCTGTTGCGGCATCAAACCGACATGGCCGAAGACCGGAATGCCGCGCCGCACCAGAAAATCGACCGTTTCGGCCATTTCTTCGCCGCCTTCGAGCTTGACGCCATCACAGCCAGTTTCCTGCATCACGCGAACGGCGTTGCGAAACGCCTGTTCCTTCGATTCCTGATAGGAACCGAACGGCATATCGACGATGACGCAGGCCGTCTCGGCTCCGCGCATCACCGCCTGCCCATGGGCGACCATCATGTCGAGCGTCACGGCAAGGGTGGAATCCATGCCGTAAAGCACCATGCCGAGCGAATCCCCCACCAGCAGCAGGTCGCAATGCGGATCGAGCAGACGCGCAATCGGTGTCGTATAAGCGGTGAGGCTGACAATCGGGCGCTCGCCCTTCAGGGCTGAAATGGCCTTGGGCGTCAGTCGCTTCTGTTTGACGGGTGCGCTCATGTCAGGCCGCCTGTTCCTGCGCGACATGCGCAATGACACGATTATCGAGGAGCCGCGTCGTGCCAAGCCGCACGAACAGCGCAAGCAGCACCGGACGCCCCTGCACCACCGTCAGGCGCTCCAGCGTTTCGGGGTCGCGCAGCGCCACTACTTCCGGCGTCGCCAGCGGCTCCGTGGCGATATAGGCGCGAATTGCCGCTTCCAGCGCATCGGGATCATCCACACCGGAGCGATAAAGCCGCTCAGCCTCATCAAGCGCCTTCGGCACGATGATGGCGGCAGCACGCTCAGCGGGCGTCAGATAGACATTGCGCGACGAACAGGCGAGCCCGTCATCCTCCCGCACCGTCTCCACGCCGACGACGCGCACCGGAATGGCCATATCCTCCACCATGCGGCGGATGATGACGAGTTGCTGAAAATCCTTTTCGCCGAAATAGGCGGCATCGGGACCGACGATATTGAAGAGCTTGCTCACCACCGTCGCGACCCCGGCGAAGTGGCCGGGACGCGCCTCGCCTTCCATCTGATTGCCGAGCGTCGGCACATCCACCACCGTCTGCATCGGGCGCGGATACATGTCGCTGACGGCTGGTGCGAAGAGGTAATCGACCTCTGCCCCGCGCAACAGAGCCGCATCGCGCTCCAGATCGCGCGGATATTTGTCGAGATCTTCATTCGCGCCAAATTGCAGCGGATTGACGAAGATCGACACGATGGTCAAGTCATTGTCGGCGCGGGAACGATGTACAAGTTCCAGATGGCCTTTGTGAAGATAGCCCATGGTCGGCACGAAGCCGATGCGCTTGCCCGCACGACGCGCAGGCGCCAGAACCTGCCGCAATTCCTCGATGGTGCGGATAATCTGCATACGCGTTCCTCCTCGCGGGCCGATCTTCTGATGGCCGCGAGTCCTACAGCGTCAACTCAAATATGACAACAGCGAAGGCAAGGCGCACCAAGCCGCTTATTGCGTCGGGGTCGCCACCGCTCCCACCGTATTGCCGACAGCGCGACCAAAACGGTCGATCTGCTCGTCATAGGTCTTGCGGGTTTTCGGATCGAACACGGCAATCGGCGCTGTGACCACGAGAGAGGCCGCCGTACCGACGCCTTGCGCCGTGCCGATGGCCACGGCGCCCAGACGATCACCGAGACCGATCTGCGAATCCGTGATGGTCTGGCCTGCAACAAGGCGCTGGCCGATCAGCTGCACGACCTCGGGGCTTGAGGCAAACTTGCCGTGATTGAGGCGATCACCCGATTTGAGCTTGGTAAGATCGATGACGGTAATGCCCGCCTTTTCAAGCCCCGAACGATAAGGCTCTATGGACGGATCGATCTGGCCGAGGCGGTCGATATTACCGGAAATGCGCCGCGACAGTGCAAGCGCGCGGTCGTCACGCGAGGTGAACAGCGTGAAGCGCGGATGGTCCTTGCCCATCGCCAGAAACTGCTTGGCAAACACATCGACGTCGAGATCGGGTGAAGCCAGAATGACATCGGTGATCTTGGCATTCACGCGCCCGTCGCGGATCGCCATCTGGCGCAGCGCTTCAACCGTCAGCCAGCTGCCCATCGAATGGGCCATCACGGTGATGTCCTTCACCTCCGGCTCACGGGCGATGGCGCGAAGGATCTGTTCCAGCGCGTCGCGGGAATAGTTGGTGCTTTCCTTGTCGTAATTATAGTCGAACACGCTGGCGCGCGACGGCCAGGTAAAGATCACCGGCGCAACATCGGCCCCGGAATCATGCACGATCTGGGCAAAGCGGTAGACGGAATCTTCAAACGTGTTGTTGAAGCCGTGCACGAACACCATCACGCGGCGGCTCTTGGTGAGGTGCGGGCGAACCCAACCTGCCTTCTCAACATCGGTCTTGAGCGGTGTTACACTGACGGTGGCAAAATCGGTCTGCGGATTGGGCGGCAGCTTCTTTGGCCACTGCACTTCGCCGGCCTTGCGGTTCTTTTCCGGCGGGATGGATACGACGATATCATTGATCGAGACAAGCTTGTCGCGCTCGCCGGAGAACAGAATGCCGGGATTGTCAGATGGGCGGCGGGTGGTTGCGACGAGCAGATCAACCTTGGTCGTTCCGGGCGATGTAACCTCGCCCACCGGCACAAGCACGCCTTCAGGACGACTGGCGCAACCTGCGAGCAGCGTCACCAAAACAAGCAATGCAGGCACAGCCCGACGAAACATGCTCTGCAAAACCAAGCTCCCTTTACGCCACCGCTTCGCACCGAAATCAGACCTGATTTCTGAAAGGCCAGACACGCCACGTCAATGAATTCGCGTTTCTTTTACACTGCGAATTTTGCAGGTTAATATATTCTTGACGGGCCAAGCTCTGCCAAGCCCCTTTTATCCACCACCGAACGATCAGGCCACGGCTGCGGCTTATCGGTTACACACTGTTCAGCAACCAGCACTTTTCCGGAACGCCCCAACGGACGATATAGGGACCAACAGCAAACGCAACTCCCTGAACAAAGGAGGCAATTATGGCTTTGGAACTTACCGGACTGCACCACCTGACGGCCATCACCGCCAATGCACCGGCCAACCGGCGCTTCTACACCGATACGCTCGGGCTGCGGCTCGTCAAGAAGACCGTCAATCAGGACGACACCAGCGCCTACCATCTGTTCTATGCCGATGGTCTGGCATCGCCGGGCACCGACATCACCTTCTTCGACTGGCCGGTCGAGCGCGAACGCCGCGGCACCAACAGCGTGGCCCGCACGGGCCTGCGCGTGAATGGCGTCGAAAGCCTCGACTGGTGGCGCAAGCGCCTGAACGAACAGGGCATCGAAGCCGGCGATATTTTTGAAGTGGCCGGTCGCGCCGTACTCGATTTCGAAGACCCGGAAGGCCAGCGTCTGCGGCTGACCGACGATGGCGGCGCGGGCGACGCCCATAGCTGGGACAGAAGCCCCGTACCCGCCGAGAGGCAGATTCGTGGCCTCGGCCCGATAACGCTGAGCGTCCCCGACCTCGCGCCGACCAGGATCGTGCTCGAAAAGCTGATGAACATGAGCGAGACCGGCGACTATGCCTCGCCCGATGGCGAAGGCCATGTGCATGTCTTCTCGATGGGACCGGGCGGCGCGGCTGCCGAACTTCATGTCGCCGTGCAGCCCAACCTGCCGACAGCATGGCAGGGTGCGGGAGCGGTGCACCATGTCGCCTTCCGCACGCCGGATCAGGAAAGCATGCAGGAATGGGTCGAACGCCTGCGGTCGCTCAGGGTGCCGTCCAGCGGTGAAGTCGAGCGTTACTATTTCCGTTCGCTCTATTTCCGCGAACCGAACGGTATCCTGTTCGAAATCGCAACCGACGGTCCGGGCTTTGCCGTCGATGAACCGCTGGAGAGCCTCGGCGAAAGCCTGTCGCTGCCGCCTTTCCTCGAAAGCAAGCGCGCAGCCATCGAAAAAGGCCTCAAGCCGCTGGACTAAGCAAATAAAAAGGGCCGCCGGAGAAATCCGGCGGCCCTTTTTTCGTTTGATCGACGAGGCATTCAGAGTTTCTGCTTCAGCCAATCGCCTGTGAGGCGAATATCGTCGTCGGTCAGGCCATGCCAGCCCTCGATGGCGTGAACATCGATATCGGCACCATCATCCCGCAGCGCCTTTGCCAATGCGCCCGAAGCATCGCCGAACGGATCGGCTGCGCCGTTCAATTGAAGAACGGCAGCGTCGGAGAGATCGGCGTCCGGCTGTTCCTCCAGAACTTCCGAAGGGCGCAGCAGAACCGCCTTGCGCACGATATGCGGATGAAGCCGCATGAAGGCCGCAAGCAGGTTTGCCCCGTTGGAATTGCCGATAAAGGCCAGTCGGTCCGGGTCGATGTCATAGGCCGCAATCGCGCCCTCAACGAAAGCCTCAAAGGCTTCCGCTTCGAACCGGATGTCCTTCTGATCGAACCGCTTCTGATCGAAACGGCGGAACCAGCGCTGAATGCCCTCCTCCGTGCTGCGACCGCGAACACCGATCAGCGTGGCGCGCGGCGCGGCCAGCCGGGCGAGCGGCATGAGATCATTCTCATTGCCGCCCGAACCGTGCAGCAGGATCAGCGTGCTGCCATCCGGATCTTCCGGCAGGTGAACTCGATGGACGAAGGGCAGATCGCGATAGATCACCCGCTCCTCACCCGGCAGGCCGAATTGCGGCATGCGGGCGCGGATTGCCTGGGCCTGTTTCTCATTGCCCGGCGGCACGAACAGAAGCTGCCCCAATGTTTCCACCGGCTCATCCACGGTAAAACCAGGGGCGTCGGTGGCAAATTCGAACAGGGTTCCGCCCGGCTCACGAACATAGAGCGAGGTGAAATATTTGCGGTCATGCACATTGACCTCGCTGGAATTGAGCTTGGACAGCTCCTTTTCCAGCGTCGTCACATCGTCGGTCGTGCGGGCGCGAAACGCCACATGATCGGCAATGCCGGTCCCCGGAATGCCGGGCCAGAAGCCGCTCGCATCGCGCACATCGATGGCGTCACCGGAATCGGAGACCAGCCGGTCGATGGTTTCTTCCTTCCCCTGATGGCGAAAGCCGAAATATCGCTCGATGAATGCGGCGGTCTGTTCGGGCTGCTCCGACAGGATGGTGGCGGAGCGTATCCGGCGAATGGCGAATTCAGCCGGAATGCCCTCACCGGACCACGGGTCATTGGCCGCAAGATCGCTGCCGACCAGCTTGACGATCACGCCATCGGGATCGCGCAGCCGCAAAACCGGCTCGCCAAATTCCTGCACCGGACCCTCGGACGATACGTGATAACGCAACGCGCGCTCCAGCCAGAAGCCGATGGCCGTGCGGTCGATGGAAAGCGCGATTTCGCTGACCTGCCCGTGACCGACCCGGCCCTTGGAGCCGTCTTCCCAGACCAGAAAGGTGATCAGCGAACCGGGCGTGCCGGAGCGGTCGCCATAGAACAGATGCAGCTGCTCGGCATCCTCGAAGCCGCCCGTCCGCTTGACGATACGCAGACCCAGAAAGCCCGCATAGAAATCGACATTCGCCTGCACCTTGTGCGTGATCAGCGTGAGATGATGGATGCCACTGGTCATGATTGCGATCTCCCGTCCTAATAAAGCTGCACGAGAGATAGTACAGCCAGTGCGGATTGCCCATGGGGCTATACGGTGACGGATTGTCAACGGATGGAGCGTTTGGCTTGTGCAGATTTTGGGGAGGCTCACAAAAAGAAAAAGGCCGCGCGGGAGGAGGATGCGCGGCCTGATCTTCGAATACGGCTGGGAGGAGGAGTGCCGTATTCCGGTATCGAGTTCTGGGAGGAGGAGTGAACTCGATGGCCAAGTTCTAACCCGCTGTACTTTATACAACAACGGCCAATAATGCATGTCAGTTATGCAAATTCCGCACTGCTCAAGAAAAAGGCATCTGCGGAAAATGCAAAAGCGCCCGCAAAAACGGGCGCTTCTGAAGGAAGATTTATATTTATAATCAGCGATTTAGAGGAAATGTGCAATCATCGGCGCAGCCAGTACATTCACCAGTCCAACCAGCACCATGACGAGACCGGCGATGGAACCTTCCTCGCTGCCGATCTGGTGGGCCTTTGCCACACCGGCGCCATGCGCTCCCATGCCGAACAGTGCGCCGCGCGCCAGTGCGGAGCGCAGCGGCAGCCAGTTGAGCATCACTTCGCCAAGCGCCGCGCCGAAAACACCGGTCAGCACCACGAAGATGGCAGTCAGGTCCGGCGTGCCGCCAATGTCGCCCGAAACCGTCATGGCGAACGGCGTGCTCATCGAACGCGGCATCAGGCTGAGGCTGATCGCCTCGTTCAAGCCCAGCAGATGCGCCAGCCCCCAGGCCGAAGCCATGGCCGATGAACTGCCGACCAGCACACCAGCCAGCAAAACCGGCCAGTACCGGCGGATGGTCGCGCGCTGCTGATAGATGGGAATGGCGAAGGCAACCGTTGCAGGGCCGAGCAGCGCCACCAGCCAGTGGGTGGCGCCGAAATAGCCGCGATAGTTTTCATCAAGCGCGACAACCAGCCCCATCAGCAGAAGCGGCGTGACGGCCAAAGGCGTCAGCCACCATAGGGGAAAGCGGCGATAAACGCGCTTGGCCGCGAGATAAAGCAGGATCGTGGCCGCCGACCAGAACAGCGTTGCCACGAAGGGGTTACTTGGCAGCATAACGGAGGCTCCAGCGATAGCAGAGGTCTACCGTCAATGCGGTGACGCTCATCACCGTCAGCGTGCCGAGCAGGATGACGGCCATGATCTTGAGGCCAAGCACACCGATCAGTTCGCGATGCTCAAGGATCGCCAGAACGGCGGGCACGAAGAACAGCAGCATTTCCGCCAGAAACCATTCCGCGCCGCGCTTCATGCTGAACAGGCTGACGCGCCCGCTCAACAAAAGCGCCAACACCAGCGCCATGCCGATGATGCCACCCGGCAGGGGCAGGCCAACCACGCGGACGAAAGCTTCACCCGCCAGCCAGAAGCCGACCAGCGTCGCAATCTGCATCATGCGGCTGTGGTGCAGCGCATAGCGGAAGCGGACGGCGAGAGTACGGGCATTTTTGGAGGCGTTCATTGGCTTCTTCCCGGGCGTTGACCCGTTTGAATTCGGTCTCTTGTGAACAACAATATAGGCCGTCATGGCTTATTCTAGAAATGAATTGATTTCATTGCAGCTATTCCGATATAGAATAGCTCATGAACTTGAGGAGCTTTCAGGCATTTGTGGAGGTGGTGCGGCAGGGCGGGTTTTCCGCCGCGGCCAGAGCCATTCACGCGACCCAGTCCACCGTCAGCAAGGCAGTGAAGCAGCTGGAGGAAGAGCTGGGCCTTGCCCTTCTCGACCGCGACGCTTCCCCGCCCCGCCTGACGGCTGCGGGCGAAATCGTCTATCGCCGATCTATCGCCATGCTGGCCGAGAAAGACGATATGCTGGCGGAACTGGGCGAATTGCGCGGCCTGAAACGCGGTCTGCTGCGCCTCGGCCTGCCGCCCATCGGCTCCAGCGTGCTGTTTGCGCCGGTTTTCGCCGCCTATACCAAGCTTCACCCGGATATCGACATTCAGCTGGTCGAGCATGGCAGCCGCCGCCTGGAAGAGCTGTTGCTGGCGGGTGATGTCGAGCTTGCCGCCTCGCTTCTGCCTGTTGAGGACAGTTTCGAGTGGCAGGATGTACGCTGCGAGCCGGTCGTCGCCCTGCTGCCCGCGACCCATGAGGCCGCCAAAGGCGACGGCGTGACGCTGGACCAGATCGCAGGCTTGCCTTTCATTCTTTTTGAAAGCGGCTTTGCACTCAATCATATCATCCTCGATGCCTGCCAGCAGCATGGCTTTGCCCCCAATGTCGCGGTGCGTTCCAGTCAGATCGATTTCATCGTCGAGTTGGTGGCAGCGGGCATGGGCGTCGGCTTCCTGCCCCTGATGATCGCCGAGCAACGCCATCATTCCGGCGTCCGCATTCAGAAAATCACCGATGCGGACATGAACTGGAACATGGCTCTGATCTGGCGCAAAGGCGCGTTTCTGTCCCATGCGGCGCGGGCCTGGCTGACACTTGCAAGCGGTGGAACGTCAAAAACCCCTTGAAGCGCGCGGGTCGTCGCCTATCTCAAATAGATACACCGACTTTACGCGCCATCCGGCGGCGTTCCGTCTTGATGCTTATCAGCTGAGAAGGAGGCTATGATGGAAGGTCAGGTTATATTCTACAAAGGCGACAGGATCCTCTACCGGCACCATATCGAAGTGCAGGACGACGATTATTCCAAGGGCGTCAATGACGCCTTGATCGCCTTCCAGCGCAACTATGCCGGTTTCGATCTTGCGGGCGACGATATTCACGTCCGCTTCAAGAAGCCTGGAGATGTTTAACGGCTAACATTCCACCGCGACTGGAGCCCGCGTCCGGTTTCATGCCGAACGCGATGGGCTCCTTTTGCCCGCATTGTCAGGCTGCGGCGTAAGCGGCTTCGCGCGCCACGCGGCGGATGTCGTTGCGGCTGAGGCCGAGATCGCTCAGTTCGCGGTCGCTGCAGCTTTCAAGCTCGCGCAGGTTTTCGCAATACTGCATCCAGCGATTGAATTGGGTACGAAGATTGATTGGAAGGCTCATGGCGGTATCCCCTTGTTTTTATCTTCCTCCCAAAAATGAGCTTCCGCCTTTCAAACGCGTTTGAGAAGTGCAGATACTGCATGGCTGCATTGTGATTGGGGAAATCCTGCAAATCAGCCAACATTCTTTTTATCTAAATTAGCTAATGCTTTTAAAATATAAAAATTCCGGTTAGACGGGAAGCAGAACGTCTTTCAAGTCGATTCCCGCCGGTAAAAATGAAGAAAACTCTCATTATAGTCGGTAATGCCCCTTTACCCCGCGACCTGTCGCGCGAGGTTGATGCTGCAGATTTCGTGGTGCGTTTCAACGAGCCCAAGCAATCGATCGGCATGAGCGGCACGCGGACCGACCTCCTGATACTGGCCACCTCCAGCAAGCCGATGCAGCGCCGCCTGCGCGATCCGGGCTTCGTGCAAACCCCGACCTTCCGGGCCGCGAAGGAAGTCATGCTCGCCTATCACCCGAGCATCATGCGTCTTTATCACCCCAAGCCGAATATCCTGTCGCGTCTCAAGGGGCGTCGTTCCGACTGGACCGCCGAAACCATCGAAGTCGTGGGCGCTGCGGGCAAGGAAATCCGCATCATGCCGCCGCAGTTCTATATGGCTGGCTGCAAGGAACTGGGCGTCAGCGAGGAGCAGCTGAGCAAGGTTTTTCCCAGCACCGGCTTTTTCGGCATCTGGCACATGCTGGGCAAATGCCCCGCCGAAAGCTGGGACGTGAAGCTGTGCGGTTTCACCTGGGAAGGCTGGAAACGCCACGCATGGGGCGACGAGCGCAGCTGGGTCGAAAGACAAGTGGCTTCCGGGCGCATCAGCATCATCGAATAGCCCGACCTGCTCGGGCCTTCGCCACAAATCTCGTTAAAAGGAGTATTTGAATGACTGAACCGTTACGCATTTTTATTGGCTGGGACTCCCGCGAACCGATCGCCTATGAAGTCGCCAGGGCCTCGGCGCTGAAACATTCTTCCATTCCGCTGGAGATCGTACCGATCAAGTTGCAGGATCTGGTCGATCAGGGCGTCTATACGCGTGACATCGACCCGCTGGCGTCCACGGAATTCACCTATTCGCGGTTCTTCACGCCCTGGCTTGCCGGCTACAAGGGCTGGGCGCTGTTTTGCGATTGCGACTTCCTGTTTCTCGGCGATATTGCCGGGCTGCAGGCCTATAACGACCCGTCGAAGGCGGTTTACTGCGTGCAGCACGACTATCAGCCGAAAGACAGCGTCAAGATGGATGGCAAGGTGCAGACCACCTATCCGCGCAAGAACTGGTCGTCCTGCATGTTGTTCAATTGCGCGCATCCTTCGACGCAGCAGCTGACGCCGGAACTGGTCAACCGCGAAACAGGCGCTTTTCTGCATCGCATGCAATGGGCTGCCGATGATGAAATCGGCGCCTTGCCGACCGAGTATAACTGGCTTGAAGGCTGGAACGAAAAGCCCGAACACGGCCTGCCGAAAGTCGTGCATTACACCAGTGGCGGTCCCTGGTTCAAAGACTGGCAGAATGTCGATTATGCCGATCTGTGGCGCGCCGAAGCCGATCTTGTGGAACCGGGCTGGAAGCCGGTCTGATCGCCGCTCCTTTCCGGCAAAAATCCTGAAGCTTTTTCGTCGGCTCCACGCTACATAGAGACCATGAACGAAACGCGTCATGACTCTCCAGCGCAAGGCGGATCGCAAAAGCCCGCCACGCAACAAAAACCAGACGGCCCGAAAAGGGCCGTGAAGGCCTTCATCATCCATCTGAAGCGGGCGAGCGATCGCCAGCCGCAGGTGGCGCATCTCATCGAAAACCTGCCCATGCGGGCCGAGGTGATCGACGCCATTGACGGGCGTGTGCTTGATGGAGAAACCATCCAGCGCGTTTATCGCCGCTCGGTGCACAAGCCCCACTATCCCTTTCCGCTGGGCACCAATGAGATTGCCTGCTTTCTCTCGCATCGCAAGGCATGGCAGGCCATCGTCGATCAGAAGATCGACGCCGGTTTTGTGCTGGAAGATGACGTGGAGCTGACGCCGGAATTTGCCGCCGCTTTTCAGGCCGCGTTGCAGCTTGTCGACCATGACAGCTTCATCCGCTTTCCTTTCCGCGAGCGGGAAACAGGCCGCGAAGTGCTGAATATCGATGGCGTGCGCGTGATCCTGCCCGTACCGGTCGGCCTCGGCATGGTCGCCCAGCTTGTCGGGCGCGACGCGGCGAGACGGCTGCTGGCCGCGACCGAAACTTTCGACCGGCCGGTCGACACCACGGCGCAGATGAACTGGGTGACGGGACTGAAGCCGCTTTCCGTCCTGCCCGGCGGCGTGCGCGAGGTGTCGGTGCGTCTGGGCGGCAGCACCATCCAGAAATCCCGATCCCTGCCCGATAAGCTGAAGCGGGAAATCCTGCGACCGCTTTATCGCTGGAAGATCAAAAATCGTTCTCGCAAGAGTTAGCAATTCCATTCAGGAAAAAACTGATTTAATTATTTATTTTTAAAGATTTAGCGACAAAACAATATTTCGCGCGACCGACTGAACATACAAGATCGAGGATTATCGTGTCCGTACCAATTCTTCTTTATCACCAGATCGATGTTCCGCCCCGGCACAAGGCGCCTTTTCGCAGCATGACCGTGCATCCCGACCGTTTTGGCAACCAGATGGCCTGGCTCAAGCGCCTCGGCTATCAGGGATTGTCGCTGAAGGATGCGCTGCCCTATATCTATGGTGGCAAAGAGGGGAAAGTCGCGGTCATCACCTTCGATGATGGGTTTGACAATGTCTTCCGCAATGCTCTGCCTATCTTGCAGGAACATGGCTTTACCGCCACGAATTATTTCGTCGCGAACCAGATCGGTGGCTTCAATCTCTGGGATCAGAAAATCGGCGTGGCGCGGGCCGATTGCATGGGCGTCGCCGAAATGCGGGAATGGGCGGCCCTCGGTCACGAAGTCGGGTCACATACGCTCGATCACATCAATCTGAGCACCGCAAACGATACGGATGCTGAAGTGCAGATCCGGCAATCTCGCGAAAAGATCGAGGACTTGCTTGGTCAGGAAGTCATATCATTCGCCTATCCCTATGGCGGCGAGACTGCGAGAACACGCGAGATCGTCGCGCAGGCCGGGTATAAATACGCCACCACCACGGAAAAGCGCCGCGCAAAAGCCACCGACGACCCGTTCGGCATTCCGCGCCTGACGATCCGGCGTAACGATATATGGCTGCAATTCCTGCGGAAGATCGCCCTGTCCTGAGCCGAAACATAACCGGTTTCAGCTTGCCTTGGCCCGCTCCATGCAGGGCGGCTTCGTCAGGTTTTGCAAATCCACCATGAAGCCGCGTTCGACCAGACATTCCGGTCCCGTATAGTGAACCGAGCCGGAATAGACCAGCGAAAGGTCGTCGGAAAACCGCTCGTTGCCGACGATGGCCTTGTAGTGTTCCGAGCCGCCTGCATGGCCGCCCTCTTTCGCGATCCGTTGAAACTCCTCGACCGAGCGCGACGAAAAACGATAGTGCAAAAGCGCCCCGGTGACCGGCAGATAATTGCGGAAGCAAGGGCCCGGCCCGTGAATGCTGCCGCGGCGATAATCGGTCTTGCGGTCTACCCAGATCAGCGGAAATTTGGACAGGCGCATGCTGCGCCCGAACAGGCGCTGGCGCGGCCCACCGCGCACGGCAACGCCGAAACGCTCCTGCTTGACCGTATAGCCGTCGCCGTCGAAATGCGACGACACTTCGAAAGGATATTTCGTTCCGTCATCGACAAAAACGCCATCGCGCAGAAGACCGGCGGGATACATGTCGATCATCGGCGCGAGGCAACGCCGGATACCATGCGCTTCCAGTTCCCCGATGAAATCGCGCAAGCTGCGCTGTTCCATACGCGGGAAGACGAAGAACTCGTCGGCATCCACCGAGAGATACCAGCGGCGGCGACCGTAAATATTGAACAGCGCATCGCGCCAGGCGCGCCCGCGATCCGCCTCAGCATAGCGCACGTCGGAAACGAACAGATCGACATCGGCGGCATTGGCGAGAATTTCGGCCGTGCCGTCATCCGACTTGTCGTCCACGACGATGAAACGCGTGACGCCCAGCGCACGATAATAGCGCAGGAACGAATTCAGATAGGCGCCGGCATTGCGCACCACGCAAATCAGCGGCAGATCATCCGGCAGCAAAGCCGCGAAACTTCCAGCCGAGGCGATCAGATTGGCCTTGCCGCGCCTTCTGGGCACCGACAGCCGCGCATGACGCCAGCGCAGCTTGAAGTGCTGGGCCGACGAGGCGCGCCAATAGGCGGCCCAATCCGTTTCTTTTGACGCTGGATAGTGCATTGGCGGCAAAACCGACTTCATACGGGGGATGTCTTTCAGGAAGCGCTAATAAACACTATATCGCTATTCATTCCAGGCAATTCCATGTCAGCAAGAATCACGCTGTGTGATGCGACGATACGAATGCGTGAATGATCGTTTCAGCCATTTTGCCCTTCTGGCTGCATTTGCTTGATCCTGATCAATGCTGCTTCAATAAAACGTGGCAAATTGCCCGCGACCGCGCCATGGACCTTAACGGCCAAAAGCGCTAGTTAAGGCAAAGACAAGCGCATCGGCCTAAAAATCGGGAGCGATTTTTCGGAAACAGGGTGCGTCGAATCAAATAGTTAGAGCGAGTTTTGTGCGCCCTGAAGGACGCGCTGCCCTCTAAGGAGCGCATGATGGATTATCGCCGGTTTTTCGAAGACGCGATTGATCAGTTGCACGCCGAGAAGCGTTACCGCGTTTTCGCCGACCTTGAACGCATCGTCGGACGTTTCCCCCGCGCGATCTGGCGGAACAATGGCACGGCCCGTGAAATCACCGTTTGGTGTTCCAATGATTATCTCGGCATGGGACACCATCCCGATGTGATCAAGGCCATGTGCGACACCGCAAGCAATGCCGGTTCCGGCGCAGGCGGCACGCGCAACATTTCCGGCAACAACCATCCGCTGGTCGAGCTGGAAGCCGAACTGGCCGACCTGCACGGCAAGGAGGCCGGTCTCGTCTTCACCTCCGGCTTCATTTCCAACGAAGCCTCGATTTCGACCATTGCGCGCCTGCTGCCGAACTGCCTGATCCTGTCCGACGAGCTGAACCATGCCTCGATGATCGAAGGCGTGCGCCGCTCGGGTGCGGAGAAGAAGATTTTCCGCCACAATGACGTCGAGCATCTGGAACAGCTTTTGAAGGCCGCCGATCCGGCACGCGCCAAGCTGATCGTGTTTGAATCCGTCTATTCGATGGATGGCGATATTGCACCGATCGAAGAGATCGCCGACCTCGCCGACAAGTATAATGCCATGACCTATATCGATGAAGTTCATGCCGTTGGCATGTACGGCCAGCGCGGCGGCGGTATCACCGACCGCGATGGTCTGGCACACCGCATCGACATCATCGAAGGCACGCTCGCCAAGGCTTTCGGCGCGCTGGGCGGCTATATCACCGGCTCACGCGCCATTATCGATGCCGTGCGTTCCTATGCGCCGGGCTTCATCTTCACGACCGCGCTTCCGCCATCGGTGGCAGCGGCTGCAACGGCTTCGATCCGCCATCTCAAAACCTCGCAGATCGAACGCGACGGCCAGCAGCGTCAAGCGCAGCAGGCCAAGGATGTACTGTCGGCAGCGGGCCTGCCGGTCATGCCTTCGGACACGCATATCGTGCCCGTGCTGGTCGGCGATCCGGAGCTTTGCAAGAAGGCCAGCGACCGGCTGCTCGATGTCCACGGCATCTATATCCAGCCGATCAACTATCCGACTGTGCCGCGCGGCACCGAACGCCTGCGCATCACGCCGTCGCCGCTGCATGACGATGCGCTGATCGACGGGCTGAAGGACGCGCTGCTGGAAGTCTGGAACACGCTCGGCATTCCTTTTGCCGAAACCGATGCCCCGCAGACGGCCAGTTCCGACCGCGTCGTGCCGCTGATGGTGTCCAAGGCGGGCGGATAAGCGCTTCGCAAATAGCTGAATGAAAAAGGCCGGTTTTCACCGGCCTTTGTTTTAGATTAAAGTCGCTCGATCCATTTCACGAGCCGTGCTGCGGCCTCATCAATCTGATGCGGGGCGCGACCGAAACATAGCCGGAAGAACGCCTCGCCGCCCTGCCCAAAGGCGCTGCCCGGTGCAAGGCCCACATTGGCCCGGTCGATAATATCGATGGCCGCCTTGACCGAATCCGTCACGCCTTCAACGCCGAAGAACAGATAGAACGCGCCTTCCGGCGGGGCCAGGCGCACCTTGCCGGTTGCCTGCAAGGTCGAGCAAAGCCTGTCGCGGGTGGCGCGGGCACGCTCCACCTGCATGGCGAAAAAGGGTTCACCCTGATCGAGCGCCGCCACCGCGCCACGCTGCATGAATGGCGCCACACCGGAGTTCGAATACTGGATCATGTTTTCGATCACCGGACCGACGGAAGGATGCACCGTCATCCAGCCCACGCGCCAGCCGGTCATCGCCCAGTTCTTGGAGAAGGAATTGACGAAGATGATGCGGTCGTCGGGCTCCATGATTTCCATAAAAGACGGGGCGTGACCGCCGCCATAATAGAAATGCGTGTAGATCTCGTCGGCGATGATCCAGAGACCGTGCTTGCGCGCCAGATCAAGGATGTAACGCAGCGTCTCACGGTCGGCGGTCCATCCGGTCGGGTTGGACGGCGTGTTGATGAACAGCGCGCGGGTGCGGGGCGTGATGGCGGCGGCGACCTTCTCCGGGTCGAGCACCCAGCCATTCGCGCCGAATTCCAGTTCCACCGCGACGGGCACCGCACCTGCAAGACCAGCCGCGCCGACGAAATTCGGCCAGGCCGGCGACAGATAGATCGCTTCCTCGCCCGCACCGACCGTCGCCGTCAGCGCCATTTCGATGGCGTGCATGCCCGAGCCGGTGACGTAGAAATTCTCAGGCTTCAAGGCCAGCGGGAAATGACGCGCATGGTAACGGGCCAGCGCCTCGCGCAGTTCGGGAATACCGGCCTGCCATGTATAGAAGGTCTCGCCGTCGGTAATGCTTTTCTGCGCCGCATCGCGGATGAAATCCGGCGTCGGCAGATCGCCTTCGCCCACCCATAACGGAATGAGCCCTTCGCGGCCCCTGCCATGATTGGCAACGGCGACAATGCCGCTTTCTGGCGCTTGCGCTGCTTCACGGCGGAGACTGGCTAAAAGTGTCATGATGATCCTGCGCTACTTGCTCTATGTCTATCGGCCTTAGCAAGACGCGAGCACAAAATCACTCGGCATTTTGTGATGATCCGATCATCGGTATTGATGAATGCCAAAACAAAAACGGAGCCCTTGCAGGCTCCGTCTTGTAACGCAAAGAAAAAATCCCGATCAGGCCTTCTTGGCAAGAAGATCGCGGATTTCGGTCAGCAGCACTTCCTCGCGCGGAGCTTCCGGCTCAGGCTTTGCTTCTTCCTTCTTCTTCATGCGGTTCATGCCCTTGACGACAAGGAACAGCACCCAGGCGATAATCAGGAAATTGATCAGCAGGGTCACGAAGTTACCGTAAGCAACGGTTGCACCGGCTTCACGGGCGGCGGCAAGCGTGGACTTCGGCTCGCCGGCAAGCTGGATGAACATGTTCGAGAAATCGATACCGCCGGTGATCAGACCGATGATCGGCATGATGATATCGTTGACGATGGAATTGACGAGGCCACCGAAGGCGCCGCCGATAATCACACCGATGGCCAGATCGACCATATTGCCCTTGAGAGCGAATTCCCTGAATTCTTTCAACATTCGTCAGTCTCCCTCACGATTGCATTCCACATAACCGGGCCGTCGTTGCTGCGGTGCGTTCGTCAATTAATATGGCGTCAGATCGCTCCGACGGTGAACGATAGGACCGCTCCTGACAGGGGGAGGCTCGAAGAACGGTTCTATCAAACTGTATTTCGCTTAGTTTGTATTCGAAAAACTTCAAAGAAAAGATAAACGCGGATATCGACGGGTAAAACATCCGCTTTTTCATCAATATTCTTGCACGCAGAACATGAAAGTGCTTGCGTCAGACAGACTTGGATAAACTGAAGAGGAATAAAGCCGCCTATGCAAGGCTGGGGAATCATCGGCGCTGCCTTCCTGTACCTGCTGCTGCTTTTTGCTGTTGCCAGTATCGGCGACCGCAGAGCCTCACGCTGGAACAGTGCGCCGCGTCCCTATGTCTATGCGCTGAGCCTTGCGGTCTATTGTACGTCCTGGACCTTCTTCGGCTCTGTCGGCCTGTCCGCACAGCGCGGGCTGGAATTTCTCGGAATCTATATCGGGCCGATCCTGGTGTTCACGCTCGGCAACCGGCTACTGCGCCATATCGTGCGGCTGGCCAAGGCGGAGCGCATCACCTCCATCGCCGATTTTCTGGCGGCGCGGTATGGCAAAAGTTTTGGCGTGGCATCTCTCGCCACCTGTATCGCCGCCGTAGGGTCGATCCCCTATATCGCCTTGCAGCTGAAAGCAGTTGCGGGCAGCGTCGGGCTGGTGATGGACCATTATGGCCGCGCCGTCGCGCCGCCTGCCTTCATCTTCGGCGATATTTCGCTGGCGGTTGCCGCTGTGCTCGCCGTCTTCGCGATCCTGTTTGGCACGCGCCACACCGATGCGACCGAACACCAGAACGGGTTGATCCTCGCCATTGCGGTGGAATCCGTCATCAAACTTTGCGCATTTCTCACCGTGGGGCTCGCCTGCACGTTCTTCCTGTTCGGCTCGCCCTCGCAGCTCATCGACCAGATTTCCCAGTCCACCGATGCGCTGAAAGCCTTCCACTACCAGACCTCCATCGGCACCTGGATCATACAAACCGCCTTGAGTGCTGCGGCCATCATCATGCTGCCGCGCCAGTTCCACGTTACGGTCGTCGAAAGCCGCAGCGAAAAGGAATTGCGCACCGCATCCTGGCTGTTCCCGGTCTATTTGGTGCTGATCAATATCTTCGTGTTTCCGATTGCCCTGATCGGCGTGATGACGCTTGGCACCACGGTCAGTGGCGATCTTTACGTGCTGGCGCTGCCGCTTGCCGCCGAAGCGCACTGGATGGCGCTCATCGCCTTCCTTGGCGGTCTGTCCGCTGCAACGGCGATGGTGATCGTCGCCTGCGTGGCGCTGTCGATCATGATTTCCAACCATCTCGTGCTGCCGCTTTTCATCCGCAGCATGGCCAAGCGTCACCCGGCTGAACAGCCCGACCTGACAAAGGTCATTCTCAATACAAGGCGTGTGACGATCATCGCCATTCTGGCGCTCGCCTTCGCCTATTATCGCTTCACGTCCAACAATATTCACCTTGCCTCTATCGGCTTCGTATCGTTTGCGGCGATTGCGCAATTCGTTCCGGCCTTTATCGGCGGTTTGTTCTGGCGCAATGCCAATGGGCGCGGCGCAATGATGGGGCTGTCGGCGGGCTTTCTCGTATGGGCCTATACGCTGTTGCTGCCCACCATGGCGCCGGAAGATGCCGCCATTTTGCGCGACGGCTTTCTGGGTTTCACCGCGTTGCGCCCGGAAGCGCTGTTTGGCACCGATGCGCTGCCGCTGACCAATGGCGTGATCTGGAGCCTCACCGCCAACACGCTGTTCTATATTCTGGGTTCGCTCTCGCGCGCCTCGACGCCGCTGGAGCGCATTCAGGCCAGCATCTTCCTGCCGCGCTATTTCATCGCGACGCCGACGCTCCGACGGTTCCGCACCACCGTCACCGTGGCGGAACTGAAAGCCACCATGGCGCGCTATCTCGGCTCCGAACGTGTCGAGCGCGCCTTCCTGCGGTTCGAAGGGCATGAACAGCGCAGGCTCGATCCGGGCATGACCGTTGACACGCCCCTGATCCGCCATGCCGAACAATTGCTTGGCACGGCGGTTGGCACCGCTTCGGCACGGCTCGTTCTGTCGCTGCTTCTGCAACGCAACGATGCTTCAGGGCGTGATGCGCGCCAGCTTCTCGATGACGCTTCCGCCGCCCTGCAACAAAATCGCGACCTGTTGCAGATCGCGCTCGACCAGATGGAACAGGGCATTACGGTTTTCGACAAGGATTTTCGGCTGGCCTTCTGGAACCGCCAGTTCCGCACCCTGCTCAACCTGCCTGACGAGGTGATGCAGGTCGGTATCCCGGTCTCGGAAATCGTCGAGCATCTGATCCGCCGCGAAGACATCGCCTTCAATGCGCGCAACAGCATCATCCATTCACTGACGGCCAGCCGCAAGCCCGCGCGCCTGAAGATGAAATCGACGGCCAAGACACTGGAAATCCAGTCCAATCCGATGCCGGATGGCGGTATCGTCGCGACCTATACCGACATCACCGCTGCCGTCGAAGCCGATCTGATGCGCCAGAAGGCCGCCGAAATGCTGGAACAGCGCGTGGCCGACCGCACGGCGGAACTGACCCATGTGAACAAGGAACTGGCGCGGGCGCAGGCCGCTGCCGAAGAGGCCAATCTCGGCAAGACGCGCTTTCTCGCCGCCGCGGGCCACGACATTCTGCAACCGCTCAACGCCGCGCGCCTCTATTCCACCGCGCTGTCGGAGAAACTTGGGCGTTCGGAAACCAGCGAATTTGCCCGCAACATCGATTCCTCGCTGGAGGCGGTGGAAGCCATTCTGGGCATGGTGCTGGATATTTCGCGCCTCGACACAGGCGCGCTGAAACCGGAAGTCTCGGTGTTCCGGCTGGACAGGTTGCTGAGCCAGATCGCCACGGATTTCACGCCGCTGGCGCGCAAGAAGGCGCTGAAACTGCGCGTGGTGCCGTCGAGCATCGTGGTGAAAACCGACCGCAACATGCTGCGCCGCCTGATCCAGAATCTCGTTTCCAATTCGATCAAATATAGCCGCAGCGGCGGCATGCTGCTTGGCGTCCGGCGGCGGGGCGCTTTTGTCGAATTGCAGGTGCTGGACACCGGCATCGGCATTGCGCAGCACAAGCTGAAACTCGTCTTCCGCGAATTCACCCGCCTTGATGAAGGTATGCGCGAGGCGGAAGGGCTGGGACTTGGCCTGTCCATCGTCGACCGCATCGCCCGGCTGCTGGAATTTCCGCTGTCGGTGCGCTCGGTTCAGGGCAAGGGCACAACATTCACCCTGCGCATTCCGGTTTCAAACGAGCCGGTGCCGGTAGAGGAAACCAGAAGCCGTCGTGGCCATGCGCGCGCGCTGGAACTGACAGGCCTCGATGTGCTGTGCATCGACAATGATGCCGACATTCTGTCCGGCATGGAAACGCTTCTTTCGGGCTGGGGCTGCAACGTGACCACGCTGCGCAACGGCGCGGCGCTGAAAGCCTTTTGCGCCAATCGCAGCACCGCGCCGGATGTCATCGTCGCCGATTATCATTTGATCCATGAAAACGGCATCGACATGATCGGCTTCACGCGGGAGCATTTCGAGACGGAAATACCCGCCATCTTGCTGACCGCCGACCGTTCCAAGGAAGTGCGCCAGCGCGCCGAGGATGAAAACATCACCTTGCTGAACAAGCCGCTTCGCCCGGCGGCGTTGCGCTCATTGCTGTCGCATTTTTATCATGCGCGACAGGACGGCAGCTCGTCACAGACGGCTGCGCAATAACCATATCATGTGCTGATAACGTCACTGCCGATGCGCGACAGCAAGATGACAGCCTGAGTGCGGCTATCGACGCCAAGCTTCTGCAACACGGCCGAGACATGCGCCTTGACGGTTGCTTCCGACACGCTCAGCTCATACGCGATCTGCTTGTTGAGAAGACCCTCGGCGAGCATGGTCAGCACGCGGGTCTGCTGCGGTGTGAGCGTGCGCAGGCGCGCAATCAGCCCCTCGATTTCCGGATCCTTCGGGTGATCGAGATCGATGCCTTCCGGCGTCCAGATATCGCCTGCAAGCACGGCGCGAACCGCCTCGCCGATGGTTTCCATGCTGGCAGATTTGGAGATGAAGCCCGATGCGCCAAGTTCCACCGCATGATGGATGGTGGCGGCGTCATCCGTGGCCGATACGATCACCACCGGCAAAGCCGGTTGGAGCGCCTTCAGCGCAACCAGCCCTGACAGGCCTGCACCACCGGGCATGGTCAGATCGAGCAGCAGAAGGTCGATATCGTCGCGTTCGGCAACCAGTTTCCTGACGGCATCGAAATCGCCAACTTCGACAATCTCGACGTTTTCGGATTGTCCCGACAGAACCTGTCTCAATGCGCCGCGAAAAAGCGGGTGATCGTCAGCGATGATAAAGTGCATGTGCCTCGCGCGCCAATTTCAAGTGGTTCCTCCCCGTGCGGTGCATCCAATGCTACCAAACAAGTTTTTATGCCTATTTTTATGCGGAGCAACCAAAAATCACGTTGCTAACGTGTTTTCGCATTTCTCATTGCCGCCATGTTGCCCCATTGTGTGGTAGGGTTGCGCCGGAAATTGAAACACAGGCCCCGCCAGACACGTGAAGCAGAGGGTGGGAACCAGAAGGCCTTTCATGACGCGCAATATGCTTTATCCCGAGATTGAACCCTTCAAGGAAGAGATGCTGCAGGTGTCCCCGCTGCATCGCATCCATGTCGAGCAGTGCGGCAACCCGGACGGCAAGCCGGTGATCATGATTCATGGCGGCCCCGGCGGCGGCATCACGCCTGCCATGCGTCGCCTGCACGATCCCGAGCGTTATCGCATCATCCTGTTCGACCAGCGCGGTTGCGGTCGTTCCACGCCGCACGCCGAATTGCGTGAAAACACCACCTGGGATCTGGTCGCCGATATGGAGCATATCCGCGCCCATCTCGGCATCGACAAATGGCAGATTTTCGGCGGCTCCTGGGGTTCGACGCTCGGCCTCGCTTATGCTGAAACGCACCCGGAACGCGTGTCGGAAATGGTGCTGCGTGGCATCTTCATGCTGCGCCGGTTCGAAATCGACTGGACATATACCAACGGTGCCAGCATCATTTTTCCAGATCACTTCGAAGCCTTTCAGGAGCATATTCCCGAAGCCGAGCGCGGCGATATGATTGCCGCCTATTACAAGCGCCTGACGGACCGCGATCCGAAAGTTCAGCTGGAAGCCGCCCGTCGCTGGGCGCGCTGGGAAGGCTCAATCATTTCGCTTCTGCCGGACCCATCCCGCGTTGATGCCTTCGGCGCGGATGAATATGCAATCGCCTTTGCGCGCATCGAATGCCACTATTTCCAGAATCGCGGCTTCCTCGATTCCGACGACCAGCTTTTGCGCAATGTCGAACGCATCCGGCATATTCCGGGCGTCATCGTGCATGGCCGTTACGATATCTGCACGCCCTTCATCAATGCATGGCAGCTGAAGAAGCTGTGGCCAGAAGCCGACCTCAAGATCGTCGAGGATAGCGGCCACGCCGTGACCGAGCCGGGCATCGTTCATGAGCTGATCGAAGCGACGAAACGCTACGCCGCGTAACGACAGAAACAGAAAAGGCGCCATTTGGCGCCTTTTTTATTATCCACGAGCGATCACGTCCGTCCGCCGGGCGGTGTTGGTGTCGTCTCCGCGGGCTTTTCTGGCTCGCTGTCGAAGCTCTTGGCTATGTCCATGAAGCGGCGCATGAAGCGTTCCATATAGCTCATGGATTGTTCGAACTCCTGTTCGCTCGGCAGGCCCGAAGCGGTATTGCCGCCGCCCTTCTGATCGATGGCCGCCAGCCGGTCTTCCAGCACCTTCACGCGGCCCTGCAAATCCGCCAGATCATTCTCATAAGCCTCGCGGTCTTCCGTGGCCATCTTGCAGATCATCTGGCCCTGCGACTGTTCGGTGCAAACCGAAATCGCGCCGGTCTTGCTATCAAGGCGCACATAGCCGGTTTCGGTCTGTTCCAGACGATAGCGGCCATTTTCCTGCGCCACCGCTCCGGATGCGGCCAGAACCGGCGCGACCAGAGCCACCGCCGCCAGACCGCGCATGACGGGACGTGCGGCGAAAAAGGTGTTTTTGTTCGACATAATCCGATCTCCCTTTGGCTTCCTGTCATCATATGGGAGCTTTGCGACGAAAATCGAACATCACGGTCTTTGATTTTCTGACAATTTCGGTCTAGAGGACAGCCATGACCAAGATCATCTACAAGATCGCCCCGCGCGAACTCTGGGCGCAAGCGGAAAAGGCGGGAAGCTTTTCGGGTGCACCGGTTGATATTGCCGATGGCTATATCCATTTCTCTACTGCAACACAGGTGCGCGAAACCGCTGCGAAGCATTTCGCGAACCAGAACAACTTGGTTCTTGTGAGCGTGGACGCGACCCGTCTTGGTGAAGACCTTAAATATGAGGCCTCGCGCGGTGGTGCGCTTTTCCCTCATCTCTATGCGGACCTGCCGCTTGATGCGGTCGTGGCTGTCGAGCCCTTGCTGCTCGACGACAATGGACTTCATATTTTCCCGGAGCTGAAAGACGAATGAGCGGACTTTTTGAAACTCTCGGCCGACGCGCCCTCTTCTCTTTCGACGCAGAACAGGCGCATGGCCTGTCCATTGCCGGGCTGAAGACCGGGCTCGTAAGCTGCAGCGCACCGAGCGACCCCGCTTTGTCGGTCAAGGTTGCGGGATTGCAGTTTCCCAATCCGCTCGGCATGGCCGCTGGCTATGACAAGAATGCCGAAGTGCCGGATGCGCTTTTGAAGCTCGGCTTCGGCTTCACCGAAATCGGCACCATCACGCCGCGCCCGCAAAGCGGCAATCCGCGTCCGCGCATTTTCCGTCTTGTGGATGACAGGGCCGTCATCAATCGCCTCGGTTTCAATAATGAAGGCCACGAGGCGGCTTTCAAGCGCCTGTCGCAGCGCGCAGGCAAGAGCGGCATTGTCGGCGTCAATATTGGTGCCAACAAGGATGCGGAAGATCGCATCGCCGATTACGTGGCGGGCATTCGCCGGTTCTACCAGCTGGCGCGCTATTTCACCGTCAATATTTCCTCGCCCAACACGCCGGGCCTGCGCAATCTCCAGGCGCGCGACAGTCTGCGCGAGCTTCTGAGCCGTGTGCTGGAAGCGCGCAACGAGGAAGGCAGCATGTGCACGCTGAAGCGTCCGGTGTTCCTCAAGATCGCGCCTGATCTGGCCGATGAGGAACTGGACGACATTGCCGTCGAGGCCACCGAGCAGAAACTGGACGGCATCATCGTTTCCAATACCACCCTGTCGCGTACCGGGCTGAAAAGTGCTGAAAACCGCGACGAAACCGGCGGGCTTTCCGGCGCACCGCTGTTCGAACGGTCCACCGTGGTTCTTGCCCGCATGCGCGAGCGTGTGGGGCCTGACATGCCGCTGATCGGCGTTGGGGGTATCGATAGCGCCGAAACCGCCCTGACCAAGATCAAGGCTGGGGCTGATCTGGTACAGCTTTATACGGGCCTCATCTATCGCGGCCCCGGCCTGCCAAGCGACATTCTGCGCGGGCTTTCGGCAGCGGTTAAACGCGAAGGCGTTGCCAATATTGCCGAACTGCGCGACCGCGACACAAAAGACTGGGCAGCGCGTCCGTTGCCTGCGTGATTATTTCGTGAATTCCAGCCGATAGCGGCGTGGCAGCATCGCCAGAAGCGTGATGCCACGTATCGACAGAAACAGATTAAGCGCCAGCCAAAGCCCGTGATTGCCCATCGCGGGCTTTGCCGCGTAAAGCACGGCCATAAAGAAGGCCAGCGACAGAAACATCATATTGCGCATGTCGCGCGACCATGTGGCCCCGATATAGACACCGTCCATATGAAAGGCGAGCAGCCCGGTGATACCGGTGAGTGCCGCCCATGGCAGATATTTGAGCGCCTCGGCATGGACATCCTCGGCCTTGGACAAGAGGCTGATGATTGGATCTCCGAAAACCAAAAGCGCGAAGGCGATGATGCTGGCCATCACCAGCCCCCACACAAAGGTGAGCTTAGTGCCGCGCACAAAGGCCGGGCTGTAGCGCGCACCGATCGACCGCCCGACGATCTGTTCAGCGGCGGCGGCCATGCCGTCGAGGAAAAAGCCTGCCACGAGGAAGAAATTCATCAGCACGGCATTGGCTGCGAGCGTCACCGGCCCGAGATCGGAACCCGCACGTGTGAAGAAGGCGAAAGCGGTCAGAAGCAGGAAGGAGCGGATCATGATATCGCGATTGACCGCGAACATGCGCAGAATGCCTTCCTTCTGGAAAATGCGCTGGCGGCTCGGGCGCTTGGTCGCGTCCTTGCGGAAATGCCGGACCACCAGAAAGAGGCCGACTATCGCCGCGACGGTTTCGCCGGTGACCGTGGCCCAGGCAACGCCTGTCACGCCCCAGCCGAGTTCCAGACCGAGGATAATGCAGAGCACGATATTGATGCCGTTGAGCAGAACCTGAAGGCCGAGGCCAAGCAGGCCCTGTCCGCGTCCGAGAACCAGCCCCAGCACCGAATAATTGATGAGCGCCACCGGCGCGGCCAGCATGCGGATCGACACATAGGTCGCCATGGCCTCCTGTGTCGCGCTTGTCGGATGCATGAAGCTGGAGGCCGCGGCCAGAATGAGCGGCAGGCAGAGGATCATCAAGCCGCCCGCGATCACCGCGATAATGATGGCGCGCCAGAAGATTGCCTGTTCTTCGATGGCGTCTTCAGCACCCATGGCCTGCGCCACCAGACCGGTTGTGCCGGAGCGCAGGAAATTGAACATGGACAGCAGGAAATCGAACACCAGCGCGCCGATGGCCAGCCCGCCGATCAGTTCGGCCTTGCCCATCTGCCCGACCACGCCCATATCGACGAGCCCCAGCAGCGGCGTCGTGATGGCGGCAAGCGTCATGGGAATGGCGATCAGCATGACCATGCGATGCGTCACATCGAACGGCCTCGTAACGCTTCCAACGCGCTGCGACTGATCCATAACCACTATCCCCGAATTCACACCTGTAATTCGAGAACGTCTACTCTGGAATCGCTCGAAACTACAGAGAATTCGGCCCATAGATTGTCGCAGCCCCTGACAGCTTTATGTCAGGAGTTATAGAGATCAGAGGCCCAGCATCATTGCCCAATAGATGCGATTGGGTTTGTTTTCCGGCGTGGCCCAGGCCAGGCCATAATGGCTGAAGGTGGGATCGAGCATGTTTTTGCGATGGCCGGGCGACTTCATCCAGGCGTCGAACACGGCTTCGGTATTGGGCTGGCCGGAGGCGACATTTTCAGCCGCAGGACCGCGAATGCCCGCCTGACGCAACCGCGCGACAAAACCATTGCCCCAGCCGACGCTGTGGCCGATCTTGCCATAGCTTGCCATGCGCTTCGCCTGAAAAAGCGCGGCCTGTTCCAGCTTGGAATCGGTCGCCATGAGCGAGAGGCCGTTTGCCTTGCGGATGGTGTTGAACAGCGCGGTGGGATCACCCGCGCTCACCACATTCGTCGCTGCATCCGCTGCGCCGAACGGCAAGACGGAGAGCGAAACCGCGCCCCCGGCGAGAACCAGAAAGCCGCGCCGGGAAAGCATAAATCCTTGTTTTTGCTGCATCGTCCGAATGTATAACCCTGCTTCCAATATCTGCTATTTGCGATAGCTGAGGATACGGAGCAAAATAAAGGCAGGGATGACAACGGCTGCGCCCAAAATGAGATAATCCGCGAAACGGGCGACGGCGGAGAAGCCCATATTCCACAGGCGCAGGAAGAAATCGCGAATGCCCCAGAGAATATCGTAGGGCGTCCAGTGGAACGCGCTCATGACCACGCCAACCACCAGCGAAATCAGCACCAGCTTGACGATGATGCGTGCAGGCGTATCGCCAAGAAAACGGTTTACACCATCAGACATGCAAATCTCCTGCGTCTCAATTTTCCGCCATGCTGACAGATTCATCGCGCAAGACATAAGCGGAGATGATGACATCCGCAAGTTTTGAGCGTCTGCATCTATCTTTGCTTACGATAATCGCGTGGAGCCTTCTGCTTCTGGCGCGAGAAGGACCGGTTCATGCTGCGCGTATCGGTAAAGCCACTCGCGACGGCCACTTCCAGAAGCGATAATCCGGTCTCGGCCAGCAGTTCCTTTGCCTTCTTGACGCGCAGTTCTTCGCGCACTTCGAAGGCTGTGCGTTCCAGCGCCAGCCGGAAGCCGCGCTCCATCTGCCGCACCGAAATGCCGAGCCTGCGCGCCACATCGATCATGGGCACCGGGTCTTCCAGCGTTTCCTCGAAAATGCGGATGGCCTTGCGGATCATCGGCGAGCGCACGCCATTGAAACTAAGCGCTGGCTGTTCGGAGCGTACCAGCTCGTAAGGGATCATGAGGATCGATGCGCTTTTACGCGCCAGTTCCTCGGAAATTTCGTTCTGGATGATGGAAAGCGCCAGCGACGCTGCACCCAATCCACCCGCGCAGGTATAGTGCCGCCCGCTGCGGTGAAACAGGCTGGTCGTATCGGCGGTATAGCCGTCGAACAGATCGAGAAAATCGTCGCGGTGGAACCAGTTCACACAGCAATTGCGGTCTTCGAGCAAGCTGCCCTCGGCAAGCAGGAAAGCGGCGGTGCAAAGCCCCACCACGGTCTTGCCGCGTTTGTCGGCGCGCTTGATGAGATCGATCAATGCCTGCTGGCGCGGACGATACTGGGCAAGCACCCCACCAACGACCGCCACATAATCGCATTCGTCGAGTTCGCCGATGGGAGCTGTCGGCTCGATCACCATGCCGGAACTGGACGCAACCGGATCGCCCGACAGCGTGCAGATTTTCCAGGCGCAGCGGATCTGGCGGCTCTTGTCACGATCATCGGCAGCGAGGCGGAAGGGATCGAGAAACAGGCTGAGCGCCGTCAGCGTAAAACCCGGCAGCGCGACAATGCCAACCGACAGCCTGCGCGGCGACGCATCCGCCGGGGCATCCTGTTTTCGGCTTGTTTCCGGTCCTGTTCCGTTGGCCACGTTCGTCGCTTTCCTCCGCACTTCATCTATCTGCGCGGAGCAGGCTCATACAGTCAACGAAAATGCTTGGAAAGCTTCAACTGCTGCGCCTGATAATTGGAGCCGAGATCGGTGCCGTAAAGCGCCTTCGGACGGTGCAGCATATGCTCATAGACAAGGCGTCCGACGATCTGGCCATGTTCCAGAATGAAGGGCACTTCATGGCTGCGCACTTCGAGAACCGCGCGGCTGCCCGTGCCGCCAGCCGCACTGTGACCAAAGCCCGGATCGAAGAAGCCCGCATAGTGAACGCGGAACTCACCGACCAGCGGATCGAACGGCGTCATCTCTGCGGCGTAGAGCGGCGGCACATGCACGGCTTCTCGCGAGACGAGGATATAGAATTCATCCGGGTCAAGCACGAGTTCGCGTGCGCCGCGATCATAGATAGGCTCCCAGAAATCGAGCACATCATTGGCGGCGCGCTTGTCCACATCGACAACGCCCGTGTGATGTTTGCCGCGATAGCCGATCAACTTGTCCGGGCCGCCGGAAAGATCGACGGAAAGCGCAATGCCGCCGCCGGAGATGTTCGGCATTTCAGCGGCCACCAGCGTCTCGGAATTATGCAGCGCGGCGAGTTCCGCCTCATCGAGCTGGGCGCGGCCCTTGCGGAAACGGATCTGCGACAGGCGCGAGCCGGTGCGCGCAACAATGGGGAATGTGCGCGGGCTGACTTCCAGATAAAGCGGGCCGTTGTAACCGGCAGGCACCTTGTCGAATTCCTGCGCGCCATCGGCAATCACGCGGGTGAAGATGTCGAGACGGCCAGTCGAGCTTTTCGGATTGGCGGATGCCGACAGTTCGGGCGACAGCGCAAGGCTTTCCAAGAGCGGCACGATATAGACGCAGCCGGTTTCGAGAACCGCGCCTGCGGTCAGGTCGATCTCGTGCAGCTTGAGCCGTTCGAGCTTATCTATAACCGGTGTGCCGGGACCCGGCATGAAGGAGGCGCGAACGCGATAGGCCTTTGCGCCAAGGCGGAGATCGAGGCTCGCAGGCTGAATCTGGTCGGTATCCAGCGGGCGCGGCGAAGCCAGCAAACCGCTTTCGAACAGCGCAGCGATATCCGCATCCGCCAGAATTCCCGCATCTCTTAGCGCCATCGACCTCGTACTCCATAGTCTGAGCAATTCTTCAAAAGACCTTTGACCACTCGAAGGCCCAATGCCAACCCTTCACGCCCGGAGAAACGGGGTTTTCCGCAGGAATCGAACCCAATCGTGAGCCAACGAGGCAGGCTTTTCCTCAAAACTCGCTATCGTGGCATTGACGACCTTGCGCAACAGGCATATGGAAAATGTGTTCCGTGGTGATTTGGCCGGCCGGCTTGCAGCCACGTTAAAGAATTCGCTAAAAAGGGCCGCGGTTCGTTACCGGCCTTTTGGGCCGGTTTTTTATTGGCCGCCGAGATGCCACTAAACGCTTTTGGGCGTCCCGGCCGACCAGCTTTTGACAGGTTGGAAAAATGACGACTGAGACTACCCGCAAGTTCCGCCCCGCAACGCAGCTCGTGCACGCCGGTTCGCTCCGCTCCGGTTTCGCCGAAATGTCGGAAGCGATGTTCCTCACGCAGGGTTTCCTTTATCCCGATGCCGAAGCCGCCGAAGCGCGTTTCAAGGGCGAAAATCCGGGTTTCATCTATTCGCGATACGCCAACCCCACCACGGACATGTTCGAAAAGCGCATGTGCGCGCTGGAAGGCGCCGAGGAAGGCCGTGCCACGGCTTCCGGCATGGCTGCCGTCGCCGCTGCCATTCTGTGTCAGGTCAAGGCGGGTGATCATGTGATTTCCGCGCGCGCCGTGTTCGGCTCGTGTCGCTATATCGTCGAGACCCTGCTGCCGCGCTATGGTGTGGAAATCTCGATCATCGACGGCTCGGACATCGCCAACTGGAAAGCCGCTGTTCGTCCGAACACCAAGGTGATGTTCCTCGAAAGCCCGTCGAACCCTACGCTCGAAATCATCGATATCGCCGCCGTGGCCGAAGTGGCCAATGAAGCAGGCGCGAAGCTGATCGTGGACAATGTCTTTGCGACCCCGCTTTACCAGAAGCCGCTGGAGCTTGGCGCGCATATCGTCGTCTATTCGACCACCAAGCATATTGACGGTCAGGGCCGCTGCCTTGGCGGCATCGTGCTGTCCGACCGCGAATGGGTCGAAACCGAGCTTCAGGACTATTATCGCCATACCGGCCCCGGCATGAGCCCGTTCAATGCCTGGATTATGCTGAAGGGTCTGGAAACGCTGTCCGTGCGCGTGCGCCAGATGACGCAGTCGGCGGCTGCCGTTGCCGATGTTCTCGCAGGCAAGCCGGGCGTCAAGCGCGTCCTTTATCCGGGCCGCGCCGACCATCCGCAGGCAGATGTGATCGCCAAGCAGATGACTGGCGGTTCGACCCTGATCGCGCTCGAACTGGAAGGCGGCAAGGAAGCCGCGTTCAAATTCGAAAATGCGTTGCAGGTGTTCAGCATCTCCAACAATCTGGGCGACGCCAAGAGCCTGATCACCCATCCGGCCACCACGACGCACAAGAACCTGAGCGATGAGGCCAAGGCCGAGCTTGGCATTTCCGATGGCGTGCTGCGCATTTCGGTTGGCCTTGAAGATACCGACGATCTTCTGGAAGACGTCGAAGAGGCGCTGAAGGCAGCCGTTCGCTAAATAAAGAAAAGGATGATCCGGCCTGATTCCGTCAGGCCGGGTCATCCGTTTATTTTCTGCATTTTCTTGTGCCGAAGCATCTCCGGATCATGCAAAAGACGGTGTTTCGTCTTAAAAAATGTGACCTTTTCGCTGCAATCCACCACAAGAACGATCCGATTGCAGAAAACCGCCCGCTTTGGCCCTGTCGAGATTGCCGCGCCACGTTGACCTCCAACGCAACTTTGGCGATAGGTGGGCAACAGGCACATGACAAAGGCGGATGCGATGTACAGGGCGGTGACGCAGGGGATCGAAATAACGGTTGAGCCGTTTTATCTGGAAGACGAGTCGGCTCCCGAAGACAACCGCTATGTCTGGGGCTACCGCATCACCATTGCCAATAATTCCTCCGACACGGTGCAGCTGCGCTCGCGCTACTGGCAGATTACCGATGCCAATGGCCGCGTCGAGGAAGTGCGCGGGGCCGGTGTCGTCGGCGAACAGCCGGTGCTCGATCCGGGCGACTCGTTCCAATATTCATCCGGCTGTCCGCTGACCACATCATCCGGCGTCATGGTCGGGCGCTATCAGATGCAGAACCCGACGGGCAATACATTCGAAGTGGATATTCCGGCTTTCTCGCTGGATGTGCCGGAACAGCGCCGCACGCTGAATTAGAGCAGGAAACAAAAAAGGCGGTTCTTCTGAACCGCCTTTTTTGATTACTTGGCGAACTGCGCCGGATCAAACTCGTAATGCGTCGAGCAGAATTCGCAGGACACCGAAATCTTGCCGTTTTCGATGCTGTCCTGAATTTCCTCTGCCGAGAAGCCCGACAGGACGCCCTGGATTTTCTCCCGCGAGCAGGAGCATATATCCGCCACCTTGATGGCGTTGAAGACGCGCACGCCGCGCTCGTGGAACAGGCGATACAGCAGGCGTTCCGAGCCGACCTGCGGATCGGTCAGTTCCGAGCTTTCGATGGTGCCGAGCAGTGACCGCGCCTCATCCCAGGCATCATCCACCGGATGAAACACGGCTTCTTCCTCGTCACCGTCGCCGCCCGGCAGATCGGGAACACGCGCGCGCAATTCCGATTCCGGCAGGAACTGGATGATCAGACCGCCTGCGCGCCATTGCTCGACCGGCTTGCCATCGGCACCCCGTTCGACCAGCTTGGCGACGCTCAGCTTCAGATCGGTCGGGATCTGTTCAGACTGACGGAAATAGGTCGTGGCAATTTCCTCCAGCGTCGAGCCGTCCAGCGCCACAATACCCTGATAGCGCTGCATATAGGCGCCCTGATCCACCGTGAAGGCCAATGTGCCGCGACCGAGCAGCTCTTCAGGCTGCGTCTTGCCTGTGGCGATGGCGTCCTTCAGGCGATCCTCATCGAAACGCGCATAGCCGCGCACCGCATTGGGTGTGCTGAAATCCACCACCAGCATGTCCACCGGACCGTCGGACTGGGTCTGGAAGATGAACTTGCCTTCGAATTTGAGCGAAGTGCCGAGCAGAACGGTCAGAACCGTCGCCTCCGCCAGCAGGCGGGCCACTTCTTCCGGATATTCGTGGCGTTTCAGGATGGCGTCGATGCTCGTGCCAAGCTGAACCGCGCGACCGCGCACATCGAGCCCTTCCACCTGGAAAGGCACGACGGCGTCGTCGCCTGCAAAGCCGAAATCACCCAGATCGAGCTTGGGACCCGAATGGCCGTTTTCGGCTTCGATATAATCGTTGCTGGTATTCTCAGCCACAGAAAACTCCAATCACGCGCCTTGCAGGCACCAGGCCAGAATGGCCTTCTGGGCGTGGAGCCTGTTTTCGGCTTCGTCGAACACGACCGATTGCGGCCCGTCGATCACTTCGTTGGTCACTTCCTCCCCGCGATGTGCGGGCAGGCAATGCATGAAGAGCGCCTTCGGGTCGGCTTTCGCCATCAGCCGCGCATTGACCTGATAGGGCATGAACACATTATGTCCACGGGCACGGTCCTCCTGTCCCATCGAAACCCAGGTGTCGGTCACGATGCAATCCGCACCGCTTGCCGCTTTTTCCGGGTCTGTCGTGGACATGATGTCCGCACCGTTTGCCCTGGCCCAGTCAATGAAGTGCTGGTTTGGCTCGCTGCCTTCCGGCGTCGCGATATTGACGTTGAAGTCAAACCGCGCCGCGGCTTCCACAAGCGAATGCAGGACGTTGTTGCCGTCCCCCATCCAGGCAAAGGTCTTGCCTTTGATCGAGCCGCGATGTTCCTCATATGTAAGTACGTCGGCCATAATCTGACAAGGGTGGGTGTCGTCGGTCAAAGCGTTGATGACCGGAACGGTGGCATATTCGGCCAATTCGAGCATGCGGTCATGCGATGTGGTGCGGATCATGATCGCATCCACATAGCGCGACAGGACCTTTGCCGTATCAGCGATAGTCTCGCTGCGACCGAGCTGCATTTCCGAGCCGGTGAGCATCAGCGTTTCGCCGCCGAGCTGGCGCATGCCGACATCGAACGACACGCGCGTGCGGGTCGATGGCTTTTCGAAAATCATCGCCAGCACCTTGCCGGCATAGGGCTTTTCAATCTCGCCCGCCTTCAGCCGCGCCTTGCGCGCCTTGGCGTCTTCGAGGATGGAACGCAATTCGCTTCCTGAAACAGAAGACAGGTCGAGAAAGTGCTTGATACCGTTATCCTGAGCCATGATTACGCCGTCTTGCTGATCGGATTTACGACAGAAAGCCGTTCCACGGCTGTTTCGATGCGGTTCAGCGCTTCACGGGCTTCTTCCGGCGTCGTGACCAATGGCGGCAGCAGACGCACGACATTGTCGCCAGCGCCGACGCTGAGGAAATGCTCGTCGCGCAGCGCCTGAATGAGCGTGGTGTTCGGCACAACGCATTTGATGCCCATCAAAAGGCCGCGACCGCGCACCTCGGACACCACATTCGGGAACCGGTCGATGATCGACGCAAGGCCCTGCTTCATGACAAGCGCGGTGGCCTGAACATTTTCCAGAAAACCCTCTTCCAGAATGACGTCCAGCACGGCATTGCCGACCGCCATGGCCAGCGGATTGCCGCCATAGGTGGTGCCATGCACACCGGCAACCATGCCCTTGGCGGCTTCAGCCGTTGCAAGGCAGGCGCCAACCGGGAAACCACCGCCGATGCCCTTCGCCACAGCCATGATGTCCGGCGTGATGCCCGACCACTCATGGGCGAAAAGCTTGCCGGTACGACCAACGCCGGTCTGCACTTCATCGAGGATCAGGAGCAGGCCCTTTTCGTCGCAGATCTGACGGATAAGGCGCATGAATTCTTCCGGGAAGCCACGCAGACCGCCCTCGCCCTGAATGGGCTCAAGCAGGACAGCGGCGGTTTCATCGGTGATGGCGGCGCGAAGGGCCGCCTCGTCGCCGAACGGCACCTGATCGAAGCCTTCGACCTTCGGGCCGAAACCTTCGAGATACTTGGCCTGGCCACCGGCAGCGATGGTCGCAAGCGTGCGGCCATGGAACGCGCCTTCAAAGGTGACAATCCGGAAACGCTCCGGATGACCGTTGGCGAAATGATAGCGACGGGCGGTCTTGATCGCGCATTCCAGCGCTTCAGCACCGGAATTGGTGAAGAAGACCTTGTCGGCGAATGTGTTGTCGACCAGACGCTGGCCGAGCTTTTCCTGTCCGGGAACTTCATAAAGATTGGACAGGTGCCACAGCTTGTCTGCCTGATTTTTTAGGGCTTCGACCAGATGCGGATGGGAATGGCCAAGGGAGTTCACCGCAATGCCAGCCGCAAAATCGAGATAGCGCTCGCCGGTTTCGGTGATCAGCCAGATGCCCTCACCTCGCTCGAAGCGCAGAGCCGCACGATTATAGGTGTCGTAAAGCGGTTGCACGGTCGTAGCGTCGGTCATTGCAATCAGGCCTCCATAAGCCTTTCTAATGCTGCATATCCGCAGAAAGCGGACTGTCAGCCTTGCCATTTTGAGCGATATTCCGGCCCTCTCTCCGGCCAGTTATCACAGGATTTTGGCACGTCGATCATGCGCCCTTCGCATGACGAACCTGCCGAAATAAAAAGCCGCCCACCGGGCGGCATAATTATTCTGGGTGTATATTGGCGCTCGCGAAAAAAATGTCAATCAAACTAAGGCTCGATTATCGCGCTTCTTTACGCATGAGTTGATGCATTTTTTGCCCGTTGTACGGGCGTTGCCCGCACTTTTTCAGCGCGCATGCCGGACTTGTCGCCAACATTTCCGGAAGCGGGCTAGCGCTACCGACATCCCGCCTATATATAGAGCCCAGTTTCCACGGCGCGGCGCGTGCAGCGGCTTCTCTCTCAAAGGTGTTCAAAAATGCACCACGGGACCAAAGAAAAACCGTCTTTGCCACCCAAGTTGGGGAAAACCTTAAAAATGGAATCTGCCTGACAGGGCTATCCCTTGTCATGGAGTCATCCGGTATTGTAGTTTCTCTTTAAAGAAAAAAGCTACATTTCGTGCGGCGGACCTAGTCACCCGGATAGATATGGTGTTTGCGCCTGGAGCAATCCGGGAACACTGGTGGATTCCGGATAACGAAAATGATTGGAGCCCAGGGCGATGAACTGGACAGACGAACGCGTTGAACTACTGAAGAAACTGTGGAGCGAAGGCTTGAGCGCAAGCCAGATCGCAGCACAGCTTGGCGGTGTGAGCCGTAATGCAGTGATCGGCAAAGTGCACCGTCTGAAGCTTTCGGGTCGCGGTAAGACGACGACCGCTGCTCCGCGCAGCAAGAAAGTCAATACGGTTGCAGCAGCGCCGCGTCCTGTAACGCAGCATGCGGGCGGCAGCACGCATACGGCCCATACGACGACGATGCGCACGGCAACTGTCACCAAGACAGTGGGCGCAACGGCACTGCAGATGGAATATGCAGCCGAAGTGGTGACGGAAACCGTCGTCAAGCCGGCTTCGAATGTGGTGGTGCCGATCTCGCGCCGCCTCACTTTATTGCAGCTCTCCGAGCGTACCTGCAAGTGGCCGATCGGCGACCCGCTGAACGAAGATTTCCACTTCTGCGGCAGTGAATCGGGTGAATCCAGCCCTTATTGCAGCTACCACTCCCGCCTGGCTTTCCAGCCGACGGCAGAACGACGCCGGGCACGCTGATCTAAGGGAATAGGTGAGTAAGGGAATAGGGGAGTATGCTTGACGATATCGTCGGCAGCTCCCTTTTTCTTTGCCTGCCGCCCTATTCCTTCACATACTGCCCTACTGCCCTAATCCCTTATTCCCCTCCTCATAGACCCTCAGCGTGCGATCGGCGATGCCGTCCCAGCTGTAATCGCGGGCGATCCAGTCGATGAGTTGCTGCGACTGTTCTGCCGTCAGCGGGTTGTCGCTCTTGCGGCGTAGCGCGGTTTTCAACGCATCGATGTCGCCGAGCGGGAAATAGTCGTCGTCTGGCAGTCCGACTTCCAGATTGGCCGTGATGTCGCTGGCCAGCACATTGAGCCCGTAGCCCATCGCCTCCAGAAGTGCGATGGGCATGCCTTCATGGCTCGACGGCAGCACAAAAAGTCCAGCCTGACTGAAAAGCGCGGAGAGTTCCTCCCCCTGCAATGCCCCGGTCAGGACGACGCCCGGCACGGCCTCGGCGCGGGTGCGCACCTCTCCCGCATAGTCGGCGGTATATTCCGCCGAGCCGATCAAGGCGAGTTTCAGCGATGGATCGGAGAGCTTGGCGAATGCCTCGATCAGATCGAGCTGGCGCTTTTCCGGTACGATGCGCGCGACCAGCGCAATATAGCGGCTCGGAACTAGCCCATGCTTTTCCAGCCAGCTTGGATCACGGCTCGGCTCGCGCAGGGTGACGCCATTCGGGATGAAGGTGACGGGAACGTTATAGCGTTGCCCGACCGTTTTCGCGATATCGTTGGAGACGGCGATGCGGGCGTTTGCAAAGCGCATTCCCCATTTTTCGCCAAGCTTCAATGTCGTGCGCGCCAGGCGGCCCCATTTTTGACGGTTATAATCGAAGCCGTGATGGGTCACGACCGTCCGCAAACCGAGCAGACGCGCAAGCGGCGTCACTAGTGCCGGGCCGATAGCGTGAATGTGCAAAATGTCGGGCCGTGTGAAACCCGCGCGCAGCACGCCCAGAAGGGTATGCACGATGGCTTCGAACTTCATCGACGTCGGCGCCCAGATCGGCGTGACTTTCACGCCTTCCCAGACATAGGGCTGTTTGTTGGGAAGATAGGGGCTGCGGCCCACCACTTCGACATCCCAACCCTTGGCGATGTAAAGACGGGCCAGTTCTTCGACATGTCGCTCCACGCCGCCCTGCACATTGGGTACGCCGCGCAGGCCGAGCATCATAACACGTCGCTTTTTAGCCCTTTGTTCCATCAAAGCGCTCCCAGTTCCGCGTAAAGTTCCAGTGTCCGGTTCCGATAAGCCTCCGGCGAGAACTCCCGACCAGCCCAGGTGCGGCCAAGACGGCCCATCCTGCGCCGGGCCTGCGGGGGCAGACTGGCGGCTTCGCTCATGACGCGGGCAAGGTCTTCAGCATCGCCGGTTCTGGCCACCATGCCGGTCTCGCCCGGCACGATCATTTCGGGAATACCGCCAATGTCGGCGCCAATCACCGGCACGCCAAGCGCATAGGCCTCCAGAATACTGATCGGCGCATTTTCATACCATTCCGACGGCAGGATCAGCGCCTTGGCCTCGCCGATGAGCCTGTGCAACCGCTCGCCCGAGACATAGCCCGCAAAGGTAATATCGCCGCCGGTTTCAGCCGCCAGCGCCCGCAAACTTTGCTCTTCCGGGCCGGTGCCTGCAATCACCAGTTTCTGGCCGGCAATTGCGGCTGCGCGGATCAGCGTGCCAATGCCCTTTTCCGGGGCCAGACGGCCCACATAGGCGAAATAGTCGCCTTCATGCTCGAAGGGTTCGAGATTATCGGTCTGTGCGAAATTCGGGATATAGACCAGCTTTTCCTCCGGCCAGCCCCATTCGATCAGCTTCGAAATATAGAAGCGGCTCGGTACCACGATGCGATCGAGCGTGTTGCGATAAAGGCCGAGCGTGCGATGGATCGCCGTTTCGACCAGAACCAACCCGCTCAACGCCGTCGAATCCTTGATGCATTTATGGACTGCGACATTGTAGATGCGCCCGCCCTTGCAGCGCTCGCAAATCTGGTTATGCGACAGCATCTTATAGGCCGGGCAGGCGAGCTTCAGATCATGCGCGGTCATGACGGTGGGAATACCCGCCGCTTTCAGCACCGGAAAGATCGACGGCGACAGGTGATGATAAACATTATGCGCATGGGCGACGTTCGGGCGAAAGCGCTCGATCAGCGCCTTGATGCGGTCGCGCGCTTCCCATGAATAGATGATCTTGCCTGCCTGCGCGACTTTGGTGAGAAGGCCGCTCTCGCGCCCATATTCGATTTCCGACACGAAATAGGACGACCAGTCGGAGGCGAAATTGTCCGGATGCTGCATGGCAAAGGGAGCCGTCTCCCATCCAATCTCGGAAAAGAGCTTGATATGGTCGAGAAAAACCGCTTCGGCCCCGCCGCGACGGTAAAAATAATTATTGATTGCCAGCAGGCGGTGATCCGGATCGGCAGCTTTCATCAGGGAGCACCTTCCTCTGCTCCGATATGAGCCAGCGCATCGCGTATCGACAAAACCTCCGCGCCGCTTTGTGCCGCATGGGAAACCAGCTTTTCGAAGGTTTCCGGCGTGCAACCGAAAGGCGTCGGCCTGTCGCTGATATCATGCGTATAGAAGATCAACCAGCCGGGATTTGCGACGAGATCGTCGATCCAGCGGGTCAATTGCTGCGAATGCTGCTCCGGCTGCCTTATCTCGACGGCTTCCAGAAAGGCGAGATCAACCGCGTCGCGATTGATCCGCTCGCCGCCACTGCGGCAGGTGGCGAAGCGGTCGGCAAACAGGCCGCGCGAGCGCATCGACGAGGCGCAATAGGGATAGGCGAAATTGCGCCGCCCGACCCGGTTCGGTTCGATCCCGTGCAGATAAGCGTGGTTGCGGTCAAGATCGGCCGCCAGATCGCGCGCGCCGACCGAAGGCACATTCCAATGTGCATATGTATGGCAGCCAATGTCGTGCCCGGCCTCGGCCAGCCTGCGGAGCCCGTCTTCGGTGATCAGCTGCCGGTGGGTTTCGACGGAGCCGACCAGGCCACCGGCAATATAGAAGGTGCCATGAAAGCCGTAGCGTTCCAGTATCTTCGCGCCTGTGCTTTCAGCACTGTCGGGAACATCGTCGAATGTGAAACTGATGATCCGCCGGTCCTTCGGCAGTGGAAAGGGCCGCAACGGAAAACTGCGGCTCAGCGCGTCATGCAGGCGGTTGTTCAGCCGGTCCAGACGTGCCCGCGCCCAGCCCAATCTGTCCTGCTCCCCCAATTTTTCCTGTCCCATTGTCTTTACCAAGCCTTTGCCCCAAAAAGCTTAACTTACAAGTCGCGCCTTCGCCTGAAGGCGCATGCCGAAAACGGCAATCATCAAACAAAACCAGACCGCGCTGCCATTCTGGAAAAACGTGCTTTCCATGCAGGATGCATAGAGGCCGTACAACCACAAACGGCTGAAAAGAAGCGTCAATGCCGGATCGTTCCCCGTCGCTTCGGCTGCTTTGATATAACTTAGCGGCAGGATCATCAGCCAGATCAGCATCAGGATCAGGCCGAAAACGCCCGCATTGATCATCATATCCAGATAGGCATTATGCGCGTTGAAGGCTGCGACTGCCCATGTCGCCCCGCCTCCCCCGGCATAGACCATTTCCGGTGTTTTCCAGAAAGAGTCCAGCCCGTAACCGAATATCGGCTTTTTAGCGACTGCCGAAAAGGCTATGCGCCAAATATCGGCGCGGTTGGTAAATGTCGCGTCAATGCCGATGCTGGTGATCAGCTGGCGGATGGGGTCCGAAACCGCAGCTCCAATGGCGACGAAATTGAACGCCGCCACCCCGCCGATCGAGATCGGAATGCGTGTCCAGCGCCAATGCGTGAAGATCAGCGATATGATGGCAATGAAGGGCAGCATGGCCGTCGATGTCTTGCCGCCCGTGTGCAGCAGGAAGAAGACACAGAGCGCCACGACCAGCCCGCCTGCCTTGCGATACCCCATTTGCCAGCCATAAAGGCCGAAGAAGCTGAGCAGCACCAATGCAGCAGCAGCAGCGTTCTTGTGCGGAAAATGTCCGCGCCATGCGCCCGCCAGCATCGGCTCGATGACATTTGTTGCCTGATGGATGGCCCGGCTCGGCATGAAGATAACGCCGAAATAGGCAAAGCCGAGCGTGATGAACGACCCGATCAGCAGGAGCCGCGCCATCTGGGTGGCGGAGCGCGGCAAAAGCAGGAATATGCTGGCATTGAGCGCCATCAATACCGACAGCACCACCTTGCGGCTTGCGATCGAAGGATGCGCCGAGACAAGGGCCGTCACGAACATCCAGATGAACAGCGTTACCAGAAGCGTCCGCGGCTGGAGAATGGTCTGGCGCAAGGGACTGCTCAGGCCGCAAGCGATGAAGCCTGCGGTCAGTCCCAGCGTCAGCAGCTGGTTCAGCAGGTTCGATTGCCCTGCCGAGGCAGCAGTGCCCAGTTCAGCACTGGAAGTCGGATAGGGGCTGATCCCCACCCACATGAACAGAAACATGATCAGAAACAGGGCAACGCCCAGCGATGACGATACCGTCGTCAGGTCGCGGGGCGATGCTTTGACTGGGACAGGGGCCGTCACACGCCGATGGGAAGCGAGGTCAGACACGGCTCTCCCGATTTCTCCGCCAGGCGCCAAGATAACCCAGCGCCAGCGCCAGCGCCACGCCGAGACCGAGCCCCACGAAACCACCGGCTGCACCGAGCAACACGGTGCGCGGCGGCCAGCTGCGGCTGACGGGCGGGATCGCCGTCGAGATCACGCGGATATTGGTGGCGTCGAGTTGCTGGCGCTGATGCGTTTCCGTCGAGCGCGTCAGGAACGTGTTGTAGATGGACACTTTGGCGGTCATGTCGCGCTCAAGGTCGGACAGCTGCACCTGCGCATCATTATCCAGCGCTACCGCAGAGCGCGCCGTCGCGGCCTGCGCATTGAGCGCATTGACAACCGCATTGGCCTGATCGAGATCGACCTTTGCCGATTGCAGGATGCGCGAGCGTTCATTGGCGATCTGCTGTTCCAGCCCGTCGAGCTGGCGCTGCGTGTTGATAAGCTCGGGATAGCGCGGGCCATAGGTCATGGTCAGCGCATCGTAACGCTGCTTCAGCGTCGCATACTGGCTGCGCAGATTGGTCATGGTCGGCGATTGCAGCGTGCTTGCCGGGCCAACCGGGCTGCCCGTATCACGAGTCAGCTCGTTATAGCGGGTGCTGGCGTCGGTCTGGCGCGCCTTGGCATCGACCAGCTTCGTGTTGATCTGCGCCATGGACTGCGCGCTGACCAGTTCGCCGCCGGTGGTCTGGAGACCATGTGCGCGGCGGAAAGCGGCGACTTTCTCTTCCGCATCGGTGGCGGCTTTCTGCAAGGAGGTCAGGCGTTCCGACAAGGCCGCAGCAGCGCGACCTGCGCCATCGGCATCCGCCTCGGCCACTTCTTCCTGAAACGACTGCGCCAGAGTATCGGCAACCTTGACCGATTTTTCGGGATTATCAGTCCAGACACCGATGGTCACGAGATAGGACCGCTCCGGCCGGCTCACGACAATGCGTTGCGACAAGGCGCGCACCGCCGTCAGCGTGTCGTCGGATGCACCCTTCGGTTTGCCAAGTCCAACCAGCGCGCGCAGATCGAAACTGGCAGGCGGCGGTACGAATTCCGGATCGCTTTGCAGGTTGAGATCCTGCACGACACGACGCAGCACATTGCCCGAGACCAGCATTTTCATCTTGCTTTCGATGTCGAGAATCTGGCTGTCAGCCTGAAGGCTCTGAGCATAGATATCGTTGGGCAAAAGCTGCAAGCCGGATGGCGGCACCAGCATATCCGTATAGGCCGTATAGCGCGGCTTGGCCGTCATGCCATAGGCAAGGCCCGCCAGTGCACCGGCAAGCGCGAGAATGACGATCCATATCCAGCGGGCGCGCACCCATTCAAGTGCCGCCCAGAGATCGATTTCCGGCAGCATGAGCCCGCCGCCGTAAGACCCCGTCTCCTGCTCCACCGGACGGGATGCAGGTGCATCGGAAACGGACGCTGGCCTTGGATATGACGGCGCATGGTTCTGCGCCAAAGCCTGGTTCCATTGCTCGAGCGTCTCTGCACCGCGCTTTTGAGCAGCCGGTTGCTGAGCCTTCGAAGCAAGGTCACGCAAGGTGTACATTGATCGATCCTATGGTTGGGCCTTTGATCGCCCTCGTGTTGCCCCGTCGCGCAAAAAGCGCCTTTGCCTTGTTTATATGAGAAGATTAAAAAAATTGGTTAATCACAACTATCGGGCAGCAATACGCGATAAAACTGGAAAATACATGACCTGTTCAGTTAGGGTTCATATTTCAACGCTACATGTGCAATAAGCACAATAACCGCAGATCAAGACAATATTGAGTAAGTCGGGAGAGGGAAACAACCTTTCCGCAAAAGCCATGCCGGGCTGGACCGAGGCGCAAAGCCGACATCGGCAGACAATGCCCGACACAGATTACCCCCTAAATCCGCAGTAAGAAATGTTGAAACGCTACTGGCCCACCTTGTTGTCCTATGCCGCATCGAGTGGCAGTCTGTTTGCAGCCAATGTGGCGCAGCTGCTGACTTTTGCCATTCTGGCACGGTATCTCGGATCACACGAGTTCGGGCTTTTCGTGACCGTCATGGCGATCACGGCCATAGCGAATTACATTTGCGGACTTGGCGGAGCCGAATGTCTCGTGCGGCGCGTGGCCCAAAACCGGGCCATCTATCCCGCCATGCTCGGGCACAATATCATCCTGATCGTCACAAGCGGCGTCGTGCTGGTGGTGATCGGCATGATCCTGCTGCCGTTCTGGCTTGAATCCGTCCCGGAATTCGCCAGCAATTATCTCGGCATGTTTTTCCTGCTCGTCACGAATATCGTGCTTGTCCGCGCCATTCTTCTCGTCGAACAGATCTATATCGCCCATACCGACTTCGTATCGGCCAACCTGTCGGTGGTCGGTTTTGCGGTGGCGCGCACGCTGGCCGCAGTCATTGCCTGCCTCGTCTTCGATATTTCAACCGTGGTGCAGTGGGCCTACTGGCAGTTCGGCTGCCATGTGCTGGTGCTGGCGATCTATGTGTGGTTTTTGCGCCGGCTCGGCGCGCCGCAATATCGAATCGTGCGCGAGGAAATCCGGCTCGGCATCATGTTCGCCTCGCAGTTCATTTTTCGCGCTATTCGCCAAAATGCCGACCTTCTCATCCTCGGCGCGCTTGTCGCACCCAGCATCGTCGGCAGCTATGGCGTAACCCGCCGTATCGTGGACAGCAGCATGCTGACCATCGAGGCTATGAACCGTCTCGTCTATCCGCGCCTGTCGCAAGCCAGCGCCAACGGCATTCACCACGCATTGCCGATCACGCTGCGTCTGCTCGGTGCTTCGCTTCTGATCGGAACGCTGACCTCGCTGGTCATCTTCATCGCCGCGCGCTATCTCCCTCTTCTGTTCGGCCAGGAATATACGACGCTGATCGCCTTCTGCCGCACACTGTGCTGGATCACGATCTTCGTCGCTCTGTGGTCGATTGCAGTGGATTTGCTCGGTGCTGCCAGCCAGCACGCCTATCGCACGGCGGTGCTGAATGTCGGTAATATTCTGGGTGCGCCGCTTCTGGCGGCAGCCACCTGGTACGCCCCGATCACCGGCACGTTCACCGCCATTTACTTTATTGAAATATGTATCGTGTTGGCTTCGTGGTGCTGCGTCTTCTATCTCGTCAAAAGAAGCCGCGAGGCTGCTGCAAGGAAAGAGGTTCAAGTTTAAGCCCGGTCCGCCCGGGCAGAGGGGCAGGGTATAGTGGGGTTCACATCTGTCGCGGATACAAGGACACATCGGGTCCGGTCCATGCGTGTCGACGACATACCAGCGGTGCGCGACCTGTTCAGACAGGTCTTCCGACCCGAAGCCACCTCGAACGACGAGAGTTTCGACCGCTATTTCCAGCAAGTTTTCTTCGAAAACCCCTATTACGATGCCGATCTGTGCAGCATCGTGCATGAGGACAGTAAGGGCGAGATCGACAGTACGCTTTGCGTGTTGCCCATCCCCTATCATGTCGACGGCAAGATCGTCATGGGAAGGCTGCTCTGCGCCTATATGATGCGCCCCGGCAGCTCACCACGCGGCGCAGCGGAACTGACGCTGACCTTGCGCTCCCGGCCCAATGATTTCTCCTTCAGCGACAGTGCAGCACCCGTCAGCACCCGCCATTTCAGCGCGGTCGGTGGCATCACGCTCGATACCCATGGCCTTGCCTGGACCCGGATTTTCCGCGCTGCCAGTTATGTGGCCCAGTTCGTCGCCGAACGCCGCGCCGCCTTGCGCGGCTGGCCTGCGGCAAAGGTCGGCCAGCTTCTGGACCCTCTCGTTCCACTGCCCAAATTGCGCAATTCCACCAATGGCAAGCTGGCGGTGCAGGACATTGAGCAAAGCGACGCCATCGGCCTGATCCGTCACTTCCTGCCGACCTATGACGCCTATCCGGCATGGACGGAACAGGACCTGCACTGGGTCTTGAACCTTGCCCGCGACAACCGCGCCGCCGGTGCGCTCCGTTCCTGCTCGGTTTCCGGCACGAGCGGCGAGCCGGTGGGTTTCTTCTGCTATTATGCCCGGCCAAACGGGATTGCCGAAGTGCTCAGCATTCTGGCGCCGAAAAACCGCGAGCAAGCCGTGGTCGAAGTCATGCTGTCCCACTTGCAGGAGGCCGGGCATATCGCGGCGCAAGGCCGTGCAGACCCGCACTTTCTCGGCGCGCTGTCGCAGCAATCGGTGATGTTCTTCCGCCTGAAAGCCAATGTCTGTGTGGTGACCGCCAATCCAGATGTGCTGAACGCCCTCGACCACAACGATATCTTTGTCGGCGGACTCGCGGGAGAAAGCTGGAGCAGGCTTGTAACCGATTTCCAGTGAGGTTCTAGCTAGAGCAGTTCCAGCAAAAGTGCGAAGCGGTTTTGCGCAGGATAATGCGTAAAAACAAATAGATAGATCGGCTCCACGATTCCATTTTAACCGGAAATGCTCTAGCGGCTGAACCGGCGTTCGAGCAGGAAGAATGTCGTCGGCCCATTGGCGCTGGCGCCGTTATCGAGACGAAACTCCACTGCGCCCTCGCCGGTCGCAACGGGCGCATGAAGCTTGCCGTCAAGGCCGATGGCGGACAGTTTCCAGACCGATGCGGCGCCTGCAAGCCGGATATCGACGCGGTTGCGCAGCAGTGTAACGGGCAGACGCCCCCAATCCTCGATCACCTTTTGCGCGCTGTCGCGAAAACGCATATCCGTGTTGCGCGCATCGGTGGCAAAAATCACCAGCATCTTTTCGCTGGTCGCGAGGGGTTGTTCATCGAGCGCCGACACGGAAACGAGGCCGCGCTCTTCGGCATTGCCAAGTGTCACAACCCCGAGCGTCAGACTGTCCTTCAGATCGGCAAAGGCCAGAGCTTCGGTGCGGGGTGTCACCACCCGCATGCGGCTGCGGTCACGTTCCAGAAGGAGTTCCCCGGTCGCGCTGGCGAAGATGCCACGATAGGGATCGGTCGGATTGTCCTGCGAAAGCAAGCCTGCCTGTTTCAAACGCCCCAGAACATTATCCAGCGCGACATTGCGATAATTGATCTCGATGCCCCGCGTTACGGTTTCCGGCCATTGCAGACCGGAGGCGAAAAGTCCGATACCGCCGACCAGCGCCAGCGGTTTCAGCCTTTCCGGCTCACGCGCCTCAAGCGAATCTCCCAAGCTGGTTTCGCCCTGTATCATGAAGGGAACGGTAAAAGGCGCCGTTTTGACATCGCCACGCCGGAACAACAGCGAGGCCAGCGTTTCGCCCGCCCGCGCCACCGGATCGACCGCAAATGTATAGGGCACGATGCGCTGGCGAAGCGGCTCCGCCTCGTCGAAACCAAGCGTGACCGGCCCCTGCCCGTGGCGGCAAATGCCGTCCCAGCCCTGCAAGGCGGCATAGGCCGGAAAGACCAGCCCGGCTTCGTAGCGATAGCGGTTCCAGAACAGATGTTCATATTCGGTAACGAAGAACGGACGCCCGATCCAGCGCCCCGCCGCAAGCTCGCTTACATAGAAAGCGGCCTCACCGATGGAGCTGTTCTGCTTCATCGTCGTTCCCTGTTCCATTGAGCCGGTCCAGTCGTGATAGCTGTTGGCGCTGACCGCTTGTTGCGGCATGCGCGACAGCGCGGTCTGGACCGTGAACCAGTTATTATAGGGTGCGATCAGCCCCTTATAACCCAGCTTCCGATAGGCAGCCTCAAAGCGCGCGGCCAGCGCCTGTTCCCGCTCGACGGCGAAAGCCTGAAAATCATGCAGCCGCCGACCGCCGCCGGAGCGGCTTTGTGGCAGTTGCACCGTTCCCGCTTCAAGGCTTTCGCCAGCGGCAAGACCGCCCCAGGCGCGCGACAATGCAGCCGTGCCGGTATAACGTTTTTTCAAAAACGCATTGAAAGCCGGGGCAAATCCCGGCCAGAACGGCCCGCTCGCTGGCCTGCCATGCAGGAAACTCGTGAATTCAATGCCATTCTCATTGAAGGGAACAATCAGCGCCAGCGCCGGGTCGTGCAGCGGGGCCAGCCCCGTATAGGGATTGACCGTCGCATAGACTTCCTTTTGAAACCGCAACCAGTGGTCGAACGCGGTGTCGTCCACATAGATGCGGCGTTTCAGATTGCCTTCCGGCCCCCAGCGGTTGATATCCTTGCCGCCGAGCGCGCCGCTTTCCGCCGTCAGCCCGTCGATGGTCAAGTAGATGCCTTCGCGTTTCAACGCCGCCATCAGATAGCGAATGCGGTCCAGCGCCTGTGGGTCGAAGTTGAAGTCACCATCCCGACCCAGCATCAGGTCGGTGTCGAGGAAATGCAGCCGCGCAATATTGTAGCCATGGAGACGCAGCTGCCGCACATAACGGTCGATGAAGGCGTGGTCAATTTTCCCGGCTGACGGCAATCGCCAGGAGAGCGACGCGCAAAACAGGCGCTGAGGCTCATCCGGCTTTGCAGCCCGGACCAGACGCCCGGCGGCATTGGCGACGATGCGACCTTGCTCATCGATCGCAGGGTTGGGCAGAAAGGACGAGAAGTCCAGCGGGCTGCCCGGTGCCATTTCCAGCCGGGTTTCGGTGACCGGCATCCACTCTTCCGCGCCAGCCGTTACCGGCCAGCACGCCAAAGCGCCGAGACCGGCAAGGCAGGTTAGGAAAGCGGCGCGCGGCTTTCTCATGTCGTCTCTTTGAGAGGCTCTTTCGATATTTCTTTCACAACTCGGCTTTCGATCCAGTCCTGCGGCTTTCGGCGCGACTGGAAGAAGCCGAGCGGCATGGCGGCTGCGTGGAAAATCCACGCAACAACCGCGTAGACGCCAAGCGAAACGCTGCGCTCGCGGATCGACATCAGCACGAAAGGCAACAGCGCGAAAACGAGGGCTGCGACAGGCCCCCAAGGCGTGACGAAACCCAGCAATAGCGCGGCGAACACCAACAGCCACCAGACATAGACCGCGCCCCAGAGCCGCAATTCCGGCAGTTCTTTTATAACGTTCTTCCAGTGCGGCTGCCCGACTGCCGCGCGCAGCACCTCGCCCGTGCCGCGCAGATATTTGCTTTTCCAGCGGCGTGTCAGAAGCTTGTAGGCATTCATCGAATAGCCGAAATGCTGCACGAATGGCCGGTCGAGACGGTGCAATTTCCAGCCATGGGTACGCAGCCGCACGCCCGCGTCAAACTCCTCATGGCCATGCAGGTTGCGGTCGGAGAAATAGCCTGCCTGTTCGATTGCGGCACGACGGTAGAGCCCGCCGCCATTCATCCGGTCGATGTTACCAGCCTGCTTTTCGGGCGTATGCCTGCGGGCTCGCCGCTGAAATTCAAGGCTTTCCAGAATCTGGTCCACCACATGGCCGGTGACGCCACCGGCTTCGGGGTGGTCGGCCATATATTGCAGGGCTGCCGGAAAAAAATCCGGTTCGATGATCATGTCCCCGTCAATCAGGCCGACGAAAGGTTGCGTGGAATATTGAAAGCCCAGTTGCGGCCCCAGACCGCAGCTCGCCCGCGCAGGCGCTTCGATCTGCACCACCCGCACCGGATAGGCGCTGGCAATCTCCACCGTGCGATCTGTCGAACCGCTATCGGAGACGATGACTTCGACCTGTTCGTCCGGCAAGGCTGCAAGCGCGCTTTCAATCGCGGCGGCGATGCGCTGTTCTTCATTCAAAGTCTTGATGATGATCGAAACTGACATTACCCCGCCTTGCCCGCTACCGGTTGGTTATCGACAGTCATCGCTTGAAGCACATACACTTCTTGGATGTTTTCCAAAGTTTCATAGTTCCGTTTAGTTTCAAATAAACTAAACACCGCTATGCCAATATCGAATCGTCAGTGCATATTGGCGGATAAGCTTATCAACCGGCAAAGCAAACAGATATTTCAAGGCTACTGATGTCGAATGCCAATTTTCAAATAGAAGTACACAGTCGCGTTGATGATATATCCGAAGACTGGCCCGATGCAAATGACAGCAGCGGCAGCGCATTGTTCGTCTTTCAGTCGAAAACGTTTTTGCGCGCCTGGGAAGCGAGTTATGGCCAAGCCCGCAAGGCCCAGCTTTGTCTGGTCGAGGTGCGCGACCAGGACCGGCGCCCGGTCCTTTTTGTCCCCCTTTACATCCAGCAGCAACATGGCGCGCGCGTCCTCGCCTTCACCGATGACGGTGTGGCCGATTACAATGCGCCGATCCTTTTCGACCATGGGCAGACATGGGATGCCGCAAGTGCGGAGGCGCTGCTGCAATCCATTATCGCCGCTCTGCCGCCCTTCGACATAGCGGCTTTCGACAAGATGCCGGAAAGCATCGAGGGCCGCCCCAATCCGTTCTGGTATATTTCCAACCGCGATTGCGATGAGGCAACGCAATGGATCACGCTCGACCGGGCACAGCCCGATATCGAAGCATCGATCCGCGGCCTGCGCACCTTGAAAAAGCGCGCCAAGGCGCTGCGTCAGGCAGGCCGCTATCGCTTTCTCGTCACGCGCACGCCGGAAGAACGCGCCACCATTCTCGACGCCATGTTGCGGCAGAAGCAGCGGCGCTTCGTGGAAACCCGCGTGCCGGGCTTCGACGCTCATCCCGAAAAGCGCCAGTTCTTCGAGCTGGTGACGGAACCGCTCGCCGCCCGCAACGCCCTGCATTTCTCCGCCCTGACCATGGACGACGAGGTGGTCGCCACCATGTGGAGCGTCACGCGCAACGGGCATTATTGTGCAATGATCACCACTTTCGAAGATGGTGTCTGGAACAAATATTCGCCTGGCAAGGTGCTGATCCTGCGCCTGATCGAAGCGCTGAAAACCGACAATTACGCCTGTTTCGATCTCGGCTTCGGCAATGAGCCGTGGAAGCAGGATTTCGCAGATCGCACGATCCCCTTGCGCGATTATGTTGCCGCCCGGACAGCGCGCGGGAAACTGTCTCTGGCAAGCCAGCAACTGTTACGATCGCTGCGCTCCACCCGACTTTATCAGCGGCTTCGCCCGCTCAAATGGGAATTGCTGCGCCGGTTCTCGCGCTGAACGCTCAGCCCTCGCGCTTCGGCAGGCGCACCATGAAGGTGGAGCCTTCGCCAAGCTGCGAGCGGACGACGAGGCGTCCGCGATGGCGGGCCAGAATATGCTTGACGATGGCAAGCCCCAACCCGGTGCCCTTCTGCGCCCGGCTGGTTTCCACATCGATGCGGTAGAACCGCTCGGTCAGACGCGGCAGATGTTCGGCAGAGATGCCCGGCCCGAAATCCTGCACCGAAGCCACGACTTCCGGCGCGCTCCCGGTTTCATCCGTCTCCAGCTTGACGATGACTTTCTTGCCGCCCTGCCCATATTTGCAGGCATTTTCGACAAGGTTCTGGAACACCTGTATCAACTCGTCGCGGGCACCCGTGACCAGCACCGGACGATCCGGCAGATTGCGTTCGATGGCCACGCCCAGATTGGCGGCAAGCGGGGTCAGCGTGTCGGTGACATGGTTGATAACAGCCGTCAGGTCGACGCTTTCATTGACCGCCAGATGCGCCCGCATTTCCAGCCGGGACAGAGACAGGAGATCGTCAATCAGACGCGACATGCGCTCGGCCTGCTTCTGCATGATATCGAGAAAGCGGTCGCGGGCGGCAACGTCATTGCGCGCCGGACCCTGCAAGGTTTCGATGAAACCGCGCAAGGAGGCGAGCGGCGTGCGCAATTCATGGCTGGCATTGGCGATAAAGTCGGACCGCATGCGGTCGATGCGGCGCGTCTCGCTCTGATCGCGGAAGATGAGCACGAAGAGTTCGGGCCGCCCGTCCATATCCGGCAGCGCCTTGACCATGGCCTTGTACCAGCGGTCGATTGGCACACGCTCGAAATATTCGATGCTGCGGGGCTCGCCATCGGCAATAACGCCCTGAATGAGCGCATGCATTTCCGGGGCGCGGAAGCGCAGATAGAGCGCCGTTCCGCTTTCCAGCGATTGAAAGGCTTCAAGCGCCGCCGCGTTGGCGAACAGCACCGTGCCGCCATGGTCGAAAACGATCATCGGATCAGTAAGCAGATCGGCCAGCCGCTCGCCGGAAACACCGGCCATTTCGCTGTGGTCTTCGTCCTTGACCGGAGCCGCTTCGGGTTCACCACTACCGACTTCATTCGCGACCCACACCGCCCCCAGCACCACCAGAGCCAGAAGCGCAGCCCGGAACCAGAATGGCAGTTCCAGAGCCATGACGCAGACCGCCAGAACCATGCTGACGATGAGAACGCCTTTTACCCTGCCTAGCGGCGCAAAAATCGACGATTCCTGAACCTGCGCCGTCTGGGCGGTCTTGGCATCCTCGGTATGGCGGTTGTTTTCACTCATTCTTGTCCCTCAGGCGTGCCGAAGATCTGCCCCAAAATCCACAGCGACGTCTTTACGCAACTTCTTATCTGCCCATATCATGGATTGATATAAACGAAAGGGAATTGCCGTGGGTGACAGTTCGAAGACAGCTAACAAAAAGAACGACAAGAAAAGCGATATCCCAGCTATTGATAAGCCGCTGAAGCTGAAAATCGGCGGCGAAACCCGCAAGTTCGATATCAACGATCCCAAGCTTCCCAACTGGATTGACGATCAGGCGCTGCAGTCCGGTGGCTATCCCTATTCATCCCGCATGAAGAGCGATGAATATGAGGCGACGCTCGAACGCCTGCAGATCGAGCTGGTCAAACTGCAATACTGGCTGCAATCGACCGGCGGACGCGTCATCAGCGTCTTTGAAGGGCGCGATGCGGCTGGCAAGGGCGGCACCATCTTCACCATCCGCGAATTCATGAACCCGCGTACCGCGCGCAACGTCGCCCTGCCAAAACCCACCCCCACCGAAAGCGGGCAGTGGTATTTCCAGCGCTATGTGGCGCATTTCCCCACGGCGGGCGAATTCGTCACCTTCGACCGCTCCTGGTATAACCGGGCTGGCGTGGAAGCGGTGATGGGCTTCTGCACTCCTGCGCAGCTTGAAATCTTCCTCACCGAAACGCCCGATTTCGAACGGATGATCGTGACGGACGGCATTCACCTGTTCAAATTCTGGCTCGATATCGGGCAGGAAATGCAGCTGAAACGCTTTCACGAGCGCCGCCACAGCCCGCTCAAGAGCTGGAAATTCTCGCCGATGGATGTGGCCGGTATTTCGCGCTGGGATGATTATTCCGCAGCACTCCACACCATGCTGGAACGCACCGACAGCGGCTATGCGCCATGGACCATCGTGCGCTCCAACGACAAGCGGCGCGCACGACTGGCCGCCATCCGGCGTATCCTTTTGACCCTCCCCTATGACGGACGAGACCTCGACGCCATCGGCCCGGAAGATCAGTCCATTATCGGGCGCGGTTCGGCATTCATCACGCAGTCGACGGCATCCAAGTAAAAAATACTCGGCCTGTGCGGCGTTTTCTCCCAAAGATGTGGTTTGCGCACCAGCTGCCACAGCGCCCGCCAGGCCGAGAGCGAAATCAGCACCCAATAAATCGGTATTCCCGGCAGATAGGCATAACCGCCGCGTTCTGTCGGCTCCATGGTTTTTGCGCCGAGCAGATAGAAGCTGAGATAGGCCAGCAGAATATTCACCACATCCAGTACCAGCAGCCAGAGACTGGCGGGCGTCAGCGGCTGCGCGAGCAGCTTTACGACCAGGACGATCAGCGTCACCAGCATGAACGGATGCAGCAGCGCCGAAGCAATAATGCCAAGCGTATAAATCTGGTTGATCGCAAAGCGCCAGCCGCCAAGCTGGTGCAAGGCCGTGTAAGGGTCGCGGGCATGCACCAGCCATGTCTGTATCCAGCCCTTGATCCAGCGCGTGCGCTGCTTGCGCCAGACAGCGTAATCCTCAGGCGCATCCTCGATGGTGCCTCGACTGATTATGCCGATACTGTAGCCATAGCGCGCCAGACGAATGCCCAGATCGGCATCTTCGGTTACGTTGAAAGCATCCCAGCCGCCGACCTCTTCGAGACACGACCGGCGGAAATGATTGGACGTGCCGCCAAGCGGAATGACCAACCCCCGGCTGGCCAGCCATGGCAGAAGCCCGCGAAACAGTGCCGCATATTCAAAGGCGAACATGCGCGTCAAAAGATTATGCCGGAAATTGCCGATGATCAGCGGCGCCTGCACGCAGGCAAGCTGCCCGCCGTCGCGCCGGAAAGCCTGCCATGCCTCGCGTAACTGGTCGGGATGCGGGCGGTCCTCGGCGTCGAACACCGCAACAATCTCGCCGCGCACAAATTGCAATGCATAGTTCAGTGCATTCGGCTTGGTGCGCGGCCCACCCGGCGGCACGGTAATGACCTCGAAATTCGCAGGCAGAGTGTGGCGCTCTATCGCGGCGCGGGTTTCGACATCGTCTTCTTCGCAGACGAGCTTGATTTCCAGCTTGCTGCGTGGCCAGTGGATCCCGTTGAGCGCGGCAATCAGCTGGCCGATTACCTCTTTTTCCCGATAAAGCGGCACGAGCACGGAATAGACCGGCAACTCACTTTTCTTCAGCGGGAAGAGTTCCACAAAGCACAGACGCCCGCCGCTCGTCACCGCGAACAGCCGGATCAGCACGCAGCCGAAGAAGAACAGCGTCATCAGGACATGGATGGCAAGAAAAGTCTGGAGCGGCCAGTTGATGAGGGCGGCGATCAGCAGATAAAGCGCCATCGCAATGACGAAGGCTTGCCAACTATGCAAGACGCGGGCTGCCGAAAGGGTTTGCGGCGTCATCTGCCGCGCCCGTTCAATCAGCCGCGCGCGGTATCGCCGTCGCAAGATCTGCCTGAGAAGTGTAGGCGTGCAGATGCGGATACGCCTGCGCAGCGACGGATTTGCACGCACATGCTCAAGCAGGCTCCTGATCCGATGCTCCGCCGGCGCAATATAGAGATATGTCGTGCCATCCGGCCCGATGGTCGTGACCTGCGCGACATCGGTGAGCCGCAGCAAGCCCTCTTCATCCGACATGAACACGCGAGACGGCAATATTGCCTGCGTGAACTCCAGCCCCAACAGGTCTGCAATCGCTTCGAAAACCGCAATTTCCGTCATGCCGGGCTGCTGAACAAGTTCGGCGCAGAATGTGGTCCCGTTGCGCACGGCTTCGCTATAAGCCCCGATAAGCGAACATCGTGCAACTCCGCGCCGCTGCAATCTGGCAGATATGGCGCCGCATATCTCCAGATCGAAGCCAATCGATCCGTTATTCATAACGCCCCCCGACGTTCGACAAATATAAATCAGATATATTTATTTTATTGATTTATAATAGTAGAATATAATTATGCACTACTACCTTTCTCTTCGCCTTTTATTGAAATTTTAAAGTAAAAAAATATTATAAAAATGCAACCATTATTTTAAGCGCCATTCACTATGCAACTCTTGCAAGTTGCGCGTTAACGCGAAATTATGCCGAAGCTGATAGGAAGCCTGCCCATGAAACGGTGTCTTTCAAGCTTGATGATTTTAGCTGGCGCGCTGGCGGCGAGCCCGACCGCGTTTGCGCAGACGGCACCGGCTGCTCCGGATTTCCTCAACCAGAGGGAACGCCTGCCCCTGCCTTCGCTGCAACGGCTCACGCGGCTGCGTTTCATTACCACAGTGGATTTTCCGCCGTTCAACACGCTCAACAATCAGGGGCAGCTCTCCGGCTATAATGTCGATCTGGCCAAGGCGCTTTGCCGCCAGCTCGGCATCGAGGATATCTGCCAGATCGAAGCAGCCCCCTGGAACGAGCTGGAAGACCGTGTCCTGAAAAGTGATGCGGAGGCGATCATCGGCGGCTGGCAACCCACCGAAGCGCGGAGGAAGGATTTCGTGTTTTCGCGCAGCTATATGCGCCTGCCCGCCCGCTTCGCGACGCAAAAAAGCAAGAGCTTTAACCAGCCCGCCTCGCTGGCAACACGCGGCAAATCAGTTGGCGTTGTTGCGGGCACCGCGCATGAGCAATTGCTCAAGAGCTATTTCCCACAGGCGCTGGCAAAACCCTATCCGGATCGCGCAGCCATGCTGGCCGACCTGAAAGGCGGCAAGCTCGATAGCGTGTTCGACGACGGCATGGCGCTGTCCTTCTGGCTCAATGATGCCGAAAGCGGCAATTGCTGCGCCCTGACCGATGGCCCCTATCTCGCGCCGCAATATCTGGGAACCGGCCTCAGCATCGCCGTGACGAGCGAGAACGCCGCCATCGCCAGCGCCATCAACAATGCGCTGCAAGCCTTGCAGCAAAAGGGCGTCCTGACCGAATTGTACCTGCGTTATTTCCCGACAAGCTTTTACTGAGCCCGGGTTGAATCAGCCGGATAACACTTTTCGGCCACCCCACGCCCAAATGCGCATTTCAAATGACGGCATTTGCTGCACACGCTCCCCACAGGGGGCCAAACATGCGTGCCATTTTGACGCAGAGCATAGACTCAACGATTTCGGATTTCACAAATTTTTGAAACTTCCGACAGAACAATACTTACAGTAATAAAGTAAAAATGTTTACTATCAAGCACTTTTGGTAAATTTCAGCCGCTAAAAGGTTGATAAAGCGACCGATATCAAGCAGTTACGCGCCGCTTTTACCACAAACATAAGTTTAAATACATCGATTTATTTTGACTTGAAGAAACAACCGCCTGATCCCTAATCTGTCATGGGGAGAAGGAGGATTTATACGATGTTTGATGGCGTTCCCGCACAATGGCACAAAACTCCGGAACAAACCAAACGCTCGCCGAATGAAGCGGCATATGTCTTTCTGGGGATCATGCTGGCAGCATTGACCGTACCGGCGGCGTTTCTCGGCTGGGCACTGTTCCAGAGCATCGGCTCGCTGCTGCACTGAGCGGTTTTCGGGTCAGAACGCAATTCACCCGGCTTGAGGAGACCGGGGCTGCTGTGGCGTGATCTGTAAACCATTGGGGACATCCCGGTGAGGATGTTCGTGAAACAAGATTTTGAGCAAATGAAAAGCCCCGCCGGATAGCGGGGCTTTTGCTTTTTTGGTTTCAGGGCTAGCGGTCAGAGACCGCCGGCCGAGCCATTCGGCGCATCATGGGATGGCGTCTGCTCGATTGCATCATCCTCGTCCTCAGGCTTCTTCGGCGGCTTGCGCGCGATGATGCTGTAGAACATCGGGATGAAGAGCGTCGCAACGAAGGTTGCAACCAGCATACCGCCGATAACGCCCGTACCGATGGAGTGACGGCTGGCCGAGCCTGCGCCCGAGCTGATTGCCAGCGGCACCACGCCGAGAATGAAGGCCAGCGAGGTCATCACGATCGGGCGGAAACGCAGGCGTGCCGCAGACAATGCCGCATCGAAGGCGGATTTGCCCGTCTCGCGTTCCAGCACGGCAAATTCCACGATCAGGATCGCATTCTTTGCCGCAAGACCGATGAGTGTCACCAGACCGATCTGGAAATAGACGTCATTGGTCAGTCCGCGCAGATGGGTGGCCAAAAGCGCGCCGAAGATTGCGAAAGGCACCGCCGTGATAACGGCAAGCGGCAGGCTCCAGCGCTCATACTGGGCAGCCAGGATGAGGAACACCATCAGAAGACCGAAAATCATGGCCTGCGTGCCGGTGCCGCTGGTCGTGACTTCCTGATAGGCGGAACCCGTCCACGCGATCTGGAAGCCCTGCGGCAACACTTCCGCCGCCACTTCCTGCATCGCCTTGATGGCGTCGCCCGAGGTGTAGCCCGGCGCCGGGTTGCCGGTGACCTTTGCAGCGTTGAACGCGTTGAAACGTTCGAGCTGGTCGGGACCGACGATGCGTTTGACGGTCACAAGAGCACTCAGCGGAATCATGCTGCCGGAGTCGGCGCGCACGAACACGTGTTTCAGATCGCTTGGATCGCGGCGGAACTCTGCCTCGGATTGCAGATTGACCTGATAGTTACGACCAAACAGCGTGAAATCGTTGACATAGACACTGCCGAAGGTCGCCTGCATGGCGGTGAACACCGAGTTGATCGGCACGCCCATCGCCTTGGCCTTTTCGCGGTCAAGCTGGATGTCGTATTGCGGAACATTCGGATCGAATGTCGTGCGTACACCTGCAAGCTCGGGCCGCTTGGCGGCTGCATCAGTGAGCAGCTTCGTGGCATTGGTCAGCGATTCCACACCACCGCCGGTACGGTCCTGAACATAAAGTTCGAAACCGCCGGTCGTGCTGAGGCCGAGGATCGGCGGCGGGTTGAAGGCCAGCACAAGGCCGTCCTTGATCCCCGCATTCATGCCCATGATGGCGCCCGGCAGGTTGCGCGCGTCGAGATCCGGCGTCGTGCGTTCCTTCCAGTCCTTAAGCATGATGAACATGGTGCCCGCACTGGTCTTCAGACCGCCCGACAAGAGGTCGAAACCCGAAACGGCAAACACGTTTTCCACGGCTGGATGCTTGCGGATATTTTCGCTCGCCTGATTGAGAACCGCCGTCGTACGTTCCAGCGAGGCGGCCGGAGGCAGGATGGCGACACTGAACAGGAAGCCCTGATCTTCATCCGGCAGAAGCGAACTTGGAACCTTCTGGAACAGGAAATACGTGCTGCCCAGAAGACCTGCAAAGATCAAAAGGCCGATGGCAACGCGCTTGAGGAAGAAGCGAACGCCCGCCGTATAACCTTCCGTAACCCGGTCGAAGAATCGGTTGAAGATGCGGAACGGCAGGATCGGCTCATGATGTCCCGGCTTCAGGATCAGCGCGCAGAGCGCCGGTGTCAGGGTCAGCGCCACAGTACCGGACAGCACCACCGAGATCGCGATGGTGACGGCGAACTGCTTGTACATTTCACCGACGAGACCGCCCATGAAGGCAACCGGAATGAACACCGCGCAAAGCACGAGAACAATCGCGATAACCGGCCCCGTCACTTCGCCCATGGCCTTGATGGCGGCCTTGCGCGGCGAGAGCTTCTCGGTCGTCATGATACGTTCGACGTTTTCAAGCACCACGATGGCGTCGTCCACGACGATACCGATGGCAAGAACCAGACCGAACAGGGTCAGAAGGTTGATCGAGAAGCCCAGCACATACATGCCCGCAAATGTACCGATGATCGAGATCGGCACCGCGATAACGGGAATAAGCGTTGCGCGCCAGTTTTGCAGGAAGATGAACACCACGAGGACAACGAGGATAATAGCCTCGATGAAGGTGTGGATGACTTCCTCGACCGAAACCTTAATGAACTTGGTCGTGTCGAACGGGATGGAATAATTGATGCCCGCCGGGAAGCTGGCCTTCAGCTCATCCATACGGTTCTGGATGAGTTCCATCGTGTTGAGCGCGTTTGCGCCCGGCTGCAGATAGATCGCAATCGGAACGGCGGGCGTTCCATTGAGATTACTATCGACGAGATAGCTTTCGGTGCCAAGTTCCACGCGCGCCACGTCTTTCAGACGCAACGTCGCCGCATTGGGGCTGGACCGCAGAATGATGTTTTCGAAGGCCTTTGTATCCGGCAGACGGCCCTGCGTCGTCGCCGTATAGGTGAACGGACCGGCCTGCGGATCAGGCTGATCGCCGAAGCGACCTGCAGCAAACTGCGCGTTCTGTTCCTGAATGGCGGTCTGAACGTCGGATGGCGTCAGATTATACTGCGCGAGCTTGTCCGGGCGCAGCCAGATACGCATCGAATAATCGATATTGCCGAGCAGTTGCACATCGCCCACGCCCGACAGACGCTTCAGATCGTCGATGACGTTCAAAAGCGCATAGTTACCGACATAGGTACGGTCATAGCGTCCCTCTTCCGCGAACATGGCGACCATGCCCAGAATGGTGGTGGAACGCTTGTCCACGGTCACGCCGAGACGCTGCACTTCCTGCGGAAGCGAAGAGGTCGCGCGCTGAACGCGGTTGTTGACGTTGATCGTGGCCTGATCCGGGTCGGTGCCCAGCGCGAAGGTCACAGTCAGCTGCATGGTGCCGCTGCCAAGGCTCGAGGACTGCATGTAAAGCATGTTCTCGACGCCGTTGATCTGCTGCTCCAGCGGCGCGGCGACGGTTTGCGTCACCGTTTCCGCGCTTGCACCCGGATAGGTCGCGGTGACCACCACCTGCGGCGGTGTCAGCTCCGGATATTGGGCGATCGGCAGGATGCGGATGCAGATAAGCCCCGCAAGCACAAGCACAATGGATATGACCGCCGCGAAAACGGGGCGGTCTACGAAAAACTTATTCATTTGCTGCCTGCCGCCTGTTCCTTGCCAGCTTCAGCCGACGATGCTTCCTTGTTGCCGGCAGCCGCCGCCTCGACAGGCTGCACCTTGGCGCCCGGATGCGCCTTGATGACGCCTTCGGTCACAATGCGGTCACCTTCCTTGAGGCCATCGGAAATCAGCCATTCGTCGGCGAGTTCACGCGCGACCGTGACCGGGCGCACTTCCACGACATCGTCCTTGTTCACGACATAGACGAATTGCAGCTGCGGACCCTGCATCAGGGCAGCCTTCGGGATCGTCACGGCGTCTTTCACCTGAATGCCGAGAATGACGGCGCGCACGAACTGACCGGGGATCAGGCGGCGATCCGGGTTCTGGACCACGGCGCGGGCGCCGAGCGTTCCGGTTTCCGTATCGAGCGACGACGAGGTGAAGTCGATCGTGCCTTCATGGTCATAAGCCTGTCCGTCACCGAACAGGATCTTGATCTTGAGACGGTCGGCATCCTCGCCCGTCGCGCCGCGTTCGGCGCGCAGCCGCTGGATTTCAGCGGCTTCCGTGTCGGTGAACGAGAAATTCACATAGACCGGATCAAGCTGCGTGATCGAGGTCAAAAGGCTCGATGTCGCGTCGGTGCCGATAAGGCTGCCCTCGGACACCTGTTCCTGGCTGGTAATGCCGCTGATCGGCGCGGTCACCTTGGTATAGCTCAGATTGAGTTCGGCAGTGCGCAACTGCGCCTGCGCGGCGGCGACAGCGGCCTTGTTCAGATCGCGGGTCGCGAAGGCCGTATCGCGGACTGCCGTGCTCTGCACCTTCTGCTGGACCAGTTGTTCGGCGCGCTCGGCATCGCGGATGGACTGCTGATACTGCGCCTGCGCCTGCGCAACCTGAGCCTGCGCTTTTTCAAGCTCGGCCTGATAGGGCGCCGGATCGATTTCGAACAGCACTTCGCCGGCCTTCACCTCGGTGCCTTCGACGAAGTTGCGGTGCAGGAGAATGCCGCCGACGCGGGCGCGAACCTGCACGTTACGATAGGCGCTGATGCGCGCTGCATATTCATAGGTAACGGGCACGTCGTGCGGTCTGATCGTCACGACAGAAACCTGCGCAGGCGGTGCGCCTGCGGGTGCCTGTGCAAAAACAGGCTGCCCTGCAAAAACAAGAAAAGCGGCTCCCGCCGCAAAAAGCCGGATAGAACGATGGATGGTCATGATGGGTGTTGCCCTTGCTGTCGCCCCGGTGGTGCCCATGAGGTGCGGCCAATTAAACATACATATCTGTTTGTAAACACGATTTGCGATGCTATAGTCAATAAGCTCAAAGGTAGATCACGAATGATTTATCCACGGTACAGCCGAAAAAGCAAGGAAATCCAGTCTTTTCCGGCAGATTGAGACAAATATGCGCCGAACCAAAGCCGAAGCCGCCGAAACGCGGGAAGCCATACTGATCGCTGCCGAGCAGATGTTTCTGGAACGCGGAGTTAATCAGTCATCGCTGATGGAAATCGCGTCCCATGCAGGCGTGACCCGTGGCGCGATCTATTTCCACTTTCACGACAAGCTGGACATATTTCAGGCCATCATCGGACAGGCGCGCTTTCCACAAGAAGAGATCATGCTGCAGGCGGCGAGCGTCAATCATCCGAACCCGCTCAATGTGCTCGAACAATCCATTGTTTCGGCGCTGGAACTGTTCGTGACGAATGAGCGCCAGCAGGTCATTTTCACCATCATCAACCAGCGCTGCGAATATGTGGGCGAAATGGCCCCGGTGGTGGAGCGCATCAAGGAAGCCCGCGACAATGTGCTGTCGCTTTTCACCGGACTTCTGGACGTTGCGGAACGGCGCGGCGAGCTGTCGCCGGAATGGACAGCCAGCACCGCGGCTCCGATCCTGCTCGCCATTGTCAGCGGACTGCTGAACGAATGGCTGCGCAGCGAAAAGAATTTCGATCTGGTGGCGGGCGGCAGCAGGGCTGTGAGGACACATATCCAGTCGCTTCGCCGGAACGACTGAGATCGGTCAGACACGGTAAAGCTACGCTCCGGTTCTCAAAATTTGCATTTCCGCCAGCACAGCCCGCACCCCCTGACACCGAGATCAGGCCATTATCCAGTGTTTGCTAAAGTTTTTCAGGAAGACTCGACAGCTTATTATTTTACGTTTACGTCAATGTAAGCCTTGCGAAGAAGTGGAAACTCGACCACATTATTCTGGAGGGAGCTGACCGGGAGGACGGGCCAGCTTGGGAGATGGGCGGATGACGTTCCGCTGGAAGACATTCCGAAAACTGTGAAATGGCTTTCGGATGCGATGTGCACGAACAAACGATCAGAGCGCCGGTCCGGTGATGGGATCGCAGGCGCTCCAGCTGCAACGGACGGAGCGATCCGGGGAGAAAAAATGGCGAAAAAAGCGACAGGGCAAAGTGCATCTGCAACCGAAACCGTCATGGCGCAGCAGGCCAAGCCTGCACCCGGACAGTTGAACCGCTACTGGCTGCAATCCTATCCGGCTGGCGTTCCCCATGAGTTCGAGCTGAACCGCGCCATGTCCATTGGTGACATGATCGCTACCGCCTGCCGTCAGTTTCCCGGCAATCCTGCCTTCACCTGCATGGGCAAGGACCTGACCTTTAAAGAGCTCGACGAGAATGCGCGGGCGCTCGCCGCATTCCTGCAATCGCGCGGACTGGTCAAGGGCGACCGTGTCGCCATCATGATGCCGAATGTGCTGCAATATCCCATCGCGATCGCCGCCGTCCTGCGCGCGGGCTTCGTCGTGGTGAATGTCAATCCGCTCTATACGCCGCGCGAATTGGAACACCAGCTCAATGATTCCGGCGCCAAGGCGCTGATCGTGCTGGAGAATTTCGCTGCGACCGTTGAAAAGACCCTGCCCGCCGTCAAGCTGTCGACCATCATCGTGGCCTCCATGGGCGATATGCTGGGGCTCAAGGGCCACATCGTCAATCTGGTGGTGCGCAAGGTCAAGAAGATGGTTCCGGCCTGGAACCTTCCCGGCCATGTCAGCTTCAAGGATGCTCTGGCGCAAGGCAGGTCGAAGTCGTTCAATCCGGTTCCCGTCGAAGGTTCGGACCTCGCCTTTCTGCAATATACCGGCGGCACGACCGGCATTTCCAAGGGGGCGATGCTCACCCACAGCAATATTCTCGCCAATGTCGAGCAGATGGAACTGTGGAATGAGGTGGCCTTCCGCATCAAGGGCAGGCCGAAAGCGCTGAACTTTGTCTGCGCGCTGCCGCTCTATCACATCTTCGCGCTGACCGTGAATGCGATTTACGGCATGAAACTTGGCGCGCGCAACATCCTGATCCCCAATCCGCGTGACATTCCGGGCTTCGTTAAGGAACTGAAGAAATATCCGTTCCATATCTTCCCCGGCCTCAACACGCTGTTCAACGGGCTGATGAACAATCCCGATTTCCAGACGCTGGATTTCAAGCCGATGATCCTGACGCTTGGCGGCGGCATGGCCGTGCAGCGCCCGGTGGCCGAACGCTGGCATGACATGACCGGTTGCCTGATCACCGAAGGCTATGGCCTGTCGGAAACCTCGCCGGTCGCCAGCGCCAACGCGCTGGACGCGACCGAATTCAGCGGCACCATCGGCCTGCCGATGCCTTCGACCGAAATTGCCATCCGCGACGATGACGGCAATGATCTTCCGCTCGGCGAAGTCGGCGAAATCTGCGTGCGCGGCCCGCAGGTCATGAAAGGCTACTGGAACCGTCCCGACGAAACCGCCCGCGCCATCATGCCGGACGGATTTTTCCGCACCGGCGACATGGGCTTCATGGACGAGCGCGGCTATACGAAGATTGTCGACCGCAAGAAGGACATGATCCTCGTCTCCGGCTTCAACGTCTATCCGAACGAGATCGAGGAAGTCGCAGCAGGCCATCCGAGCATTGTGGAATCAGCCGCCATCGGCGTTCCCAACGAGCATTCCGGCGAAGTGGTGAAGCTTTATGTGGTGCGCCGCGATCCGAACCTGACGGCAGACGAGGTCAAGGCCTTCTGTGCCGAACGGCTGACCAATTACAAGCGCCCGCGCGAAATCGAGTTCCGCGAAAGCCTGCCGAAGAGCAATGTGGGTAAAATCCTGCGCCGCGAATTGCGCGACTGATCGCAAAAATCAACAGCCGGGGTTTTCTCCCCGGCTTTTCTCTTTAGAGAGGTCCCGGGTAAAATGGAATCGGGCAACCGCTATCTATTTGTTTTTACGCATTATCCCACGCTAAAGCGCTACGCACTTTTGCTGGAAATGCTCTAGATCAGGCCGATGGCGGGGCAAGCGGCTGCACGATTTCCTGAAAAGGTGCGAGCGCCTCGCAGCGCCCGGCGAGTGTCGCCAGCGCCGGATATTTCTCGACGTCGACGAGATGCCCATGGGCCTCGCCAACAAACCGCAGCGCACAGGCAACCGCGATATCCGCGTGCCCGATATCGTTACCGAACCAGAACGGCGAACCGCGCGCGGAAAAGTCCTGCTCCAGAACGTCGAGCACACGCCCGATCTGTGTTTCGCACCGCTCCACCCAGACTGGTGACTGTTCCTTGCGCAAAAGCCCCTCATAGAGAAGGCTCACCGCCTTGTCGGCAAGCCCCGTGGCCAGCGCGCAAATCTTTAACGCCTGACGCCGTTCAATGCCGTGACCAGCGATCAGCGGTTTTCCCGCCTCGGCAATCTCATCGAGATAATCGAGGATCGCCGCACTTTCGATCAGCACATCGCCATCGTCGAGCAACAAGGTCGGCACACGGCTGAGCGGATTATAATCCGCCAGTCGGTCACGGTCGCCAAATGTAGACCACGGCCAATGCTCGAATGGCAGGCCATACAGGCGCATGGCGATTGCAACACGTCGGACGAAGGGTGAATCATATTGGCCGATAAGGATCATGGACTTAAGCTCGGATGAGGTTGTAATCCGGCCATGCTACCGCAGGACCCCGCTTCCGCAAGGGTCACTGCGATGAATTCTTCTGAACGAAAGATCAGAAAACGGAAAGCTTTACGGTATGGCTTTCAGCAGTTGCGGCAGACCGGCAATGGACTGAAGCACCACATCGGCATGCGGTTCCAGCGCCTCACGCGGGCTGTTGCCCGACAGGACGCCGATGGCCAGTCCCGCATCCGCCGCATGCGCTGTTTCGAGATCGTGCAGATTATCGCCCACCATGGCGATTTCACGCGGCTGAAGCCCCAGCTTCTCTGCGAAATGCAGCAATGGATCGGGAAAGGGTTTTGGGCGCGCTGCCGTGTCATAACCGATGATCACTTCAAAGAAGCCCTCAATGCCGAGCGCCCTGGCCGTCGCATGGGCGCCCGCCTCGGAATCATTCGTCGCAATGCCAAGCCGATAGCCCATGGCGCGCAGCGCTTCCAGCGTTTCGCGCAGGCCTTCGATGGCGACCGCCGAACGCGCGCCCTCCGCCACCGCATAGCGGTCATATTCGCCGATCAGGCTGCGCCGGTCAGCGTCGTCCAGTTCCGGATGCCAGAGCGAGACGATGTCTTCCACCGTTCCCGCAGCAATCACCGAATTGGCGCGAAAACGCTTTGCCGTCCAGTCATAGCCACCGGCATCAAGCAGGGAGCGCGCATGCGGCTCGTCGCCCTTTCCCAAACACTGGGCAGAACGCTGCGCCAGTGTCCACGAAACCGAAAACCATGTGCGGTCGAAATCGATCAGTGTGCCGTCCTTATCGAAAAGAACGGCACGGATGTTTTTCAGGCGGTCGGCAAAGGGCGTCGCACTCATGCTTCGAGTGCGCCCGCACGCTTCTTGACGGAAGACGGCTTGGCACCGAGCAGTTTCAGGAGATCGTCGCCACGGCGCACATAACGCAGCGAGCGGCGCGTCAGGATGCGACCGGCCTGCGGCGCGGTCATGACGATGTCGTGTTCCGGTTCGCCCGGCACGGTGACAATCGTGACGAGCTTCGCGCCTGCTTCCACCTGATCGCCCGGCTCGACATGGAAGAACACCATGCCGCCTTGCGGTGCGCGGACCATTTCGACGTTCGAAAGCGGCGATATGAGGCCCTTATAGTCGAGGTCGAGCTTGACGCTCTCGTCGCGGATGACGCCGCGATGCACGAGAAACTTATAAAGACCTTCCGCATCGCCCTTGCCCATATCGGCGTAAACATCGGTCAGGCCGCGGAATTCCACCGTGGTCACGGCGCGGCGCTTCATATCGCGCTTGTCTTTCGGCAGTTGCAGAACGGGATGCGCGCAGGCTTCCTCAAAAGCAGCGTCAGCTGTGGTGTCCCATGCAAGGATCGCTGTGGAATTGAGCGCGACCGCCAGATCCTTCATGTCCTCCACGAATTCCTCCGCGATATAGACATAATTTTCGCTCTCGTCGTCGCAATGCAGGTCAAGCACGATATCGTTCGGCAATGCGAGCTTGAGAAGCGTCGCCTTGAGCCGCTTGGCCAAAGCTTCCGGCGCATCGGGACCGGGCAGTTCCGAGGTATCGAAATCCGGCAGCAGCGGGAATGCGCGATTGAAGTTCACCGCCGAGAACATCTCGAAACGGCCCTGATGCTGATAGGCCAGCCACTGGTTGGAACCCACCGGATTGGCCTGTGGCACCACGGTGATGTTGCCCAGAATGCGGCCTTCTTCGCCAGCCTTTTTCAGCATCGGGATGAGAAAATGAAGTGCGGCCTGACCCGGCAGCTCCGAACCATGCAGCGAGGATTGCAGATAGGCTGTCGGCGCATCGCCACCCTTGCCTGCAAAGCGCAGCACACGCAGTTCGATGGCATTGCCCGGTACGTCGCCCGCAAATTCGATGATCTCAGTCTTCATTTCACATCCATTTCATTTTCATACGAATGAAGCCGGGTCTGGTACAACAAACCCGGCTCCACATTATTTCTATTACGCAGGATTATGCCGTCAAGCTTTGCGTCGTGCGTGCAGATGCGCGACAAGACCTTGCGTGGAGGCGTCGCGGGTGCCTGCCGTCTCCTTGCCGGAAACCACCGGCAGCAATTCGGTGGCCAGTTCCTTGCCCAGTTCCACGCCCCACTGATCGAAGGCATTGATGCCGAAAATCTGCGCTTCCACGAACACACGGTGTTCATAAAGCGCGACGAGGCGACCCAGCGCATAAGGATCGAGCTTGTCGTGCACCAGCGTCAGCGACGGGCGGTTACCGGAGAAAACACGGTGCGGCGCGATCCGCTCGACTTCGCTTTCCGGCAGCTTCTTCGCCTGCAACTGGGCGCGGGCTTCGTCGAGCGTGCGACCCTTCATCAGTGCTTCCGACTGCGCAAGGCAGTTGGCCAAAAGCATTTCATGCTGATGATCGAGTTCCGGTTCGTGCCCTTTGGCGGCCACGATGAATTCCAGCGGGATCGTATCGGTGCCCTGATGCAGAAGCTGGAAGAAAGCGTGCTGGCCGTTGGTGCCGGGCTCGCCCCAGACAACCGGACCGGTCGGGCCGGAAACCGGCTTGCCGTCCACAGTCACACTCTTGCCGTTCGATTCCATGTCGAGCTGCTGGAAATAGGCCGCAAGGCGCGAAAGGCGCTGATCGTAGGGGATGATCGCGCGGCTGCCATAGCCGCAAATCGCTCGGTGCCAGTAGCCGATCAGGCCGAGCCACAGGGGCAGGTTCTTGTCCATCGGCGCATCGCGGAAATGCACATCCATGGCATGGGCACCGGCGAGGAACTTGCGGAAATTTTCGGGACCGACAGCGATCATCACCGGCAGACCAATCGCCGACCATACCGAATAGCGACCGCCGACCCAGTCCCAGAAACCGAAGACGCGCTCTTCGGCAATGCCGAAGGCCGCAACCTTGTCGAGCGCCGTCGACACGGCAGCGAAATGCGCGCCGACCGCCGCCTCGCCCAGCGCATCGGCTATCCATTTGCGCGCCGTCTGCGCATTGGTCATGGTTTCGATGGTGGTGAAGGTCTTCGAGGCGATGATGATCAGCGTCGTCGCCGGATCGAGCGGAGCCAGCGTGTCGGCAATATGTGCGCCATCGATGTTGGACACGAAATGAGCGCGCGGACCATCGTGATAAGGCGCCAGCGCCAGCGTCGCCATGACCGGGCCGAGATCGGAACCGCCAATGCCGATATTGACGATATCGGTGATCTTCTTGCCCGTCGAACCCTTTAGCGCGCCGGAACGGATGCCGTCAGCAAAGGCCGCCATGCGATCCAGAACCTGCTTCACATCCGGCAGCACATTGTGGCCGTCAACGAGCACTTCCTTCGACGATGTGTCGCGCAAGGCCACATGCAGCACGGCGCGGTCTTCGGTATTGTTGATATGTTCGCCTGCGAACATGGCAGCGCGGCGGCCTTCCACGTCTGCGGCCAGCGCCAGCTCTTTCAGAAGCCCAATGGTCTCGTCATTGACCCGACATTTCGACCAGTCGAACAAGAGATCGTCCAGCGACAGCGAATAACGCTCGAACCGGCCCGGATCGGATTGAAATGCCGCGCGCATGTCGTGCGGGGCTTTCTCCGTCCAGTGCTTTTTCAGCTTAGCGACCGTTGCTTCAAGCTTCGTCGCGTCTCTTGCCATGATGCTACTCCCGAATCAAATCGATTTAATTCCGCATATTAGGGCAGTTTAAGAAAGTTTGTGGCAATTAAATCACCGAAACTTCCTATTTGGATAGATTGCCATATACATCTTATCAATCAAATTACATTGATAGCAGCACGCGTCTGGAGCAAAGCATGGACCTGACAGGTGAAGAACGCATAGCAGCGCCAAGACAGGCGGTTTGGGATGCGCTGAACGACATCGAGACGCTGAAAGACTGCATTCCCGGCTGCGAGGATATCGAGCGTCTGTCGCCAACCGAAATCCGCGCTGCGTTGAAAGTCAATCTCGGCATTGTCAAAGTCCGGTTCCACGGCATGCTGGAATTGTCCAACATGAACCCGCCAGCCTCCTATACGATTTCCGGCCATGGCGAGGGTTCTATTGCCGGTTTTGCGCATGGCGTGACCGACGTGATGCTGACCGAAGATGGCGACGAAACAATCCTGTCTTATACCATACGCGGCGATGCGGGCGGCAAGATTGCCCAGCTCGGCACCAAGCTGCTCGGTTCTGTCGCGCGCAAAGTGGCCGACCGCTTCTTCGCCAATATTGCCGAAGCTGCATCCGAAGCCTCTGCGAGAACAGCATAATTTCAAACCATCTATCTGCCTTGAAAAGCGGTGCCTCGCATCGCCTATTTCTTGACAGTTTTTGAGCGCCGCATTTCCGAACGCAAAACCGTTTCACACTTTTGCTGGCAATGCTCGGGAATCATAAATTGACCAGATGATAAAAAATTTGACCTTCCGAAAAAATCTGTCATCCTAACCATAACCGGAGCAAGCAACAGCAAGATTGCAGCCTGGACATGAGCGGCATTGCGCAAAGGGAACCCGCATGTCGCATGGAGCACCAAGGCGTCCGCAAGGGCGCACAAAGGTCGCTCCGAAGCATTTCTACGCATCGTGATTTCCAAAGGTCGATCCGGACTTTTGGGCCAATACTGTAGATAAAGATGGGAGATGCGATCCATGAATCCTTCCACGAGGGGATCCGCAGGCAGTTCATCCATTGATGCAGAAACGGGCCACACGCCTGACATTCACGGCGCGCGCCTTGCCGCCGGTGAATATGCGCATGTGTTCGACGATCTGCATCCGCCGCTGACGCGGCACGAAGCCATTGTCGAATCCGACCGCTGCTATTTCTGCTATGACGCGCCCTGCATGAATGCCTGCCCGACGGGCATCGACATTCCGCTGTTCATCCGGCAGATCAATGCGGGCAATCCGGTCGGTGCGGCCAAGACAATCCTGAGCGAAAACATTCTGGGCGGCATGTGCGCCCGCGTCTGCCCGACGGAGACGCTCTGCGAAGAAGTCTGCGTGCGCGAAACGGCAGAGGGCAAGCCGGTCAAGATCGGCAATCTGCAACGCTATGCCACCGATGTTCTGATGGCCGAAGGCAAGCAGCCCTTCAAGCGTGGAGCGGAAACCGGCAAGCATATTGCCGTGGTGGGCGCTGGTCCCGCCGGTCTTTCGGCAGCGCATCGTCTGGCCATGAAGGGCCATCAGGTCACCGTGTTCGAGGCGCGGCCGAAGGGCGGCGGTCTCAACGAATATGGTATTGCGGCCTATAAGACCGTCAATAATTTCGCCCAGCGCGAACTGGAATTCGTGCTGGAAATCGGCGGCATCACGATCGAATACAACCAGACGCTCGGTCAGGACATCACCATCGAAGCGCTGAAAGCGGGCCATGATGCGGTGTTCCTCGGCATGGGGCTGCCAGGCGTGAACGATCTTGGCCTTGCCGGCGAAGATGCGCCCAATGTGCTCGACGCGGTCGATTACATCGCCAATCTGCGTCAGGCCAAGGACCTCTCCGCCCTCCCCGTCGGGCGCAATGTGGTCGTCATCGGCGGCGGCATGACGGCCATCGACGTCGCCATCCAGACCAAGAAGCTCGGCGCGGAAAATGTTACCGTCGTCTATCGGCGCGGTCAGGAAAGCATGAATGCCAGCGCCTACGAGCAGGAACTGGCGCAGATCCATGGCGTCGTCATCCGGCACTGGCTGCAACCCCATGCGCTGGAACGCAGCGGCGACGGCACCGTCCATGCGGTGACCTTTGAATATACCGGCAATCAGGACGGCAAGCTGGTCGGCATGGGCGAATATTTGACGCTGGAAGCTGATCAGGTCTTCAAGGCTATCGGCCAGACATTCGATCCAGAACCGCTGCGCGGCTCCGGTATCGGCATGGCCAAGGGCCGGATCAGCGCAGATGCGGAAGGCCGAACCACGGTTGAAGGCATATGGGCGGGGGGCGACTGCGTTGCAGGCGGCAAGGACCTGACGGTCGCATCGGTAGAGGCGGGCAAGATTGCCGCTGAATCGATCCATGCCACGCTGACGCGGCGTCCGCAGGCCGTGGAAGGCTTTGCGGAAGCCGTGCTTTCCGGCGGGGCACATCACGCGAGCGCATCCGCACGGGACAGAAACATCCCATCCGATCATTGGGCAACGACCCAGCTTGGCAACGAGCAAGGCTGAGGAGGTTCAGGACATGGCTGATCTTTCAACGAATTTTCTCGGAATCAAATCGCCCAATCCGTTCTGGCTGGCTTCGGCCCCGCCGACCGACAAGGCCTATAATGTCGAGCGCGCCTTCAAGGCGGGCTGGGGCGGCGTTGTCTGGAAGACGCTCGGCGCGGAAGGCCCACCAGTGGTCAATGTCAACGGCCCGCGTTACGGCGCCATCCACGGCGCCGACCGGCGGCTGCTCGGCCTCAACAATATCGAGCTGATCACCGACCGTCCGCTGGAGGTCAATCTGCGCGAGATGAAAGAGGTCAAGATGCGCTGGCCCGACCGCGCGCTCATCGCCTCGATCATGGTGCCTTGCGAGGAGGAAGCCTGGAAGGCGATCCTGCCTCTGGTCGAGGAAACCGGCGCGGATGGCATCGAGCTGAACTTCGGCTGCCCGCATGGCATGAGCGAACGCGGCATGGGTGCTGCTGTCGGTCAGGTGCCGGAATATGTCGCCATGGTCGTCAAATGGTGCAAGCAATATAGCCGCATGCCGGTGATCACCAAGCTGACGCCCAATATCACCGATATTCGAAAGCCCGCGCGCGGCGCGCATGCGGCGGGTACGGATGCCGTGTCGCTGATCAACACGATCAACTCCATCGTCTCGGTCGATCTCGACCGCATGTCGCCGGTGCCCTCCATTGACGGTCGCGGCAGCCATGGCGGCTATTGCGGCCCGGCGGTAAAGCCCATTGCGCTCAACATGGTGGCGGAAATCGCCCGAGATCCCGAAACCCACGGCCTGCCGATTTCAGGCATTGGCGGCATCACGACATGGCGCGACGCAGCCGAGTTCATCGCGCTCGGCTGCGGCACGGTGCAGGTCTGCACGGCGGCCATGACCTACGGCTTCAAGGTCGTGCAGGAAATGATCGACGGCCTGTCGGACTGGATGGATTCGAAAGGCTATGAAACGCTCGACGATTTCCGCGGCATGGCCGTACCGCAGGTTACCGACTGGCAGTATCTGAACCTGAACTATGTCACCAAGGCGCGCATCGATCAGGATCTCTGCATCAAATGTGGTCGCTGTCACATCGCCTGCGAGGACACCTCGCATCAGGCGATCACCAATCTCGTCAATGGCGCGCGCCATTTCGAGGTGATCGACGAGGAATGCGTCGGCTGCAATCTCTGCGTCAATGTCTGCCCGGTCGAGAACTGCATCACCATGGAGCAGATCGGCGGCGTCGATCCACGCACCAAGGCGCCGATCATGCCTGATTACGCCAACTGGACCACCCATCCGAACAATCCGATGGCGGTCAAGGAAGCGGCTGAATAAACGCTATCCAACAAAGACAAAGCGCCGGGCGAAACCCGGCGCTTTGCAAGCTAGAGCATTTCCAGCAAAAGTGCGTAGCGCCTACGCGGGGAAATCAGTCCACTGGACTGATTTATGGTCCCGCTTCGATGCGTAGGATAATGCGTAAAAGCAAATAGATAGAGCGGTTCCACGATTCCTTTTTAACAGGAACCGCTCGCGTCACGAATCCTTGAAACGCGCCTGAATGCTCTGTGACAGCAGCGCCACCGGGCGGGTCTGATCGCCGGGCGGGTTCCACAGCAGTTCCTCAATCTCGCTGGAAGCGACCGGCACCTGACCGTCCTTCAGCGTGAGATGGAAAAGCTCTGCTTCCACGGTGGCGTCCACCTCATTGGCGGCTGGGGCCGACATCTTCGCCGCATAGCGCAATTGGCTGGCGTCGATGCGAATGCCAAGTTCTTCCTCGATCTCGCGAATAAGCGCGATTTCCGGCTGTTCGCCTGCATCGATCTTGCCGCCGGGCTGGAAGAATATCGCGCTGCCGCGCTTGCGCACGAGCAGGAACCGGCCTGCCTCGTCGCGGATGATGGCTGCTGAAATGCGAATCGTTTTCATGATGCGGCAACTTCTTCCCGTGGGCGGATTCCGTCAAGGATGATGGCGCTGACCGCCGCTGCCGTTTCGTCGTAAAAGCCGGGCTTCTGGGTCCGGTCACCGAGAATGGCGGAAACCTGCACCGAGAAATCGGAATAATGCTGCGTCACCGCCCAGATCGTGAAGATCAGATGATAAGGATCAACCGGCGCGATGCGCTTTTCGGCGATCCACCGATGAATGACGGCTGCCTTCTCATCGACAAGCTGCTTCAGATGCCCTTTCAGAAAATCGGAAATGGCTGGTGCGCCGTGCAGGATTTCATTGGCAAACAGGCGCGAGGCTTCTGGCTTTTTGGCCGATATTTCCAGCTTCACCGCAATATAGCGGCGCAATTCATCCAACGGGTCGCCCTCCGGGTCGATATTCTCGAAAGGCTCCAGCCATGTGGCGAGCGTATCTTCCAGCACGGTGACATAGATGTTCTGCTTGCGCGGAAAATAATAGAGCAGGTTCGGCTTCGACATTCCCGCCTTCTCGGCGATCTGGTCGATGGTCGAGCCGCGAAATCCATAGTTTGAAAACACTTCCAGCGCCGCGTCGAGAATGAGCCGGCGATTGATGCCCTGAATACGCGTCGCACCTTCCGTCTTTTCGGGCGCGGTTGGGTCCGCAGATGGGGGTGCTGAAGGGGCTGTGGCCATTTGACACCTTTCGGCAGTGTAGAATTTTTCAAAAGCGCTTGACCGTCTTCGAACGCTCTTCTAGCCTGCATTTTGACCAACTAGTCAAGTTTTTGCAATTCAGGCAAGAATATTGTGGCCAAAGAGCCGGGTCGCGGGAACTTATAAGCGAGTGGATACGAGCCTTATGCAGATTTGGCGCAGCGTCCAACGCATCCATACAATGAGGAGGTCGAGCGCATGGTGCTCACCAGCAATCTCAGAGTCAATGGCGACCGCCTGTGGGACAGCCTGATGGACATGGCCAAGATTGGCCCTGGTCTGCGCGGCGGCAATAACCGTCAGACGCTGACCGATGAAGACGGCGAAGGCCGCAAGCTTTTCCAGTCCTGGTGCGAAAAGGCTGGACTGTCGATGACCGTCGACACGATGGGCAACATGTTTTTCTTGCGCCCCGGCGAAGACGCCGATGCCGACCCCGTCTATATGGGCAGCCATCTCGACACGCAGCCGACCGGCGGCAAATATGACGGCGTTCTGGGCGTTCTGGGCGGGCTCGAAGTCATGCGCACGCTCAACGACATGAACATCCGCACCAAGCGCCCCATCGTGGTCACCAACTGGACCAATGAGGAAGGCACCCGCTTCGCGCCTGCCATGCTGGCTTCCGGCGTATTTGCAGGCGTGCTGGATCAGGACTGGGCCTATCAGCGCACTGACGCCAAGGGCAAAAAATTCGGCGATGAGTTGGAGCGCATCGGCTGGAAAGGCGACGAGCCGGTCGGCAAACGGAAAATTCACGCCATGTTCGAACTGCATATCGAACAGGGGCCGATCCTTGAGGCTGAAAACAAGGATATCGGCGTTGTCAGCCATGGTCAGGGCCTGTGGTGGCTGCAAGTGACGCTGACCGGCAAGGAAGCGCATACCGGCTCGACGCCGATGAAGATGCGCAAGAATGCCAGCCTCGGCCTTGGCAAGATGCTGCAACTCGTCAACGAAATCGCCATGGCGCATCAGCCGGATGCGGTTGGCGGCGTCGGCCATATCGATGTTTCGCCGAATTCGCGCAATGTCCTGCCGGGCACGGTCGTGTTCACGGTGGATTTCCGCTCGCCCAATCAGGATGTGCTGGACGGCATGAAGGCGCGTTTCGAAAAGGAAGCGCCGAAGATTGCCGAGGAACTGGGCATCGGCATCGAAATCGAAGTGGCTGGCCATTTTGATCCCGTCACCTTCGACAAGGGCTGTGTGGAAGCTATCCGCAATGCCGCCGAACGGCTTGGCTACAGCCATCGCGATCTTGTTTCCGGCGCTGGCCACGACGCCTGCTGGGTCAATCGCGTTGCACCGACGGCAATGGTCATGTGCCCCTGCGTCGACGGGTTGAGCCACAATGAGGATGAGGAAATTTCGAAGGAATGGGCGTCGGCGGGAACCGACGTGCTTCTGCATGCCGTATTGGAGACTGCTGAAATTGTAAGCTGATTTCACTGCCATCCAATACAGCACCTGTGTTCATACAAAACCAAAAAGGGGAACGAACAGTGGCTAAGACTGGAGCATCCAAGGTCATCAAAGGCGGCACCGTCATTACCGCCGACCGCACCTTTAAAGCCGACGTTCTCATCGAAGGCGAGAAGATTGCTGCCGTTGGCGACAATCTGACCGGCGATGAAATTATCGACGCGACCGGCTGTTATATCATGCCCGGCGGCATCGATCCGCATACCCATCTGCAAATGCCCTTCATGGGCACCTATTCGTCCGACGATTTCGACACCGGCACGGCGGCGGCCCTTGCGGGCGGCACGACCATGGTGGTCGATTTCGTGCTGCCGGATTCCGAAGGCAACCTCCTCGACGCGCTTCAGGAATGGTTCCAGAAGGCGGGCAAGGCGCGCACCGATTATTCGTTCCACATGGCGATTACCGGTTGGAACGAGCGCACCTTCAACGAGATGGCCGAAGTGGTGAAGCGGGGCATCAACACCTTCAAGCATTTCATGGCCTATAAGGGCGCGCTGATGGTGAATGACGACGAGATGTTCGCCTCGTTCCAGCGCTGCGCGGAACTGGGCGCCATGCCGCTCGTTCACGCCGAAAACGGCGATGTTGTCGCCCATTTGCAGGCCAAGTTGATGGCCGAAGGCAATAACGGGCCGGAAGCCCATGCATATTCCCGCCCGCCGGAAGTGGAAGGCGAAGCCACCAACCGCGCCATCATGATCGCCGATCAGGCAGGCGTACCGCTTTATGTCGTGCATGTTTCCTGCGAGCAGAGCCACGAAGCAATCCGCCGCGCCCGACAGAAGGGTATGCGCGTGTTTGGCGAACCGCTGATCCAGCATCTGACGCTGGATGAAAGCGAATATCATAACAAGGACTGGGATTATGCGGCGCGCCGCGTGATGTCGCCGCCCTTCCGTGACAAGGTCAATCAGGACAGCCTGTGGGCGGGTCTTGCGGCTGGCAGCCTGCAATGCGTCGCGACCGACCATTGCGCCTTCACCACCGAGCAGAAGCGCTATGGCATCGGCAATTTCACCAAAATTCCGAACGGCACCGGCGGTCTGGAAGAGCGCCTTCCGGTTTTGTGGACGCGTGGTGTTCGCACCGGTCGTCTGACGCCGAACGAATTCGTGGCGGTGACTTCGACCAATATTGCGAAGATCCTCAACATCTACCCGCAAAAGGGTGCTGTCCTGCCGGGGGCCGATGCCGATCTGGTCATCTGGGACCCGGAAGCCACCAAAAAGGTTTCGGCCAAGACACAGCACTCCTCCATCGACTACAATGTGTTCGAAGGTTTTGAGCTGAAGGGCCTGCCGGTCGTGACGCTCTCTCGCGGTCGCGTTGCCTATAACAAGGGCAAGGTTACCGCCGAGCCGGGCGACGGTCGCTTCATCGAACGCGAGCCGAACGGCGCGGTGAACAAGGCGCTGTCGCAGTGGAAGGAAATCGTCGCTCCGCGTAAGGTGGAACGCAGCGCAGAACATATGCCGATAGGGGTCTGACACATGGCTCTAGCTCAGCTTCGGGAACCGCGCATGAATGTGAATGACAGCATGGCCCCGGAGAGGGGCTTGGAGAATGCGCAGACGGTAATCGACATCAAGGATCTGTCATTGGTTTTCGAGACCAATGACGGGCCGGTCCATGCGCTGTCCAATATCAACCTCGCGATCCAGCGCGGCGAGTTCGTTTCCTTTATCGGTCCTTCGGGTTGCGGCAAGACCACGCTGATGCGTGTGGTCGCCGATCTCGAACAGCCGACCTCCGGTTCGGTGAGCGTCAACGGCATGACGCCCGCCAATGCCCGTCTCGACCGCTCCTACGGCTATGTATTTCAGGCGGCAGCCCTGTTTCCATGGCGCACGATCGAGGACAATATCAGCCTGCCGCTGGAAATCATGGGCTATTCCAGGGCGGAGCGTCAGGCGCGGATCGAGAAGAACCTCGCGCTCGTCAATCTGACCGGCTTTGGCAAGAAGTTTCCATGGCAGCTTTCCGGCGGCATGCAGCAGCGCGCTTCCATCGCGCGCGCCCTGTCGTTTGACCCCGACATGCTTTTGATGGACGAACCCTTTGGCGCGCTCGATGAAATCGTGCGCGACCACCTCAACGAACAGCTTCTGAAACTCTGGGCCGCGACGCGCAAAACCGTCATCTTCGTGACCCACTCGATCCCGGAAGCCGTGTTTCTTTCCACCAAGATCGTGGTGATGAGCCCGCGTCCGGGCCGCATTCATGAAATCATCGACTGCGACCTCGGACCGGATCGGACGCTGGATATTCGTGAATCGGAGGCTTTCCTGAAAATCGCCCATCGCGTGCGCGAAGGCCTGCGGCTGGGGCATATCCATGAGTAGAGCTCGCGGCCCATATGCTGTTGCTGGAGGCCGCAAATGAAAGCCTTCCTGCACGACAAATTCATTCCCGTGACGACGGTTCTCGCCGTGTTCGTCGCGCTCTGGTATGGGCTGGCCGTTTTTCTCAATGCGCCATTCGAGCGCGATCAGGCAGAGCGCGCCGGGACCGAGGTTTCGTTTTCCACGCTCGTCGCCAATACGATGAACCAGGAGCGCCCGGTTCTGCCAGCACCGCATCAGGTGGCGCAGGAAATCTGGAAGACCGTTTTCGACGTCAAGCCCACGTCCAAGCGCAGCCTCGTCTATCATGGATGGGTCACGCTGTCCTCCACGCTGCTGGGCTTCGCGCTGGGTTCGCTTCTTGGCATCGCGCTTGCGGTCGGCATCGTCCATTCGCGCACGCTTGACAAGAGCCTGATGCCGTGGATCATCACCTCGCAGACGATCCCGATCCTCGCCATCGCACCGATGATCATTGTGGTGCTTAACGCCATCGGCATATCGGGCTTGCTGCCGAAAGCCTTCATCTCGACGTATCTCTCCTTCTTCCCCGTTGCCGTGGGCATGGTGAAAGGGCTGCGGTCGCCGGATGTCATGCATCTCGACCTCATGCGAACCTATAATGCGTCCCGCGCACAGGTGTTCTGGAAGCTGCGCTGGCCTGCCGCCATGCCGTTCCTGTTCACATCGATGCAAATTGCCGTTGCCATCAGCCTTGTTGGCGCAATCGTCGGCGAATTGCCGACCGGCGCCGTGGCCGGACTTGGCGCGCGTTTGCTCGCTGGCTCTTATTACGGGCAGACGGTGCAGATCTGGGCGGCGCTCATCGCCGCCGCATTGATGGCGGGTGTGCTGGTCGCACTGGTCGGGCTGGTAGCGCGCATCGTCAACAGCCGCATGGGCGCGAAGGCGGAAAGGGCGGCGGCATGATGACCGGCATTCTCTCCGTTATCGCCATCATTGTGGTGTCGTGGGTGATTGTGGGTTGGGTTTCCAGCCTCAAGGCCCGCACCCCGCAGGGCCAGAAACTTCTCGACATCGCGGTCCCTGCCCTGTTCGGCATCGCCATGCTGGTGCTGTGGGAAGCAGCCGTCCGGCTGTTCGCCATACCGCAAGTGCTGCTGCCTGCACCTTCCGCCATCTGGGCGCGGATTGTCGATTCCGTGCCGATCCTCTGGGCGGATTTCCGCCAGACCTTCATGAAGGCGGTCATCATCGGTTATGTCGCCGGTTGCGGGCTTGGCTTCATCACGGCCATCATCGCAGACCGCATCCCTTTCCTGCGCAAGGGCCTGTTGCCGCTCGGCAATCTGGCGGCGGCGCTGCCCATCGTCGGCGTCGCGCCGATCATGGTGATGTGGTTCGGTTTCGACTGGGAGTCGAAGGCTGCCGTCGTCATCATCATGACCTTCTTCCCCATGCTGGTGAATACGGTTGCAGGCCTTGCCAGCACCGGATCGATGGAGCGCGACCTGATGGAGACCTATGGCTCCAATTACTGGCAGACGCTGGTGAAGCTGCGCCTGCCCGCCGCCATGCCCTTCATCTTCAACGCGCTGAAGATCAACTCCACGCTCGCGCTGATTGGCGCTATCGTGGCCGAATTCTTCGGTACGCCGATTGTCGGCATGGGCTTCCGCATCTCGGCTGAGATCGGGCGCATGAATGTGGATATGGTCTGGGCCGAGATTTTCGTGGCCGCTCTGGCGGGATCGCTCTCTTATGGGCTGATCGCGCTGATCGAGCGCAAAGTGACATTCTGGCACCCTTCTTACAGGCGGGGGTGAAGCCTTTCCGGCGAAAGCGCGAAGTGCTTTTGCAGGAAAGACGCAGATGTAAGCAGATCCGGTATCCGCCACCATAAGGCGGGACCGTCAACCAGAGGAGAACCAAGCATGAAGAAGGCACTATCCATAGGCCTTGCAACAGCCGGACTTGCATTGGCACTCATGAGCACGACCGCCATGGCCGCCGACAAGCTGACCTTGCAGCTCAAATGGGTTACGCAGGGCCAGTTCGCAGGCTATTACGTGGCCAAGGACAAGGGTTTCTACGAAGAAGAAAAGCTTGACGTCGAGATCAAGCCGGGCGGTCCGGACGTGGCCCCGCCACAGGTGATCGCCGGTGGCGGTGCGGATGTGGTGGTGGACTGGATGCCGTCGGCGCTCGCCACCCGCGAAAAGGGCGTGCCGCTGGTCAACATCGCGCAGCCTTTCAAGAAGTCGGGCATGATGCTGACCTGCCGCAAGGAAACGGGCATCACCAAGCCGGAAGATTTCAAGGGCCGCACGCTAGGCGTCTGGTTCGGCGGCAATGAATATCCGTTCCTGTCCTGGATGAACCATCTGAAAATCCCGACCACGGGCGGCAAGGATGGGGTCACTGTTCTCAAGCAGGGCTTCAATGTCGATCCGCTGATCCAGAAGCAGGCCGACTGCATTTCCACTATGACCTATAATGAATATTGGCAGGTTATTGATGCCGGTATTCCTGCCGACCAGCTCGTCGTCTTCCCCTATGAAGAACAGGGCGTCGCGACGCTGGAAGACGGGCTTTATGTGCTCGAAAAGAGCCTCGATGACCCAGCCATGGTCGACAAGCTGGCACGCTTTGTCCGCGCTTCGATGAAGGGCTGGCAATATGCGTCCGAACACCCGGATGAAGCCGCCGAAATCATTCTCGACAATGATTCTTCCGGCGCGCAGAAGCAGGAAGTTCAGGAGCGCATGGTCAAGGAAATCGGCAAGCTGATCGACGGCTCGGACGGCACGCTCGATGTTGCCGCTGCCGACCGCACGGTCGAAACGCTGCTTGGTGGCGGCTCCGATCCGGTCATCACCAAGAAGCCGGAAGGCGCCTGGACCACAAAGGTCACTGATGCGATGAAGAAATAATCATTGCCATCTCACAATGAAAAAACCCGGAAGCGTGCTTCCGGGTTTTTGTTTGCGTAGCCAGTATTTTTACTTCAGCTTCTCTTCCAGAGCCACGGCCCGAACAAGCTCGCGTTGCAGACGCGCTTCTTCCTCGACCTTCGGCTTGGTGAAGCGTCCGAGCAGCAGATAGGCCACCGGCGTCACATAAAGCGTCGCAATGGTTGCAAGGCCAAGACCCCCGACGATCACCCAGCCGAGCGCCACGCGGGCTTCCGCGCCCGCTCCGCTTGCTAGCACCAGCGGCACGCCACCCAACACGGCGCAAATCATGGTCATGCAGACCGGACGCAGGCGGATATTGGATGCTTCCTCGACAGCCTCGCGTACGCTCAGCCCCTTGTCGCGCAGCTGATCGGCGAATTCGACGATCAGAATGCCGTTCTTGGCCATGATGCCGACCAGCAGCACAAGGCCGATTTGGCTATAGACATTCAGGCTGGTGCCGGTCAGCATCATCGCGACAACCGCACAGCCCAGACCGAGCGGCACCGTCGCCATGACGATCAGCGCGCTGACGAAGCTTTCGAACTGCGCGGCCAGCACCAGCAGAATGATGATGATGGCAAAGCCGAACACCATGGCAAGGCCGGTGGAGGTTTCGCTGAGCGTCGAGGCTTCGGCCAGCGGAATGATATGGCTGCCCGGCGGCAGCAGCGGTGCGGCGATTTCCTGCGCTGCCGTGAAGGCATTGCCGAGCGCGAAATCCGCACGCAGGCCTGTGGTGATGGCCACCGAACGCTGGCGCGTTTCACGGTCGAGCTGCGGCGGCACCGCCTTTTCAACGACGGTTGCGATGGACGACATCGGCACATAGCGACCGTCCGCCGCTTTCATGAAGATGTTTTCCAAATCCGTCGGATCGTTGATCGGATTGGTGGTCGCGACAAACTTCACGTCGAAGCTGCGGTCTCCGACATAGACAGAGCCGATCTTGCGCCCGTCCAGCACCGACTGCACGGCATTGGCAAGGCCGGTAATGTCGATGCCAAGATCGGAGGCGCGCTCACGGTTGATCTCGACGGAAAGCTGCGGCTGCGTCGGCTCCACCGACAGGCGCGGCTGCACGAAGCGCGGATCTTTTTCCAGCGCCGCAACCACGGCCTGCGCGGCAGGCTGAAGCTTGGCGTAGTCGCTGCCGACAATGGCGAATTGCAGTCCGTTACCCGCGCCGCGAATGCCAAGACTGTTCGGCTGCGTCGAGAAAATACGCACGGCGGTGATGTTCTGCACCCGCTTCGTGATATCCGCCATGATCTCCTGCTGGCTGCGGTGACGCTCCTTCCATGGCGCGAGCGTCAGCACCATGAAACCATTGTTGGAGGAGCCACCGGAACCCGCAATGGCATAGGTGGTGACAATCTCGCCATCGTCGCGCAAGGGTTGGATGGCTTCCTCGATCTTGTTGAGCTGCGATTGCAGGAAATCAACACTGATGCCTTGCGGGCCATTGATGCGCAGCAGCGCCACCGCGCGGTCTTCCGACGGCGTCAGTTCCTGACGGATCGTGCCAAAGACCACGACCGACGCGCCACCGAAAAGCAGCGCCACCAGCACGACCACCCATGGCGCGGCCAGACAGGCATGGAGCGTCTTGCGATAGAAACCGGCGAGCGCGCCGCCAATCCGGCGCAGGAACAGCGGTCCATGCGCACCTTCCGTCTCGCCGCTTCCCTCTTTCAGAAAGCGCGAGGCCAGCATCGGACACAGCGTCAGCGCGACGACCGACGACAGCAGAACCGCAATGGCCAGCACGAAGCCGAACTCACGAAACAGGCCGCCCGCCTGCCCCGGCAAAAACGAAATCGGCACAAACACGGCGGCAAGTGTCAGGGTGGTCGCGATGACGGCAAAGAACACTTCCTGCGTGCCCAACACGGCAGCAGCACGCGGCCCCATGCCCTGATTGCGTCGACGCACGACATTTTCCAGCACCACGATGGCGTCATCGACCACAAGGCCGGTGGCAAGCACCAGCGCCAGCAATGTCAGGATGTTGATGGAAAAGCCCGCAAGATAAATCGCTGCGACGGTGCCGATCAGCGCCACCGGCATGGAGAGCGCCGGAATGAGCGTGGCGCGAATATCCCACAAAAACATGAAGATGATCGCTACCACGATGATCACCGAAGCGATCAGCGCAATCTCGACTTCGTGGATGGCGCCATTGATGAAGCTTGCATCATCGCTGGTGACGGCGATGTTCACGCCCGGCGGCAATGTCGTTTGAAGATTGGCAACGGCGGCGCGCACGCCTTGCGAAATATCGAGCGTGTTGGACTGCGCCTGACGCACGATGCCAAGGCCGATTGCCATTTTGCCGTTGGAACGCACGGCAGAACTTTCCACATCGGGGCCGAGCGTGACAGTGGCGATATCTCGGACCTGTGTACGGCCCTTGATATAGACATTCTCGAAATCTTCGGGCTTTTCCAGATTGGCCGTCGCGCGCACCACGATGGCCTGATCGGAGCTGCGCAGCGATCCGGCTGGCGCATCCAGCCCCATGGAATTGAGCGCGGTCGCGACATCGGCCAGCGTCAGCCCGTAGCTTGCAAGGCGCGCCTGATTGATATCGATGCGAAAAATCTTGGCGCGGTCGCCATTGATCTGCACATCGGCCACGCCCGGCACTGCCGACAGCACATCCTGAATCTGATCTTCGATCAGCACGGTCATGTCGTCGACCGACATGGAGTCCGACGTCACGGCCAGTCGCATCACGGGATCGGCGTTCGAATCCGCCTTGATGATGCGGGATGGATCGGCCTCTTCCGGCACCGTGTTGGCGACGCGTGAAATCGCATCGCGCATATCGGCAGCGGCAACGTTGAGATCGACACCGTCATTGAACTCAACCGTCACGCGGCTGCGCTCGAAGGACGAGGTGGAGGAAATCGACTTGACGCCGGAAACACGCGCAACGGCGTTTTCCAGAACCTGCGTCAGCTGGCGGTCGATGGTTTCGGCGGACGCGCCGCTGAAATCCGTGCTGATCGTAACCACCGGACGATCCACATCGGGCAATTCACGAATATCGACGCCGGTAAAAGCGGCAAGGCCCGCAACGACGATCAGAACATTGACGACAAAGGCGAAGACCGGACGACGAATGAAAAGCGCCGTCGAACCGCCCCGCTCGGCGGATGGTGATTTATGGTTGCTCACCGGCGCGCCCTCAACCGGCAACGCGCTTGGTAGGCGCAGGCTCGGCGCGGGCGGTGCCCTGCTCCTCCATCACGCGCACGGGCGCTTCATCGCGCACGGTCTGCACCCCTTGCGTGACGATCATGTCGCCCTGCTTGACCGGACCGTCCAGAAGAATGCTCGTCGCATTGCGCTGCACGACACGCACGGCGACCTTTTTTGCCAAACCCTGCTCGATGCGCCAGATATAAGAGCCGTCCGCGCCCCACTGGATCGCCAGCGGATCGACAGACGGAAACCGGCTGCCGGGGAAAAGCACGGTGACGTAGAACGACATGCCGGCGCGCAGGCGATCTTCGGAATTATCGACCTCGGCCCGCACATGCATCGTGCGGCTCGCCTCATCGATCATATTGTCCACGGCGTTGATTTCGCCCTTGTGGGTTTCCCCCGGAAAGGCCGTCGTTTCCGCCGTCAGCGGCTGGCCAACCTTGATCTGCGGCGCAAAACGCTCAGGCACCCAGATATCGACCAGCATCTTCGAGCGGTCGTCAATGCGCGCAATGGAGGTCTGCGCGGTGACATAGTTGCCAGCATTGACGGGCAGAATGCCCACCACACCCGAAATCGGCGAGCGCACCGTGCGGCGGTTCAAGGCAAGTTGCGCGTCCTTCAGTGCAAGTTGCGCATTGGCGACGGCCAGTTCGGCTTCGACCGCCTGAACACCGGTTGCGGTGTTGGTGGCGCGCAGCCGCTCAATACGCTGCCGGGTCGTCTCAGCATCTTTCAGGGCCGTTTCAGCCTTGGCGACGGCAATTGTCTCGGTATCCGAATCGAGTTCTGCAATCGGGTCGCCAACCTTGACGCGGTCGCCCGCCTTGACGAAAAGTTTGTTCATATAACCGCTGGAATAAGGCGTGATCGAAACAGTGCTAAGCGCACGTGCAGAACCAATGACGGTCAGGCGATTGTTGATCGTTTCCTCGCTGGCCGGTTCGACGACGACCAGCGGCGCCCTCGCGCCGGATCGGGCAGCGGATTGCTGAGTGCGGGGCGTGTCAGCGCCTGCGGCGGCGTTTTCCGGCGCAGCGTTCTTCTGTTTATAGGCGTTCCAGCCGCCCGCAGCGGCCAGAACAATAAGCAGGCAGAGTGCAATCTGCTTCCACGATTTCATTCAGCTCTCCGGCAGGCCCCGTCCCGTCGCTGCCCGACGGGCCTGTCTTTTCAAAAATATACTTTTTTGCACGACACGTCGAATGCCCGACCATTCGCGACAACCTATCGGCAAGATGGTTACCGCCTGCCCATGACAGGGATTCGATGGAGAAATAGCTAACACATCCCCATATTGCTTTTTTGCATCGCCTCCCAAGAAGGTCGAATTAAATTTCGGTAATCCTTGCACCCAACAAGTGACGACCACATTTAAATCGATACAATAAAGCCTGTTGGAAATCTCCCCCGCCACCATATATAGGAAGCTATATTTATTGCAGTATCGAGACTCATAGACATATCGGACGCGCTGCACCGGCCAACAGCCCCAGTCGCCGTCTATTTGGAATCAGGTTATGGCGGTTGTTGAAAAGACCATAGTTCCGGGCGTTGCTCCGATAGAAACCGCTGCGCCGGACGGAAGCGCCGAGGATCGCACCTCGCCGGCGCAATTTACGCGGCTGCGCTGGCAGAACCGCCTTTCCAGCAAATTGCTTCTGCTTATCGTTCTCGCCGTTCTGGTAGCGGAAGTTCTGATTTTCGTGCCGTCCATCGCCAATATGCGCCTGCGCTGGCTGACATCGCGCCTCGATACGGTGGGCGCAGTCAGCGAAGTGCTGGCGGCAAGCGCCAATATGGACGTGCCGCGCGCCATTCAGGACAAGGTGCTGCTCGTTACCGGCACCAAGGCGATTGCACTGCGCGAAGCTGGCGCGTCACGCCTTCTCGCCATGTCGGAAGTGCCTGGCAAGATCGATCAGGTGATCGACCTCGACAATGTCAGCGAAGCGGCGTCCATCTGGGACGCCTTCAGCACGCTTTTTCACGGTGGCGACCGGACATTGCGCATCTACGGTTCCGTTTCGCCCACCACGTCGCCGGGGCGCGTGATTGAAATCGTCACCTCCGATGCGCCCATGCGCCGCGCCATGTTGCTCTATGCCCGTAACGTGGCCGTCATTTCGCTGATTATTTCGGTGATCGCCGCCAGCCTGATCTATCTCATCATCCATGAAATGCTGCTGCGCCCGGTGCGCATCATGCATCGCAACATGATCGATTTCGCAACGACGCCCGACAATCCAGCGCTCATTCTCGTGCCGGAAAACCGCAAGGACGAGTTCGGCATTGCCCAACGACAGATTGCCCACATCCAGAGCGATCTGCAACGCACGCTGAAGGAACAGAAGCATCTGGCCGATCTCGGCCTCGCCGTATCGAAGATCAATCACGACATGCGCAATATTCTGGCTTCCGCGCAATTGATGTCGGACCATCTGTCTGACGCCAAGGACCCGATGGTGAAGCGCTTCGCGCCGAAGCTGATCCGCACACTCAGCCGCGCCATCAGCTATTCGGAAAGCGTCATCGCCTATGGGCGCTCGCAGGAAGCGCCGCCGACGCCGCGCCGTGTCAACCTGCACGCCATCGTCACGGATGTGCAGGAAAGCCTCAATCTGGAAAGCGAAAGCGGCATCGAGTTCGACAATCGCATTCCTGACGACTTCGAACTGAATGTCGATTCGGAACAGCTGTTCCGCGTGCTGAGCAATCTTTGCCGCAATTCCGTGCAGGCCATGGAGCGCGACGCTACCGGCGGTGCCGCCGCGGTGAAGCGCCTGACGCTCTCATCTGGACGAATCGGCACCACGGCGATCATCGGCGTTGAGGATACGGGGCCCGGCCTGCCGCAAAAGGCGCGCGACAATCTCTTCACGGCGTTCAAGGGTTCGACCCGCAGCGACGGCACCGGACTGGGCCTTGCCATCGCGCAGGAGCTTATTCGCGCCCATGGCGGCAGTATCGAGCTTCGCGAAGACCGCCCGATCGGCGCGCATTTCGAGATTCGTCTGCCTGATTTGCCTGCACAGCGCGAAAGAGAACAAGCGCGGCGCGAAGAAACCGTGTGACTGGGGAAAAACCCCAGGGAAAACAACGGTGAAAAAGCCCGGAAATCCGGGCTTTGACAAGAAATCTTCACAGAACGGCATTTTTTTCTCACAAGACGCTTGCATTTAGCAATGGGTCCGATTATCAACCGCCCATCGCCGCAGCGAGCGGCGCCAAGGCAAGCACCCGTAGCTCAGCTGGATAGAGCACCAGACTACGAATCTGGGGGTCAGAGGTTCGAATCCTTTCGGGTGCGCCATTTCTTTTCAAGCATTTAGCGAAGATTTCACGACAGACTGATCGACAGGTCTGACTTCGCTTTTTTGCTTATTCCATTGCAAAACGGATTGCCGGCGTCGTCTCTGCAAAACGCAGCGACGGTGAGGCGGCCCCCGCCCTATTCCACCGAATCCATAACGCATTGATATGTGACGCCCTGCGACGTGATGGCGATTTTGGACAAGGTCTCGAATGCAATTTCATAGCCCTCGCCCGCAAATTTGCTGCCGGAGCTGGAGGGCACCTTCTCAAGAAGACGGTCGCGGCTGAAAGCGCTCAACCGGATATGGTTGGGGTCGTCGGTCGAGGTGAAGACATCGATGACATTGTCGTGGTCGCATACATAGGAGATGCGGTCCTGATCGGCTTCAGCATGGGCCAGAGACGGCATCAGGATCAAAACAGCACCGAACAGCCAACGCATGGACAAACCCCTCCTGAGACCCGCAACGCGCTTCTGTCGGAATGAAGCAGACAGGCGTTGACGGCTTCCTTTAGGTGCATCCGAATGAAACGCCGTCCCAATCGGCTGCACGACACTCCCACATAACGAATTGTCGGCAATCCGCGCAAGAGATCATGCAATCAACCGCTGTGAAAAGCGGCAACACGCAAACATTGTCGCTTAAAATGCAGCATTCTTTCTTGGAGAAGAAGTGGTGCCCGGAGGCGGATTCGAACCACCGACACGCGGATTTTCAATCCGCTGCTCTACCAACTGAGCTATCCGGGCATCCTGTCGCAAGCACTTGGTCTTGCTTGTGGCGGTGTTGGTGTCCGCCGGAAGTGGGTGGGTTATAGCATTAAATTTCGCGCTGTCCAGCACCGTATCGCATTTTTTATGCGCTTTTCTCACAGTTTCTCTAATGTTTTGATTTCACATCAGAAAAAGCGCCAAAAACCCTAATTCTCGCCCTCATCCTCGTCGCCCAGAGGCTTGCCGGGGATGACATAGCTTCCCGAAAGCCAACGATTGAGATCGATGCTTTTGCAGCGCGGCGAACAGAACGGATAGCTGTCACGCGCCGAAGGCTTGCCGCATTCCGGGCAAGGTCGTGTCGGGCGCAGCGGCGTCACGCGTGCGCCTGCTGCTGCGGATATGTCCTTCTTGCCGTTCATGGCTGAACCTTAAACTTTTCCGGTGCTCCAGTTGGCATAGACCGGATAATCACCGTCAGCCAGCAGGCTTACGGTTTCCTGAAGCGGCAGGCCGACCACATTGCTGTAGGAGCCGACCAGCTTGACGACAAAACTGCCTGCAAGGCCCTGTATGGCGTAGCCGCCAGCCTTGCCGCGCCATTCCCCGGAAGAGAGATAGGCGTCGATCTGCTGGCGCGACAGGCGCTCAAAGCGCAGGCGTGTTTCCACCAGGGTCTGGCGCAGATTGCCGTTCGGCAAAAAGAGGCAGACGCCCGTAAAGACCTTATGGGTACGGCCCGACAGAAGACGCAGACATTCACGCGCCTCATCGGCGGTTTCCGCCTTGGGCAGAATACGCCGCCCGACCGCGACGACCGTATCGGCCGCGAGCAGGAAGGGCTTGACGAAATTGGCGTCGCTTTTCAGTTGCGCCAACGCCGCTTCAGCCTTTTCACGCGACAGACGACGCGCCAGCGAGCGGGGATGCTCGCCACGCTGCGGCGTCTCGTCTATGTCCGCAGGCTGGATATGATCCGGCTCGATACCGGCCTGCCCAAGCAGTTCGATCCTGCGAGGAGACCCGGAAGCCAGAACCAGCTTGTGTTGCGCAACTGTCGTCAAGAACACCCCCGAAACGGCTGCCCGTGCGTGATAAGCTTACTTGAAGCGGTAGGTGATGCGACCCTTGGTCAGATCGTAAGGGGTCATTTCGACCAGAACCTTGTCACCAGCCAGAACGCGGATACGGTTCTTACGCATACGGCCAGCCGTATGAGCGATGATTTCATGTTCGTTTTCGAGCTTCACGCGGAACATTGCATTCGGCAGCAGTTCCGTAACAACACCCGGAAATTCGAGGACTTCTTCTTTCGCCATGCGATACCTGTTTCTTTCTTCGATAAAAGCGTCCGAAAATGGACTCTGATCCTAAATTTGGCCGGAACCTATATGATTAGGCGGCATTTGTGAACAACGGAATTCCGTGAACTTATTTCGGGCTGAAACGCTGCAAAATCTGCGTCTTCAACCGATCCCGCACATCGCGATAAGCATTCATGATCTGCTCGCGGCTGCCGGTGACCAGCGTGGGGTCTGGTGTCGGCCAATATTCCACATCCACGGAGAAACCGCGCATGCGCTCCAGCACCGTATGGTGGGCAAGCGGTGTCAGCGTCACAATGAGATCGAAATAGCCGTCGGCCAGTTCTTCAATGCCCCGCGGCTGGCGGTCGTCGAGCGAAAGACCCTCTTCCGAAAGCACCGCATCCACGAATGGATCGCGTTCGCCCCGTTTCACACCTGCAGAAGCCACATATATATTGGGCGGCAGCAGCTTTCTTGCAAGAAGTTCGGCCATCGGCGAGCGGATCGCGTTCTTGCCGCAGACGAAAAGCAGGGATGACGGCAGTTTCTGTTTCGGGCCGCCATCGCCCTCTCCATCATCCTGCGCGCTTTCAACATCAACGGCGACCATGCAGGCTCAACCTCGCCAATGCAGCACGCAGACAAGCGTGAACAGTCGCCGCGCCGTGTCAAAATCGACTTCGATCTTGCCCTTCAGCCGCGCCTGCAAGGTTTGCGACCCTTCATTATGCAGTCCGCGCCTGCCCATATCGATGGCTTCGATCTTGCTTGGCGTGGCCGAGCGGATCGCCTGATAATAGCTTTCGCAAATCATGAAATAATCGCGCACCACGCGGCGCAGCGGGGTCAGCGACAATATATGCGTCGCCACATCGTCCCCGCTTTCGCGGCTTATGGCAAAGATCAGCCGCGTTTCCATCAGCGACAGCTTCAGCCTGTAGGGACCGCCGGTCTCGTCGCCAATCGGGTGAAAGGAATTCTCCTCGATCAGATCGAAAATCGCGACCGCGCGTTCATGCTCGACGTCAGGCGTCGACCGCCCGATGGATTCATCGAGCTCGACATCAACAAGACGGGCATTGGGAACGCCAGCGGTCATGATGCCTCATAGATTGAGCCGGATGGCGACTGACTTGGCGTGCGCGTCAAGACCTTCGGCGCGCGCGATTTCGATGGCAGCAGGGCCGAGAACCCGCAACTGGTCCGGGCCAAGCTTCAAAAGCGAGGTGCGCTTCATATAATCAAGCACATTCAGGCCCGACGAGAAGCGGGCCGAGCGCGCCGTCGGCAGCACGTGATTGCAGCCGCCCACATAATCGCCGATCACTTCCGGCGTGTGCGCGCCGATAAAAATGGAACCGGCATTGCGGATTTTCGGCAGCAGCGCTTCCGGGTCGGCGACGGCGATTTCCAGATGTTCGGCAGCGATACGGTTGGCGAGCGGAACCGCCGCCTCGAAATCCTCCACGAGAATGACCGCGCCGAAATCGCGCCAGCTTGCCGTGGCAGTTTCAGCACGCGGCAGCGTCAACAACTGACGCTCAACCGCCGCTTCCACATCCTTGGCCAGCGTTTCGTCATTGGTCATGAGGATGGATTGTGCGGCAGTGTCATGCTCTGCCTGCGCAAGCAGATCGGCAGCGATCCAGTCCGGATTGTTGTCCTTGTCGGCAATCACCAGAACTTCCGACGGACCAGCGATCATGTCGATGCCGACCGTACCGAAAACAATACGCTTGGCAGCCGCGACATAGGCATTACCGGGGCCGACGATCTTGGCGACCGGCTTGATGGTTTGCGTGCCATAGGCAAGCGCGGCAACGGCCTGTGCCCCGCCGACGCGGTAGATTTCCGAGACGCCTGCGAGACGCGCTGCAACCAGCACCAGCGGATTGAGAATACCGTCGGGTGCGGGAACAACCATGACGATGCGCTCGACGCCCGCCACCTTGGCGGGCACGGCATTCATCAGAACCGAGCTTGGGTAACTGGCCGTGCCGCCCGGCACATAGAGGCCAACCGCCTCGATTGCCGTCCAGCGCGAACCAAGCTCGACGCCAAGCGCATCCGTGTAACGGTCATCCTTGGGCAACTGTCGCGCATGGTGGCTTTCAATGCGCTCATGCGCCAGTTTCAGCGCTTCGACGGTGGATGCGGGCGCAACTTCAAAAGCCGCGTCGATTTCAGCTTCCGTGATGGCAATGCCGGTCTTTTCCAGATCGATACGGTCGAAGCGGCGCGAATAGTCGATCAGCGCCGCATCACCTTCGCGTCGCACGCGCTCGACGATTTCGCGGGCTGCGAGGTCCACGTCTTCCGAAACTTCGCGCTTGCCGGACAGAAAGGCTGCGAATTGCTGTTCGAAGTTCGGATCGGTTTGTCTGAGCGTCGTGACCACGCTTTTATTCCTTTAAATAGTCCAGATAAGAGCAACCGCCCGCATGGCAGCAGACGCGATGCGTCGAAGTTACATTGTCATACGCCGTGACGCGGGAGCGATTCCGTTTCCCAGGCCGCGCCCAGATCCGTCAGCTGCGCTTCGATGCATTCCACCGAAAGACGGATAGCGGCATTTGCCGAGAATGTCAGTTCTATTGTGCCCGCAGGCGCTTCGCCGGGGACAAAACCGATCGTCAGCAGCGACAGGACATCATCCTGCTTCTGGCGGTCGATGCCAGTGGCCTTGGCGGCAGTGACGCGGTTGAAATGCAAAGCGGCGCGGCGGCGTTGATATTGCGGCTTGCGCAGGAATTTCGGCCGCGCCTCTTCCCAGACGAAACGGTTCGCCGTCAATAAAAAGCGCTGCTCTTTGGCGATAAATTGCAGATCGGAGACTTTGAGAACCGCGTCCTGAAGATGGGCGGACAGGACCTGTAAATCCTCTTCATCCAACGCCACAAGCTTCAACATATCCATGGTCCGCACCGATTTCCTGTCATGTTCAAAACAACCGCCCGACATCGCATCCAGATTGGCGACATGGTTGGTTCACGAAGCAACTTTGCTCAATGGTTTGAGACAACTTTGCTCAATAACTTTGCATGTCGGCAGAAAAAAATCGACAGGCTTTTCAAGCCTGTGATCAATCAGCGTGCCAGAATGAAAAAGCCGGAGCTTGATTTAAGCTCCGGCCCTTGCCGATTATCCGCTGATGCGTTCGACATTCGCGCCGCAACGCGAAAGCTTTTCTTCCAAACGCTCGAACCCGCGATCCAAATGATAGACGCGGTTGACGACGGTTTCGCCTTCAGCGGCAAGGCCCGCAATAACCAGCGATACCGATGCGCGCAGATCGGTCGCCATGACCTGAGCGCCCTTGAGGCGTTCCACGCCTTCAACGGTCGCGGTCTGGCCGGACAGCGAAATCTTCGCGCCGAGACGCGCCAGTTCCTGCACATGCATGAAGCGGTTTTCAAAGATCGTTTCGGTGATGTGCGACGTGCCCTTGGCCTTGGTCATCAGGCCCATGAACTGTGCCTGAAGGTCGGTCGGGAAGCCCGGGAACGGATCGGTCGTGACATCGACCGGATGGATGCCATGGCCATTGCGCACCACGCGCAGACCGCTATTGGTCTCGGTGATTTCCGCACCGGCCTGACGCAGCGTATCGAGCGCCGAGGAAAGCAGGCTTTCCTGTGCGCCTTCGAGCAGCACGTCACCGCCGGTCATGGCGACCGCCATGGCATAGGTGCCGGTTTCGATACGGTCGGGAATGACGCGAACGCGCGCGCCGGAAAGGCTGGTGACGCCCTGCACGTGGATCGTGCCGGTGCCTGCACCCGTGATCTTCGCGCCCATTGCATTGAGGCAGTCGGCAAGATTGACGACTTCAGGCTCACGTGCCGGGTTTTCGATGATCGTTTCGCCCTTGGCGAGAACAGCGGCCATCAGCATGACATGCGTTGCGCCGACCGAAACTTTCGGGAAGTGATAGCGCCCGCCGACAAGACCGCCCTTCGGCGCACGCGCCTTGGCATAGCCGTTTTCGATGTCGATTTCGGCACCCAGCGCCTGCAGGCAATCGAGCAGCAGATCAACGGGGCGCGTACCAATAGCGCAACCGCCTGGCAGGGACACGGTTGCTTCGCCCATACGCGCCAGAAGCGGGCCGATCACCCAGAAGCTCGCACGCATTTTCGAGACCAGCTCATAAGGCGCAGTGGTATCGACGATGTTGCGGGCTGTGAAATGGATGGTGCGGGAATAAGCGCCGTTCTGGTGTTCGCGTCGGCCATTGACCGAATAATCAACGCCATGATTGCTCAGAATGCGGATCAGCTGCTCGACATCGGCCAGATGCGGCACGTTTTCGAGCGTCAGCGTATCGTCGGTCAGGAGCGAAGCGATCATCAGGGGCAAAGCGGCATTTTTTGCGCCCGAGATCGGAATGATTCCATTCAGCTTATTACCGCCGACGATTTTGATGCGATCCATGCTGTTTCCCCTTCTGGGCCGGGGCTTCTCCCCCGGTAATCGATTTGAAGCCGTTGGAACGCGTTTCGATCGGGATAATCGGATCGACACTCCAACTGTTTGTTTTCAAGCACATCTTATCCGAAAACCGGTTCACCCTTTTCGGGATGTGCTGTTGCTGCTGCCTGAACGGCGCGGCGGCGGTACATGACAAATGACGAGTCTTGCGGCGGAATTACGTTCGAACGCGAATCGCTTTTGAACGACAATGGCAACCGAGAACAGAAAAGCGCTTTTACCTTAGCCGACGTTTCTCTTCAAGAAAGGCTTTCCAAGCTAAAGCGAACTCTTATTTGGTCGGCTGATGCCCTATTCCTTTTCTTGCCCCGCTTCTTTCCCGGCGCTGGCAATGCCGTCGGTGCGCTCATCCGCTTCGCCGGAGCGTCGCGAGCGTGACTGTTCCTTGCGGCGCATCAGATTCGCGCGCAGCTGATCGGCCAGCCGCTTTTTCTGGCGGTCCAGCTGGTTTTGTCGTTCCTGATTGATCGGTTTTTCGCTCATGAGCCGTGTTTACTACGAGAAAAAGCGCCGGAAAAGCGGCTTGAAGCGCAGCTATACGCAGATTTCCACATTATGTGAAAAGAAATGCATTTGGTCGCTTGCGATTTGCGCAATGATGTGTCAGAAGTCCGCCGCACTCAAGAGAATGCTGCGGTAGCTCAGTGGTAGAGCACTCCATTGGTAATGGAGAGGTCGAGAGTTCAATCCTCTCTCGCAGCACCATTCATCTCTTTGATTTGGCAAATTTTCCCTGAAAATTGATCACGAATGTCACGGCTTTGTGCGATAGCATTTTAGCGCATTCTTACCCGTTGTTTTTTCATCGGATGGTCGAAGATCGCCGGTGAAACATTGGCGTCCAGCCTTTGAAGAAATGGGAAACTCAGGAGAGGATATTTTATGCTGTGGACCTTGTTCGGCATTCTTTCGGGTGCCTGCATCGCCATTCAGGCGCCGATCAATGCAGCTCTTGCGCGCGGACTTGGCTCCCCACCGACTGCCGCTGCGATTTCATTTCTGGCAGGTGCAGTCATTCTCGCCATCGTCTCGACCATAACCGCAAAGGCGACCGGCAACCTTCCCACATTCAATGTACCCGCAGGCTGGCTGTTCGTCGCGGGCGGCGCGCTGGGCTGTATCTATGTCACCGCATCGATCCTGCTGACACCGCGCATCGGCGCAGCAGCCGTGATGGGCCTTGCCGTGGCCGGGCAGTTGATGGCCGGTCTACTTGCTGACCGCATCGGCTTCATGGGCGTCGCCGTGCGAGAGATCACCGCCGGACGTGTCGCAGGCGCCGTGCTCCTGCTTACCGGTGCCCTGATGATCCGCTTTCTGTAAAAGAAAACGCCGCGCTTCAAAGCGCGGCGTTTTCGTATTCGTTAAGGCATTGAAACTGGCTCAACCCTTGAAAGTATAGTCCGCAATCGACTGCGGCTTCATCTCGATGGAGAAGCCCGGCAGCGACGGCGGCATATAGGCCGCGTTCTTGATCACGCACGGGTCGATGAAATGCTCGTGCAGATGATCGACATATTCGATCACACGGCCTTCCTTGGTGCCCGAAACGGCCACATAGTCGATCATCGACAGATGCTGCACATATTCGCACAGGCCAACGCCGCCCGCATGCGGCCAGACCGGCTTGCCAAACTTGGCGGCCATCAGCAGCACGGCCAGAACTTCGTTCAGACCACCCATGCGGCACGAATCGATCTGGACGATGTCGATGGCGCCTTCCGCTATGAACTGCTTGAACATGATGCGGTTCTGGCACATTTCGCCGGTCGCGACCTTCACGTCGCCAATGGCTTCGCGAATCTTGCGATGGCCTGCCACATCGTCCGGGCTGGTCGGTTCTTCAATGAAGAACGGCTTCGAGAAAGCGAGCTTGTTGACCCATTCGATGGCCTGATCGACTTCCCAGACCTGATTGGCGTCGATCATCAGATAACGGTCGGGACCGATCACTTCGCGCGCGATGGTCAAGCGACGGATATCGTCTTCGAGATCACGGCCGACCTTCATCTTGACGTGGTGGAAACCCTCGTCGATGGCTTCCTGGCAAAGACGGCGCAGCTTGTCGTCGTCATAGCCGAGCCAGCCGGCAGAGGTCGTGTAGCAGGCATAGCCTTCCGCCTCGAGCGTGGCAATACGCTCGGCCTTGCCGGCTTCCGCCTTGCGCAGGATTTCGACGGCTTCATCACGCGTCAGCGCATCGGTCAGGTAGCGATAATCGACGATGTCGGCGATCTCTTCCGGCGACATGTCGGCCACAAGCCGCCATACAGGCTTGCCTGCCTGCTTTGCAGCCAGGTCCCAGAAGGCGTTGACGACAGCGCCGGTGGCAAGATGCATCGCGCCCTTGTCCGGGCCGATCCAGCGCAGCTGGCTGTCGCCGGTCAGGTAACGCCAGAACTTGCCGGGGGCTGCGAGGAAATCATCCATCGAAGCACCCACGACCAGATGACGCATGGCGAGAATCGCCTGACAGCAAATGTCGTTGCCGCGTCCGATGGTGAAGGTAAGGCCGTGGCCCTTCAGCGAGGCATCATCCGTATCGAGGATGACATAGGCCGCCGAATAATCCGGGTCCGGGTTCATGGCATCCGAACCGTCCAGACTTTGCGAAGTCGGGAAACGCAGATCGAAGACGCGCAGGTCAGTGATTTTCGTCATGATATATCCGTGATCAGGGCATGATCCCAAAACATGGGAACGGTTTTGGGACCATGCGTAAACAAAGCCTAGATGTCAGCGCGCACGTTCTGCTTCTGCGTGCCGAGGCCTTCGATGCCGAGTTCGACAACATCGCCAGCCTTGAGGTAACGCGGCGGCTTCATGCCCATGCCGACGCCGGGAGGCGTACCGGTGGAGATGATGTCGCCCGGCTGCAGGGACATGAACTGCGAGAGATAGGAAACGAGGTAGCGAACGCCGTAAACCATGGTCTTGGTCGAGCCGTCCTGCATGGTTTCACCGTTGAGGGTGAGCCACATTTTCAGGTTCTGCGGGTCAGCGACTTCGTCCTTCGTCACCAGCCACGGGCCGGTCGGGCCGAATGTGTCGCAGGACTTGCCCTTGGTCCACTGACCAGCGCGTTCGATCTGGAAAGCGCGTTCGGAAACGTCATGCAGCGTGCAGTAGCCAGCGACATAATCCAGCGCATCGTCTTCCGAAACGTATTTCGCGGTCTTGCCGATGACGATGCCGAGCTCGACTTCCCAATCGGTCTTTTCCGAGCCGCGCGGGATGAGAACGTCATCATTCGGGCCGACGATGGCCGAGGTGGCCTTCATGAAGATGACCGGCTCAGGCGGCACAGCCATGCCGGATTCGGCTGCGTGGTCGGCATAGTTGAGGCCGATGCAGATGAACTTGCCGGTGCCTGCAACGCAGGGGCCGAGGCGCGGATTGCCTTCAACCTTCGGCAGCGAATTGACGTCGACCGCGCCAAGCTTGGCCAGCGCATCGGGGGCAAGAGCCGCACCGGAAAGGTCGCTTACATGGGCGGAAAGATCGCGGATCGCACCATCGGCATCGAGAATGCCGGGCTTTTCCTGACCGGCTTCACCGTAACGAAGAAATTTCATGAGTTTACTCCTTTGGGGGTAGCTGGGGCGAACTTAGATAGTCCAGCCGCCATCAATGTTATAAGCTTGTCCGGTCGTGTAGGTCGCACCAGCGAGATAAACGGCGAGATCAGCGATTTCTTCCGGCTGGCCGATGCGGCCAATCGGCTGGCGGGCGATGAACGCCGCGCGCTGCTCTTCGTAATCGCCCTGCGAACGCAGACGGTCCTGCAAGGACGGGCTTTCGACCGTGCCGGGGCAGATCGCGTTGCAGCGGATGCCCTTGGCAACATAATCGGCTGCGACGGCCTTGGTGAGACCGATAACGGCGGCCTTGGTGACGCCATAGGCAAAACGGTTCGGCACGCCCTTCACGCTCGATGCGACGGAAGCCATGTTGACGATGGCGCCGTCCTTGCGCTCCAGCATGCCCGGCAGCACGGCGCGGATGGTGCGGATCATTGCCTTGACGTTGAGATTGACGGCGAAGTCGAGGTCTTCGTCCTTCATTTCGAGGATGGAGCCGCCGTGAACGACACCGGCGCAGTTGAACAGGATGTCCACCTGTCCGATTTCGGCTACAAGTGCGTTCACTTCCGCGTCGTCAAGCACATTGAGCTTGCGGGTGATGATACCGTTGACGCCTTCGATTTCCTTGAGGGCATCGGTGTTGATGTCGGTCGCATAGACCTTGGCACCCGCTTCTGCGAAGGCCAGCGCGCTGGCGCGGCCAATGCCTTGTGCTGCGGCTGTCACCAGCGCGGTTTTTCCATCAAAGCGTATCGTCATTTTCAAGCCTTCCGTTCGACAAGCAGGATGTGGTCACAAGCGAGCACCACTTCGTCCCGCTGATTAAGCACTTCGCAACGTTCCGTCACGCGTCCCATAGTGGCGCGTTTTGGATCGTCTTCCTTCGCACTGATCGTAACCCGCGTGCGGATCGTATCTCCGATATGCACCGGACGAATAAACCGCAAGCGATCATAACCATAGGAAAAAGCAACCGGGTTGATCAACGTCGCCGTGAGGCCGACGCCAATGGCAAAAATCATGGTGCCATGCGCGATGCGCTGGCCGCCCGGCAAGGTCTTGGCGAATTCCGCATCCATGTGATGCGGGAAGAAATCGCCCGTATGCCCGGCATGGACCACGAAATCCGTCTCTGTAATCGTGCGGCCCGTGGTGAGGCGCACATGGTTCATTTCATAATCTTCGTAATATATTTTCTGCTCGGCCATGGTCAGACCTCCGGTTTTGCAGCAAGCGGCGTGGCGGGCGCGGCGCTCGATTGATAGGCGGCCTCGACAAGCGCCATGGTGTGCCAGGCATCTTCGACCGAGCCGAGGAGTTCGGCATCCTCGCCGCAAGCGAAACGCTGCAACTGCGCCATGCGATTGAGGAAAGCGTCCGGGAACCAGGCCCCTTCAAGCGGCACGGAAACCCAGTCTTCGGCACCCTTCGACTTGATCCAAAGCTCGTCCGGTTCGCCGCGCGGATAGTCGAGATTGACGCCCAGTTTCACATAGGCCGCACCCTCGGTCCCGCAGATGCGGAATTCGCAGGCCTGAAACTTGCGCCCGAAATCATGATCGTGGTTGACCGACAGCGCGCAGCGAACGCGGTCGCCATAATCCAGAATTGCAGCCGTGCGCGTCTGGGCTACGTCGTGGTTCGGATGGCCAATGGTCTTGGCGTGAACGCCGAGAGGATCGCCCAGCAGACCGCGGACGAAATCCAGATAATGGATCGAGTGCATGGCGATTTCGATGCGTGGCAGACCTTTCAGGAAAGGCCACAGACCCCATGGCGTGGCAAGCGCCAGCCAGGCGTCAAAATCCACCACTTCGCCCAGCAAGCCCTTATCGACGGCGTCATAAAGCGCGAGCATCATCGGCGCGAAACGCAGCTGAAAATTCACCGCCGCCTTCAGATTACGCGCGCGGCAGACTTTGAGAATTTCCGTCGCGGCGGCGAGGTCGCTGCCCATCGGCTTCTGGATCAGAACAGCCGCACCTTTCGGCAATTGCGACAGGATTTTCGCATGGGCTGATGGCGGCGTCGCCAGATCGAAGATCGCGCCTTCGACGGCAATCGCTTCCTCGGCGCTGGCAAAAGTCTTGACGCCCCACTGGTCGGCAAGCTCCCGCGCCTTGTCCAGATCGGGATCGAAAATACCGGCAACCGGAAAGCCGCCCTTCTTGTAGGCGGGCAGGTGCGCGTCGCCGACAATGCTGCCCGCGCCAAAGATCACGATGGGTTTTGGCTTGGTGGGCTTTGCCCACCACTGGCGCAACTGCGTCGGATCGAAAGCCTCAGTCATGATGGAACACCTCTTCCATCATGGCCCACCACTCGCCCTCTTTGCGGGTTTCGAGCGGCTTCTGGCAGGGCATACAGAAGGACCACCATTCCTGATTTTTCGGATTATCGGCCATCTTCTTCATGTCGGCCTCAAAGTCGGTGCCGACATATTCCCATGTGCCGAACAGGAGATTTTCCGGCTCTTTCAGAAAGATCGTATAGTTGGTGATGTTGCACTCGGTAATGAGAGCCAGAATTTCCGGCCACACGGCGGCGTGCAGCTTCTTGTATTCTGCGATCTTTTCCGCATTGAGTCCGATCACCATGCCCATTCTTTGTGCCATTACGACCTCACGATCTCGCGGGTAAACTCGGAAATCGAACGGCTACGCACTGCATCCCAATCCCATTCGATGCCGATACCCGGCTCGGACGGGGCAATGGCGCGACCGTCGCGAATTTCCATGCCCTTGGTGGTGAGGTCGTCGAGCTGCGGAATATATTCGACATAGCGACCGTTCTGCACCGCGCAAACGAGGCTGACATGCAGTTCCATCAGGAAGTGCGGACAGACTGGAATGTCGAATGTTTCCGCCGCATGGGCGACTTTCAGCCAGGGCGTGATGCCGCCAATGCGCGCCACATCCACCTGCACGATGGAGCAAGCACCCTTCTGCATATATTCGCGGAAATGGCGGATCGAATAGATGGACTCGCCCACCGCAATCGGCGTCGGGGTGGAGCGCGTCAGGCGGATATGACCGTCGAGATCGTCCGCCGGAAGCGGTTCTTCGATCCATGCCAGATCAAGCTCCTTCAGGCGCTCGGCACGACGAATGGCTTCATCAACCGTAAAACCCTGATTGCAATCGGTCATGATCTCGAAGCCGTCGCCCAGCGCCGCACGCACGGCGGACAGGCGCGCATAATCTTCAGAACCGTGCGGCTTGCCGATCTTGACCTTGGAGCCGGTGAAGCCCTTGGCCTTGGCCTGCAACGCGTCCTCGACCAGCGCTTCCTTCTCGATATGCAGCCAGCCGCCTTCGGTCGTGTAGAGCGGGCAGCTTTCCTTGGCCCCGCCCGCAAGCTTCCACAGCGGCAGACCCTGCTTCTTGGCGCGCAGATCCCAGAGTGCGGTATCGACCGCAGCCAGCGCCAGCGCGGTGATCGCGCCGATGGTCGTGGCATGGGTTGCGAATTCCAGCTTGCGCCAGATGGCTTCGATGCAATCAGCATCCTCGCCGATGATGAGCGGCACGAGATGGTCGCTCAACAGGCGCATGACCGACGAACCGCCGGTGCCGATCGTATAGCTGTAGCCGGTGCCGACCGCGCCGTCGCTGTCGGTGATGGTGACAATCGGCGTTTCCTGGCTGACGAAGCTCTGGATCGCGTCGGTGCGCTTGACCTTCGGCGGAAGGTCAACCATGCGCAGTTCAACTTTTTCAATACGTGCCATGGTCAGATAGCCAAAGTCTTGCCGCTTACGGCATCGAAAAGATGCGCCTGCGACAGATCGAGTTGCATGGTAATGGTTTCGCCCGGTTGCAGGTGACGCGGGTTCAGCATGCGCGCCACCCACTCCTTGCCCGCGAATTCCACGAAGACAAGCGTTTCGTTGCCGAGCGGCTCGGTGATCGAAACGCGCATGTCCTTTTCAAACACGGCGTCACTGGTGGAAATGCCATGACCTTTCGGGAAGACATCATCCGGGCGCAGACCGAACGTCACCTTGGAACCATCCTTGGCCTTGCCCTGGAACTGTGCAGGCAGCGGCAGGCGGTCGCCATTGGCGAAGACCAGATCGCCGCCCGTCACCGTCGCCTCGCCCATATTCATCGGCGGGGAGCCGATGAAACCGGCAACGAACTGCGTCGCCGGGCGCTTGAAGACTTCATCCGGGGTTCCGGCCTGTTCAATATGACCATCGCGCATGATGACGATGCGGTCGGCCAGCGTCATGGCTTCGACCTGATCATGCGTCACGTAAACGACCGTGGACTGCACCTTGGCGTGCAGCTTCTTGATTTCGGTGCGCATCTGGGTGCGCAGCTTGGCGTCAAGGTTAGACAATGGTTCGTCGAACAGGAACACTTCGGGATTACGCACGATGGCGCGGCCCATGGCGACGCGCTGGCGCTGGCCGCCCGAAAGCTGCGCTGGGCGACGCTCCATCAGTGCTTCGAGGCCGAGAATGGCCGAGGCTTCATTGACGCGACGGTCGATTTCCGCCTGCGGCTGCTTGGCGATCTTCAGCGAGAAGCCCATGTTCTCGCGCACCGACATATGCGGATAAAGCGCATAGGACTGGAACACCATCGAGATGTTGCGGTCACGCGGCGGCAGATCGTTGACTTGCCTGCCGCCGATTTCCAGCGTACCGCCGGAAATGGATTCCAGACCCGCGATCATGCGCAGCGTTGTGGACTTGCCGCAGCCGGACGGACCGACAAGTGCTACAAATTCCTTGTCCGCGATTTCGAGATTGATGCCATGCACCACGCCGACATTGCCGTAACGCTTGACGAGATTTTTGATGGAAAGCTGAGCCATTGTTCTATCAACCTTTAACCGCGCCGAACGTCAGACCAGCAACAAGGTGCTTCTGGACGATGAATGTGAGGGTCAGCGCCGGAATAATCATCACGACCGCCAGCGCGCACATGCCGCGCCAGTCGATGGTGAATTCAGCGGTGTAATCGAGAAGACCGACAGGAAGGGTCTTGGAATTGACGGAACGGGTGAGCTGGGAAGCCAGCGCATATTCGTTCCACGAGGTGAGGAAGGCAAAGATGCCAGCCGTCGCGATGCCGGGACCGGCCAGCGGAAACTCCACCTGCCAGAAAGCCTGCCAGCGCGTGCAGCCGTCGATCTGGGCGGCTTCCGCAAGATCCTTCGGCACCTGACGGAAGAAGCCGTCGATCAGCCAGATCGTGAATGGCACATTCAGCGCCACATAGGTCAGGATGAGGCCAAAATGCGTGTCGATGATGCCGACGCGGGAAAACACCATGAAGAGCGGTAGCGAGAGCGCAATGCCCGGCACCGAGCGCGTCAGCATGAAGCCGAGGAAGGTTGCCGACTTGCCCCAGAAGCGGAAGCGCGCGAAGGCATAGCCGCCAGATACGCCGATGATCAGCGCAATCACGGTCGAGGTGATCGAGATAATCAGCGAATTGCGGAAATAATCCCAGACCGGAATGCCGCCCGCACCTGCGCCCGAGAACATGGCGCGATAGGCTTCCAACGTGATTTCCTGCGGAATCCAGACCGGTGGCTTTGCCATGATCTCGACCGGCGGACGCAGCGACGAAAGCACGATCCACAGGCCGGGCAGGCAAATGACGGTCATCGCCAGAAACAGACCGACCAGATAGGCGATTTTCTTGAAACGGCGCAGCAGACGATGCTGGCTGTTGGAAAGTGTTGTTGTTGCCATGATTACCACTCCGCTCCAATCTGCGTGCGTGCGGACGCAAGTTTGCGGAAGAACAGGACGGTGAAGAGGATCGAGAGCAGGATTGCGACATAGGCCATGGCATTGGCCATGCCCATCTGCGCATCCGCATAGGCCGTGCGGCCCACCAGCGTCCAGATCAGTTCGGTGCGGCGCGCCGGGCCGCCATCGGTCATGATCTTCACAATGTCATAGGCGCGGGCCACATCCAGCGAACGGATGGTCATCGCGATATAGGCAAACGGCATCAGATAAGGCCAGATGACGTAGCGGAAGGTCTGCCACGGCGTGCAGCCATCGACGCGCGCAGCCTCGACCGGGTCCTGCGGCATGGACAGAAGACCGCCGAGAATAAGGATCGCGAAGACCGAGGTGGACATCCACACTTCCGCCAGCAGGATGGCGATCAGCGCCAGATTGCCGTCGATCAGCCATGGAATGGCGGTATTGGTCAGGCCCAGCGACTGCAGCGCATTGTTGACCAGACCGATATTGTCATTGAACATGAACTTGAACTGGAAGCCGACAAGCACCGGCGAGAACATCATCGGGAACATCATCAGCGTGCGCAACACGCGCTGGCCGTGCGTCGCCTTGTTGACGAGCATGGCAAGGCCGAGGCCGAGCAGCATTTCCAGATTGAGCGCAATGGTGAGGAAGACCACCGTGCGAATGAAGGCCGCCCAGAACACCCAGTCGGTCAGGATGCGCTGATAGTTGCGGAAACCGATGAAGTTGAACAGGCTCTCGGGGCGCGTCAGCCGGAACGGCGTGAAGCTCGAATAAAGCGACAGCGCGAGAGGAAACAGAACCACCGCTGCGAGAATGATGAAGGCCGGAAGCAGAAGCAGGACCGGCGGGGAAAGTCTCTTGAACATTGCGCTTCCAAATAGTGGACTGGCAAACAGTGGAACGGGCGAACAGCGGAACTGCCTCAGCGCCGCCACTGGCAAAAAAGGCCCGCCCCAAAAAGGCTTCAGGGCGGGCCCATGATTTTGTTCAGGCAGGATCAGAGCTCGCCTGCATCCTCAAGAATCTGCGTTGCCTTCTTGGCAGCGTCATCGAGGGCCTGCTGGGAGGTCTTGTCGCCAAGGATCGCAGCCTGAAGCTCAGGATAGACCGCGTTGGAGATTTCGATCCAGGATGGGGTCTGCGGAACCGGGAAAGCGGTCTTTGCCGTTTCCTGGAACACCGACAGCACTTCCTTTTTGTACGGGTCGGAAGCGGCCTGCTCGATCACGTAATCCCAGACAGCGGTGCGGGTCGGCAGCGTACCGGCAGCCGATTCCTGCTTCTGCGAATCTTCGTTGGTCAGGAACCAGACGAGCGAGGCGGCGGCTTCCTTGGTTTCGCAAGCTTCCGTTACCGAGAAGCCGTGATGACCCGACCAGCCGGTGCGCTTGCCGGAAGAACCGGTTGGCGCCGGAGCGATGCCGACATTGCCAGCGACCTTCGACGACTTCGGATCGTTGAAATAGGTCGCCCAGCCCGGCCAATCCAGGTTGACCGCGATGGTGCCGGAAGCAAAACCAGCGCCCAGCTCATCCCACAGATAGTTGGTGGTGCCAGCCGGAACAGCCTTGGCCTTGTAGAGATTGACGAACCAGTCGAGGGCGCGAACACCGGCTTCCGAATTGAAAGCAGGCTTGCCGTCCTTGAGATATTCGCCGCCTTCGGCGACCAGCATTTCATAGAAGCGGCCATTGATGGCTTCTTCCTTGCCCGCAAACTGCGTGCCGTAGAAATTCGGCGGATCGGCGAAGAATACTGCCTGATCCGACACTTCCTTCCAGGTTTTGGCCGGTGCGAGGTCGTAGCCGTATTTCTCCTTGAACGCCTTCTTCTTGGCTTCGTCGTTGAAGAGGCTCTTCTGATAATAGAGTGCCGAAACGTCGAACTGCGCACGCGGCAGCATGATCAGCTTGCCGTCAAGCGTGGACGCCTTGATGACCGATGGCACGAAACCGTCGATTTCTTCCTTCGGAAGCAGCGAGTTCAGATCGACATAGAGGCTGGTATATTGCGGCGCGAAAGACGAGTGGTTGGAACCGACGCACCAGTTGATCGAACCCGAAGCGATGTCGGACTTGATTTCCTTGTCCAGCTCGAAATGGTTCTTCTTGGACAGGATGTTGACCTTGGCGCCAGTCGCCTTTTCCCATTCGCCGATACGCGAATAGAGCGCCTCATATTGCTGACCGCCGATCAGCTTGGCGTTGATCGTCACGCCTTCGAACTTGCCGGGCAGATCGGCTGCAACTGCCGGGGCCATCCCCACGGCGAGCCACGCCACACCTGCCAAAATGTGCGCCTTGAAACTTTGCATCACTTCTCCTCCTAAAACGGGCACTCCCTGCCCGCACCCCCGGTTGTGAAGGTTGTATTTATATGCAAACATAGTATTCAAGAACGGTCAAGGCGTTTTATCGCCGATATACGACTTTCGCAGTCGGAAATGTTTGTATATGAATGACGAAATTCACGAAGAGCCACCTTGGGGGAACGCATTTGGAAACCGATGACCGCTACCGCGCGCCCGCGCTCGACAAGGGCCTTGATATCCTCGAATTGCTGGCAGGCGTGGACGGCGGACTGACGCAGGCCGAGATCGCCAAGCATCTGGATCGCAGCCCGAACGAATTCTACCGCATGCTCGACCGGCTGGTGAAACGCGGCTATGTCACCAAGCTAGAGGGTGACCGCTATTCGCTGACGCTGAAACTGTTCGGCCTTGCCCAGTTGCACGCGCCGGTGCGCCGCCTCGCCTCGTTCGCAACGCCCTTCATGCGTGAGCTTGCCGACCGTTCCAAGCAGGCAAACCAGCTTGCCGTGTTCGACCGCGGTTCCGTGGTGGTGATTGCCCAGCAGGAAGCGCCGGACTATTGGGGCATTTCGATCCGCGTCGGCTCGCATATCAGCCTGTTCGACACGGGTTCCGGCCATGTGCTGCTTGCCTTCCGTTCGCCGGAAGAGCGCAAGATGATGATCGCTGAATATGGCAAGGATGGCGAGACCGTCGATCTCGATCCAAGCTTCTATGAGCGGCTCGACCAGATCCGTGAGCGCGGCTATGAAATGATGCCAAGTGCCCAGGTTGCAGGCGTTTATAACCTCTCCGCGCCCATTCTCGGACCAGACGGCACCTGCATCGCGGCGCTGACCTGCCCCTATGTCACGCTGGTCAATTCCGGTGCCTCGCCCGACATTACCCAGACCATCACGCTGCTGCAAAAGACGGTGCAGGAATTGTCCAAGCTGGTGGGCGCAGATCTTTCCACACTCGATTAGGGCTGGTTCCGTCCGGGTCGGACCACGCCCTAAATTCTTATTTGAAAACTATCTTCTTTTTTGAAAATATCGGGATAGGAGGAATCTCTATGCTGATTGATACCCATCTGCACCTGATCGACAAAAGCGCGCTCACCTATCCATGGCTAGGCGACGTGCCAGCGCTTGATCGGGATTTTCTGTTCGACACCTACCGGCAGCAGGCGGAACGCTGCGGCATCGCCGCCGCCCTGCATATGGAAGTGGATGTCGCGCCCGAAGCGATTCAGGCCGAAACGGACCATATTCGGGCGCTTTCCATCGCAAATGGCGGCTTCATCAAAGGCGCGATTGCATCCTGCCGCCCCGAAGAAGACGGCTTTGCCGCCTATCTTGAGCGCCAGCTTGCTGATCCCTTTGTCAAAGGCTTTCGCCGCGTTCTGCATGTCGTGCCGGACGAGCTTTCCGAAGGCGCGCTTTTCCGCGAAAACCTCAAGCGCATGGACAATACGCGTCTGACCTTCGATCTCTGCACCCTGCCGCATCAGATCGACAAGGTTATCGCGCTTGCCGATCTGGCGCCGGGCCTGCAATTCGTGCTCGACCATTGCGGCGTGCCGGACATCAAGTCGGGCGCACTGGAAAGCTGGCAGAAAGGCATCACCGAGATTGCCCGCAGGCCGAATGTGGTGGCGAAGATTTCCGGTGTGGTAGCCTATGCCGATGCTGAAAGCTGGACTGCCGAAACCATCCGCCCCTATGTCGAACATGTCATCGAGGCGTTCAGCTGGGACCGAGTGGTATGGGGCAGCGACTGGCCGGTCTGCACGCTTGCAAGCTCTATCGATGCCGGACTTTCGACATGGGTGGCGACGACCCACACCCTGCTTGAAGGCTGTGGCAAGGACGAAAAAGCGCGCCTTCTGTCTGAGAACGCGCGCCGTATCTGGAACCTTTAAGTAGACGAGAATAGCTTTCTCCTCGACCCTCATCCTGAGGAGGCTCCCTGAGCGAAGCTCGGGGAGACGTCTCGAAGGATCGAGGGATAGGAAACGAGAAGAAACACAGTGCCTGGCTCCTCACCCTTCGAGACGCCTCCTTCGCAAGCTCAGGAGGCTCCTCAGGATGAGGGGATGGAGAGGTCGATCAATACAAGCCGTCAGAAGCTTTCGCGGAACAGCCGGTTCAGATCGGCGATCACCTGTTCTGCCGGTTCATGGCCCTGAAGCCCCTTGTTGATGCGCTCTGACGCTGCTTCCTGAAACGGCATATAGCCGTCATGGCGTGGGCGCACCCACGCCCCTTCAAGCGTTGCGCGCGTATCGAGATAGAAGCCTGATGTAGCGGCATTCACACCCTCGTCTTCCCATGCTTCCGCATGGCCGGGCTGGCCGTTGGAGGCGGCATAAAGCCCCTTCTGCACCGCGCCGCTTGCTATCCAATAGGCGAAGTCGATGGCGGCTTGCGGGTGCTTCGTAAAGGCCGAAACGGCAATGCCCGTGCCACCCAGCGCCGAACCCGCAACACCTTTCACGCCTGCCGGAATATCGGCAAAACGGATCAGACGGTCGCGGAAACCCGGCATGGCATAGTTCACATATCCATAGATCAGGGGCACGCAGGCAATGCCGGAATCGGGCTTTGCCATTTCTTCGAACACCGCAATCGGGTCCATGCTGAAACATTCCGGCTTCACCAGCGCAGCAATTTCCCGAAGCTGTTCAAAAGCCGTCACGCCGTCTTCAAGGTGGATCAACGCGCCCTCGGTGGCACAAGGCGAACCGTTATTGGCAGCGAATGTATAGAAGCACATCAGCGAATGCGGCGAGCGCAATGGCAAAAGCACCTTGCCCGCGCGCGCCAGTTCCAGCACTTCGGCCCAACTTGTGGCGGGCTTTTTGATCAGGTCCGGACGCCATGCCTGAACCTGCGTGGCCGCATCGAGCGGAAACGCCCATTGATGGCCCTGCCATTTATAGCTTGGGAAGGACTGCCCGACCGAACCGTCGGCCAGCGCCTCCAGCTCGGCTTCGCGGCCCGGCACATCGAGCGGCAGCAGGCAGCCTTCCTTGGTGATCTGGCCGACATGGGGATGATCGATCACGATCATATCGAAATTGCGCGCCAATTCCTCGACCGGAAAGGTCTCGAAATCCTGCAAGGAACGCTTTTCCCATTCGATCTCGACGCCCTGGTCGCTCAGCCATTGCGTGGCGCCGGCAACCATCGGATCGTAACCGCGCGGGTGGCTCCAGGTCATGCCTTTCAGCTTGATCGCACTCATAGACCAAACTCCTCACGAATTGCCTTGCTGTTTTCACCGACGCGCGGCGCTGCTCGTTCCACCTTGTGCCGCTTCCCGTTGATGCGCAGCGGCGAGCGGGTGGTGGTGATGGACACGTCATCCTCACGCGTGACGGTCTGCAGCATGTCGAGAACCGAAAAGCCGTCGCTGGCCAAGAGCTCTTCCCAGTTGAGAACGCGGGCGCACCAGATATCCGCCGGTTCCAGAATGGCCAGCCATTCATCCACCGTCTTCTGGGCGATGCGGTCGGCGATCAGGCGCTTGATTTCATCGCGCTTGGTAAACCAGCTCGACGGATCGTCGGCATAGGGCGCCAGCGTGTCGGCCTCCAGCAGCGCCGCCAGTTTCGGGATCGGCGTCATGGCAATGGCGAGATAGGCATCCGCCGCTTGATAGACCCCGTAAGGTGCGGAGAGATAAGCATGCGCGCTGCGGAAATCGGAACGTTTTGGTAAACGGCGTCCGTCATTGAGATGGGTGGTCAGCACTTCGAACTGGAAATCGACCAGCGCTTCCAAAAGGCTGGTTTCCACATGCGCCCCCTTGCCGGAAATGCCGCGCCGCACCAGTGCAGCGAGAATGCCCTGCGCCACGGCAGCGCCTGCCAGCATGTCGGCGACAGCCAGACCAAACGGCACCGGTCCCTGCCCTTCATCACCATTGAGCCACATCAGGCCTGAACGCGCCTGCGCCAGCAAATCCTGCCCGGGACGCTTGACCCAAGGACCTTCCTCGCCATAGCCGCTGATGGAGGCATAGACGAGGCGCGGATTGATCGCCTTGGCGGATTCATAATCAAGCCCGAGGCGTTCGATGACGCCGGGACGGAAATTCTGGATCAGAACATCGGCCTTGGTGATGAGCTTCTTCAGCGCTTCCACATCATCCGGATTTTTCAGGTCGAGCGCCAGGCTGTCCTTGCCGCGATTGATGGCGTGGAAAATCGTTGAATCGCCACCGATCTCCGTATCGCTCAGATAAAGCCTGCGCGACAGGTCGCCGCCGTCCGGGCGCTCGATCTTGATGACCCGCGCTCCAAGGTCCATCAGCCGCAGCGAGCAATAAGGCCCCGACAGAAACTGGCTCATATCGACAACAACGAGCCCGCTCAGCGGCAGTTCATTTTCCGGCATCGGGAAATTCCCTCCTCATGAATTTCTTATGTGAATATAGTCTTCACATATGGATTTATAGAAGGCAAGACTGAAATTGCCCTAAAAACAAAAACGCCGCCCGAAACGGACGGCGTTTTTGAGAATTGAAAGTGAAGGCGTAAGTCGAACGATCAGACTTCGAGTTCGACTTCGCGGCTTGCGGTTTCGAGCAGCGTCCAGACGTGATCGGCGAGCGAGTTCCACACTTCGACCCGGTAGTGATCCGCACCCCATTTCAGGAGGATGATCTGCACGCGGTCGAAGATGGTGCGCGCAGCGCCGGGTGCCGCCATCGAAGCCAGATCGAGCGGCGAAGCGGCATTGAGCAGCCACTCGGCCTGCGGCCCGGTGATGTCGATGCCGGTCTCGCGATGGCTTACCTCGACCAGCGCATGTGGTTCTGTCTCGTAAAGGCTCGCGAAGGCCGCGACGATCTCCGCGGCCTTGCCGTCATCGGCCCAGATATACCATTCATCCGGTCCGATGCAGGCAATGGCGATCTCGCCGGTTTTCGCAAGTCCGCCGATTTTGGCGGGGATTGTTGCGCCAAGCGCCTTTTCCGCCAGCGCCAGTTTTTCCGGCTTGAAGCGCAGGACAAAGCGCGCACCATCAGCAGCCGGACGGATATCGAGCTTGCCCGGAATGGCAACCGCGCGGCTCGCAAAAGGGTTGGTCTGTTGCAGCATGATGCGATCCTTATCCGTTCAGCTTCTTGCCTTCTGGGTCATAAAAGACGAGCCCAGTGATTTCCGCCTCATGCACACTGCCATCCGGCATCGGCATATAGATGGTTTCGCCCGTGCGATCCTTGCCGCCAGCAACCAGCGCCATGGCGAACGAACGGCCCAGCGTCTCGCTCCAATAGGACGAAGTGACATGGCCCAGCATGGTCATCGGCACGGCCTGTTTCGGATCGGCGACGATCTGCGCGCCTTCCTCCAGCACCAGCTTCGGGTCCTTCGGCAGCAGGCCGACCAGATGCTTGCGATCCTTCTTCAGCATGTCCGGGCGCGCCAGCGAACGCTTGCCGACAAAGTCCGGCTTCTGCTTGCCGATGGCCCAGCCGAGCGCGGCATCGTCCGGCGTCACCGTGCCGTCGGTGTCCCGACCGACGATGATATAGCCCTTTTCTGCACGCAGGACATGCATGGTTTCGGTGCCATAGGGCGTGATGTCGTATTTCTGGCCCGCTTCATAAAGCGCCTTCCACAAAGCCAGGCCGTAACGCGACGGGACATTGATTTCGAAGCCGAGTTCGCCGGTAAAGCTCATACGGAATAGACGCGCCGGTACGCCGAGGAACTTGCATTCCGCCACCGACATATGCGGGAAGGCTTCGTCGGAAAGGTCCAGCCCCTCGACCATCGGCTCGATGAGCTTGCGCGCATTCGGTCCGTTCAGCGCCACCACGGCCCATTGTTCGGTCGTGGAGGTCAGCGAAACCTTGAGGTCCGGCCATTCCGTCTGGAGATAGTCCTCCATCATGTTCAGCACACGCGGCGCGCCGCCGGTGGTGGTGGTGACGTGGAAACGGTCCTGCGACAGCCTGCCGACGACACCGTCATCGCGGATGAAGCCGTCTTCACCGAGCAGCAGACCGTAACGGCAGCGCCCGACACCGAGCTTCGTCCATGGATTGGTGTACATGCGGTTCATGAATTCGGCTGCATCCGGGCCGACCACTTCGATCTTGCCGAGCGTCGATGCATCGAACATACCAAGGCTGGTGCGCACGGCCTTGCATTCGCGCGCGACGGCCTTGTGCATGTCTTCGCCCGCCTTGGGGAAATACCAGGCGCGACGCCACAGCGAGACCGGCTCGAAAGCAGCGCTCTGTTCTTCCGCCCATGAATCGATCGGCGTCTTGCGCGTCACGTCGAACAGCTTGCCCCGATTGTAGCCGCAGAAAGCGCCAAAGGTCGTCGGCGTATAGGGCGGACGGAAGGTCGTCAGGCCGACCTGCGGTGCGGGACGGCTGAGCGCATCGGACGCAACGGCGAGACCGTTGATGTTCGAGGTCTTGCCCTGATCTGTCGCCATGCCGTTGGTGGTGTAGCGCTTGATATGCTCGATGGAGCGGAAACCCTCACGCACGGCCAGACGAATATCCTTGGCGGTCACGTCGTTCTGGAAATCGATGAAGGCCTTTGCCTTGCCGGGATCGCGATCTGTCGGCAGCTCACGGCAATTGACGCCCGCGCAGACGAAATCGCCCGCCACCGCATATTCGGCGGGTTTCGCCTTGTGTCCGGCATCGCTTGCCGCAGCCGCACCGCTGACGGCACCCTCGCGCAGCGCAGCCTGAAGATCGAAATTGCCGTTACCGGCACCGGCGCAGCGGCTTTCTTCCGTGCGTTCGCCCGGCAGATAGATCTGGCGTTCCTCATCCCAGATGAGCGAGCCCTTGGTGTGCGAGAACAGATGCACGCTCGGATTCCAGCCGCCAGACATCAGCACGACATCGCAGGCAATGGTGCGCGCCGCGCCGACCGAACCGTTTTTGACCGGATTGACACGAACGGAGGAAACACGATGACGACCCGCCGTATCGCTGACGGTCCAGCCGGTCAGCGTTTCAATGCCGAGCATTTTTGCGCGGTTCACCAGACTGTCGGCGACCTGATCGCGCACATCGATAATGGCCGGTACCTTGACGCCCGCAACCGCGAGATCGAAGGCCGCAAGCCAGGCGGAATCATGCGAGGTAACAACGACAGCCTTTTCGCCGACCTTGACGCCGTAGCGATTAAGATAGGTGCGTGCGGCACCGGCCAGCATCACGCCCGGACGGTCATTGCCCGCAAAAACCAGCGGTTTTTCGATTGAACCCTGCGCAAGCACAACCTGCTTGGCGCGCACGCGCCACATGCGCTCACGCGGGGCATTGGCGGCGGGCTTTGCCTGATGGTCGGTCAGGCGCTGGCAAAGGCCGACCATGTTCTGATGATAATAGCCAATCGCCGTGGTGCGCGGCAAAAGCGTGACATTCGCCATCGCGCCCAGTGCTGCCAGCGTCTGGTTCAGCCAGTCCCAGCTGGTGCGGCCATTGATGACCGGCTCCGGCTCGGACAGGAGCGAGCCCCCCATTTCCGCCTGCTCGTCGCAGAGGAAAACTTTCGCGCCGCTCTTGGCGGCTTCAAGGGCTGCGGCAAGACCGGCAGGCCCGGCGCCCACCACCAGCACGTCGCAATAGGCATAACGGCTGGCATAGCTGTCGGGATCGGCTTCGGACGGCGATTTGCCGAGACCGGCAGCACCCCGGATGAAAGGCTCATAGACCTTGTTCCAAAAGCTCTTCGGCCACATGAAGGTCTTGTAGTAGAAGCCTGCCGAGAAGAACATGTAGAAGGCGTCGTTGACCGCGCCGACATCGTGCTTCAGCGACGGCCAGTGGTTCTGGCTTTCCGCCTTCAGCCCGTCATAAAGCTCCAGCACCGTGGCGCGGGTGTTCGGCTCGTAACGGCCCTCTCCACGCGAAACGCCCATCAGTGCATTCGGCTCTTCGGATCCGGCAGAAAGAATGCCGCGCGGACGGTGATATTTGAACGAACGGCCCGCCAGATGCTCGCCATTGGCCAGAAGCGCGGATGCAAGCGTATCGCCCTCAAAGCCGCTATAAGTCTTGCCGTTGAAGGAAAAGCGCACGGGCTTCGCCTTGTTGATGCGGCCTTTATTATTCAAACGCATGTCGGTCATTATTTTGTCTCCGCAGCGGGAGTTTCTGCCAATACAGGGCGCGGCTCACCGGCCTTATAGGTCATGACGAATTTGTCGCTCACCGTGTCGCGCACCGCATTGAAGAAGCGGCCGCAACCGTTGATGTGCCGCCAGCGTTCAAAATGCGTCCCGCGCGGGTTGGAGCGGATGAACAGGAAATCGCGCCATTCATCGTCGGAATAGGTCGAAGGATCGGCAGGACGCGCAATATGAGCTTCGCCCGCATAGGCGAATTCGAGTTCCGGACGTTCCATGTCGCAGTAAGGGCAACGGATCAAAAGCATGTCGATATTTCCTCAGTGCGCAACTGCGGCAGCCGCCGCTTCGTCGATCAGGCGACCCGTCTTGAAACGGTCGAGCGTGAACGGCGCGTTGATCCAGTGCGGCTCGTCGCGAGCGATGGTGTGGGCAAAGACATGCGCCGAACCCGGCGTTGCCTTAAAGCCGCCCGTGCCCCAGCCGCAATTGACATAGAGACCCGGAACCGGCGTCTTGCCGATGATCGGCGAGCGATCCGGGGTGACGTCGACGATGCCGCCCCATTTGCGCAACATACGCATGCGGGTGAAGATCGGGAAGATTTCGCAGATCGCCGCCAGCGTATGCTCGATCAGCGGCAGGCCGCCGCGCTGGCTGTAGGAAGTGTACTGATCCGTACCCGAACCGATCACCAGCTCGCCCTTGTCGGACTGGCTGATATAGGCATGGACGGTGTTGGACATGACCACGCAGGGGAAGATCGGCTTGACCGGCTCGGACACCAGCGCCTGCAGCGGGAAGCTTTCAAGCGGCATGCGCACGCCAGCCGTATCCATGACGACCGAGGTGTTGCCAGCGGTCGAAACGGCGACCTTCTTGGCCTTGATGAAACCGCGCGCGGTTTCAACGCCGGTCACACGGCCAGAAGCATCACGACGGATCGATAGAACCGGGCAATTCTGGATGATATCCACGCCGCGTTGGGTCGCGCCGCGCGCATAGCCCCAGGCCACCGCATCATGACGGGCCACGCCGCCGCGACGCTGCAAGGTTGCGCCAACCACCGGATAGCGGGCATTGGGCGAAATATCGAGCGGCGGGCAATATTCTTTGGCTTCTTCTTTCGACAGCCATTCATTGTCGATGCCGTTGAGGCGGTTGGCATGGATATGGCGCTTGAAGCTCTGCACATCATGCACCGTATGCGCCAGCATCATGACGCCGCGCTGTGAGAACATAACGTTGTAGTTGAGGTCCTGACTGAGCCCCTCCCACAGCTTCACCGCATGTTCGTAGAGATGCGCGCTCTCGTCATAGAGATAGTTGGAGCGAATGATGGTGGTGTTGCGCCCCGTATTGCCACCGCCGAGCCAGCCCTTTTCGATCACGGCGACATTGGTGATGCCGTGTTCCTTGGCCAGATAATAGGCGGCACCCAGACCATGACCGCCCGCGCCGACGATGATCACATCATACTCGGCCTTGGGTTCGGCATTGGGCCATTGCGGGTCCCAGTTCTTGTTACCGGAAAGCGCGTTTTTGATAATAGAAGCTGCAGAAAAGCGGGACATGAACAACCACCAGTTTCGCGGCTGCAAGCACCCTGACGGCACATGCGAAGCCTTTGATGATATTTCTATTGTGTCCTGTGAAAACCCGACAGCAGGCTTGCGTCAAAAGACGCCATAAATACGACATGCGCACCATTTCGCGACATGACGCCCCGCGCAATAACGATGGCTTTTTTCCTGCCCGCCAGTCCTCCTGACAGACAGCTGTCAGGAGCCGGTTCCACCCAAGGTTTCCTTTTTGCGGTCGCGCTATAGTTTATCATGAACACAATTAAGCAATATGGGACGAGGATTATGTCATACCGAGGTCTTCTGAAGGGCGCAGCCATCGCAGTCACCCTGATTGCGGGCGCGACGGGACTTTCAAATCCAGCACAATCACAGGTTGTCGTTTCATCCAAGATCGATACGGAAGGCGGCGTGCTGGGCAACATCATTCTCGCCATGCTCAACGCCAACGGCATTCAGACGACCGACCGTATTCAGCTCGGCGCGACGCCAGTGGTGCGCAAGGCCATCGTGGCCGGAGAGATCGATATTTACCCCGAATATACCGGTAATGCGGCCTTCTTCTTCAACAAGGCAGATGATCCGCTCTGGAAAGACCCGGCCAAGGCGTTTGAGACGGCAAAGAAGCTCGATTACGACGCCAACAAGATTGTCTGGCTGTCGCCTTCGCCCGCCAACAACACCTGGGGCATTGCACTGCGCAAGGATGTGGCGGACGAAAACAAGCTCACGAGCCTCAGCGATTTCGGCAAATATGCGTCCGGTGGCGGCAAGGTCATTCTGGCCGCCTCGTCGGAATTCGTGAATTCGGCTGCCGCCCTGCCCGCTTTCCAAACCGCCTATGGCTTCACGCTGAAACAGGACCAATTGATCACGTTATCCGGCGGCGATACGGCGGCGACCATTGCCGCCGCCGCCAACCAGACCAATGGCGCGAATGCGGCCATGGTCTACGGCACCGATGGCGGCATCGCGCCGTCCGGGCTGGTGGTGCTGGAAGATGACAAGCATGTGCAGCCCGTGTATCAGCCCGCACCCATCATCCGCGAGGACGTGCTGAAAAAGAACCCGAAGATCGAAGAACTGCTGAAGCCGGTTTTCGCAAAGCTCGACCTGACCACGCTGCAGGAACTGAACGGTCGCGTGCAGTTGGGCGGTGAACCGGCCAAGGCGGTCGCCGAAGACTTCCTGAAGAAGAACGGCTTTTTGAAATAGGCGGATAAAGGCGACCCGTTGCCGGATAGAATCGCAGTCCCTCATTCCAATTCGGCGAATGCTGAAAAGGCCTCGCATGGCCTGTTCGGCCATGTTGACAAGCTTGGCTTCGTCATCGCGGTTTCGTCCATTGCCGGGCTGCTGCTGCCCTTTGCCAATTTCCGCGCCAACCGCATCGTGCAGGGCGAGCCGCGCTTTGTGCTCGACGCCTTGCCGATGGCCGAAGCCTTGTCTTTGCTTGGCATAATGGCAGCGGTCCTGCTTTTTGGCCTCTTCTCGGCCAAAGCCAGACTGCGGCTTGGCGCAAACCTTGCCGGCCTTGCTGCTATCATGATCGCGATCGGGCTCGCGGCAACACATCTTTCACCCGACGGCAATAATTATGCCCGCGTTTCACCCGCATCCGGCTTCTGGCTGCTGCTGTTTGCCAGCGGCATTTCGGTTGCCGATGCTCTAGTGCGCTTGCAAGTGCGACCGCTCATGCGGGTGGGTTTGCTGATACTCGCAGCCCTTCTCCTCTATGCGCTGCTCGCCTCGGGATTTTGGGACAATCTGTCCTTCATGAAGGAATATCTCAGCCGCGCCGACAGTTTCTGGAACGAAGCCCGCCGTCATGTGGAACTGGCGCTCGGCTCGCTTGTCGCAGCGACGATCATCGGCATTCCGCTTGGCCTCGTCTGCCACCGTGTGCCAAGGCTGCGCGGACTGGTGCTGAACAGCCTCAACATCGTGCAGACCATTCCCTCCATGGCGCTCTTCGGCATTCTGATCGCACCGCTCGGCTGGCTTGCGGCCAACGCGCCATGGGCAGCAAGCCTCGGCATTCGCGGCATTGGGGCCGCTCCCGCTTTCGTGGCGCTGTTTCTCTATTCGCTGCTGCCCATCGTCGCCAATACGGTGGCCGGGCTCGCGCAGGTGCCAGCACCGGTCAGCGATGCCGCGCGCGGCATGGGCATGACGCGGCTGCAACGGCTGTTCAAAACCGAATTTCCACTAGCCTTTCCGGTGATCCTCACCGGCATCCGCATCGTGATGGTGCAGAATATCGGCATGACCACCATTGCCGCCCTGATCGGCGGTGGCGGTTTTGGCACCTTCGTCTTTCAGGGCATCGGACAGACGGCCATGGACCTCGTGCTGCTTGGCGCGCTGCCAACGGTTCTGCTGGCCTTCGGTGCTGCCGTTCTGCTCGACGCCGCCATTGAAATCGCCGGGAAAGGAACCGCGCCATGATCGAGTTCGACCAGATCACCAAGCGCTATAATGGCCGGGCTGCCGTGGATGCGGTCAGCTTTTCCGTTGAGCCGCACAGTATCGCGGCCATTGTCGGAACCTCCGGTTCGGGCAAGACGACCCTGCTGCGCATGGTCAACCGTCTTGTCGAGCCGACCGGGGGCGAAATCCGCATCGACGGGCACAGCAATATGGACGAGCCGGGGCACGCCTTGCGGCGGCGGATCGGTTACGTGATCCAGCAGCACGGGCTTTTCCCGCATCGCACGGTGGCAGAAAATATCGCCACCGTGCCGGTTCTGCTCGGCTGGACGAAACAGCGTATCGATGCCCGCGTCGATGAACTGCTCGATTTGTTTCAGCTTGAACCGGCGGATTATCGCGACCGCTATCCGCAGGAACTGTCCGGCGGGCAACAGCAGCGCGTCGGCGTCGCCCGGGCGCTGGCGGCGGAGCCGAACATATTGCTGATGGATGAACCTTTCGGCGCGCTCGACCCGGTCATCCGTGCCAAGGCGCAGGAAGACCTGAAGGCGATCCAGCGCCGTTTCGGCACCACGATCCTGCTGGTCACGCATGATATGGAGGAAGCGATTTCGCTTGGTGACCATATTGCGGTGATGGATGACGGCAAGCTTTTGCAATATGGCCCGCCTGCGGAAATTCTGGCGCGACCCGCGACGGACTTCGTCGAAAGGCTGGTCGGCACCGGCGAACGCCCTTTCCGCCTGCTCTCGCTCACCGATCTCAAGACGGTCCTGCAACCGGGTGATGCCAGCGGCGACGCCATGCCGGTTTCCGCCTCGCAACGCGATGCGCTGGCCGAGCTTTTATGGTCGGGTCGCAATGCTCTGCCGGTTCTGGACGCAGACGGCAGACCGCTTGGCCGCGTCACACTGGAAAAGCTGTTGCGAAAAGCGGAACGCCCGGCATGAGGCTGTTCATTTCCATCATTCCACGGCTGGCGCTTCTGGCGATGCTGCTGCTCTTTCTGATGCAGCCGAATCTGTTCGAACCCGTCTTCCGCCCATTGGTCAGCGATGGCGCGCCCGTCATCTATGACCGCGCCAATCTGATGACGCTGACCTTGCAGCATTTGGGGCTGGTGGCATTGGCGACCCTGATATCCACGCTGGTGGCCGTCGCCATGGCGATCTTCGTGACCAGACGGCAGGGCGCGGAGTTTCTGCCGCTTTCGCGCAGTCTGGTGAATATCGGCCAGACCTTTCCGCCCGTTGCGGTGCTGGCGCTCGCCGTGCCGATCTTCGGTTTCGGCGACAAGCCGACGCTGATCGCGCTGTTTCTCTATGGGCTGCTGCCGATCTTTGAAAACACGCTGACCGGCCTCACCACCCTGCCTGCGCCTGTCGTGGAAGCGGCGCGCGGCATGGGCATGACGGGAATGCAGCGTCTGGTCAAAGTGGAAATGCCGCTTGCCATGCCGGTCATTCTTGCCGGAATAAGGCTATCGGCGGTGATCGGCCTTGCCACCGCCACCATCGGCTCGACAGTGGCCGCCCGGACGCTTGGCGAAGTCATCATCGCCGGTCTCATCTCCAACAATCTTGCTTTCGTGCTGCAAGGCGGCCTTGTCGTCGCGGCGCTGGCCATTTTGATCTTCGACGGATTTCAGGCCCTTGAACATTTTCTCATGAAACAGGCCGGAACCGACGCCTGAACCGCACCAGCCCCCTTTGAATAGCCGCATTGCATTCCTATATCGTCGTAAATGACCATTGGATGAGGAACGGAATGAATATCGGGCAGGCAGCCACAGCATCGGGCATATCGGCGAAGATGATCCGCCATTATGAAACCATCGGGCTTATCGAGGCTGCCGAACGCACAGGTTCCGGCTATCGCGTCTACACGCAAAAAGATGTCGAGACGCTGCGCTTCATCCGTCGCAGCCGCGATCTCGGTTTTCAGGTCGAGCAGATCAAGGAACTTCTGGCGCTCTGGCGTGATCGCAACCGCGCTTCTTCCGATGTGAAGAAGGTTGCGCTCGTTCATGTCGAGGAACTGGAAGCCAAGATGCTCCAACTGCAGGAAATGGCCGACACGCTGCGCCATCTGGCGCAAAACTGCCATGGCGATAACCGTCCCGACTGCCCGATCATCCACCAGCTCGCGGCAAACGTCGCCGAGCCGCGCAAACGACCTGCCGCGCGCAAGGGCGAATTGCTGCACAGCAAGGTCTGACCAACCCACATATTCAGAAGAAAACGCCGGGATTTCTCCCGGCGTTTTTGTTGCAACTTCCGTTGGGAGTTAGCTCTTCGGCAGCGTATAGGCGATAACGTAATCGCCCGGCTTGGTGCCGATCGAGCCATGACCACCGGCCACCATCAGCACGAATTGCTGATCGCCGACCGTGTAGGACATTGGTGTCGCCTGTCCGCCCGCGGGCAGACGTGCTTCCCACAGAACCTTGCCATTTGTCAGGTCATAGGCGCGCAGATAGTTGTCCACGGCGGCACCGAGGAAGGCAACGCCGCCTGCCGTGATCATCGGTCCGCCTATGCCCGGTACGCCGACTTTCAGCGGCAGCGGAACCGGCGCCATATCGCGGATGGTGCCGTTGCGATGCTTGTAGACGGTCTTGCCGGTGCGCAGATCGACGCCCGTGACATAGCCCCATGGCGGGGTCTGGCACGGAATGCCGAGCGGGCCGAGGAACGGTCCCATGAAGACGCCATAAGGCGCGCCGTCATTGCGGTTCAGGCCCTGTTCGCTGCCCTTCTCATCCTGTCCCTTCGGTGGAATTTCCGAACGCGGGACAAGGCGCGAGGTGAAGGCCAGATAGGTCGGCATGCCGAACATTACCTGACGCACCGGATCGACCGCCACACTGCCCCAGTTGAAGACGCCGAAATTGCCCGGATAGACAATGGTGCCCTTCAGCGAAGGTGGCGTGTAGCGGCCTTCATAGGCAAGCTGGTGGAACTTGATGCGGCAGGCCAGTTGATCGAACATCGTCACACCCCACATGTCGCTTTCACGCAATGCAGGCGGGCTGAAGGTCAGATCGGAGATCGGCTGCGTCGGCGACGAATGATCTTCCGGGATAGTGCCGGTCGGAGCCGGGATTTCCTTGACCGGAATGATCGGCTCGCCGGTGCGGCGGTCGAGCACATAGAGGTCACCCTGCTTGGTCGGGCCGACCAGCGCAGGCGTGCCATTGATATCGAGCAGCACCGGCTGCGCCGGAACGTCCATGTCCCACAGATCATGGTGGACCGTCTGGCGCACCCACTTCACCTGACCCGTATTCACATCGAGCGCGACGATGGAGGAGGAATATTTCTCCACATTTTCGCTGCGCCCCATTCCGAGCTGGTCAGGCACCTGATTGCCAAGCGGAACGAAGATCAGGCCGAGCTTTTCGTCCACGCTAGACACCGACCAGCTATTGGGCGAATTCGTCGTGTAGAACTGACCTTCCGGCAGCGGTGTCGTGACGTCCGGATTACCCGAATCCCAGTTCCAGATAAGCTGGCCCGTGCGGATATCGAAGGCGCGGATGACGCCCGACTGTTCTTCCGTCGAGTAATTGTCATTGACGGCGCCGCCGACGATGATCTTGTCGCCGACCACAGCCGGAGGCGAGGTCGAGTAATAGTAACCGGCCGGATTATATTTCATGCCATGGCTGAGATCGAGCGTGCCGCCATTGGCGAAATCGGTGCAGATTTCACCGGTCGCCGTATCGAGCGCGATCAGACGAGCATCCGAGGTCGGCAGATAGACCCGCTCGGCGCATTTCGCGCCAGCGGTCGCATTGGCGTCCTTCCAGTAGCTCACGCCACGGCAGGTCTGGTGCTGGCGGTCGGTGTTGAAGCCGACCTTCGGGTCGAACTTCCACTTTTCCTTGCCGGTCGCGGCGTCGAGCGCAATCGCCCAGTTATGCGGCGTGCAGAGATAAAGCGAATCGCCGATCTTCAGCGGCGTCACCTGATAGGTGGTTTCGCCAACATCCTGCGGCTGCTTCACGTCGCCGGTCTGGTACTGCCAGGCCACCTGCAATTTGGACACATTGTCTGGCGTGATCTGCGCCAGCGGCGAATAACGCTGGCCGTAAGGCGTGCGGCCATATTGGTGCCATTCGCCTTCCGGCACATTGCCGCCGAGGTCCGGCGTCGCCGCAACCGTCTCTGTCGGCAGGTCGCCCGAAATATTGTACGGGTCCTGCGTCATGGAATAGCCGGCAATGGCCAGCGCGATGACGCTCGCGACCGTCAGCGGCAGTCCGCCGCCGCCCTTGCCGCCATTGAGCGGCTTTCTGATCCAAGGGGTCAAAAGCCACAGGCCGAGCAGCACGATAATGCCGCCACGCGCGCCAAGCTGCCACCAGTCAAAACCGACTTCATAGACGGCCCAACCGAGCGACCCGAGCACGATCAGCGCATAGAGCCACAGGGCCGAAGCGCTTCTTTTCAAGAGGAGAGCGGCCGTCAGCAAAAAGCCGACAGCCGCAATGATGTAGTACCAGCTGCCCCCCAGGGTGATCAGCTCGATACCGCCCCAGCCGAGCGCAAGCCCGACCAGCAGAAGGACGATGGATGTCAAGGAAATCAGCAAAATATTACCCCTTCAAGTGTGACTGCAGACCCGCCGTGCCTGAGCCGAAACGCACGGAACACATCGAATGCGAGAAGTCCTGATGGGTGGGAGCGCCGCTGCGTTTCAGACGCCGCGACACTCTCTGCCTGTATTAAACATTAGGCAGAAATAAAATAAATCCAGAGGAAATGAAAAAAGGCGACTCGTGAGAGCCGCCTTTGCTTGGGAGTTAGTTTGAATTGCGGTTTTGGTCAGCCGAGGGGACTCTTGAACCGCCGCAACCGCAACGCATTGCTGAGCACGAAAATGCTCGACAGCGCCATGGCGCCCGCTGCCAGAACCGGCGACAGCAAAGTGCCGGTGAAGGGGTAGAGAACACCGGCGGCGACCGGAATGAGCGCCACATTATAGGCGAAGGCCCAGAAGAGGTTCTCGCTGATATTGCGGATCGTCGCCTTGGATATGGCGATGGCATTGGCGACACCGCGCAGATCGCCCGACATCAGCACCACATCCGCACTTTCAATCGCGATATCCGTTCCGGTGCCGATGGCGATGCCCACATCTGCCGCTGCCAGCGCCGGGGCGTCGTTGATGCCGTCCCCGACAAAAGCGATGCGCTTGCCACCAGCCGAAAGCCGCTTCAGCGCTTCGACCTTGCCGTCGGGCAGCACTTCCGCCACCACTTCATCAATCCCGAGCCGCTTGGCGATAGCCTGCGCGGTGCGGCGATTGTCGCCGGTAATCATCGCCACGGTGAGCCCCTGTTCGTGTAGAGCGGCGATGGCGGCAGGCGTTGTCTCCTTCATCGGGTCTGCGACCGTCAGGATAGCCGCAAGCTTGTCGTCAACGGCGGCATAAAGCGGCGACTGGCCTTCATCGCCAAAGCGCTTCGCATCCTCGGCAAACACCGCCACATCATGGCCGAGCTTGGCCATATAGCGATCAGCGCCGATAGCGATTTCATGCCCCGAGACGGTCGCCTTGAGGCCGAAACCCGGCACTGCTTCGAAAGCCGAGACATCGGCAAGCTTCAGGCCCTCTTCCTTTGCAGCCGTCACAATGGCGTCGGCAATCGGATGTTCCGAGCGAGCTTCGACAGCTGCCACCAGCGCCAGAAGTTCTTGCCTGTCGAAACCGGCTACCGTTGCAAAATGCGCCAGTGCAGGCTTGCCCTGGGTCAGCGTGCCGGTCTTGTCGACGGCGATGATCGATGCATCGCGCAAGGTTTGCAGTGCATCGCCCCGGCGAAACAGAATGCCGAACTCGGCGGCGCGACCGGTGCCAACCATGATGGAGGTCGGCGTGGCAAGGCCCATGGCGCAAGGGCACGCGATGATGAGCACCGCAATGGCATTGACCAGCGCGTAGCCAAGCATGGCCGTCCCTCCGATGGCGAGCCAGAGCACGAAGGTCAGCGCGGCGGCGGCCATGACGGCGGGCACGAACCAGCCCGTCACCTTGTCGACCTTGGCCTGAATGGGCAGCTTGTCGGCTTGCGCATCCTCGACCATGCGGATGATCTGCGAGATCACCATATCACGGCCCACCTTGGTGGCGCGGAAGGTGAAAGCGCCGGTTTTATTGATGGTGCCGCCGACCACTTCCGCGCCCTCGTCCTTGGCGACAGGGACGGGCTCGCCGGTGATCATCGATTCATCGACATAGGACGAGCCTTCGACCACCTCGCCATCGACCGGCACTTTCTCGCCGGGCCGCACCTGCACGATATCGCCTGCGCGCACGTCTTCCAGCGGCACATCGATCGTCTCGCCATTGCGCACCACGCGGGCCGACTTGGCCTGCAAGCCGACCAGACGGCTGATGGCCGCACTGGTGCGCCCCTTGGCGCGCGCTTCAAGATAGCGCCCGATCAGAATCAGCGTGACGATAACCGCCGCCGCCTCGAAATAGACATTGACGGTGCCCGCTGGCAAAACGCCCGGCAGGAAGGTTGCGACAAGCGAGAAGCCCCAGGCCGCAAGCGTGCCGACGACCACCAACGAGTTCATATCCGGTGTGGCGCGCAGCAGCGCCGGAATGCCCTTCTTGAAGAAGCGCAGACCGGGGCCGAACAGGACGAGCGTGGTCAGCACGAATTGCAGATACCAGCTGTTCTGCATGCCGATCCGGTCCATCACGAACATATGGACAGCGGGAATGAGATGCGATCCCATTTCCAGCACGAAGACCGGAAGCGTCAGGACGGCGGCCAGCAGAACGCTCTTCTTCAGTTCCGCAGCTTCGGCATCGCGCTTTTCGCTTTGGGTTTCGGCTGGCGCTTCATCTTTTCTATCGTTCAGCGACCGCGCTTCGTAACCAGCTTTCTCGACGGCCTTGACGAGTTCGGATGTCTCGACCCCACCCGCCAGTTCCACATGCGCGCGTTCGGTCGCCAGATTGACGCTGGCCCGCGTCACGCCCGGCACCGCATTCAACGCCTTTTCGACCTTGCTGACGCAGGAAGCGCAGCTCATGCCCTCAATGGCAAGATCGACGCTGCCGGAAGGAACCTCATAGCCCGCCTTGCGAATGGCATCGATAACGGCAGGCAGATCCGGCGCGCCTTTGAAGGTTACGTCGGCGCGCTCGGTGGCCAGATTGACGGAAACCTTGTCGACGCCCGCAACCTTCGACACGGCCTTTTCGACGGAGGAAACACAGGATGCGCAGCTCATGCCTTCCACGGGAACGGGAAAGCTGATGGATTCGTGATCGACGGGCTTGTTCATGGCAATCCTCTTCGAGACCTTTAGCGGTCCCTTTTCAGCCTTCGGGCGCGCATCTTGTCCGAAAACCGTTTCACACTTTTCGGGATGCGCTCCAACAGAGGCTAGATTTCTGAATTGCCATATAAGTAGTCCTTCCCACCGTTGGAAGGTCAAGCGCTTTTTTGAAAGCGGAATTGCGGCAGCGTTTTTTCTGGAGTTTCCGGGTCAGACCGGCAGGCGGTTATGGGCTGCGGGCATGGCAAGACCATTGCCGTTATTGCTCTGGATGAAGGCATGCACATCGCTGGCTGGCATCGGGCGTCCGGTCAGATAGCCCTGCACTTCGCCGAAACGTTCGGTTCTCAGGCGTTCCAGCTGCTGCGCTGTTTCCACGCCCTCGGCGGTGGTGACGATATTGAAGCCGGCGCCAAGTGTCGCCACCGCCTGGATGATGGCGAGATCGCGCGTATCCGCTTCGATGCCGGACACAAAGCTGCGGTCGATCTTGATCTTGTCGAACGGAAAGGAGCGCAGATAGCTGAGCGAGGAATAGCCAGTGCCGAAATCGTCCATAGCAATGCGGGCGCCCAGACGGCGCAACTCGAACAGCAATTCGATATTGTGCTTGCTGTTGGAGAGAAACACCGATTCCGTGATTTCAAGTTCCAGCCGGTTCGGCGACAGGCGGGCCGCATCCAGCGCATCGGTGACAGAGCGCAGAAGCGAGGTCTGGCTGAACTGGACCGGCGACAGATTGACCGAGACCTTGATATCTTCCGGCCAGGAAACCGCCTCGCGGCAGGCAGCCAGCAGCACCCAATCGCCAATCGGGCCGATCAATCCGGTTTCCTCGGCAAGCGGAATGAATTCCGCAGGCGATACCATGCCGCGTTCGGGATGACGCCAGCGGATCAGCGCTTCGAAGCCGGAAATCAGTCCGCTCTCCAGATTGAAGATCGGCTGGTAATGCAGTTCGAACTGTTCGGACAGCAAGGCTTGACGCAGCTCGCTCGTCATGATGTGGCGCTTTTCGGCGGCCAGACGCAGCGAATGCTGGTAGAAATGGAATGTGCGCCTGCCGCCTGATTTCGACGCATTGAGCGCCAGATCGGCATTGCGCATCAGCACGTCGGAATTGTCGCCATGCAGCGGCGCCTGCGCGATGCCCATGCTGCAGGTGACGAATTCGGAATTGTCACCCAGCCGGAACGGTTCCTGAAAGGCCGAAAGCACCCGGTCTGCAAACATGGCGATCTGGCCGACGGTGCCACTGCGATAGATGACGGCAAATTCGTCGCCACCAAGCCGCGCGATGAACTGGTCGGACGTGGTGATCTGGCGCAAACGCTCGGCAACCTGTTGCAAAAGCTGGTCGCCCGCCTGATGGCCGATATTGTCGTTGATGCTCTTGAAGTGATCGATATCGATACAAAACAGTGCAAAAGGCTCCGCATCGCCGCGCTTTTTCAGCAGTTCCTCCACATGATGGGAGAAAGCGGCGCGGTTGGGCAGGCGCGTCAGACTGTCATGCATGGCGATATGGGCCATGCGTTCCTCGATTTCGCGCCGTTCGGTGACATCTTCGATCAGGCCGATCAGATAACGCGGCGTGCCGCCCTCAACCGGCGGAATGGAACTCTTGATGACACGCAGAATGCGCTGCGTTCCGTCGTCATGTTGGGACTTATATTCGACGCTGAGCGCCTCGCCCTTGCTCATCACCTGACGATCCTGCTGCGCATATTGGCGGCGTTCCAGATCCGACATCAGTTGCGCATCGGTAAAGCCGACAACCGCATCGACCGCCTTGCCGCTCGCCCGCGACGCCGCCTGATTATAGAGGACATAGCGGCCATCATCCTGCATGTCCTTGATGAACACGCCGAGGGGCAGATTGCTGACGAGGCTGTCGAGCAGCGACTGGGCATGGATCGCCTGCCGGTTGGCCTTGGCCAGTTCGGTCCGGTCCTGCACGATGGCGAGGATCGCTTCCCTGCCATCGAACTGCACCTCACGTCCATAGGTCAGTACTTCGATGATTTCGCCATCGGCGCGCCGGTGCTGCCAGCGCTCCGGGCGCTCCAGATCGCTGCGATCCCGGACAGCGCTCAGCATGCGCTCGCGCTCGGTATGCGGACGAATATCCAGGACAGTCATGCCGGGCAGCTCATCGGGCGTGTAGCCGTAAAGCGCATAGGCGGCATCATTCATGATGATGAAGCCCAATGTTTGCGGATCATAGACCCACATCGGCGTCGGATGGGTGGTGAACAGAATACGGAAATCCTGCTGGGGCGTGCTCGCCATGGAGCTTCCCGCCTGTACCGGACCGGCTTTCCGCTTCGCCATTCTTATTCCCCTCGCCCAAGCCGACACATGCCGTCGTTTTAATTAGCCAACAAAACCTCTCACTGGAACATCATATTCCGCATGTGTTCATGAGACAGGCTCACAAACAAACAAGCGGGGACCGCCACCCAGACACACTTCCCCGCAACTAGATTACGACCAATGGTTTTAACAAACCATATATGAAAAATAGGCTCATATAAGTTTTTTCTGATGATGGCGTTTTCATCGCGCCGAGTCACAGTGCAAGACACGGGACAACACTGTTTCCCGACCAGCGAAGACATTGCTTGACCACTCAAAACTTCCGGCCTATGCCTATGGACGCAAAATTCGTTGGGGTGCCTCAAAAGAGGCTGAGAGGCGCGTTCTCGCGTTAACCCATTGAACCTGATCCGGGTAATACCTGCGTAGGGAACGGAGTTTGACGCGTCGCGGACGGGGTTCATTCCCCACAGGAGCTTACGCTCCATAAAGGTTCATGGCGTCTCATCTTTCCGTTCGGAATGAGAGACGACACGATGAACCAGAAACATAGTTTCTCCCGAAGCAAAACCAACAATGGCCAGATGCGTTCTGTGCCCATCTGTGTAACCATTGCCGGTTCCGACAGCGGTGGCGGCGCTGGCATTCAGGCCGACCTCAAGACATTTTCCGCACTTGGCGTTTATGGCGCAAGCGTCATTGCGGCTGTGACCGTGCAGAACACCTGCACGGTAAGCGCGGTGCACGATATCCCGCCCGCTATCGTCGCAGGGCAGATCGACGCTGTTTTCAGCGATCTCGATGTTGCGGCAGTGAAGATCGGCATGGTTTCCGTGCCTGAAACCATCGACGCTATCGCGCGCGGCCTTGCGCATTTTTCCGGTCCCGTCGTTGTCGATCCGGTGATGGTGGCAAAGTCGGGCGACCGGCTTTTGAGCGAAAACGCCATTGCGCTTTTGCGCCAGAAACTGGTGCCGCTGGCCACGCTTTTGACGCCCAACCGGCCAGAAGCGGCTTGCCTGCTCGGCTGCGGTCTGGCGCTCGACGATGCGGACGCCGAGGAACAAGGACGCGCCTTGCTCGAATTCGGCGCGAAAGCCGTTTTGATGAAAGGCGGCCATGCGGAAGGCGAAACATGCGTCGATCTGCTGGTGCGCCCCGATCAGCCGACGCTGCGGGTTGAAGCACCGCGTATCTTGACCGGTAACACCCATGGCACAGGCTGCACGCTCTCCTCGGCCATAGCCGCAGAGCTTGCCAAAAACCTGCCGCTGGAGAAAGCCGTTCTGAACGCACATACCTATCTGCAAGGGGCAATCCGCGCCGCCGACACATTGAAGATCGGACACGGCCACGGGCCGGTGCATCATTTCCATGACCTCTGGACAATCCGGGTGGAGGAGATTGCGTGATGCGCGTCACCATCATCGGAGCGGGTGTCGCCGGTCTTGCCACCGCCGCAGAGTTCACCGATCAGGGCCATGCCGTCACAGTGATTGCCCGCAGCCCGCAGATCGGTTCCGATTGCTGTTCGTGGTTGGCAGGCGGCATGCTGGCGCCATGGTGCGAGGGCGAAAGCGCCGAAGAGCCTGTGGTGCGGCTTGGTCAGGAATCCATCGGCTGGTGGGAAAAACATGTTTCCGGCGTCAAACGCGAAGGCACACTGGTTCTGTCGCACAACCGCGATGCCAGCGAGTTGCGCCGTTTCGCCCGCCGGACGGAAGCCTTCGACACAATCGATCATGAACGCATCAATGCACTGGAACCTGATCTGGCCGAGCGTTTCCGGCAGGGCCTGTTCTTCGCGCGCGAAGGGCATCTCGATCCGCGCAAGACACTCGTTGAGCTGGCCGGAAACCTGCAACGAAAGGGTGTCGTCTTTCACCTCAATACGGACGCAGATGAAGCGAAGATCGACGCGGATATCGTGGTGGATGCACGCGGCCTCAGCGCCCGTGACGCCCTTCCCGATCTGCGCGGTGTGAAGGGGGAAATGCTGGTTGTCCGCTCGCGTGACATCAACCTTTCGCGGCCTGTGCGCCTGCTGCATCCGCGCATTCCGCTCTACATCGTGCCGCGCGGCGACGGTGTGCACATGATCGGCGCGACGATGATCGAAAGCGATCAGCGCAGTGGCATCAGCGTGCGCTCGACATTGGAGCTTTTGAGCGCTGCTTACGCCCTCCATCCGGCCTTCGGCGAAGCGGAGATTCTCGAAACCGGCGTCGATGCGCGCCCCGCCTTTCCCGACAATCTGCCCCGCGTAAGGCGACGCGGCAAAACCATCTATGTCAACGGGCTTTACCGCCACGGCTTCCTGCTCTCGCCGGCGATAGCGCGGATGGCGGTTGCGAGCGCGACCACGCCCGAAACCAAGCCCGAATTTGTGGAGGACTATGCATGACGATCGTGCTGAACGGTGAAGTCATCACCACGGCAGCAGCCAATCTGGCGGCGCTGCTCGCCGAAATCGAACTGGACGAAGCGGTGGTCGCAACCGCGCTGAATGGTGAATTCGTGGCCAGCGATGAGCGCGCAACCGCGACCCTGTCGCCTGGCGACCGCATCGAAGTTCTGGCCCCGATGCAGGGAGGCTGAGATGCTCGAATTCTACGGAAAAACGTTTGAAAGCCGCCTGCTGCTTGGCACGGCGCAATATCCATCGCCCGCTATTCTTGCCGATGGGGTGCGCGCCTCGCGGGCCGGGATCGTCACCGTGTCGCTGCGTCGTGAAAGCGGTGAGGCACGGGCCGGACAGGACTTCTGGGCGCTGATCCGCGAACTGGGCGTGGCCGTTCTGCCCAATACGGCAGGCTGCCACACGCCGCGTGAAGCGGTGACCACGGCCAAGATGGCGCGCGAAATCTTCGGCACCAACTGGATCAAGCTGGAGGTGATCGGCGACCACGACACATTGCAGCCCGACCCGTTCGGCTTGGTGGAAGCCGCGCGCATTCTCTGCGACGATGGCTTTGAGGTCTTTCCCTATATGAATGACGATCTCGTCGTCGCGGAAAAGCTGATCGAGGCTGGCTGCAAGGTGCTGATGCCCTGGGGCGCGCCCATCGGCTCGGGCCGTGGCCTCAACAACCCCTATGCGCTGAAGACCATGCGGGCGCATTTCCCCGATATTCCGCTGGTGGTCGATGCTGGCATCGGCGTGCCGTCCCACGCGGCGGCGGCGATGGAGCTGGGCTATGACGCCGTGCTCATCAACACCGCTGTAGCCAAGGCTGGCGATCCCGTCGCCATGGCGCGCGGTTTCGCGCTAGCGGTTGAAGCCGGGCGGCTCGCTTTCGAGGCAGACGCCATCGAAGCGCGAGACATGGCCGCGCCATCCACCCCTCTTCTCGGAAAGGCATTTTTGTAATGGCCCTCGATCCGTTCTATCCGATCTTCGACAGCGCCAAATGGCTTGAGCGCATGGTGCCGCTCGGCGTCAAGCTGGTGCAACTGCGCGTCAAGGACAAGACCGAGGCGGAGCTGCGCAGTGAAATCCGCGCCGCACGAGAAATCTGCCTTGCCCATGACTGTCAGCTGATCGTCAACGACTACTGGAAGCTGGCGCTGGAGGAAGGCTGCGACTTCATCCATCTCGGACAGGAAGATCTTGACGATGCCGATCTCGACGCCATTCGCGCCGGTGGTTTGAAACTGGGTGTTTCGAGCCATGATGAGGCCGAACTCGACCGCGCTTTGTCGGTAAAGCCTGACTATATCGCGCTTGGCCCCATCTACCCGACCATTTTGAAAAAGATGAAATGGCGCGAACAGGGCCTGCCCCGTCTTGGCCAATGGAAGGCGCGCATTGGCGACATTCCGCTGGTGGGCATCGGCGGCATGAGCGTCGAGCGCGCGCCGGGCGTTTTCGATGCGGGCGCCGATATCGTGTCCGTCGTCACCGACATCACCCTGAATGCCGACCCCGAAAGCCGCCTGCGCCAGTGGATCGAAACCACGCGCGCTTATGCTGACCATGCTCTGGAGCAGACATTATGAAAAAGACCGTCTTCGCCGCCCTGTTCGGCCTCGCTTTCACGGCTGCCACTTCGGCTCATGCTGACGACAAGCTGAAGCTCATTCTCGACTGGTATGTGAACCCCGATCACGGCCCGATCATCGTTGCCGACAAGCTCGGCTATTTCAAGGATGCCGGGCTGGACGTGGAAATCGTCGCGCCTGCCGACGCGTCGACGCCCACCAAAATGGTGGCGGCAGGACAGGCCGATCTTGCCATTTCCTATCAGCAGCAGGTGCATCTTCAGGTGCATGAAGGCCTTCCGCTGATCCGCGTCGGGACACTGATCGACTCGCCGCTCAACTGCCTGATGACCCGCGATGACGGATCGGTGAATGCCATTGCCAATCTCAAGGGCAAGAAGATCGGCTATTCGGTCGCCGGAACCGAAGAAACCTTGCTTGGCACCATTCTCGGCCAGCATGGCGTCAAACTCTCCGACGTTGAACTCATCAATGTGAATTTCTCGCTGGCGCCTTCACTGATGTCGAAGCAGGTCGATGCGGTGATGGGGGCCTATCGCAATGTCGAGCTGAACCAGATGGCTGTCGAAGGCGTGCCCGGCAAATGCTTTTTCGTCGAGGAAGAAGGCGTGCCGGTTTATGACGAGCTGGTCTATGTCGCTGCTTCCGACAAACTGGATGCAGCGGAAAAGGGTAAGATTTCGCGCTTCCTCGCAGCCACCGAAAAGGCAGCGCAATATATCGTCAATCACCCGGAAAAGGGCTTTGAGCTGTTTTCATCCTACAGCACCGAACTCAACGACGAGCTGAACCAGCGCGCCTGGAAAGACACCGTAGCGCGCTTTTCCCGCGCGCCTGCAAGCCTCGATTATGGTCGCTGGCAGCGTTACGAGGCCTATCTCAAGGAGAACAATCTGATTCCTTCCATCCTGCCGGTCGAGAAATTCGCCATCGACGTCAACGCCGAAGGGAGCAAGTCATGAGCCAGCCACAGCCGCATTATTCATCCGAACTGTTCACGCGGCTTCGCGCCGCGACCCTTGCCGACTGGAAGCCCTATATCGAGCATGAATTCGTGCGGGGAATGGGCGACGGCACGCTGCCGAAAGCCGCCTTCCTGCATTATCTGCGTCAGGATTATGTCTATCTGCACCACTATGCCCGCGCTTTTGCGCTCGGCGTGGTCAAGGCCAACACATTGCAGGAAACCCGGCTCTGCGCCGATATCATGCACGGCCTTGCCCATATGGAACTGCCGCTGCATGTCAGCATCTGCGCCCGCGAGGGGATCAGCGAAGACGAGCTTTACGCGACCAAGGAAGAGCCGGAAAACCTTGCTTATACGCGCTATGTGCTCGACTGCGGGCAGGCCGGCGACTTCCTCGATCTTCTCACCGCGCTTGTGCCCTGCGCGCATGGCTATGGTGAAATCGGCCTCAACCTCGCCGTGACCGCCCTGCCCGGCACACCCTATCAGGAGTGGATCGACACCTATGCGGGGCCTGAATATCAGGACATGTGCCACACGGTCGGCAAGCTGTTCGATCAGGCCGCCAAAGACCGCATCGGCGACGACTTCGAGAAAAGCCCGCGTTGGCCAAGGCTCTGCCAGATTTTTGCAACCGCAAGCAGGCTCGAAGCCGATTTCTGGTCGATGGGGTTGAAAGCAGTTTCAGGAAAAGTGGGAACCGGTTTTCCGTCCGAAACTGCGTCAGCAAAATGATGAAGGCGGCTTAGTTGGACGCCACGATTTCGACTCGTTCCCGCACAAGGCGCATCGCCGACGGCTTGCTGTCGGCGGCGGTGGCGCTGGCCATCTGGCAAGCGGTGGTGAGCATCGGCCAGATGCCGCGCTTCATCCTGCCCGGCCCGCTCGAAGTGGTGCAGGCGCTGATCGGCAATGCCGGGCTGATTGCTGAGAACGCCGCCGCCACCATCGGCGAAGTGCTGGGCGGCCTTGTCCTCGGCAGTGCGGTCGGCATCGCCACCGCGATCTGCCTGATGATGTCGCCGCTGGCGCAGCGGCTTGTCATGCCCGCCATGGTATTCAGTCAGGCGATCCCGATCTTCGCACTCGCCCCGATTTTAACCTTGTGGCTCGGCTACGGTCCCGCATCGAAGATTGCGGTCACGGTGCTGATGATCTTCTTCCCCATCGTTTCGACCTTCTTCGACGGCATGCGGCGCACCGAAACGAGCCTGATCGACGCGGCGGAAATTCTGGGGGCCGGACGCATGGCGATCCTGTTTCGCATCCGCATCCCGTCCGCCTTTCCATCGCTGGCGTCGGGCCTCAGTCTTGCCGCCGTCTATGCGCCCATCGGCGCGGTGGTGGGCGAATGGGTCGGCGCATCGAAAGGTCTCGGCTATCTGATGCTGCTCGCCAATGGTCGCGCCAAGGGGGATCTGATGTTCGCCTGCCTGTTTGTACTGGCGGCTTTCACCATGCTGCTGCATGGCACGGTATCGCATTTCGCCCGCAAGTTGGCCGCATGGCCTAAAAAAGCCGCATAAAAAACCGGCGGGGAAACCGCCGGTTTTCGCATTCTCTCAGACCGCTAAAGCTTTTGTTTTTACGCATGTCTTTATCCCGAAACCGGTTCCCACTTTCGGGAGACATGCTTTATCAGGCCAGCGTATAGGCCGTCTTGACCGTCGTGTAGAACTCGGCGGCATAGCGGCCCTGCTCCCGCGGACCGTAGCTCGAACCCTTGCGCCCGCCGAATGGCACGTGGAAATCGACGCCGGCGGTGGGCAGATTGACCATCACCATGCCCGCTTCCGAATTGCGCTTGAAATGGGTCGCATATTTCAGGCTCGTCGTGCAGATGCCCGACGACAGACCGAAGTTCGTATCGTTGGCGGTGGCAAGCGCTTCTTCATAATCCTTGACGCGGATAACCGAAGCGACCGGGCCAAAGATTTCCTCGCGGCTGATGCGCATCTGGTTGGTAGCCTCGGTGAAGAGTGCTGGCTGGAGATAGAAGCCCGGCGTTTCGCGGTTGAGGCGTTCGCCGCCAAAGGCAAGCTTCGCGCCTTCCTTGCGGCCGATCTCGATATAATCCATGTCCTGCTGAAGCTGGCTTTCATCCACGACCGGGCCGATATGCGTGCTCTGCTTCAGGGCATTATCGACCACGACGCCCTTCAGCCTTTCGATGGCGGCGGCAATGAACTTGTCGTGGATGCCTTCCGTCACGATGATGCGCGAGGATGCCGTGCAGCGCTGGCCGGTCGAGAAGAAGGCTGAATTGACGACGGATTCCACCGCGACATTGAGATCGGCATCATCCAGAACAACGACCGGGTTCTTGCCGCCCATTTCCAGCTGGAAACGGCGGTTATGCTCGATGGAGGCGGCAGCAACGCGCTTGCCCGTGCCGGTCGAGCCGGTGAAGGTCACGGCCTGAACATCGGCGCTGTCCAGAATGGTCTGACCGACAACCGAGCCCTTGCCCATGACGAGGTTGAGAACGCCCTTCGGCAGTCCGGCGCGGTGCAGGATATCGACAATCGCCCAAGAGCAGCCCGGCACGAGGTCGGCTGGCTTGAAGACGATGGTGTTGCCATAGCAGAGCGCGGGCGCAATCTTCCAGGTCGGAATGGCGATCGGAAAATTCCATGGCGTGATGATGCCGACGACGCCGACCGGTTCACGGGTGACTTCAACGCCGATGCCCGGACGCGCCGAAGGCAGCGTTTCACCGGCAAGGCGCAAGGCTTCGCCTGCGAAGAAATCGAAAATCTGGCTGGCGCGGATGGTCTCACCAATGCCTTCGGCCAGCGTCTTACCCTCTTCGCGCGACAGGAGACGGCCAAGCTCGTCCTTGCGCGCCAGAATTTCGTCGGCAGCCTTACGCAAAATTGCGTGGCGCTCCAGAATGCCGGAACGCGACCAGGCCGGGAAAGCGGCCTTTGCAGCGGCAATCGCAGCCTTGGTGTCATCGGCGGTGGCGCGGGCATAGGTGCCCACTACATCGTTGGTGTCGGACGGATTGATATTGGCAATGCCGTCGCCGCCAACCCACTCGCCAGCGATCAGATTCTGATGAATTGTCATGTAACTCTCCCGTGAATTCCCGATATCGGCCGTGCGGCACTGATATATCTGACCTTCATTCGCGCAGCGAACAGGCGAATGCAAGGGCGCAAGCGCTTGTAACAGAAAAATTGAAAAGTATTACTTTTAAAATTCAGAAATTCGAAAACTTGCAAAATTGCCACACCCCGCCCCTTGCAGACCAGAAATTGCATTTTGGGCCTTGGCAAATGGGTTTGCTCATTTATTGTGCAACCATCTGAAACACTGGCAGGAGGTATGAGATGCGTGTCCATTACCCGTTCCCAATGGTGCCCAGTGTTTTCGCGGGCGCTTCTAACCGCTAGGTCCGCGGCCCACCCGGCAGGCTGACCTGTCCGCTCCTTCGGAGCATCTTTCCAAACCATCGCTGTTCGCGGCTCCTCCGGGTGCCGATCGTTTTGTTTTTCTCAATCAAGGGCCAGTTTCTGCGCGCGAGCACAGGCTGGTAATATGGATATGACTCGGTTTCGTCTCGATTTCCGGGGGCCTGCGTTCCGCAATGTCCTCGGCTACACTTTCAGCCATTGGCGAAGTCAGCCCTTGCGGCTGGCGCTGATGATAATCGGCATGCTGCTTGCAACAGCCGCAGATGTCTTGACCCCGCTCTATTCCGGACGGCTGGTGGATGCGCTTTCGCTAAGCGGCGACAGCGCCTGGAACAGTGCAATCGAAGCACTGGTGATCTTGCTTGCACTCGGCGCGCTGGCGCTGATCACCCGCCAGCTGACCTTCTATGTCATCACCGACTTTACCTTGAAGATCATGAGCGACATGGCGGCAAGTTCGTTCCACAAGTTGCAGCGGTTCTCGACCGACTGGCACGCCAATGCCTTTGCCGGATCGACGGTGCGCAAGGTTTCGCGTGCCATGTGGGCGCTCGATCTGCTCAATGACACGCTGATCATCGCCTTGCTACCATCCTTGCTGATGCTGCTTGGCTCCGTTGCGTTGCTGTCGTGGTATTGGCCGTTGATGGGCTTGCTGGTTGCAATCGGCTCTGTGCTATTCATCGTCTGCACGATTGTGATTTCGCTCGGCTTCGTTGCGCCTGCCGCAACATTGGCCAATAGCTGGGACACGCGCATGGGCGGCTCGCTGGCCGATGCCATCTCCTGCAACGCTGTCGTGAAGGCATTCGGCGCGGAAAGCCGCGAAGATCTTCGTCTCTCGAAGGTCGTTACCAAGTGGCGCAGTCGCACGCGCCGCACGTGGCTGATCGGCACACTGAACGGCTTCATCCAGGGCGCGAACCTTTTGGTTATGCGCGGCGTTGTTATTGCCTTTGCGCTCTATCTGTGGAGCCAGGGCAAGGCCACTGCAGGCGATATCACCTTCGTTCTGACGGCATTCTTCATGCTACAGGGCTATCTGCGCGATGTCGGCATGCATATCCGCAATCTGCAACGGTCGGTCAACGACATGGAGGAACTGGTCGAGATCGAAGCACAGCCCTATGGCATTGCCGACAGGTCTGGCGCGCCCGCCATCAGGATCGGCGCGGGCGAGATCACCTTCGATCACGTCACCTTCCATTATGGCAACCATGAAGCCGCGCTTTACCGCGACTTCTCGGTCAAGATCGATGCGGGCGAGCGGGTTGGCCTTGTCGGCCATTCCGGCTCCGGCAAGACCACTTTCGTCAAGCTGATACAGCGGCTTTACGACGTTAATGACGGCGCCATCCGCATTGACGGGCAGAACATTGCCGACGTGACGCAGGCGTCGCTGCGCTCGCAGATCGCCATCGTGCAGCAGGAGCCGATCCTGTTTCACCGCACGCTGGCGGAAAACATCGCCTATGCCCGCCCCGGCGCGACGCAAAGTCAGATCGAGGAAGCGGCACGCCTTGCCAGCGCGCATGACTTCATCATGCGGCTGCCGAAGGGCTATGCGACACTGGTGGGTGAGCGCGGCGTAAAATTGTCGGGCGGCGAACGCCAGCGCGTGGCCATCGCCCGGGCGTTTCTCGCCAATGCGCCGGTTCTGATCCTCGACGAGGCAACGTCCAGCCTCGATTCGGAATCGGAAGTGCTAATCCAGCAGGCGATGGAACGCCTGATGGTCGGGCGCACCACGCTTGTCATCGCGCACCGGCTTTCGACGGTGCGCGCACTCGACCGGCTGCTGGTCTTCGACAAGGGTCGCATCATCGAGGAAGGCGACCACGACGCGTTGATCCGGAAGCCGGGCGGCATCTATCGCCGCCTGTTCGAACGGCAGGCGCTGGAACTGACCAAGGGGCTTGAGGACGTCATTTAAACGACGATTATCGTCAGCACTTGAAGAATAGGGCCGGAAGCAATTCCGGCCCTATTTTTATTGGGCTTTTTCCATTCATTGTGCGTTCAGATCACGTCCGGTATCACCCGCCGCTCAACCGTGGCTTGACATTTCCATGACAGAAATGTGACACGAAATTTCTCACAGGAAGAAATGGTAGCGAGTAAGGCATGTCTGGAGTAGTGGAAAACGCGGGCGAACGTCGCTGGAGCGATGCTGCCATTTTCGGCGCTTCGCATGTTTCCTGGCCTGTGCGTGTTGCCTGGGTTGCTCTTGCTTCCATTGTTCTGTCCGTTCTTCTGGTTTTCTCCGTTGAATGGATTTTTCGCGGTTCTTTTGCCGAAACGATTGCGTTTTTCCGCACGCCGCACAAGCCTGCATGGACGACGGTTGCCTTCTTCGTTGTGGTGCTGACCGCCAGCGACGCGATTTTCGGGCGCATCCATTACGGGCTTTTCGTGGTGGGGCCGCTGGCGCTGATCGCCGCCGCCACTGCGCGGGAGAAAAGCCTTTATCTCGGCGACCCGCTTTATCCGAGCGATTTTCTCTATGCCCGCCAGATCGTCGATCTGCTGCCGCTTCTGGTGCGTGAACGCCCGTGGAGCGCTGTCGGCATCGCCCTTCTCCTGCTTGCCAGCGCAGCACTTTTGATTGCCGCGAGCCTTTTCTGGTGGCGTCGTTTCGACCGCATTCCGTGGAAAGGCCGCGTGCTTCGTCTGGCCTTCGCGCTGCCGCTGCTGGCGTGGTTCGCCTTCATTTCCGATTATTCCAGCTTTTCGCTGGCGCGTGACCGCCTGCGCGTTCTGCCCATCATGTGGGATCAGAAGGAAAATTACGCGCATAATGGTTTCACCATGGCCTTCATCCTGAATGTGCCGATGGCAACCGTGTTTGCGCCGGAAGGCTATTCGCCGGAAGCAATTGCCTCGATCGAGCCGCCCGCGCAGCTCATTCCCGCAGCACTTGAAACCGGCAAACCCGACGTCATCATGATCATGAGCGAGTCCTTCTGGGACCCGACCCGCCTGCCGGGCGTGGCGTTCAGTGCTGATCCGATCCCGACCGTGCGCGCTGAACAATCCGGCCATGTGTTCTCGCCGGAATTTGGCGGCATGACCGCCAATGTCGAGTTCGAAGCGCTGACCGGTTTTTCCAAGGCATTCCTGCCTTCCGGCAGCATTCCCTATCAGCAATATGTCCGGCGTCCGCTGCCTTCGCTCGCGAGCTTCTTCAAGGAACAGGGCTATGCAACCCGGGCTATCCACCCCTATCGCCAGTGGTTCTGGAACCGCGGTCCCGTCTATGAAAATATGGGCTTTGACAAGTTCATGTCCGAAGAAAACATGCCACCGCTGGAAAAGCGCGGCATGCTCGCCTCGGACGACGCGCTGACCAGCGAGATCATTCGCGAGGCGGATGCGCAGGAAGATCCGTTCTTCTTCTTTGCTGTTTCGCTGCAAGGCCACGGTCCCTATGAGGCCAACCGCTATCCGGATTCGAAGCTCGACGTGCAGGCCGATGCCAGCGACGCTGTGCGCCAGTCGATCCGCACCTATTCACAAGGCGCGATGGATGCCGACGCCAGCCTCGCACGTCTGATGGACTGGGCGTCAAAGCGCGAACGCGAGACCATTCTTGTATTCTTCGGCGATCACCTGCCGCCACTCGGGCCCGTCTATACGGAAACCGGCTTCATGCAGGAACGTGTTGCAAGCCGCATCGCGCCTGCTCGCGACATGCTTCTCCAGCATGAAACGCCGCTGGTGCTGTGGTCGAACAAGCGCGGCGCGGAACGCGGTACGGGCACGATCAGCCCGGCATTCCTGCCGATGCAGATACTCGAAATGGTCGGGATGCAGCATCCCTATTACACCGGTTTCCTGCGCCAGCTGCATGACCAGTATCGCGTCGTCGATGCGCATGCCGTGTTCGATAGCGGTGAAAATGCCGATGAAGGCTGGCAACAGCGCCCGCCTTTTGCGCCCCTGCTGCGCGATTACCAGATGCTGCAATATGACATGATCTTCGGCAGCAGTTACGCGCGAGACCGGTTTTTCCCCGTGCCATCCCAAAGCTGAGAGCTATACGGGGGCCTTGCCGGCTGACTGACGAATGATCAGCTTGTAATCGATCTTCCGGGCAGGCGAAATCTGGCCATTTTCGATATGGTTCAACAGCATATCCGCCGCCCCGCGCGCCATTTCGAAAATCGGCTGGCGCACGGTGGTGATCTGCGGCGATACCATGCTGGCAATCGAACTGTCGTCGAAACCGACCACGGTAATATCGCCCGGAACAGACAGTTTGTGGTCATGCGCCATCTGCACCACGGCTGCCGCCATATCATCATTGGACGCGAAGATCGCCGTTGGACGATTTTCGAGTGACAGAAGCTTCTTTCCGGCGACCAAACCGCTGGCGAAACTGAACCCGCCCTGCGCCTCATAATCCGGATTGCGCTCGATCCCCGCCGCGTCCAGCGCCTTCCGGTATCCGGCAAGCCGCAATTCGGCGGAGCGGTGGGTCGGGTCGCCGATGATGATGGCGATCTTCCGATGACCGAGTTTCAGAAGATAGTTCACCAAATCGACGGCTGCGGCCTCGTCATCGATTGAAATACTGTCGGTTGGATGTACGTTGACATCGCCCGCCACGCGCGCAAAGGGCATGGCCGAAGCGGAAAGTTCCTGCAAAATTTCCGGATCGTCCGACATGGGCGGCGTCACGATGATGCCGTCGAGGCCCGATGCATGGGCGGTTTCTATCAGTGCACCGCGAATATCGGCGCGGTTCTCGACCGGAAAAATCAGCAGGCGATAGCGCGTGCCGCGCAGGCGTTCCAGCGCGCCCATCTGCAATTCGGCGACATAGCTGGAACTGGGATTTTCGAAGAAAAGGCCGATCAGATGCGAGCGGCGCTCCACCAGATTGCGTGCCGCCGCATTGGGCCGATAGCGCAGCTCCTGCCCCACTTCGCGCACCTTTTCGCGGATCGCCTCGCGCACATTCGGTTCGTCGTTATAAACGCGTGAAACGGTCTTGATCGACACGCCCGCCAGACGCGCCACATCGTGTATCGTCGCTCTTTTACCCGTTGCGGCCATGTAGAATCGACTTCCTCCCCGAAGAGCCTATGTAAATAGCTTGTTCGCCGGATAACGAAAAGGCCAAAGCTTTCAGGGAACGGAACATATGCGGGATCGCGTGAGAAAACGCACCTCCCGCCCGTTATCGAGCGAGAACATGCCCCCGCGCCCCGGTACGACATCGATGATGAGTTCGGTGTGCTTCCAGACTTCATATTGCGGGCCGCTGATATAGACCGGCGCGCCACCAATCTCGCCCAGCTTCACATCCGTATCGCCAATGACGAATTCGCCCTGCGGATAGCACATTGGCGAAGAACCATCGCAGCAGCCGCCCGACTGATGGAACATGATCGGCCCATATTCAGCCTGCAATTCACGAATAAGCTTGAGAGCGTCGGGGGTGGCGCTGACTTGCCCCTTGCCGTTGTCCTGCTCGCCCCTTTGCGGGTTTTCTTGCAACATTTTCTCCTCCCTCGCATGCAAGCGGGCGAAACAGGTCCGCCCGCTCGGAACTTACAGAGCCTATCCTGCACGCTTTATTGCGTCAGATCCATCACGACACGGCCTTCAATATTGCCCTTGCGCATGTCATCGAAGATGGAGTTGATATCTTCCAGTTTCTCGGTGCGGATGGTTGCCTTGACCTTGCCGTCGGCGGCGAAGTCGAGCGATTCCTGAAGATCAAGGCGAGTGCCGACGATGGACCCGCGCACGGTGACGCCGTTCAGCACCATGTTGAAAATCGACAGCGGAAAATCGCCCGGCGGCAGGCCGTTCAGCGATACCGTGCCACCGCGCGCCACCATGCCGAGCGCCTGTTCAAAGGCGATCGGCGAAACTGCCGTCACCAGTACGCCTTGCGCGCCGCCATCGGTTTCCTTCTTGATATAAGCTGCCGGGTCCTTGTTCGTCTTGGCATTGACCGTCACCGTCGCACCAAGCTTGCGGGCAAGGTCGAGTTTCTTGTCGTCGATATCGACGGCCGCAACATTCATCCCCATGGCCTTGGCATATTGCACCGCCATATGGCCAAGACCGCCGACACCGGAAATCACCACCCAGTCGCCCGGTTTGGTGTCGGTCACCTTGAGGCCCTTATAGACGGTGACACCAGCACAAAGCACCGGGGCGATCTCGTTGAAATCGATATTTTTTGGCAAATGGCCGACGAAATTCGGATCGGCCACCACATATTGCCCAAAGCCGCCATTGACCGAATAGCCGGTATTGAGCTGTTCCTCGCAGAGTGTTTCCCAGCCGCCGAGACAGTGGCGGCAATGACCGCAGGCCGTGTAAAGCCATGGAACGCCAACGCGGTCGCCTTCCTTCACGTGCTTGACGCCAGCCCCCACGCCCGACACGAAACCAACGCCTTCATGACCCGGGATAAATGGTGGATTGGGCTTCACCGGCCAGTCGCCTTCGGCGGCATGAAGATCGGTATGGCAGACGCCGGAAGCCTGAATGGCAACCTGAATCTGACCCGGTCCCGGCTCAGGTATCGGCACTTCGTCGATTGTCAACGGCTTGCCAAATTCTCGTACCACTGCCGCTTTCATTGTCTTGGCCATAAAGTCTCTCCTTCGTTATCGAATTGAGTTTCTTTCAAGCTGTTCCCCGAGACGGGACGGAAGAAATGTAGTCGGAAATATGGTGCACCCTGTTGCCGCGTCCAGCCAGCCGCGTGACACTTATGGGCCGAAAGGGTCGCCCGGGCATTTTCGCCCAGGCCCCTTCGACAGTCCCCTTGGGAGGGTGAACTGATACCGTTCTTCCAACGCAATACTGACATGGAAGACGGGAATGCTCTTTGATTAGACGCAATGCGGAGACATCTTCTCCGCATTGCAACGCGCGATATTCAGACCTCAGAAGAAACCTAGCTTTTTCGGGCTGTAGCTGACGAGCATGTTCTTGGTGTTCTGATAATGCTCCAGCATCTTCAGGTGGTTTTCGCGACCGATGCCCGACTGCTTGTAGCCGCCAAAGGCCGCATGGGCCGGATAGGCGTGGTAGCAGTTGGTCCACACGCGGCCCGCCTGAATGGCGCGACCGAAGCGATAAGCGCGTGTACCGTCACGGGTCCAGATACCGGCACCCAGACCATAGAGCGTGTCATTGGCAATCGAGAGCGCTTCCGCATCGTCCTTGAAGGTTGCAACAGACACGACCGGTCCAAAAATTTCTTCCTGGAAGATGCGCATCTTGTTGTTGCCCTTGAACACGGTCGGCTTGACGTAATAGCCGCCCGCCAGATCGCCCGGCAGGACATTGCGTTCACCGCCGGTCAGCACTTCAGCACCTTCCTGACGACCGATATCGAGATAGCTGAGGATCTTCTCAAGCTGCTCGCTCGATGCCTGCGCGCCGATCATCGTTGCCGGGTCGAGCGGATCGCCCTGCACGATGGCTTCCACACGCTTCAGCGCCTTTTCCATGAACTTGTCGTAGATCGATTCATGAACCAGCGCACGGCTCGGACAGGTGCAGACTTCACCCTGATTGAGCGCGAACATGACAAAACCTTCGATGGCCTTGTCGAGGAAGTCGTCATCTTCGGCTGCGACGTCCTTGAAGAAGATGTTGGGCGACTTGCCACCAAGTTCCAGCGTGACCGGGATGAGGTTCTGGCTGGCATATTGCATGATGAGGCGGCCAGTTGTGGTTTCGCCGGTGAAAGCGATCTTGGCGATGCGCGGGCTGGATGCCAGCGGCTTGCCTGCTTCGAGACCGAAACCATTGACCACATTGACCACGCCTGCTGGCAGCAGATCGCCGATCAGTTCCATCAGGACGAGGATAGAGGCCGGGGTCTGTTCTGCGGGCTTAAGCACCACGCAATTGCCAGCGGCCAGCGCCGGGGCCAGTTTCCACACCGCCATCAGGATCGGGAAGTTCCACGGAATGATCTGGCCGACAACGCCCAGCGGTTCATGGAAGTGGTAGGCGACCGTGTCGTGGTCGATTTCCGAAATGCCGCCTTCCTGCGCGCGAATGACACCGGCGAAATAGCGGAAGTGATCGACGGCCAGCGGAAGATCGGCAGCGGTGGTTTCGCGGATCGGCTTGCCGTTGTCCCATGTTTCGGCGGCAGCGAGCGCAGGCAGGTTTTCCTCGATGCGATCAGCAATGCGGTTGAGGATCAGCGCGCGTTCGGCAACGCTTGTGCGACCCCATGCTTCCTTGGCGGCATGAGCGGCATCGAGCGCGGCTTCAACATCCGCCGCGTCGGAACGCGCGACTTCGCACAGAACCTGGCCATTGACCGGTGAGGTATTTTCGAAATAGCGACCCGACTTGGGTTCGACCCATTTGCCGCCGATGAAATTGCCATAACGTTTGGCAAAAGCCGGCTTCACCGTCCGGCTGAATTCAACCTTATTCATGACTTCCTCCCGAGTTAACGCCGCTCCTACAGCGCTTCAACAGGGAGGATCGCGCGATAGCGGGGAAGAGTCATCCCGCCATTCCATGCTCGCAAGATCATGTGTCGCAATATTGAGACAGTTGCGTCAGATGATTTTGCCAGCAGTTCAATGAGGGCGAATGATCTTGAGACGGTTCAGCTTGCGATGCAGCGTCGCCCGGCTGATGCCCAGAAGCCCTGCGGCGGCGGAAATATTCCCTTCCGCGCGGGCCAGCGCCCGCAGGATGACGCCGCGTTCCGACTCTGCCATATCCTCGCGCGGATCGGCATTCCAGCCGAGAATATCGGCAGCAGGCAGCGGGCCCGCCAGCGCCGCATCGTCAAGGCCGAGCGCCAGACGCGCAGCCCGTGTCGCGCCGATTACCAGATCGTCCTTATCGACCGCGATCAAGGCGCCGCCGCTGCGGTCCACGCTGGGCGCAAGCATGATGCGCGCCTTTGGAAAAGCCTGCCGGAAATTTTCCGCCTCTATCCGGCGCGCCGCGTCGATCACCGCCACCGAAATGAGCTGCGCAAAGGCTTCCGTCAGATCGGAGCGGCAGGATGAAACATCGAGCGCGGCCATGAGGCGACCCTGATGATCGTGGATCGGGGCCACCGTGCAGGACAGTCCGACATTGCGCGAATGAAAGTGCTGGTCGCGGTGAATGGTCAGCGCGCGCTGTTCGACAATACAGGTGCCGATACCGTTTGTGCCTTCGCTTTCCTCGCTCCATACCGCGCCCGTCCAGAGGCCCCAGCGATAGAAGGTGTCGTCGTCGCTGGCCGCCCCGCGCCGCTCGACCGGCACGCCTTCGCTATCGGCCAGAAGCACGCAGCAGCCGACACCGCCGACCGCCAGGTAAAGGCGATCCATGCTGGCCTGCGCCACGCTGACCAGCCGCTCCACCCGCTCGTGCGCGGTGCGGAATTCACCTTCTGAAAGTGTGCGCACCGCACCGGGGGCGGCAGGATCGAGCTTGTGCAGTTCGGCAGAACGCTGCCACGACGCCACCAGTGCCGAGCGGGCAGACCCGCCGGTGTGGATTGCGGACAGAATACGGTCCGCATGAACCCTTTCTTGCGGTGCACCCATCTTTCTCCTCCCAGGAAGGCTGGAACCGCTGAATTCGTCTTGAACATGCCCGAATGCAGGACCGCTGCGCAGTCTTGCCGGAATGCTCGTCAATGAATAATGGCTTTTTCCCCCACAACTGGCAAGCGCATCATCGAAACGACGAGAAAACGGCCCGGCGGAGATAGCCGCCGGGCCGCAAGGTCAACTGATGGGAGGTATGTATTGTCAGGGGTATGCGCCTCGTGAGAGACGATTGCATGAACGGTGCGGAACCAATCTAAGTGATGACACCCGGACAAAAATACACCAGTCCGAGTGGTATCGGGAGGAAACGATCAGCATCCGCACCGCATTCATAAAGTACTGTTTTAAAATTTTCAAGTATAAAAGTCTTTAAGTACATTAGTAAACTATCACGTCAAAGAATAATTGAAAATTACAAACATTTGATTGCGATTAAGCGCCAGCAACAAATCGGGATTGCATTTTTTCTTCGTCTTGCAGGTAATTATTCAGTCCCTCTACTTCTGCCGCATTCAGACGAAGGCCGAGTTTTGTGCGCCGCCAAAGGATATCCTCTGCCGTGCAAGCCCATTCATTTTCAATGAGATAGGTGACTTCCGCCTCATAGAGATCGGCGCCGAAATGGCGACCAAGATCGGCAAGCGATGCGGCCTTGCCAAGCAGGTGATGGACGCGCGTTCCGTAGAGCCGGAACAGGCGACGCGCATGGTCTGGCGACAGAAATGGATAAGCCGACTGTATTTTCCGCAACTCGCTTTCGAAAGCAACTTCCTGAAAATCCCCGCCCGGCAGCGCTGCCGCATGGGTCCACGGCGCGCCCTTTTTGCCCAGATGATGCTCGATTTTTTCCAGCATGTGTTCGGCAAGTTTGCGCGCCGTCGTCAGCTTGCCGCCAAATACATTGATCAGCGGCGCAAGACCGGCTGGCGCATCATCCTTCAGAACATAGTCGCGCGTTGCTTCCTGCGCCTTGCTGGCGCCGTCATCATAGAGCGGACGCACGCCGGAATAGGTCCAGACCACATCTTCGCGCCGCACAGGCTCGGCGAAATATTCGCTTGCCGCCGCGCAGAGATAGTCGGTTTCAGCCTCGGTGATCGCTACCTTGGCGGGGTCACCCTTGTAATCCTGATCGGTGGTGCCAATCAGGGTAAAATCATCTTCATACGGGATTGCAAAGATGATGCGCCCATCATTGTTCTGGAAAAAATAGGAGCGCGGATCGGCAAATTTCTTGCGCACCACGATATGGCTGCCCTGCACCAGACGAACATTGTGCAATTGCCTGTCGCCTTCGACGCCCTGCAAAACCTTGTCGGCCCAAGGACCGGCGGCATTGACCAGCAGGCGGGCGCGAATTTCTTCGCGACGCCCGGTCTCCGTGTCCTCGACTGTCACCGTCCAGCCTTGGCTGTCGCGGCGCGCCGCCACAACTCTGGTCCGCGTACGGATCGACGCGCCACGGTCGGAAGCATCGCGCGCAGTCAGTGCCACGAAACGGGCATCATCGACCCAGCAGTCGGAATATTCAAATGCCTTGGTGAAAAGCGGCTTCAGCGGTTTGGCGGCGGCGTCGGTGCGCATATTCAATGTGCGTGTCGCCGGAAGTTTCTTGCGCCCGCCCAGATGATCGTAGAGGAACAGGCCCAGCCGCAACAACCACGCGGGCCGCACGCCGCCCTTGTGATAGGGCAGCACAAAGCGCATCGGATGGATGATATGAGGCGCATTCGCCCACAGCACCTCGCGTTCCATCAGCGCCTCTCGCACCAGACGAAACTCGTAATGCTCCAGGTAACGCAGGCCGCCATGGATCAGCTTGGTGGCACGGGATGAGGTGCCGCTCGCCAGATCGTTCATTTCCGCCAGGAAGACGGAAAAGCCGCGCCCGACCGCATCACGCGCAATGCCGCATCCATTGATGCCGCCACCAATAACGAAAATGTCGAATATGTCTTCCTGCGCCATGGCAAACCTTAAAAGCGGTTTCAGAGCGCTTGCAGCAGACAGACGCTCGAACATTCATTTTAAGGCGCGTGACAGCACGCGCCTCAGAAACACCAAAGCGAATATAAAACTATTTAATATGAAAGCAAAGCGAAAATAAACGAAACCGCCGCGCTTTGACTTCTCTCGCTGACTGTCTGATCAAAAAACGGCAGGCCGTGGCGAAAATGGTGATTTCGAGAACCGGAGCGCAGCGTACTTTTTTGTACGTGAGCACCGGAAGCGCAGAAATTGCCATTTGCAGCCCGGCATGGCGGCTTTTGGATCAGACGGGGAGCGTTTCGATCAGCTCAACCTCATGTTCTGAACAAAGATCGCGCAGCTGCTGCGAGGTGCAACGGTCGGTGATGAAGGTATTGATCTGCGAAATATGGCCGATGCGCACCGGTGCGGTGCGTTCCAGCTTGGTGGAATCGGACACCAGAATGACGTGGCGCGCATTGGCGATAATCGCTTGTGCGACTTTCACTTCGCGGAAATCGAAGTCGAGCAGCGCGCCGTCCTCATCCATCGCCGACGCACCGATGATGGCGTAATCGACCTTGAACTGGCGGATAAAATCGACCGCCGCCTCGCCCACAATACCGCCGTCGGACGAGCGGACCACGCCGCCGGCGATGACCACTTCGATAGAGGTGTGCACGCGCAGCGTGTTGGCCACGTTGATATTGTTGGTGATGACCATCAGCTCGCTGTGATCGATCAGGGCATGGCTGACCGCTTCGGTCGTAGTGCCGATATTGATGAACAGCGATGCGCCATCCGGAATGATATCGGCTGCGGCCTTGCCGATCGATTCCTTCTCGCGGGCGGCGATCCGGCGGCGCGCCTCATATTCCATATTTTCCACGCCGGACGGATAGAGCGCGCCGCCATGGATGCGGCGCAGCAGCCGTGCGCGACACAGATCGTTGAGATCCTTGCGCACGGTCTGCGGCGTCACGTCAAAAGCCGCGGCCAGATCGTCCACCAGAACCTGCCCCTGTCGGCGGGCGAGTTCCAGAATTGCATTGTGACGAGGGGTAAGCTGCATTTTTTGCCCGCGCTGAGTTTGTTAGAATTGCGAGCCTGTAATGTCTCTGTTTTCGAAGAGAAAGCAACCGCCTTGCACATATGCTGGACGTCTGAAACCGCTCAATCGTCTCCCAGGCCGTTATTGTACATATTGTGCAGCTTGCAGGCCACTTCGGTCCGGTTGGCGGCGCCGATCTTGCGCATGATGTTATGAACATGCGCTTTCACGGTGCCTTCGCTCATGCCGAGTTCGAAAGCGATCACCTTGTTGGAGCGACCGATACGAATCGCATGAACCACCTCGATTTCGCGCGCCGTCAGCAATTCGCCCAGCGCATCCTCGTCAATATCGGGCGGCGGCGCTTTGACAGCCATGGAGGCTGGAATATACATGCCGCCCGCGCTCGCCAGATGGATCGCCTCGACGCAGACCCTGACATCGACGGAGGTTGGAATATACCCCCTCGCGCCAATTTCCATGGCCCGCACGACCTGCGCCCATTCCTCCCGCTCGGCGAGAAGCACAATCGGCGATGGCGCCCACATCTCCACGAGAGATCGAATTTCTTCGGAAAAGAACGGATCGGCAAGCCGCTTGGCCCCGATATGCAGCAGAATGACGGCGCTTCCGCTGAAAAGCTTTGCCTGCTCGATGGACGCATAGCACGTCACCGGCATTTTCAGCCCATTCATCAGGAGCCCGTTGAAAAGGCACTCCCGCTCCAGATTGCTCTTGCACACAAGCAGCAGATGGCGATCACTGTTCGGCAGAACGCCGACACCGACCGCTCCATTATCTCTATCTTCCGGTACAGCCCACAGGCTGGCACCCCTTGCATCCAACATCGGCGCGTCTCCCCGGCACGAAGGTTACTTACTCCTACACAGTGATCCGCCGTTCCCGCCGTCACAGGTTCGGTATTTAAATTATGCTTATGACTTATATTAACGAAATTCCCCCATCCAATGGCCCAATATTGCTACCTCGCAGCAATCGTGTCATTAATTTATGTTAGCAAGTACGAAAATTTATCTTGTCCGTAAGAGCGACTTAAACAATAGGAAGATATAAAACTATATCTTTCGTTTAGTGCGGAAGTGTTATGCATAGTGGTAGAGGCATCGCGGCACCTTCCGTGGGGGCGCTGATCGACTTGTTGGAATCTTCGCCGATTCTGGCGGACCTCGACGCACATGCCATTGGTGCTTTGGCTTCGCTTGTCGTCACCGAGAACAGTTTTACCACCGATACCATCATCATCGAACAGGGCGAGCGCGTCAGAAACGTGCATATGGTCGTGTCCGGCTGGGGCTGTGTCTATCGCGACCTGTCCGGCGGGCAAAGGCAGATCATCGACTTTCCGATGCGGTGCGATTTCATCGGCCTTCGCACCGCCGACGGCTATAGCTACAATACAATATCGGCCATTACGCCGATGAAAGTCATTGAAATTCCAGTGGCTTCGCTTGAAAGCGCCATTCGGCGCGTGCCGCGTCTGGCGATGATCTTCATTGAGCTTTTGTCACGACAGCGCGCCATGCTGATCGAGCATCTCACCAATGTCGGACGCCGCAGCGCCTATGTCCGCACCGCGCATCTGCTCCTGGAACTGTCTGACCGGGTCAAGGCCAGCTGCGTCGATGATCCCGATTCCTATTATTGTCCGCTGACGCAATATCAGCTGGCCGATGCGCTTGGCCTGACGCCGATCCACCTCAATCGCATGTTGCGGGATCTGCGCGAGGAAGGGCTTGTGCTGTTCCGTTCCAACCGGGTCGAGATTCTGGATCGCGCGCGTCTGGTGGCGCTTGCCGAATATGACGGCGAATTCATGCGCATGTCGGTTTTCGGTCGCCATCAATAGAAAAATATGTGCGAAGGGAAGAGTTTCTGGAAAAATCGGGAACAGCTTCCAGCATCTGAATGGTCGGAGTGAGAGGATTCGAACCTCCGACCCCCTCGTCCCGAACGAGGTGCGCTACCAGGCTGCGCTACACTCCGAACCAGTCGGTCGCAGCCAGTGGCGCAACCGTTGAGGCGGCTTATAACGCTGCATTTTTGATGCCGCAAGTGCATGACGCAGTTTTTTTGCCGCCACACTCAAACCTGCTCATAAATGTCACAGGATCAGAGCACTTCCGCCGGAAAGACGGGCGTAAAGCCCGCGCCATAGGCGACGAAATGCGGGTTGGCGAAGCCCTTCACGCCCTGTCCGGCGCGCTGGCCATAAGCGAACGGCTTGCCGTCAAGGGTGGCGGTCATGCCGCCGGCGGCACGCAGCACAGCGTCGCCAGCCGCCGTGTCCCATTCCATGGTCGGGGCAAAGCGCGGATAGATATCCGCCTCACCGCGCGCGATCAGACAGAACTTCAACGACGAACCGACCGAAACATGGCCGGAAATCTGATTTGCCTGCAAAAAGCGCTGGGTTTCGGGCGTGTTGTGCGAACGGCTGCACACGGCAATGCGTTCCGCGGCACCTTCCCGCGCTCGGATTGCACGCCGGCGGGCAATCTTGTGATCCGCAGTGGTTTCCGCTTCCTCGGCGCGGTTGCCCGTGCCGGTAAAAAGCAGATTGCGCGCCGGGGCATAGACGATGCCCGTGACCGGCACGCCATCTTCGATCAGGCCGATATTGACTGTGAAATCGCCGTTGCGCAGCAGAAACTCCCGCGTGCCATCCAGAGGATCGACCAGCAGAAAGCGCCGTCCGAAATGGGATGGAAGGCGGCCCGCGGAAACCTCCTCCTCGGCCACGACCGGAATATCGGGCGCGACCGACGAAAGTGCGGCAAGGATGATCGCCTCGGCGGCGCGGTCTGCTTCCGTGACGGGCGATTCATCCTTTTTATGTTCGACGGCGCAGCCATCGACATAATGCTTCATGATGACCCGGCCAGCCTCAAGCGCTGCTTGTTCAAAAACGGCGAGCAAGGCTGCGCCATTCGGGTCTGCTTTGGGAGAGGCTGGAATGTTCATCGCTCAGATCGACCAGGAATCGCTACCATAACTGCCGATGATACCACGCTCGGCCAGATACTTTTCTACTTCCGCGACCAGTTCGTCAACATTGCGCCCCGTCGTATCGAGGCGCAGTTCCGGCGAGGCTGGCGCTTCATAAGGCGAATCGATGCCCGTGAAGGACTTGATTTCGCCACGCAGCGCCTGCGCATAAAGACCCTTTGGGTCACGCGCAATGCATTCCTCAATCGGCGTATCGACGAAGATTTCAATGAACTCCCCTTCCGGCAGCCGCGCGCGAACCGTATCGCGCTCCGAGCGGAACGGGGAAATGAACGAAACCAGCGTGATCAACCCGGCATCGGCCATCAGCCGCGCCACTTCACCGACGCGACGGATGTTTTCCGCCCGATCCGCATCGGAGAAACCAAGATCGCTGTTGAGGCCGTGGCGGACATTGTCGCCATCGAGAAGATAAGTGTGCTTGCCCAGCGCATGCAGGCGCTGTTCCAGCCGGTTGGCGATGGTGGACTTGCCCGACCCCGAAAGGCCGGTGAACCACAGCACTGCTGGCTTCTGGAATTTCTGCGCGGCCCGTGTCTTTCCGTCGAGGTCGAGAGCCTGCAAATGCACATTGGTCGCCTGACGCAACGCACTGTCGATCATTCCGGCACCAACTGTCGCGTTGGACACCCGGTCGATCAGCACGAAAGCGCCGGTAACGCGGTTCTCGGCGTAAGCGTCGAACACAATCGGGTCGGCCGTCTGGAGGTGGCACAAGCCGATCTCGTTGAGGTCCAGATGGGCCGCATCCTCACGGGCGAATGTGTTCACATCGGTCCGATATTTGATCTCGCTGACCGTCACCGGCGTCTGGTCGGTTTCGGTGCGCAGGAGATAGGACCGTCCGGGCTGCAAGGCGTCCTCGCCGAACCAGACGATATTGGCTGCGAAACGATCCGCCACTTCCGGCCGTGCTTCCGCGCCGACCAGCATATTGCCGCGTGAAACTTCGATCTCGTCTTCCAGCACCAGTGTGACGGCCTGTCCTTCCGAGGCGCGGGGCAGATCGCCATCATAGGTCGCGATGCGCTTTACCCGCGACTGCTTGCCGGATTTAGCTACGACGACCGTGTCGCCTGCCGCAATCGAACCGGAGGCGACCGTGCCGGAAAAACCGCGAAAATCGAGATTGGGCCGGTTCACATATTGCACCGGAAAGCGGAATGGCCTGGCTGCCGCTTCCGTATCGATGCGTACGGTCTCCAGATGTTCGAGCAGATGCGGGCCATCATACCAGTCGATACGCGGCGACAGGCTGGTGACATTGTCGCCATAGCGGGCCGAAAGCGGGATCGGCTGGATACTGGCAAAACCGAGATCTTTGGCGAAGCTCATATAATCGGCAACGATGCGGTCGAAGGCCTCTTGCGAGAAATCGACAAGGTCGATCTTGTTGACCGCAAGCACGATATTGCGAATGCCGAGCGCCGAGGCAATGAAGGAATGGCGGCGCGTTTGCGTCAGCACGCCCTGCCGGGCATCGATCAGCACCACTGCCAGATCGGCGGTCGAAGCGCCCGTCGCCATATTGCGCGTATATTGCGCATGGCCCGGCGTATCGGCGACGATGAACTTGCGGCGCGGCGTGGAAAAGAACCGATAGGCGACATCGATGGTGATGCCCTGTTCGCGCTCGGCCTCCAGACCGTCAACCAGAAGCGCGAAGTCGAAATCGTCATCTGTCGTGCCGAATTTGCGGCTGTCGTTCTTAAGCGCTGCAAGCTGGTCTTCGAAGATCAGCTTGGTGTCATAGAGCAGACGCCCGATCAGCGTCGATTTACCGTCATCAACGGAGCCGCAGGTGAGAAACCGCAAGAGCGTCTTGCGCTCCTGATCGGCCAGAAACTCGGTCACCGCTGCGCTGGTGACGGAAGGCTTCAACACGGCATTCATCAGAAATAGCCCTCGCGCTTTTTCTTTTCCATGGAACCGGCTTCATCGCGGTCGATGGCACGGCCCTGACGTTCCGACGTGCGGGCGATCAGCATTTCCTCGACAATATCCGAAAGGCTGGAGGCGCTGGATTCAATCGCCCCGGTCAGGGGATAGCAGCCAAGCGTGCGGAAACGCACCAGCCGCTCTTCCACCTTTTCACCATCGCGCAGCTTCATGCGGTCGTCATCGACCATGATCAGCATGCCGTCGCGCTCCACCACCGGACGGCGGGCGGCGAAATAGAGCGGCACGATGGGGATGTTTTCCTGCAGAATATATTGCCAGATATCGAGCTCGGTCCAGTTGGAGAGCGGGAAGACGCGGATCGACTCACCAGCCGCAACGCGCGTATTGTAAATCTTCCACATTTCAGGCCGCTGGTTCTTCGGATCCCAGCCATGCTGCGCATTGCGGAATGAGAAAATGCGCTCCTTGGCGCGGGATTTTTCCTCATCGCGACGCGCGCCGCCAAAAGCCGCATCGAACTTGTACTTGTCGAGCGCCTGCCGCAGACCGACCGTTTTCATGACATGGGTATGGACATTCGAACCATGGGTGAATGGGCCGACGCCCTCGCGCACGCCATCCTCATTGATATGTACCAGCAGCTCGAAACCCTTTTCGCGCGCCTGTGCGTCGCGGAATTCGATCATCTCGCGGAATTTCCAGGTCGTATCGACATGGAGAAAGGGAAAGGGCGGTGGTGCGGGATAAAACGCCTTCATCGCCAGATGCATCATGACCGACGAATCCTTGCCCACCGAATAGAGCATCACCGGATTGGAGAAGGTTGCTGCGACTTCGCGAAAGATATGGATCGCTTCTGCTTCGAGACGTTGCAGATGCGTCAAATTCTTGGTCAGGGATGCATGATGCACGACATTAACTCCCGGAAACCGGATAGAGACGAGAAAGCAGGATTACGGTTCTGACGGAGCGAAATCGGCACCCTGGCTAAGTTGCGCGCATTGTCGTGAAAAGAAGCCGAAAAGTGAAAGAATGCTTTCGCGTATTAGCGATTGCCTGCGCCAAAAACTTGCAGTCTTTCGCACAAGGCCGGAACAAACTTGCGCCGCCGACAAAAAGTGAAATTTGGCGTAAATGTCGGAAAATCCTACTAAAATTGTGATATTTAGCAGTTTTGGAGCGTTCACGCCGGGCAAATTCTTGCTCAAAAGAGCGGCCACCGTCGGGCATCTTCTGCCGCGCGCGATAAGGATGGAACGGTTTTTGGAGGGAGATTTTTGAAAGCACCCAACGGGCCAAACCGCCGTGGGGCTTAGAGTGGATCAGAGCAGGCCGAAGGTACGCGCCTTGGCGACTGCCTGAACCTTGTTCACTGCAACAAGCTTCGTCAGTACATTGCTGATATGAAAATTGACGGTACGGGTCGAAATATTGAGGATTGCCCCGATAATTTCGGCGGTTTTTCCTTCACTCGTCCAACGCAGGATTTCACGCTCCCGTGCCGTCAGACAGACTTCACTGGCGCAATTCAGCCGCGGCACATTGACCAGTTCGAACATCGACAGATGCAGGAGATTGGTCACCAACTGCAATTGACGCCGCAGGGCTGTGACTTCGGCTGCAGTCAGCGGCTGGCCGCTGCGCAGGAATGTCAACATTCCAAACACGCCCTGTGCCGCCCAGCATGGTTGTGAAATACCGACCTTCAAGCCAAACGCTTGCAGATCAGCCCATAATTGCGGCGTTTCGGCAAAAAGCTTCGGCGACCAGACCAGCGGGTCGATGCTGTGCAGGCCGAGCCGGACAAGGGGATCGATCTCAACATATTTTTTGCTGGCATAGAGTGCAGTCCAGCCTTTCGGCATATCTTCGTAACGCACCCATTTGACCGCCCCATTCAAGGACGGAACCGACATGACATAAGAAACATGATCAAAGCCGATTTCGCGGGCATATTTTTTTACATATTCAAACAATTTGTCCGCATTACCGGCGGACTGCATGGCATCGCATAACAATTCCCATTTCATTGCTGCCATCCTAATATTTTGTTTTCAATAACTTCGCACAATACAACTTTAACGCTCACAAAATTTCGAACGCACAGCCTTAAATAGCATTTTCCTGTAACTCTCTCCAGAAGGATTGCTTCCAAAAAGCAGCGTGAATTTCGCAAAACCTCTGTTTTTAAACAGTTATGCCATCGTGGGATAAGAAATATTGCAAACAAAAAAGCCTCGCAACGTGCGAGGCCCTTCTTCTTGAGGTTGTGACAGCTGCGTCGGCTATGCCGCTTCGTCCGTAACATTGCCGGGGGTGTAATTGAGAATCGGCGCGAGCCAGCGCTCCACCTCCCCGACGCTCATATCCTTGCGGTTTGCATAATCCTCGACCTGATCGCGCTCCACCTTGGCGACACCGAAATAATAGCTTTCCGGGTGGCCGATATAGAGGCCCGAAACCGACGAGCCCGGCCACATGGCATAGCTTTCGGTCAGTTCCACACCCGTCTCCGCCGTTGCATCGAGCAGACGGAACAGGGTGGTCTTTTCGGTGTGGTCGGGTTGTGACGGGTAACCCGGAGCCGGGCGGATGCCCTTGTAAGGTTCGCCGATCAGTTCTTCCGGCGTATAGGTTTCTTCGGTCGCATAGGCCCAGAATTCCTTGCGCACGCGCTCATGCATCAGTTCCGCAAAGGCTTCGGCAAAACGGTCGGCCAGCGCCTTCACAAGAATAGCGGAATAGTCGTCATTGGCCCGCTCGAAACGCTCGGCAATCGCCACTTCGCCGATGCCCGCCGTGACGACGAAGCCGCCGACATAATCCTGCTTTCCGCTCTCGACGGGCGCCACGAAGTCGGACATGGCGACATTCGGGCGGCCATCGCGCTTACCAAGCTGCTGACGCAGCGTGAAGAAGGTGGCCAGCTCCTCTTTCCGGCTCTCGTCGGTGAACAGCCGGATATCGTCGCCGACCGCATTGGCGGGCCAGAAACCAACCACGGCTTTCGGCGTGAACCATTTTTCGTCGATGATCTTCGTCAGCATAGCCTGCGCATCAGACCAGAGCTGGCGCGCGGCCTCGCCCTGCTTTTCGTCCTCAAGGATTGCCGGATAGCGCCCTTTCAGCTCCCAGGTCTGGAAGAATGGCGTCCAGTCGATATAGCGCGCAATTTCGGCCAGATCGTAATCGTCGAATGTCTTCGTGCCGGTAAAGCTTGGCTTCACCGGTGCAAATGCGTCCCAGTCGAGCTTGTGCGCATTGGCGCGGGCGCGGGCAAGCGGCAGGCGCTGCTTTTCCGCTTCGCTACGCGCATGGGCGGCTGCAACCTTGGCATATTCCTCGCGGATGCCATCGACATAATTGCCCTTGGCTTCCGGCGACAGCAGGCTGGATACGACGCCGACCGCGCGGCTGGCATCGATCACATAGACCGTCTGGCCGCGCTCGTAACGCGGATGAATTTTCACCGCCGTATGGACGCGGCTCGTGGTCGCCCCGCCGATCAAAAGCGGAATGTCGAAACCTTCGCGTTCCATTTCCGCGGCCACATGTGCCATTTCATCGAGCGATGGCGTGATGAGGCCGGAAAGGCCGATGACATCGACCTTCTCTTCACGCGCCACCTGCAAAATCTTCTGCGAAGGCACCATGACGCCGAGATCGATAATCTCGTAATTATTGCAGGCCAGCACGACGCCGACGATATTCTTCCCGATATCGTGCACGTCACCCTTCACGGTCGCCATCAGCACCTTGCCGGCGCTCTGACGCTCGCCGCCCTCAATGCCATTTTCGGCATTGCGGCGCTTTTCCTCTTCCATGTAAGGCAGGAGGACGGCCACAGCCTGTTTCATTACGCGGGCGGATTTCACCACCTGCGGCAGAAACATCTTACCCGCGCCGAACAGATCGCCAACCACATTCATACCGGCCATCAGCGGGCCTTCGATGACGTGCAGCGGCCGTTCGGCAGCCTGACGCGCTTCTTCCGTATCGGCTTCGATATATTCGGTAATGCCGTTGACCAGCGCATGTTCGAGACGCTTTGCCACCGGCCATTCGCGCCAGGCCAGATCTTGCGCCTTGGCTTCCTTCGAGCCTGAATCGCGGAAACGTTCGGCAATCTCCAGCAGGCGTTCGGTCGCGTCGGAGCGGCGGTTCAGCACCACGTCTTCGCAGGCCTCGCGCAGCTCCGGATCAATGGCATCGTAGACCGCCAGCTGACCAGCATTGACGATACCCATATCCATGCCCGCCTGAATGGCGTGGTAGAGGAACACGGCATGCATCGCCTCACGCACCGGCTCATTGCCGCGGAACGAGAAGGACAGGTTCGACACGCCGCCCGACACATGGACATGCGGCAGGGTCGCCATGATTTTCCGGGTCGCTTCGATGAAATCGACGCCGTAATTATTGTGTTCCTCGATGCCGGTCGCCACCGCGAAGATGTTCGGGTCGAAAATGATGTCTTCCGGCGGAAAACCAACCTGCTCGGTCAGAATCTTGTAGGCCCGACTGCAGATTTCGATCTTGCGCGCTTCGGTATCGGCCTGTCCGGTTTCGTCGAACGCCATGACCACGACCGCCGCACCATAAGCACGGACGAGCTTTGCGTGATGAATGAAGGCTTCCTCACCTTCCTTCATCGAAATGGAGTTGACCACCGGCTTGCCCTGAACGCATTTCAGGCCAGCCTCAATCACTTCCCATTTGGAGCTGTCGATCATGATCGGCACGCGGGCGATATCCGGCTCGGCGGCGATCAGATTGAGAAATTCGACCATCGCCTTTTCGGAGTCGATCAGGCCCTCATCCATGTTGATGTCGATGATCTGCGCGCCATTGGCGACCTGATCGCGCGCCACATCAAGGGCGGCGGCAAAGTCACCGGCCTTGATCAGCTTGCGGAACCGGGCGGAACCCGTCACGTTGGTGCGTTCCCCGACATTGACGAAGGGAATGTCCTCGGTCAGCGTGAACGGCTCAAGGCCCGAAAGGCGCATCAGTGGGGCAACCTTGGCAGGTTTGCGCGGCGGGTGCTTTGCAACAGCCTCGGCAATGGCGCGGATATGGTCCGGCGTGGAGCCGCAGCAACCGCCAACCACATTGACCATGCCGTCGCGGGCAAAGCCCTCGATCTGGGCAGCCATCGCCTCCGGCGTTTCGTCATACTGGCCGAACTCGTTCGGCAGACCGGCATTCGGATAGGCGCAGATGAACGTATCGGCGATATTCGACAATTCGTCCAGATGCGCGCGCATGGCATTGGCGCCGAGTGCGCAGTTGAGGCCGATGGTGAACGGCTTGGCGTGACGCAGCGAATGCCAGAATGCCGTTGGCGTCTGGCCGGACAGGGTGCGGCCGGAAAGATCGGTGATCGTGCCGGAAATCATCACCGGCAGGAAAATGCCCTTCTCTTCGAACACTTGCTCCGAAGCGAAGACGGCGGCCTTCGCATTCAGCGTGTCGAAGATGGTTTCAATCAGGATGATGTCGGAACCGCCGTCGATCAGCCCCCGGATCTGCTCGGCATAGGCAACACGCAGATCGTCGAAGGTGACGGCGCGGAAGCCGGGATTATTGACATCCGGCGACAGCGATGCAGTGCGGTTTGTCGGTCCAAGAGCGCCCGCGACGAAACGGCGGCGACCGTCCTTCTGCTCGGCGCGCAAGGCAGCGCGACGCGCAAGGCGCGCACCGTCGCGGTTCAGCTCATAGACCTGCTCTTCCATGCCGTAATCGGCCTGGGCAATCGTCGTGGAGGAGAATGTATTGGTTTCGAGAATATCCGCGCCCGCAATGGCGTAGGCGTAGTGGATTTCCTCAATGGCCTTTGGCTGCGTCAGCGTCAGAAGGTCATTATTGCCCTGAAGCTGACAATCACAGGCCCCGAAACGCTCACCGCGGAAATGCTCTTCATGGAAGCCAAGCCCTTGAATCTGCGTTCCCATCGCCCCGTCGAGGATCAGAATACGCTCGCGCGCCGCTTTGGTCAGCGCGGCCAGCACCTCCGAACCATCGGGCTGAGCCGCCGTTGCACCGAAAAGATCGTCGAGGGAAGACGCCATAAGAGTACCGCCTGTATTCTGATATGCACAATCGCAGGAGGTCGCTTAATGACATAAACATATCTTTATGTCAATTATTGTTCAGCTCTCGAAGCATTATATGTACCCGCTATAAACTGCTCGCTTTGGGCTGCAGGCAGCTCTGTGTTCCCTCCCTGGTCTGTTGCAGCACAGAAGAAATCGTGACTGGTGAAAGCCACCGCTCCGCCACAATGGGCGAGCAAAAATACGCACATAAACGATTGCTTTGATTAGGAGAGACCTATGAAAAGGTTTGGTTATTCCGTTTTTGCCGCGTGTCTGTCGCTGGGCATGGGCCTGTCCGCCGCTGCCGGGACAGCCAATGCGGCGCAGCCCTCGCTGATGGCGGCCCCTACCACGGCACCGGCTCAGGCATCGGCACCTACTGCGCAAACGGTGCAATATTACGATTATCGCGACGACCGGCGCTATTGGCGCTACGACCGTCCGCGTTACCGGCCCTATTACAGACATGACCGGCGTTACTGGGGTCCGGGTCCTGCCTACCGTCCGGCACCGACTTACCGCAGCCGCAACCCGCATACCCGCTGGTGCTACAGCCGCTATCGGTCATACCGCGCCTATGACAATACGTTCCAACCCAATTACGGGCCGCGCCGCCAGTGCTATTCGCCTTATCTATAAGGCCGCGACCAACGAAAAAGCCCCGCATTGCGGGGCTTTTCTCTCAATTGCTTCGAAATATTGATGGCTCTCAGGTGACGTAGGCACCGATAGAAGCCGCGACAAGGCCGATTGCAACGGCAATCATCACGCCATAAACGCGCGGCTTGTCGAAAAGAACGGCGAAAGCTGAAAACCAGCCGACGACCGCTGCACCAAGCGCGAAAAGAAAACCCGGCTTGTCGCCATGATAAAGGTTTGCCGCCATCAGCCCGCCGATGATCAGCGCGCCGAAAACGATCATTAACCCCGTGGCATAACGCTCATAATCGTCCATTTAAATTCCTCGGTTCCGATCTCGCGAAAACTGCGACGGAAACTTATATCGACCCGTTTGGCCATTTAAGGGCATGGAATCTCTCATGCCACGATCCTGACCTTCCCGCTCACACAATCATTATTCGGAACGTTCTTCAACCATTTCGCAGCGCCATACGCTGCAAATGTTGCAACTTATCGTTTCCAGTCGCCGTTCGTCGCGAAATCCGTGCTATATTGATACGTATGGAACCGTCCGGAATCACCATCTTTGAGACGCCGATTGGCCCGTGCGGCATTGCCTGGCGCGGTGCAAAAGTCATTGGTGTCGAAATCGGCGATACGGACGAGAAAGAAACCCGTTACCGCCTTGGTGAGCGGGTGGGCGAACAGTTTTCCGATGCTCAGGCCGATGTGCCAGCCTTTGTAACGCAAGCCATCGAAAAAGTGCGCGCGCTTCTCGACGGCGGATCGCCGGATTTCTCGCAAACGCCGCTAGCGTTCGAATCGCTCCCCGACCTCAACCGGCAGGTTTACGAGATTATTCTCGAACTGAAGGCGGGCGAAACCACTACATATGGCGCGATTGCCAGACGACTTGGTGACGTGAGCCTGTCGCAAGCGGTCGGTTATGCACTTGGCAAAAACCCGTTTCCGATCATCGTGCCCTGTCACCGGGTGCTCGGTTCCAACGGCAAGGTCGGCGGGTTTTCGGCGGCGGGCGGCACGGCGACGAAACTGAAGCTTCTCAATATCGAGCGCGCCAAAATCTCCAGCGAGCCAGATCTATTCGGCGGCCTGCCACTTCAGGAACGACCACAGGCGGAGTGGTAACTACTCTTTATCAGTGACAACATCAGCGGAAAAACGCAATTCGCGCATCGGGCGCACGAGTTGCGTCGTGGCGTCATAGGTCGGATGTTTCTTGAAAGCGAAAAGCGCTTCTTCATCCTTGAACTCGGCATAGACGACGAGATCGATGCGGTCGCACATCGGATCGACCCTGGAATTCGGCAGAACTTCGAAGACTTCGGAATGCGGGATGGTGGCAAGCTGCTCCAGCCCTTTTCTGACTGTCTCGATATCCTGACCTTGCTTGACGCTGAAGAAAACAATGTGCCGGATCACGCATCGACTCCCTGTAAATGACAAGGCGTATCTAGCGCATCAAGACAGCCAAAAAAATGGCAAGTTTGAGCGATGTGTCTAACTAGCCTTTACCCGCCGCCAGGCGAACCCACCTTCCGCCGGAATGGAACCGCGCCCCGGCTGATAGTAACCGGGTGTATCGACCAGACGGTTTTCGCCAAGACGGCTCTGGGCGACCTTGTTGGTCACCTGAAGACTGTCGAAGCCGGTGCGCAGCATCAGCGCCGCCTGATCGATCAGCACATCGCCGACGGCGCGCAACTCACCCGCAAAACCTTCGCGGCGCAGAATCTCGGCCTTGGAATAGGAGCGACCATCGTTGAAAGCCGGGAACTGCAAGGCGATCAGCGGCAGGCTGCCCAGATCATTCAACAGCGGTTCAATCGCTTCGCCCGGCGCAACCGAAACGCCGATGCGGCGGTTGGAGGCGCGGCGGCGCTCTTCATCTAGGCCGAGCCAGACGGCGAGCGGAATGATGATCGCCGGGGCATCGCCCGCAGCTTCAAGATCGTCGGCAAAGACATAATCGTCTTCGCGAAAGCCATCGGAGGACCAGAGTTTGGTTTCGTTGATATCGCTCATTTCCGCTCGGTGGCTCCCAATGTTTTAAGGCTGTCGGCAAGGCCAGTCAGATGGATGCCACATTCTGTCTTTTCTGATCCCGCCCAGCGTCCGGCACGCTGGTCTTCGCCGTCGTTCACGGGCCGCGTGCAAGGCATGCAGCCGATGGAACGATAGCCCTGCGCAGTCAGAGGATGCGGCGGCAGATCGTGCTTTTCAGCGTAGGCCTTGAGGTCTGCTGCCTGCAAACGCGCTAGCGGATTGATACGAATGCGCGGGCCGACCGATTCAAACACCGGCAAGCTTTCGCGTGTCGATGCCTGAAACTGCTTGCGGCCCGTCATCCAGGCGCGATAGGGCGCGACGGCGCGCGCCATCGGCTCAACTTTGCGGATGAAGCAGCAGCGGTCCTTATCGGTCATCGACAGCGCGCCAAACGGATCATCGCTTTTAAGACTGTCCTCAAGCGGCAGGATATCCTGCACATCGGTCAGCCCCAGCCGGTCCACCAGATCGTGACGATAATCGAGCGTGGCCCGGAAATGCTTGCCCGTATCGAGAAACAATACCGGTGTCGCCGGATCGACTTCCGAAATCATATGCAAAAGCACAGCCGATTCCGCCCCGAAGGAAGACACAACCGCGATCTGCCCGTCATAGAGTTCACGCGTGACGAGCGCGATCACTTCCTGCGGGGTAGACGCGCCGTGGCTTGCCTCCAGAAGGCGGGCTTCGGCGGCAGCACTTTCTTCAGCATCAAGCTGCACGGCTTATTTCTCCATAAAGCGCGCGTTTGAACGGTTCCATGCCAACGCGGCGATAGGCGGCCAGGAAGTTTTCCTCTGGGCTTTCACGCAAGGCGAGATAGGTATCGACCACCGTTTCGATGGCATCCACCACTTCTTCCGACGAAAAGCCGCGACCGGTGATTTCACCTATGGTCGAATGCTCGTCCGCCGAACCGCCAAGCGTGATCTGATAGAGTTCCTCACCCTTTTTCTCGACGCCCAGAATGCCGATATGACCGACATGGTGATGGCCGCAGGCATTGATGCAGCCGGAAATCTTGATCTTGAGATCGCCGATTTCGAGCTGACGCTGCTGGTCGCCGAAGCGTTCGGAAATGCGCTGCGCCACCGGAATGGAGCGCGCATTGGCAAGGGCGCAATAGTCGAGACCGGGGCAGGCGATGATATCGGTGATGAGACCGGCATTCGGCGTCACCAGCCCATCCGATTGCAGCAGATCATAGACGGCTGCAAGATCGGCCTTAGCCACATGCGGCAGGACCAGATTCTGCTCGTGGCTGACGCGGATTTCGTCGAAAGAATAGGTTTCGGCAATATCCGCCACCAGTTCCATCTGCTCGGCGCTCGCATCGCCGGGAATACCGCCGATGGGCTTCAGCGAAATGGTGACGACCGCATAATCCGGGTTCTTGTGCGGCGTGACATTGCGCGCCACCCAGCTTGCAAATTCCGCATCGGCCTTCTGGGTAACAGCCAGCACTTCCCAGCCTTCCGGCCGTTGCGGCAACTTCGGCATGCGGAAATAGCTTTCAATCGAGTCGATATCGCGCTGCGGCAGCTTCAGCTCGCCATTGCGGATTTCTTCCCATTCAGCATCGATCTCGCGGGTCAGTTCTTCAACGCCCGTTTCATGGACGAGGATCTTGATGCGCGCCTTATATTTGTTGTCGCGACGGCCATGCAGATTATAGACGCGCACGATGGCCGTCACATAGGTCAGCATGTCCTCGATGGGCAGGAAGTCACGAATCTTCTTCGCCACCATCGGCGTGCGGCCCTGACCGCCGCCGATATAGACAGCAAGGCCCAGATCGCCCGCCTCGTTCTTCTTCAGCTGCAAGCCGATGTCATGTACCTGAATGGCGGCGCGGTCATGGTCCGAGCCGACAATGGCGATCTTGAACTTGCGCGGCAGATAGGAAAATTCCGGATGCAGCGACGACCATTGGCGCAGGATTTCGGCGAAGGGGCGCGGATCGGCCACTTCGTCGGCGGCAGCGCCTGCGAAGTGATCGGCAGTCACGTTGCGAATGCAATTGCCGGAGGTCTGGATGGCGTGCATCTCGACTTCCGCCAGCTCTTCCAGAATGCGCGGCACGTCCTTCAGCGCAGGCCAGTTATACTGGATGTTCTGGCGCGTGGTGAAATGGCCAAAGCCGCGATCATAGACGCGCGCAATGTGACCAAGCTTTCGCAACTGGCGGCTCGACAGCGTACCATAGGGAACCGCCACGCGCAGCATATAGGCGTGCAATTGCAGGTAAAGGCCATTCATCAGGCGCAGCGGACGGAACTGTTCTTCCGTCAGCTCTCCGGTCAGGCGGCGCTCAACCTGATCCTTGAACTGGGCAACGCGGGCCGCAACGAAATCGCGGTCGAATTCATCATAACGATACATAGTCTAAATCCAGATCAGAGCATTTCCAGCAAAAGTGGGAACCGGTTTTGCGTCCGGAAATGCGTCAACAGATATTACGAGGCGCGCTTCAAAGCAGGCTTGTCGAGGGGCAGATCACCAAAGGTCACGATGGTCGGGCCGGAAAGGCGGATCCGCTCGCGCAGGCGGATCGGGTAAAGCCCCTCCTCGCGCTCCTCAACATCGATCACATTCACATCGACAACCAGATTGGCTTTCGCTGCAACCTTGCCCGCGTCTTCCAGCGCCGTCACAGCTTCGGCGTGGCGTGCAACCAGCGCGCCGTCGATGGTCTCCTGCCACGAACCATCGGCACCGAGCCACACAGCCTGCCCGTCGATCAGCCGGTTTGCAGTGAGAACTTTTACGACCATTTCCAAACTCCAAACTTTTGTTAACCGCGCATCCTGCGGGTTTAGGCTGCGACGGAAACCGGCTTGAGGGCCAACGCTTCGGCTTTGTCGATTGCGGCACCGGCGACCGCATCGCCAATGATCACCATGACCGGGCCGGAAAGCTCCTTGCGGCTTTCCAGATCCGGCAAATCCTTCAGCGTGCCGTGGAATAGGCGCTTGTCCTGCCGGCTCGCATTTTCCACCACCGCCACGGCGGTATCTTCATGCAGGCCCGCACCAATCAGGCGTGCGGCAACCGATGCCGCGACCGTGGAGCCCATATAGACGGCAATGGTTGCGCCGGAGACGGCAAGCTTGGCCCAGCCCGGCAGCACATCGCCCGTCATATCGTGACCAGTGGTGAACACCAGCGACGAGGCGACACCGCGCAGCGTCAGCGGCAATTCCATATCGGCAGCGGCGGCAAAGGCCGAGGTGATGCCGGGCACGATTTCGAAACCGATACCAGCGGCACGCAGCGCCGCCATTTCCTCGCCTGCGCGTCCGAACACCAGCGGATCGCCGGATTTCAGCCGCACAACGCGCTTGCCTTGCCGCCCCAGCGAAACCAACAGGCGATTGATCTCTTCCTGGCTTTTGGAATGGCAGCCCTTGCGCTTGCCGACGGCGAGGCGTTCGGCATCGCGGCGGCCCATGGCAATCACGCCTTCCGGCACCAGCGCATCATGCACGATGACATCGGCTTCCATCAAAGCGCGGTGGGCGCGCAAGGTCAGCAGGTCTTCAGCACCCGGTCCGGCACCAACCAGCCAGACATAACCGGCGGCATTGTCGCGCTGCTCGATCAGGTCGCTCGCAGCCTTATACGCTTCCGCGCGATCACCATTTTCAATGGCGCTGGCAACACGGCCCGAAAAGAAGCCGCGCCAGAAGCTGCGGCGCGCCAGCCCCTTGGGCAATGCGCGCTCGACCAGCGGACGCCAGCTTTCGGCGAAATGCGCAAGCTCGCCAAGGCGCGGCGAAAAGGCGGCATCGATACGTGCACGAACCATCTGCGCCAGAACCGGAGCGCTTCCTTCCGAGCCGATGGCAATCGTCAGTGGCGCGCGGTTGACGATGGCAGGCGTCAGGAAATCGCAAAGGGCAGGACGGTCAACGACATTGACCGGGATCTTCTGCGCCTTGACCGCAGCGGCAATGGCGCGATCCTGCGCTTCGTCGCCGGTTGCCACGAAAACAAGCTTCGCGCCTTCGATATGTTCCGGCGCAAAAGGTGCCGCCACATGCTGCACACCATGGCTTGCGATGAACTCGGCCAGATGATGTTCCGTTTCCTCGGCAACGATGCGAAGGCGTGCGGATGTCTGCGCCACAAGGCGCGCCTTGTTCAAAGCTTCCTCGCCGCCGCCAACGACGACAACCACCTCTTCCGACACCCGGAAGAAGGCAGGAAAATCAGCCAGTAAACGCTTTTGCGGTAGAGACACGATGCCATCCTTGAGAGCATTTCCAGCGAACGCGGATACCGTTTTCGCGTGCGGAAATGCGTCTTGTGAAAGTTGGCGCCATTATCCATGGAGAGCGGGAGATTTATAAGAAACGGGCTTGCGCGCGAAAATGATGGCGAGCATCACTTTTTCTCAAAACAGCCGTTTGCGGGATTTTAATTTCCCGTAAGGCCGGAAATATATCCCACAATTTTTATAGGATTTACATAGGCTTATCGATAAGCGCCACTCGAGAAGAAGGCCGGAACGTGTTTTGGCCAGCGGCGCGGCAGCACGGCAATCAGGTCGAAACGAAGAGACAGACGGTCAAGGTCGGGCTGGCGTTGCAGCCAGAGATCAGCTGCGGCTTCGATACGGCGCATGGCCTGCGGCGTGACGGCCAATTGCGCTGCTTCGAGACTGCTGCGCGCCTTGACCTCGACGATCAGCACCAGATTACCCCGTCGGGCGATCAGATCGATTTCGCCGAGCCGTGTCCGATAGCGCCGCGCGACAATGCGAAAACCTTTCAAAAGAAGCACCATCGCCGCAAAGCGTTCGGCGCTATGTCCGCGAAAGAAAGCAACGCGCTTTTTCTCGCGGAGGTCTGTCATCGCTGATCCGATTTCAGTTGCATAAGACGCTGATAGAGAACCGATTTCTGCCCGCCTGTCATGCGCGCCGCCTCGCCTGCAGCCTTGGATGGCGGCAATTCGGCGGCAAGCGACAGAAGCAGCTTGTCGATGTCTTCCTCGCTTTGCGGAATTGTGTTGCCTGTCGGCGGGCCGACCAGCAGAACCACTTCGCCGCGAATGCGATCCTCACCGTCGAATTCCTTCGCCAGTTCGCCCAACGGAGCAGTGCGAATGGTTTCATAGGCCTTGGTCAGTTCGCGGCAGAGCGCGCCCAGACGATCCGACCCGAACACTTCGGCCATTTCGGCCAGCGTCGCCGCTGTCCGATTTGGCGATTCGTAGAAGACCAGCGTTGCGTCGATTCCCTTGAGACTTTCGAGCTTCGTCTGCTTTTGCCCGTGTTTTGAAGGCAGGAAGCCGCAGAACATGAAGGCGTCGGTCGGCAGGCCCGAAGCGGCGAGTGCGGCCAGAACGGCGGAAGCACCCGGAATGGGAACGACACGAATACCCGCCTCGCGGGCTTCGCCGACCAGACGAAAGCCCGGATCGGAAACGAGCGGCGTGCCCGCATCCGACACCAGCGCAACGCTTTTGCCCGCTGACAGCGCGGCAATCAGCTTTTCTCCGGCTTCGGCGGCATTGTGCTCGTGATAGCTGATCGGGCGGCGGGAAATGCCGTAGCGGTCGAGGAGAACACGGGTCACACGCGTATCCTCGCAGGCCAAAACATCGGCTGCGGCGAGCGTTTCGATGCCGCGCAGCGTCATATCGCCAAGATTGCCGATCGGCGTCGAGACGATATAAAGCGCGGGTTCCAGCGGACGGGCGCGCATGGCTGTGCCACCCACCACATAATCGCGCCGTGCGTCGCCCATATCCTCAGTCATTGCTTACCCCTCATGCGGCCAGATCGGCCACCAGCGCATCCAGCACCAGCGCACCGTCCGGTGTTGCGCGAATGATGCTACCGCCCATCGGCTCGATCATGCCCTCGGCAATCAGTTTCGCCAGACGCTTCTGGTCAACGCTCTGGCCCGACAGCCGCTTGTATCGATCGAGATCGATGCCTTCGCGCAGACGAAGCCCCATCATCAGAAACTCGTCGCCCTCCTGCCCGCCATCGAGATATTCTTCCTCGACAATGCCATGACCGCGCCGTTCGACATGATCGAGCCAGGTTTCCGGGTGCTTTTCGGTCATGGTGACGGTGCGAACATCATTTTCCACGAAACGCCCATGCGCGCCGGGGCCGATGCCGACATATTGGCCATAGCGCCAATAGACCAGATTGTGCTGCGACTCGCGCCCCGGCACTGCGTGATTGGAAATCTCATAGGCCGGAAGTCCATGCTCTGCCGTCACCCGCTGCGTTTCTTCATAGAGCGCTGCGGCGTGGTCCGGCTCCGGCGTGGTCAGCTTCCCAGCCTTCCAGAGATTATAGAACTGCGTGCCTTCCTCAATGGTCAGCTGATAGAGCGAGAGGTGATCGGCAGCCAGTCCGATGGCCTCCTTCAGCTCTTCGCGCCATGCCTCAATGCTCTGGTTCGGACGCGCATAGATCAGATCGAAGGACAGGCGCGGGAAAATCTCACGCGCTAAGCGAATGGCCGCCTTTGCCTCATCGACCGAATGCATACGCCCCAGACGGCGCAGATCGGGATCGTTCAGCGCCTGAATGCCGAGCGACACGCGATTGACGCCTGCGGCGCGATAGCCGCGAAAACGGTCGGCTTCCACACTGGTCGGATTGGCTTCCAGCGTCACTTCGATGTCGGGTGCGACAGACCAATGCGACGCAATATTATCGAGAAGCGCACCCACTGTTTCGGGCTGCATCAGCGAGGGCGTGCCGCCGCCCAGAAAAATGCTGGTGACCGTGCGTGGGCCGGTGCGCTCGCGCAGCGTTTCCATCTCGCGGCGAAACGCTTCAGAAAACCGCGCCTGATCCACCGGCTTATGACGGACATGGCTGTTGAAGTCACAATACGGGCATTTGGCCAGACAGAACGGCCAATGCACATAGACGCCGAACGCATTTTCCCCGTTTACCCGCGCGATAGGGATCATGCTGGCAGCATTTTTCGCCTGCAAAGGGGGAAAGAGCCTGTTCATTTCGCGGAAGCCGGCTCCACGTTGAGCGCCTTTTCGGCGAAAAGCTTGAAGGCGCGGGCGCGATGCGACAGGGCCGAAGCGTCGCCCGGCTTCCAGCCGTGCTTCTCGTCGGCGGACATTTCACCAAAGGTTTTCTCATGGCCATCCGGCAAGAACACCGGGTCATAGCCGAAGCCGGTCGTGCCGCGTGGCGGCCAGATCAGCACCCCTTCCACTTCGCCGCGGAAATATTCCGCTTCGCCATCCGGCCATGCAAGGCAGATGACGGAGACGAAACGCGCGCCGCGCTTGTCCGGGCTCGTCGCACCCTTTTCCTGCAAAAGATCTTCGACCTTGCGCATCGCCATGTTGAAATCACGCGTGCCGTCTTCGGTCTCGGCCCAGTTGGCGGTATAGACGCCCGGCTCGCCATCCAGCGCATCGACCATCAGGCCGGAATCGTCGGACAATGCGGGCAAGCCGGTGGCTTCAGCCGCTGCAAGCGCCTTGATATAGGCGTTTTCCTCAAACGTGGTGCCGGTCTCGTCCGGCTCCGGCAGGCCAAGTGCCGCGACCGAGCTGACATCGAAGCCGAACGGGCCGATCAGCCCGTCGAATTCCTTCAGCTTGCCCGCATTGTGCGAGGCGACAATCAGCTTGCCCTTTTCCAGCGTTCTCATTTTCAGTTCCATAGTTTGGGTTCGGCGATCTCCAGCGAATTGCCGGATGGATCGCGGAAGTAAATCGAATGTGCGCCATTGGGCCAATCGAAACCGGCCTCAATGGCGACGCCATGTTGTTGCAGATGTTCCCGCCAGTCGTCGATCTCGGCACGACTTGCGGCAAAACATACATGACCCGGCCCCGTCGTGCCATGTGGTGGCACAGGCAGATGGCCGGGCAAAGGCGGCTTCAAGGTTTCTTCCGCCTTGAAAAGCAGCAAAATGCCCTCGCCGCAGCGGAAGAAAGCGTTGCGCTCGCTAAGCTGGCCCACCGGCTCCAGCCCCATTGTGTCGCGATAGAATTCTACCGCCTCGGCGACGTCGCGAACATAGAGAGCCGTTTCAAGAATACGTGCAGCGCGCATGGATCAGGTCTCCTTATTCAGATGGAGCAGACACTGTCCTATCAGAGCCTGTTCCAAAAGTCGTCTTGTGCGGCTGCAAATACGCTTTTTTGAGTGAGGCTCTTAAGCGACCGCCATTTTCTGCAACGACACAAGACGATCCACACCGCTGCGCGCCAGCTTCATCAGGTTCAGGAACTCTTCTTCCGAGAAAGGCGCACCCTCGGCGGTGCCCTGAATTTCAACAATGCCGCCTGCGCCGGTCATGACGAAATTGCTGTCGGTCTGGGCGACGGAATCTTCCGCATAATCGAGATCGAGAACAGGAGCGCCTTCATAGATGCCGCAGGAAATAGCCGCAACGTGGTCCTTCAGCACCTTCTCGACCCGTACCATCTGGCGCGCTTCCATCCAGCGCAGGCATTCATGTAGGGCCACCCAGCCGCCGGTGATGGCTGCCGTGCGCGTGCCGCCATCGGCCTGAATGACATCGCAGTCCACCGTGATCTGCACTTCGCCCAGCGCTTGCATATCGACAACAGCGCGCAAGGAGCGTCCGATCAGACGCTGGATTTCCTGGGTACGTCCGCCCTGCTTACCGGTGGCTGCTTCACGGCGCATGCGGTCGCCGGTCGAACGCGGCAGCATGCCGTATTCCGCCGTAACCCAGCCCTTGCCGGTATTGCGCATCCAGCCCGGCACCTTTTCCTCAAGGCTTGCCGTGCACAGAACATGGGTGTCGCCGAATTTGACCAGGCAGGAGCCTTCCGCATGTTTGGAGATGCCGCGCTCGAAAGAGACGGCGCGCATTTCGTCGGCAGCACGCTTGGATGGACGCATATAGTAAATTCCTTGATCGAGTTTTTTGGGATTCAAAGTTTTCCGTGCGGCTTTTTAGGCCCCCCGGGCACAAATAGAAAGGCATTTCACATCGTTCCGGGGCCAAAGATATGTTGAGAGGATTGCCAGTGTGAGGCTAAAGCCTTTGACGCTTGGCGCAGCAACCTTATATTCAAGGCAAGCAATCAACAGGTTCGCCGCTCTATCATGATGAAATCGCCTGAACATCAGCTTTTGAATTCGCTCGACCAGCGGTCGCGCGAAATTTTCCGGCTGGTCGTCGAGAGCTATCTCAACGACGGCGACCCGGTCGGTTCGCGCAATCTGTCCCGTCTTCTGCCACATTCGCTCTCGCCCGCCACCATTCGCAATGTGATGAGCGATCTGGAGCATCTGGGCCTGATCTATGCGCCGCATGTGTCGGCGGGCCGTCTGCCGACGCAGATCGGCCTGCGCTTTTTCGTCGATGCCTTTATGGAAGTCGGCGATCTGGCGCCCGGCGAGCGCTCGTCCATCGAGGCGCAGGTGCGCGCCGCCGGAAACAGCAATTCGGTTGAAAACGTGCTGACCGAGGCAAGTCAGGTCCTGTCGGGCCTGTCGCGGGGGGCCGGTCTCGTGCTCGCCACCAAGACCGAAGGCGCGCTGAAACATATCGAATTCGTGCGGCTGGAACCAACCCGCGCGCTGGCCGTGCTGGTGATGCAGAATGGCGATGTGGAAAACCGCGTCATCAATCTGCCGGTCGGCATCAGCGCATCGCAGCTGGTCGAAGCGTCCAATTTCCTCAACGCGCATATTCACGGCCATACGCTTTCCGAAGCCAAGGCCGAGTTGAAAGTGCTGATGGAGGAAACCCGTCAGGAACTCGACCAGCTTTCGCAGGAACTTGTCGAACAGGGCCTCGCCGTCTGGGGCGGCACCGGTTCCGACCAGCCGTCACGGCTGATCGTGCGGGGGCGCGCCAATCTTCTCGAAAACATTCACGCGCAGGAAGATATCGAGCGCCTGCGCCATCTCTTCGACGATCTGGAAACCAAGGACGGCATGGTCCAGCTTCTCGATCTGGCCGAAACCGGTTCGGGCGTGCGCATTTTCATCGGCTCGGAAAACAAGCTGTTTTCACTGTCCGGCTCGTCGCTTGTGGTCGCACCCTATCGCGACAGCGAACAGCGCGTGGTCGGGGCGCTTGGCGTCATCGGCCCGACCCGCCTCAATTATGCGCGTATCGTGCCGATGGTGGACTATACGGCACAGATCGTGTCGCGGCTGTTGCGGTGAGGTGTCAATCTTACCGGGTCAGCAGAAATTAAGCCTTGATTTTAATGGCCTGAAACTCGATATCCGCCCCAGAAGATATTCAAGACGGAAGAAGCATTATGTCTGACGAAAAGAACAAAACCGAGAACCCCGATCTTGAGCAGCGCGACATCAACAATCCACGGGATCGTGAGGCGCTGAACCGGGCTGCCGCCGATTTCCTGAAAGCGCGCAAGGCGGAAGCCAGCGCCGAAGTTGCGGAAGACGAAGCGGACAATGCGGTCGATGAAACCGCAAACCGTATTCTCGCGCTCGAAGCCGATAATAAGGAACTCAAGGACCAGGTTCTGCGCGTTGCTGCCGAAATGGAAAACCTGCGCAAGCGCACCCAGCGCGACGTGCAGGATGCCCGCACCTATGCGGTGACCAATTTCGCCCGCGACATGCTGTCGGTTTCCGACAATCTGCGCCGCGCCATCGACACCATTCCTGCCGAAATGCTGGAAGCCGATGCCAGCCTGAAGTCGCTGGCCGAAGGCGTGGAAATGACCGAACGCGCCATGCTGCAGGCGCTGGAACGCCACGGCGTTACCAAGCTTGAGCCGGAAGGCCAGAAATTCGACCCGAATTTCCATCAGGCCATGTTCGAGGTACCGAACCCGGATCTGCCGAACAATACCGTCGTGCAGGTTGTGCAGGCGGGTTACGCCATTGGCGACCGCGTGCTGCGCCCGGCCATGGTCGGCGTATCCAAGGGTGGCCCCAAGGCTGCTGCCGAAAATGGCGGCGCGGAAGCCAACAGCTGATAAAGCCTATCTACTGAGTTAGACGATCAGAGCGGCGGTTTATCCGCCGCTTTTTTGTATCTGCTGACCTGCGCTCATACACACATATTGCCAAGGCGCGCAGAGCAATAGAAAATCGCATCATATATCTTGCTGGGGGAGCCCGCGTGACCGTCGTGCAGTTTCTGAACTTTGCGGGTGTTTTCGTCTTCGCGGCAACAGGCGCGCTTGCAGCCTCGCGGCGGCAGCTCGATATTGTGGGCTTCATCTTTCTTGCCAATATCACCGGCATCGGCGGCGGAACGCTGCGCGATCTGATGCTGAGCACGCCGGTTTTCTGGGTTCAGGAACCGATCTATCTGCTGGCGGGCACACTGGCCGCCTTCGCGGTCTATTTCACCGCTCATAGGGTGGAATCACGCTATCGCGTGCTGCTCTGGCTCGATGCCATCGGCATGTCGGCCTACACGGTGATGGGTGCCGCCAAGGGGCTTGCGCTTGGCGTCAGCGCGCCGGTTGCCATCGTCACGGGCATTTTCACCGCCACGCTGGGCGGTATCCTGCGCGATATGGTGGCCGGAGAGCCATCGGTGATCATGCGGCGGGAAATCTATATCACGGCGGCACTGGCTGGCGCCTGCCTCTATGTCGGGCTGGCGCGCCTTGGTGTCGATCCGTTCTTCTCGGCGGTGGTCGCAGCGCTGACCAGTTTTACCGTGCGCGGCGGGGCGCTTTATTTCGGCTGGAACCTGCCGGTTTATAAAAGCCGTCCCGGCCGCACCGAAGAAGAACTCCAGCGCGACCGGATCATTCGGTCCGAATAGAGACCAGCACTACAGTTGCAAATTCGTCAGGCCGTGGCGAAACGAGTGATTTTCGAGCACCGGAGCGGAGCGTACTTTTGGGTACGTGAGCACCGGCGCGCAGGAAATTGCTCGTTGCAGCCCGGCATGGCGAAGAATGCAACTGTAGTGCTAGATCAGGCCAGCCTGACTTGCAGCAGCCTCAAGGCTGAGCAGCGGACGCGGGCCCATCTGCTGGATGATGAGACCGGCGGCAAGCGAGCCAAGCCGTGCGCAATCTTCCAGCGAGCGGTCCTTGGTATAGCCATAGAGGAAACCCGCCGCATAAAGATCGCCTGCACCGGTCGTATCGACCAGTTCGTCGATCTCGATGGCTGGAACTTCGAGCGTCTGATCAGGCGTCACAATGACAGCGCCCTTTTCCGAGCGCGTGATGATCGACAGCTTGCAATCCATCCGCATTGAGGCAATCGCCGTTTCGAGCGACTTGGTCTGATAGAGCGATTTGGCTTCGTCTTCATTGGCGAAGACGATATCGACCGTGCGCTGGCGCATCAGGTCGAGAAACTCTTCGCGATAGCGGTCCACGCAGAACGGATCGGAGAGCGTCATGGCCATTTCATGGCCCGCCTCATGCGCGATCTTTGACGCCATCACGATGGCTTCCTTAGCGCGCGGCGGGTCCCACAAATAGCCTTCAAAATAGGTGACTTTGGCATCGGCGACCTTGGAGGTCTCGACGTCTTCCGGTCCAAGCTCGACGCAAGCGCCGAGAAACGTGTTCATCGAGCGTTCGCCATCCGGCGTCACGAAAATCATCGAGCGGGCGGTCGGCGACCCCTTTTCCAGCGGACGCGTATCGAAGGCCACGCCCTGCGCGCGGATATCATGCGCGAAGACACGTCCGAGATGGTCAGTCGCTACCTTGCCGAAATAGGCGGAGCGTCCGCCCAGGCTGGCGACGCCTGCCGCCGTGTTGCCCGCGCTGCCGCCCGACATTTCAGTCGCCGGACCTGCAATGCGGCTATAGAGCAATTCTGCACGATCGGCATCGATCAGGTTCATTGCGCCTTTGACGATACCGTTGGTTTCGAGAAATGAGTCGTCCGTACGCGACAGAATATCGACAATGGCATTGCCGATGCAAAGAACGTCGAATGTGGCCATGAGCGCGAGAAGCTCCCCTTTTTTCAGTTCTCCAGCCCGCCCTCGATATGGCAGGAGGAGGCTTTGGCGCCAGCTGCGTATCGTGGAATTGATACGCTTATGCAAATATGCGCGTGCGGGTTTAGCCTTTTGCCGCCCTTTTGGCTACCCCGCGCCAATCCCGGGATGTGGGTAGTCCGGCTTGCACAGCCAACGGCTCGTTCCTATTTTCAGTTCGTCCACAGCCAAAACGGGCGCAAAACGGAAAAAGAATGATCATAGATGCTGCCTTGAAAGCCCTCTCCCGCCTGCTGACGCCGGAGTTTCGCTCGGTTTTCTGGAAAACGCTGGGTCTGACGCTTTTGCTGCTGGCCGGTCTCTGGGTCAGCATTCGTCAAATCTTTTTTACCTATGCCTGGCCGTGGATGGAGCAATTGCTGCCGGGCATGCCCGCATGGGCAGGCTGGCTCGGAATCGTCGCCGCTGTCGCGGCGGGACTGGGGCTTGCGCTTGTGCTGGCGCTGATGATCGCGCCGGTGACCGCTCTTGTGGCCGGTCTGTTCCTCGACGATGTGGCGGAAGTGGTCGAGCGCACGGATTATCCGAACGATCCTGCGGGCAATGCCCTGCCGCTTGGACGTTCAATTGTGACGTCGCTGAAATTCCTCGGCGTGGTGATCCTTGGCAACCTGCTGGCGCTAGCTCTGCTTTTCGTACCGGGGATCAACCTGATCGCCTTTTTCGTCATCAACGCCTATCTGCTCGGACGCGAATTTTTCGAATTCGCCGCCATGCGCCATCGCACCGAAGCGGAAGCCAGGGCGCTACGCTCGCATTATGGCGTGACGGTCTTTCTGGCAGGCTTGCTGATCGCCGGTTTCATGGCCATTCCGCTGGTCAATCTTCTGACCCCGCTTTTTGCGGCAACTATGATGGTGCATCTGCACAAGGCCATATCGCAGCGCGAGGCCGCAAAGCCTGTCAGAACTTAAGCCTGAGGCGGAAGCGGAACCAGTGCGGCGGGCACGTCGCAGGTCTTTTCCGGCGACTTACAGATATCGGCGATGACGCAGTGTTCGCATTCGGGCCTGCGCGCCTTGCAGGTATAGCGCCCGTGCAAGATCAGCCAGTGATGGGCGTGCAACATATATTCCGCCGGTATCACCCGCACCAATATCGCCTCGACCGCTTCCGGCGTCTTGCCGGGCGCCAGACCGATCCGGTTGCCGATACGCAATATATGCGTGTCCACCGCCATGGTCGGCTGGCCGAACGACATGTTGAGCACAACATTGGCGGTCTTGCGCCCGACGCCCGGCAGTTTGACCAGCTCGTCACGGTCGCCTGGCACCTCGCCGCCATAGTCGCGGATCAGTGCTTCCGAAAGCAGGATGACATTCTTCGCCTTGTTGCGCCAAAGGCCGATGGTGCGAATGTGACTGCCGACCTTTTCCTCGCCCAGCGCCAGCATTTTCTGCGGCGTATCGGCAACCGCAAACAGGCCGCGCGTGGCCTTGTTGACGCCCGCATCCGTCGCCTGCGCCGACAGCACCACCGCGACCAGCAGGGTGAAGGCGTTCACATGCTCCAGTTCGCCCTTCGGTTCCGGGCGCTGCACGGAGAAGCGGCGAAAGATTTCGTGAATCTCATCAGCCGTATAGAGCGTACCAGCCACGCGGCGTGGACGCCGTGCTGGCGGGGCGGCGGAAACAGTCACGGGCGATTTGATTTTGGCCTTTTGCATTCTGTCTCTATACTGAGGTCTGTTCCTGGAAGACAACCCGCAGCTTGACGCAGGCGGCGTTCAAAGGCTCAGACACCCATGCACCATCCAGACGGCGCGGAACCGGACAGGTTCGAGACCCCTATTTTTGAAGCCTTGCTGAGACCCTATCGCTCGCTGGGGCGCACGGGCTTTACCGTTCTGATGGCAGCCCTCATCGCCTGCTGGATTGCTGTCGGCATTCTGTTCTGGTCCATCGGCGCTTGGCCGATCTTCGGCTTTTTCGGCCTCGACGTGCTGTTGATCTATCTGGCATTTCGCTGGAATTATCGCGCGGCGCAGGCCCGCGAAGAGATTTCCGTTTCGCGTGCAGCCCTGCACATCCGCCAATACGCACCATCCGGCAAACTGACCGCACATCAGTTCAATCCGTTCTGGACACGCTTTCGCGTGGCGCGAAAGCCGGACATCGGCATCACGGATATGAGCGTTGAAAGCCGCGACAAGCATGTCGCCATCGGCAGCTTTCTGAACCCCGACGACCGTGAGGATTTCGCCACCGCTTTTCGCGCAGCGCTTGCCGAAGCAAGACGGTAGAACACATTTCTCGATATGCTAAGTTTGACACTGCCCGCCCCGCAACAGTGGCGGGTATCGCCCTCCCCATCGTCGTTTTACGATAGAACGAAGGGGGATTCCGGCATTGGCCCTTGAAGTCGGGCTTTTCACAAGCCATATCAGTTAGCGAAGAGATACGCCGAACGGGTTCTCTTCATAACGGTCGCTTCTCATCAAGGACTGATGCAATGACAAGAATGACTCCGTTTTCGAGCCCTCTCTTGCTCGGATTCGACACGATGGAAAAGACACTCGAACGGATTGCAAAATCCGGCGATGGCTACCCACCCTATAATATCGAACGCCTGCGCGGCGAAACAGGCTCTGAGCGCTTGCGCATCACGCTTGCCGTGGCAGGTTTTGCCAGCGACGATCTCGACGTCATGACGGAAGACAACCAGCTTGTCATCCGCGGTCGACAGACCGACGACACCGAACGCGAATATCTGCACCGCGGCATCGCGGCGCGTCAGTTTCAGCGTGTGTTCGTGCTGGCCGATGGTATGCGGGTGCTGGGTTGCGAGTTGAAAAACGGTCTTCTCGCTGTCGATCTCGACCGACCGGAACCGGAACGGCTGATCAAGAAAATCAACATAGCTGTGAAAGACTGAAAAACGTTCAGGTTTCGTTCAGTCATTAAGGCTATGATAACTATCGTGAAGCTCTGGTGCGGCATAGCCGTGAATGGTGTGCCGCTCAAATGGAGGCTAAGACCATGAACAGACAACAGGTTCTCACCGAAAATGAATTCGCTCATCTGGGCGAAGGTGAAATTGCCTACGTGCGCAAGATTCGCTCCGACGACCTTGCTCGCAGCTTCCCTGCCCTCCCACCAATCGAGCCGGGCCTTGAGCTCTGGGCCCTCTTTGGCGCAAGCGGCGAGCCTATCGTGCTCTCCGATGTCCGCGCCACCGCGCTGCAAGGCGCCCATGAACACGAATTACGCACGGTGCTGCTCAACTAAAATGGCAGCCCTGTCGAATATGTGGCGATAGCGGCCCGCCTTGTAAGGAAGCTGCTATCGTCCTCATTGCGCCATTGCCGGCATCAGCCGGGCGCGACTTCTCAATCTACTGACACTTGAGTTGTTCTTGCTTGAAGCAGTCATGATACTGCTTCGAGAAATTGAGACTGCTTACCGTGTTGAGCTTCGATAAGCGCTTGCTTACAAGTCGCCTGGGCATTCTTGAAGCAAGCCTCCCTCGCATTAGCCAGCGCGGAACCGGAAGGCCTTCACTTTGATGTGCCCAATTGTATTGCCTCAACCGAGCACAGAGTGCCGATATGTTTGACACAGTCACGATGTTCCTGCGAAAACTGATCCGAATGTCTTTTATTGCACATTTCAACCGCTTTATTGATGCACGCCATCCTGTCCACAGCCAAAGCAGCATTTGAAATAGATAGAAACGAAATCAATGCAAAAATTACTTTTCTCAATTTATTCTTCCTTAGTATAATTAATCTAAATTACTTTCCAAATCCGGGACAGAGAGGCAGATTTTCCATTAGACAATTATGATAATTAGGATTGAATTCTAGTAAATCGCTCCCGTGCTTCGCGGTACATTCTTTGACGACACGCTCTACGCACTCCGCCTTAGTTTCTTCAGCTAGGGCGGAACCGGAAAACACAATCGTAACAATAAATATTGAAATATATTTCTTCATGTAATTTGTCCTGGTTATGAAATTTACACATTCCGTTTACACGAATGCCATCAATTGCATAATCCATATATTATATTAGTATAATAATACTAGCGATGACGCTGAAATACAAAAGCCGCCACTCTGTCCGAGTGACGGCGTTACCAAATGATTTACCGGAATGCTTCTGTTTTGACGAAATCGTCAGAACCGCTCCGTATATTTGCTTTCTGGCATTTCTGAACGCAAAACCGTTACACACTTCCTTTTGAAAAGCGCCGGTACGAACAAATCCGGCGCTCCAGTTCTTGTATTTGAAGCACAATCTGTCGAGCCGCGTTCACGCCGGTCGGATTATGCTCAGTGGCTCAGGCGGCGTTGGACGCCGGCTGGGCTGTCAAAAATGAATAGAGCGCCTGTGCATCATGGGTGCCTCGCAGCTTGGCGACCATATCCGGGTCGCGGAGCATACGCGCAATGCGCGACAAGGCTTTCAGATGATCGGCCCCGGCATTTTCCGGAGCCAACAGCAGGAAAACGAGATCGACAGGCTGATCGTCCAGCGCCTCGAAATCAACCGGCGTTTCAAGGCGCGCGAAGATGCCGGCAATCTTGCCGATATTCGCCAGCTTGCCGTGTGGAATGGCCACACCGCTGCCCACCCCGGTTGAACCGAGGCGTTCACGCTGGAGAATTGTTTCGAAAACTTCACGCTCAGGGAGACCGGTCAGTTCCGCAGCCTTTTCAGACAAAATCTGCAAAAGCTGCTTTTTGGAGCTGGCTTTCAGCGCGGGGATAATCGCCCCCGGCTGAATCAGATCACTAAGATCCATTCTCTCCGTTCCTTCTTCAATCAGACCGTTTGCGGCCCGGTTTTGGGAAGCGCACGCAACCACCCATAAATGGGCTCGCCCTTCACTGGCGATAACGCGTAACGTGCGCTTCGGGTTTGCCGTCAGACGCGAGGCGCGGCCTGGCGGGTAACCGTCGATGGGTCAACCCAGCCAATATTGCCGTCCGCTCGACGGTAGACGATGTTTACTTCATCATTGCCCGCGTTCCGGAAAACCAGAACGGGATTTTCAATCAGATCAAGCTCGACCACCGCCGAAGCCACCGACATGGTGCGCAGGGCGACGGACGTTTCCGCCACAATGGTTGGCGCATAATCGGCCGGAAGCTCCTCCTCTTCCTCCGGCAGCGGTGCCATAACACGATATGCCACGTCGTCATAGATCGCATTTGGCTGGGTAGCCGTACGCGACTTCAGACGGCGCTTGTAGCGCCTAAGGCGGGTTTCGATCTTGTCCGCTGCCGCATCAAAAGCCAGCTGCGGATCCTGCGCATCGCCAGTGCTTTGTAGCGTCGCACCACTGTCGAGGTGCAATGTACAATCCGCACTGAATCGTGAACCGGACTTCGTGACCGTTACCTGCCCGGAAAAGCCATGATCGAAATATTTGCCGACCGTTTCATTCACCCGATCCACGATCCGGGTTGTGAAAGCTTCACCGACGTCCATATGCTTTCCAGATACACGCAGAGTCATTGGCACACCTCATTTGCGTTACACCACAGGGCTTAGTCTAATCACAAGGCAAGCGAAGCGCAAAGCGAACCGTCATCAAAGATGGCTTTCATCCTACGGGTTTTTCAGCCTTGATCCGGATCGCCGGCCAGAGCCTTGAAACACCTTCGAAATCCACGCTTTTCCGGTTTAAAACCGGTCAAACGGCACCCCGAACATCCCTTGTCTTATGCAACGCCCCAAACGCGTGATCGTTGCCCTTTCTGCTAAACTGCCTTTCCTTTAAGCAATCGGACATCCGCATTCTCTTTCAGAAAAAGCCGATGCATATTTCGTGCCACATACGCATAAGGCCGCAAAACCGAAGAATTCCGGCTTTTTCGGGCCAGCGTCGCAGCGCGAGCGGGGCTTCTATTGATTGAAACGGCGCTTGTCAATTGGTCCTCCTGCCAGTAGCCCAACTCGAAACGCTGCCGGTTCTCACGATCATCATCGATTTTTTCTGATCGTGCGGTGCTTCAAGTTCAAAATTTCAGAGCATTCTCTTGGGGCTTGAACTGGTCGAAAACGCTCTGGAGGTACAATCGTCTATTCCAGGCCGCCGGGGAACCGGTGGTTTAAACAGTTGTTTTGACACACATCTTTTCCGAAAACTGCTTCGCGTTCCGGGATGCGTTCTAAGAAACAGAAAGCTTGGCTTTCTTTTCACGCCTGCGCTGAACCGATGAAGCAATATTCATCGATTCCCGATATTTTGCGACCGTTCTGCGCGCAATATCCACACCGTCCTTCTTCAACGCATCAACAATTGCATCGTCAGACAGCACATCATCGGGCTTTTCGGCGTCGATCATCTGGCGAATACGATGCCGCACGCTTTCAGAAGAATGGGCGTCACCGCCCTCCGAAGAGGCGATGGAAGCCGTGAAGAAATAGCGCAATTCGAACACGCCGCGCGGCGTTTCCATGAACTTGTTGGCGGTCACGCGGCTGATGGTGGATTCATGCATACCCACCGCATCGGCGACCATGCGCAGGTTCAAGGGCTTGAGATGGGTCACGCCCTGACGCAGAAATCCGTCCTGCTGGCGCACAATTTCCTGCGTCACCTTCAAAATGGTTCGCGCGCGCTGATCGAGGCTGCGCACCAGCCAGCTTGCCGTCTGCATGCAATCGGCCAAAAACGTCTTTTCCTCAGCCTTTACCGATCCGCTGACTTCCGCATAATATTCATTGTTGACAATAAGCCTCGGCATGGCCGCCGGATTGAGTTCAATCGCCCAGCCTCCGTCACGTGACGGCGTCACCACCGCATCCGGCACGATGGCGTCGGCCACCGCCACCTCGAACAAAGCGCCGGGCTTCGGGTCCAGCGTACGGATTTCAGACAGCATGTCGAGAATGTCAGCCTGATCAACCCCACAGAGCTTTTTCAGCGTCGCAAAATCCCGTCGCGCCAAAAGGTCGAGATTGTCCACCAGCGCTGCCATGGCTGGATCGAAGCGGTCTTTCAGGCGCAGCTGAATCGCAAGGCACTCGCGCAGATCGCGTGCAAAAATTCCAGGCGGATCAAAGCTTTGCAGGATCGCCAGCACTCGTTCGACCTCCGAGGTCTCGACGCCGAGATTTTGCGCCAGACCGATAATATCGCCCCGCAGATAGCCGCTTTCGTCCAGCGCATCGGCAAGAGCCATCGCGATGAAACGGTCGGAGGTTTTCGGAAAGGTCAGGGCAATCTGCTCGCCCACAAAGTCAGCCAGCGAGACCCGGCTCGCCGTCACCTGATCGAGATCATATCCGCCACCGCTGCCGCCACTATAGGCGTCGAGGGTCGACGATTTCCATTGGGCGGCAAGGTCTGGATTGATCTCGTCATAGCGCCCCGGATCATCGGGAAAGATATTCTCCAGCGAGCTGTCGAAGGTGGTGGAGAGATTTTCAGCTGCGTCCGGCGCGTCGGTCTTGAACCAATCCGCCTGCGCTTCGTCGAAGGCCCCATCATCCGTTCCATCATCACTTGCGGCAGAACGGTCATCATCCCGCGCCGCGTCAGCGCCGGAAAAATCATCATTTGCTGCCTCTATTCTGTCCAGCAGCGGATTTTTTTCGATTTCCAGATCGAGAAAATGTTCAAGCTCAAGATGCGTCATCTGCAGCAGTTTGATCGACTGCATCAGCTGAGGCGTCATCACCAGCGATTGTGACTGACGAAAATCGAGCTTAGGCGACAGAGCCATACGACGCGTTAATTCCCCCTGCGAACGACTGGTCGACCGAACCCTGAGCCGCTATTTTCAGCCGATCTTTCTGACCGGCGCTTCTTCCCGATCAAAACTGGTATGAACCTTGCTTGTCAATTCAGAATGTGCAGTTTTGGGACAAATGAGGAAAATAGTCGCAATATTGACGGGTTTTTTAGAGCGGCTGTAACGGAGCCAGCTTCAAAAGACCCGAAAGCCGAAGCTTTCGGGCCAGATTATTGTGTCGTCAGGGAAAACTTAGAGCGTGAACTGATCGCCAAGATAGAGACGACGGACGTCAGGATTGGCGACGATCTCGGCCGGGCGGCCATGAGTCAGCACCTGACCGGCATGGATGATATAGGCGCGATCGATCAGACCGAGCGTTTCACGCACATTGTGGTCGGTGATGAGAACACCGATGCCGCGACTGGTCAGATGGCGCACCAGCTGCTGAATATCGGAAACCGCGATGGGATCGACGCCCGCGAAAGGCTCATCGAGCAGCATGAAATTCGGGCGCGAGGCAAGCGCGCGGGCAATTTCCAGACGGCGGCGCTCACCGCCCGACAGCGAGATGGCGGGCGCCTTGCGCAGATGCGCGATATGGAATTCTTCGAGCAGCGCGTCGAGTTCGGAAGCGCGCTTCTTGCGGTCCTTTTCGACCACTTCAAGCACGGCCTTGATATTGTTCTCGACCGAAAGGCCACGGAAAATCGAGGCTTCCTGCGGCAGATAGCCGATACCAAGACGCGAACGGCGATACATCGGCATGGATGTCACGTCGAAACCGTCGATTTCGATAGAACCGGCATCGGCTGGAACCAGACCCGTCACCATATAGAAACAGGTGGTCTTGCCCGCACCGTTGGGGCCGAGGATGCCAACCGCCTCGCCAGCGCGCACGCCGAACGACACGCCATTGACGACCTGACGACCACGATAGCTCTTGCAGAGGCCGCGCGCGACCAGCGTGCCCTTCAGGCGCGCCGTCTTGCCCGGCTGTGCTGGCATGGCGCCATGAGGTTCACCCGAAGAGCCGACACTCTCGGCAACCGCTTGCGGCTCGCCGTCTTTCTTGTTCCAGAACAATCCCACACGTGCTCCGGTCAGTTCTGCTTGGGCGCGGCACCGCCCTGCTGTTGATCCTTCGGCGCCATGATGATCGACACGCGGCCCTTGCTGTTCGCGCCGCTCTTGCAGCTTTCGACATTGGCGCGGCCCGTATCGAGATGCGCCGTCAGCTTGCAACCGGTGACGACATTGTCACCATCCGTCAGAACGACCTTCGAGCCTTCGAGAATCATGATCTGGTTTTTTGCGTCGTAACGACCGGTATCGCCGGTCGCGACCTGCGTGCCCGACTTCAGGTAAACCTTGCCGGATATATCGATGTGATCGATGCTCGACGAATCAAGGCCACCGACACCGGCGCTTGCCGGTTCCTTCGGGGCTTCGCCGTCCTTGGCCGCCTTGTTGTAATAGACAGTCATCAGACCTGCCTTCAACAGCGCGTCGCCCTGCGCCACAGAAACATTGCCGGTGAAAACCGCAACGCCTTCCTTGTCGCGCATTTCCAGCTTGTCGGCATCGATCTTGACCGGTGCCTTGCTGTTGGAAAGCTTGAGGCCGTTCACTGCGCCGCCTGCGGCTTCCTGTGCGGAAGCGGCAAAAGGAGCGGCAACGATGCCAAGCGCCAGAACTGCGAATCCTGCCCGCATCGTGCGAGCCATAGTGCCCTTGATCATCTTGCCCGTCTCACGTTCCATAAATTCAGTCCCCGAATGCAGGCGTCATGATGTAAACAACCTGCCTCCAGATGCAACATTAAGCACTTTGACGCCAAATGGGAACATAAGGCTTTGCAAAATGCGTATAAAAAACAAATCCGCGCCAGGCCCGAAAATGGGGCTGAACGCCGGATATGCCGTTCTTTTGCACCCGGTCAGGGCGCCTTGTTTCCCGAAACCACGCTGCCGTCAACGGTCATCTGAACGCGGTTCTCAAAAATCAGAACCTTGCCGTTGTCCTTGACCTGCATGGTATCGGCCAGAATATGCGTATTTCCGCTGCGAATATCGACCGGCTTGTCGGTTGTGATCTGCCCGCTCTTCAGATTGACATCTGCCGAACGCATCACCGCACGCAAACCTTCATTCGTGGTTACGACAAAGTCCTTATCAAGTTGCAAACGACCATTGGCATTATCGTAAATGCCGGAGGCCGCCTCGACCTTTGCCGTGCCTCTTTCACCGACCGGCAGTTCCGCCTGAATGCCTTCCAGGGTGATGACGCCGCTATTTTTGGCATCCTGCGTCGCCTTGGAGGCGGTCATCGAATAGGGCTTGTTGTCCTTGGTGTAACCGTTGAGATGCGGGCTGGCCATGACGAGCTTGCCGTTCTCGCCGCCCGTATTCATCTCGACCTTGATCGGGGTCGCTGGCGTTGCCAGAAATGTGTACCAGGAAAACACCGCCGCAAGCGCGACGGCCGCGACCGGCAGGGCGGTTTTCAACACCCGCACCCGGATCGAATGGCGCTGCGCGGCATGAAAAAGCGACTCGGCCTTCTGGGACGCACCAAAACGCACGCCGCCCTTGCCGCGCCCGGAAGGGGCTGCGGTCTGCGCAACGGGGCTGTTTGTGGTGTCGGTTGTCATGACGTCCTTCAGATAATCCACGGCACTCAATTCAAGAAACTTCCGGTCAATAAACTTACGGTCGAGAAACACCCACCCAGAAGACAGGCGCACGCCCGATGTAAGGTCCATTCCCTGCAATCAATAGGCGCTTTTTCATTTTAATATGGTTTATTTGGGATAATTTGATCGGATGCTCAATAGCAAGAAGGCGACACAAAATATCGCACCTGCCTCATAATGAAAGACAAGCACGTCTACCCCATTGATATTTCATCACAATCAGCACCTACCTTAATTAGGTAGAATGCTAATCAACTCTTTGATACCACAAATTGCTCTTGAATTACAGCGCGTCGCAGGGCCGCTAAACTTGCAAATGAGCCCGGTTTTTCGACCAAAGACAGAATCTTTCGTCCCCATGTCATGACAATGCAGTTGTGCAGCACTATCTCTTTGAAATCTGTAGCAAGATCGAAGCTCTTGCCGCCCGACTGAATTGGGGGCACAAAGATCGCCAGAGTTTTCAGGATCGCCCCTCGGGGCCGGTCATATTGATAAAGACGATTGGATGGACAAAAATGGCCCAGGACGCCGAGGCACTGATCGAAAGACGAAAGCTGCGCCGCAAGCTGACCGTCTGGCGCGTGGCTTTTCTGCTTCTGCTCGCCGTTCTGATCGCCGGTTTCGCCTCATGGTCGATGCGCGGCGCCAATCTCACCCAGCCGCATATCGCCAAGGTGCGCATCGAAGGCACCATTTTCGAGAATGAGGAGCTTCTGAAGCGTCTCGACCGGATCGCCAAGAACGATGCGGTGAAGGGCGTGATTCTGGTTCTCGATTCGCCCGGCGGCACAACGGTGGGCGGCGAAGCGATTTTTGAAGCCGTGCGCAAGATCGCCGAGAAAAAGCCGGTCGTCACGCAGGTCGGCACGCTGGCGGCGTCTGCCGGTTATATGATCGCCAGCGCTTCGGACCATATCGTGGCGCGGCAGACCTCCATCATCGGCTCCATCGGCGTGCTGTTCCAGTATCCCGACCTTTCCAAGCTTCTCGACACAATCGGCGTCAAAGTCGAAACCATCAAATCCGCGCCGCTGAAAGCGGAACCCAATTATTTCAGCCCGGCCAGCGACGAAGCCAAGGGCATGATCCGCAACATGATCATGGATTCCTATGCCTGGTTCGTGGACATTGTGGAAAAGCGCCGCTCGTTTACGCATGAACAGGCGCTGGCGCTCGCCAATGGCGCGGTTTTCACAGGCCGTCAGGCGCTGGAGAAAAAACTTATCGATGGGCTTGGCGGTGAGGACGAAGCCGTGGCCTGGCTTGGCACCAAGGGCGTTTCCACCACCTTGCCACGCCTTGAATGGAAGCCGGTCAACTCCGAAACGGGTTTTTCGCTGCGCGATCTCATCATCCATGCCGGTGCGCGGCTGATCGGTCTGCCGCAGGAAGCCGATAGTATGCTCAAGGGGATAGCAAAGGATCGCATCTTTCTTGACGGACTTCTCTCGGTTTGGCACGTTGACGGAACGCCAGATGCAAATTCAGCAAACTAACAATGTCCGGCGTCAAGGCCTGACAGCACATAACAGGAAACAGGGGTAAAGCCGTGATCAAATCGGAACTCGTTCAGATTATCGCCAGCCGCAATCCGCATCTCTTTCAGCGCGATGTCGAAAACATCGTCGGCGCGGTTTTCGACGAGATCACCAATGCACTCGCGGACGGCAACCGCGTCGAGCTGCGTGGCTTCGGCGCTTTTTCGGTCAAGAACCGCCCCGCCCGCAGTGGTCGCAACCCGCGCACCGGCGAAACGGTGGATGTGGAAGAAAAGTGGGTTCCCTTCTTCAAGACCGGCAAGGAGCTGCGCGACCGTCTCAACGGCGCCGTCTGATAGAAGATCATGCTGGCAAAACGTATTGTCGCAATCGTCATTCTGGTCCCGCTCGCGGTCATTCTGATCGCGCTGTCGGTTGCCAATCGTGCGTCCACGGTCCTGACGGTTGATCCCTTCAATCCGGGCAATCCGGCCTTGTCCTACAGCGCGCCGCTGTTCGTCTGGCTGTTTGGCGCGCTGCTCGTCGGCGTGGTGATCGGCTCTGCGGTGACCTGGTTGACGCAGGGCAAGCACCGTCGCCGCGTCCGTGACAGCAAGCAGGAAGCAGCCCGTCTGCTGGAACGTGCAGAAGCCGCCGAGAGGCGCAACACATCGGTCGCGAACACCTGAAACGCCCCCTCTTCGCAAGCCCGGAAGCGAAACTTCCGGGTTTTCCGGTCCTGAAAAGGCCTGCGCACGGGAAAGAACGTCGTTTTCCCCTTCCACACCGGCCTTGTTTATCCTACCTAGACCGCAATCACTGTGATTGGAGTTTCGGGTGAAAGCGCCAAAGGGAAAAGGCAAAAAGCCGTCGGGTGGCAAACAGGATCGCGGTTTTGAACGCGCGAAGCATGATGCGCCGCGTCATGAAAACAAGTTTGAATCCGCCAATCCGGGTAAAGGCCAGGCGTTCAAAAAGCCGCGTCCGCAATTTGCCAAGGCAGCGCCAAAGCCGGTAGCCGCCGAAGAACGCGAACGTCCCGCCGCCCCGCAGCGCGAAATCAAGCCCTATACCGGCCCTCGCCCGGGCGAGAAACTCCCGGTCATCCTCGAAACAGAACCGTCCGCCGATTATGCGCTGCTCGACAGCGGCAACGGGCTGAAGCTTGAGCAATACGGTCCCTACCGCATCGTTCGCCCGGAAGGTCAGGCGATCTGGCTGCCCAGCCTGCCGCAAAAGGAATGGGATCAGGCCGATGCGGTCTTCACCGGCAATACGGACGAGGAAGGCATCGGACGCTGGGCGTTCCCGAAAGTGCCGCTCGGCGAAACATGGCCGATGCAGCATGACGGCATTTCCTTCCACGGTCGCTTCACCTCTTTCCGCCATGTCGGCGTATTTCCCGAACAGGCCGCGCACTGGTCTTTCATGGATGGCCTTATCCGCGATGGCGTGAAATCCGGACGCAACGTGAAGGTGCTGAACCTGTTCGGCTATACGGGCGTTGCCTCGCTGGTTGCAGCCCGCGCCGGTGCGGAAGTCACTCATGTGGACGCGTCGAAAAAAGCCATCATCTGGGCGCGCGAAAATCAGGAAATGGCGGGCCTGTCGGACAAGCCGATCCGCTGGATTTGCGAAGACGCGATGAAATTTGTGGCGCGCGAAGAACGCCGTGGCAGTTTCTACGACATTATCCTGCTTGACCCGCCCGCCTACGGGCGCGGACCGAGCGGCGAAGTCTGGCAGTTGTTCGAGCATCTGCCCGCCATGGTCGATACGTGCCGTTCGATCCTGACGCCGAAGCCGCTCGCCGTGATCCTGACCGCCTATTCGATCCGCGCATCGTTTTTCGCGATTCATGAGCTGATGCGCGACCGCTTCACCGGCCTTGGCGGCACAGTCGAATCGGGCGAACTTATTCTGCGTGAGCGTTCTGCTGGGCGCGCGCTTTCAACATCCATGTTCAGCCGCTGGGTAGCCAAATGAGCCGTAACGACGATTTTTCCAGAAACAGCGGTTCGCGCGGTGATCATTCAGGTGGGCACTCCAAAGTCGGTCAGGTGAAGGAAGTCACCAGCCTGACCAACCCGATCGTCAAGGATTTGCGCTCGCTGGCGCTGAAGAAATTCCGCGATCAGCAGGGCGTGTTCCTCGCCGAAGGGCTGAAGCTCGTCATCGACGCGCTGGAGCAGGACTGGCGCATCAAGACGCTGGTTTTCGCCAAATCAGGCAAGGGCAACAAAATGGTCGAGCAGGTCGCCGCCCGCACCTTCGCCAAGGGCGGACTGGTGCTGGAAGTGACCGAAAAGGTGATTGCCGCGATCACCCGCCGCGACAATCCCCAGGTGGTGGTTGGCGTTTTCGAACAGCAATACCAGCATTTGGCGAGCCTCAGGCCCAAGCATAATGATGTCTATATCGCGCTCGACCGCGTGCGCGATCCGGGCAATCTCGGCACGGTCATCCGCACCGCCGATGCTGTCGGGGCAAAAGGCGTCATCCTGATCGGTGACACCACCGATCCCTATTCGCTCGAAACCGTGCGCGCCACCATGGGTTCGGTCTTTTCCGTACCGCTCTACAAGACGACGGAAAATGACTTCCTCAACTGGCGCAAGGGTTTCTCCGGTCTGATCGTCGGCACGCATCTGAAGGGCGCTGTCGATTACCGCACCATTCCCTATGCCAACAAGCCTGTCGTGCTGATGATGGGCAATGAGCAGCAGGGCCTGCCGGACAATCTCGCCAATGCATGCGACAAGCTTGCGCGCATTCCGCAGGCAGGCCGCGCCGATTCGCTCAATCTCGCCATCGCCACCGGCGTCATGCTCTATGAAATCCGCCGTGAGGCGCTTACCCTCGACGAAAGAGGTTAGTCATGAAGCGCCACGCGGTTCTGTCCTCGCTTTTCGTCGTCATTCTCACGGTTCTGATTGATCAGGGCGTCAAGCATCTGGTCGAAACCCGCATGGACTACGCCCAGCAGATCGACCTGCTGCCGTTTCTGGCGCTGTTTCGCACGCATAATGAAGGCATCGCCTTCTCCATGCTCGCCGGGCTGCACGATTGGGGTTTGGTGGCGTTGACAGCTGCGGTCATCGTCTTCGTGCTTTATCTCTGGTGGACCAATGCGCATGACCGCGTCTTTGCGCGCTATGGTTTTGCACTAGTGATCGGCGGCGCCATCGGCAATCTGATCGACCGCGTGATGCATGGCTATGTGGTGGATTATATCCTGTTCCACCTGCCGACATGGTCGTTTGCTGTCTTCAATCTTGCCGACACCTTTATCACCATCGGCGCGGCGCTGATCATTCTGGAAGAATTCCTCGGCTGGCGGCGCGAACGCGCTGCCCGATAAGCCACTCATATGACGCCCAATATATTGCGGGCACCCGGGTAACTTGATCGTTATTGGGCTTTCGCATAACGTGAAGGCTGTAATTTTAAAGACTTTTGAAGGGGATAAGCGGCGCCCAGCCGAAATGACACATTGGTGACACGCTTCTGTCATCCTCACGTAGCACTCGCTCTCTAGTACGTCGGCCAGATGCAGTTCAGGCTGCGCCGCCGACCTATAAATGAGAAGGCCGATTCCACTGCCTAATCGGTGGGAAAAGGTTCAGGAATACGTGAATAGACAAATCAGGAGCGAATCATCATGACAGTACTGCTTGGAATGGGCCAGCAAATCATTGATGATACGGTCATGTCAGGCTTAGAAGCACAACAGGCGCTATTCGCAACCGGTGAAGACCCGATCGTTCTCGGACGTATCGGCTCGCTGGAAGTGCGACTTGCAAACTCCCGTGAGGCCATCGAGGCCGCGCAGGAACTTCGGTTCCGCGTGTTCTTCGAGGAAATGGGCGCGCGCAAGGAATCCATCGAGGCCGTGGAGCTTCGCGATGCCGACCGTTTCGACACGATCTGCGATCACCTTCTCGTCTATGACACGGCCCTGCCGGTCCCCGAGCACCAGCAGATCGTCGGCACTTACCGGCTGATGCGCAGCGATCAGGCCGACAAGGCGCTCGGTTTCTATTCGGCGGATGAATATGACGTGCAGCGCCTGGCGCTGTCCCGCCCCAATCTCAAGCTGCTTGAGCTTGGCCGCTCCTGCGTGAAGGCGGAATATCGTTCAAAGCGCACCGTCGAGCTGCTGTGGCAGGGCGCATGGGCCTATTGCCGCCGCCATTCGATTGACGTCATGTTCGGCTGCGCTTCGTTTCATGGCGCGGTTCCTGCCGCCCACGCACTCGGCCTGTCGTTCCTGCACCAGAATTGCCGCGCCACGTCCGACTGGGATGTGCGCGCACTGCCGCATCGCTATCAGCCGATGGACCTGATGCCGAAGGAAGCGATCAACAACAAGGTTGCGCTGTTCTCCATGCCGCCACTGGTCAAGGGATATCTGCGTCTCGGCGCGATGATCGGCGACGGCGCGGTGATCGATGAGGCCTTCGGCACAACCGATGTGTTCATCATTCTGCCGATTGAGCGCATCTCCAGCCGCTACATCACCTATTACGGCGCTGAAGCAAACCGCTTCGTGTAGTCTGTAGCTATTTCCCCTCGCCCTTCGAGACGGCCCTACGGGCCTCCTCAGAATGAGGGGAAACCATCTGGATACCCTTCGCAGAAAAACTCGACGCCCTCACCCTGAGGTGCGGAGCATAGCCTGATCCTGAGCCCGTCGAAGGATCGAAGGGCGAGGCTTCAGAAAGCCCTCACGCCTTCCCGGCCAGTTCCTTCAGCTTATAGATCAGGTCGAGCGCTTCACGGGGCGTCAGCTCGTCGGGGCTGATGCCTGCCACCGCCCTTGCCAGTTCGCTGTCCTTTGCCGATGCCTGCGGCTTCGGCTTTTCCTGTTGCAGCACAACGGAGAAGAGCGGCAGATCGTCGATCAGTTTGTCGGCTTTGCCGGATGTTTCGCCAGCTTCCAACTGGTGCAGCACATCACGCGCGCGGTTGACGACTGCTTCCGGCAGACCGGCCAGCCGTGCCACCTGAACGCCATAGGACCGGTCGGCAGCCCCCTTGGCCACTTCATGCAGGAAGACGACATCATTGTCCCATTCCTTGACCCGCATCGTGACATTGGAAAGCCGCTCCAGCTTTTCCGAAAGTGCGGTCATCTCGTGGAAGTGAGTCGCGAACAAAGCCCGGCAGCGGTTCTTCTCATGCAGATATTCCACCGCTGCCCAGGCGATGGAAAGCCCGTCGAAGGTGGCAGTGCCACGACCGATCTCATCGAGGATGACCAGCGAACGTTCGCCCGCCTGATTGAGGATTGCCGCCGTTTCCACCATTTCGACCATGAAGGTCGAGCGTCCGCGCGCCAGATCGTCGGAAGCGCCGACGCGGCTGAACAGCCGGTCCACCACACCAATCTGCGCGGCGCCGGCAGGCACGAAGGAACCCATCTGGGCGAGGATCGCGATCAGCGCATTCTGGCGCAGGAAGGTCGATTTACCGCCCATATTCGGCCCGGTCAGCAACCAGATCGCGCCATTGCCAGCGTCGCTTTGCGGCGAGAGATCGCAATCATTGGCAACAAATGGATTGGCCGCCTGACGGCGCAGCGCCTGTTCCACCACCGGATGGCGACCGGCCACGATGTTGAAGGACAGGCTGTCATCGACCATCGGGCGGCAATAGCCCTGTTCCTCGGCCAGCACGGCAAGCGCTGCCGAAACGTCAAACACCGAAAGTGCGGCTGCAGCAGCGCGGATCGCATCGGCATGAGAGACGGCTTCCGCCGTCAGTTCTTCGAAGATGGCGAGTTCGATAGAAAGCGCGCGGTCGGCGGCATTGGCGATCTTGCTTTCAAGCGCGGCCAGTTCCGTCGTCGTGAAACGCATGGCATTGGCCATGGTCTGACGATGGATGAAGCGCCCCTTGGCGGCATCCGTATCGGTCATCGCGCCGGAATTATTCGCCGTCACTTCGATGAAATAGCCAAGCACATTGTTGTGCTTGATCTTCAGCGACTTGATGCCGGTTTCCTCGATATAGTCAGCCTGCAAACCGGCGATCACCCGGCGGGACTGGTCGCGCAAGGCGCGCATTTCATCCAGTTCGGTGTTGTAGCCCTCGCGCACGAAACCGCCGTCGCGCTTCAACAGCGGCAGCTCGTCGGCCAGCGCCCGGTCGATATGCACGGCAAAAGCCGCAGGCATGGCGTCGAGCGCATCCCGCGCCGCAGCCAGCTCTTCCGGCAAAAGCGCGCCTTCCAACAGCGAGACCAGCGTGCCCGCTGCCTCAAAACCGCGCTGCAACGCGCCCAGATCACGTGGACCACCGCGCCCCACTGCCAGACGCGACAGCGCGCGCGGCATGTCGGGCACACCTTTCAGCTCTGCCCGCATTCCGTTGCAAAGCGTCTGCTCGCTGAGAAAGGACGACACGGAATCAAGCCGCAATGCGATTGCCTTGGGATCGGTCAGCGGCGCGGTGAGCCGCTCCGCCAGAAGCCGCGCCCCGCCGCCAGTGACCGTGCGGTCGATGGATTTGAGCAGGCTGCCATCGCGATTGCCCGACATGGTGCGGACCAGTTCCAGACTGGCGCGCGTGGCGGGGTCGATGAAGATCGTGCCGCCTTCATGCTCGCGCTCCGGCCGCATCAGCGGCGGACGCTCGGCAATCTGCGTCTTTTCGATATAGGCGATGGCGCCGGAAATGGCCGATAGTTCCGAGCGGCTGAACTGGCCGAAACCGTCCAGCGTCGCCACATCGTAATAGCGCTGGATGCGCGCCTGCGCAGCCGCACTGTCGAACAGGGTTGCCGGCTGCGGTGACACCGCCTTGCCGACCAGATCGAAAGCCGGGCGCAATTCGGGATCGTGAAACGCCGTATCGGCCACCACCAGCTCGCGCGGATCGACGCGCATGATATCGGCAAAAAGCCGCTCTTCCGTCGTTTCCGCCACGCGGAATGTGCCCGTGGAAATGTCGATCCAGGCAAGCGCCAGCGCGCCGTCTCCCTTGGTGCGGCCAAGCGCCATCAGGAAATTGGCCTCCGACGGATCAAGCAGTTTTTCTTCCGTCAGCGTACCGGGCGTCACCAGACGGATCACGTCGCGGCGCACCACGGATTTCGAGCCGCGCTTTTTGGCTTCCGCCGGGTCTTCCACCTGTTCACAGACGGCGACGCGATAGCCCTTGGCAATGAGCTTTTGCAGATAATCGTCGGCGGCATGGACCGGCACGCCGCACATGGGAATGTCTTCGCCCAGATGCTTGCCGCGCTTGGTCAGCGTGATGCCAAGTGCGCCCGACGCTTCCACCGCATCGTCGAAGAACAGCTCGTAAAAATCACCCATGCGATAGAACAGGAGCGAATCAACATTCGCCGCCTTGATCTCGATATACTGCTCCATCATGGGCGTGAGACGGACAACCGTTTCCTGTGCGGCATTTTCTTCCGCTTCCGGCTTGTCGTTTTCGCCCCGCACGTCCATGCTATAAAACCTTATTTTGTTGCGTGTTTTGCACGACCAAAGTTATTAAATTACGCATTCGTTCGCTTTTGAATGAATAACTATTCCCAAAAGCGCTGTTTACACATTTCCAGACTGGCGCTATCGAATGCGACCGCACAAGATTCCGGAGGGAACATGCCAGTCTCGACGCCGAAGGGCAACACGCCAGAACGCACACCCACAGCCAGTGAGAAAGAAGCGCTCGACTTTCACGCGCAGGGCCGCCCCGGCAAGCTGGAAATCAACCCTACAAAACCGATGACCACCCAGCGCGACCTGTCGCTGGCCTATTCGCCGGGCGTGGCCGTGCCGGTCAAGGCCATCGCGGAAGACGCCGCGCGCGCCTATGACTATACGGCCAAGGGCAATCTCGTCGCCGTCATTTCCAACGGCACCGCCATTCTCGGCCTCGGCAATCTCGGCGCACTGGCGTCGAAGCCGGTCATGGAAGGCAAGGCCGTTCTGTTCAAGCGCTTTGCCGATGTCGATTCCATCGATCTTGAAATCGATACGACCGATATCGACGCCTTCATCAACGCTGTGCGTTATCTTGGGCCCTCCTTCGGGGGCATCAATCTGGAAGACATCAAGGCGCCAGACTGCTTCATCATCGAGCAGCGCCTGCGCGAGCTGATGGACATTCCGGTTTTCCACGACGACCAGCATGGCACCGCGATCATCGCTGCCGCCGGTCTGATCAATTCGCTGCATCTGACCGGACGCGACATGAAGACGACCAAGCTCGTCTGCAATGGCGCAGGTTCCGCGGGCATCGCCTGTATCGAGCTGATCAAGGCCATGGGCTTTGCGCCGGAAAACATCATCCTATGCGACACCAAGGGCGTCGTCTATCAGGGCCGTGAAGAAGGCATGAACCAGTGGAAATCGGCGCATGCGGTCAAGACCGACCGCCGTTCGCTGACCGATGCGCTGAAAGATGCGGATGTGTTCTTCGGCCTCTCGGCCAAGGGTGCCCTGACCGAAGAGATGGTGCGCGCCATGGCGCCCAATCCGATCATCTTCGCGATGGCCAACCCCGACCCGGAAATCACCCCGGAAGAAGTCGCCCGCATTCGCGATGACGCCATCGTCGCCACCGGTCGTTCGGACTATCCGAACCAGGTCAACAATGTGCTTGGCTTCCCTTACATCTTCCGCGGTGCGCTCGACGTGCGCGCCACGACGATCAACGACGCGATGAAGATCGCCGCCGTCAATGCTCTGGCGGAGCTTGCCCGCGAAGATGTGCCGGACGATGTGGTCGCCGCCTATCAGGGCAGCCGCCCGCGCTTCGGCCCGAGCTATATCATTCCGGTGCCGTTCGATCCGCGTCTGCTCGCTTCCGTTTCGGCAGCCGTCGCCAAGGCCGCGATTGAAACCGGCGTTGCCGGTCACATCATCACCGACCTTGAAGGCTACAAGAGCGAATTGTCGGCGCGACGCGACCCGATCGCCTCGACGCTGCGCGGGATTTACGAGCGTGTGCGTCGCCAGCCAAAGCGCATCGTCTTTGCCGAAGGTGAAGAAGAGCAGGTCATGCGCGCCGCCGTTTCCTATGTGAATCAGGGGCTAGGCACGGCCATTCTCGTCGGTCGCGACGAGCGCATCAAGGACACTGCCAAAGCCGCAGGCATGGACCTCGACCGCCCCGGCATCGAGATCATCAATGCGCGCCTTTCCAGCCGCAATTCGGCCTATGCCGACTATCTCTATGAGAAATTGCAGCGCAAGGGCTATCTGGCGCGCGATTGCCACCGCCTCATCAACAATGACCGCAATCATTTCGCGGCCTGCATGGTGGCGCTGGGCGATGCCGATGGCATGGTGACGGGCGTGACCCGCAACTACGCGGTCGGCCTGGAAGATGTGCGCCGCGTGGTCGATTCCAAGCCCGGCCATCGCGTGGTTGGTGTTTCCATCGCGCTCTGCCGCGGTCGCACCGTGTTCATCGCCGATACGGCCGTGCATGAAAAGCCGACCGCCGACGAGCTTGCCGATATTGCGGTGGAAGCCGCAGGCATGGCGCGTCGCATGGGCTATGTGCCGCGCGTTGCGCTCACCGCGTTCTCGACCTTCGGCCATATGGGCGGCGAAAGCTCGGCCCGCATTCAGGAAGCGGTGCGCATTCTTCACACGCGCCATGTCGATTTCGAATTCGACGGCGAAATGAGCGCTGATGTGGCGCTGAACCCCAAGCTGATGGAACAATATCCGTTCATCCGCCTGTCGGGTCCCGCCAATGTCATCGTAACGCCAGACAATCATTCGGCGTCGATTGCCGCCAATATGTTGCAGGAACTGGGCGGCGCGACCATTATTGGCCCGCTTTTGGTCGGTCTCGACAAGCCGGCGCAGATCGTCAGCATCGGCGCGAAGGATTCCGATATCGTCAATATGGCGGCTATCGCGGCCTATAACGCGACCAATTGAACATTAGAAAATACAAACAGAAAGGCCGGGGAAACCCGGCCTTTCCTTTTGCATATTCATCCATTGTAAAAGCCGCTATAGGATAGTCTTGTCACCGCAATTCCTTTCCCGAAAAGCCGGACCTGCAAGCCGCATGAGCGCACACGACCTGAAGCTGGAAGAGATCGTCAATCCCGAAACGCTCCGTCGCAAGCTCAATGAGCTGGCGGATTCGACCGACGAAAGCTATACGAGCCTTCCGGTGCGAAAGGTGGTTCTGCACGCGTTGAAAGATGCGCTGGTGCGCGGCCGCGCCAATGCGGAAGGGCTGCTAATGAAGGATGGCGGCGGCACACTGTGCGCCCGACGCCTGTCCTACCTCATGGACACGCTGATTGAGGCGCTGTTCGAATTTGCAACCACCAAGGTCTATCCGATGGTCAATCCGTCCAAGGCGGAAAACATGGCCATCGTCGCAGTCGGCGGTTATGGGCGCAACGGGCTGGCGCCGGGTTCCGACATCGACCTTCTGTTCCTGCTGCCCTACAAGCAGACGCCGTGGGGCGAGCAGGTCGTCGAATATATGCTTTACATGCTCTGGGACATGGGGCTGAAAGTCGGCAACTCGACACGCAATATCGATGAGTGCATCCGGCTGTCGCGCGAAGACATGACGATCCGCACCGCCATTCTCGATGCGCGTTTTCTCACCGGCAACAAGGATCTGTTCACCGCGCTCGTCTCCCGCTTCGATGAGGAAATCGTCAAGGATACCGGGCCCGAATTCATCCAGGCCAAGCTTGCCGAGCGCGACGAACGCCACCGCAAGGCGGGCGAGACGCGCTATCTGGTGGAGCCCAATGTCAAGGAAGGCAAAGGCGGCCAGCGCGATCTGCATACGCTGTTCTGGATCGCCAAATATTTCTATCGCGTCAAAACCAAGGAAGAGCTGGTCAAGCTCGGCGTGCTGTCACGTGCCGAATTGCGCATCTTCAACAAGGCGGAAGATTTTCTCTGGGCTGTGCGCTGCCACATGCATTTCGCCACGCTGAAAGCGGAAGAGCGCCTTTCCTTCGACATTCAGCCGGAAATCGCCCAGCGCCTTGGCTATACCGCGCATCCCGGACAGAACCATGTCGAGCGCTTCATGAAGCATTATTTCCTCGTGGCCAAGGATGTCGGCGACCTGACCCGCATCATCTGCGCCGCGCTGGAAGAGGAACAGGCCAAGCATGTGCCGGGCTTCAACCGCATTTTCCTCACCTTTTCGCGCCGCAAGCGCAAGCTTTCGACCGATGGCTATTTCGTCTCCGAAAACCATCGCATCAACACCGCGCGCCCCGACGTGTTTTCGGAAGATCCGGTCAATATCATCCGCATCTTCCAGCTGGCCGACAAGCATGGGCTGGAGTTTCACCCGGAAGCGATGCAGCAACTGACTCGCTCGCTGAAGCTTATCAATGCCGATCTGCGCGAGAACCCCGAAGCCAACAAGCTTTTCCTCGACGTTCTGACATCGCCGCGCAATCCCGAACTGATCCTGCGCCGCATGAACGAATCCGGCGTGCTGGGCAAGTTCATCCCGGATTTCGGCAAGATCGTCGCCATGATGCAGTTCAACATGTATCACCACTATACGGTGGACGAACATCTCTTACGCTGCATTGCCGTGCTGTCGGAAATCGAGCATGGCGAACTGGAAAACGAGCATCCGCTTTCCAACCATCTGATCACCACGATCAAGCGCGACCGCAATCTGCTCTATGTGGCACTTCTCCTGCACGATATCGCCAAGGGTCGCCCGGAAGATCATTCGATTGCCGGTGCCCGCATTGCCCGCAAGCTTTGCCCGCGCTTCGGCCTCTCCCCTTCCGAGACGGAGACGGTGGAATGGCTGGTGCGCGAACATCTGACCATGAGCATGGTGGCCCAGTCGCGCGATCTCAACGACCGCAAGACCATCATCGACTTTGGCGACACGGTGCAGACCATGGAACGGCTGAAGCTGCTCCTGATCCTGACCGTCTGCGATATCAAGGCCGTCGGCCCCGGTGTCTGGAACGGCTGGAAGGGCCAGCTTCTGCGCACGCTTTTCTATGAAACCGAACTGGTGCTGACCGGCGGTTTCTCCGAGCTTTCACGCGCCGACCGCGACCGGCAGGCCCGTGAAGCGCTGGCCGAAAAGCTTTCCGACTGGCCAACGCCTGAGCGCGACGCCTATCTTGGCCTGCATTACATCAATTATTTCCTGACCGTCAGCCTAGACGATCAGGTGCGCCACGCCCATTTCATCCGCGAAGCCGACCGGGCGGGCCGCGCGCTTGCCACCATGGCCAAGCCACAGAGCTTCGAAGCCGTGACGGAAATCACCGTTCTTGCGCCCGACCATCCGCGCCTCTTGTCGATCATCACCGGCGCCTGCGCTGCCGCAGGCGGCAATATTGTCGATGCGCAGATTTTCACCACCGGCGACGGACGCGCGCTCGATACGATCCTGATCAGCCGCGAATTCGATCTGGATGAGGATGAACGCCGCCGCGCCGAGCGCGTGGGCAAGGTTATCGAAGACGTGCTTTCCGGAAAGGCGCATCTGCCCGACGTGCTGGCCAAGCGCACCAAGCCGAAGAAGAACGCCAAGGCCTTCACCGTGGAACCGCGTGTTGAGATCAACAACACGCTGTCGAACAAGTTCACCGTCATCGAAGTGGAAGGTCTGGACCGTCCCGGCCTTTTGTCGGAACTGACTGGCCTTATTTCCGACCTTTCGCTGGATATCGCTTCGGCGCATATCACGACCTTCGGCGAAAAGGTCATCGACAGTTTTTATGTAACGGACCTCGTGGGTCACAAGATTTCAAACGCCACCCGCCAGGGCAATATCCGGCGCAAGGTTCTTGCGTTGCTCAGCGGCGAAAACGGCAGCAAGGCCAATGGCCGCTCGTCGCAGGCAGCATAAGTTAGGTTTCTCAAAAGCATGAGTCTGGTCAAAAAGTTCGCCACGGTGGCATCCGGCACGCTGATGAGCCGCATATTCGGCTTCACCCGCGAGATGTTCATGGCGGCAGCGCTCGGCACCGGCCCGGTGGCCGATGCTTTCAACGCAGCATTCCGCTTTCCGAACACGTTCCGCAGGCTTTTCGCCGAAGGCGCATTCAACTCGGCCTTCGTGCCGCTTTTCGCCAAGGAAATCGAAAAGAACGGCATGGACGGCGCCCGCCGCTTCTCCGAAGAAGTGTTCGGCGTGTTGTTCACGGTGTTGCTGTTCATCACCATCGTGATGGAACTTTCGATGCCCTTCATCGTGCGCACCGTCATTGCGCCGGGCTTCATGGACGATCCGGTGAAGTTCGACAACACGGTGCGGCTCGCCACCATCATGTTCCCCTATCTCGCCTGCATGTCGCTGGCGGCGATGATGGGCGGCATGCTCAACTCGCTGCACCGCTATTTCGCGGCAGCGATAGCGCCTGTCTTCCTCAACATCATCCTGATCGGCGTTCTGGCCTTTGCCTGGTGGCGCGGTCATGATCCATTGACTGTCGGCTACGGCCTGTCCTGGGGCGTCATGGCGGCAGGTCTGGTGCAGCTCGCCATCGTCTGGCTCGCGGTGCGCAATGCGGGCATCAAGATTGGCTTTCGCCGTCCGCGCCTGACTGCCAACGTCAAGCGGCTGCTGGTGTTGGCGCTGCCCGCCGCAATCACCGGGGGCATCACGCAGATCAACCTGCTCATCAACACCAACATCGCTTCCGGCATGGAAGGAGCTGTTTCCTCACTGGTCTATGCCGACCGCATCTATCAGCTGCCGCTGGGCGTCGTGGGCATTGCGGTTGCCACCGTGTTGTTGCCGGAACTGTCGCGCGCCTTGCGTGGTGGCCACATGAAGGAAGCCTCGAACCTGCAAAACCGCTCGGTCGAGTTCACGCTGTTTCTTACGCTTCCCGCAGCAGCAGCGCTTCTCGTCATGTCGGAACCCATCGTGCGGCTGTTGTTCGAGCGCGGTAAATTCAGCCCCGATTCCACAATCGTCGTCTCCAACATTCTGGCGATCTACGGTCTTGGTCTGCCCGCCTTCGTGCTGATCAAGGCGTTTATTCCGGGCTTCTTCGCCCGCGAGGATACGCGTACGCCGATGATCTTCGCGGCCATTTCCGTCGCGGTGAATGTTTCGCTTGCCATCACGCTGTTCCCGCGTCTCGGCCCGACCGGCATCGCCACAGCAGAAATCGTGGCTGGCTGGGTCAATGCCGTTCTGCTGTTTGCAACGCTCGTGAAACGCGGCCATTGGGGACAGGATATTCCGCTTCTCACCCGCATTCCGCGCCTGTTGATCGCGGCGGGCGTCATGGCGTTTGGCATTCATTATGCCATCGGCCATTTCGCCTATGAGCTTTCTTCCGCTGCGCCCTTTGTCGTTCGAGCCGGAACAGTCTGCGCCATGGTGATTGCCGCGATGATTGTCTATTTCGGCCTCGCCTTCGGTCTCGGCGGTGCAAATACCGGCATGATCCGCCGCAATGTCAAACGCGGCGCGGTCAAGAAAGAGCCCGAGAGTGACGCATAATTGTCCTTGAAACGCCTCTGCGTCTCTGCGAAAACACGCCACATCATCAAAGCCCCCTGCTCTCCACCGGCAGGGGTTCATTTTTAGGATAGAACCATGAGCACGTTCAAACCGCTTGTCTTCTCCGGCGTCCAACCGACCGGAAATCTCCACCTCGGCAATTATCTGGGGGCGATCAAGCGGTGGGTCGAGGTCCAGAAGACCCAAGAATGCATTTATTGCGTCGTGGACATGCACGCGCTGACCGTGTCGCCCGACCCGGCTGAACTGCTGCAATCCACCCGCGAAGTGACGGCGGCGTTTCTGGCTTCCGGCATTGATCCGCAGAAGAGCATCGTCTTTAACCAGAGCCGTGTCATGCAGCATGCGGAACTGGCCTGGGTGTTCAACTGCATTGCGCGCATCGGCTGGATGAGCCGTATGACGCAGTTCAAGGACAAGGCCGGCAAGGACCGCGAAAATGCTTCGCTGGGCCTCTTTGCCTATCCGAGCCTGATGGCTGCCGACATTCTGCTCTATCGCGCCACCGCCGTGCCCGTTGGCGAAGACCAGAAGCAGCATCTGGAGCTGACGCGCGATATCGCGCAAAAATTCAACAATGACTATTCCGACCGTATTGCATCGCTTGGCATCGGCGTGGATATGCAGGTGGGCGACGAGAAGGTTTCGGGCTTCTTCCCGCTGACCGAACCGATGATTTCGGGTCCGGCTATGCGCATCATGTCGCTGCGCGACGGCACCAAGAAAATGTCGAAATCCGATCCGTCGGACCTGTCGCGCATCAATCTGATCGACGACGAAGAAACGATCACCAAGAAGATCCGCAAGGCCAAGACCGATTCCGATGGCCTGCCATCGGAACTGGATGGTCTGTCCGGTCGTCCGGAAGCGGACAATCTGGTCGGAATCTATGCGGCTCTCGCCTCGCAGTCGAAGGAAGATATCCTTGGCGAATTTGGCGGGCGCCAGTTCTCGGAATTCAAGGCGGCACTGGCCGAACTGGCCGTGACGAAGCTTTCGCCGATCACCCATGAAATGCGCCGTCTGGTGGCCGATCCGGCCCATATCGACAGCGTTTTGCGGGACGGCGGCGAGCGCGCAGGTGTGATCGCCGAGAAGACCATGCGCGATGTGCGCGACATTATCGGCTGGTTGCAGAACTGATTTTCAACAGCGTCACCAAGGGCGACTGGTTTTTTGCGGTCGCCCTTGTTTTTGTGAAATTGCCTGCTGTTCAGGGCCATAGCAAAGAATGCTGGCTTGCAGGCGGCCAATCCTGATGGCAAATTGCGGCCATGGTATCCAAACGACTAAGCCGGGAATCCGGTCACCGACGCAAATTTCTCGCCGTCATCGATGAAACGCCCGAATGCGGGCGCGCTGTCGCCTATGCCGCACGCCGTGCCAAAAACACGAGCGGCTCGCTCATTCTGCTTTTCGTTATTGATGACTCCGATTTCCAGCAAATTTTGGGCGTCGGCGAAATCATGCGTGCCGAAGCGCAGGATCGAGCGCGATCCGCGCTGGAAAAATTCGCCGCCGTCGTACGTGAAGATCAGGGCATCGAACCCGAACTTAGCATCCGTGAAGGCCAGACAGCGGAAGAGCTGCTCAGCCTGATCGAGGAAGACCAGGACATTGCCATTCTGGTTCTCGCTGCCGGTTCCGGCAAGGAAGGCCCCGGCCCTCTCGTGCAATCGCTGGCTGGCCGCGCCCAGTTTCCCATCCCCGTCACCGTTGTTCCCGCAGGGTTGACCGATGACGACATTGATGCGGTGACCTGACGCAACAGTTGCATTCTTCGTGATGCCGGGCTGCAAAGAGCAATTTTGAGTTTTGCGTTCGCATAATCTGATCCGAAAAGTCTGCAACTTTTCGGGATTATGCGAGGCTTCCGGTGCTCACGTACCTTTAAGTACGTTCCGCTCCGGTACTCGAAAATCACTCTTTTCGCCACGGCCTGACGAATTTGCAACTGTTGTGCAATCACCCTATATTGATAGCAACTGAAACGCGCCTGAGAGCGACAGCCCTTGTTTCCGCGCGGTTTCGCTATTATTAGAACAGTTCCAAAATTGAAAGCGGAGAACTGGCATGTTCATCCAGACTGAAACCACGCCCAATCCGGCGACCCTGAAGTTTCTGCCCGGGAAGGTGGTCATGCCGGAAGGCACCGCCGATTTCCGCGATGCTTCATCCGCCGGCAACACGTCGCCGCTGGCAGCCAAGCTGTTCGCCGTTCCGGGCGTTACCGGCGTTTTCTTCGGCTATGACTTCATTACCGTCACCAAGGACGATGGCGAATGGCAGCACCTGAAGCCTGCGATCCTCGGCACGATCATGGAACATTTCATGTCGGGCGCCTCGGCCATGGCTGGCAACGCCAATGCAGACGCCGCAGCCGCCCATGGCGATGAAGAATTCTTCGATGAGGCCGATACCGAAATCGTCGAAACCATCAAGGAACTGATCGAAACCCGCGTTCGCCCTGCCGTGGCGCAGGATGGCGGCGACATCACTTTCCGTGGCTTCGAAAACGGCACCGTGTTTCTCAACATGAAGGGCGCCTGCTCGGGCTGCCCGTCTTCGACCGCGACGCTGAAGCACGGCATCCAGAACCTGCTTCGTCACTTCGTGCCGGAAGTGCAGCAGGTCGAACAGATCTGATCGGTCTCACAAACTGAAATCTGAAAAACGCCGGATCGCCAGACCGGCGTTTTTTTATAAAAGCGCCGCGCTCAACGCCGTCCCGGCGTATATCGTATATTAAGTATAAGCGATATCATGGTACTTATCGTGTACCAAACTATGGCGATTGCAGCGCCCCGTAAAAAGTATAGATTCACTCATGTTTCAAGAAAGAGGACATGATGTTTCATATACCGATCGGCAGTTCAGACTTGGAAGAACTAAAGGAGGCATATGGATACTTTATGCACTCCGTTTCAGATGTCATTCTGCAATATGCAGATATATTTCCCGCACTGCTCTGAAAATAGACTTTAAACTATTTGAAAATAAGTTCGGCGATACACGATCACCACTTTAATGTCGTGTATCGCCGATATTGTATTATTTACTGCTTCACGATGACCTTTGCACCCTGTTCGGCACGATCATAGAGATCGATGATATCCTGATTCATCAGGCGGATGCAGCCCGACGACATGGCTTTGCCGATGGTCCACCATTCCGGCGTCCCGTGCAGGCGATAGCCGGTATCACCACCCTTGTTGAACAGATAGAGCGCACGCGCGCCGAGCGGATTTTTGAGGCCCGGGTCCATGCCATTGCGGAACTTCGCCAGTTCCGGCTGACGCTTGATCATTGCCGATGGCGGCGTCCAGGTCGGCCATTCGCGCTTCATGGCAACGCGGGCTGTGCCCGACCAGCCAAAGCCTTCACGCCCGACGCCGATGCCATAGCGCATCGCCTTGCCATCCGGCATGATGTAATAGAGGAACTTCGCTTGCGTATCGACGATGATGGTGCCGGGGGCTTCATCGGTCTGATACTTCACGATCTGGCGACGATATTGCGCCGGTATCTTTTCGCTCGGAATGGCGGGAAGCACATAGCCAGCATCGGTGACCGACGAGTAAGAGGCTGTGTAGAACGTTCCGCCGACAGTAGAGCAGCCAGCAAGTCCGCCTGCAAGAAAAAGTGCCGCCGTCAGTTTAAGGACGCGAGAATTCATGCATTCCCCCAAGATAGAATCAATGTGCCGTCAAAAGGAGCGAATCGCCCATTCATGCTTGAAGATGCGGCAGTATTGTTAACTGTACGTTAACCGTAAATTGAAAAATTCTTTATTAGGCCATTTTTCTGCCTTTTTTCGCCTTGTTTGACGGACCAATACTCAAAAATCGCCACAAAGAATCGCGCGTTTTCGGTTGTTTCGCTTTGAAACCGCACGCAAAATGCCGCCATGCCCATCGTGATTCCCAACCAGACCCATCCGCTGTCCGACGGACGGCAATCAGACAACGCCATGCTTGTGCGCCGTGGTGTGCAGCGCCTGTTTCTGGATATGGGGCTTGCGACCTTGCCGGAGCTGCCGCTTGCATCCGGCCGCCGCGCCGATCTGATTGCGGTCAGCCGCAAGGGCGAAATCTGGATTGTCGAGATTAAGTCGTCGATTGAGGACTGGAAGGCGGATCGCAAATGGCCGGACTATCGCGCCTATTGCGACCGGCTGTTTTTCGCCACCCATCCGGCGGTGCCGCGTGAGATATTCCCGGAGGAATGCGGCTTCATTCTCTCTGACGGTTATGGCGCGGAAATCCTGCGCGATGCGCCTGAACACAAGCTGGCAGGTGCTACCCGCAAGGCGCTGATGCTGCGCTTTGCCCGGGCGGGCGCGGCGCGCCTCACCTATGCCGAGCTTTCCGGACTGGAAATGCCGGGCGGCGATTTTTAAACAAAAAGCGAGGAAACCGATGTGGTTTCCCCGCTTTTCAATGCTTTAGCAGAGGCGCTTACTGGCGCGAACGGCTGCGGCTGATCGCGATGATGGCGACCAGAGAAATCAGCACCGTCACCAGCAGATAGACCGCGACCGCATGCCAGCTGCCTTCATATTTGGCGAGCAGCCAGGTGGCGATCAGCGGCGCAGTACCGCCAGCCAGCGCAGCACCCAGCTGGTAGCCGAGCGTGATGCCGGTATAGCGCACCTTGGTCGCAAAGATTTCCGACGACAGTGTGCCCAGAACAGCGGTGATCGGCGACCAGAGAACGCCGAAGCTGATAACCGTTGCCAGCGTCAGGCCCCAGACGGTCTTGGTGTCGAGCAGCATGAAGTAGGGAACGATGAACAGGCCGAGCAGGATGCAGCCGACGACATAGACCGTCTTGCGGCCAACATAATCGGACACGAGACCCATGGTCGGGATCAGGATCGAAGCGACCAGCGCGCCGATCATCACGGCGTTCAGCGCCCCGCTCTTTTCGAAGCCGAGTGTGCTCACCGCATAGCTCACCACGAAGGTAGAGAAGATGTAGAACGGTGCTGTTTCCACGACCTTCAGGCCAGCGGCGATCAGCACTTCGCGCCAATGGTTCTGAAGGGTTTCAACGAGCGGCATCTTGGCGACATTGCCGCTTTCCTTCGCCTGCTTGAATTCCGGCGTCTCGTCGAGACCGTTACGGATCCAAAGGCCGAGGAAAACCAGACCCGCGCTCAGCACGAAGGGAACGCGCCAGCCCCAGGCCATGAAGGATTCATCCGGCAGGGTGACCATCAGGCTGACCGAAAGCGTCGCCAGCAACATGCCGATGGTTACGCCGACCTGCGGAACGCTACCGAAGAAGCCCTTGCGATTGGCAGGTGCATATTCATAGGCCAGCAGCAGAGCACCGCCCCATTCGCCGCCAATGCCGAGCCCCTGCACCATGCGCAGCAGGATCAGCAAAATGGGTGCCCAGACGCCAATATGCTCATAGGTCGGCAGCAGACCGATGAGAACGGTTGCGCCGCCCATCAGCGACAGCGTGATGACCAGCGTCTTCTTGCGGCCGATACGGTCGCCGATATGCGCGAAAATCACGCCACCCAGCGGACGGATGAAGAAGGTCAGCGAAAACGACAGATAAGACAGCATCAATCCGACAACGGGGTCGAAGTTGGGGAAGAACAGCTTGTTGAAAACAAGCGCGGCGGCTGTGCCGTAGAGAAAGTAGTCGAACCATTCGATGGAGCTGCCAGTCAAGCTGGCGATAAGCGCTCGCCGGCGGGCGGTCGCGCTCGAAGGTGCATCAGTATGAGCAGTCATGTGTTGCCTTGAATGTTAGATAGCGCATTCGAGCACAAGAGAACCGGGCTGCGGTGGAACAGGGCGCAGCATTCTCCTCCGAATGGCCCTAGAGCGGCGCATGACCGCTCTAACTATTTGTTTTTGGAGCACATCTTATCCGAAAACCGTTTCACACTTTTCGGGATGTGCCTTAATTGCCTTATTATTATAGATTTTTATATTCAACTTTAGAACAATCCACTAGGAATGGTGCACAATATAGGGAATTGGCCTTTGAAATTCTCTCTAATAAAAAAATCCAGCAAAACACGGAGGTTTTACTGGATTTTTCACTAAATTAAGAAACTCTTAATTTTCAAAGAGCGAATGCCACATGCCGAAGCAAGGTCTCAGCGCGGCGCGCGCTTGGCGAGAATGCGCTGCAAGGTACGGCGATGCATGTTGAGACGGCGCGCGGTTTCCGAAACATTGCGCTCGCACATCTCGTAAACGCGCTGGATATGCTCCCAGCGGACGCGATCGGCAGACATGGGGTTTTCCGGCGGAGCGACTTTTTCGCCCGGACGGCGGGTCAGGGCTGCGAAAACTTCATCCGCATCGGCAGGCTTCGACAGATAGTCGATGGCTCCGAGCTTCACCGCATTCACGGCGGTGGCGATATTGCCATAACCGGTGAGGACGATGGCACGCGTATCGGAACGACGCAGGCGAATGGCCTCGATGACGTCGAGACCGTTGCCGTCTCCCAGCCGCATATCGACCACGGCATAGGCGGGCGCTGCGGCCTTGGCGGCGGCGATGCCTTCTTCAACCGATTCCGCTGTGGTCACCTGAAAGCCCCGGCTTTCCATGGCGCGGGCCAGGCGTTGCAAGAAAGGTTTGTCGTCATCAACCAGAAGGAGGGTGGGGTCGTTGCCTATGGCTTCGCTGTCTTCCTGCTTCAAGTCGTCCATCGGGTGCTTCCTGCCTGTATTTTTGATCCCTTATTGATACCCCTGCGTCAAAAAGTCAAATAGCCATTGAATCGTTGAAGCAATTTCTACGGCCATGAATTTTACGCCAGACTATAAATCATTGTATTTGATTAATAATTCTAAAAGACAACACAAGAAGTTGAGCAAAAACAATTTTGCGAGGCGGTTTTGCGTCAGACGTGGGTGAAGGTTGAACGCGGCCAAACCACTTTGACTTCTGCCCCCTGCCCGGGATTGCTTCGATTACGAAACGCAATCTGTGCGCCGGAACGCTCCAGCAAGGTTTTTGCGATGAACAGGCCAAGGCCAAGGCCGCCGCCATTGCGGGTGCTGTCGCGGCTGGTCATATAGGGCTCACCGATGCGGTCGAGGATTTCCGGCTTGAAACCTTCGCCATCGTCCTGAATGGTCACGCTGACCTGATTGTCGGTCCAGCCCCAGGTGACACTGACATTGCCGCGCGCGAAATCGACAGCATTTTCCACCAGATTGCCGAGGCCATAAAGCAGGCCGGGATTGCGCCGCGTGACCGGCTCGGGCTTCGGCCCTTCCACCTTCTCCACGTCGATGGTGACACCGAAATTGCGATGCGGCGCTATCACTTCCTCGATCAGCGAGGACAATGGCAGGCGCGACATATGCTCCTCGTTTTCCGAGGACAAGCTGGTCAGCCGTTGCAGAATTTCACGGCAGCGCTGCGTCTGCGAATGCAAAAGCGCAATGTCTTCGCCAAGCCCCGTATCGACCGGATTTTTGGCATAGGAACGCTGCATTTCCTTCACCACCAGCGCGATGGTGGCGAGCGGCGTTCCCAGCTCGTGAGCGGCAGCAGCGGCGAGACCATCCAGAGCGGTGAGGTGATGTTCGCGCTGGAGAATGAGTTCCGCAGCGCTCAATGCATCGCCCAGCTGGCGCGCTTCTTCCGCGATGCGATAGGCATAGACACCGGTAAAGCCCAGTGCCGATGTGATGGCGCACCAGATGCCGATCACGAACAGGAACGGCAGGTTCAGCACCTCGCCCGGATACCAGGGCAGCGGTTCATGCCGCACCGAAAGCACGGATGTGCAGGCGACGACCAGCAAAGCCAGCGCCAGCGTATGCCGGGCTGAAAGCGAGGTGGCCGAAATGATGACCGGCACGATCATCAGGATGACGAAGGGATTTTGCAGCCCGCCGGTGAGATAAAGCAGGCCCGCCAGTTGCAGAATATCGAAGGCCAGCACAAGGCTCGCCGCTTCCGGGTTCAGCCGGTGATTGGTCGGAAAACGAAAGGCCAGATAGAGATTGAGCCAGGCCGAGCAGGCAATCAGCGCAAAACAGATGCCAACCGCAAAGGGAAATTGCAGGTAAAGCGCCACGAGCATGACGGCTGCCGTCTGTCCGGCGATGGCCAGCCAGCGCACACGAACCAGCGTGGTCAAACGCGGGCGACGCGAAAGATTGGAAGCGCGGTTCTCGAACTCTGCGTGCATTTTTTGCTGTTCCTCTATCCTGCCCCTTATGGGGCAAGCGAAGACTGGAATGCAAGCGGAACTGCGTTATCCGGTCGCAGGCGATTAATGCTTCGTTTTAGCACGACAGTTGCAAGTTCGTCAGGCCGTGGCGAAAAGAGTGATTTGCGAGCACCGGAGCGGAGCGTACTTAAAGTACGTGAGCACCGGAGCCTCGCATGATCCCGAAAAGTTGCAGACTTTTCGGATTAGATTATGCGAATGCAGAACCTAAAATTGCTCTTTGCAGTCCGGCATCACGAAGAATGCAACTGTCATGTTAGGTTCCGCGCGGCTTTGCCCGGCGGGTTGCTTCCGCATTGGCGGGGTCTTCCGGCCAGACATGTCTTGGATAGCGCCCACGCATGTCGGACCGGACATCGGCCCATGATCCTTTCCAGAAGCCCGGCAGATCGCGGGTGATCTGGATCGGGCGATGGGCGGGCGACAGAAGTTCCAGCAGCAAAGGCACCTTGCCATTGGCGATAGATGGATGCACACCAAGTCCGAACAGTTCCTGCACGCGGACGGCCAGCACCGGCTCTTCGGCATCGTAGTGGATTGGAATATGCGAGCCGGTAGGCACGGTGAAATGCGTTGGCGCGAGTTGATCCACGCTGCGCTGAAGATCAAAGGGCACAAGGCTCATCAGGCCGTTTTTCAGCACGTGACCCGGAATGCGGTCGAGTTGCGCTTCCCCGGTCAGGAAGGGCAGCAGCCAGTCTTCCAGCGTCTCCAGCAGATGCTCGTCGTCCATGGATGGCCATGGATCGCCCAGGCCACGATAAAGCCAGCCAAGACGGCGACGCAGAATTTCGGCTTCCTTGCCCCAGGGCAGAATGCCAAGCCCATGTTCGCGCAGGGCGGCGATCACGCCCTCATCGGCAGCGCTGCCCGATGGCGCGGCCAGCGGCTTTTCCGAAAGGGCGATGGCGCCGATGCGCACGGCCTCACGCGCCCTGAGCGCGTTCTTTTCGGGGTCATAGACGACCTGTCGCCCGCTCTCGATCCGCTCGCCAAGAGCCAGCCGGATTTCCGCTTCCGACACTTCGGCAGCCGAAAGAACACGCGCACGGCCCGCCTTGCCGGACATATCCGCCACGACCAGCCAGGGGGCACGACTGAGGCTGATCGCGCTATCCACCTCGCCGCCGCGACCATTGGCCAACAGGAATTGCCCGGTCTGGCCGCGCGCTCTGGCAATCCGGTCGGGATAGGCGTCTATCAGCATGCGCCCGATGCCTGATCCAGCGGGCGCGCCCTGATTGGGCACATTCGCGGCAAGGCGCTTTGCCAGACCCTTGGCCCTTTGAGCACGGTCCGAACGATCATTGCGAAAGCGCGAAAAGCGCGTATCGAGATCGGTTTCGTTACCGCCAAGGCCGCGCTCGGTTAAAAGCACCGCCAGTTCGGCAGCCTTTAAAACTTCGCCGCGCTTGCCCGCCTCGGCCACCATATGGGCAAGACGCGCAGGCAGAGCGAGCTGACGCATGGCTTCTCCGTCGGGGGTCAGACGCCCGGCCTCGTCCAGCGCGCCAAGCCTGCGCAACAGAGCACGGGCTTCGTTCAGCGCCGGTTTCGGCGGCGCATCGAGAAAGGCAAGCGTTGCCGGATCGGTCACGCCCCAAGCGGCGCTGTCGAGCACAAGGCCGGATAGATCGGCCTCCAGAATTTCGGGCGGAGAAAAGGCGGGCAACGATGCCGTCTGCCCCTGATGCCAGAGGCGAATGGCCATGCCCGGCTCCGTTCGCCCGGCGCGGCCCGCCCGCTGATCGGCGCTTGCGCGCGAGGTCCGCACCGTTTCCAGCCGTGTCAGGCCGGTGGCTGGTTCATATTTCGGCAGGCGAGCAAGCCCGCTGTCGATCACCACGCGCACGCCGTCGATCGTGATGGAGGTTTCAGCAATCGAGGTCGCCAGAACCACCTTGCGCCTGCCTTCCGGTGCCGGCTTGATTGCCGCGTCCTGATCGCGGCCTTCCATCGCGCCATAAAGCGGCGCGAGTATCACATGGGCCGGCACGCGATCTTCCAGAAGGCGCACCGTGCGCTCGATTTCGCCCTGCCCCGGCAGGAAAGCCAGAATGCTACCGGTCTCATCGACCAGCGCGTCGCGAATGCTCCGCGCCATCGCGTCTTCCACCCGCTCGTCGGCTTTTCGTTCGCGATAACGAATATCGACAGGGAAGGCCCGGCCCTCGCTTTCAATCACTGGCGCATCGCCGAGGAGTGCGGCCACGCGGGCACCATCGAGCGTTGCCGACATGACCAGAATTTTCAGATCGTCGCGCAAGGCCGCCTGCACATCGAGCGCCAGCGCCAGCCCGAAATCCGCATCGAGGCTGCGCTCGTGAAACTCGTCGAACAGCACTGCCGCCACACCCTTGAGGTCCGGATTATCAAGGATCATCCGCGCAAAGACGCCCTCAGTGACGACAAGGATTTTCGTCCTGCCCGAGACCTTGCTCTCCAGACGCATCCGGTAGCCGACCGTTTCGCCCGGCTCCTCGCCCAAAAGCTCGGCCATGCGACGGGCAGCCGCGCGGGCAGCAAGTCGCCTCGGCTCCAGAAGCACGATCATGCCATCGCCGCGCCACTGCGCATCCAGCATATGGATCGGCACCAGCGTCGTCTTGCCCGCACCCGGCGGCGCGACCAGAACCGCGCTTGCATGGGTGTCCATGGCCGCAACCAGCTGCGGCAGAATGCGTGTAACGGGAAGATCAGGCAGGCGCGTCAAAAGAATATCCGTCGATCAGGGGGCAGCAGCATTTGTGCTTATCACACAAGTGCTGGCCATTATCCATATTCGAACCCGACCGAACAGGCCCCCGCGTCCTACAGGACGCGACAAAAGTATTTCTGTATATTTTATTCATAGAATTGCGCATAGTATTTATAAAATTAAAAACATTGGGGAATTAATCGGGATGAATATTAGCAAAAGGGAATTTTTAAAAGGACTTATTCTTTCCAGTCTCGCAGGCGGTCTGGCGACATCGGGTTTTCCCGGCCTCTTCGATGCAGCTGCGAAGGACACGGATGCAGCCATTCCTCTTATCCCGACCCCGCACAGGATCAGGAATTTGAGCGGAAAATTCCGCGTCGAGAGCGGCGCCAGGATCACCTATGACGATCCCGCCATTGAAAACAGTATTCGCGTTTTCAAAGAAGCAATACGACCCTTCTCGGAAATAAAACTCGTAAACGCACCCCGTTCCAGCGCGAATTCACCGAAGGGCGCCATTCATCTGGAAATCGGTCCGACACCGGAAATCAAAGAGGCTCCCCGGTCGACGGGCCTCTCGCCCGCCGAGCAGGACGATCTGGACGAGCGCTATTTTCTGCACGCAGACGAAACCGGGGTGGTCATCAGGGCGAACAGTTCGCAAGGGCTAGCCATGGGCCTGACCACGCTGTTGCAGCTTTTCGCCACCGCGCCGCAACAGGATGCCAGCGGCATCGAAATTCCTGCTGTCCGCATCGTGGACGGTCCGCATTACAAATGGCGCAGTTTCCATCTCGATGTTGCCCGGCATTATTTCACCACGGACGAGATCAAGACTGTCATCGATCTGATTGCGTTCTACAAGTTCAACGCGCTCGATCTTCATCTCACCGATGATGAGACCTGGCGCATTGAAGCCGCTAGACCGGATGGCAAACAGCCGGATGACGAGCCCATCTATAGCCGCGCCGATCTCAACGAAATCGTCGCCTATGCGCAGGCACGTCACATCACCGTCATTCCATCTTCGGACGCGCCCGGCCATGCCGCGGCACTGATCAGGCTGCACCCGGAACTGGCGATGGGCAGCAACGTACAGCGTTTCGAACTGACGCCGGGGGTGGTGCAGCATCGCGCCTGGCTCAACCCCGATCTGCCCGATAGCTTCAAAGTCTATGACGAGATCATAGCCTATCTGTCGGATGTGTTCCCCGGGCGCTGGCTCGATATCGGCGGTGATGAAGCCTTCGGGATGACGGAACAGCTTTATACGAAATTCGTCCGGCATCAGCATAAGGTGGCGGTGCTGGCCGGGAAAAAGCCGATCGCCTGTCAGGAAACCATGCGGGCCGGACTTGACCGCGATATCGTCGTTCAGCACTGGATTTCCACCGACCCCAAATATGCCAATATGGAACTCGGCGCGCAGATGGGATCGCAACAGGCACTCCAGTTGCAGAAAATGGTCGTCAAGAATGTCCAGAACAGTTTGAACGACCTCAACCGCGCGATGGAGCGCGAGCTTCCGATCCTGCTCACGCCTTTTGCCCATAGCTATCTCGACGTGCCCTATAAGGAAGCGTCCATTCTGCCCGCGCAGAACGCGCTCAAGGCACGCCTTGGACTGCGCACCTATCGGCCCCAGACCGTCGAGGAATATTATAACTGGAATCCGGGCAAATCCCTGCCCGGCGGGGGCAAGAACGCGCATATTGCGGGCGTGGGTGCGGCAATCTGGTGCGAAACCATCAAGAGTTTCGATGATTTGAGTTTTCTGATCCTGCCGCGCCTACCCGGCATGGCGCAAAAGGGATGGAGCACCGTTTCCAACAGTCCATGGCAGAGGCACAGCGCGGCTCTTCCGGCCCACGGAACGGTCTGGGAGAAAAGCAAACTCGGCTTCTTCAAGTCCGAACTGATAAGGTGGTAGAAGAGCGTGCTTTCACACCTATTCTGTCAGGAACACACATGCCCCATATCCGCCTATCGAGCGCGACCGACGCGCCTGCTCTCACTGAAATCTGGCGGGCCAGCGTGCGCGCCACGCATGACTTTCTTAGTCCCGAGGATTTCCGGGAAATAGAAACCCTCGTATCCGAGCATTATCTGCCTAATGCTGAAGTCTGGGTCATCGAAGACGACGGAAGGCCTGTCGGCTTCATGGGGCTGACCGACAATCAGATCGACAGCCTGTTCATCGCGGCAGACCAGCGCGGCAAGGGCATTGGCAAGCGGCTCATCGCCCACGCGCAATCCCTCAATGGCGGCACGCTGACTGTCGATGTGAACGAGCAGAACGCTCAGGCCGTCGGCTTCTACCGGCATATGGGCTTCATCGAAACCGGACGTTCCGAAACCGACGATCAGGGACGCCCCTACCCGCTGATCCATATGCGCCAGCAAAAACCTGCCTGATACCGGCCTGAAAGGTTTGCGCGTAGCTGGCCGCACGCGCAGATCCTTTCCTGAAAAAGACGTTTCAGGAGCAATTGACATACTCCCCCATAGTATATAGATTTTCGCAAAATCGAGAGGATTCATGCCGCATTCACCGGACGATAAAAAGCGTGCGCTAACCCGCCTTCGCCGCATTCGCGGACAGGCGGAAGCGTTGGAACGCGCCGTGGAAGCGGGCACGGAATGTGCGGCGCTGTTGCAGCAAATCGCCGCTTTACGCGGCGCGGCCAACGGGCTGATGGCGGAAGTTCTGGAAAGTCACTTCCGCGAGACATTCGGGCAAGCGCGTGAGACCATTGTGCGGGATGTCGCGACAGACCCGGACGCCGAGATCGATCAAATCATGCAGATTTTGCGCACCTATCTGAAATAGGGCGCCAAACCGGACTAACTATTTGTTTTTGAGCCCATCCTGTCGGAAGATAGTTTCAAAATTGTCGGGATGCGCTCCAGATCCAGAAGGAACATCGTCATGAAATCACGTGCAGCCGTTGCCTGGGAGGCAAAAAAGCCGCTCACCATCGAAACCGTCGAAATCGGCGGGCCGCGGGCCGGTGAAGTGCTGGTCGAAATCATGGCGACCGGCGTGTGTCACACCGACGCCTATACGCTGTCGGGCCTCGATTCCGAAGGCAAGTTCCCGGCCATTCTCGGCCATGAGGGCGCGGGCATCGTGCGCGAAGTTGGCGCAGGCGTAACCTCCGTCAAGCCGGGCGACCATGTCATCCCGCTTTACACGCCGGAATGCCGCCAGTGCAAAACCTGCCTGTCGCAGCGCTCCAACCTCTGCACCTCGATCCGCGCCACGCAAGGTCAGGGCCTGATGCCGGACAAGACCACGCGCTTTTCCTGCGATGGCGGCGAAGTGTTCCATTATATGGGCTGCTCGACTTTCTCGAACTTCACCGTTCTGCCGGAAATCGCCGTCGCCAAGGTGCGTGAAGACGCGCCCTTCGACAAGATTTGCTATATCGGCTGCGGCGTCACCACCGGCATCGGCGCGGTGATCTATACGGCAAAGGTTCGTCCAGGTTCGAATGTGGTGGTATTTGGCCTCGGCGGCATCGGCCTCAATGTCATTCAGGGCGCGCGCATGGTCGGCGCGGACAAGATCATCGGCGTTGATATCAACCCGGCCAAGGTCGAAATGGCGAAGAAGTTCGGCATGACCGACTTCATCAACCCGCGTGAAATCGGCAATGACAAGGTGGTTCAGGCCATTCAAGACCTGACCGATGGCGGCGCGGACTATTCCTTCGACGCCACCGGCAACACCGATGTCATGCGTCAGGCGCTGGAATGCTGCCATCGCGGCTGGGGTGAATCCATCATTATCGGCGTTGCGGAAGCTGGCAAGGAAATCGCCACGCGTCCATTCCAGCTGGTCACGGGCCGCGTCTGGAAAGGCACCGCCTTCGGCGGCGCGCGCGGCCGCACCGACGTGCCGAAGATCGTCGACTGGTACATGGACGGCAAGATCAACATCGACGATCTGATTACCCACACCATGCCGCTCGATGAAATCAACACGGCCTTCGACCTGATGCATGAAGGCAAGTCGATCCGTTCGGTGATTGTCTACTGATGAGCGAAAAAACGCTGATATCCCGCTGGGATGAGCTGGACGATTTTACGCCGCGCGCGCTTTATGCGCTGCTGAAATTGCGCGTGGATATTTTCGTGGTGGAGCAGAAATGCCCCTATCCCGAAATCGATGGCAAGGACATTGGCGCGTTCCACCTGCGCATTCTTGACGGCGAAGAACTCGCAGCCGCCTTGCGGGTTCTGCCGCCGGAAAGTGATGGCAAACCTGCCAAGATCGGGCGTGTGGTCGTGGCCCCGGATTACCGGGGCTACCAACTTGGCCGAAGGCTGATGCAGGAAGCGATTGCCTTCACGCAACAGCATTTTCCCGGCATCGCCATTGAGCTCGGTGGCCAGAGCCATTTGCAGAAATTCTATGGCTCGTTCGGTTTTGAAGTCATTTCGGATGAATATCTGGAAGACGGCATCCCGCATGTGGACATGCGGCTGGAACGCCGGGAAAAGAGCAACTGATGTTTCTGCTGCGCCGCCATATGTCCTTCTATCTTGCGGCCATCGGCGGCGCAGCGGCCTTTATCATCGCCTGGCTATTCGGCAGTCCGCTGGCGCCGGTGATCGGGGCGGACACATTCTTCGTGCTTTATCTGGTGCTGGCGCTTGCAGCCATCCCAAAGCTCACCGCCGCTTTTCTCAAAAAGCACGCCGCCGCCGCCGATGAACCGGCCTGGATCATCTTTCTGGTGACTTTCGCAACCGTTATCGTCGCAGTGGCCTCGCTGTTCATCCTGCTCAACCGGCAGCCGAACGCGGATGCATTGGCGCTGGTGACCACGCTTGCATCGGTGCCGCTCGGCTGGGCGACCATCCACATGATGACGGCCATTCACTACGCCCATGCCTTCTGGCAACCGCAGGAACCAGCCGGTGACGACAACGGCCACGCCAGCCGCCATCGCGGCGGGTTCGACTTTCCCGGCACGCAGGAACCATCGGGCTGGGATTTCGCCTATTTCGCCTATGTCATCGGCATGACCGCGCAGACTTCCGATACGGGCGTCACCACCACCGCCATGCGGCGGCTGACACTGATGCACAGCGTGGTATCCTATTTCTTCAACACCATTCTCGTCGCGGCAGCGGTCAATGCCGCCGTCGCGCTCGGCAGCTGAATAGCCCGGCCCGCGCGCAAAATCAGGAACTGGAATTCACATGACAACGACCCTCGAAACAATTTCGACAGCCAAGTGCTTTGGCGGGACGCAAGGCGTCTACCGGCACAAAAGCGCGACCTGCCAGTGCGATATGACCTTTGCCGTCTTCCTGCCGCCGCAGGCCAAGGATGGTCCGGTGCCGGTGCTCTGGTATCTGTCCGGCCTGACCTGTACGCATCAAAACGTGATGGACAAGGGCGAATATCGACAATTGGCCGCAGAACTTGGAATTGCCGTTATTTGCCCGGATACGAGCCCACGCGGTGATGACGTTCCGGACGAACCGGAGAACTGGCAGTTCGGCAAGGGCGCAGGCTTTTATGTCGATGCGACGCAGGCGCCTTTCGCCCGGAACTACCAGATGTACAGCTATATCACGCAGGAACTGACCGATCTGGTTGCGGCTGAGTTTCCGCTGGATATGGCGCGGCAAGCCATCACCGGCCATTCCATGGGCGGTCATGGCGCGCTGACGATTGCGCTGAAAAACCCGGACCGCTTCAAGTCGGCCTCGGCTTTCGCGCCGATCGTGCAGCCATCGACCGCCGGATGGTCGAAACCGGCGCTGGAAAAATATCTCGGACCGGAAGAACGTGCATGGCGTCCCTATGATGCGTCGTTGCTGATCGAGGATGGCTACAAATTCCCGGCATTTCTGGTCGATCAGGGCACCGCAGACGGTTTCCTGAACGACGGCTTGCGTCCGTGGCTGCTGGAAGAAGCCTGCAAGAAAGCTGGCATTCCGCTCACGCTCAACATGCGCGAGGGCTATGATCATTCCTATTTCTTCATTTCGACATTCATGGATGACCATCTGCGCTGGCATGCAGAACGGCTGTAAGACACAGAAAAGCCCGGCTTGGCCGGGCTTTTTGCTATCGCCTCACCACCTTCATCGGCAGACCGCCCTGCGGCTGCGTGGTGAGCTTTTGCACCGGCCACGGTCTGGTGGTTTCCAGCACGTCGAAGCGGTGACCGTCGAGCAAAGTCGCCAGCGCAATCACCGCTTCCTGCAAGGCAAAGCTCGCCCCGATGCAGACGCGCGGTCCCGCGCCGAAGGGCAGATACTGGAAACGGTCGAGCCGGTCGCGGTTTTCCGGCCAGAAGCGCTGCGGCATGAAAGCATCCGGCTGATCCCAGTAGAGGCGGTGACGGTGGATCACCCACGGCATGACAAGCACCGTTGCGCCTTTCGGTATTGCCAGATCGCCATAGCGATCATTCTCCGCCGCCTCGCGATTGATCGATGGCGCAGGCGGGTAAAGACGCATCGCTTCCTCGAAAGCCGCGCGCGTAAAAGGCAGACTTGCCAGCCATTCATGCGGCGGGAGATCGCGCCCGCCCTTTTCGAAAAAGGCGTCGATTTCCGCCTCAACACGCGCACGCTCTTCGGGGGCCTTGGCCAGCAGATAGAGCGTCCAGCCAAGCGCCCGGGCCGTGGTTTCGTGACCGGCGCCAATGAAGGTGATGATGTTGTCTTCGATCTCGGAACGGCTCAGGCCTTCCGGACCTTCGGCGCGCAGAAGCAGCGTCAGGAAATCGCTCGGCACCGCCTCGCCCTTGTCCATGCGCGCCTTGCGCAGGGCAATCGTGTCGGAGACGAGCGCGCGGAAGAAGCCCATCGACTGCTGGCCACGCAAACGCGTGAAGCGTGGCAGCCAGTCGGGCAGGCCCAGCAGATCGAACGGATCGACGCGCCCCATGGTTTCAAACAGCTTGTCGATCTGGCGCGCGAAATCATTGGCATCGCCTGCGATCTCGCCGGAAAACAGCGTTTCGGCCAGAATATCATAGGTCAAAAGCGTCATGTCATGGGCAACATCGGTGACGGTGCCGTTGGTCCTGTAGCGCTCGACGAACAGGCGTGAACGGTCGCGCATGGTTTGCGCAAAGCCCGCAATATGGCGCGGCGTGAAGACAGGCGCCATGGCCTTGCGCGAACGCTTCCACACCTGCCCCTCAGCCGTCAGAAGGCCATCGCGCAGCAGCGGGCGCAGCACGCGCTGCCGAATGGCGGACATGGGATAATTGGCGGCGTTGTCCACAAGCACGTGGCGGATCAGCCCCGGATCGTTGGCGATGATGGTTTTGATGCCGAGCCAGCTGACCTCGACCCAGCGCTCATTGTAGGAAGGCTCACCCCACAATTCGAGCGGGTTCTTGTAAACCACGCGCATCATCTCGAAACGGCCGACCGGCTTTTCGCGCGGACGCGGCGCGGGCGGCACGAAGGGTTCTAGCACTTCCGGCATAGTCATCGCAGTTTCATCCAAGCGTTCCAGATACCGTTGTTTTATGACATATAAGGGGTAATTGTGGCGCTTCCAGAAGCCCAATCGAGGCTGCATCTGCCATATGGGGTCGATATCCGCCCAAACTACCGGAATCCCCGGCAAATTTGCGCGTGAAATTTGGAAAATAAGCCGTTAGCGCCTATATTAAAGCCATGTTTGTCGTGTGATTCGACACGTTCTTTAAGGCTGCATTTGCAGCAGGCTATCAGGCTGCATTCGCAGCACGTTTTCGAAAGATTTTCATGAGCGATACGCCCGAGATGAATTCCGAAGCCTCCGCCGAATATGGCGCGGATTCCATTCGTGTTCTGAAAGGTCTGGATGCCGTTCGCAAGCGTCCGGGCATGTATATCGGTGACACGGATGACGGCTCCGGCCTGCATCACATGGTTTATGAAGTCGTGGACAACGCCATCGACGAAGCGCTGGCGGGCCATGCCACACTCGTCACCGTGACGCTCAATGCCGATGGCTCCTGCACTGTGACCGATAACGGTCGCGGCATCCCGACCGACATCCATAAGGAAGAAGGCGTTTCGGCTGCTGAAGTCATCATGACCCAGCTCCATGCGGGCGGCAAGTTCGACCAGAATTCCTACAAGGTTTCCGGCGGTCTGCACGGCGTGGGCGTTTCGGTCGTCAACGCGCTTTCGGTCTGGCTGAAGCTGAAGATCCGCCGCTATGGCAAGGTTCACGAAATGAGCTTTACCCACGGCGTCGCCGATGCGCCGCTGGTGGTGACGGGCGATGTGGCCGACGGCGAAACCGGCACCTCCGTGACCTTCCTGCCCTCGACGGAAACCTTCAGCATGGTCGAATTCGACTATGACACGCTGGAGCGTCGCCTGCGCGAGCTGGCCTTCCTCAATTCCGGTGTGCGCATCAAGCTGAGCGATCACCGTCATGCGGACGCCAAGGAACACGAACTGCATTACGACGGCGGCCTGATCGAATTCGTGAAATATATCGATCAGAACAAGAAGCCGCTGATCGACGAGCCGGTCTATATCCGCAGTGAAAAGGACGGCATGACGGTTGAAGTCGCCATGTGGTGGAACGATTCCTACCACGAAAAGGTGCTGTGCTTCACCAACAACATCCCGCAGCGCGATGGCGGCACCCATCTGGCCGGTTTCCGTGGTGCGTTGACCCGTCAGGTCACGGGCTATGCGGATGCTTCCGGCATGACCAAGAAGGAAAAGGTGCAGCTCACCGGCGACGATTGCCGCGAAGGCCTGACGGCCGTTCTTTCCGTCAAGGTGCCGGACCCGAAGTTCTCGTCGCAGACGAAGGACAAGCTGGTTTCGTCGGAAGTGCGCCCGGTGGTCGAAAGCCTCGTCAACGAAGCGCTGTCGATCTGGCTGGAAGAGCATCCGGCGCAAGGCAAGGCCGTGGTCGAGAAGGTCATTCAGGCCGCCGCCGCCCGTGAAGCGGCGCGCAAGGCCCGCGACATCACCCGCAAGAGCACGCTCAGCGTCACCTCGCTGCCGGGCAAGCTCGCCGATTGTCAGGAACGCGACCCGGCCAAGTCGGAACTCTTCATCGTCGAAGGTGACTCGGCAGGTGGTTCCGCGAAGAGCGGGCGTTCACGCCAGAACCAGGCGATCCTGCCGCTGCGCGGCAAGATCCTGAATGTGGAACGCGTCCGCTTCGACCGCATGCTGTCCTCCGATCAGGTCGGCACGCTGATCACGGCGCTCGGCACCTCGATCGGCAAGGATGAGACGCACGGCTTCAACGCCGACAAATTGCGTTATCACAAGATCATCATCATGACCGATGCTGACGTCGACGGTGCGCATATTCGCACGCTGTTGCTCACCTTCTTCTTCCGTCAGATGCCGGAGCTGATTGAGCGCGGCCATATCTATATTGCGCAGCCGCCGCTCTATAAGGTGTCGCGCGGCAAGTCCTCGCAATATATCAAGAACGAGGCCGCCTTCGAGGACTTCCTCATCGAGACCGGCCTTGAAGAAGCAGCCCTTGAAATGGCAAGCGGCGAAGTGCGCGCCGGGCCAGATCTGCGCGCCGTCGTGGACGATGCCCGCACGCTCCGCCAGCTTCTGCAAGGCCTGCACACCCGCTATGACCGCCGCGTTGTCGAACAGGCGGCGATTGCTGGCCTGCTCAACCCCGACGCTTCGAAGGACAATGCCACGGCGCAACGCTCTGCCGATACGGTTGCGACGCGCCTCGACATGATTTCGGAAGAAACCGAGCGCGGCTGGACCGGCCATGTCATGGACGATGGTGGCTATCGCTTCGAGCGCATGGTGCGCGGCGTCAAGGATGTCGCCATTCTCGACATGGCGCTGCTCGGCTCTGCCGATGCCCGACAGATCGACCGGGTGGCAGGCCGCATGAGCGAAACCTTCGCCGAGCCGCCCATGCTGCGCCGCAAGGACAAGTCGGACGTGCTGTCCGGCCCGATGGCGCTGCTGGATGCGGTTTTCGCGACGGGTCGCAAGGGCCTCACCCTACAGCGTTACAAAGGCTTGGGCGAAATGAACGCCGAACAGCTGTGGGAAACCACGCTTGACCCGAATGTGCGCTCGCTTCTGCAGGTCAAGGTGACCGATGCGACCGACGCGGACTCGCTCTTCTCGCGCCTGATGGGCGACGAAGTGGAACCACGCCGCGAGTTCATTCAGGAAAACGCGCTGAGCGTCGCCAATCTGGACGTCTGATCCAGCTCGGTCCCTGACAACAATAAAGGCCTCTGCTCGCAGAGGCCTTTTGTTTATCTGGCGGTATCACAACCGCAAAAAGAAAGGCCCCGCAATGCGGGGCCTTTCTCTTGCAATCCTTTAACGAAGGATCAGAACTTGTAGGCAACGCCCAGACGAACTTCGTTGGTCTTGAAGTCGTTGTTGACGCTCAGTCCACCGAAATCGAGGTCCTTATCGCCGTAATCGGTGTAGCGATATTCAAGACGCAGGATCAGGTTGTCGGTTGCGGCATAGTCCACACCGCCGCCAATGGTCCAGCCGGTAAGCGTCTTGCTTTCGGAGAAGCCGATACCGTCGATGTCGCCGCTGTTCTTGATATTGCCGAATGCAACACCGCCAGCGATGTAAGGCAGGAAGCGGTCAAAGGCATAACCAGCACGGGCACGAACGGCACCCGACCAGCGCAGCTTGTTTTCAAACGAACCGACTGCGAGATCGCCATCGTAAATGTCGATGCCCTTCGAGACGTCATTATAGGTGATGTCGCCATCGATACCGAGAACAACATTGTTGCCCAGATCGAAGTTGTAACCGGCATAGAGACCGCCGAGGAAGCCATCAGGCTTCACATTGCCATAGGTGAAAAGGTCACCGCTGAAGTCGGACTTGCCCCAGCCATAGCCAACCTGACCACCGATGTAAGCACCGTTCCAGGTAAAGGTCGGAGCGACGACAACCGGTGCTGGTTCCTGTTCGATAACCGCGTCAGCAGCCTTTGCGCCGGTGGCAGCAATCAGGGCGACGGTGGATGCGAGAAGAAGCGTCTTGAGCTTCATGATGAACCTCCAAAGGAAATTTTCTGAACCAAGCTTGCCCCTAATATAAGCGACTACTCAGAAAAGTCTGTAGCAAGGAAGCCACAGCAAGCGAAATGTGCAAAAAGCCGAACACGAAGCCGTGAAACCGCCTTCTCTAGTTAAAATTCGGTTAAAAACCACCGAAAGAGCCGCTCTGTGCAGGCCTATATTAATCCCGATCCAATCGGGTTATAGAAAACCGGGCTTAAAAGGTGGGAGACTGATATGCAGATAGCGGGCGGCAGCGAACGGATCGACTGGGTCGATATTGCCAAGGGCATCTGCATTATCTTCGTCGTTATGATGCATTCCACGCTGGGCGTCGAAAAGGCGGCGGGTGCCGAAGGCTGGATGCATTATGTGGTTGCCTTCGCCAAACCATTCCGCATGCCGGATTTCTTCATGATCTCCGGGCTGTTTCTCAGCCTCGTCATCGACCGGCCCTGGCGACGCTATCTCGATCGCAAGGTTGTGCACTTCCTGTATTTCTACATTCTGTGGCTCACGATCCAGTTTGCGTTCAAGGCGCCGGGCATTGCCAGCGAAGCCGGTATTTCAGGCGTTGTGCAGGCCTATCTCATGGCTTTCGTCGAGCCGTTTGGAACGCTGTGGTTCATCTATATCCTGCCAATCTTCTTTATCGCGACGCGGCTTTTGAAGCGTGTGCCAGTGGGCGTGACCTTTACGGTGCTGGCTGTGCTGGAAATCCTGCCCGTGCATACGGGCTGGGTGATGATTGACGAATTCTGCTCGCGTTTCGTCTATTTCTTCGCGGGCTATGCCGTCGCACCGGCCATCTTCAAGGTTGCGGACTGGCTGCGCCAGCGCCCTCTTGTCGGCGTTGCCGGGCTACTCGTCTGGGGTCTTGTCGAATATAAGCTCGTCTTCATGCCGGTGCCGGAAAGCCTCGCATCGTTGATCGCGCCGGCAAGCGATCTTCTGAACGGGCGTGGCGCTATCAGCGATCTGCCCGTTATCTCGCTACTGCTGGGACTGGTCGGCGCGCTGGCGATTATCTCGATTTCGTCGCTGTTAAGCCTGCTGTCCGCGCGCAACTGGCTGCATCGGGCCTTAAGCTGGCTCGGCGCACATTCGATTGTGATCTATCTGGCCTTCTTCCTACCAATGGCCATTGCGCGCACGGTGCTGCTGAAACTCGGCTTCATCGATATCGGCACAGTATCGCTGCTGACCACCGCAAGCGGCGTGATCGGGCCGGTCATTCTTTACGGGCTTATCCGATGGACCGGCTATGGCCAGTTTCTGTTCCGCCGCCCGGCATGGGCCTATATTGATCAGGCCCCGCAAAAGAAAACGGCGGCCACAGCCGCCGTTTGATGGTTTCGGATTTTTCGCCCAGTATTAGCTATGCGCGAAGATATCGTCTTCCGGCCAGCCCATCAGATCGAGCTCCGAACGAGTCGGCAGGAATTTGAAGCAGGCTTCGGCCTGTTTCACGCGGCCATCGCGCTCAAGGCGCTGTTCCAGAACGGCCTTCAGGCGATGCAGATAGAGCACGTCGGAAGCAGCATATTCGAGCTGCGCCTGCGAGAGAATTTCCGCAGCCCAGTCGGATGACTGTTGCTGCTTGGAGATAGAAACGTCCAGCAGCTCGTTGCACAGTTCCTTGAGACCATGGCGGTCCGTATAGGTGCGGGTGAGCTTCGATGCGATCTTGGTGCAAAAGACGGGCTGCGGCATGGTGCCGAAAGCCTGCGCCAGCACCGCCAGATCGAATCGGCCGAAATGGAAGATTTTCGTGATCGAGCGGTCTTTCAAAAGCTTGACCAGATTGGGCGCCTTTTTCTGACCGGCTTCGATCTGGATTACGTCTGCCGTGCCGTCACCGGGCGAAATCTGCACCACGCAAAGCCGGTCACGATGCGGGTTCAGCCCCAGCGTCTCGGTATCGATGGCGACCGCATCGACCTGATAGTGATCGAGGTTCGGCAGATCGTTTTTATGAAAACGGATGGTCATTCTCTATTATCCTTATTTGGCGGCGATAACCGCCATGATGCGAGCCCTACTTGGCGGCGATAGCCGCCATAATACGCGCCCATGAGCGTTGGCCTTTGTGGAAGGAGTTCAGCTCGTATTTTTCGTTGGGCGAATGGATCCGGTCGTCTTCGAGGCCGAAGCCGACGAGCAGCGATTCCATGCCGAGGAACGTGTCGAAGTCGCCGACAATCGGGATCGAGCCGCCCATGGCGATCAGCACCGCTGGCTTCGGCCATTCGTCGGACAGCGCGTCCTTGGCCTTGGAAACCAGCGGTGAATCATAAGGCAACTGGATTGCGGGCGAGCCGCCATGCGGGTGGAACTCCACCGAACAATCGGCTGGCAGACGCTCTTGCACAAAGGCGCGGAAGGCTTCGCGGATCTTCGCCGGGTCCTGTTTGTGGACCAGACGGAACGAGACCTTGGCCGAAGCCTGCGCCGCGATAACCGTCTTGAAGCCTTCGCCGGTATAACCGCCGGTGATGCCGTTTACTTCCGCAGTCGGGCGCGCCCAGGTGAGTTCCAGAACGCTGCGGCCCTTTTCGCCGGATGGGACCGACAGGCCGATAGGACCGAGAAAATTTTCCGCCGTGCGACCGAGGCTTTCCCAGGATTGCAGGATTTGCGACGGGGTTTCTTCCACGCCTTCATAGAAGCCCGGAACGGTGACGCGTCCGGTTTCGTCATGCAGGTCGGCCAGAATCTTGCTCAGAATATGGATGGGATTGGCGGCAGCACCACCGAAGAAGCCCGAATGCAGATCACGGTCGGCAGCCTTGATGACGATTTCCTCGCCGACGAGACCACGCAAGCCCACACTGATGGCAGGGGTTTCCGCGTCCCACATGGCGGTGTCGCAGACCAGCGCCACGTCGGCCTTCAGCTCCGCCTTGTTGGCATCAAGGAATGGCTTCAGCGACGGCGAACCGGATTCTTCCTCGCCTTCGAACAACAGCGTCACCTTGACTGGCAGATTGCCATGGATCGCCTTATAGGCGCGGCAGGCTTCCACGAAGGTCATCAGCTGGCCCTTGTCGTCGGACGTGCCGCGACCGGTCAGGATCTTGCGACCGTTACCGACATCCTTGATCGCCGGATCGAACGGGTCGTTTTCCCACAGGTTCAGCGGATCGACCGGCTGCACATCATAGTGACCATAGAACAGCACATGCGGCGCATCGGGCTTGGCGCCATCGTGATGTGCAACCACCATCGGGTGGCCCGGCGTGTCGCGCACGCTGGCGTCAAAGCCAATCGTCTTCAGATCCTCGACCAGCCATTCCGCAGCTTTACGGCAGTCGGCCTTATAGGCCGGGTCGGTCGAAATCGACTTGATCCGCAGCAGTTCGAACAGGCGTTCGAGGCTTTTATCGAGATTGGCGTCGAGGTGGCTGAGAACTTTGTCGAGCGATTGCTGAGACGTTTCCGTGGACATGAAAATTTCCTGACGAGTCTTAAACTGGCGGCACACTACAACCAGCATCGTCAGGAGGAAACCCGGTTTGAGAGCGGGCACCCGAAAATGATTTGGCCGCTGCGGTGAGGGGATACCACAGCGGCCATATCACTACACTCAAAGCGGCAGCCCGGAGAGGGGAATGAGGCTGCCGCAACATCCGGTATCCAACGGGGGACGGGTCAGAAAACCGGCGACCGACGAACTGTCGATGACTGAAATTTGGTTTTCAATCGTGGCTATTCAAGGGCACGGAAGATTACAAATCTGTAACAAACTTGTTATCGATCCGTGACGAGGTTCTTTCGCGTGGATCATTGTTTCTCCTGACATTGAGCCAGTTCCCTTTAGGGCTGCTTTGATCTACTTCTAAGCCATGAAAAAAGGCGATCATCTCTTTCTCGTTGACGGCTCGGGTTATATTTTCCGCGCCTATCACGCCCTTCCCCCGCTGACCCGCAAGACCGATGGTTTGCCGGTGGGCGCCGTATCGGGCTTCTGCAACATGCTGTGGAAGCTGCTGAAGGATGCGCGCAACACCGATGTAGGCGTGGTGCCGACCCATTTCGCGGTGATTTTCGACTATTCGTCGAAGACGTTCCGCAACGCGCTTTATCCTGAATACAAAGCCAATCGCACCGCACCGCCGGAAGATCTCGTTCCGCAGTTCGGCCTGATCCGTCAGGCAACCCGCGCCTTCAACCTGCCCTGCATCGAAAAGGAAGGGTTTGAGGCCGACGACCTGATCGCGACCTATGCGCGCCTTGCCGAACAGGCGGGCGGCGATGTCACCATCGTCTCTTCCGACAAGGATCTCATGCAGCTCGTGACGCCGGGCGTGTCGATGTATGACAGCATGAAGGACAAGCAGATTTCGATCCCCGAAGTGATCGAAAAATGGGGCGTGCCGCCGGAAAAGATGATCGACCTGCAATCGCTGACCGGCGACAGCACCGATAACGTGCCCGGCATTCCGGGCATTGGCCCCAAAACGGCAGCGCAATTGCTGGAAGAATTCGGCGATCTCGACACGCTTCTCGCCCGCGCCTCGGAAATCAAGCAGAACAAGCGCCGCGAAAATATTATCGCCTTTGCGGACCAGACCAAGATTTCGCGCGAGCTGGTCACGCTCAAGACCGATGTGCCGTTGGATGTCGATCTCGACGGTCTGGTTCTGGAACCGCAAGACGGCCCGAAGCTGATCGGCTTCCTCAAGGCCATGGAGTTCACCTCGCTGACCCGCCGCGTGGCCGAAGCGACCGATACGGATGCTTCCGCCGTGGAGCCGTGCCATGTCGAGACGCAATGGGGCGCGGATGCGCATGGCCCCGATGTCGATGTCGTCGTGACGAGTGTTGCGGACGTCACGGTCGTCGCTGTGGCGACGGGCGAGCCTGCCGCTGCGACAGGCTACACCCCGCAGGCGCTGGCCGATAAGCGCGTCGCGAATGCCACTGCGCAGAAGATCGACACCGGCGCTTACACTTGCATTCGCGATATTGCCACGCTCAAGCTCTGGCTGGCCGAAGCGGTCGAAACCGGCGTGATGGCTTTCGATACGGAAACCAATTCGCTTGATCCGATGCAGGCCGAACTCGTTGGCTTCTCGCTGGCTCTCCCCGGCCAGAATAGCACGACCAGGGCGGCTTATATCCCGCTTCAGCACAAATCCGGTCAGGGCGATCTGCTCGGCGGCGGCATGGTCGATGGGCAGATACCGCTCGGCCAGGCCCTTGAAGCGCTGAAAGCCGTGCTTGAGGATGCTTCCGTTCTCAAGATCGCGCAGAACATGAAATATGACTGGCTGGTGATGCGCCGTCACGGGATCAACACCGTATCCTTTGACGATACGATGCTGATTTCCTATGTGCTCGACGCCGGTACGGGCAGCCATGGCATGGACCCGCTTTCGGAACGCTGGCTCGGCCATACGCCGATTGCCTATAAGGATGTTGCAGGCAGCGGCAAAAGCGCCGTGACCTTCGACATGGTCGATATCGACCGCGCGACAGCCTATGCGGCTGAAGATGCCGATGTGACGCTGCGCCTGTGGCAAGTCCTCAAACCACGCCTCGCTGCTGAGGGCCTCATGTCGGTCTATGAGCGGCTGGAGCGTCCATTGGTCGATGTGCTGGCGCGCATGGAAGAACGCGGCATTTCCGTGGATCGTCAGGTGCTGTCGCGCCTGTCTGGCGATCTGGCACAGGCTGCCGCCGCTTACGAAGATGAAATCTACGAACTGGCCGGTGAGAAATTCACCATCGGCTCGCCGAAGCAGCTCGGCGATATTCTGTTCGGCAAGATGGGCCTGCCCGGCGCCTCCAAAACCAAGACCGGCCAATGGTCCACCTCGGCGCAGGTGCTTGAAGACCTCGCTGCTGAAGGTCATCCCCTGCCGCGCAAAATCGTTGACTGGCGCCAGCTGACCAAGCTGAAATCCACCTATACGGATGCGCTGCCCGGTTTCATCCATCCGCAGACCAAACGCGTCCACACATCTTACGCAATGGCGTCCACGTCGACGGGCCGCCTCTCCTCTTCCGAGCCGAATTTGCAGAACATTCCGGTGCGTACCGCCGAAGGTCGCAAAATCAGGACGGCCTTCATCGCGGAACCGGGCAACAAGCTGATCTCCGCCGATTACAGCCAGATCGAGCTGCGCGTGCTGGCCCATGTGGCCGATATTGCGCAATTGAAACAGGCTTTTGCCGATGGCGTCGATATTCACGCCATGACCGCATCGGAAATGTTCGGCGTGCCGGTGGAAGGCATGCCGTCGGAGGTTCGCCGCCGCGCCAAGGCGATCAATTTCGGCATCATCTATGGCATTTCGGCTTTCGGTCTCGCCAACCAGCTTTCCATCCCGCGTGAGGAAGCCGGGCAATATATCCGCACCTATTTCGAGCGCTTCCCCGGCATCAAGGATTATATGGAAGCGACCAAGGCTTTTGCGCGTGAAAATGGCTATGTCGAAACCATATTCGGACGCCGTGCCCATTATCCGGATATCCGCGCATCCAACCCGCAAATCCGCGCTTTCAACGAGCGCGCTGCCATCAACGCGCCCATTCAGGGTTCGGCTGCCGACATTATCCGCCGCGCCATGATTCGCATGGAAGATGCGCTTGAAAAAGAAAAGCTCGCCGCCCGCATGTTATTGCAGGTGCACGACGAACTGATCTTCGAAGTACCCGAAAATGAAGTGGAAAAAACCATTCCGCTGGTGCGTCATATCATGGAGAATGCGGCCCTTCCGGCGGTATCTCTGACGGTTCCGCTGCATGTCGATGCGCGCGCAGCGCATAACTGGGACGAGGCCCACTAAAATATTTACCGAGCCGTCACTGCCAAACAGTTGCGGCTCGGCTTTGCTTTAAATCCGCGTTTTAACGGATCATACAGAACGACCTGTAGTGATTATCCGTATAATAATAGGTGCGATTTGCACTTCCATCATAACCGATAATGGCCCGGTGCCTTCCACGGCGACCGTATCGATCCTTGCCGAGATCGAACTCAAAATAGGTCATACGAGGCACATTCGGGAGAATTCCCTCGTTATTGTTGAAGACCGTGGGCCTCTGCCCCTTCCCCTTCAAATATTGGTCGAGCTGGAATTTTGCATTTCTGAAATCATCATATTCATTGGGGTTACTCTTGGGAGGAATTCCAGATGCACAGTACGAAATCGGCCTTGCGACACTGTAATTGACAGAAAACATCAAACCAGCGATTAAAAAAGCTGAAACAGCCAATAATTTTCTCATTTTTATCTCGCAATTACTTTTATTAACACGAATTGATAGCCAATCATTATTGTTAATGGCGTTTATATATTAAATGAAAACTTCCCCGCGGTAAGTCGGTTAATTGGCATACGCCGGGCGCAGGGCTGCCATGTCGCCAGCCATGGTTGACCTCGCGACCTGAACCCTATAGGGAAGCGGCAATTCTGTTGCTTCGGTGGTCGCCAGGGGAGCCGTGAACGTTAGGTTTACGGCCAATGGGTTTGCGACTTGTGAAGCTTTTGTGAAAGTTGTCCATGTCTCTGCCCGAAACCATCGCTCCGGCCCTGTCCGGAGCTCTTGCCGCTCGCGGTTATAATACCCTCACCGCCGTTCAGAACGCCGTGCTGGCGCCTGAAACCCTTGATTCCGACCTTCTCGTTTCCGCCCAGACCGGTTCCGGCAAGACCGTTGCCTTCGGTCTCTCCATGGCCAACACCATTCTGGAAGACGAGCTTCGCTTCGGCGAAGCGGGTGCGCCGCTTGCCATGATCATCGCGCCGACGCGCGAACTGGCGCTTCAGGTGCGCCGCGAGCTGGAATGGCTTTATGCCGATACCGGCGCGCGCATTGCATCCTGCGTTGGCGGCATGGATATCCGCACCGAGCGCCGTGCGCTGGAGCGTGGCAGCCATATCGTCGTTGGTACGCCGGGCCGCCTGCGCGACCATATCACCCGCTCAGCGCTGGACATGTCTGCGCTGCGCGTCGTCGTGCTCGACGAAGCCGACGAAATGCTCGACATGGGTTTTCGCGAAGACCTCGAATTCATCCTCGGTGAAGCGCCGGAAGACCGCCGCACGCTGATGTTCTCGGCAACCGTGCCGAAGCCCATCGCGCAGCTCGCCAAGCGTTTCCAGAACAATGCGCTGCGCCTCACCGTGCAGAGCGAAACCAGCCAGCACGCCGATATCGATTACGTCGCCATGCCGGTTCCGCCGCATGAGCGCGACCACGCGATCATCAACACGCTGCTTTATTACGATTCACAGAACTCGATCATCTTCTGCTCAACCCGTGAAGCGGTAAAGCACATGGCAAGCCGCCTTTCCAATCGCGGCTTTGCAGTGGTGGCGCTTTCGGGCGAACTGAGCCAGGCCGAGCGCAACAATGCGCTGCAGGCCATGCGCGATGGTCGCGCCCGCGTTTGCGTGGCGACCGACGTTGCCGCACGCGGTATCGATCTGCCGAATCTCGATCTGGTTATCCATGCCGATCTGCCGAACAATCCTGAAACCATGCTGCACCGTTCGGGCCGTACCGGTCGCGCCGGTCGCAAGGGCACCTGCGTGCTGGTCGTGCCGTTCTCGCGCCGCCGTTCCGCCGAGCGCCTTCTGCATATGGCGAAGCTCGACGCGCAGACCATCCCTGCGCCGGGCATTGCCGCCGTTCAGGCCAAAAACAACGAACGCATTCTCAATGCCGAGGCATTTGGCCAGCCGGTTGAGGAAGAACATCAGGACGTGCTGAAAGCGCTTCTGGAGCGTTACACGCCGGAACAGCTGGCTGCCGCCTATCTCAATCGCGAATTGTCGCTGGCGCCTGCACCGGAAGAAGTGTCGGACGCGCCGGTTCATCCGGTTGGCGGCAAGAAACCGCGCGAACGTTCTGACCGCGGCGATCGTTTCGAGCGTAACGACCGTTTTGATCGTGGAGAACGCGGCGAACCGGGCGAACGCTTCGACCGCAATGCGCATTTCGATGGCGTCTGGTTCTCGGTTTCGGCTGGTCGAAAGCACCGCGCCGATCCGAAGTGGCTGCTGCCGCTGATCTGCAAGGCTGGCGACGTGTCGAAGCGCGATGTCGGCTCGATCAAGATCCTCGACGGCGAAACCCGCTTTGAAATCGCCGCATCGAAGGCCGATGAATTCCGTCAGTCGGTTGCCGAGCGCGGCACGGGCGAAAAGGGTCTGGTGATCCGTCCTGCGGTTGCTGGCGCCGGTGAAGATGCCGGACGCCGCGAAAGCAAGAGCTTCAGGCCGCGTGTTGAAAAGTCTTATGGCGAGAAATCCTGGGGCGACAAGCCGCGCGGAGACAAGCCTTGGGGCGACAAGCCACGTGGGGAAAAGTCATGGGGCGACAAGCCGCGTGGCGAAAAATCCTGGGGTGACAAGCCTCGCGGTGACGGCTTCAAAAAAGGCCCGAAGAAGTCCGAAGGCGGCTATAGCAAAAAGCCTCGCAGCGAGTAAGCTGTTCGTAAAACTGGAAAAGCCCGCCGCATGGCGGGCTTTTTATTAACCGGCGATTTACGTCCCTTTAAACCGCCGCATTTACCCTGCACCGGGTAGACCCTTCTTCGCATTGGCTGAATAACATGACGGCAATGCAGATTAATTTTGGAAAATGATCGGTTCGCACGCATAACGGACCGGCGCGCAGGTGGGTAACTTAGGCAGACTATGGCATCGCGAGACGACAGGAACGGACGCATCGACCCCTCTTTCGGCAAAGAAGAGAAGAGGACTGACGAGGACGATTTCCGTGTCGATGAGGAGGAGCGTATGGCGCGCTCGCAGCAACGCAAACGGGCCCCGTCCCGGGATCGCGAACCGCGTGCAGCACGCCGCGGCAAGGCGAAGCCGCGCGGCTTCTTCGGCTTTCTGCGCCGCGCGATCTACTGGTGCTTCGTGCTCGGCCTGTGGGGCGGCATCGGCCTTGCCGGTGTGCTCGTCTATTTTGCAGCCAAGATGCCGCCGACGACGGATTGGGAAATTCCCGACCGTCCACCCAATGTGCGCATTGTCGATGTTAGCGGAAAGCTGATTGCCAATCGCGGCACCACAGGTGGCGAGGCTGTGGGTCTGCATGAAATGTCGGCCTTCATTCCAAAGGCGGTTGTCGCCATTGAAGACCGGCGTTTCTTTTCGCATTTCGGCATCGACCCGATCGGCCTTGCCCGCGCAATTGTGACCAATGTTGTTTCAGGCCGCGCCGTGCAGGGCGGTTCGACGCTGACACAGCAGCTCGCCAAAAACCTGTTCCTGTCACCTGACCGCACGCTGGAACGCAAGGTACAGGAAGTGATGCTCGCCGTGTGGCTTGAGCATAAATACACCAAGGAACAGATTCTGGAGATGTATCTGAACCGGGTCTATCTCGGTTCGGGCGCCTATGGCGTCGACGCGGCTTCGCGGCGCTATTTCAACAAGTCGGCCAAGGATGTGAACCTGATGGAAGCCGCCACGCTGGCTGGCCTTCTCAAAGCCCCGTCCCGCCTGTCGCCCGCCCGCGATCCGGAAGCCGCCGCCGCCCGCGCCAAGCTGGTGCTGGGTGCCATGCGCGAAGAAGGCATGATCGACGACAGGCAACTGGCGATCGCCGAAAGCGAACCGCCGACCCGCGCGCCATCCTTCTGGCAGGGTTCGGAAAACTATGTCGCCGACAAGGTCGTGTCGGCATTGCCGGCGCTGATCGGTGAGGCAAAGACCGATATCACGGTGGAAACGACCATCGATCTCGGCCTGCAATCGGCAGGCGAAGACGCGATCAAGGACCAGATTTCCCAAAGCGGCAAGAAAATGAATGTGAGCCAGGGTGCTCTCGTTTCCATCGACGGCACTGGCGCGGTGCGCGCCATGGTCGGTGGCGTCGATTATGCCGCCAGCCAGTTTGACCGCGTGACCGATGCGCGCCGTCAGCCTGCATCCTCCTTCAAGCCGTTCGTCTATCTTTCGGCGCTGGAACAGGGCCGCACACCGGATTCGGTGCGCAACGATGCGCCGGTGCGCATCGGCAAGTGGACGCCCAGCAACGACAACGGCAAATATATGGGCGAAGTGACGCTGGCGACCGCGCTGTCGCACTCGCTCAACTCGGTTTCCGCCCAGCTTGTGATGGAAGTCGGCCCGCAGACCGTGGTGGATACCGCGCACCGTCTTGGCGTGCAATCGAAGCTTGAGCCCAACGCTTCGCTGGCGCTTGGCACCTCGGAAGTGACCCTTCTCGAACTGGCCGATGCCTATGTGCCTTTTGCCAATGGCGGCTATCGCGCGCCGGTCTATTTCATCACCAAGGTGACGGATGCCGATGGCAAGGTGCTTTACCAGAAAGATGACGCCATTGGCCCGCGTGTCATCGACGAGCGCAATGTCGGGATGATGAATGCCATGTTGCGGCGAACCGTCGAGGACGGCACGGCGCGCAAGGCGGCCTTTGGCGGCTGGCCCGCAGCGGGGAAAACCGGCACCAGCCAGAATTTCCGCGACGCATGGTTCGTCGGCTACACATCCAATCTCACCACTGGCGTCTGGTTCGGCAATGACGATGGCAAGGGCATGAAGCGCGTCTTCGGCTCGACCTTGCCCGTTGCCGCCTGGAAAAGCTTTATGCAGGAAGCGCACAAGGGCGTGCCCATCTCCGAACTGCCCGGCCATTACGACATCCAGAATGTCGTACCCGGCGGCAGCGACGGCATGGACCCGAATGCGCCTTACGATCCCAACATGATGCCACAGGGCGGCTATGGCGATCAGCCGATGGCTGGAAATGGCGACGATGGTTACTGGCCGCCAGCGCCGGAAACCACCACGCGCAACGACATCCAGCAGGCTGCACCGGAAGGCGCTTATCCTGTGAATGCGCCGGGGCCGCAGGGCAACGCATCCGGCGGGTATAACGACACCTACCGCCCGATGCCACCCGGCGAGGTCGGTGGCCAGCCGGTGCAGCAGCCGCAGCGACGGCAGGGTGGCTCCACCACGTTGCTTGACATCATCATGGGCAATTCGCAGTAGAGATTTGCAAGAAATGCGGGAGTGGATGACAGTCCGCTCCCGCAGTCGCGATCAAGTGAAGCACCTTCTGCACGCAATTGCTAATTCCCCTCGAAATCTTGAGCGGCATGGTCTATTCAAGATTTGAGAGCGAGGTTTTCCATGACCCAAATGACCAAAACAGACGCGTCCCCATCTGAAACCCCGAAGGTTGACGAAGAGCGCAAGACACTGGTTCTGACCGGCGCCAGCCGCGGTATCGGCCATGCGACCGTCAAGCGTTTTTCGCGTGCAGGCTGGCGCGTGATTACCTGCTCGCGGCAGGATTTTTCCGATAATTGCCCATGGCCCGCCGGACCGGAAGACCATATCAAGGTCGATCTGGCCGATCAGGAAGACGTCGGCAAGGCGATTGCCGAAATCCGCCGTCGCCTTGAAGCCAATGGCAGCAAGCTGCATGCGCTCGTCAACAATGCAGGCATTTCGCCGAAAGCACAGGGCGGACGCCGCCTGAATTCGATTGAAACGCCGATGGCCGTGTGGCGCGACGTGTTTCAGGTCAATTTCATGGCCCCGATCATGCTGGCGCGTGGTCTGTTCAAGGAACTGGAAGCCGCGCAGGGTTCGGTCGTCAATGTGACCTCCATTGCAGGCAGCCGTGTTCACCCCTTTGCAGGCACCGCTTATGCCACGTCGAAAGCAGCGCTTTCCTCGCTGACCCGCGAAATGGCCTCGGATTTCGGCCCCTACGGCATCCGCGTCAACGCCATTGCGCCGGGCGAAATCGACACGGCGATCCTGTCGCCGGGCACAGAAAAGCTGGTGGAACAATTGCCCATGCGCCGCCTTGGCAAAACCTCGGAAGTCGCGGAAACCATCTACTTCCTGTGCACTGAGGCTTCATCCTATGTCACAGGATCGGAAATCCATATCAATGGCGGCCAGCACGTCTAACAAATGCAAAGCGCGGCTGTTGAAAAACACTGCGCTTTTTGTTTAGCTGCCTTCAATCGATTTAAAACCCAATTCAACAGTAGACCGAACCATGATCCTTTGTTGCGGTGAAGCCCTGATCGACATGCTGCCACGCGAAGCCGCGACCGGCGAAACGGCCTTCGTGCCTTTTGCGGGCGGTTCGGTTTTCAATTCGGCCATAGCGCTTGGTCGACTTGGCGTGCCGACAGGCTTCTTCTCCGGCATTTCCTCGGATTTCTTCGGCGAAGTGCTGCGTGACACGCTGGCGCGCTCCAATGTCGATTATTCCTTTGCCGCCATTTCGGATCGCCCGACGACGCTTGCCTTCGTCCGCCTCGTGGACGGTCAGGCGCGCTATGCTTTCTACGACGAGAATACGGCTGGCCGCATGCTTTCCGAAAGCGACATGCCTTTCGTGGATGAAAGCATCGACGCCATGCTGTTTGGCTGCATCAGCCTGATTTCCGAGCCATGCGGCAGCGTCTATGAAGCGCTGATGACCCGTGAAGCTAAAAAGCGGGTCATGTTCCTCGATCCCAATATCCGCGCCGGTTTCATCACCGACCGCGAGAAGCATCTGGCGCGCATGAAACGCATGATCGCGCTGGCCGATATCGTGAAACTGTCGGACGAAGATCTCAACTGGTTTGGTGAACATGGCAGCCATGACGAAATCGCCGCCGAATGGCTGAAGCTCGGTCCAAAGCTGATTGTCATCACCAAGGGCGCCCATGGGGCCGATGCCTATACGGCCCATGCAACGGTGCGTGTGCCGGGCGTCAAAGTTGATGTCGTGGACACGGTTGGCGCGGGCGATACGGTCAATGCGGGCATTCTCGTCAGCCTGCACAATCAGGGCTTGCTCAACAAGGCGGCCATCGCAACTCTGAACGACGACCAGATTCACGCCTCCGTCGCGCTCGGCGTCCGGGCTGCTGCCGTCACCGTTTCCCGCGCGGGCGCAAACCCGCCATGGGCCGCAGAAATGCGCGATTGATTCCGTCATCTACAGATAAGACAGCGCCTTCTAACCTACGCCATTGACCCGACTCAATTCCCGCCTTCTATAGGGAGTGGGTGGGAGAGAATCGAATATGGCGAAGGACAATTCAGTGGACGTCTTGCGCATCGCAGCCTTCTCACAAGGCAATCAGGGCGGCAACCCAGCAGGTGTGCTGATTGCGGACCGCCTCCCCTCTCCAGAGGAAATGCAGAAAATCGCCAAGGAGGTGGGGTTTTCTGAAACGGCTTTCGCCGCGCCGGACGGCGAAAGCTGGCGCGTGCGTTATTTCGCACCAGAAATGGAAGTGCCGTTCTGCGGCCATGCCACCATTGCGCTCGGTGCAGCGCTGGCCATGCGCATGGGCGACGGACATTTCAACCTGAAGCTCAATAACAGCACCATCAGCGTGGACGGCCGCAAGGAAGGCGAGTTGTTCGCCGCCAGCCTGCAATCGCCGCCGACGCGCAACCGTGCCGCCGCAGAGGTTGAGGTGGAGCAGGCACTCTCGCTGTTCAGCTACGACAAGGACGATCTCGCGCCGGGCATTCCGCCGGCGCTGATCCATGCGGGCGCGGACCATATCCTGTTGCCGCTGCGCTCACGCGAGAAGCTTGCTTCGATGCATTATGATCTGGCGCGTGGCCGTGTAATGATGAAGCGGCAGGGTTGGACGACCATCCTGCTGATCCATTCGGAAACGCCGCAACGCTTCCATAGCCGCAACCCGTTTGCCGCTGGTGGCGTCTATGAAGACCCGGCGACGGGCGCTTCCACGGCGGCCTTTGCCGCCTATCTGCGCGATATCGGCTGGCCGCATGGCGGCGAGATCGAAGTGTTTCAGGGCGAGGATATGGGCAGTCCGTCGCATCTTCGCGCCCAGATCGGCACGGAACGCGGCGGATCAATCCGCCTTTCCGGCACAGCACGGCTGATGGAATAGCGGTAAAACGCGGCTCGTAACGTCAGTGGAGATTCGGCGTTATGGTGAGACGAAAATGCCGTTCTTCGAGAACCGGCGCGCAGCGTACTTAAAGGTACGTGAGCACCGGAAGCGCAGAAGAGCGGTATTTGCAGGCCACCAGAACCCGAATATCCGCTGACGTTTAAACTCTGACGAGCTGCTCCACTCTTTCCTCATTGCCGAAGAATTTGAGATATCGCGCCACTTCCTTCGGGTCGCCCGTCGCTTTCTGCGGATTGTCGGAAAGCTTGACCGCCGGATGACCATTGGCATCCGTGACCTTACAGACCAGCGAAATGGCATTCAGCCCTTCGATGTTCTTCGGCGCGCAACCCATGAAATCATTGGTGAGGTTTGTGCCCCAGCCGAAGCTCATGCGCACACGACCTTCGAAATGGCGATAGGTGTCTTCGATCGTATCGACATCCAGCGCATCGGAGAAAATGAGCAGCTTTTCACGCGGGTCTTTTCCGCGTGATTTCCACCATTCGATGATGCGTTCGCCGCCTTCGACGGGCGGGGCGCTGTCGGGACGAAAACCCGTCCAGTCGGCAACCCAGTCCGGCGCATTGCGCAGGAAGGCCGCGGTGCCGAAAGCGTCCGGCAGAACAATCAGCAGATTGCCGCCATAATAACGGTTCCAGTCCTGCAACACGCGATAGGGCGCGCTGCGCAGTTCCTCGTCGGTCTTGGCGAGTGCGGCCAGCACCATCGGCAATTCATGCGCGTTGGTGCCGAGCGCTTCAAGGTCGGTATCCATCGCCAGAAGCACGTTGCTGGTGCCGGTAAAGGAATCGCCGATGCCCTCCTTCAGCGCCTCCACGCACCAGCGCTGCCACAGGAAGGAATGGCGACGGCGGGTGCCGAAGTCGGAAATCTTCAGATCCGGCAGCAGGCGCAGCCGTTCCACCTTGCTCCACATCTTGGCTTTGGCGCGGGCATAGAGCACATCGAGCGAAAACGGCCCGAGGTTCTTCATCGCCGCGCGCGAACGCAGTTCGTTGATGATGGCAAGCGCTGGAATTTCCCACATCGATGTGTGAGACCACGGCCCGTGGAAATGCAGCTCGTACTGCCCGTCCTTGCGACGAAGCTCATATTCCGGCAGCTGGAAATCATGCAGCCATGCCAGGAATTCCGGCTGGAAAATCTGCTTGCGGCCATAGAAGGTGTTACCCGCCAGCCAGATCATTTCCTTTTTGGAGAAGCGCAGCGTGCGCGCATGATCAAGCTGCGCGCGCAGCTCGCCTTCTTCGATCTCGTCGGCGAGGCGCACAGAGGTCGTGCGATTGATGAGCGAGAAGGTCGCGTCCACCTTGGGATAGAGGCCCCAGATCATCTGGAGCATCAGTAGCTTGTAGAAATCCGTATCCAGCAGGCTGCGGATAATAGGATCGAGCTTCCAGGCATGGTTATAGACGCGGCGCGCGATATCAGTTCTGGCCATCACGGCCTCCAGCAAACAACAAGTATCCGATGGCACTAGGGCTAATTCTACTTAGCCTGAGTCGTGCAAAAGGCGGGTTTTCACCCGCCTTTTTAATCGGTTCACTTCTGTTTGGGAAGCTCTACCACAATTTCATGTTCGCCATCCGGCTTGATCGGCACGCCTTCGTCCGGTTTGCCGACCTTGCGTCCGTTGAGCTTGATCGCCTTATCCTTAGCACCAGCGACAACCTTGACCCGGTAGAGCGCCTCGCCGAAGCGAAGCTCGGCTTCATAGCCGTCCCATTCCGGCGGCAATGCCGGATCAAGATGCAGCCTGTCTCCACGCTTTGTCACACCGAGGATACCCTCGGTCGCCACGCGGTAGAACCAGCCTGCCGAACCCGTATACCAGGTCCAGCCGCCCTGCCCGCGACGCGGCTCGACGGAATAGATGTCGGCTGCGATCACATAAGGTTCAACACGGTAGGTGTCCGGGTTGCGGCCATGATTGACCGGGCTGATCAGCGAGAACAGACGCCAGGCTTCCGCTGTCTTGCCCATGCGGGCCAGCGCCAGAATGGCCCAGGTTGCGCCATGGGTGTACTGACCGCCGTTCTCGCGAACGCCGGGCGGATAGCCCTTGATGTAACCCGGCTCCTGCACGGTCTTGTCGAAAGGCGGCGTGAATAGGCGAAGCAGTTCGCCCTCCTCATCCAGCAGACGTTTTTGGAGCGAAGCCATCGCCTGTTCGGCGCGCTTTGGATCTGCCACACCGGACAACACGCTCCAGGATTGCGCGATGGCGTCGATCTGGCATTCGTCGCTGTCTTTCGAACCAAGCGGCGCGCCATTGTCGTAGAAGCCACGACGATACCATTCGCCATCCCAGCCGTCGCGGTCGAGCGCCGCCGTCAGGCTGTCCAGATGCGCTTTCCAGATATCAACGCGAACATTATCCTTGCGCGCTTCGGCAATCGGGATGAACTGGCGCAGCGTATAGGCCAGGAACCAGCCGAGCCACACGCTTTCGCCTTCGCCCTTCACACCGACAAGGTTCATGCCGTCGTTCCAGTCGCCGCCGAGGATCAGCGGCAGACCATGCTTGCCGGTGCGGTCGACCGCAAGGTCGAGCGCCAGCGCGCAATGCTCGTAAAGGCTTGCCGTGTCCTTGGAGATTTCCGGCTCATAGAAGGCATCATGTTCGCTTGTCTCCAGCTTGCGTCCGACGAGGAATGGCAGCTTTTCATCGAGGATCGAGCGGTCGCCCGTCGTCTCGACATAAAGCGAGGTGCCATAGCCGAGCCAGACCACATCGTCCGAAATCAGCGTGCGCACACCGGCACCCGTGGCGGGCAGCCACCAATGCTGGACATCGCCTTCCGGGAACTGGCGCGATGCGGCATTGAGGATCTGCGCGCGGGCGAGCGTCGGATCGACGAGCAGCAGCGACAGCGTGTCCTGCAACTGGTCGCGGAAGCCGAAGGCGCCGCTGGCCTGATAGAAAGCGGCACGCGCCCAGATGCGGCAGGCAATCGCCTGATAAGGCAACCAGCCATTGACCAGAAGATCGAAGGCCGGATCAGGCGTCTTCACCTGCACGCGATTGAAGAGCGTTTCCCACTGGTTCTTCGCCGCCTGCAGCTTGTCCTCGAAAGACGCGGTGCGGGCGTCGGAAATCAGCTTTTTCGCCTGCACCTGATCGGCGGCATTGCCGAGCAGGAACACCAATTCGCGGCTTTCGCCAGGACCGACCTCGATGTCGAGCGCAAGCGCCGCGCACGGATCGCGTCCGGCTTCCACCGTGTTGGAGAGCGCCTTGCCTGCAAGCACGACTTCCGGCCTGTCCACCGAACCGGTGGTGCCGATGAACTCGCTGCGATCAGCCGTCACCGATTGTGGCTTTTCAGTCGCTGCAAAGAAGGCGATCTGGCCCGATTTGTCGGGATGATACGGGTTGCCCGCAAAGAGCGCACCCAGTTCATCATCATGCGACGGCACGATGAACGGCACGTTCTTGGCGCGGGCATTGCCCAGCACCCATTCGACGTAACCATAAGCGCGCAGCTTGCGCTTGGAGCGGCCCTTGTTGGTCACTGTCAGGCGCGACAGGCGCACCGGCTTGTCGGCATCGACGATATGGGTCAGTTCCAGCGCCAGTTCGCCATGCTGTGCGGCGAAAGTGCTGTAGCCATGGCTGTGGCGGGCTTCGTAAGTCACCGCCTCGTCGCGCAGCACATTCGACGTTGGCGCGAAGGTGCGGCCCGTTTCGCGGTCGAGGATATAGATCGCCTCGCCCGGACGGTTGGTGACCGGATCGTTGGCCCATGGGGTCAACTGATAGTCGCGGCTGTTGCCAGCCCAGGTGAAGGCCGAACCTTCCGCCGAGACATGGAAACCGAAGGACGGATTGGCGATGACATTGATCCACGGATGGGGCGTGTTGGTGAGGCCATTGACCCGCACCACATAGCTGCCATCCTCCGCAAAACCGCCATAACCGTTCCAGAACTGGAGATCGTCGCCCGACGGAGCCGGACGATTGGTGACCTTCGGCTTGACGACCGGACGGCGTTCTTCCGTACCGCCGACGCCACGTTCGATGGCGACAGGCGCAAGTCCGGCAGCACCGAGACCCTGTGCCGCCGCCTGACCATTGGTCGCCGACTTGGCATCGCGGGCGGCGAGATCGACGGTGATTTCCTCGCTGCGGCGCAATTGTTCGGCCAGCGAGCCGTTCTGCGCATGCATGACGATACGGGCAGAAGCCAGGAGCGTGTTGTAGCTTTCGTCGCTCATCTGGTCGCGGCGCACCGCGAAGATATGCGGCTGCCCGCCGCCACGGGCGCGGAAACCTTCCACGATCCAGTCGATGGCGCGCTGCGTATCCTGCGCATAGGAGAAGGCGCGTTCGTTGACCGCCACCACATCGACGGTGAGGCCCTTCGAGCGCCAATATTCCTGTGCGCGCAACACGCCGCGCAGCACTTCGAGATCGGCTTCGTTGTCGATCCGCAATGCGAAGATCGGATAATCGCCGGAAATCGACATCGGCCACAGATCGGACTGTTTGCCGAGACCGCTGGCGATGGTTTCCGGCGGCTGGCGCAAGGTCCGCTCGGGATAGAGCAGATAGGCCGCGACCTTCTGGTAATCGGCAGCTTCCGCCGGCTTGATACCAATATGGTAGAGCTGCACCTGCGAGCTGGTCCAGGACAGCGAATATTCGCGGGCAAAGCTTTCCGGATGGCGATGCATCGCCACGGCATGTTCCACCGCATCGCGGCTGCCACCGGCGAAGGTCCAGAAAACGAGGCTCACCTTCTTGTGTGCCGGTACGCGGACACGGGTGCGCACCGATGCAATCGGATCGAGCACGCAGCCCTGGCTGCCGCTAAATTTCGCACCCGGCTCGAAGGCAATCGCATCACGCAGGCTGCGGCCACGACCGATGAAGGCGCGGCGGTCGGTTTCGACCTCGGTTTCACGCACAGCGCCAGTCAGATCGGTGACGAAATGCGCAACATGGATATCCGGGTCGGACGGCGCGCGCTTGCGGCGCTTGGCATAGATGGTCGAACCGTTATCGGCGATTTCGGTTTCGACGAACATCTTGGCAAAGGCCGGATGGGCGGCATCGCTGTCCTTGTCGGTCAGCACCAGTTCCTCATAGGACGTGACTTCGATGATGCGGTCACGCGCCGAGGTGTTGATGATGTCGAGCCTGCGGCCCTCACCGTCATATTCCGACGAGACGATCACTTCCATGACCGTCTTGATATCGCCGGCGGTCTTGTAGAATTCCGCCTTGTCTTCGGTGAAGACGGTCTTGGTTTCTTCTTCCGGGTTGCGCACCGGCTCGCCGGTCGCCGACCACCAATAGCCGCTTTCCATATCCCGCAGGAACAGGAAGGAACCCTGAAGGTCTTCCGACGCATCGGCGTGGAAACGGGTGATATCCCAATTGTGCCAGCGGCTGTAGCCGGAACCATTGGCCGTGACCATCAGCGCATATTGGCCGTTCGACATCATATGCGTGGTGCGCGGCGCCTTGAACGGCTTGTCGATGATGCGCATCGGTGCATCGTCGAAACCGCCCGAATCCACGCGCATCGGATTTTCTGTCTTGGCGTAAATCATCGGGATTTCGCGCGGCGCCTTTTCCTGCAACAGGAGTTCGGCGGCTTCGATCACCGGATCGGAGTGGAAACGCTCGCGCATGCGGCCTTCGAAGATCACATTGTTGACCGCGATGATCGCCATACCATGATGGTGGGCATAATAGTTCTTCACGACCGCGCAGGTTTCGCCTTCGCGAACACGCGACGGGGTGAAGTCCACGGAATCGTGGAAGCCATAGCGGCCCAGCGCGCCAAGCTTGGCCAGACGCTTGAGGTTGGCGACGGCAGCCGCTGGCTGATATTGCGACGCAAGCAGGCTCGCATAAGGCGCGATAACCGCATTGCGCGACAGGCCGCGCTGCAAGCCCAGATTAGGCACGCCGAAGTTGGAATACTGGTAGTTCATATGCGCGTCACGCGCATTGAACGCCGCTTCGGAAATACCCCATGGCAGACCGCGCGAGGTCGCATAGTCGATCTGACGTTGCACCACGAGTTTGTTGGTCTGGTCGAGCAACGAACCGAGCGGCTCGGACATGACCAGCGGCGGCATCAGATATTCGAACATCGAGCCGGACCAGGAGAGCAGAGCGCCCTTCCAGCCCACCGGCACCAGTAGACGGCCCAGCTTGAACCAATGCTCGACCGGCACGTCGCCCTTGGCGATGGCGAAGAGGCTCGCCAGACGGGCTTCGGAAGCCAGAAGATCGTAGCAGCTTTCGTCCAGTTCGTTTTCCTGCACGCGGAAACCGATCGACAGAAGGCGACGTTCCTTCCGCTCAAGGAAGCCGAACTGCATATCGAAGGCCAGCTGACGCGAACGGGTTGCGAGATCGCGCAGGCGCTCGCGCAGCGCGTCGGTGTCGCGTTCGCCCATGGCGTCATCGGTGTGCGCCTGGCAGGTATCGACCAGAATACGCGCCCATTCCTTGGCCTCGGCGCTGGCGGGCGTCTCGATCTCGCTGTCGAGTTCTTCCATCAGACGCACGATATCATTGGCGAAAAGCGACAGGTTGATCGTGCGGAAGGATGCCGTTTCCGGCTCTTCCTTGATGGTGCGCACGGCGCGGCGGAAATTGGCGATACGCTCTTCCAGACGGCGGCGCAGCGGACGCAGGATGCGGCGGTCGTCCGGGATACTCGCGATGGTTTCCTCAAGGATGTCGTTGACATCGAGGATACCGTCGAGGTCGCCCTGCACATAGACGGATGGCGCTTCGGCCCATTCTTCGAGCGCCGAAGACAATGTCACCAGATGGCCGGCGAGATTGCCGCTATCCACCGCCGACACATAAAGCGGGCGCATCGGCGTCAGCGTGTTGGTCTCATACCAGTTGTAGAGATGGCCCTGATACTTCTCCATCTTCTCCAGCGTATTGACGGTCGCCTCGACACGCTCCACCGTTTCGTCGAAGCCAATCCAGCCGAAATCGCGGGCTGCGACAATCGACAGAAGATAGACGCCGATATTGGTCGGAGAGGTACGCTGCGCCAGCACCGGCAGCGGGTCTTCCTGGAAGTTATCCGGCGGCAGATGATGGTTTTCATCATTCGCGAATTCGGCGAAATAACGCCAAGTCCGGCGCGCATAACGGCGCAGATCAGACTTGTCGGATGACAGAACTTCGAGCGTGTCCTGCGGCTTGGCCGAACGGCTGACCAGCCAAGCGATCAGCGGCGAGACGAACCAGATCACCGCAAAGGGAGCGGCGATCAGCGCGGCATGGCTTTCGGCTGCGAGAGGCACGAACATCGCCAGACCAGCAATGGCCATGGCTGGCCACATGAGCTGGAAATAGAACAGCAGCGTGTCCGGTGAGGTCTTGGCCTGCGCCGCTGTGCGCCATTCCAGGAGGTTGCGGCGCGAAACGAACAGACGATAGACCGTGCGCGCAATGGCATCGGCCATGAGGAAGGCCGAATGCGCGATGAAGGTGGTGCGTAGCGCCACATCCGCTGTGCCCAGTGCAATATCGGTCAGCACCGATTGCGCATGTCCCTTCAGCGAATAATCCATATTCACCGGGATCAGATTGGTGACGATGCCGAAAGTCGGCGCGACGAACATGCTGACGATCAGGAAGCCCTGCCAGACGGCAGCAACGCCAAGCGGCAGCACGCTCCAGCCGATTACGGCGGCAAGCAACCACAGGATCGGGTTCAGCGAACGGCGCAGATTGTCCACCATCTTCCAACGCGTCGTGGCGCTGACGCCGCGATTGGTGGAAAACAGCCATGGCAGAAGCTGCCAGTCGCCACGCGCCCAGCGATGGTGGCGCGACACATCGACATTATAGCCGGTCGGATAATCTTCCACGACTTCAACATCGCTGACGAGTGCAGCGCGGGCATAGCCGCCTTCGAGAAGATCGTGGCTAAGAAGCGTGTTTTCCGGCACGCGATCCTTCAGCGCCGCCTCAAAGGCGTCGATGTCGTAAAGACCCTTACCGGTAAATGTGCCTTCGCCCAGCAGGTCCTGATAGGTGTCGGAAACCGCGAAGACATAAGGGTCTATGCCACGATTGACCGAGAAGACGCGTTGCAGGAACGATGCCTCGTCGCCCGTCGTCAGCGACGGCGTCACGCGCGGCTGCAAAATGCCATAACCGCGAACAACCTTGCCGGTCTTTTCATCGATGACCGGACGGTTCAGCGGATGGCTGAGCTTGCCAGCGAGATTGGTGACGGATTCCGGCGTCAGACGCGTATCGGCGTCCAGCGTCATCACATATTTGATTTCCTTCGGCAGACGCTCATCCGGCGGGAAGAAGCTCGTATCCTGATCGCCGCGCAGAAGCAGGTTCAGCTCGTGCAGCTTGCCGCGCTTGCGCTCCCAACCCATCCAGCAATTCTGCTTGTCGTTGAACAGGCGACGGCGATGCATGAGGAAGAAGCGCGGCTGGTCGCCGCCCGTATAATGCTCGTTGAGCTTAGCGATTTCCTCACGCGCATAGTCATAGATTTCCATGTCCGCAGGCTTGATTTCCTGCTTCGCATCCACCCAGTCGCTGACCAGCGCGAAATAGATCTCGCCGCGCGGATTGGTGAGATAATGGACTTCCAGATTGCGGATCTGCTCGTCGATGGAATCACGCGAGGTGATGAAGGTCGGCACCGCGACAAGCGTGCGCGCTTCTTCAGGCAAGCCTTCCTTATATTCGAATCCGATCAGGCGCGTCGGCTGTACGAACCACGGCACCAGCGCATTGAACAGCGAATAGGAGGCATCCATCGCCGGGAAGATCGCCAGCAGCGTGAACAGCAGGCGCAGATCGGTCGAAAGACCGGCACGGCTCATGCAGTAATTGACGAGCAGCAGAATCAGGATCGTGAAGATCGCCGTCGGGATGAATAGCCCAAGAAGTCCAAGCCCGCGATAAAAGCGCAGCGCCTTGACGCCGAACGGCGCCTTGTAGCCACAGACTTTCTCAAGATCGCTGCGACCGTCGCCCGACAGATAATAGGCGATGGAGCCCTTGCCTTCGGCTTCCGGATGACCGGCCTGCTCGGCACGCTGGCCTTCCTCGGCAAGCTTGAGCGCTGCCCAGGTGATATCGATTTCGCTCATATCCGAATAGCGGGCGAGCTCTTCAATCGTCACGCGATAGGCATTGCGCGAGCGGAAATCCAAGAGTTCGAAATCGCTGTGGTCGCGCAGGATCGCATCGACCTCGTTGACCGTTTCGAACCAGGTTTCCCAATCCACGTCGTCGATGGATTTCAGGCTGCGAATGACGTTGCCCATCGTCACGCCGCCAGTGGACTGGCGTGCATGTTCCTCGACGATGGCGTCTTCCGGGTTGCTGCCTTCCTGTTCCAGAATCCGTTCGAGCCAGCTTGCGGCAGCCGTCGTGTCGGTGGAGGCGGAACGCAGACGATAGAGAAGATGCGTGGCGAAAGTGCTGTCGCGGGCGGCCTGCGCATATTGCGCCAGAACCGCATCGAGTTCCGCGCCGTCGGCAGCGACCACAATGCGGTCTGCGGCCGTGTTGGCGAGATTGCGCATCAGGCGCGCACGATCAACACGCAGAGCCAGACGGCGCGCATTTTCGATCAGGAAATAGCGAACAGCGGACGGCAGCGCCCACAATTCACCGATCTTCAGCGGCTCGACTTCCTGAAAGCCCTTTACGATGGCCGTCAGGGTTTTGAGCGAGAAATTGCTGTCCGTATGGGCGACATAAAGCCAGGCCAGCGCGAAAATGCGCGGCATGCCTTCGACAGCCTTGTAAGGCGGCAACTGGCGAATGAATCGGCGCGGCAGATCGCGGCGTGCCTGCTGGACATTCTTGTCGATCTGGTAATGGTTATCGAGCAGCCATTGCGCGGCAGGCGTAATCGTCTCACCGGCACGCGACGCGGCGTCGGACGCGCGATAGGCATGCAGGATCAGCTTGCCGTTTTCGGACAGGCGCTGATCGAACGGAAACGCCAGATAGCCCGGCAGCGGAATGTCTTCCCCGCGGGCAACGGTGCTCGCCAGAACGCGCAGCTCATCTTCCGTCTTGTAAAGCGCGCGGATCGGCGATGGCTGTTCCGGCGGAATCTGATCAGAACCGCCCTGCCCAGTGGATTTCGGCTCCATCGGACTATTCGTTTTGGGCGGCTTTGACGATTTATTCTCGGTTGAGGTTGAATGGGAGTGCGACGAAGACGATTCCGGCATCTGCCTTAACAGCCTTTCCGAAGGGATGAGTTATCTGCGGCGGTGGATACTAAATTCATTTCAATTCAATGTAGGGAAACGACAGTATCCGTAATCGGTTCCCTGCATGTCGCCCGCATTTGGCCAAAATGCGACGGCGGATTGTGCTGATATTCAAACCGTTTAAATCGCAACGCACAATTCTTTCCCGGTAGTAATGTTGCGTTATGGATCAACTCGTTGAATACAACCCTAACATATTGAATTTATAAAAAATACCACCCTGGGTACGGTCGCAGCCATTTTAACGCGCGCCGCCATTCTCGTCCAGAACAACAAAAAAAGCGGCCTCCACGCGAGAATCATCGTGCGGAGGCCGCTTTTAGTCTGCTTAGCCAGTCAAAAACCGCGATTCAGGCATCAATCTTCGCCGAAGTTTCACTCGAAGCCTTTTCCGGTCCGCCTGCCGGAAACAGCTTCCAGTAGCGCGGACGAAACGCGATGCGGCTTTTCTCCGCAGCCGGGTGTTCGGCAGGAATTTCGATCTCGATGCGCTCACGCGCACCGCCCACTTCAAGCTCCACACGCCGCTTACCGCCGGAGCGGCGGCTTGCCACAACCGTGCCTGCGATGCAGCCGCCGCAACCGTCGAGCAGTTCCACATCATGCGGGCGGAAATAGAGCTGCGCCTCGCCCTCTGCCGCGCCCTCGGCGGTGAGGCCGATATTGCGATCCGTCAGCCAGACCTCGCCATTTTCGACCCGGACCGGAAGCGTGCTGGACTCGCCGATAAATCCATAGACGAAAGGCGAGTTCGGATTGTCATAGATTTCATCGGGCGTGCCGAGTTGTTCGATCCGTCCCTGGCTCATGACCACCACGCGGTCGGCCAGTTCGAGCGCTTCATCCTGATCATGCGTGACGAAAACGGTCGTATGGCCGGTCTTGTCATGAATTTCACGCAGCCAGCGGCGCAATTCCTTGCGCACAAGCGCATCCAGCGCGCCAAAAGGCTCGTCGAGCAGCAGAACCTTCGGCTCGATGGCCATGGCGCGGGCAAGCGCGACGCGCTGGCGCTGACCACCGGAAAGCTGGGCGGGATAACGCTTTTCCAGCCCCTGCAACTGCACCAGATCGAGCAATTCCAGCGCACGGCGACGGATTTCGCTGGTGGCAGGACGGGTCGAACCGGGGCGCACTTTCAGGCCAAAACCGATATTGTCCGCGACCGTCATATGCCGGAACAGCGCATAATGCTGAAACACAAAACCAACATTGCGCTCCTGCACGCTCTTCTGCGAGGCGTCTTCCTCACCGAAGAAAATCGTGCCTTCCGTCGGTGTTTCCAGCCCGGCGATCAGACGCAGCAGCGTCGTCTTGCCCGAACCGGACGGGCCGAGCAGCGCGATCAGTTCGCCAGACCGGATATCCAGCGACACATTATGCAAAGCCGGAAAACGGGCAAACTCCTTACGCACGTCGGCAACACGAACTTCCATTCCCTATCCTTCCCCTGCCGCTTCGCGGCCATTTATCCTTGAAGCCGAGCCCGGTTTCAACCACCCGGATCAGCTTTCCAAATTGCCTTCAGTGCCCGTTGCTGCCCGCCAGCTCATCGCTATAGCGCAGCTCCAGGATTGTCTTGATCGCCAGCGTCAGAAGCGCAAGCAGAGCCAGAAGCGAAGCCACCGCAAATGCTGCAACGAAGTTATACTCGTTATAGAGGATTTCCACGTGCAAAGGCATCGTATTGGTGAGACCGCGAATGCGGCCCGATACCACGGATACCGCCCCGAACTCACCCATGGCGCGGGCATTACAGAGCAGAACGCCATAGAGAAGGCCCCATTTGATATTCGGCAACGTGACATAGCGAAATGTCTGCCAGCCATTAGCGCCAAGTGAAATCGCCGCCTCTTCGTCCCCGGTTCCCTGCTCCTGCATCAGCGGGATCAGTTCGCGCGCCACGAAGGGAAAAGTGACGAAGACCGTCGCCAGAACGATCCCGGGCACCGCGAAGAGTATCTGGATCCCATGCTGCTCCAGCCACGGCCCGAGCAGGCTGTGACTGGAAAACAGCAGCACGAAGACCAGACCGGAAATGACCGGCGACACCGAAAACGGCAGGTCGATCAGCGTGGTCAACAGTGCCTTGCCCTTGAACTCGAACTTGGCGATAGCCCATGCGGCGGCCACGCCGAAAACCAGATTGAGCGGCACGGCGATGGCCGCAACCGTCAAGGTGAGCTTGATCGCCGACCAGGCGTCCGGCTCCAGCAAGGCTTCGAGATATTCGGTCGGGCCTTTGCGGAAGGCTTCCACAAAAACCGCAATCACCGGCAGGATCAGAAAGAGCGCCAGAAACGCCAGCGCCAGCGCAATCAGGATGATGCGCGTGGTCCGGCTTTCCGTCACGGCGCTACGGCTGGCGCGGCCAGTGCGGCTGGCGCGGCCAGTGCCTGTTGTTTCATTCGCCATAGCCGTATTTCTTTCTCGAACGCGCCTGAATGAGATTGATGAACAAGAGCATCGCGAAGGAAAGCACCAGCATGATGGTGGCGAGCGCCGTCGCACCGGCGTAATCATATTCCTCCAGCTTGACGACGATCAGCAGTGGCGCGATTTCCGACACATAGGGCGTGTTGCCCGCAATGAAGATGACCGAGCCATATTCACCCACTCCACGCGCAAAGGCGAGAGCAAAGCCGGTGAGGATCGCAGGCTGAAGGCTGGGCAGAAGCACCCGCCAGATGGTCTGGAAACGCGTGGCACCGAGCGTCGCCGCAGCCTCTTCGACCTCACGGCTGATTTCTTCCATGATCGGCTGCACCGTGCGCACCACGAAAGGAAGGCCGATGAAGATCAGCGCGACCACGATACCGATGCGCGTAAAGGCGATGCGGATGCCGAAGGGCGCAAACAGGCTGCCGATCCAGCCATTCGGTGCATAGATGGCGGCCAGCGCAATACCGGCAACCGCTGTCGGCAGCGCAAAGGGAATATCGACAATGGCATCGATGAAACGGCGGCCCGGAAAGCGATAGCGGGTCAGAACCCAGGCCAGAATAACGCCGAACACGACATTGACCAGCGCGGCGATGAATGCCGTTCCAAAGCTTGTTTCCAGCGATTTCAACGTGCGTTGATCGGTGATCAGCCGCCAGAAGCCGGAGAAACCGATCTCGCTGGAGCGCAGCACGAGGGCCGCCAGCGGAATGAGAATGAGAAGGGTCAGATAGGCAACACTGAAACCGAACGTCAGTCCGAAACCTGGAATGACGCTCGGCTTGCGAAAGTGCGACCCTGCTCTGGCCCGTGCAGGGAGCGAAGACATGCTGTTGTTTTGTTCCCTTTTTCAGTGGCTGCAAATATCAGCTTCGGTTCTGACCGGCTGACTGTGCTTTTGTCTGCCCCTTATTTGCCAGGCTTGTAGATCTGGTCGAACGTACCGCCGTCACCGAAATGGTAAGGCTGCGCCTTGGCCCAACCGCCGAAAATCGGATCGTCGATGGTTACCAGCGTCAGGTCTGGAAGCTTGCGCTGCTGGTCAGCCGGGATGAGGTCCGGCTTCGACGGACGGTAGAAATGCTTGGCTGCGATAGCCTGACCTTCCGGCGAATAGAGATATTCGAGATAGGCCTGCGCCAGCTTGGTGGTGCCGTTCTCCTCGGCGTTCTTGTCAACGATAGAGACCGGGGGTTCAGCTAGGATCGACTGCGGCGGCACAACGATATCGAACGCATCCTCGCCGAATTCGGCAACCGAAAGATAGGCTTCGTTTTCCCAGGCCAGCAGCACATCGCCGAGCTGGCGCTGCACGAAGCTGGTCGTCGCGCCGCGTGCGCCAGTATCAAGCACCGGCACGTGACGGAACAGGTCAGCGATGTAATCCTTGATCTTCTGTTCGTCGCCGCCATACTGCTTGTAGGCCCAGGCCCAGGCGGCAAGATAGTTCCAGCGCGCGCCGCCGGATGTCTTCGGGTTCGGCGTGATGACTTCCACACCGTCCTTCACCAGATCACCCCAGTCCTTGATGGCCTTGGGGTTGCCCTTGCGCACCAGAAAAACGATCGTTGATGTATAAGGCGACGAATTGTTCGGAAGGCGCTTGCGCCATTCCTTGTCGATCTTGCCGGTGCGCGACGCTATCGCGTCGATATCGCTTTCGAGCGCCAGCGTGACCACATCAGCCTTGACGCCGTCGATCACCGAACGGGCCTGCGCGCCCGAACCGCCATGCGATGCGCGGATGGTGACGGTTTCGCCGGTTTCCTTCTTCCAATGCGCCGCAAAGGCCGCATTGTAATCCTTGTAGAGCTCACGCGTCGGATCATAGGACACGTTCAGAAGCGTCTGATCCGCGTGGCTCGCCTGAACGGTTCCGGCCAGCGAGGCCGCTGCCACCAATGCCGCCAAAGTGAGCGAAAGTCTCGATAATTTCACGACCGCCTCCATTGTTTCCTTTGGGCCCCCCACGGGTATCCCTCGTAGCCATTGGTCAGGACAGTATCAGAGGTCTTTGACGACAGGATGCCACAACCTCACCGAAATTTAAAACCGCTTCGAAAAATCTGCTCACTTTTGGGGTTATTTCGGGGATATTTTTTCCAGCGCCCTATCAAAACGCGTCGGGCGGTAGCATCATAAACTCAATGGGCAGGCGCGAGAACTGCCGAAGGCGCAGCGCTGCCCAACGCAAGCGGTGGCTGTTTCGGCTCATTCCATCCCATGTAGTTATAGAACTCATAGCGCCAGACGCCTATCGCTTCATGCAGGGCCAAATCGGTCACCAGAAAAGAAAGTCCCGCCGAAGACATGTTGGTATGCGCCGCCGTCAGAAACCCGGCTGCGACCGGCTCGGGCTTCACGCCGAAATGTGCCAGATAGAGCAAGTCACGCTTGATGATCGGCGCTGCTTGCAGCAGCACGATCTTCGCGGGCTTGATCGCACGCAGGATTGCTGCGGTGTTTTTGGCGTTCTGCCAAGTATTCCGGCTCTTTTCGTCCAACAGGATGGAAGCGGGATCAATACCGGCCTTCACCAATTGCCCGGCGATCGATGCCGCCTCGGTCACACCGGTCCCGGCCACATCTGCGCCGCTGACGATGAAGGTGCACTTCAGGGCGCTCTCGATACAGTGATGGTTCATGCCCACGGCAGCAAGGATCGGCCCATAGGAAAAGGCGAGCGGTTCGACCACTTTTTCACCGCGTTCCATGACGGTCTGCGTGCCCATGCCGAAGACGATAAAGGCGGTATTGTCTTCAAGCGAGGATTGCAGCGTCGATGAATAGGACGACTGCAGGCGGTTCATCAGATAATCGGGCAGGATGGCCGACGCGATTGCGCCATACAGAACGATGCCGACGGCAATCGAAACAAACCCAAGCTTGCGGCATTTGAAATACCAAAGCAGCAACCCGACAACAATAAATGCAATGGTCAGATTAAGTGTCATATCCGGAAAACCGATTATTATTATAAGTTTAGCAATAATTGATGTATTGAGAGACCACACATCGCCCCAGCTGGCAATCCCAATTATTTCGGAATATTGAACGAGCGCAATGAAAGAATGCCGCGCGCTGTAATCTTTGACGCAAAGATTATCAGTTATTTATAAATACAGCGATTTTATTGAATCACGGCACCAGATAGTGCTTGTCCCACTGGTCGGCGGGGACTTCGTCGCCAATATCATATTGAAAAGACGTTATATTGATGTGTTCATCATCCGTCTTGCAGGTAAAGGCGAGCTTGTACCAGTGCTCGCGGCTGCGGAAGGCAGCACCGTCTGCCGCAATGGAATTCTTCTTCGTCACCGGATCGGAAAAAGCATAGGCCAGCACCTTATCGACCGAAAATTTATTCTGTTCGCGGGTAATCCGCTCCATGGCCTCGACATCGCAGCGCTGTTCCAGACGGGTTACCGGATCGAGCTTTTCGAGCTGCGCTTTCTCGGACGCATTCATCGCGGAAGCAGGCAATGCCATCGAAACCAGGGAAACAAGGCAAGCGAGGGCAAAGGCCGGGGACAAAACAGACATAAACTTCATGAGACTTTCGGATACTCCTCGAAATGCATCGATATATGTCGAAAATTGTTCCCGATGCGAAGCGCGGGACTATAACAGCGATTTGGGACGCAAAGCCGATCATCACCTGAAATTGATATATTACCAGAGCAATTATGACCCAATGCTCTTTTTGACCACAGCTTTTGGCCGGGCCGTCAGTCGGGTTTCGAACAGGATTTGCAGCGATTGATAAGCCCTCATTCCGCAATGGCTCTTGATTTCGCCAGCCCGACCGTGTTTGAAACCTCGAACGCCGCCATCGATGCGAAAGGTAGAGACATGAAGCCCGTATTCCTGCAACTGCAGTGCGCTCCCGGCAAAACCTATGAGGTTGCCGACACTCTCTTTCAGCGCGAGATCGTATCCGAGCTTTATTCGACCAGCGGTGAATTCGACCTGCTGGCGAAAATCTATATCGCCGAGGGCGACGATATCGGCAAGTTCATCAACGACAATGTGCTCAATATCCCGCATATCGTGCGGTCCCTGACAACGCTGACTTTCACGGCATTCTGATTATCGGCTAATTACCTTCTGGAGCACCCTTCCGGCGGTAAAGATTTGATTCACCATAAGTGAATTATCATGCGGCGAAGGGAACTACCTTCTGTGTTCGCGCATTTTCTGTATGGAAGCGCGGGCCTCGCTCAGTGGGCTCCCGCAGAGGTGAAAGACAGTGATGAACGATCTTGAACAGCGACGCATACTGGTTGTGGAGGACGAAATTTTCGTCGCTCTCGACGTTGCCGCGACTGTGGAAGACGCGAACGGAACGGTTGTCGGTCCGGTCGGCACTGTCCGGCAGGCCATGGATCTCATCAATCGTAATGAAGTCGATGCCGCCATCCTCGATGTCAATCTGATTGACGGCAATGTGGAACCTATCCTGGACCGGCTGAAAAGCCGCAACACATTCGTCGTCATCCATACCGGCGGCGGGCTGCCTGCCGAGCTTGCGGCGCGCTATCCTGAAGTGCCGGTCTTTCAGAAGCCGATCCCGCCCACCATACTGACCCGCACGCTGGCAACCGCCCTTTCAGCCGGCGCGGTGCGCTGAGACCGATGCGGCGGGCGTTCCCGGATTTTGCGACTGTCCTGAAAGAAACCGAGGCGAATTCCGGTCAGGAAGAGGCCGTTCGCCGGTCGCAGATCAATCTTGCATCGGCGTTCTTTTCGGCAGGGTTGGGCGATAGTGCCGCACCCTCACGCCCGGAAATCGATCTTGCGCCGCTTTTCTATTTTGAGGAAAAGTCGGCCGAGAGCGACCAGCGAGAGACTGAACGGCAAGCAATCGCTGAGCGCATGCAAAACCAGTCGCCCGACGCGATACGGCGAGAGTTGAACCTTCGCCCCGGTCTGACGCGCGCTGAGCTTCAACGCCTGCGTCGCTCCTTTGCCGCGAGCAATCATCCAGACCGCCTGCCACAAGAGTTTCGCGCCGATGCGGAACAGCGTATGAAGATGGCAAATGCCCTCCTCGACACAGCCATGGCGACAGCAGCAAATTGAGTTCAAGCAATTTCGTTACGTTTTGAGCTCAAATTCTTTTGCATTATAACAAGAACCTGCTAGATTGGGGTCAATTGCGCCTGCGAAAGCTGGCGCACGAGAGAACCCCTTTCGTTGTCCGTAAACCGGCAAATGGTCCCGCTTCTGGCAATATGGGGCAATTTGCGCTTTGCCTGCTGTGGGTGGTTCTGTCATACCGCATTATAAAGTTAGAATAATTCCTAAAAGGTCAGAAAATGCCTCCTTATCGTTCGCGAACAACCACCCACGGCCGGAATATGGCGGGTGCGCGCGGCCTATGGCGCGCCACCGGCATGAAGGATGAGGATTTCGGCAAGCCGATTATTGCTGTGGTGAACTCGTTCACACAGTTCGTGCCGGGCCACGTTCACCTCAAGGATCTCGGCCAGCTCGTCGCGCGCGAAATCGAAAGTGCTGGCGGCGTGGCCAAGGAATTCAACACCATCGCGGTCGATGACGGTATCGCCATGGGCCATGACGGCATGCTCTATTCGCTGCCATCGCGCGAACTCATCGCCGACTCGGTCGAATATATGGTCAATGCCCATTGCGCCGATGCGATGGTCTGCATTTCCAACTGCGACAAGATCACCCCCGGCATGCTGATGGCCGCGCTGCGCCTCAATATTCCGGTCGTGTTCGTTTCGGGCGGACCGATGGAAGCGGGCAAGGTCGTCTGGGACGACCAGATCAAGAAGCTCGACCTGGTTGACGCCATGGTCGCCGCTGCCGACGATCACTATACCGACGAGCAGGTCAAGACGATTGAACGCTCCGCCTGCCCGACTTGCGGTTCGTGCTCGGGCATGTTCACCGCAAACTCGATGAACTGCCTCACCGAAGCGCTTGGCCTGTCACTGCCGGGCAACGGCTCGACGCTCGCAACCCATGCCGACCGCAAGCGCCTCTTCGTAGAAGCCGGCCATCTAGTCGTCGATCTCGCCCGCCGTTATTACGAGCAGGACGACGAAAGCGTGCTGCCGCGCTCGATTGCAAGCTTCCCGGCGTTTGAAAACGCCATGACGCTCGACATCGCCATGGGCGGTTCGACCAATACGGTCCTGCATCTTCTCGCCGCCGCGCAGGAAGCCGAAATCGATTTCACCATGGCCGATATCGACCGCCTGTCGCGCCGCGTGCCGGTGCTTTGCAAGGTCGCCCCTGCCAACAATACGGTTCACATGGAAGATGTGCACCGTGCGGGCGGCATCATGGGCATTCTCGGCCAGCTCGACAAAGCGGGCCTGATCAATACCGATCTGCCGACCGTGCACAGCCAGACGGTTGCCAAGGCGCTGGATCATTGGGACGTGACCCGTACCAACAGCGAAATGGTGCACAAGTTCTATTCGGCGGCACCGGGTGGCGTGCCGACGCAGGTGGCATTCAGCCAGGAGCGCCGCTTTGATAGCGTCGATACCGACCGCGAAAAGGGCGTTATCCGCTCCAAGGAACACGCGTTTAGTCAGGATGGCGGTCTGGCCGTGCTTTACGGCAATCTGGCGGAAGACGGCTGCATCGTGAAAACGGCAGGCGTGGATGATTCCATCCTTAAGTTCTCCGGCCCGGCGCGTATTTTCGAAAGCCAGGATACGGCGGTACTCGGCATTTTGAACGGCAAGATCAAGGCTGGCGATATCGTGCTGATCCGCTATGAAGGCCCGCGCGGCGGCCCCGGCATGCAGGAAATGCTCTACCCGACCAGCTATCTGAAGTCGAAGGGTCTGGGCAAGGCCTGCGCGCTGATCACCGACGGTCGTTTCTCGGGCGGCTCGTCGGGCCTCTCCATCGGCCATGTTTCGCCGGAAGCAGCCGAAGGCGGCACGATCGGTCTGGTGCGCGAAGGCGATATCATCGATATCGACATTCCGAACCGCAAGATCCACCTCGCCGTGGACGATGCAACGCTGGCCGAACGCCGCGCCGAACAGGAAGCAACGGGCTGGAAGCCCGCCGAAGATCGCAAGCGCAAGATTTCCACTGCGCTGAAGGCTTATGCCTCCATGGCAACCAGCGCCGCCAAGGGTGCGGTGCGGAAATTGCCGGATTGATTATCAAAAGAAAAGCAAAAGCCCCGCAAATGCGGGGCTTTTTCATAATCTGCTCGTTGTAAACCTGTTGCTTCGCCCCCCTCATCCTGAGGAGGGGCCCTGAGCTTGCGAAGGGAACCGTCTCGAAGGGCTGAGGGGAGATGTGCGTTTTTCCCTCAGCCCTTCGATCCTTCGACAAGCTCAGGGTGATGCGCTGTTTTCAACAGCTCCTTAGGATGAGGGAAAAGAGCAGCGCAGCAACGTCCATAAACCACGACGTTGTAAGGTCGATGATTATTGAAAGGCCTTTTCCACCGCAGGCATCAGATCATCCCGCACCGACTCCGGCGTGAACGGGCCGACATGCTTATAAATGATCTTGCCGTCCGGGCCGACGAGGAAGGTTTCCGGCACGCCGTAGACGCCCCATTCGATGGCTGAGCGACCCACGCGGTCGGCGCCGACAGCGGCAAAGGGATTGCCGAGATCGCCCAGAAAGCGGCGGGCGTTTTCGGGCTGGTCCTTGTAGTTAAGGCCCACCAGACGGATGCGGCTGTCCCTGGCGATTTCCATCAGGAGCGGATGCTCCTGACGGCAGGGAACGCACCACGATCCCCAGACATTCACCAGTGTCAGCTTGCCCCCCGGACCCGTTTTGAAATCTTCGCTGTTGAGGCCCGGCACCGGAACGCCATCGCGCATCAGGCCTTCGACCGCCGGGAGATTGGTTTGCGGCGCTTGCTTGCCGATCAAAGCAGATGGAATGGCCGAGCTATCCTTGCCTGACAGAAGCTGCACGGCGAAGACGGCTGCAAGCCCCACAAACACCAGCAATGGAAGCAGCGCTGCCCATGTGGCGCGTTTTTTCGGCGCGGCGTGCTTTTGTGTCGTTTCCGTCATTGAACCGGCGCCTTTGACGAGCGGCGGCGCACGCCCTGCGCCTCAAGCCGCTTCAGCTCATTCTTCTGGATACGCTGATCGATATATATCCAGCCGACAGTCAGGATAAGCGCCGCGATGGTGATGCCATAAGCGGCCATGACGAAGCCGAGATGATTGCTCATACCGCGCCCTCCTCCTGCATTTGTTTGCCGCGTTTGCGATCAGCGTTGCGGGCGGCGAGCTTCTTCATCGAAGCCACGCGGCGACGCCATATTTCGTTGCGCATCGCCATCATATGCAGCGCAAGGAATAGCAGCGTGAAGCCAATCGCCATCACGAATAACGGGCGCAACATGGAGCCATCGATGGTCGGCCCGCCCATGCGGAAAACGGAAGCTGGCTGATGCAACGTGTTCCACCAGTCGACCGAGAATTTGATGATCGGGATGTTGATGAAGCCCACCAGCGTCAGCACCGCCACCGGCTTGGCACTCTTGGCCGGATCGGCGAAGGCGCGCGATAGCGCGATGATACCGAGATACATCAGGAACAGCACGAAAACCGAGGTCAGGCGTGCATCCCACACCCACCACGTGCCCCACATGGGCTTGCCCCATAGCGAACCCGTGGCAAGCGCCAATGCGGTGAAAACCGCACCCAAGGGGGCAGCCGAGCGGATCGACACATCGGCCAGCGGATGCCGCCAGACCAGTGTGCCGAGAGCCGACACTGCCATGATCGAGTAACACATCATGGAAAGCCATGCGAAAGGCACATGGATATACATGATGCGGACTGTGAGGCCTTGCTGGTAATCGTCCGGCGACAGGAAAACCATACCGAGACCGGCGGCAAGGAACAGAACGGCAAGCCCCGCCAGCCACGGCAAAACCTTGCCCGCAAAAGCGAGGAAGCGTGTGGGATTGGCCATATCGAGCCAGCTTGCGGTTTTCACGGCGTCTTTCGTCATGACCTATACTTAACCTCCCCCCTCATGCCGTTCAATTGACCGCGCTCAACTGCGTCAATCGGTCGAGCATGATCCGATTCCGATCGTAGCGGGATCAGAAAACAGTCCAGTGGACTGTTTTCCCCGCGAAGGCGGTTCCCACTTTTCGGGATCATGCTCAATCCGCCGAATTCTTCAGCGCCGCGCTCGCGGCCAGCGGTCCCAGCACAGCGAAAAACAGCGTCAGTGCGGCAAGCACCAGAAATGGAGCCAGAAAGGGGGCGTTGTCTACCGTCGCTCCGTAAGAAGCAGATACACCAAAAATGAGAACCGGAATGGTGAGCGGCAGCACGATGACCGAAACAAGCAGTCCGCCGCGCGGCAGAGCCACCGCCAGCGCCGCACCCACCGCACCGACAAAGGCGATGGCGGGTGTGCCGACCAGAAGCGTCAGGGTTGTGGCACCGATTGCCGCCGCATCCATATTCATGAACAGGCCGAGCATGGGCGAGGCGATTACCAGCGGCAAAACGCTCGCCGCCCAATGGGCGACGCATTTGACCAGAACCGTGAGCGCCAGCATGTGACGGTCGGAGCCGATCAGCAGCAGATCGAGCGAGCCATCGTCACGGTCGGCCTGAAACAGCCGGTCGAGGCCGAGCAGCGTCGCCAGCAACGCACCGATCCACAGCATGGCCGGACCGATCCGCGCCAGTAGATTGAGGTCCGGGCCGACGCCGAATGGCATCACCGAAATAACAGCGAGAAAGAACAATATGCCGACCAGCGCACCGCCGCCCGCGCGAAAGCTCAGGCGCATGTCGCGAAGGAACAGCGCCAGCATCAAAACGCCTCATGCGAGAATCTGGCCATATCGAGCGTGTTCGCACCTTCCAGCCCCAGCGGAATATGCGTGGCGGCAATGATCATGCCGCCCTGTTGCAGATGGTCGCGCATCAGCACGGCAAAACGGGTTTCCGACGCCTTGTCGAGACCGGCGGTCGGCTCATCGACAATCCATAGCGGGCGATGGCTGACCAGAAGCTTGGCAATGGAGACGCGACGCTTTTGCCCGGTGGAGAGATAGCCGAAAGGCAGATGTTCGACGCCGGGCAGGTTGACAGCTTCCAGCGCGTCATCAATGTCGAGCGCTCCCGCGCCGTTAAACCGCTGCCAGAACAAAAGATTTTCGCGCACGCTCAAGGCCGGTTTCATCGCATTTTGATGGCCGAGATAATGACAGGCCGCCTGCACGGGCAGCGATGCGCCGTCCTCGATCAGTGCGATGCGGCCTTCTTCCGGCGCGAGCAGACCGCAGATGATTCGCAGCAAGGTGGATTTGCCGGACCCGTTCGGGCCGGTGACCACCAGCGCCTCCCCGCCATCGAGCGTGAAAGAAAGGTTGGAGAAGATCGTCTCGCCACCCCGTTCGCCACCCAGATTTTCGGCCTCAAGCCGCATTTTCTCTCCTCAAAAACCAACCGTCTCCCAGAGTTTCGGGAACGAACGGAAGGATCGCAACATTTCGCCGCAAGGCAGCGAATTCACGAAATTCAGTCTGGAATCGTTTTAGAAAACTCTCTATATGAGGGCTACCACGCCAGCGGTCGGCGTGGAAACCATTTTTGGCCGATCTCAAACACCTGGCGCCCGTGAGGACCCAGGCTTCGGGACGGACAGCGGAAATGACTGCACCCGCACCTTGGCGCGTCCTTGAAACGCTAGCCTAGGCGTTCGTCCTGGTTTTCCGGCCAGTAGCATAAGGACGAACGCAGTGTCACACATTGACAGCTTCAAATGTCGCAAAACCCTCACCGTCGGCGGTAAAGACTATGTCTATTACAGCCTGACCGAAGCCGAAAAGAACGGCCTCGAAGGCGTTTCCAAGCTTCCTTTCTCCATGAAGGTTCTTCTTGAGAACCTGCTTCGCTTCGAGGACGACCGCTCCGTCAAGAAGTCGGATATTGAAGCTGTCGCCAAGTGGCTGGCCGACCGCGGCAAAGCCGGTGCAGAAATCGCCTACCGCCCGGCCCGCGTTCTCATGCAGGATTTCACCGGCGTTCCAGCTGTTGTCGACCTTGCAGCCATGCGCGACGGCCTCAAGGCGCTCGGCGGCGACCCGGAAAAGATCAACCCGCTCGTGCCCGTCGATCTGGTCATCGATCACTCGGTCATCGTTGACGAATTCGGCAATCCAAGCGCATTCAAGGCCAATGTGGACCTCGAATATCAGCGCAACGGCGAACGCTACCGCTTTCTGAAGTGGGGCCAGCAGGCGTTCCAGAACTTCCGCGTTGTTCCTCCAGGCACCGGCATCTGCCATCAGGTGAATCTCGAATATCTGGCCCAGGCAGTCTGGACCAAGGAAGAAGACGGCGAAACCGTCGCTTATCCCGACACCTGCGTCGGCACCGACAGCCACACCACCATGGTCAACGGCCTTGGCGTTCTGGGCTGGGGCGTGGGCGGCATCGAAGCTGAAGCTGCCATGCTCGGCCAGCCGGTTTCCATGCTTCTGCCGGAAGTCGTCGGCTTCCGCCTGACCGGCAAGGTCAAGGAAGGCGTCACCGCGACCGACCTCGTGCTCACCGTCACGCAGATGCTGCGCAAGAAGGGCGTTGTCGGCAAGTTCGTCGAATTCTTCGGCGAAGGCCTCGAAAACATGACGCTGGCCGACCGTGCGACCATCGCAAACATGGGGCCGGAATATGGCGCAACCTGCGGCTTCTTCCCGGTTGACAGCGAAACGCTGAACTACATGAACACCACTGGTCGCGATGAACATCGCATCGAGCTGGTTGAAGCATACTGCCGTGCGCAGGGCATGTGGCGCGACAAGGGCGCAGCCGATCCGGTCTTCACCGACGTTCTCGAACTCGACATGGGCGACGTTGTTCCCTCGATGGCCGGTCCGAAGCGTCCTGAAGGCCGCATTCCGCTGGAAAACATCGGCTCCGGTTTCGCGACCTCGCTCGAAAACGAATACAAGAAGACCACCGGCCAGACCACGCGCTATGCCGTCGAAGGCGAAGATTTCGACCTCGGCCATGGCGATGTGGTGATTGCCGCTATCACGTCCTGCACCAACACCTCGAACCCGAGCGTGTTGATCGCTGCCGGTCTTCTGGCCCGCAACGCCGTCGCCAAGGGCCTCAAGACCAAGCCTTGGGTCAAGACCTCGCTCGCGCCCGGCTCTCAGGTCGTTGCCGCCTATCTCGAATCCGCCGGTCTCCAGAAGGATCTCGATGCGCTCGGCTTCAACCTCGTCGGCTTCGGCTGCACGACCTGCATCGGCAATTCCGGTCCGCTGCCGGCACCGATCTCCAAGACCATCAACGAAAAGGGCCTGATCGCGGCTGCCGTTCTGTCCGGCAACCGTAACTTCGAAGGCCGCGTTTCGCCGGATGTACAGGCAAACTACCTTGCTTCGCCACCGCTTGTCGTCGCTCATGCTCTTGCCGGTACGGTCACCAAGGACCTGACCAAGGAGCCGCTTGGCGAAGACCAGAACGGCAACCCGGTATACCTCCGCGACATCTGGCCTTCCTCTCAGGAAATCCAGGACTTCATCGCCAAGAACGTCACCCGCAAAATCTTCTCGGAGAAATATGCGGACGTGTTCAAGGGCGACGAAAACTGGCAGGCCGTTCAGGTTCCTGCGGGCCAGACCTATGCATGGGACGACAACTCGACCTATGTGCAGAACCCGCCTTACTTCGTCGGCATGGGCAAGTCGGCTGGCACGATCGGCGACGTGAAGGGTGCTCGTATTCTTGGCCTCTTCGGCGACAAGATCACGACTGACCACATTTCGCCTGCCGGTTCGATCAAGGCGCAGTCGCCTGCCGGTAAATACCTCATCGACCATGGCGTTGGCGTTGCCGACTTCAACCAGTACGGCACGCGTCGCGGCAACCATGAAGTGATGATGCGCGGCACCTTCGCCAACATCCGTATCCGCAACCACATGCTGGGCGAAAACGGACGTGAAGGCGGCTACACCATCCACTACCCGTCGAAGGAAGAAACCTCGATCTATGATGCTGCCATGCAGTACAAGGCCGAGGGCGTGCCGCTCGTCGTCTTCGCAGGCGTCGAATATGGCAATGGTTCTTCGCGTGACTGGGCTGCCAAGGGCACCAACCTGCTTGGCGTGAAGGCCGTGATTGCGCAGTCTTTCGAGCGTATCCACCGTTCCAACCTCGTCGGCATGGGCATTGTGCCTTTCGTCTTCGAGGAAGGCACGAGCTGGCAGACGCTGGGCCTCAAGGGCGACGAAATCGTCACCATCGAAGGTCTGGCCGATGTGCGTCCGCGTCAGAAGGTCGAAGCTTCCATCACCTATGCCGACGGCTCGGTGAAGAAGGTTCCGCTCATCTGCCGCATCGATACGCTGGACGAGCTCGACTACATGAAGAACGGCGGCATTCTGCAGACCGTTCTGCGCGATCTCGCTGCTTAATCAGCGCCCGACTGAAACAAAAAGGCCGCCGGAGCAATCCGGCGGCCTTTTCGTTTCTGACGCAAATAGAGCACACTCGCCGCTGAATCTCACCGCAACGTGAATTCCCATTGATCGGCGTAATTCCTACATAATAGATGTCATCGTCAATTAATGCAGGATCATACAAAGTGACCGTTCAGCCCTCATTCTATGGAACAGCCACATGGCTGACCGGCGATTCCCTGCCGGGCTGGCGCAATGTCTGCGCCGTTCTGGGGCTGGCTTTCACCGGTTGCGTTTCCATGCAGGGTTCTGCATCGGCTGAAGCAGCGCCCAAGAAAACCGCGGTGGTAGAGCTTTTCACCAGTCAGGGCTGCAAGTCCTGCCCGAAGGCGGACGATAATTTTGCCAAGTTCGCCGATGACCCCAGCGTGCTGGCGCTGTCGTTCCACGTCAATTACTGGGATTATATGGGGTGGCGCGACACGCTTGCCACTCAGGATAATACCGACCGCCAGAATGCTTACCGTAACTCCTTCAACGCGCGCATGATCTATACGCCGCAGGCCATCATCAATGGTCAGGCGGAGGTCAATGGGCGCGATGCGGGCGCCATCAAGGCACAGGTCGCCGCCGACAAGCTGACAGTGCCGGTTGCGATCAACCGGCTCGACGATGGTCGCCTGTCCATCGAGATCGGGGCTGGCGAAAAGCCAAAGTCGCCGGTGCATGTCGTTCTGTTCTATTTCCGCGATGCGGTCACCATCCCAATCACCGAAGGCGAGAATGCCGGTCAGGATATCACCTACCGAAACACGGTGAGCGAGATCAACACGATCGGCATGTGGGATGGCAAGCCGCTGAAAATCGAGCTCCCTGCTTCTGAATTGAAGCGTAAGGATGTTTCCGGTTGCGCGGTCATTCTTCAGGAAACCCGGGACGACAACTCGCTCGGGCGCATTCATGGCGCAGCCATGTTCAAGCAGAAAGCGCCGGTCGGCTTCTGATCGCAGGCATTCGGCCGCAAGCCATTATCCATTCGGCATCGGGCCGGATGGTGTGAGGTTAGCTGTCATATTGCGGGAATATCTGGTGTTGCGGCTCGGTCGGACGAAAAAGTTGGTTCGGCTCGGGCAGTCCTTTGGGCGGGGGGCTTGGGGTCGGACATACCCGAACCGAACCGTCTCAGGCAACACGTAGATGCTGAAGCCATAATCAGGCTGGAATGCGAAGCTGACAAGGCGAAAATGTGTTCAACGATCACCATTGCCGACAGACTTTCGTTTTTCGTGAACAGCTAATGCACAGCGGCCCGCGTGCAAAATCCAGCGTTTTATGAGGGAAATCCCGTTCATTTGAACGGTGCCGCGCCTTCCCGCACTTGAATTTGTTTCACAAAAGCATCACCCTCCTGTCATGCGTTTCAAACGCACCTGCCGCTTCGCCACCCACAGGGCTGAAAGGAAGGACATGGATATTTCAAGCGCAGAGGATTCATCATCCTCGTCCAACGCGTCCGCGTCGCCAAAGGTCGTCTCTCTCGACCGCGCAAGGCCGGTTCCCACCGCCATCAGTTTCGACCGGCATGAACTTGGCAAGATCCTGAACATCTATGGCCGCATGGTCGCCGCCGGTGCCTGGCGCGACTACGCTATCGACCATCTGAGCGACCGGGCGGTCTTTTCCATCTTCCGACGCGCCAGCGAGGTTCCGCTGTTCCGGATCGAGAAAAATCCCAAGCTCGCGCAAAAGCAAGGCGCTTACGCGGTCATCGCTGCAAGCGGACTGATCATGAAGCGCGGCCATGAACTGGACCGCGTGCTGCGCGTTTTCGACAAGAGCCTGAAACTCGTCGAGGCCTGATTAGCCTTCGGTTCCTCAATCCTTCGATCCTTCGAGACGCCGTTTTCAACGGCTCCTCAGGATGAGGGGAGCGTAGTCTGCAACGCCCTCCCCTGAGCTTGTCGAAGGGCGAGCTTGTCGAAGGGTGAGCCTGTCGAAGGGGCACTGACCCGCCATTTGATTTATGAAAGCGGCGGTGCTCCCGGCTCCAGCGTGCGCCCGCCATTGAGCGGCAGCTGCATCAGCACCGTATCCAGCCAGCGCCCATGCTTGAAGCCGGAGCCCTCAATTCGTCCGCAATGCACGAAACCCATGCTTTCATGCAGCCGCACCGAGCCGATATTGTTCTCGCCATCACCGATGACAGCCAAAAGCTGCCGGAAGCCGAGCTGGGCGGCCCGTTCGATCAGTTCGCGCAGGAGAAGCTTGCCCACGCCCTTCTTCTTGGCCTCGGGCGCGATATAGATCGAATCCTCCGCAAGCCAGCGATAGGCCGGTCTGGTGCGGAAATAGCTGGCATAGGCATAGCCCAGAACCACACCATCCTCTTCCGCGATCAGAATAGGGAAACCCTGCGCGACGAAGCCCTCAAAGCGCTGGCGCAGGTCTTCGCGCGACGGCGGCTCGACCTCGTAGGAACCGGAGCCGTTCAACACGGCTTCGGTATAGATTGCAGTGATGGCATCGATGTCGGTGGGGTGAAAATCGCGGACGATGGGCATGAGGCAGAACCGGAGAAATGATTTTACACATTTCCAGAATGCATCAGGAAGCGACCGGACAAAAGCAAAAAGGGCGGCGTTTCCGCTGCCCTTTTCATTCAGAACCTGATCCAGCGACTATTCACGGTTGCCCATGAACTGCAGCAGGAAGGTGAACATATTGATGAAGTCGAGATAGAGACGCAGCGCGCCCATCACGATCTTGCGGCCCTGCGTATCCGATGCATCGCCTTCGTAATACATTTCCTTGATCGACTGGGTGTCGTAGGCGGTGAGGCCTGCGAAGATCAGAACGCCGATCACCGAGATTGCGAATTGCAGCGCGGTGGAGCCGAGGAAGATGTTGACGACCGAAGCCAGGATCAGGCCGAACAGGCCCATGATCAGGAACGAGCCCATAGCGGACAGGTCACGCTTGGTCGTGTAGCCGTAGAGCGACAGCGCACCGAAGGACGCAGCCGTCACGAAGAAGGTGCGAACGACGCTCTGGCCCGTGAAGACCAGGAAGATCGACGACAGCGACAGGCCGACGAGAGCTGCATAGCCCCAGAAGACGGCGTTAGCGGTCGAGACCGAAAGACGTTCGATGCGGAAGCTCAGGAAGAACACTGCCGCCAGCGGCGCAAGCATCACCACCCAGCGCAGCGGCGAAGTGTAGAGCGCGACGCCAAGGCCCGTGAGCATCTTGCCATTGGCAAGCTGCGCGACGGCTGCGGACGGGTCCGTCGTCGTTGCGAGTGCCGCAACGGCGAATGCAGCAAGGCCGGTAACGGCCAAACCGATAGCCATCATGTTGTAGACGCCCAGCATATAGCTGCGCAAACCCTGATCGATGCCTGCATCGGCGCGAGCGCCGCCTACCGGCCTCTGCTGCGCCTGAATATTGCGAAAGTCAGCCATGACTTAAATCCTCTTGCCATGTCCCGTCCGGTGTCGGGGCGCTCATTCCGGCGAGCCGCCGCCAGGCGCCGCTGGCGGGACTCCAGCATGCCTGCCTGACATTATGGGGATTATGGCCCTCACGTACAAGTACCGCCTGTAAAAAAACGCGAGGGCAGGTTTGAAAAATCGGGCTGCATTCTCCATAGGTTCCAATAGCTTAGGCTTTGCGCCCTCTCCGCATTACAAATAACTCATATTGTTCTGAGAACCTGCGCAGGCTTCTGTCCCAGCACACGCCATGTCCCGGCCAGCCCGAAACCGACGGTCAGCACCAGCGCAACCACCACGGTCATCAGCGCCACATCGGGCAGGAATTGCGCTTTAAGCTTCATGATCTCCACCACGACATACCAGCCCGCCACACTGCCAGCGGCAAGTGCGAAAAGCGCTGTTGCAAGGCCGAGCAGCATATATTCCATGATATAGGCTGCAATCAGCGTGCCGCGTGTGGCGCCCAATGTCTTCAGGACGACAGCGTCGTGCACCCGGGCGCGGTTGCCCGCAGCCAGCGCCCCGCCCAGCACCAGAACCGATGCAGCAAGCGCAATGGAAGCCGCCGCGCGAATGGCTGTCGCCAGCTGACCGATCAGATCATTGGCGACGTTAAGCGCGTCCGTCACGCTAACCGTCGTGACGGCGGGCCAGGTTTTGGTGACCTGCCGCAGTACATCGGGCGCGAGGTTTTTCTTGCCGTCCGGAATGGTCAGCGTCGCAAGCCATGTCGCCGGCGCACCGGCGAAGGTGTTGGGCGAGAACACCATGACGAAATTCATCGCCAGTGTTTCCCATTGCACCTGCCGGAAACTCGCGATCTTTGCGGTGATGTTGCGGCCCAGCACATTGACCGTCACCGTGTCGCCAAGCTTCAGGCCCAGTTCCTTGCCTTCCCGTTCAGCGAAGGAGACAAGTGGCTCACCGCTATAATCGGCGGGCCACCATTCGCCCTCACTCAGCGTCGAATTCTCCGGCACCTTGTCGGCAAAGGTTATGCCGCGATCGCCACGCAGCACCCAGGCGGCTTCCGGCGGGATGGTCATATCGCGCACATTGGTGCCATTGAAAGCCACAATACGCCCGCGCAGCATCGGACCAGAGGTGAGCTTGCCGTCCGGCACGATGCCGCTTACCAGCTTGGTGAAATCGCCAATGTCGCGGTTCTGGATATCCACGAAAAAGAAATCCGGCGCTTGTGCCGGGATATTCTCGGTCACCTGACGGCGCAGATTGCCGTCGATCAGCGCAATCGCCACCATCAGCGTGAGGCCGAGGCCGAGCGAAAGCACCACCGAAGGGGTAAGCGCGCCGGGGCGGTGAATATTGCCGACCGCAAGTCGAAGTGCGGTCGAGCGCACACGCGGCGCACGGCGGGCAAGCCAGCGTATGCCATCGGCCACAAGCCGCAACACGCCGAAAGCGGCAATGGCCGAGACGATGAAGATCGCCGCGATCCGCCGATCATAGGCGACATAGAGCGCCAATCCGGCCAGAGCCGCAATCAGCAGAACCGCAAGACCGAGATATAGCAGGGGCGGCAGGCCGCGCTGCTCAAAGCCCTGCTCGCGGAACAGCGCAGTCGCGGGAATATTGCGAGCGCGCCCAAGCGGAATGATCGCAAAGGCAAGCGTGGTGATGAGGCCGAAGACTGCCGCAAGCGCCAGCGCGCCGGGGAAGAAGCCGCCGCCACCGGCGACCGGCAGATAATTGGCGAGCGCCAGTGCGGCGGCAAAAGGGATGATTGCCGCCAGAATGAGCCCAAGCACGATGCCGATCAGGCCGATCACCATGATCTGCACGAGATAGACCAGAACCGCAAAGCGTGCAGGGGCGCCGAGCGATTTGAAAGTCGCGATCACGCCGCGCTTGCCGTCGAGATAGGCGCGCACCGCATTGGCGACACCAACGCCACCGACGATCAGCGCGGTCAGGCCGACCAGCGTCAGAAACTGGGAGAAGCGTTCGATATTGGCGCTCAGCGCCGGTGCAGCATTGGCGCGGGATCGGATATTCCATCCGGCATCCGGGAAATCGGCGGCGGCCTGCCGCCGCACCTCGGCAATCGCCGAGTCAGGTGCTCCGTTGGGCAGTGCGACCTTGTAGATATGATCGACAAGGCTGCCGGGTTGAATCAGACCAGACGCGCGCAGACCATCGAGCGAAACGAGAAACCGCGGTGCAAAATTGAAGCCGGACGACAAGAGGTCCGGTTCGCTTTCGATCACAGCGCGCAGTTCAAAGGTTTGCGAGCCAAGCAGCACCTTTGCGCCAAGCGAAAGTCCCATGCGGTTGAGGAAATCCTGACTGACGGCAGCGCCGTAAATATCGCCTTTGATGGCCGTCATATCGGCCAGCGACTGCTCCGGTGCGGCCTTCAGCGTGCCATAAAGCGGATAGGCGGCATCGACCGCCTTCACCTCGACCAGCGACTGGTCGGAACCATCGGGCATACGGGCCATGGAGCGCATTGTCGCGCTTTCGGCCATTCTGCCCTGTTTTCCGATGAAGGCGCGTTCTTCCGCTGTTGCTTCGCGCTGATTGAGTGCAAAGCTGACATCGCCGCCCAAAATGCTCTGGCCTTCCGATGCAATGCCGGTGCTGACCGACCGCGCCACGGAATTGACGCCGCCAATGGCCGCCACGCCAAGCGCGATACAGGCCAGAAAAATATAGAAACCGGCAAGCCCGCCGCGCATTTCGCGCAGCGCAAAACGGAGAGCGAGAGAAAAAGATTTCATTCGGCTCATGCGTCCGCCGCCAGTTTCTCAAGCACCGCACCGGCCTTTTCAGCGGTTTCTTCGATGCGACCGGACCGGACGGGAATTTCGCGGTCGCAGCGCGCCGCCAGCGACGGATCATGCGTGACCAGCACCATGGTCAGCCCGTTTTCGCGTTGCTTGGCGAAGAGAAGATCGGCAATTTGACGCCCCGTTGTGGTGTCGAGATTGCCGGTCGGTTCATCGGCAATCAGAATTTTCGGCGATGGCGCGAGGGCGCGGGCAATCGCCACGCGCTGCTGCTCGCCGCCGGAAAGTTCGGACGGATAATGCGTCAGACGTTCGCCAAGCCCAACCGCTTTCAACTCGCGCTCCGCGACTTCGAATGCATCGCGGCGGCCAGCCAGTTCCAGCGGAACCGCCACATTTTCCAGCGCCGTCATATTGGGAATCAAGTGAAACGACTGGAAGACGATGCCTATATTGGCGCCACGAAAAGCGGCGGCCTGATCCTCGCTCATCTGGCTGATCGTCTCGCCCGCGATCTTCACAGTTCCGTTATCAACATGCTCCAGCCCAGCCAGAACCATGAGAAGTGTGGATTTGCCCGAGCCGGATGGACCGACGATACCAACCGACTGGCCTTGCGCAATATGGAGAGAGACACCCTTCAGCACATGCACCGACGAGGCGGCATGGCCAAGTGTCAGATGAACGTTCTCAAGTTCGATAATCGGGCCAACAGCCTGTTCCGTCACGCGGTTTTCTTCCTATATGTATGTGTAGAACCGAAAAGCGCGCCACAAATTTGAACCTATGTTGCGCCAAGATTTGATTCAATCCCGTGAGCTGTCGCTCATCCCTTTACCGAATATGGGTTGCCAACGATGCGTTTCAAACTCTCAATTCCGGCATGGCTCTCGATTTTTGCGATCCTCGGATCGGTTTTTGCGGGCAGCGTCTATGCCCAGCAGGAGCCGACGCAGGAAGACCCGACCGGCCTTGAAGACGCCTTGCCGACCGAGCAGCTTTCGCAGGTCAAGGTTGTGGGCTTCGGCGACAGCCTGATGGCCGGTTATCTCCTGCCCGCCAATGCCGCCTTTCCGCAGCAGCTTGAAAAAGCGCTCAACGACAAGGGCGTCGAGGTTTCAATCGAAAATGCAGGCGTGTCGGGTGACACGACTACCGGGGGCCTGTCGCGCATCGACTGGTCTATCCCCGATGGAACCGATCTCGTCATTCTTGAACTCGGCGCTAACGATGCGCTGCGCGGCATCCAGCCCGACATCACGGAAAAGAATCTCGACGACATGCTGGCGCGTCTCAAGGAGCGCGGCATTGCCGTCATTCTGGCAGGCATGATGGCCCCGCCCAATATGGGTAAGGACTATGCCGCCAAGTTCAACCCCATCTATCCGAAGCTGGCGCAGAAATATGGCGTGCCGCTCTACCCGTTTTTCCTCGACGGCGTAGCAACCAAGAAGGAGCTTTTGCTCGAGGATGGCATGCACCCCAATGAAAAGGGTGTTGAAGCCATGGTGGCAAACTTTATGCCGACAATCGAAAAAAGCCTGTCCGATGTGCAAAACAAGGGGACATCAGGAGGCTGAAACCCGTTAGGGGCATAAACAGCTTGCCCCGGGAACCAAACGATGATTCGCTACGAATGCATCGACTTAGCCGAATCGACTTCTGACAGGTACGATGCTTTGACTCTCTAGGTTAGAGTGTCCTTTATGCGTCCACGACGCATAGCGCTCTGACACAGAACGCTTCGAGGAGGATGCCTTATGCCGCGTCTTTTCACTGCCCTCGAAATCCCGCGCGATGCTGCGCTCTCGCTGTCATTATTGCGAGGCGGTCTCCCCGGCGCACGCTGGATTGATGTCGAAAACTACCACATAACGCTGCGTTTTATCGGAGATGTGGAAGGCCATGTGGCCGACGAGATCGCCAATGCGCTCGACCGCGTACGGCGACCCGAATTCATGCTCAACCTGTCAGGCGTCAATGCTTTCGGCTCCAAAAAGCCGCACAGCATTTATGCGGGTGTATCCCCCTCGCCTGAACTCAACGCATTGCAGGCGGAAATCGAACGCATCTGCCAGAGGCTTCACATTCCCGCCGATCCGCGCAAATTCACTCCCCATGTGACCCTGGCGCGTCTTCGGAATGCCCGCATCGATGATGTGGTGCATTACCTGTCCTCACGCGGCAATTTCGCGACGCTACCCTTCAAGGTGGGGCGTTTCGTGCTGATGTCGTCGCGCGATTCCGTGGGCGGCGGACCTTACATCGTCGAGGAAGCTTGGCCTTTGGTGGCCCGTTCCAGCCAGAACTGGTCGGCCAATGCTTTCGAGGAAGCCAGAACCATCCGGTAAACCAGCTCGAAATCCCCGATGCCACCATAATAGGGATCGGGGATTTCAACCGGCTTTCCCTCGGCAATCTCGGTGAACAATCCGATACGGGCTGCAGCATTACCGGGCTTGCGCTCGGCTATCATCCGCATGTTGTAACGGTCCATTCCGAGGATGAGATCAAAGCGGCTGAAATCTCCCGCAGTCAGCTGACGGCAACGCTGCGCGGAAATATCAAGCCCGTGCACGGCTGCCACGCGCACCGAACGCTCATCTGGCGCTTCGCCAGTGTGATAACCGTTGGTGCCCGCCGAATCGATCAGCACATCGCGAATGCCGCGTGCTTCAAGCACCTGCCCCATCACGCCTTCGGCGAGCGGCGAACGGCAGATATTGCCCGCGCAGATGAAAAGAATGCTGGTCGGTTTCTCTATGGTCACGGAACCCTCGCGCTCATGATAAGTTAGTTCGAGAACCGCAACATAGGCGAAAGATGATGGCACGCAACCGGTTGACCGAAGACGAACTGAAACAGGCGTTGGCCGAACTGGATGGCTGGCAGAAGTTGGAGGATCGCGAGGCGATCACCAAGAGCTTCAAGTTCAAGGATTTCAGCGCTGCCTTCGGCTTCATGACACGGGCGGCACTTTATGCCGAAAAACTCGACCATCATCCAGAATGGTTCAACGTTTATAATCGCGTTGATGTCACGCTTGCGACCCATAGCGAAAATGGCGTTACCGAGCTGGACATCAAGATGGCGCGCAAGATGAACGCGATAGCTGTGCCAGGCTCTTAAACCTTTGAAATATAAACCATAATATTCTTCTTCTGGTAAGTGAAGCTGCCGTCGCGGTTTCGGCACGAATAGGGCAGCGCTTTGGTCAGATCGACGCGATCGCCCCAGTTCTGGCCGAGCGCGCCGCCATTGATGCTGCGGATAAAGACATCGCCGACTGCAATGGCCGAATGGAAAATATGCCCGGCCCGGACATCGTAGAAGCCGATGGCGCGGCCATAGGTAATGGCGGAATAGCCGTTCCATTGCTCTCCGGCACGGAAATTCAGCAGCGGAATCCAGTTCTGCCCGGAGGTTCCGCGCAAGGTATGCTCCGAAATGCCCGCCCCCAGAAGAAAGCGCATATAGGCCGTCGCGTCGTAGCAAACATTGTCTTTCACATCGACATTGATGTGGTCGCTCAAATCCTGCGCCGATGCGAGCTGGTTTCCGCGATAGAACTGACTTGTCCGGTCAGCACGGACAAAGTTCTCTCCATAGCCGGTAAGATGCATGAACAGTCTCCATTCAATCAGATCAACAAGCTGACCCAGCCCAAAACTGACCTTGGGCTGGCCGGACCTATATTCCTTTGATTTGGCATGGCCGTTGTAGCTGATGGTTCTTGCAGGATGCTCCCTGCCCTGAACGAGCAAAAACTTGAAAACCGGGTCGATTGCCCCCATTTTCGGTCGTGTCATTTTCGGCTCTGTTCACGCCGACATCTGACTGACAGGAGTTTGCACGACGATGGATAGCGTCAAAATTGGTGAAATCCTTGAACCCGGCAGCGAAAGCGATTTCAAGAAACGCAGCGAACGGGTGAAGCAAGGTTTCTGGAAGGCCGCGCGCCGCGCCGGTCGCATGGTGCCCTTCATGGATGAAGTGGTGGCCGCCTATTATTGCGCGCTCGACCAGAACACGCCGACACGCGTGCGTATGACCCTGATGGCGGCGCTCGCCTATTTCGTGCTGCCCTTCGACATTATCCCCGACATGCTGGTCGGCATCGGCTTTACCGACGACGTCGCCGTGCTGATGGCGGCGCTCACCGCCGTGCGCACGCATATTACGCCCGCGCATCGGCTCGCGGCGCGTCAGGCGTTGGAAGAAGGTAAGGGAGTAAGGGAGTAAGGGAGTAAGGGAGTAAGGATGCTCGCTTAATTGTGAAGTAAAACAATTCCCTATTCCCTTATTCCCCTACTCCCTTACTCCCTTATTTTCCAAACGCATGTCTTTATCCCAAAACCGGTTCCCACTTTTGGGAGACATGCTTTCCGTCATATTCCAGCCGCTTTCTTTGCATTGAAGTTGAGCGCGGGATGGCTACCAGCCCTTGCTCGTTCAAGTTTTCTTTCAAAACTTCACCGTTTGGTAACCCAGATTAAGGCACTTTAATCGGCAACTGAGCGGGGCGGCGTGTTGAACGGCGGCATCCCGATATTCGAGTTTGAAGCAAACGAAAGAGAACCGGTAAAAGACCATGCTTGGAAAATCGATCGTCGCGGCTTCGGTGTTTACGATTGCAATGGCGGGCTCGGCCCTCGCCCAGACACCGACCCAGATTAAACAGTTCGACGCCTGGGGCGCCTATAGCTACAAGGCTGGCAACGGCAAGGTTTGCTATGTCCTCTCCGTTCCGACTGTGAAGGCTCCCGCCTCGGTCGATCACGGTGACAATTTCTTCCTGATCAGCCAGAAGCCGGGCCAGAACATCTCGTTCGAGCCGCAGTTCATGGCCGGTTACGATCTGAACCCCAATGCCAAGGTTACCGTCAGCGTCGGCAGCAACCGCTTCACCATGTTCGTGAACGGCAAGTCGGGCTGGATGGAAAACGCCGCCGAAGAGCCGAAGCTCATCGCAGCCATGAAGTCCGGTCAGGATCTCAAGGTCGAGGCGCAGTCGAAGCGCGGCACCAAGACCAATTACACCTATTCGCTGAAGGGTGTTTCGGCAGCGCTTGCCGCGATCCAGAACTGCAAGTAAGCGACATTTCGTCGGATACGGACTGCTTTTTCAAAGCCGGAGCCTGTGCTCCGGCTTTTTTCTTCGTGCCTGTTCCGGCAATTCTGCATAACAGCCGGGATGATCGAACGGGATGACGGACGCCTTATTCTATGCTAAGAGCGCGCGAAACAAGGCTCGCATATGCAGATGACAGAGCCCATATATCCTCGCAATAAGGGCAATCGGGCCCAAATTGATCGGCGCGCGACATCGCGGTCGCCCCTTAACAGTTGAAAACAGATGTCTATTTCGTTCGATCTTACCATTGATGATACGCGCGACCAGCTGGCCCGCCATGTGCGCGCCAATCTGGACGCAAAGCCGTCGCTCATCGGCATGTCGCGCGAGGAAATGGCCGAAGCGCTCGTCAAGGCTGGCGTGCCGGAACGTCAGGTGAAGATGCGCATCAGCCAGCTCTGGCACTGGCTCTATGTGCGCGGCGTTTCCGATTTCGCCGATATGCGCAATATTTCCAAGGATTTGCGCGCCATGCTGGCGCAGCATTTCACCATTGCGCGCCCGGAAGTGGTCGAAGAGCAGATTTCGCAGGACGGCACCCGCAAGTGGCTGTTCCGATTTCCGCCGCGGGGCGCTGGCCGCCCGGTCGAGATCGAAAGCGTCTATATTCCCGAAGAAGGTCGCGGCACGCTGTGCGTTTCCAGCCAGGTCGGCTGCACGCTGACCTGCTCGTTTTGCCATACTGGCACGCAGAAGCTGGTGCGCAATCTAACTTCGGAAGAAATTCTGGCGCAGCTTCTGACCGCCCGCGACCGGCTCGGCGATTTCCCGGACAAGGACACGCCCGACGGTGCCATGGTGCCCGCCGAAGGCCGCAAGATCACCAATATCGTGATGATGGGCATGGGCGAGCCGCTCTATAATTTCGAGGAAGTGAAGAAGGCTCTCATTATCGCCTCGGATGGTGATGGCCTGTCGCTTTCCAAGCGTCGCATCACGCTTTCGACCTCCGGCGTGGTGCCTGAAATCTACCGCACCGGCGATGAAATCGGCGTGATGCTGGCGATTTCGCTCCATGCCGTGCGCGACGAGTTGCGCGACATCCTGGTGCCGATCAACAAGAAATATCCGCTGGAGCAGCTCATCAAGGCTTGCCGCGAATATCCCGGCCTGTCGAATGCCAAGCGCATCACATTCGAATATGTGATGCTGAAGGACATCAACGACAGCCTGGAAGATGCCAAGCTTCTGGTGAAGCTGTTGCAGGGCATTCCGGCCAAGATCAATCTCATTCCGTTCAATCCATGGCCCGGCACCAACTATCAGTGCTCGGACTGGGAACAGATCGAGCGCTTTGCCGATTACGTCAATGCAGCCGGTTATGCCTCGCCGATCCGCACGCCGCGTGGTCGCGACATTCTCGCCGCCTGCGGTCAGTTGAAGTCGGAATCGGAACGCATGCGCAAGAGCGAACGCCTTGCGCTGGAAGCCATGATGATCGCCGGACACGGCGAATAAACGGGGCGAATAACCCGATAAAGCGAGCGCGCATGAACGATACATTCGACTACATAATGCGCTTCGTCGTTATTCTTTTTGGCTATTGCTGCGGCTTGCTGGCAACCGGTTGGTTTCTGGCGGCAATCCTGTTTCGCAGCATCGGCGTTGATGCGCTGATGGACGATTTCGCGATGATGGCCGGGGCAGGCAATACGGAAGCCGCCAGCCTTTGGGCCACAACCAGCTTCTGGAGCAGCGTTTTCGTCGGCGGTTTCATCGTGGCCATGCTGGCAGGCGGCATCAGCTTCCTGCCAGCGGCCATCGTCATTCTGCTTGCCGAAGCACGCGGTTATCGCTCGTCGGTGTTTTATTGCGTTGTGGGCGCCATCATCGGCCTAGGAGCCGCGGGAACCGCTATTCCGTTTCGCGGATCGGACGACTGGCCGGAAATGCCGCTCTGGATTGCAGCCTTCGTCGGTGCGGGCATTGTCGGCGGCTTCATCTACTGGCTGATTGCAGGCCGCAATGCCGGACGGCTTTCCGACCGCCCGGCTGGGTAGATATCAGGTTATTTCGCCTGCGCGGTGATGATTTTCAGGGCGAAAGCCGAAAACACGCCCGCAAACAACCAATCCACAATGCGCGTGACCGTCGGGTTCTTCTTCAGGAGGCCCGCAAACCGGTCGGCTGCGACCACCATCGGAATGGTGAAGGGCAGCGCCAGCGGGATGAAGGACAGGCCGAGAAAGAACAATTTGCCCATTGCATGCGGGTCCGTTACGGAAACGAACTGCGGCAGGAAGGTCATGTTGAACAGAATGATCTTCGGGTTGAGCAGATTGATGCCAAGCCCGGTTGCCCAGTTCTGAACCAGCGTATGTTTCTTACCGCCGTTCTTTTCCGGCGAAAACGCCGAACCCTTGCGGATTGCCTGTACGGCGAGCCAGACGAGATAGCCCGCACCCACAACCTTCAGCACGGTGAAGGCAGCTGGAGACGCGATAATCAGTGCCGAAAGCCCCAGCGCCACCATGGTGGTGTGGATGACGATGCCGGTGCTTGCGCCAGCCATGCAGGCGAAACCGGCTGCCTTGCCTTCAGACAAGGCCCGTCCGACGAACAGCGTCATATCCGGGCCGGGTGTGATGGAAAGAATGGCGGTTGCAATCGCGAACTGGACGAAAATGGTCCATTCGGGAATGAAGGTCAGGTTTGTCAGGAACGACATGCGAAAAGCTCCGAAAATTCGCGGCAAGCTAACGCGAATCAAATCTCGCCGCTACTGGATTCTCGGGTCTTTTCGATAAGTCGCAGCCATCCGGCTTGCACGTCGCCTAGCAACTGATAAAAGGACAGCAACATCCAATTCCCAAGCCCTGCGGATGCTCTCCCCGAGCGGACAATGGGTCATCCATCGTATCGGAAGTTGACTATGAGCAAGTGGAAAGACGTTAAGAAAGTCGTGCTCGCCTATTCGGGCGGTCTCGACACCTCGATCATCCTGAAATGGCTTCAGACGGAACTCGGCGCGGAAGTCGTGACTTTCACCGCTGATCTGGGTCAGGGCGAAGAACTTGAACCGGCACGCAAGAAAGCGGAAATGCTGGGCATCAAGGAAATCTTCATTGAGGACGTGCGCGAAGAATTCGTGCGCGATTTCGTTTTCCCGATGTTCCGCGCCAATGCCGTCTATGAAGGCGTTTATCTGCTCGGCACGTCGATTGCCCGTCCGCTGATTTCCAAGCATCTCATCGAGATCGCCAAGAAGACCGGCGCAGACGCCATTGCGCATGGCGCAACGGGCAAGGGCAACGATCAGGTTCGCTTCGAGCTTTCCGCTTATGCGCTGAACCCGGACATCAAGATCATCGCTCCATGGCGCGACTGGTCGTTCAAGAGCCGCACGCATCTGCTCGAATTCGCTGAACAACACCAGATTCCGGTTGCCAAGGACAAGAAGGGCGAAGCGCCGTTCTCCGTCGACGCCAACCTGCTGCACTCCTCGTCCGAGGGCAAGGTTCTGGAAGATCCAGCACTCGAAGCACCCGAATATGTGCATATGCGCACCATTTCGCCGGAAGCAGCACCCGACAAGGCAACGATCATCAAGATCGGCTTTGAAAAGGGCGACGCCGTTTCGATCAATGGCCAGCGTCTTTCGCCTGCAACGCTGCTTGCCAAGCTAAACGAATATGGCCGCGACAACGGCATCGGTCGTCTCGACCTCGTGGAAAACCGCTTCGTCGGCATGAAGTCGCGCGGCGTCTACGAAACGCCCGGCGGCACGATCCTGCTGGCGGCCCACCGCGCCATCGAATCGATCACGCTCGACCGTGGCGCTGCTCACCTCAAGGACGAGCTGATGCCGCGCTATGCGGAGCTGATCTATTACGGCTTCTGGTTCTCGCCGGAGCGCGAAATGCTTCAGGCCGCAATCGATCTCAGCCAGAAGAACGTCGAAGGCGAAGTCACCCTCAAGCTCTACAAGGGCAATGTGATGGTGATCGGTCGCGAGTCGGACAAGTCGCTTTATTCCGACAAGCTCGTGACCTTCGAAGACGATCAGGGCGCTTACGACCAGAAAGACGCAGCAGGCTTCATCAAGCTCAACGCGCTGCGGTTGCGTACGCTGGCTGCCCGTGACCGCCGTTAGGTATTGATCTTCAGGCTCTGCTGGCCTGCAAATGGCAGTTTTCTGCGCTTCCGGTGCTCACGTACCTTTAAGTACGCTGCGCGCCGGTTCTCGAGGCCCACCATTTTCGGCTCACCGCGCCAGAATCTCAACGGCCTAAGGTCTACCGTTTTGGAAACGCCCTTCTCATCGGAGGGCGTTTTTCTTTGTCCTGAATTTTCTTGTTCCTTGAAGAATCCGACGCGCCCACAGGGATCGAACGTTTCCCTGCTTGACTCTTTTCAGAGTCGATTCAATACTAGAACAAATAGAGAACAATGACGGTTCCTGTCTCCGGAACCGCGCCAACAAACACAGACAGATTACAGGATTTTTGACGTGAGCGGCATCGACATCGCGACGTTGCGGCGCATGGTTACCGCCATTGAAGGCAACGATCCGCAAGGAAATTTTGCTGGCGATACAGCTGCCGGTTTCGGGCGCGAAAACAGTTTCGCGCTGGGCCACGCGGCGGCGGACGCGGCCTTTCCGCATGGGCTTGCTGGCGATGCCTTGCATGAGGTTTTCGCGGAAAATCCCGGTGCGCATATGGCGGCGACCGGCTTTGCGCTCGCCATGGCATTGCGCGCCACACAAAAGCAGCGACCGATCATCTGGATCGAGGAGGAAACGGCGACAAGCGAATATGGCGGGCTCTACCCGCCGGGGCTGCATGCTTTCGGCATCGCCCCGCACCGGTTGCTGATCGTGCGCTGTCCGAATGCGCAGGATGTGCTGAAGGCGGCCAATGATGTGCTGGAAGCAGGAACCGGCGGCAAGGCTTCGCATCTCGTCTCCGGCATCGTTGCCTCGATAACCGGCCAGCCGAAATGCCTCGACCTGACACCCTCACGTCGCCTGCTGCTGGCAGCGGAGACAGCGCAACTGCCGGTCATCCTGCTTCGAAGTCATCGCACCGGCGTGCAAAGCGCTGCCGTCAGCCGATGGCGTGTCGCGCCTGCGCCTTCTCGCTCCAGCGGGGCCAATGCGCCGGGAAAACCGGCCTTTCTGGCCATTCTGGAGCGCAACCGTCATGGCACATGCGGCCAGTGGATCATGGAATGGAACAATGAAACCCTTGAATTCGGCATCAGAGAACGGGAAGGAAGCGGCAGCGTCGGCATCCACCATGGCGTTCATGGCGCTGTGGTTTCCGTTCCTGCCGACGGACAGGCTGCACCGCGCCGGGCGATCTGATGCATCCTCCGGGCAAGCGTCCGACGCACTGCCGCTTGTCATTACCGAGCGCACCGCCAATGCGCTTCGGTTGACGGCCATCGACGTCAAGGCCGCCAAGCTCGGGCTTTATCCCGGCATGGCGCTGACCGATGCGCGGGCGCGTGTGGAAAGGCTTGATGTCGCCAATGCCGCGCCGGAGCGCGATGCCGCCCTGCTCAACAAAATGGCCCATTGGTGCGAACGCTATACGCCACTTGTCGCCTTCGATCCGCCGCACGGGCTGATGCTGGACATTACCGGCTGCGCGCATCTGTTCGGCGGACTGGTCGCCATGCATGCCGATGTGATCCAGCGCATCGAGCGCGCTGGTCTGCACGTGCGGGCAGCCATTACCGATAACAGTTTTGCGGCGCGGCTTCTCGCCCGTGGCACCAGAGGCGGCGTATTCGACAAGGCGCAGGCCGATGCCGTGTTGCCGCGCCTGCCGCTTTCCGCGCTTGAACTGGCCGATGCCGCTGAAACCGGCCTCAAGCGCGCGGGCCTGAAACGCATCGGCGATGTGATGGCGCTGCCGCGTGCAGCACTCACCGCGCGCTTTGGTCCCGATCTCGCCACCCGTCTCGGTCGCCTGACACGGCAGGAGCGCGCGCCCATCTCGCCGCTACGCATGGTGCCGCTCGCAACGGCAGAGCGCCGCCAGTCCGAGCCTCTGACCGCCATGGAACTGGTGGAGCGCATCTTGCAGGAATTGGCGCAGGAGCTGTTCGCCCGGCTTGAGATGGAAGGCAAAGGCGCGCTTTTGATCGAAGCATCCTTCTTCCGGGTCGATGGCGAGATACGCCATATCCGCATTGAAACCGGCCAGCCTCTGCGCGATGACAGGGTTTTTCTGCGTCTTGCGCGTGAAAGGCTTAATGCCCTCACCGATCCGCTGGATGCCGGTTTCGGTTTTGACATGATCAGGCTTGCCGCCTTGCGCAGTGCTGCGGTCACACAACGCCAGACCGGGCTGGACCAGCATGAGGAAGATGATGCCGGCTTCAGCCAGCTGATCGACCGTCTCTCGGCGCGTCTGGGGCCGGACCGCGTGCTGGTGCCTTTCGCACGCGATACGCATATGCCGGAGCGCGCTTTTGGCCTGCGCCCTGCCCTGCATGGCAGCCGCGCAAACCAGACCGGTTATGAAAGCAGCCCAACGCTGGCTGGTGACCCGCCAGCGCGCCCCATAAAACTGTTTCGCCCGCCGCAGCTGATCGAAAGCGTGGCGGAAGTGCCGGACAGCCCACCCTCATTCTTCCTGTGGCGACGGGTCCGCCATCATATTCGCCTTGCCGAAGGACCAGAGCGGATCGAACCGGAATGGTGGCTTTCTCTCGGTCATGACGTACCGGAACTGCGCGATTATTACCGGGTGGAAGATGTGAACGGCCAGCGTTTCTGGATTTTCCGCGAAGGTCTTTATGACGGCGCCAATCATCCGCGCTGGTTCCTGCATGGGTTGTTTGCCTGATGCCCCACATCGAGAAAAAACCCGCTTATTATGAAATGGCTGTCGCCAGCAATTTTTCGTTCCTGTGCGGTGCGTCGCACCCGCAGGAACTGGTGCTGCAAGCTCGCGATCTTGGCCTTTCCGGCATCGGCATTGCCGACCGCAACACGCTGGCCGGTGTGGTGCGGGCACATGCCGCCTGGAAGGATTTTCGCGACAAAAGCAATTTCCGGCTGTTCATCGGCTGCCGCTTGTCCTTCATCGACGGCACGCCGGATATGGTCGTCTATCCGCGTGACCGACCTGCCTATGGGCAATTATGCCGCCTTCTGACCGAAGGCAAAAGGCGCGCCGCCATCAAGGGTGAATGCCATCTGCTCTGGGCCGATCTGCTGTTTCGCGCCCGGCAGTTTCAAATCGCCGTCATGCCCCCGGAAGAGGATGACCCTGCCTTTCCGGCGCGTCTGTCGGAAATCGCCACGGCGGCACAAGGCTGCATCTGGCTGGCGCTTGCCATGCCACATCAGGGGCATGATGGACGCCGGGCCGAACGCATCGCCCGCTTTGCAGCCGATGCCGGTGTGCCGCTTCTCGCCACCAATGACGTACTCTATCACCACCCCAACCGCCGCGCGCTTCAGGATGTGCTGACGGCAACCCGCCATCACAGCACGGTTTTTGCCGCCGGGCGGCTGCTGGAGAAAAACGCCGAGCGCCATCTGAAACCAGCGCAGGAAATGGTGCGGCTGTTCCGCCAATATCCGCAGGCGATTGCCGCGACCGCCGATTTCATCGCGCCCATCACCTTCCAGCTCGACGAGTTGAAATATGATTATCCCGACGAGCCCGTGCCACCGGGAAAGACACCGCAACAGCATCTGCACGACCTTACCTGGGAGGGCGCTGCCAAGTTCTACGGATTGGGTAGCATACCGGAAAAGGTGCAGGCGCTGATCCACAAGGAACTGGCGCTGATCGAAAAGCTGCAATATGCGGCCTATTTCCTGACCGTCCATGACATTGTGCGCTATGCCCGCTCAAAAGAAATTTTGTGTCAGGGGCGCGGTTCGGCGGCCAATTCCGTCGTCTGCTTCTGTCTTGGCATAACCGGCGTGGACCCAACCGAAGTGGACCTGCTGTTCGAGCGCTTTATCTCTGCCGAGCGCCAGGAACCGCCGGATATCGACGTCGATTTCGAGCATGAGCGGCGCGAGCAGGTGATGCAATATGTGTATGAACGCTACACCACCGACCGTGCGGCGATTGTCGCGACTGTCATCAGCTATCGATCCCGCAGCGCGATCCGCGATGTCGGCAAGGCGCTGGGCCTGACGGAAGATGTGACGGCAGCCCTTGCCAATACGGTCTGGGGCATATCCGGCGGCGGCATCGACAAGCAGCATATTCGCCAGGCGGGTCTCGACCCCGACAATCCGGTCATCCGGCGCGCAGTGGAACTGGCCATTGAGCTGATCGGCTTTCCCCGTCATCTGTCGCAGCATGTGGGGGGCTTTGTGCTCACACGCGACCGTCTGGACGAGACCGTGCCCATCGGCCCGGCGGCCATGGAAGACCGCTATTTCATCGAATGGGACAAGGATGACATCGATGAAGTGGGGCTGATGAAAGTGGATGTGCTGTCACTCGGCATGCTCACCTGCATTCGCAAGGCTTTCGACCTCATTCATCAGCACAAGCCGCAGCTTTATGGCGGTCAAAAGCAGACCCTCGCCACCCTGCCGCGCAAAGACAAGGCCGTCTACGACATGCTTTGCAAGGGGGATTCGCTCGGCGTGTTTCAGGTGGAAAGCCGCGCTCAGATGAACATGCTGCCGCGTCTGCAACCGCAGGAGTTTTACGATCTGGTCATTCAGGTCGCTATCGTGCGTCCCGGCCCGATTCAGGGCGATATGGTGCATCCTTATCTGAGACGAAGAAGCGGACAGGAGCCCAACATCTTGCCGTCACCAGCCCCCGAACACGGCCCACCGGACGAGTTGCAACAGATATTGGACAAGACCAAAGGCGTGCCGCTATTTCAGGAACAGGCGATGCGCATTGCCATCGAAGCGGCAAAGTTCACGCCCGACGAAGCCAACCAGCTTCGCCGCGCCATGGCGACTTTCCGCAAGATGGGCACCATCCACACCATGGAGAAAAAGATGATCGACGGCATGGTCAATCGCGGCTACGACCGGAGCTTTGCCGAGAATTGTTTCAACCAGATCAAGGGCTTCGGTGAATATGGCTTCCCCGAAAGCCATGCGGCCAGCTTTGCGCATCTGGTCTATATTTCCGCGTGGATCAAGCATCATCACCCGGAAGTCTTTGCCGCCGCCCTGCTCAATTCGCAGCCGATGGGCTTTTATGCGCCAGCGCAGATCGTGCGTGACGCGCGCGAACATGACGTGACGGTCCTGCCCGTCGATGTGAATTTCAGTGCGTGGGATAATCTTCTGGAAGACATTCCCGGTCCGCGCCCTGCTGTGCGGCTCGGCTTTCGCCAGATCGACGGTTTTTCAAAACGTGACACCGAACTACTGCTTGCCGACCGGCATGAGCCTTATCGCACCATCGAGGACATGCATCGCCGTCTGCGCCTCGACCGGCGCGCCTTCACCGCGCTGGCCGATGCCGATGCTTTCGGCTCGCTCGATATCGACCGCCGCGCAGCACTTTGGGCCGTGCGCCGCCTGCCCAATGACGAAACCCTGCCGCTGTTCCGGGCCGCCGCCACCAGCGAACTGGCGGAAGAGCCGCGCACGAAGCTGCCCGAAATGGCGGCATCCGAACATGTCATTGCCGATTACGAGACGACCCGGCTTTCGCTGAAAGGGCATCCGCTGCAATATTTGCGCGAAGGGCTGGCGGCAGAAGGTGTCTCCACCTGTCGCGCCGTGCAGGAGGGTGCCGATGGTCGCCGGATGAAAGTGGCGGGCGTCGTGACTGTGCGCCAGCGCCCCGGCAGCGCGAAGGGTGTTGTGTTTCTCACCATCGAGGATGAGACCGGCATTGCCAATATCGTTGTCTGGCCGAAAATCATGAAAGCGTTTCGCCGTGAGGTGATGGGCGCACGCCTGATCCGCATCGAAGGCCGCATCCAGCGCAGCCCGGAGGGTGTGGTGCATCTGGTGGCGGCCAGGATCGAAGACCGCTCCAGCGCCCTGATGGATCTGAGCGGGCGCGAGGCGCAACGCCTCGTCGCGCCGTCACAAATGGCGCATCACCCGAGAAATGTGCGGATCATGCCGAAGTCGCGAGACTTCCATTGAGAATTTCAGTTCCAGGCACCGACAAAAAACACCGCACAATAATGCAGCATCGCCCCGACGACGACAAAGCCATGCCAGATGGCGTTCTGGAAACGCAGCCGCTGCCAGACGTGAAAGATCACGCCCAGCGAATAAACAATGCCGCCCGCCGCGATCAGCCAGAACACGGTCTTCGGCAGCGATTGAGTAATCGTGTCGTAGACCATGATGCCACTCCATCCGAGCGCCAGATAAAGCAGGATCGACAGCCGGTCGAAACGACCGGGCAGAAAAAGCTTCAGCATGATGCCGACGAAAGCCACGCCCCAGACGAAGAGCAAAAGTGGCACGGCGCGATCCCCCATATGCATGGCGAAGGGCGTATAGGTTCCGGCAATCAGCAGATAGATGGCCGAGTGATCGAACCGGCGCAGGAACCATTTGGTCGGCGAGACGGGCCAGATATTATAGACCGCCGAAATGCCAAGCGCGCCCAGAAGGCTTGCCAGATAGACGCTGGACGAAATCGAGGTCGTTGCGGAACTGTTCGGCAGAAAATAGATCAGCATGGCAACCGCACCGGCGAAAGCCAGCGCCACGCCAAGCACATGGATAACACCATCCGCCCAGAGTTCGGCCTTGTCGTAATGCCATTTGATGGAATGTGGCAGCTTCATAATCTTCGCCCTGTCCGGTCTTCGGACAGGGAACTACCTTCGCTTTGCAGCGTCAAGATGACAGTTAAACGCATTGTGCTTTCCAAAAATCGATTCCGATTTTTGGGCCGATGCGCCAGTCGATATGGGGAATTAAACCGGCGACCAAGCGCCGCCGGGAGAAGCTTATTGTGCTGGCGTGTAGGACGCCTGGATCGGTGCAACACCCGGCAGCGGCGCCGAAGAACCGCTTGGCAGGGACACCGGTTCGATGGCAGCCGCGGCATCGCGGGTCGGACCGTTGCGGAAACCGCCGTCCATGCCGGTTTCTTCCAGCATGCCCTTGCGCTTGGCATCGTAATAATAGCCGCGTGCATAGAAACGCACGGCCTGGCTTTCATTGCCACCCGCAACCTTATATGCGCCCGACAGATAGCGAACGGCATATTTCAGGTTGGTTTCGGCATCGAGCAAGCCCTTCGGCGCACCCGTATAGCCCATGCCGCGTGCGGTCGGATGGCTGATCTGCATCAGACCCCAATAGGGACCGTTGCGCGCACCGGGATTGAAGCGGCTTTCGCGATGCACGACGCGGCGCACCAGACGCTCAGGCACATCATAAGCGACGGAATATTTGGCAATCAGCGCATCGAGATTTTTCGGCGCGCTCTCCGGCGTTTCAAACGCCATATTGGCGGCAACCGAGGCAGGCGAAGCGGCGGCACGTGCCCCTGCATAGGCCATCATCGGCTGCGAAACGCCGCGTTCGCCCGGAATAGGAACCGCGGCAGGCAGAACCGGCTCGGCAGAAGCAACAGCCTCGACACCAGCAGCCGGTACGCCAGGAACAGCAGCGCCGTCCGTCGTGGTGGCAGCGGCAATCGCGGCAGCACCGCCCGTTGCAGCCGGACCAGCGGCCATGGCCGTTGCGGTCGCGCCGACAGCGGCATTGGCGACTGGTGCAGGGGAAGCCGCAGCGCCGGGAACGGCAGTGCCAGCGGCGGCCACGGCAACAGTCTTCGCATCAGTCGCCTGTGGGGCGCCCGGTGCAGCGGTCTGCGTTGCAGCATCCGTTGGGGAAATCAGCGCCGTTTTCACGGGCTTGCCGTCATTGGTGGTGTTGCAGGCGCTCAGCGCCACGGCGCAGCCCAAAAGCAGGACACCCTTGCCGAGAAGGGAAGCGGATATAGAAGAAAAAAGCGCGAAACGCATGGCTGGACCCGTTCTCAGGAATCGAAATCTTTTTCGATGCGTTTTTCAAGCTCGACCAGATCGTCAGGCAGCGGCAAACCGTTCGCACGGAGCGCATTCAGCTTTTCGCGAACCGTTTCGCGGATTTCATGGGCGTCCTGCGGCTGATTCACCATTTGCTCAAACAGCAGCGCAATTTCCGCCTTGATGTCCTCGAATGCCATCCAGATCCTCTTGGCTTAACGGCCTCCAGGAAGCCCGTTGCAGTCAATATTCTTTCGGTCGATGACAGTTCTGTACCATGCAAAAGACGAAAAACGGAAGCGCTAAACGTCTGGGTCGCGCCAAAATGAATATTTCAAATGGTAACAAAAGGATTAACGCGCTCAGAGAATGCGCGGCAGCATCGTATCTATCACATTGAAATCCAATGCAAATATTCCAAGATCGTCGAAGTCCAGTCCACCATTCGGATCGAACAGATAAATGCTCATCCAGATGAGCGCGATGACCAGCAAAATGGCCAGAATCGTGAGAATCAAAAGGCGTTTGCCGAGCGCCGCCTTGCGACCCGCCCCCTGTTTTGAATGCTTGGCCATCGTCACTTGTCGCCTCGGCTTTGCTGCTTCGGCGTGGTATCGAACGCGCTAATCATCATTGGTCGCGTTCAGTTCTTCCGGCGGTGTGCCGTGTTCTGGCACCGCGGGCAGATAGCCTTCATGGACCAGCCATTTGCGCAAAATCAGCGTTATGGCTTCTGTCAGGTTCAGACCCGGGTGCTTTTCAGCGATGACGCGCTCCAAAGCATCATGCACGTCATCGGGAAGATAGGTGCTCATTCTGTCTCCTCCGCTTAGAGCGCATTTCGATCTGATTGAATCAGATCGGCGCTCTGGTCCTTTGCTTTAACGCGCATCTTGACCGAAAACCGGTTCCCACTTTTCGGAATGCGCTGTAGTCCTTTGCTTTAGCGCGCATCTTGTCCGAAAACCGGTTCCCACTTTTCGGGATGCGCTTTATAGAAAATCAGGCAACCGTAACCGACAAGCTGCCGACACCATCCACCTTGCCCACAAGGTGGTCGCCGCGCTGCACGGGGCCGACGCCTGCGGGGGTGCCTGTAAATATAAGATCGCCCGGTTGCAGCTCAAAGAGCGACGAAAGATAGGAGATCGTTTCCGCCACTTTCCAGATCATCTGGTTGAGGTCGCCAGACTGGCGCGTCTCGCCATTGATGGACAGCGAAATCGATGCCGACTGCGGATGGCCGACATCCGATACTGGCGCGATGGCAGAGCATGGCGCGGAATGCTCGAATGCCTTGGCGACTTCCCACGGGCGACCGGCCTTCTTGGCGACCGCTTGCAAGTCGCGCCGCGTCATGTCGATGCCCACCGCATAGCCATAAACGTGATCCAGCGCCTGTTCGACCGGAATATCGATGCCGCCAGTCTTCAATGCGACCACAAGCTCGATTTCGTGATGCACATCCTCGGTCTTGGGCGGATAGGGAAAATCGCCGCCATTGATCACCAGACTGTCAGGGTTTTTCTGGAAGAAGAACGGCGGATTGCGGGTCGGATCGCCGCCCATTTCGATGGCGTGATCGGCATAATTCTGACCGACGCAATAGATGCGATGCACGGGAAAAGCTGCGTCCGTGCCCTTCACGGGCAGAATAGGCTGCGGGCGCGGCGCGAAGACATAATCGGTCATTGGGGATTATTCCGATCGGAAATTGCAGGATGCTACGATTTTTCCCCATCATGCAGGCGCATGCGCATCCTCGCAAGCCTTGAAAACAGCAATTCCCCATTATCGCCCATCCGTCGCGACCACAAATTCCGCTTGGCGCGATTGGCTCACGACAAGCTTAGCGTTCGGAATATCGTTGGACAATGCGCGGCTGCGCGCCGTCTCCTCGTCGAAACCAAAAGAGAGCCAGCGGTCGATCAACCGCCGCTCCAGCACCGGAAAAGGCACATCGAGACGGATTGTCATGTCGAAAAACGGCGCAAGTCCCGACCATGGTTCCTGATCGAGCAGCAGGTAATTGCCCTCAACCAGAAGCACGCGATGCTCGGGCCCGACCACTGAGGCCGCCGCGCGGGAAAGCTCCAGCGAACGGTCGAACACAGGAATGAACACTTCGTCGCGTGCATGTTTCAGCCGTTCCAACAGGGCGGCAAAACCGGCGCAATCGAAGGTCGGCGGCGACCCCTTGCGACTGCGCAACCCGCGCTGATCGAGAATCACGTCATCAAGGTGAAACCCGTCCATCGGCACGACGATGGATGGGCCATCAGCGCCCTTGTTGAGCGCCACGCGCAGTTCTTCCGCGATGGTGGATTTGCCTGCGCCCGGAGGACCCGCAATGGCGACGATCAGCCGGCTATCCACCTTCGAAAGCCGCGCAAGAATTTCTGAAGGCAAGGCTTCGCGGTCAATAGGCGTCATGTCCGATTTCCGTTTCGTGGTCGTGCGGACAGATGTCCCGATTCGTGCAGCCCGCTCAAGGGAGTTAGGCAGCTTCGGCCTTCGGTCGCATTGCACCCGTCATCAGAGCCACAGCGTCCGACATGGAATATTCCTTCGGGTCAATCACCGTCAGGCGACGTCCGAGCCGGTGAATATGGATGCGGTCGGCCACTTCGAACACATGCGGCATGTTATGCGAGATGAGCACAATCGGCATGCCCCGCGCCTTCACGTCGAGGATCAGTTCCAGCACGCGGCGCGATTCCTTGACGCCAAGCGCTGCCGTCGGCTCATCCATGATCACGACCTCGGACCCGAAAGCGGCAGCGCGCGCCACGGCAACGCCCTGACGCTGGCCGCCGGACAGCGTTTCCACCGCTTGACCGATATTCTGGATGGTCATCAGGCCCAGCTCCGTCAGCTTGTCGCGGGCGATCTTTTCCATCGCGCCGCGATCGAGCATGCGAAACAGCGAACCGAGCGGTCCCTTGCGGCGGATTTCCCGCCCGAGAAACAGATTGTCAGCAATCGAAAGCGCAGGCGACAAAGCGAGGTTCTGATAAACCGTCTCGATGCCCGCATGGCGTGCTTCCATCGGCGAATGGAAACTGACCGGTTTTCCGTCGAGCTTGATCTCGCCTTCGTCGGGCTTGATCGCGCCAGACAGCGCCTTGATCAGCGAGGATTTACCGGCGCCATTGTCGCCGATAACGGCGAGGATTTCGCCCGGATAGAGATCGAAATCGGCATGGTCGAGCGCGGTAACGCGCCCGTAACGCTTGACCAGACCCTTTGCCGAGAGAACAGGTGTAGCCGAGGTTTTCATGCGGCAGCCTTTCTGATCCATTGGTCGATAGCGACGGCGGCGATGATGAGAACGCCGATCAGGAGATAGGTCCATTGCGGATCGGTGCCCCACAGGCGCAAGCCAAGCGAAAATACGCCGACGATCAGCGCGCCGAACATGGTGCCGAGGATCGAGCCGCGCCCGCCGAAGAGCGAAATGCCGCCGATCACCACAGCCGTGATGGATTCGATATTGGCGAACTGGCCTGCGGTCGGCGACACGGAGCCAAGGCGGCCAATCATCGCCCAACCGGCCAGAGCGCAGATGATACCGGCCAGAACATAGACGGACATCAGGATCGGTTTGACCGAAACGCCCGACAGCTTTGCCGCCTCCGGATCGTCGCCAATGGCATAGACATGGCGGCCCCAGGCGGTGTGGTTCAGCACATACCAGAGCAGCAGCACCAGAAGCACCATGGCGATGACGCCATAGGTGAAGACAGCGCCACCGACACGAATGCTCTCGCCGAAGAATTGCAAGATTGGCGCTTGCGCGGTTATTTCCTGCGCGCGGATGGTTTCATTGGCCGAATAGAGGAAATTTGTGGCCAGAATCACCTGCCACATTCCGAGCGTGACGATGAAGGGCGGCAGGCGGACATAGGCCACCAGAAAGCCGTTGATAAAGCCGCACAGTGCGCCGGTGGCAAAGCCAAGCACGATGGAAAGCTCGGCTGGCAGGCCATAGCGGAAGGTGAACTGGCCCATCACCACCGATGACAGCACCATGATCGCGCCGACCGAAAGATCGATACCGGCGGTGAGGATAACCAGCGTTTGCGCTGCGGCCACGATGCCGGTGATGGCGACCTGCTGGAGAATGAGCGTGAGCGCGAAGGCGGAGAAGAATTTGCCGCCCAATGTGACGCCAAACACCACCAGCGACAGGACCAGCACGATCAGCGGCACGGCTGCCGGATTGTGATGCAGGAAATTCCGCATCCGATAAAGCGCCGACTGGTCACCCGCATCAAAGGAGGCCACGTCGGATGCGCTTTGCGAAAGGGTCGTTTCAAACGCCTGCATCGACGGTTTTTGTGCAGCGGAAGCCGCCTCTGGCTCACTCATGATTATCTCCTGCTTTCAGCTGCAAAACGGTCCGGCAAATCTGACGATCCGCCGGACCGATATTTCAAAAGATCAGCCCCAGCACTTGTCGAGCGCAGTCTTGGTATCGATGGACGGAACGCCATCGACAGGCTTGTCCGTCACCAGCGTCACGCCCGTATCGACGAAGGTTTTGCCTTCCGTCGGCTTTGGCTTTTCGCCGGTATCGGCAAATTTCTTGATCGCTTCGATGCCGAGCGACGCCATCTGCAACGGATATTGCTGCGAGGTTGCGCCGATCACGCCAGCCGCAACGTTCTTCACGCCGGGGCAGCCGCCATCGATGGAAACGATCAGCACATCCTTTTCACGGCCCACAGCCTTCAGCGCTTCATAAGCGCCAGCGGCGGCAGGTTCGTTGATCGTGTGCACGACATTGATGTTCGGGTCCTTCTGCAGAAGGTTTTCCATGGCGCGTCGACCGCCTTCTTCGTTGCCGTCGGTCAGGTCGCGACCGGCGATGCGCGGATCGTCCTCGTCGCCAAGCTTGTTCTTGTCTTTCGGGTCGATGCCGAAGCCGACATCAAAACCCTGATCGCGCAGAACATCCACGCTTGGCTGCGATGCGGTCAGGTTGAGGAAGGCGACGCGCGCATCCTTGGCCTTGTCACCAAGCGCTGCTGCGGCCCATTTTCCGACCAGTTCTCCGGCCAGGAAATTATCCGTTGCAAAAGTCGCGTCTGCCGCATCCGCCGGTTCCAGCGGCGTGTCGAGCGCGATGATCAGAAGACCCGCGTCACGCGCCTTTTGCAGCGTCGGCACGATGCCCTTGGTGTCGGAAGCGGTGATGAGAATGCCCTTGGCGCCGTCGGCGATGCAGGTTTCGATGGCCGCGACCTGACTTTCGGAATCGCCGTCGATCTTGCCCGCATAGGTTTTGAGATTGACGCCCAACTCCTTGGCCTTGGCGACAGCGCCTTCCTTCATCTTGACGAAAAAGGGATTGGTGTCAGTCTTGGTGATGAGGCACGCGCCGACATCGGCAGCATGCGCTGGAAGTGCGGCAACACCAAGCGTGAAGGCAGCAAAGGCCGCCGACAGAACTGTCTTCTTCATGAACTCCTCCCAGAGTGAAACCGGTCCTTCTTCCCCCGGCATGGTTGAAGCAAAACACGGCTTCGAAACAGAGTCAATTAATAAATCCACTTGATTTATTAATGTACTGTGTCACTCTCGCCCCGGGAGGAGAGAGCCGAGGAAGACGCGACGCCACGCTGAAAAAAGCGCGCATCTCGCTGCTTAAGCTTTTGTTTTTATTTCATATCCCACAGAATGAGGCTTTTTCTCCTGCGATGAATGGGTTAGGAACCTCGCCGTGCCCGAACACTACAGTTGCAAATTCGTCAGGCCGTGGCGAAACGAGTGATTTTCGAGCACCGGAGCGGAGCGTACTTAAAAGTACGTGAGCACCGAAGCACAGGAAATTGCTCGATGCAGACCGGCATCACGAAGAATGCAACTGGGTGTTAAGCGTGGGATCTGGGAGAGAAAATGGTCAGGCATCATCCGGAACAGGACGTTTCCGAGCCAAGGGGCGGCCCGGCAGGCTCGCCCGGCCCTGCCATGCAGAAATTTGCCGAACCGGGCGCGAGTATCAATCGCGGTTCCAACCAGATCGGCGTGCGCGCCTATAATGAGCGGCTGGTTCTGGCGCTTGTGCGCAGGCATGGCGCGCTGGCCCGAGCCGATATTGCACGCCTGACCGGACTTTCGGCGCAAACTGTTTCCGTCATCATCCGCGCGCTGGAAAAAGACGGGCTGATTACGCAAGGCGAGCGCGTGCGTGGGCGCGTCGGCCAGCCCTCCATGCCGATGCGGCTTGCAGCGGACGGCGTTTTTTCCTTCGGCCTCAAGATCGGGCGGCGCAGCGCGGAAATCATCCTGATGGATTTTCTGGGCGCGATCCGCGAACGCAGGCATATCACCTATCGCTGGCCGGTGCCCGACGAAATCCGCCGTTTCGCCTTTGACAGCATTACCGCCTTCACCGCCGCACTTGATCCGGACAAGCGCGATCGCATTGCGGGCCTCGGCATCGCGCTGCCGTTTGAACTCTGGAACTGGGTGGAGGAAGTGGGCGCGCCCGCCGCCGACATGAATGCGTGGCTCGATGCCGATCTCGTCAACGATTTCGGCGCGGTCTTTCCGTTCCCCGTGTTTCTTCAGAATGACGGCACGGCGGCCTGTGGCGCGGAACTCACCTTCGGGCGCGGGCCGGAATTCACCGATTTCGTCTATTTCTTCATCGGCTCGTTCATTGGTGGCGGCGTGGTGCTGAACAACACGCTTTATCCGGGACGCACAGGCAATGCCGGTGCGCTCGGTTCCATGCCGATGCGCATGCGCAGCGCCGAAGATGGACGCGCGACATTGCAGCTGATCGATACCGCCTCGCTTTTCGTGCTGGAGCGGCTGTTGCAGGAGAGAAATATTTCGTCCGACGATCTCTGGCTATCGCCCGAAAGCTGGCACAATTTCGGCGAACCGCTCGATGCCTGGATCGCACTTGCCGCGCGGGGGCTTGCCCATGCGGCGGTGGCGGCTGCGTCGATCATCGATTTTCCTGCGGCCATCATCGATGGATGGTTGCCGGAAGGCGTTCGCCATCGCATTGTCGAAGCGACGCGGGCCGAACTCTCCCGCCTCGACCTGCAAGGCCTCAGCGCGCCGGAGATCATCGAGGGCAATGTGGGCGTCCACGCCAAGGCCATGGGCGCCGCAAGTCTGCCGCTCTCCAACCGGTATCTGTTCGACCAGAGCGTGCTGTTCAAGGATGCAGGTTAATCTCCAGAATTTGTAAAACACGCACACGGTTTGTTATTTACCAATGACAAGTTTGATCTATTTTGTCTTGCAATGACCGCAAATGCCGACAAGTTAACCGCTTGAAACCATTGAATCGAACGGGAAAGATATGACCGTCAAGACGATTGCGACCACGCCTTTTCAGGACCAGCAGCCGGGCACATCAGGCCTGCGCAAGAAGGTTCCCGTATTCCAGCAGCCCAATTATGCAGAAAACTTTATTCAGTCCGTTTTCGATGTGCTGGAAGGTTTTGAGGGCAAGACGCTTGTGGTCGGCGGCGATGGACGCTTCTATAATCGCGAAGTGATCCAGAAGCTCATCAAGATCGCGGTAGCCAACGGCTTCGGCCGCATCATGGTCGGTCAGGGCGGCATACTTTCCACGCCAGCCGCATCCAACATGATCCGCAAATACAAGGCATTTGGCGGCATGGTGCTTTCGGCCAGCCATAATCCCGGCGGACCGAAGGAAGATTTCGGCATCAAGTACAATATCGGCAATGGCGGCCCGGCACCGGAAAAGATCACCGATGCGATCTTCGCTCGCTCCAAGGTGATAGACCAGTACAAAATCGCCGATGTGGCCGATATCGATATCGACAAGCTCGGCAGCACCAAGCTGGGTGACACCGAGATCGTCATTTTCGATCCGGTGACCGATTATGCCGAGCTGATGGAAAGCCTGTTCGATTTCGACGCCATCCGCGCCATGATCAAGGGCGGCTTTGGGCTCAAATTCGATGCGATGCATGCCGTGACAGGGCCTTACGCCAAGGAAATATTCGAGCGCCGTCTGGGTGCGCCGGACGGCAGCGTCGTCAATTTCGTGCCGCTGCCGGATTTCGGTGGGCATCACCCCGATCCGAATCTCGTCTACGCAAAAGATCTCTATGATCTGCTGATGTCGGACAATGCACCGGATTTCGGCGCAGCCTCCGATGGAGACGGCGACCGCAACCTGATTATCGGACGCGGTATTTTCGTCACCCCGTCCGACTCGCTCGCCATGCTCGCCGCCAATGCGCATCTGGCACCCGGTTATAAGGGCGGCATCAAGGGCATAGCACGTTCGATGCCGACCAGCGCCGCCGCCGACCGCGTGGCGGAAAAGCTCGGCATCGGCATCTATGAAACGCCAACCGGCTGGAAGTTCTTCGGCAATCTGCTGGACAATGGCAAGGTCACGATCTGCGGCGAGGAAAGCTCCGGCACCGGTTCCGACCATGTGCGCGAGAAGGACGGTCTATGGGCCGTGCTGCTCTGGCTCAATATTCTGGCCGTGCGCAAGGAAAGCGTGAAGGCCATTGTCGAGGAACATTGGGCGCGCTTCGGGCGCAATTATTACACCCGCCACGACTTTGAGGCGGTCGATTCAGATATCGCAAAAAAGCTGGTGGCTGACCTGCGCGCCAAGCTTTCGAGCCTGCCGGGCACCACGGTCAACGGTCTGAAGATCGAGAAAGCTGATGATTTCGCGTATCATGACCCGGTGGACCATTCGGTCAGCGAGCATCAGGGCATCCGCATCTATTTCCCCGATGGCGGGCGCGTCGTGCTTCGCCTGTCCGGCACCGGCACTTCAGGCGCCACCATCCGCATCTATATCGAGCGCTACGAAGCGGACACCGCCAAGCACAATCTTGATACGCAGGAAACGCTCGCCGCGCTGATCGACGCTGCCGAGCAGATCGCCGAAGTGAAGAAGCGCAGCGGACGCGATGCGCCGACGGTGGTTACGTAATAGGGGCATAGGGGAATAGGGGAATAGGGGAATAGGGGAATAGGGGAATAGGGGAATAGGCTAGTAAGGCCGAAACTTTGTTCAAGCTCCCTTTTCACTTATTCCCCTACTCCCTTACTCCCCTACTCCCTTAATCGAAAACAATCGCCGGTGCTGGTCGGCCAGCACCATTGCCGCCCTTCATGTTTTCCCAGACCTTGGACGCGATATCGCGGTAGATTTTCGCGTGTTCGCTATCCGGCTCGACCACCGTGACCGGTGTGCCATTATCCGAATGGGCGCGGATATCCATATGCAGTGGCACTTCGCCGAGGAACGGCACATTGAGGCGTTCGGCCTCCTTGCGCGCGCCGCCGTGACCGAAAATGTCGTAGCGCTTGCCCGTATCAGGCGCGATGAAGTAGCTCATATTTTCGACGATGCCGAGCAACGGCACATCCACCTTGCGGAACATGGACAAGCCCTTGCGCGCGTCGATCAGCGCCAGATCCTGTGGCGTCGAAACGACAACCGCACCAGCCAGCGGCACCTGTTGCGCCATGGTCAGTTGTGCGTCGCCGGTGCCGGGAGGCATATCGACGACCAGAACATCAAGCTCGCCCCAGGCCACTTCGCGCAGCATCTGCGTCAGCGCCGACATGACCATCGGACCCCGCCAGATCATCGGCGTTTCCTCATCGACCATGAAGCCCATCGACATGACCTTGAGGCCATAATTTTCCATCGGCTTCAGGATGCGTCCCTCGATCGTTTCCGGGCGACCGGAAAGGCCCAGAAGGCGCGGCATGGAGGGGCCATAAATATCGGCATCGAGAATGCCGACCTTCAGGCCATTGGCCTGCAAGCCGAGCGCCAGATTGACCGCCGTGGTGGACTTGCCAACGCCGCCCTTGCCGGATGCGACGGCGATGATCGCGCCGACGCCCGGAATGCCGGGCTTGGCTGCTGCACGTTGTGGCTGCGGCGGATGGCGATGCTGTGCGGGTGCGGCAGCGGCAGGGCGCGGTTGCGGCTTGGGCGGCGGCGGAGCGTCGTCGCTGGTGCGGCCGCCTCTTTTTTCCGCCGTCAGCGTGACCAGCGCGCCGGAAACACCGGGGATTTCCTTCACGGCCTTTTCCGCTGCAAGCCGCATCGGCTCCAGCGCATCCGCGCGCTGCGCGGGAACCGTGATGGAGAAGAAGACCTTGCCGTCGGCAATAAAAATATCCGATACCAGTCCGAGCGACACAACATCGCTTTCGAAGTCCGGTCCCGTCACGGTCTTCAGCCGTTCCAGAACCTGTTCGCGCGTTACGCTTGCCATTTCGATTCCTTTAGTGAAGGCAGTAAGGCAATAGGTGAGTAAGTGAGTATGTATAGAACATATTGTCCTACTGCCCTATTCCCTTATTCCCCTACTCCCCTAATCCCTTTTCACCAAGAGGCCAATGCTCATTCTGGGCCTCATTCGGCGCACCTTTCAGGCCGCTTCCTCGCAGACGGCGGCTTCCGGGCGGTGTCCCATGAGATAAAGCGCGCAGGTGGTGCGCAGCATGGAGGCGAAATTCGGGATTGCGCCATTGGCTTCCAGCGCTTCATCATAGAGCGTCGAGATGAAGCGCGGCGTGGTCAGATTCTGGCTGGCCGCGATCGCATCCAGCAGTCGCCAGAAGGTCGCTTCCAATTGAATGCTGGTGGAATGCCCGCCGATGCGCACAGAGCGATTGATCTGCCGGTAGCCTTCCGGGTCCTGCTCGGCGAAAACCTTGCACATGGGTTCCTCCATCCTTTAGAGCACGAACTGCGCTGTGGTAGCCGATTGCCACCACGCCGTCGTTTTTTCTTTCATAATCGACAACCAGTGAGACAATCGCAAGCCGCTTTTGCTGAAGCGCTGCCAAAAATGACCTGCAAGAAATAGGAGTCACTTGTGGCTAAAGCCATTCATTCGATGATCCGCGTTCTCAACGAGGAAAAATCCGTTTCCTTCTACCACCAAGCTTTCAAGCTCGACATTGCAGAACGCATTGATTTCGAAACCTTCACGCTGATTTATCTGCGCAATGCAGAAGCCGACTTCGAAGTCGAGCTGACCGTTAACAAGGGTCGCACCGAACCCTACAATCTGGGCGATGGCTACGGTCATCTTGCTGTGGTCGTGGACGATGTCGACGCCGAACATGCGCGCTTCACCGCGCTTGGCTTCAAGGTCGGCAAGCTTGTCGATTTCAAGAACAACGGTGTGCAGCTTGCCCGCTTCTTCTTTGCCGAAGATCCGGATGGCTACAAGATCGAAGTTCTGCAGCGCGGCGGCCGTTACCAGTAAGCCGCCCGGCACCATATCGCCTGTCATGGCCGAGAGGAGCGGCCACGACAGACGCCAGCGTTCCCGGTGACGAAAATGCGCCGGGTACGCGCAGCCAGTCCATCCATTCCGGATGGGCAAGCAAAGGAGGAGAACCGAATGACAACCGTTTTCGACGGTCTTTCCACCCACGAAAAGAAGAAGCTCTCCCGCCGCGACCTCTTGAAGCGCGGTGCGGGCCTGAGCCTTGGGGCCATGCTGGTCATCAGCGGCAATGCCGTTATCTGCCCGCAATTTGCATGGGCGCTTGAAACGACAACGCTCAAGCCCGAAACCATAGCGACGCTGATCCAGCTCGCACGCGATATTTATCCGCATGACAAGCTTCCCGACCGGTTCTACGCCATTGCCGTCAAACCCTACGACGCGGATTCCGCCAAGGATGAAACGCTGAAAAAGCTGATTGAGGACGGTGTTGCCGATCTGGACAAACGGGCCGGAGCCGGAGGCTATCTGGGTCTCGGTTGGGAGGAAGAGCGCGTGGCGATCCTGCGCGATATTGAACAAAGCCCCTTCTTCCAGAAGGTGCGCAGCGGACTTGTGACCGGCCTTTATAACCAGAAGGATATCTGGCCGCTCTTCGGCTACGAAGGCGAATCCTATTCCAAGGGCGGTTATATCAAGCGCGGCTTCGACGATATCGAGTGGCTTTAAAGAGCCGGATCAAGCTCAACCGAACCAAATTCAAAGCGGCATTACCGTTCGGCAAGCGCCAAGCGCTTTGCGGAAACGGCGAAGCATTGGGAGGAAACCATGGCTGCTCCATATGATCTCAAGGACGACAAGGTCGTCGTTATCATCGGTTCCGGCGCTGGCGGCGGTACGCTCGGCAACGAACTGGCGCAGAAAGGCATCGACGTCGTTATTCTGGAAGCTGGAAAGCGCCACGAATTCGAAGACTTCATCAATGATGAATGGGACAGTTTTGCGCAGCTCGCCTGGCTGGACAAGCGCACCACATCCGGCGACTGGCGGGTCGCGAAAGATTTCCCAAATCTGCCCGCATGGATCGTCAAGGCGGTCGGCGGCACCACCACGCACTGGGCTGGCGCATCGTTGCGTTTTCAGGAACACGAATTCCACACGCTGACGAATTACGGCAAGCTGGAAGGCGCGAATCTCCTCGACTGGCCGATTACCCTTGCCGATCTGGAGCCTTATTACACCAAGGCCGAGGACAAAATGGGGGTGACGCGCACCAACGGCATTGAAGGCCTGCCCGGCAACAATAATTTCAAGGTGATGAAAGCCGGTGCCGACAAGCTCGGCTACAAGGAATGTCATACCGGTCGCATGGCGATCAATTCTGCGCCGCGCGATGACCGCATGGGCTGCCAGCAAACCGGCTTCTGTTTCCAGGGCTGCAAATGGGGCGCGAAATGGTCGACGCTCTATACCGAAATTCCCAAGGGCGAAGAGACCGGCAAGCTGGAAGTTCGTCCCGAATGCACAGCGCTCAAGATCGAACACAATGCGGCTGGCAAGGTGACGGGCGTTCTCTATGCCGACAAGGACGGCAAGCAGCATCTGCAAAAAGCGCGTGTGGTCTGTGTGGCAGGCAATTCGATCGAAAGCCCGCGCCTGCTGCTCAACTCGGCCTCGTCGAAATTTCCCGACGGGCTCGCCAATTCATCGGGACAGGTCGGACGCAATTATATGCGGCACACGACGGGATCGGTTTACGCTTCGTTCGAAAAGCCGGTTCACATGTATCGCGGCACGACCATGGCAGGCATCATCCGCGACGAAGCGATCCACGATCCGAAGCGCGGCTTTGTCGGCGGTTATGAAATGGAGACCATTTCGCTTGGCCTGCCCTTCATGGCGGCGTTCCTTAATCCGGGCGGCTGGGGTCGAAGCTTTACTTCGGCGCTGGATGATTATGTCAACATGGCGGGCCTCTGGATCGTTGGCGAGGACATGCCGCAGGAGAACAACCGCATCACATTGAGCAAGGACGTGAAGGATGAGCATGGCCTGCCGGTGCCGGATGTTCATTATAGCGACCATGCGAATGACGTCGCCATGCGCACCCATGCCTATGCGCAGGGCAAGGCGCTCTATGAAGCGGTCGGTGCGGTTCGGACTTTCCCGACACCGCCCTACCCTTCCACCCATAATCTCGGCACCAATCGCATGAGCGAGAAGCCGCAGGACGGCGTGGTCAACAAGCACGGGCAGACGCATGACATCAAGAACCTGTTCGTTTCCGATGGCAGCCAGTTCACGACCGGCGGCGCGGAAAATCCGACCCTGACCATCGTGGCGCTGGCCATCCGTCAGGCGGATTACATCGCCGAGCAGATGAAAAAGCGGACGATCTGAGCCGCGACCGGCATTCTCCCCCGACTGCCCGCGATGATGAAACCGGCGCGACCAATTCGCGCCGGTTTCGTTTGATGCTTGGCAAAGATGCATGGCTTCGACTAGATAGGCTCCGCGACACAGGGAGATGCCGTAGGTTGAAGTTCAGCGCACGCCAGTTTCGGAGCAATCTCGCCATACGCCTCCTGAGCGTATTGGCTTTGATGCTCGTGGCCTTCGCGCACAAGCCCATCGATCTGAATGCTCCCGACAGCTATCAGCTCGCACAGTATCAACTGCCGGATGGCACCTATCCCGTTCTTTGCATCGGTAACCAGGGTGAAAAACAGAATCATCAGGGGCATGACAAGCATGTAAGCAGCGAAAGCTGCGAGGCCTGCCGTATTGCCTCCGGCTTCCTTTGTCCGACACCGGAAAGCTCGACCGCTCCCTCGCCGCATGTCGCGATCACCCATTGCTTTGCACCGCCACAGCTTGCATTATTCCGCAGTGTCTACCCGCCTTCGGCGCCGCCGCAGGCTCCGCCTATTGTTTGATTAAAAATTTTTAGCCGTGCGCCTTTTCTCAAAAGGTTGCGCCTTCCTTTTTTTTAAACTTCAGGTTTATCAGAATGAAAAATCATCGTCTTTTCGCGTCCGCATTTTCGCTGGCAGCCCTTTGCCTTTCCGCAGGCCTGGCCAATGCCCATTCGTCGCTCGACCAGAGCGAAGCCAAGGCTGGCAGCTTCTACAAGGCCACTTTCCGCATTCCGCACGGCTGCGACGGCAAGGCCACGACCGAAGTCAAAGTGGAGCTTCCCGAAGGTTTTGTGTCGGCGCAGCCGCAGGTCAAGGCTGGCTGGACAATTGAAACCACCAAGGGCGATTATGCCAAGAGCTACAAAGTTCATGGCAAGGATGTCACCTCCGGTATCAAGGAAGTGCGCTTCACCGAGGGCAACCTGCCGGGCGAGTTCTATGACGAGTTCACCGTCGTCGGCCAGCTGGCCAAGTTCGACAAGGACACCACGCTTTCCTTCCCCGTGACGCAGATCTGCGGCAGCGACGCTTCCGTCGCATGGACGGAAATTGCCAAAGACGGACAGAACCCGCACGAGCTTGAACATCCGGCCCCGCAGCTTCTCGTATTGGCGGCGACCGGCGCTGACGAGCATGCAGGCCACGGTGGTCATGGTGACCACGGCGACGCGCACGGCAGCCATGCAGCCGAGCCGGTGAAACTTGGCGATCTCACCATTACATCGCCTTCGGTTCGCGCCATGGTGCCCGGTGCCAAGGTGGCAGGCGGTTTTCTGACAATCGAAAATGGCGGCAAGGATGCCGACAAGCTCATCTCCGTCAGCACAACGGGCGTAAAGCGCGTAGAAGTCCACGAAATGAGCATGGAAAACAATGTGATGAAGATGCGCAAGCTCGATGGCGGTCTCGACCTGCCTGCGGGCGAAACCGTCGAGCTGAAGTCCGGCGGTTATCACCTCATGTTCATCCAGCCGGAGAAGCCCTACAAGGAAGGCGAAACCGTGCCGGTTACGCTCGAATTCGAAAAGGCTGGCAAGGTTGAGATCAACTTCCCCGTCACGGCCCAGAATGGCCAGACGAGCGAACATTCATCCGATCATTCATCCGATCATTCTGGCCACTAATTCCCGGAGCATGGGGCGCGGTGTCGTTCTCTCCCTCCTCCACCGGCATTGCGCCCGTTTGCCGCAACCGCTGTCTCCCCGCAGCGGTTGCGTTATCATTCGAATACTGTAAACATGACTATTGCAGTCTAGAATAATTCTACGCTCTTGAAATCTCTCGGCTTTTTAAAAGTTGACCAATTGACTCCAGATCAATTTGCAGCTTTTATATAGCTCCGCGCAATCCTGCGCACCTTTGATGTCTGGGCCTTGAACCCTTTCGATTGGAGGACCCAATGGTTGGTCTCGGTGAATGCCGGTCCGCAAATATCGACGGCCTGCCCTGGCAGCTCAGTCTCTTGCCGACCGGATACTGCACTATACGCGGCGCGACGGAACGTCCCGCTCAGCGTAAACAGGGCAAGTCTCCTGTCTCGCATGCCTCTGCCGATGTTGCATCGTGGAGGCGCTCATGAATATGCGTATATCGCAGCTGAACGGCGCCAATAGCGCAGGCTATTTCGACCGCCTGCCGGAAAAGCTGGTGCTGGAAGGTTATCGCCGCTGGACTGCGGGTTTCGAGACTGGCTCGATCATCCCGTGGGAAATGACCTGGGGTCTCTATTCGGAAGTGCTCGGACCATCGGAAGCAAAGCGCGCTGTCGGCGAGCTTTCGCATTTCATCCGTGTGCTGCGTCATTGTGCAAGCTGCGAGTTGCGCGCTTTCCCGTTCGACTCGCATCATGTCTGCCGCGAGGAATGCCTGACGCTGGGGCTGATTTCCGGATTGCACAATCAGGATGCGCTGCTGCTCGACACGTGTCTGGAAGCCATTGCCTGCAAACGGCGCTGCGACGATGTGGCAGCTGCCGCCAGCAATTTTGCCGAAGCTTTGGCCGATTTCGGCCAGACTTTGCTGCCAATACCGATTCACGCCATCGACACCGCTTTGAACATTACGCATCGCGCGACTTTTCACTGATCTGAAAATCCCAGCGTTTTGCGAACAAAGACGATTCTAAGTTTTAAGCCGCTGCGATGCAGCGCAAGGAGATCAAAATGCAGGCCAGAACCGAACGACGCCTCGGCATTGCCGCTGCCCTCGTACTGACCGTAGCAGCATTTGTCATGCCGGGCGTATCCACCCAGATCGCGCAAAACGACGTTGCGCCAGAAAAGCAGGTTCACATGGCTTCCGCCGAAAGCCTGCGCGCCGAGTTCCGTCATTTCGTCAGGCTTGGCGAAGCGATGCCGAAATCGGTTCGCTACGAATAGAATGCAAAAAAGGCCGTCTCTGACGGCCTTTTGTTTAAGCATTCATATCTTCGGCGCAGTTAGCTGACAACAATCGGCGCCTGCCCCTGTACGCGATTATACAGGTCGATAATGTCCTGATTCATCAGGCGGATACAGCCCGACGACATCGACTGCCCGATGGACCACCATTCCGGCGAGCCGTGGATGCGATAGCCGGTGTCGCGGCCATTCTGGAAAATGTAAAGCGCGCGTGCGCCGAGCGGGTTCTGCGGACCCGGCTCCTGACCATTGCGGTATTTTTCGAGTTCCGGCTTGCGCTGGATCATTTCCGGCGGCGGCGTCCAGCGCGGCCACTGCTTTTTGTACTGCACATTGGCACGGCCCTGCCATTCAAAGCCCGCCTTGCCGATGCCGACGCCATAGCGCAGCGCTTCGCCGCCCGGCAGCACATAATAGAGGTAATGATCTTTCAGGCTGACGACGATGGTGCCCGGCGCTTGACCGGTCGGGTCCGGCACAATCTGGCGGCGGAATTGCTTCGGTACCTTGTCATAAGGAATGGCAGGCAGCGCGTAAGGCCCCTCCTGCACCGATGCATACATGACATCCGGCGTCGTGATGGCGCGATCAACACTGATCTGCGGACGCATCGGCGAGATGCCCCCTGTCGACATTGTATCTACCTGAAAGGCAGACATGTCCATCGTCTGCGAGCAGCCTGCGGCGCCACTCAGAACGACGGCCCCGGTGCCAAGCAAAAAGCGGCGGCGGCTCAGAACATCACTCAACTTCGACATGCAAATCGCCCAAAACACAGGTGACAGGGAGCAGGCATCATGCCGCTCGGTATTAACCGCAATTTGCAGTCTTATGGTTGAGGAACCGTTAAACCAGGCATTTCGATACTCATAAAAGATTAGCGCAGGCGTAAAAACTCAACCGAGGGATGCAGCGTTTGAAAAGAAAAAGCCGGACGAACCGCCCGGCTTATTCAAGCAAATCGAGGAAAGATCAGTAGTCTTTTTCGTAGAAGATACCGCCGCTGGAATCACCCTCTGCGCCAAGCGACCCCTTCGCCTTGAGGTTTCGCGTGATGTCGAGATTGACGGTTCCCTTGGTCGAGCCGCCGGACCCTGCTTCCACACCCAGATAGATATTGTCGCGGATGTAGCGTCCGGCGCGAACGGCTGTCTGCCCCTTGCTGTCGGTCACGACATCAAGATCGTCGAGGCCGGTACCGGCGCGAAGCTTGTTCATGAGCGAATTGTTGGAGCCGCCCGCAAGTTCCGCTGCCGCAGCAGCAAGCTGTGCAATCTGGAACGCCGACAATTCGCCGATGGAGCGCTTGAAGATCAGCTGAGCCAGCACTTCATCCTGCGGCAGTTCCGGGGACGAGGAGAAGACGATATTGAGATTATCGACCGTGCCTGTGACCGTGACGATGGCGGTGATTTCATTGCCTTCCGAACGGGCCACGAAATTGAGCTGCGGATTGAGGTCGCCAACCAGCGTGACATGCCCCTCATCAAAGGTGATGCGCTGGCCGAGAATGCCGATGCGACCGCGAATCATGTCGAAGGAACCAACCGGCTTGATATCGCTGACCGGCCCGGTGAGGCGCACGCGCCCGCCCAGTTCCGTATCGAGACCGCGACCGCGCACGAAAATCTGGTTTGGCGCATTGACGACGACATCGAGACGCGGTCCGGCTGAATTGGTCCGCGCCACCGACTTGGCCTTACCCTTGCGGGTTTCGACCTTGGCGCGCTCCAGCGTCTTCGCAACATTTTTCGGCGTGTTCTTATGCTCGACCGGCACATAGGTTGCGCCGCCACCGAGATTTTCCGGTACCGAGATTTCCGCACGTTCCACGTCGATCCGACCACCAATCAGCATGTCGCCTGCCAGCGGTCCGGTGATCGAGATGCCGCCATTGACCGTTGCGACGACAAGCTTGCCATCGGCATAACGGGCGCGGTCCAGCTTGATATCGATATTGGCCGGGAAATTCGCCGCTGCATTCGTGGAGATCGTGCCGCTTGCGGAAACGGAGCCGCCGCTACCGAACGCAGCATTGACCTGCCGCAGCGTGATGGTTTCACCATCCATGCTGCCCATGATATTGATATTGTTCACACGGACATTGGTTTCGGGATCGATGAAGGTTGCACCGCTGGTGGAGAACATGCCGCGCAATTGCGGGCGGTCGAAGCCGCCGGAAACGCTTGCGGTCAGCGTCAGTGTGCCATTGGCCTGCGCGCCGCGATCCGCCAGAAAGCGATTGGCGAGCGCCAGCGGGACGTTGCCGTTGACATTGACGCCAAGGCCCTGACCGGAGAACGGCACCTTGCCGCTCGCCGTGACATTCAGGCCCTGCGGGCCATCCACCGTCAGCGAGGAAATATCGACCGCCTTGGCGGCATAGCTGCCTGCTGCCTGAAGGCTGAGCGGCGCAAGGCCGTTTTCGCGCAGCGGCTTGGCAGCAAGGCCGGCCCCCTTGAGATTGAAGGTCGCGGCGGGATTGGTCAGCGGGCCCGTCACGCGCGCCGTGCCGGTGACATTGCCCGCGAGGTCCTGCCCTTTCACAGCGCCGTTCAGTATGCCGAGCGGCAGATTGGCCAGCGTCACATCGACGCCAAGATCACCTTTGCCGAGCGGCACGCCGCCCTTCGCCGTGACGTCGATACCATTGCCGCTTGCAGCGCCACCGGTTACCCGGGCGTCGATGTTGAGCCGGTCATTGGCCGACGTGCCCTTGGCATCGGCATTCAGCGCAGCGATGCCCTGTTTCTTCAGTTCAGCAGCCGTCACGCCACGCGCCGCCATATCGAAGGCGATATTGGGCGCATCGCGCGTACCGGTCACGCGGGCGGTCCCGTTGACAGTACCGCCGAGGCCGAGGTCCGGCTTGAAGGTGTTGGCAAGCGCCAGCGGCAGATCGGTAAGCGCCACCGACAGATCAAGGCGGTCATCGACCGAGCCGTTGATCTTGACCTGCCCCGCGCCCGCATTGGCACCGGTATTGATGATGATATCGCCAAAGGAAATCGCGCTGCCCTTCATGGCAATCGTCACCGGCTCGGCGAGATTGGCGCGAAGCGCACCCTGCTTCACATCTGCCGAGGCAAGGCCGAGTTCAAAGCCGCCATCCTTCGGCTCCAGCGAGCCGGCGGCATTGGCCACCGTGCCGATCTTGAGCTTCGTATTGGCGCTGAAATCGGTCTTGGTTCCGGTGGCGTTTGCCTTGGCGTCGAAGGTGTCGATGCCGAACGTGCCGACCATAATGTCGCGCGCGGCAGCATTGCCGTCCACGACGGGCACGCCGAACAGATCCTGTGCGGTCAGCGCGATATTGGCGGACGCAATATGATTGCCATTGACCTTCACGCCCTTGGCGTCAGCTGAAACGGTCGCATTCTGCCGGTCGCCATCGGCTTGCAGCGCGATATCGGCATTGGCCGCCCCGGTTGCCTCGGCAAGAAACAGTGCGGCGGCAGTGGAGATATCCGGCGCGTCGAGCTTCAGCGCGCCATTGAGCAAACCCTTGGCCGTCTGCGTGACATTGCCGGAAAGATGGGCCCCGCCTGCATTGAACAGAAGATTGGTCAGGCGCTTCTCGTCATTGACGATGTCGATCAGTGAACCCAGTTCAATGCGCTCGCCATTGAGGAAGGCATTGCCTGCCAGCTTGCCGGACAGAGCCGCGCCGGTGCTCGCATTGCCATCGAGCATGGCGTTGAAATCAAGACCGGCATTGGTAAGCTTGCGGCCCGCAAGCGTGCCCTGCGGCGCGTCGGCCCGCAGCGCCAGCGCAATCAGCTTGTCGTCACCGCGCGCACTGCCCTTGACCGTCATACGGCCCGATGCCTGCGGTGAAAGCAGCTTCATATCGGACAGCATCACGCCGAAATCGAAATTCGCCTTGTCCGATGCGAAGGAGCCATTGGCGGTGATTTTGCTCAACGCATTGCCGATGCGGAAATCGCGCGCGGAAAAACCTTCGGCGCTGCGACCGACAGCACCGGCCAGCCGCACTTCGCCGTCCAGAATATTGTCGACCGCCTCAGTGCCGGTGCGCATGTTTTGCGCCGTACCGTCGAGATCGAGATAGAATGCGCCGCTGATCGGGCGAACCGTGCCCTTGGCCTTGACGTCGATACTGCCCGCCAGTTCCTTGTCCGCCAAAGCGCCGAAGGGCGCAAGGCTTGCGACCTTGGCGGCGATATCGCCATTGAAGACGAAGTCGTCAATATTGCCCTTGAGATCAAGGCTGAGACCGTTGCCCTCGATATTCGCCTGTGCAAGTTCCACCGGAGAACCGGCGCGCCAGCCGCCATCGATGAGAAGCGCGATCTTGCTGCCCAGTGCCTGCGCCAGTTCTGCGCGTGGCGAGGAAATGCCGTCCATGCCGCCCGTCACCTTGAAAGTGATGTGGCGGTTTGCGGCATCGTTGAGGTTTTCGGCAACGCCGCCCATGTCCAGCGCCACGCTGGAGGCGGCAATGGTCGCATTCTTCAAGCCGTTGACGGAAAGTTGGCCGGTCCAGTCATTGGTTGGACGGTCGCCATAGGAAACCTGAAACCGCGCATTGTCGATATAGGTTTCGGCGCCCTTGACCGGCAGCAGCACACGGCCCTTGGTTTCGTCGGCAATCGACGCATCGATGCTGAGCTTGTTCAGAAAATGATCATTGCCGGATTCCGCAGCAGCCTTCAGCTTCAGCGCGGCGCTTGTCAGCGCCAGATCATCGAGACGGAAACCACCCGCATCTTTCAGGAAGCCATCGGCAGAAAGCACGGTTTCGGAACCGAAGAAGTCACGGAACACTGGTGGCACCAGCACAGCAATCGGCCCATTGAAACGGGCGGCAAAAACGCGACCGCCATTGGGCGCTTCGCCCTGACGGTTCAGCGTGAAAGCGCCAGTCAGCGTGCGGCTGCCATTGGTGTCGAGCGCCAAATCCACTTTCAGATCATCAAGCGGGCCAGCGCCTGTCAAGGTGAGATCGACTGGCGGGCGACCGTCAATATTGAGCAAGTTGGCCACGATGCCATTGGCGGGTTCTGCAACTTTCAGATCAAGATCGACCTTTTGGTCGGCATTGGCATAGGCGGCGCGCAGGGCGAAACTGCCGCCGGGACCGTCAAGGCGCTTGATATCGAAGGACGAGTTCAGTGAACCATCGGCGAGCGAAAGGCTGCCGGTTGCAGAGACTTCCGATTCGAGGCCGAAAATCTCGGGTCCAAAACGCAGCCGCGCCACATCAAGCTGATCCAGACTGATGGAAATCGGCAGTTCCGGCAGGCTGAAGCTCGACGATTCCGGCGATGGCAGGCTGTTGTCCGGCAGCGGCTTGCGGGCAATATCGATGCGCTCCGCGCTCAGCGACTGAATGCTGAGCCGACCGAGCAGCAAAGCGGTGCGGCTCCAGTTCAGCTTGGCATTTTCAATCCGCAGCCAGACGCCTTCACGGTCGGCAATGGTGATCGAGCCGATGGAGGCTTCCGACGACAGGACGCCGCTGATGCCCGAAAGCGAGATACGGCGGTTCGGCGCGGAAAGCTGGCTTTCCACGAAAGACAGGAAATAGGATTTTTGCTCTTCGTTGCTTTCCGATGCTTCGGCCTGCTGTTCGCTCTGGCCCTGCGTTTGCGCATTTGCCGGGGCGACAATCGACGCCGTGGTCTGTGTATCCACGCCGATAAGCGTGACCCATGCGCCCGGAATGGCCAGCACGGCGGCCACAGCGGCGAGAATCAGGAAGAGGAAAACGGTGATAAATCTGGTCAAAACGCCTGTCCTATGCCCACATAGAATGCATAGCTCGGATCACCCGAGCGGCGGTTAAGCGGTATGGCGACGTCGAGGCGAATCGGCCCGAGGCCGGTCAGGTAGCGCAGACCACCACCGGCGCCGACGCGCATTTGTTCCGAGAAATCCGGAAACGATTTTTCGCCGACATAGCCCGCATCGACAAAGGCGACCGCGCCGATGGAATCGGTGATGCGGGTGCGCACCTCGCCCGAAGCTTCCAGCAGCGACCGTCCGCCGACGATGTTGCCGTTTCCGGCATCGACGCCGATATTGCGATAGGCATAGCCGCGCACTGAGCCGCCGCCGCCCGCAAGGAAGGACAGGCTCGGCGGCAAATCTTCAATCGAAGCGCCAACAATCGATCCCACTTTCACGCGCCCGGCCAGAATCACGCGATCCGTTGCACCAAGGCCGTAATAGGTGCGGCCCTCGGCGGTGAAGCGGGTGGCGAAATTGCCGTAATGGAATTCGTAGAAGGGCTGGATATTGCCTTCCAGATAAAAGCCCGAACTTGGGTCCGGCTTGTTGTTGCGGCTGTCGTAAAGCACGCTGCCTTCCAGACCGGCTGTCGTGAAGTCGCGGGGACCGAAAGGATAGTCCGTGTAGCGTCCCTGGCTCGCCTTGGCATAGATCGCGCCTGACAATTCGTCGCTGAATATCTGCGTGAAACCGGTCTTGGCGTTGATCGAGGTTTCGGTATAGGCGTCGAGCACTTCGCGCTTGGCGTCGAGCGACAGAACGAAATCCGTATCAGGCGTATAGACGCCGGGCTTCTTGAACGTGCCGCCGAGCAGATAGGTATAGTTCTGCGGATTAAATGAATTATCCTGCGAACCGCCAATGCCACTGACCTTGGCGTCGAAACGCAGGTTTTCACCCTTGCCGAACAGGTTGCGATGCATCCAGTAGCCGGTGACGCCGAAGCCGTCGATGGTCGAATATTCCGCACCGAAGCCGAACCGGCGGGGTTTGCGCTCCTGCACGTTGAGCGTCATCGGCAGGCTGCCATCCGGCTCGATGGTTTCGGCTTCCTCGAAACTCATCGCACGAAACACTTCCATGCGGCCAAGACGCTTCTTGGCTTTTTCGATATCGTCGGGGTCGTATTCCTTATCGGGCGTCAGCCCGGTCATCCAGGCGACGAATTGCGGGTCCATACGCGCCGTGCCTACCACGCTGACCGGCCCATAATGCGCCTTGCGGCCCGGATCGAGCGCGACATCGGCGGCAACCGTGTTGCCATCATGGTCGGCGACAACCTCTTCGCCTGTCACCTGCGCCTTCGGATAGCCCTGCTGACGCCAAGCCTCGACGGCAAGACGCTCGGCCTTGATGATCGTTCCAGAGCGCGCTACCTGACCGGGCGCGAAACCCGCATCTTCGGGCGATTGCACGACATCGCGCTTGTCGGTGGCGGGTGGCGCTATATTGGAAATGGCCGTGCGCGAAAACAGGAACTGCGGTCCCGGATCGACGGAAATCGCCACTTTCGCATTGTTTGGAATATCAGCGTCCGGCGGAATGTCGTTCGCCTCGCGGCCATCGACGAGAATCGAGATCGTGCCGCCATAGCGGCCTTCACCGTAAAGGGCGGCCAGAATACGCCGATAATCGCCGCGCGCCTTGGCCAGCAGACCGGCGGAACCCGAGGCGGGCTTGTCCGCGTCGGTCACCAGACCGGATGCACCTTCAACGACGGATTTCAGATCGGCTTCGGTGCCATCCGCATTCTTGCGATCACCGGTGGTAGTGACCTCGACCTCATAGGTCTTCGGATCGATGATATCGGGATCGGTTTTCTTGTCTTCGCCCCAAAGACGGACGCCAAAAAGCTCAAACGCCAAAGCAGGCGACACGGTAAACGAGGAAAAATGCGCCGCCAGCAAAAGCATGGCAATGCCTTTTCCCTGTATCGTCCTGTTACTCCGAGTCATACGCGTTACTGTCCGGTTCCTGTCTATGCGGTCGCCTGGCAGCGTCCCGTTTCCATTTCCCACCCAGGACGTTTCAGGGATTACCATAGGGAGGTCGGGGGGCCAAGCAACAACCTAAAGCTTAAGCTCTAGATATGAACGGATTCAGTCAAGGGAGTGTTAACGTTACCACAGCTTTACGCAACGCCCGGTCGCAGACGCGAAGACTTCGCGCTGAAAATGCAAAATATGAAGCGCACAAAAAAGGGAGGCGCTCCGGAGGGAACCGGAGCGCCACGCGGCTTTGGGGGGAGAGAGGGAGGATAAAGCCGCGATTCAAACCGTGTGCGGATCATGGTCTGGCGCACGGGAGAAACGGTAGCTCAGCGGGGCATGTCAAAGACCAGCCCCGCCGGGCGCGGTCTGATTAAGGCAGATTACGCACGTCGTCAGGCGTCATGTACATCGGCATCATATTGGTATCGAGGTGATGCATGACCCAGATGGAGCCGGCAAGCACGATAGCCAGAATGATGACCGTGAAGATGAGCGCCAGAATGTTCCAGCCGCCTTCCGACTTCGGATCGAGGTGCAGGAAGTAAACCAGATGCACCAGGATCTGAACGACGGCGATGCCGAGAACAACGGCTGCGGTCGTGGCAGGCGTGAAATAGCCGTTCATCGCCAGAAGGAATGGAACGACGGTGAGAATAACCGCCAGCACGAAGCCGATCAGATACGACTTCAGGCTGCCATGCGCGGCATGATCGTGTGTTTCGTGTGCAGAACTCATCACAGTACACCCAGCAGATAGACAAGGGTAAAGACGCCAATCCAGATGATGTCCAGGAAGTGCCAGAAGAGGCTGAGGCACATCACGCGCGTCTGGTTCTTTTCGGTCAGGCCGTCACGCAGAAGCTGGGCGGAAAGCACCAGAATCCAGATCAGGCCGGACGTGATGTGAAGACCGTGGGTTCCGACCAGCGCGAAGAAGGCCGAAAGGAACGCGCTGCGGCTCGGGCCGGCGTCTTCGAGAATCAGGTGATGGAATTCATAGACTTCCATCACGAGGAAGGCTGCACCCAGCAGGAACGTGACGCCCAGCCAGAACAGCACGCCTGCACGGTTCTTCTTGTACATGGACAGCGTCGCCAGACCATAGGTCAGCGAAGAGACCAGCAGCAGCATGGTTTCGGTCAACACAAACTGCAGGTCGAAGAGTTCACGGCCGGTCGGACCGCCCGCAAACTGGTGCGCCAGAACGGCATAGGTTGCAAACAGGCCCGAGAACAGGACGCAGTCGCTCATCAGGTAGATCCAGAAGCCGACCAGCGTGGTCGACCCTGCATCCTGATGGTCTTCGTGAGCAGGATGCTCGTTGCCGCCCGTGAATGGACCGGCCGTTGAAATGCTAGCGCTCATGGATCAAGCCTCCTGAGCCATCAGTTGCCGGGTGCGAAGGTCTTCGACGCTCTGCACTTCTTCGGCCGAGACGTAGAAGTCTCTGTCATTGTTGAACGAGTGGAAGATCGCAACGGCGAGTACACCCACGGCAGAGGCAATGGCCAGCCACCAGATATGCCACACCAGCGCAAAGCCGAGCGGAATGTTCATGATGCCGATGATGAAACCCGTACCGGTGTTCTTCGGCATGTGGATGCGTGCGAACTTTTCCGTGCGGCGCACATAACCGTTCTGCTTCATGTCCCACCAGCTGTCGTGGTCGCGGACATGCGGCACTTCAGCGAAGTTGTAGAATGCAGGCGGCGAAGCCAGCGACCATTCCAGCGTACGGCCCGTACCCCAGCTGTCGCCGTTGTTGTCACGCAGCTTTTCGCGGTCGCGGATCGAAACCATGATCTGCAGAACCTGGAACACGATACCGCACAGGATGATCGCAACGCCGACGGCGGCGATGATCAGATAGATGTGCCATGCCGGGTTTTCGGTGTGGTTCAGACGACGGGTCATGCCCATCAGGCCGAGCACATAGAGCGGCATGAACGCCATGATGAAGCCGACCAGCCAGCACCAGAACGCGTTACGGCCCAGACGTTCGTTGAGCTTGAAGCCGAAAGCCTTCGGCCACCAGTAGACGAGACCGGCAAAGCAGCCGAACAGCACGCCCGAGATGATCACATTGTGGAAGTGGGCGATCAGGAACACCGAGTTATGCAGCACGAAATCCGCAGGCGGAACAGCAAGCAGAACGCCCGTCATACCGCCAACCACGAAGGTACACATGAAGCCGATCGTCCACAGAACCGGCGTTTCCATGCGGACGCGGCCCTTATACATCGTGAACAGCCAGTTGAAGACCTTAGCCCCCGTCGGGATCGAGATGATCATCGTCGCAACACCGAAGAAGGCGTTGACATTGGCGCCGCCACCCATGGTGAAGAAGTGGTGCACCCAGACGAGGAACGACAGGACCGTAATGGCAACTGTTGCGTAAACCATCGACTTGTAGCCGAACAGACGCTTGCCGGAGAAGGTCGCGATGATTTCGGAGAAGACACCGAAAGCAGGCAGGATGAGGATGTAGACTTCCGGGTGACCCCAGATCCAGATCAGGTTCACATACATCATCGGATTGCCACCAGCATCATTGGTGAAGAAGTGGAAATCCAGATAGCGGTCCAGCGAAAGCAGGGCCAGCGTGACAGTGAGGATCGGGAAGGCTGCGACGATCAGCACGTTCGAGCAGAGCGCGGTCCAGGTGAAGACCGGAACCTGCATCATGCCCATGCCGGGCGCACGCATCTTGATGATGGTGGTGATCAGGTTGACGCCTGAAAGCAGCGTACCCATACCGGAAATCTGCAAGGCCCAGATATAGTAATCCACGCCGACATCCGGGCTGAATTCCTTGCCGGACAGCGGCGGATAAGCAAGCCAGCCGGTCTTGGCGAATTCGCCAATGCCGAGCGACAGGTTGATCAGAACCGCACCGGCGACCGTGAGCCAGAAGCTCAGCGAGTTGAGGTAGGGGAAAGCAACGTCACGCGCACCGATCTGGAGCGGAACCGCAAAGTTCATCAGACCGACGACGAATGGCATCGCCACGAAGAAGATCATGATCACGCCGTGGGCGGTAAAGATCTGGTCGTAGTGATGGGGCGGCAAAAAGCCTTCATTCGCGCCCGAGGCAAGAGCCTGCTGCGCGCGCATCATCACGGCGTCCGAGAAGCCGCGGAACAGCATCACGAAAGCCAGAATGATATACATGATGCCGATACGCTTGTGATCGACCGTCGTGAGCCAGTCTTTCCAGAGCGGGGCCCATTTGCCGTAATAAGTGATGGCTGCCAGAATAGCGAGCGCACCACCAGCCACCGCGGTCAATGTGACCATGATGATCGGCTCGTGATACGGGATCGCTTCGAGCGTAAGTTTTCCGAACATTTTTATCACGCTTCGATTGGAGCAATTCCGGGAAAGCCTCTAACGGCTTTCGGTCCGGAACCGCGTGAAACAAAAGATTGAATGCCGATGGCCGCGATCTCGCAGGAGATCACGGCGCAAGGGCAAATCAGTTTGCGAGCTGCGACAGGCGCTGCGGCGCCACTGCACAGATGATGTCGCTCGCCCACTGGCTGAAATCGACAGGCGAAGACTTGCGCAGGTTTGCGCGTGCTTCGCGGATCATCTGCTGACGGTGCATTTCATCGTCCATGCAGACGGACTTGCCGTCCCAGCAGCGGTTCACGATATCGTGGAACAGCGTCTTGTCATTGTAGTTGAAGAACTGCACCGCATGCTTTTCGCTCGGCTGAACCAGCGATGCATAACGGTCGCGGCCCAGTTCTTCGCCCTTGGCCTTCACGTCGGCAACCCACTTGTCGAAGTCGGCCTGATTATAGGCATGTGCCTTGAAGCGCATCTGGGCAAAGCCCTGACCGCTATAATTGGCGGAAATGCCGTCGAACTCACCTTCATGATTGGCGATGAGATGCAGCTTCGTCTGCATGCTCGGCATGGTGTAGACCATGCTGCCCAGCGCCGGAATGAAGAAGGAGTTCATGATGTTGCTGGAGGTCAGCTTGAAGTTGACCGGAACATCAACAGGCATGGCCATTTCATTGACGGTGGCAATGCCCTGATCGGGATAGATGAAAAGCCATTTCCAGTCGAGCGCAACCACTTCGACATTGATCGGCTTCACGCTGGATTCCAGCGGGCGGTACGGATCGAGCTTATGCGTGCTGATCCAGGTGACCGTACCGAGAACCACGATGATCGCCAGAGGGATGAGCCAGACGCCCAGTTCGATCTTGGTCGAGTGGTGCCAGTCGGGCTGATAATCCGCCTTTTCATTCGTGGCGCGGTATTTCCAGGCGAAGTACAGCGTCATGAAGATGACAGGCAGCACGACGAGCAACATGAGGCCGGTCGCAAAAAGGATAAGATCGCGTTCCGCCACGCCGACCTCTCCCTTGGGAGAGAGAAGAACCTGGTTCTCGCAGCCGGCAAGAAACGCAGTCAGGGCCAGTACGGCGAACGAAACGATCGTCCGAGGGATGCCGAGTTTCATTTGTCTTTCCATCCTGCACCGATGCGATCTGAAAATCTGAAACCCGCTGCCGGGACCATTCCCGGTCAGACGCTTCAGTTCTTCAGATCGCACCAGAGCGATTTCGTCTCAGTGTGGCTTTGAACTTGAAATCACTTTCAAGCTGCCCGTTAACGTGAACCGCAGGGGTTCGTCATGTCGCGAGCGTCAAATCCGGCACGTATGTCGTTTTTCAGTTTTCGGTAAATTCTGAAAATTCCAAACGTACCGTTATAACGAATAGTTCCGTTTGTCACCTGTCTGGAGAAATTTGTGCTGGATCGTAATGTCGCGGTCAAAAACGCCGCAAACCAGACTCCAATTAGCGGAAATGACATCTCCGCAAGCGCCTCAACGCGGGGAATTAGAGCCCCTGTTGCGCTGACGCGGCGGTGACTTAATCCTTTGTCCCCGGCCATGCAAGTACAACCAACGGATAAATCCTGCGATAGCCGCGCGATCTGGAACCGATTAACCACATTGTGAAGTCGCCGGGCCGCGACTAAGACAATCTAAAAACACACAACCTAAAACCCGCAACGTTTCGGGGCTGGCCGACTGAAGTCTGGAAAGGGTACCATGGTTTTCGCCGACTTCCCGCTCGATGAAGCCGAAGGCGCGGTACTGGCCTATGCGGTAACGGCGGGTGCGCTCACGCTGCGCAAGGGGACCGTGCTCACCCGCGAACATTGCGCGGCCTTGCAGCAGGCTGGCCTCACAAGCGTTCTGGCGGCTCGGTTCGAGCCCGGCGATATTGGCGAAGATGAAGCGGCGCAGTTGATCGGGGCCGCCCTCACCTCGCAGACGATCCATACCGGCACGGCGACGACCGGACGCATCAATCTTTTTGCCAGCTCCACCGGTATTTTCTGCGTGGATGCTTCAACAATAGATGCGGTCAACGTCTATGACGCGCGCATTTCTCTAGCGACAATACGCAATCATATGCGCGTGGAAGCAGGCCAGATGGTCGCGACGGTCAAGATCATTCCCTTTGCCGTACCAAAAAATCTTGTCGATGCCATCTGCCCCCTCCTCCACGGTCAACAGGCGATGGACGTCAAGGCGTTTCGCCCGCTGCGCATCGGCCTGATCCAGTCGCGACTTCCCTCTATCCGCGAGACCGTGTTCGACAAGACGCGCGAGGTGATGGAAAAGCGCGTTGCGCGCAATGGCGGCACGCTAATCGTGGAAAAGCGTGTCGCGCATGACACGGAGGCGCTGGCCAGCGCGATTTCGGGCATAAGCATTGGCTGCGACATTCTCGTGGTTTTCAGTGCATCGGCGGTTGCCGACACCACCGACATCGTGCCGCGTTCGATCCTCCAGAGTGGCGGAGAAATTCTGCGCATCGGCATGCCGGTCGATCCCGGCAATCTGCTGGTGCTTGGAAGGCGCGACGGCAAATATATCATCGCGGCACCGGGTTCGGCCCGCAGCATGCGAGAAAACAGTCTCGACTGGGTGCTGGACCGCCTGATGGCAGGCATCGACCTCAATTCGACCGACTTGTCCCGCATGGGCGTGGGCGGGCTTCTGTTATAGGCTAATGGTCAGATGTCGAAATCGAACACCAGAATGCCGTCGACACCGCCTTCCGCAGCTTCGACGAGAGCCTTACCAACCTTGACGTGCTCGGGATGCGGCAGATAGGCGTCACGCGCCGCAGCATCGGCAAAATCCACCACAAAACCGTGGCGAAAGCCTTTTTCTAACCCTTCGGGGCTGTTGTTGGCCCCGGTCGTGACAGAAACTATTCCGCCGATCTTGCCTTTGAGAGCGACGACCGAAGCAAGTGCCCGCTCGATGGCCGCGCCATCAAGTTCCGGCTTGAATTTGATGAGAACGATGTGGCGTATCATGGAGCCTATCCGTTTCCAAAAACAGTGTTCCGTCGCCCCTGCCTGAAAAGCGGAAAGCCAGAGGCAAGGAAACAAAAACGAAAAAGGCCGGGATGGACCCGACCTTCCGCTTTCACCTGAGTTGACGCCGGTTCATCCGCGGTCGTCATCCCAGGTGAATTCCCGATACGGAGGCAGATATAAACCTTCTCCGTTTCAAGATTGTGACATCCCCGAAATTTCTGCCAAAGAGCAGAAATCACCCGCCGAAACGAGCCGCCCGATATCAGGCAGCCATCGCCGTTTCGGCAAATTCGGGATGGTTATAGTTCCAGACCTCGACCAGACACTGATGCATCAAATCAAGATCGACCGGACCAATCCGGCTCAAGACCAGATCAAGATCATCGCGCTCAACACCACGGTTAAGAAGCTCGACAATCGCTTCCGTGAGAATCATTTTATCGTCAAATCTGTAGCGCTGCATAAACCTGCTCCGCTAACTGCCCCAGCTTTTCATGGATTCAGACTAGACACTTATAGTTAACCGAAGCTTAAGCCACGGAAAACCAACGCAACTTCGACTGACGCCACGCAACTGACACGAATGCTTGCCCCTGACGGCTTATGGCCGTCGCCCGATATAAAATATGTAACCAAAGCTATCCAAAAAACGGCCAGAATATCGCCAGGCCGAACAAGAATAAGTCTCATTCTTACTCCATGCTCCGCCAAAGCCAAGCAAAAACTGGCGCTAGAATTTATTTCATAAAACTCTTTTAAAGCGTTCCCATGAGCTTTTTCAAAATATACGCCCAATGGTCCATCAACCGCGTCAGAATTGGCGCTCTTGCTGCTTTGACGGGAGCAAGTATGTTGGGCGGCTATCTCTATACGATCCAGTATAACGGCAATGTCCATGAAATTGTGCCCGGAGAGGCCTATCGTTCGAACCAGCCTGATCCGGCGCGGATCGCAAAACTGCAAAAGGCCTACGGTATCAAGACCATCATCAATCTGCGCGGTCCGGAACCGGGTGCGGATTGGTATGACGACGAAATCAACGCTTCACAAGCGCTTGGCATCCAGCATGTTGATTTTGAAATGTCGTCCAGCAAGCGGCTGTCGCCCCAGCGCGCGCAGGAGCTGATCACGCTGATGCAGAATGCCGAAAAACCGATCCTCATTCATTGCAAGGCTGGTGCGGATCGCACGGGTCTTGCCGCGGCGCTTTATGTGGCGGCTATCTCCAAGGGCGGCGAGCGCAAGGCCGAGGGGCAGATGTCCATTGCCTATGGGCATTTCGGTTTTCCGGGCAGTCCAACTCATGCGATGGATGACACCTTCGAGGAGCTTGAACCGACGTTCAACTTTTCCGGGTCCTGAACTGCCTTCTAATATTTATCTGAACGCAAAAACGCCGGGACAAGCCCGGCGTTTCTGATTGTCTGTCGAGGGCGTCTTATTCGAGGCCGACGATCTTGCCGTCATCCCACTTGAAGATGTCAAAGCTCGGCGAGCTGAGGTCACCATTTTCGCCATAGGTCAGCGTGCCGATTGCGGTTTCGATCGGCTTGCCGTCATGCAGAGCCTTGGCAACGGCAGCCGAATCATCAGCCGAACCTGCGCTTTCAATGCCAGCCTTGATGACTTCAACTGCGGCATAGGCGTTCATGGTGAAGGCTTCAGCCGGGATACCCTTGGCCTTCAGCGCTTCGATGGCGTCCTTGGATGCGGGGTTCTTCGTGGCGTCCTTGGCATTGGTGAACAGCGTGCCCTGTGCGTTGGTGCCGCCGATTGCCCAATATTCGGTGTTGGACAGGCCTTCGCCGCCGAGAACCAGCGCCTGCATGCCAGCGTCATGCAGCTGGCGCGACAGGAGACCGCCTTCGGCATGATAACCGCCGAAATACACGACTTCCGCGCCTGCCGACTTCAGCTTGGTGACCAGTGCGCTGAAATCCTTATCGCCCGGCGTGACGGAATCGTAATGCACTTCCGTAACACCGCCCTTGTTGATCGCAGCCTTGAAAGCGTCGGCCAGACCCTTGCCATAGGCGCCCTTGTCGTGGATCACGGCGACCTTCTTGTCCTTGAAGTTCTTCAGGACATAATCGGCCATGACTTCGGCCTGCTGGTCGTCGCGGCCGCAGGTGCGGAACACGTTTTCCAGCTTGCGTGCGGTCAGATCCGGGCCAGTTGCAGTCGGGGTGACCATCAGCACGCCGTTTTCAGAGAAAACGTCGGATACCGGAATGGCAACGCCGGTCGTGACCGGGCCAACGACGAACTTGATGCCATCGCCGACGATCTGGTTGGCAGCGGAGACGCCCTGCTTCGGTTCACCGGCGTCGTCGGCAAACTTCAGAACGATTTTCTCGCCCTTGATGCCGCCAGCCTTGTTGATGACTTCGGCAGCGGTTTCTGCGCCCTTCTTCACCTGATCGCCGAAAGCGGCAACCGGACCCGTCAGCGGTGCAACCACGCCGATGGTGATGTCGGCATAAGCAGCACTGGCAAAACCGAGAGTAGCAGCGAAAGCTACGCTGGACAGAAGTTTCAGGTTCATTCTTTTTCTCCTTTGGTGGGGCGCCGTCCTGGGACGCGCCCTCATCTAACCCATGATGGCAACCCATCCGGTCAATTGTCAGCGCTTGCGTGCTGGCGAATTGCCGGGCCCTCCCTTTTGTTTCATCTTACGATCTCAAAGGGTCGATCCAAAAGCGCGCCGCACCGCACCCAAAAAGGGACTGGAGCCATAATATTATCCAAAACAGCCTCGGCAGTTTCGGAAAACTGCTCCAAAACGGGAGCCGCTTTCGTGATGTGCTAAGAATGCATTTCCGGCTTTCGATTGCAAGGGGCCAAGTGCCCACAGTGACAGCGAAAATCGGCTTCCTCCCAAAGTCTAACTCCCTCCCTTCCATGATGGTGATTGCTTCGCAAAAAAGGCCGCGATCCCTTCCGCGGCCTCCGGTGTTTCCCATGTGTCGGCAAGACGGATGAGCGTCGTGTCGATGACGGCTTCGTCAATCGGCGCGACCAGCGCATGAACGAGCCGTTTCGACGCCGCAACCGCCGCCGGTGCGGTGGAAAAATACGGTTTGATCTCCGCTTCGACCGTCGCGTCCAGTTGCTCAGCCTCGACCACCTCATGCAGAAGGCCGATACGCATTGCCTCCTGCGCGTCGAACAGTCGGGCAGAGGTGAATGTGCGCAGTGCATGGGCCTGACCAATGCGCGCCACGACATAGGGGCTGATGGTGGCAGGTATCAGACCAAGCTTCGTCTCCGTCAGGCCGAAGCGCGCGCCGGACACGCCGATGGCTGCATCACAGACACTAATGAGGCCGATACCACCGCCATAGGCTTGTCCATTGACGCGCGCGATCAGCGGTTTTGGCAGATCGCGAAGCGCCTTCAGCATCAAGGCGAGCTTGCGCGCTTCCTCGATCCGCTGCGCACGGCTGGCATTCACCTGCGCCTGCATCCAGCCAAGGTCGCCGCCCGCGCAAAAGCTCGTACCCGCACCGGTCAGAACCACAATCCTGACCTTCGGATCATCCGCCAGATGCAGCGCCGCAGTGGTCAGTTCATCGATCATCAGACCGGAAAGCACATTGTGCTGCTCGGGCCGGTTCAGCGTCAACGTTGCGACGCCGCGCGCGTCAATGGCAAGCTGAATGGTCTCGAAAGGGTTCATGCGGCTCTATCCTGACGCAGCGCCTGCGCGAACAATGCCGCCGACCGCAGCTTGTCCAGATCAAGGCCGGTTTCAAAACCCAAACCGTGCAAAAGTTCGGCCACTGCCACCGTATCGACATTGCCCTTGGCACCCGGCGCAAAAGGACAACCGCCCAGACCGCCGACCGATGCATCGAACACCCGCAAGCCCTTTTCCAGACTGACGCGAATATTGTCGAGCGCACGTCCGCCCGTGTCGTGATAATGGCCCGCAAGGCTGTGCGCAGGGGCGATGGCAAGCACCGCATCCAGCATGGCCGCGACCTTGTCGGGCGTGCCGCGCCCAATCGTGTCGCCAAGGCTCACCTCATGGCAACCGAGCGAGAAAAGCTGCTCAGTCACATCGGCAACGGCCTGTGGCGCGGTCGGCCCGTCATAGGGGCATTCGATGGCGCAACTGACATAGCCGCGCACCGCAAGCCCGTCATTGATCGCAGCGCCAATTACCGGCGACAGGCGTTCGATGCTCTCGGCAATCGTGCAGTTGATGTTGGCTTTGGAAAAACCCTCCGAGGCGGAAATGAAAACCGCGACCTCGTCGACATTGGCCGCAGCCGCCGCCTCATAGCCCTTCATGTTCGGCACGAGCACAGAATAGCGCACGCTGTCGGCGCGACGAATGCCCGCCATCACGTCTGCTGCATCGGCCAGTTGCGGCACCCATTTCGGGCTCACGAAACTTGTCGCCTCGATGCGGGCATAACCGCAGCCGGACAGGCGGTCGATCAGGGCGATCTTGTCCGCCGTCGGCACAAAACGTTTCTCGTTTTGCAGGCCGTCACGTGCTGCCATTTCAACGATTTCGACGTGTTCAGCCATGTTCTTCCTCCAATTCGACAAGCAGCGCGCCTTCACTGACCTGATCGCCAGCCACAACAGTAATGGATGTGATCTTGCCGTCGCGTGGCGCGGTCAGCGAAAGCTCCATCTTCATCGCCTCCATCGTCACCAGCGGATCGCCCTTCGCGACGCTGGCGCCTTCCACGGCGGATACGAGCCGTACAAGTCCTGGCATCGGAGCCAGAATGCGGCTTTCCGTGGACGCATCATCTTCCGCTCCGGCAGACAGCACATGATGAAATATGGTGTCGCGCCCGTCGAACTGCACCGTCACATCATGCCCGATGCGGACGACAGACGCTTCCGACACACGGCCATCGACGGAGAACCGAACCAGCCCGTTTGCGTGACTGCGGATTTCGACCGCGCCGAAATCGAAGCCGAAACGCCGTTGATCATTGATCGCGAAGCTGATCGTCCGGCGTTCGCCCTGATGGTCGAGCAGCACCGAGCGCGATGCTTCGTCCCACAGACGAAATCCGCGCAGGCTCGACCATGGATCGTCGCTCAACGGCGCATCCAGCAGATCGAGCGCCGCCAATGCCGCCAGTGCAAAGGCGATTTCCGATGGCGGCTCGTCAGCAAATAATTGGCCCCCCTCGCGGGCAATCAGCCCGGTATCGACATCGCCGGTGCGAAAAGCATTCAGCTTGCAGAGCGCCGACAGGAACTGGCGATTGGTGACGAGTCCGGCAATGCGGGTTTTGCCCAATGCCGTGTCGAGTCGGTTCATCGCCTCGTCGCGATCCCGGCCATGGACGATGATCTTGGCGATCATAGGATCGTAGAACGGCGTGATGGTATCGCCTGTCCGCACACCGGAATCGACACGCGCCTGCTCCGGCGGAGCGAACAGCGCAAGCTTGCCCGTTGCGGGGAGAAAGTCGCGGGCTGGGTCCTCGGCGTAAAGCCGCGCCTCAAAAGCCCAGCCATGGATTGCAATTTCATCCCGCCGCTTCGGCAAGGCTTCGCCGGACGCAACGCGCAACTGCCATTCGACCAGATCGAGACCGGTGATCGCTTCCGTCACCGGATGCTCCACCTGCAAGCGCGTGTTCATTTCCATGAAGAAGAACCGGTCAGGCCGCAGCCCTTCCGACACATCGGCGATGAACTCCACCGTGCCCGCGCCGGAATAGCCGATGGCCAAAGCGGCCTTCACCGCAGCTTCGCCCATCACCGCGCGCATATCCGGCGTCATGCCGGGTGCGGGCGCTTCCTCAATCACCTTCTGGTGGCGGCGTTGCAGCGAGCAATCGCGCTCAAAAAGATGCACCGCATGGCCGTGATTATCGCCGAAGACCTGCACCTCGATATGGCGCGGCTTGGTCATATATTTTTCCACCAGCACGGCGCTGTCGCCGAACGAGGCTTCCGCCTCGCGACGCGCGCTGTCCAGCGCTGCTGCAAAATCCGCCGCCTGATCGACGCGCCGCATACCTTTGCCGCCGCCACCCGCCCGGGCCTTGATCAGCACCGGATAGCCGATGCGATCCGCCTCGCTTTTGAGGAAAGCGCCGTCCTGATTGTCGCCGTGATAGCCCGGCACGACGGGAACACCGGCTTTTTCCATCAGCGCCTTGGCGGCATCCTTTAACCCCATGGCGCGGATGGCTTTTGCCGAGGGACCGATAAAGACCAGCCCTGCTGCCTCGACGGCATCCACAAAACCGGCGTTCTCCGAGAGAAAGCCATAGCCCGGATGGATTGCCTCCGCGCCGGTTTCAAGTGCAGCTTTGATAATCGCCTCGACATTGAGATAGCTCTGCGCCGAAAGCGCTGGACCGACGCGCACCGCCTCATCGGCCATTTCGACATGCAGCGCCCGCGCGTCCGCATCGGAATAGATCGCGACGGTGGCAATACCGAATTGACGCGCCGTGCGGATGACCCGACAGGCAATTTCCCCGCGATTGGCAATCAGTATCTTTTTGAACATCTGATCGCCCCCTTCACATTCTGAACAGGCCAAAACGCGTCGGCTCGACTGGCGCATTCAGCGTTGCGGAAAGCGAAAGGCCCAGCACTTCGCGGCTCTTGCGCGGATCGACGATGCCGTCATCCCAAAGCCGTGCCGAGGCATAAAGCGGATGGCTCTGGCGCTCGAACATTTCAAGCGTCGGACGCTTGAACTCCGCTTCCTCTTCCGCCGACCATGTTCCACCGGTGCGTTCGATCCCGTCGCGCTTGACGGTCGCCAGCACGCCCGCCGCCTGCTCGCCACCCATCACGGCGATGCGGCTGTTCGGCCAGGTCCACAGAAAGCGTGGGGAATAGGCCCGTCCCGCCATACCGTAATTGCCCGCGCCATAGGATGCACCGATCAGCATGGTGATTTTCGGCACATTGGCCGTCGCCACCGCCGTCACCAGCTTGGCGCCGTGCTTGGCGATGCCTTCCGCCTCATATTTGCGCCCGACCATGAAGCCGGTGATGTTCTGCAAAAACACCAGCGGAATATTGCGCTGGCAGCAAAGCTCGATGAAATGCGCGCCCTTGGTGGCCGCTTCGGAAAACAGCACGCCATTATTGGCGATGATGCCCACCGGCATGCCGTAAATGCTGGCAAAGCCGCAAACCAGCGTGGCGCCGTAGCGCGCCTTGAACTCATTGAAATCCGAGCCGTCCACCAGCCGCGCAATCACCTCGCGCACATCATAGGGAATGCGCGTATCGGCGGAAACCACGCCCAGAAGCTCTTCCGGGTCATAGAGCGGGGCCGAACCGTCGCCCTTCGCAATGAAGGAGCGTTTCTCACTGTTGAGATTGGCCGCGATGGCGCGCGCGATCTGGAGAGCATGGGCATCGTCATTGGCCAGATGATCGGCCACGCCTGAAAGCCGCGTGTGCACGTCGCCACCGCCGAGGTCTTCCGCCGTCACCACTTCGCCGGTCGCGGCCTTCACCAGCGGCGGGCCAGCCAGAAAGATCGTACCCTGATTGCGCACGATCACCGTCTCGTCGCTCATGGCAGGCACATAAGCGCCGCCCGCCGTGCACGACCCCATGACCACGGCGACCTGCGGAATGTCCGCTGCCGACATCTGCGCCTGATTGTAAAAGATGCGTCCGAAATGGTCGCGATCCGGGAAAACCTCATCCTGATTGGGCAGGTTGGCCCCGCCTGAATCGACCAGATAGATGCAGGGCAGGCGATTCTCGCCCGCGATCTCCTGCGCGCGCAGATGCTTTTTCACCGTCACCGGATAATAGGTGCCACCCTTCACCGTCGCATCGTTGCAGACGATCATACATTCGCGTCCCGATACGCGCCCGATGCCGGTGATGATACCGCCGGAAGGAGCAGCACCGTCATACATGCCGTGACCCGCCGTCAGACCGACTTCCAGAAAGGGCGAACCCGGATCAAGCAATTGCGCAACGCGGTCACGGGGAAGCAGCTTGCCGCGTGCGACATGACGTTCGCGCGCTTTCTCGCCGCCGCCATCGATGGCAAGGCGGGACGCCTCGGCCACGATATCGATGGCCTCAAGCATGGCCTTGCGGTTAGCCTGATAGGTAGTGCTTCGCGTCGATATCTCGGATTTTAGAACCGGCATCAACGGGTCTCCTGAAACAATTCCCGCCCGATCAGCATACGCCGGATTTCCGACGTACCCGCACCGATTTCGTAAAGCTTGGCATCGCGCAGCAGACGCCCGGTCGGATAGTCGTTGATATAGCCATTGCCGCCCAGCGACTGGATTGCCTGCAAGGCCATCTGGGTCGCATTTTCTGCCGTGTAGAGAATGCAGCCCGCCGCATCCTTGCGCGTCGTCTCGCCCCGGTCGCAGGCTGCCGCCACAGCATAGGTATAGGCACGCGAGGCGTTGAAGGTCACATACATGTCGGCGAGCTTGCCCTGCATGAGCTGGAATTCGCCGATCGGCTGGTCGAACTGCTTGCGCTCGTGCACATAGGGCACCACGACATCAAGGCAGGCCGCCATGATGCCAAGCGGGCCGCCCGCCAGCACCACACGCTCATAGTCGAGGCCGGACATCAGCACGTTGACGCCCTTGCCGACCTCGCCCAGCACATTCTCGGCAGGCACTTCGCAATTTTCGAACACCAGCTCGCAGGTGTTGGAGCCGCGCATGCCAAGCTTGTCGAGCTTTTGCGCGGTCGAGAAACCCTTGAAACTTTTCTCGACGATAAAGGCGCTCATCCCGCGCGAGCCAGCCGACGGATCGGTCTTGGCGTAGACCACCAGCACATCGGCATCCGGGCCGTTGGTGATCCACATCTTGTTGCCGTTCAGCACATAGGCGTCGCCGCGCTTTTCGGCGCGAAGCTTCATCGAAACCACGTCCGATCCGGCTCCCGGCTCGGACATGGCGAGCGCGCCGACATGTTCACCGGAAATGAGCTTTGGCAGATATTTGGCGCGCTGCTCGCTTGAGCCGTTGCGCTTGATCTGGTTGACGCAGAGATTGGAATGCGCGCCATAGCTGAGGCCAATCGAGGCCGAGGCGCGGCTGATCTCTTCCATGGCCACGCAATGGGCGAGATAGCCGAGACCCGCGCCGCCATACTCTTCCGGCGCCGTGATGCCCAGCACACCCAGCTCACCCAGTTCACGCCACAGATGCATGGGAAATGCGTTATTGCGGTCGGTTTCGGCGGCAAGCGGCGCAATGCGGCTTTCCGCGAAACGGCGCACGGTCTCACGAAGGGCTTCGATCTCCTCGCCAAGACCGAAATTCATGCCCGAAGCAAACATACTCGTCCTCCACAAGTTCTGCCCGGTATCCATCTTTTTCAAGACGGCTATGTCTGGTCAGAGTGTCCCGTGGCGGTCAAATAGGCAATGGCTTTGCGCGGCGTTCTGTGGCTATTTATTACCGGATAAAGAAATTTTGTTGCGCGAAAACCGGCGACCTTCGTCGCCGGTTCAGCTTTTGTTTGCGCATCATCCCGCGCATCGGAGCAGGAATAGAAATCAGTCTTCCTGCAGGGAAGGAACGTCCCGATAAAGCTCAAGCGCTTCCGGATTGGCCAGCGCCTCGCGGTTCTTCACCTCGCGCCCATGCACGATGTCGCGCACGGCCAGTTCGACGATCTTGCCGGACTTGGTGCGCGGAATATCGCTGACGGCGACGATCTTCGCCGGAACATGGCGCGGCGTAGCGCCGGTACGGATCTTGGTCTTGATGCGCGCCTTCAGATCGTCATCCAGCGTCACGCCTTCAGCAAGCCGCACGAACAGCACTACCCGCACATCCTTATCCCAATCCTGACCGATGCAGAGCGCCTCGGCGATCTCCGGCATCTGCTCGACCTGATTGTAGATTTCCGCCGTACCGATACGCACGCCGCCGGGGTTCAACGTCGCGTCCGAACGTCCATGAATGACGATGCCGTCATGTGCGGTCCATTCGGCAAAATCACCATGGCACCAGATATTGTCGAAGCGCTCGAAATAGGCGGCCTGATATTTCGCCCCATCCGGGTCGTTCCAGAACTGCAGCGGCATGCATGGAAACGCCTTCGTGCAGACCAGTTCGCCTTTCTGCATGCGCACCGGCTGGCCGTCATCGTTCCAGACATCGACAGCCATGCCGAGGCCAGCGCCCTGAATTTCGCCCAGCCAGACGGGTTCCGTCGGCACGCCCAGCACAAAGCAGGACACGATATCCGTTCCGCCGGAAATGGACGCAAGATGCACATCCGGCTTGATGGCGTCATAGACGAAGGCAAAGCCTTCCGGCGACAACGGCGAGCCGGTGGACGAAACAGTGCGCAGCGCCGAGAGGTCGTGCGTTTCGCCCGGCTTCAGCCCGGCTTTCAGCACGGCGTCGATAAACTTTGCCGATGTGCCGAAATAGGTCATGCCTTCGGCGGCGGCATAATCGAACAGCACATTGCCATCGGGATAGAATGGTGAGCCGTCATAGAGCAGCAAGGTGGCCCCGGAACCGATGCCCGACGCCAGCCAGTTCCACATCATCCAGCCGCAAGTGGTGAAATAGAAGAACTTGTCGCCTTCGCGGATATCTGCATGGAGACGCTGCTCTTTCAGATGCTGCAACAGCACCCCACCCGCGCGATGGACGATACATTTTGGAATGCCGGTCGTGCCGGAGGAAAACAGAATATAGACCGGATGATCGAAAGGTAGGCGTGTGAATTCGACAGGCTTTGCGGCAAAGGCGCTCAGCGCTTCATCAAGCGCCACGCCCTTCGCAGCCTTCTGCGCGACAGCTTCCGCTTCGCCCAGATAGGACACGATCACCGACCGACGCAATCCCGGCAGCTGTGCCGTGACCTGCGCCACCTTGTCGGCCACCTCAATGCGCTTGCCATTGTACCAATAGCCATCGCAGGCAAAGAACAGCTTCGGTTCGATCTGGCCGAAGCGGTCGAGCACGCCCTGCATCCCGAAATCCGGCGAGCACGACGACCAGACGGCGCCGATGGAGCTGGCGGCCAGCATCAGCGCAACGGCCTCCGGCATATTGGGCATCATGCCCGCGATGCGGTCGCCCGGCTCTACGCCTTCGGCCAGCATGAATTGCTGGAGTTTCGAGACAAGCGCGTGGAGATCGTTCCAGCTCAGGCGACGCTCCACCTTGTCCTCGCCACGGAAGACGATGGCGTCGTCATGGCCCTGCTGGCGCAGGAGATTTTCCGCGAAATTAAGCCGCGCTTCGGGAAAGAATTTCGCCTCGCGCATATGGCCCTTGTCGACAAGGGCCGTTGCACCGCGCTCGCCAATGACCTCGCAGAAATCCCAGATGAGCGTCCAGAAGCCCGCGCGATCTTCCACCGACCAGCGATGCAGCGCCGCATAATCCGACAGGCTGAGGCCGGTGCGCTGCTCGGCGCGAATGCGGAATTGTTCCAGCGTGCTGGCTGCGATGCGTTGCGCATCGGGCTGCCACAGCGGATGGTCGTGCGAAAACTGCGTGGAAACGGGCTCGGTGCTCATTATTCCTCCATGACACGGGCGCAGCAGACACCAGTTACGGGCTGCGCCGCCAGAGGTTTCTAAAAGAGACTTTCCGGTACGTCCATGCTTTTCCGGGTCATGCGTCGCGTCGGCGCATCATCGGTGCGCTTTCACCCAGTCTGTCCATCCACAAGTCGATGCGGCGCACCGCCCAGCGGTGGATCGGATTTTCAAACAGATGCCACGCAGCAATGGCGACAAGCACACTGATCAACGTGCAGCCGGAAATCAGCAGAAGCGCGCTGAAGCCACTCTGCGCGGCTTCTGCCGGAAGTATCGCGAAGGCGATCTTGAAGAAAAACTGGCCGACCAGAGGGTGAAGAATGAAAATTCCGAAACTGTAACGCGACAATTTCACGAAGCCGTTCCATCGCAACGGCGTGTAGATGTTCTGCATGCTCGCGGCATAGAGAATATAGGTGCAAAAATAGAGGAAGACGAGCCGCCAGGGTCCTTCCAATGTTTGAACGCCATCCATCGCGCTTTGTGGATGATAAAACAGAAACACCACCAAACAGCCGGCGAGAGCGAGCATAATCAGCGGTTTCGGCAGATCGGTATGCTTTCGCCGCGCCAGCCACATGCCGAACAGAAACGACGGCAGCGCGCGAAACACGCCGATATCGGCAAATTGTATCCGCGTCAGCGATGGTGTGCCGACCGAGCGCGCCAGATATTCGCCGCCCAGCAAGGCAATGGCGACCACAACCAGCACACCGCTGCCCAGCCGTTTGCACAGCATATCGAAGAGCGGGAAACACAGATACATCAGGAACAGCGCGCTGAGCGACCAGCTGACGTAATTATAGGACAGGCTTTCGCCGAATCCCCAGCTTTGCACGAGGAACAATTGGGCCACACCGTCCCACACATTCATGTTCGGCAGCACAGCGGGGTGTAAAAACCCCTTGGCCGTCAGCACCGATATGAGCGCGAAACACAAAAAGGTCACCAGATGCAGCGGATAGATTCGCGCAAGGCGCTTGCCCATGAAAGCAGCGTAGTGGCGCGGGTCCCAGATATAGTTTGCGCGCCGCGCCAGAAAGAGACCGGAGACTATAAAAAAGACATCGGTAAAATAAGCAAATGTTGATATAAGATCAGACAGTGCATCGTTCTTCACGGAAACCCGAAAAGAATAATGGAAGAATGCGATCCCGAGACACAATACAAACCGGAGACCGTCGAAGTCAGGAAGCCGTTTCATTACAAGACATCTTAAACAATATGCACAGGGATGTCAGTATATGCTTCCGCGATAAAGTCGAGTGTGAAATGATCTTGCGGACAAGAAATTCGACAAAAATCGAACGTCGGGCTCTCAGAGCCTGAATCAAAAAGCGGCATGTGTGCGAAAATGGTGATTCTCGAATACCAGAGCGAAGCGTATTCATGGCACGTGAGCACCGGAAGCCTCGCATAATCCCAAAAAGCTGCAGACTTTTCGGTTCAGATTATGCGAAAGCAAATCTCAAATTGCCATTTTCGCATATATAGGACGTTTTTTGGAACAGGCTCTCAGCAATCACCGTCTTCTGGCTTCCGCGATGAGCCTTGAAATTAAACAGGATGAATCATCCGAGCAGTTAACGATTATTCGAGAAGAAGCATCGATAGCACAGAAGTTGAGATGTCATGTGGCACAATACGGGATAAACACTTAGTTGAACTATCCGTGACAATCGGATTCTGTATCTGGTCTTCCACTAAAGAAGCACTCCTCTTCTGTCGTGTGTGTCTCCTGATCCGATAAAGTCTCCCTCCTAAAACGCCAACTCTCTCCCACTGATCAGGATCTAAAGGTGTTATGCGATAATTTGTACTGCTTTCTCTGTAAAGATGCGTAAGATCAGCAGATATTTGTCGAAGCAGACCTTCATTTCCTGATGGATCTTGAATATAATTATACATATTGCGATTAAGTCGACTGAGATACTGAAATCTATCACGTCCTACAATGTATTCTGCATAAATTTCAAAACCTTCATTCTCGTTTTGATATCGAGGATCATTTCGCGGCGCGTGCGCGGGATCATCCACTCTATTCATGCCTGATGGCCCCTCAAACAAGTTTCCCGGAGCCCACAAAAAATAGTCACTGAACGCATCTAAGCCCTCTGGCTCAATCGTTCCTCCAGGCACCACTCGACCACTCGCAAAACCATCCGCAAGATCCATAGCCTGTGCAACTTCAGCATACGTTATTGCAGGACAAGTAGCCGTTCGCCTGCGATCAAGAGAATCCGCAGCCATCTGACCAAACGTACTCCGCGCCATGATCCTGAAATTAATCCAGGCTGTATGCAACCTCCGTAAATGGCCTGGGTGTGCCACTACGGTTGCAAAAAAAGCTCGAAGACGTTCTTGAGGAATAATATGGTGGCGACTTGCCTCTATGGGAAACTCTTGCGGAGAGCCTTGGCGAGTCGCTGTATTCCTCGTCAGATCAAGCGTGTATCGGGACAACGAAAGAAAGGGGGCGACCGCCCTTAATTGACGCGCTAATGAAAATGCACCTTTGAGAGGAGGATCAACTGCATTGGCCCTCATCGGAAAAGTAACGAGAACGACTATAAGAGAACCAAGGATAGCCTTCTTTTTATACATATGTTTACCCAATAAATTATATAAATATAAAATAATATGAGAAATATATTCAATTATATTTAACAAATAATAAAAATATATTACTTTGGATCCATATCGATTTTCTTTACATCGCCGTTGCTATTATCGCAGAATAAAGTTACAGGATAATAACCAGATTTAGCTGCAAGCAAAAGAGCATACATAGCGCGGCCATATTCTGTGTTCAATCCAGATTTTTTCGACAAAGTTAGCCACGTATTTCTATTATCCTCTTCTATCGAAAATGTTGGGTAATAATTAGATCCTTCATAGGAAATCGCCTTAATATGCACCTTGGTTGTATTGTCCGGACATTTTTTGTAATCATTAGCGTAAGCATTCTCATGCATAGCGATAAATGAAAATACGATCGAAGCGGCAGTAAATAATTTAGCAGGAATTTTCATAAACTATCCTTTTTAAGTATAAAAATATATTCTGTTGCAAAATTACTAATATGAAGATACTTTCAGCGATTATAGGCGGGATTTTTTGAATTATATTCGAGATATTTTAATAAAAACAATTCTTATTCGGAACGGACTCCAACAAAATATTCTTTGCATTTTCTAGAGCAGTTGCGGTTGAAACGGAATCGTGGGACCGCTCTATCCATTTGTTTATAGGCATCGAAGCGGGATCAGAAATCAGTCCAGTCGACTGATTTCCTCGCGTAGACGCTACGCACTTTTGCTGGAAATGCTCTAATTGCAATAATTAGCAGAAGCTTAAGCAACAATATACAGCAGTATATTGCTACATATTCGTCTTTCGCAGATTTTGCGCTTAGAGCCTGAATCGTAATGAATGGAGCGAATCAGACAGATGCAAGGATGAACTTGGTCAGTACCGTGGTACGCATTTGTGGCACGCGAGCGCATGTGGCATGCACGCCAAGACATCGAAAACAAGGGGAAGTTCAATTCACAAAGTGAATGGTGGAGCCAAGCGGGATCGAACCGCTGACCTCCTGCATGCCATGCAGGCGCTCTCCCAGCTGAGCTATGGCCCCATCAGACCTCTTTCGAGGCGGGCCAGACAGAACTTGCTGTCCGGTGTGGCGGCTTATTAAATGGCGTTTGCCAGAAGATCAAGAGCTAAATCGCAACTCTTTTCACATCTGCGAAAATAATTTGCCGATTGTCCGCTTCTGCCGCCGGAGGCTGTGGAAAGCGGCCTCTGCGCAGGCCGAAAAAGAAAGGGCAGCCCGTGGGCTGCCCTGTCGTAAACACTGGGAAATCAAGCTGATTCTGCGGGATCAGCCTTCTTCGTCGTCGCCACCGACGCCACCACCGAGGATGCCCGACATATCGTCGTCCTCGTCTTCTTCCTCTTCGAGGAAGGTGTCGTCATCGTCGTCGCCCAGATCGACATCGTCGTCGTCCAGATCCGGCAGATCGTCGCCGCCACCCTTCGCTTCATCGTCGGCATCTTCAAGAGAAACGAAATCCGGCTTTTCCAGTGCCGTATCCAGTTCTTCCTCTTCGGCTTCTTCTTCAACGACGCGGGCTTCTGCATTCGCGTCGAAATAAGAACGCGGATAGGAGATGCCGGTGTAAGGCGAAACGATCGGATCGCGATTCAGATCGTAAAACTTCTTGCCCGTTTCCGGGTCGATGCGCTTGGTACCAAGTTCAGCTTTTGCCACGTTGAGCCTCGTGAGTTTTATTCCCGTTACGCCTGTGGCGGGGGCCACTTTTCATCCGGGGGCATAAATTCATTTCAAAAACGCGCCGGCTGATCCTGTCAGACCACCCATATGCCCGCAATATACCGAAAGACCGGTCCACAGCAGGAACAGCGGACGGTGCCGCGTCTTTGCCTTTGTTGTTCGGTGCATAAACGCAATTTAGCGGGTTTGTCAAAGCGAAAGACGCCGAATAGCCAAGACTCTTTATTATAGGCGCGTCCGGCAGACCATCGATGGCGTATTCGCGGATGACCGCATGGTATTACTATGCTAGTGAAGCCCCGCTTATCTCTCAATCCCGGCGCGCGATCGCGCCAAAAATGCGACAGTGAAAAATCCATGTCCCATTCCGCTTCCCCGAAACCTGCAGTCGCCCGCCGCTCGGAGGCACTGGCCGGCGAAATTCGCATTCCGGGCGACAAGTCCATTTCTCACCGTTCCTTCATGTTCGGCGGCCTGGCATCGGGCGAGACCCGTATTACCGGCCTGCTTGAAGGTGAAGACGTCATCAATACCGGTCGCGCCATGCAGGCCATGGGCGCCAAGATCGAAAAGGATGGCGATACCTGGATCATCCATGGCGTCGGCAATGGCTGCCTTCTTGAACCGGAAGCACCGCTCGATTTCGGCAATGCCGGAACGGGTGCGCGCCTGACAATGGGCCTCGTCGGCACCTATGACATGACCACCGCCTTTATCGGTGATGCGTCCCTTTCGCGCCGGCCGATGGGCCGCGTGCTTGACCCGCTGCGCCAGATGGGCGTGCAGGTGAAGTCGACCGATGGCGACCGCATGCCGCTGACCCTCGTGGGACCGAGCGTCGCCAATCCGATCACCTATCGCGTGCCGATGGCTTCCGCGCAGGTAAAGTCGGCAGTGCTGCTGGCCGGTCTCAACACGCCGGGCGTCACGACCGTCATCGAGCCGGTCATGACACGCGACCATACCGAAAAGATGCTGCAGGGCTTTGGCGCTGATCTCACCGTCGAGACCGACAAGGATGGCGTGCGCCATATCCGCATCACCGGACAGGGTAAGCTGATCGGCCAGACCATCGATGTTCCGGGCGATCCATCCTCAACGGCGTTCCCGCTGGTTGCAGCGTTGCTGGTCGAAGGTTCGGATATCACCATCCGCAATGTTTTGATGAATCCGACCCGCACGGGCCTGATCCTCACCTTGCAGGAAATGGGCGCTGATATTGAAGTCTTTAATGAACGTCTCGCTGGCGGTGAAGATGTTGCCGATCTGCGCGTGAAATCGTCGAAGCTCAAGGGCGTCACCGTTCCGCCGGAGCGTGCGCCTTCGATGATCGACGAATATCCGGTGCTGGCCATCGCTGCGACTTTCGCGGAAGGCGAAACGATCATGGACGGGCTTGATGAGCTGCGCGTCAAGGAATCGGATCGTCTGGCAGCGGTTGCCCGCGGCCTCGAAGTCAACGGCGTCGATTGCACGGAAGGCGAGATGTCGCTCACCGTTCGCGGTCGTCCCGACGGCAAGGGCATCGGCGGCGGTGTCGTCGCCACCCATCTCGATCACCGTATCGCGATGAGCTTCCTTGTCATGGGCCTTGCCTCTGAAAAGCCTGTGACCGTTGACGACAGCACGATGATCGCAACCTCCTTCCCGGAATTCATGGACCTCATGACCGGAATGGGCGCGAAGATCGAGCCGAGCGAAGCCGAATGAAGCCATTCATCGTCGCCATCGATGGACCGGCAGCCTCGGGCAAGGGAACCCTTGCCCGGCGCATCGCCACGCATTACGGCATACCGCATCTCGACACCGGACTGACCTATCGCGCAGTCGCCAAGGCGCTTCTCGACAAGAACCTGCCGCTTGATGATGAGCTGCTGGCAGCCGATGCGGCCCGCCATCTCGACTTACGCGAAATGGACAAGACCGTGCTCTCCGCCCATGATATCGGCGAGGCCGCATCCAAGGTTGCGGTCATGCCAGCCGTGCGGCGTGCGCTTGTCGAAGCCCAGCGCCATTTTGCGGCGGCCCTTCCGGCCAGCGTCCTCGATGGTCGCGATATCGGCACGGTGGTCTGCCCCAAGGCGGAGATAAAGCTGTTCGTCACCGCTTCGCCGGAAGTACGCGCCGAGCGGCGTTACGACGAGATTGTTTCAAAGGGCGGCGCTGCCGACCTTGGCGAAATTCTCGCCGATCTGAAGAAGCGCGACGAGCGCGACACCAACCGCACTGATTCTCCTTTGCGCCCTGCCGAAGACGCGCACTTGCTTGATACGAGCGAAATGAGTATAGAAGCGGCATTTCTGGCGGCGAAAAACCTCATCGATGAGGCTCTCGCGCGTCATAAGGCATAACGGACCAGCATTTTAAGGCTCTTTGGCCTGAATTTGCCCCGGAAATGCTGGAAAAATGCCCGGTCGGCCCTATATAGGCTGCTCGAATAACAAATAGTCTGACTTCGCGTTCCACGCGCCGGTTGTCTGCAAAGACGGAGCCGAGGTCGGACAGTGTACAACACGAACCCCCGGCGCCGCATCCGATGAATTTTCCGGATGCATCAGGAGTATATATGTCTCAATCCAACCCCTCCCGCGCAGATTTCGAGTCCCTGCTGGCAGAATCCTTCGCGCAAAACGATCTTGCTGAAGGCTATGTCGTCAAGGGCCGCATCGTCGCCATCGAAAAGGACATGGCGATCATCGACGCCGGTCTGAAGGTCGAAGGCCGCGTACCGCTGAAGGAATTCGGCGCAAAGGGCAAAGACGGCACGCTGAAGCCGGGCGATGAAGTTGAAGTTTACGTCGAGCGTATCGAAAACGCTCTCGGCGAAGCTGTTCTCTCGCGCGAAAAAGCACGTCGTGAAGAAAGCTGGGTCAAGCTCGAGCAGAAGTTCGCCAATGGCGAGCGCGTCGACGGTGTGATCTTCAATCAGGTCAAGGGTGGTTTCACCGTCGACCTCGACGGCGCTGTTGCCTTCCTGCCGCGTTCGCAGGTCGACATCCGTCCGATCCGCGACGTCACCCCGCTCATGCACGTCCCGCAGCCGTTCGAAATCCTCAAGATGGACAAGCGTCGCGGCAACATCGTTGTCTCGCGTCGTACCGTTCTTGAAGAGAGCCGTGCGGAACAGCGTTCGGAAATCGTCCAGAACCTTGAAGAAGGTCAGGTCGTTGAAGGCGTCGTCAAGAACATCACCGATTACGGTGCGTTCGTTGACCTCGGCGGCATCGACGGTCTCCTGCACGTCACCGACATGGCATGGCGCCGCGTCAACCATCCGTCGGAAATCCTCACCATCGGCCAGACGGTCAAGGTGCAGATCATCCGCATCAACCAGGAAACCCATCGTATCTCGCTCGGCATGAAGCAGCTCGAGAGCGATCCTTGGGATGGTATCGGCGCGAAGTACCCGATCGGCAAAAAGATCACCGGCACCGTCACGAACATCACTGACTACGGTGCATTCGTGGAAATCGAGCCGGGCATCGAAGGCCTGATCCACGTTTCCGAAATGTCGTGGACCAAGAAGAATGTCCATCCGGGCAAGATTCTCTCCACCACCCAGGAAGTCGAAGTCGTTGTGCTCGAAGTTGATCCGGTCAAGCGCCGCATCTCTCTCGGCCTCAAGCAGACCCTCGACAATCCGTGGACGACGTTCGCTCAGAAGTACCCGACCGGCACCGTTGTTGAAGGCGAAGTCAAGAACAAGACCGAATTCGGCCTGTTCATTGGTCTCGACGGCGACGTTGACGGCATGGTTCACCTCTCCGATCTCGACTGGAACCGTCCAGGCGAACAGGTTATCGAAGAGTACAACAAGGGCGAAGTGGTCAAGGCTGTCGTTCTCGACGTCGATATCGACAAGGAACGCATCTCGCTTGGCATCAAGCAGCTTTCCGGCGACAAGGTCGGTGAAGCAGCAGCTTCGGGCGAACTGCGCAAGAACGCCGTTGTAACCTGCGAAGTGACCGCTGTTACCGATGGTGGCCTCGAAGTTCGTCTGGTCGATCACGACCTCGACAGCTTCATCCGCCGTTCGGATCTTTCGCGTGATCGCGAAGAACAGCGTCCGGAACGCTTCACGGTCGGTCAGAAGGTTGACGCGCGCGTCATCGCTTTCGACAAGAAGACCCGCAAGCTGCAGGTCTCGATCAAGGCGCTCGAAATCGCCGAAGAAAAGGAAGCTGTCGCTCAGTACGGTTCGACCGACTCCGGCGCTTCGCTCGGCGACATCCTCGGTGCCGCTCTGAAGAAGCAGGAAAAGAACTAATCTTTTCCCTCTTCTTGCAAACACGGAAAAGCCCGCTTTATAGCGGGCTTTTTCTTTTGGTTTTTCATAATAATACGCAATTGTTGTATTTTAATTAGTTCTAAAATTAATTTGACTCCTCTATATATTCGTTTTATTTGCGGATGTTACTTACATTTGCTTTGTTATATTTAGGAGAAATATATTGGGTGCAAGATTTTCCATGATCGCGTCTGGCATTTTGGCTCTGATCGCCACGAATGCCTATGCCGCAGACGTCATTGTTCCCGAGGCACCTGTTGCACCAGCAGTCCCGATTGCCACTCCCTTCAACTGGGGCGGCGCTTATATCGGCGGGCAGGTCGGCTACGGATGGGCAAATACCAAATACACGGTCGGACCGTCCTATAACTCCATAGGAAAACTGGACGGTTTCCTCGGCGGTATTTATGCCGGGTATAATATTGATACCGGGACAAATGTTATCTTGGGCGTTGATGGCGATTTCACTGGCACAGCGGTTGGCAAGACCGAATCTGTCGGAGATCTCGCATCAGGCAAAACGCAATTGCGTTGGTCTGGGGCAGCCCGCGCGCGCGTGGGTTACGCCGTTGACCGTTTCCTGCCTTATATCGCTGGCGGCGTGGCGTTCGGCAATATCGAAGACAAGCTGCATGTTCTAGGCGAGAAGCTTTTGTCGGAATCGAAAACACAGGCCGGCTGGACCATCGGCGGCGGTATTGATTACGCTGTGACCGACAATATCGTCACCCGCGTTGAATATCGTTACACCGATTTCAACAAGCACAACTACAATTTTGATAATACCAGCGTTGGTGGCAGTGGCAAGCTGTCGACAAACGAAGTTCGTCTCGGCGTCGCTTATAAGTTCTGATTGAACATTGTCCTGAGATCAGGAAACAGCCCTGTCCTCGCATCGAGGCGGGGCTGCTTCCGTCACACGACACCGAGCATATGGATCAGTCCGAGGCTGATGATGCCGAGCGCCAGCAGCGAGAGAACCGCCGTCAGCGTTACCCGCCCGCCAGCCTGCGCTACCGACCGTACATCTACACCAAGACCGAGCGCTGCCATCGAAATGATGGTCAGAAGCGTCGACGCATATTGAATGCCGGGGAGGAGTGCCTCTGGGATGAGGTGCAACGAGTGCAGCGCCATCATTCCAAGAAAGCCAATGATGAACCACGGCACCAGTTGGAAAAAGCCCGGCTTTGCATCCGCGTTTTTATTACCGGCAAGAACCGCCAGCGCCAGAATGACCGGACCGAGCATCAGCACGCGCACCAGCTTGACCAGCGTGCCCAACTGCACACTGATGGCGGCGACCGGAGCTGTCGCAGCCAGCACCTGCGGCACAGCATAGACCGTCAGCCCCGCCAGCACGCCATATTGCGTGTGCGACAGGCCGAGAAGCGGCACCAGCAATGGCAGGCACAGCACGACAACCACGCCGAGGATCGCCGTAAAAGCGATGGAGGCGGCAACATCTTCGCTTTCGGCCCCGATGACCGGAGCCGTTGCCGCTATGGCCGAGTTACCGCAAATCGAGTTGCCGCAAGCCACCAGCACCGCCATGCGATGCGGCAGCTTGAGCAGCCGCCCGATACCGTAGCTCAATCCAATCGCAAGAATGACCACGCAGGCGATGCCGAGAATAAGGCCCGAACCTGCCGCGATCACTGCGCTGACACTGATCGAAGCGCCGAGAAGCACCACGGCGATTTCCAGAATCATCTTTGCCGAGAAGCTGATGCCCTTGCTGAACTGTTTGCCCGGACGCAGGAAAGTCCGCACCGCCGTGCCAAGCAGAATGGCAATCACCAGCGCTTCCAGCCATGCTCTGCCCGCATAATGCACTTCGATCTTCTCGAGACCTATCGCCATCGCGGCGACACCGACGCTGAGGGCAAGTCCGGGCAGAATGTTCTGGATTTTTGAGTATGTCATTATCGGCATTTCATATCGAAAGAGAATTCCATTCCGATCTGATGCCCGATTTCCCCTGTTCAATCCATTTCATTATATGGCATATTTCATTCGATATAATCGAACGAATAACGCTATGACCCTGGAACAACTGCGTATTTTCATTGAAGTGGCGGAGCGGGAACATCTGACCCGCGCCTCCGAGGCTCTACATCTGACGCCCTCGGCCGTCAGCTCGGCAATCCGCACCCTCGAAGAGCGCTATGGTGCGACATTATTCAACCGCATCGGACGTCGTATCGAACTGACCGGAGACGGACGGCTGTTTCTGGATGAAGCGCGTGCAACGCTGGCGCGCGCACGTTCTGCCGAACGTATGCTATCTGAATTCGGTGGCGGCAAGCGTGGCATTCTCTCCATCCATGCCAGCCAGACCATCGCAAGCTATTGGTTGCCGCCCTTTCTGGCACAGTTTCACAGCGCCTTTCCGCTGGTCGAGGTGCGGCTGACAGTGGGAAATACGGAAAGCGTGACCGCGGCAACGCAGGAAGGCGCCGCCGATATCGGCCTCGTGGAAGGCTCCGTGCAGGCGCCGGCGCTTTCCATAAGCAAGGTGGCGACGGATCAGCTTATTCTGGTCACGCGCCCTGACCACGCATGGAGAGGAGCGGGACGCCTCTCGTGGGACCGGCTGTTTGAAGGAAAATGGATATTGCGCGAACAGGGATCAGGTACGCGCAGTGTTTTCGAAGATGCCATGCGCGCCAACGGCTATAACCCCGCGCGGTTGAATGTGGCGCTGGAACTGCCCTCCAACGAGGCCATTTGTTCAGCCGTGCGTTCCGGCGACTACCTCACCGCCATATCGGAACTGGTCGCTGCCCCGCATCTTGCCGCAGGAACGCTCGTCAAAGCGGACTTCATTCTGCCGCAGCGCCAGTTTCTACTTATCACTCAGAAGGAGCGGCATAATACAAAAGCTAAGGATGCGTTTTTGAGGCTAATTACGTCGACGGTTAACTCTGCCGAGTGACATCGGTTACATGTCGTAATTTACACCCGCAGAAACGAGATTCTATAATAAAATTTCCTATGAATAATTAAAATATATAGTATTATGTAAATATAATAATTTATAATTATTCTATAATATATAACCCACACCCTCTGCACCGTAACATTTTCATGGAAACTCACTATAGATACCATCACTGTGCTCTCTGTGACAAAACAGAGGGGCGCAACCTTGCCACTAAAATAGCTTATACTCCAAAAAAATCTTAAATAACTAATGCTCCGGCAAGGTACTCTGGCATATTATCGAAACCGCGCGAACCAAAGGTCGGGTAAAAATCTTTAGCCAACGCAGTGGGACGCCAGGCCTCCCCCCCCACAGAGCGCCTCTGATAATTCATCGGAGTGGGATAAGGAGAGAAGCCAATCGCTGCCTGTTGAACAACTTTTACAGCCTTCAGCCTAACTTCCCCCCGAAAACCGGTCACAGGCAATCCGGTTTTAATCGCCAACTGCGCTGCAAACGAATTTTCTCCGCCGTTAGCAGAATAATCCGTGAGCATTCGTATGTGATCAAATTCATGCTCACGTCTCAATTTCCCAATTAGCTCTGCAAATCTTTCCGCTCCCCAATATTTTCGCGGACCATTAGTATAAACATTATTAATCGGCTTTCCTTTTACTGAAACCTCTCTGGTACGAATGTATATATTTAGCCGCGGCGTTCTTCTTTTATGATCGATTATATCAAAGTATATACCAATATTTTGAGAATGAGAAAAATCCGAATATTTCACTCCGCGCGTATTTTCGAAAATTCTACCATCTTCCGGTGGAGCGATATATTCATGTTGAGTGAGCATACCGCCTTTTGGCAGCATCTGATAGCGAGGGTTTTCCAGATACCGAATAACATAATCCGGAACAGCTTCTCTCATGAACTTTATCCTATATATAGTTATGAACTATCATATTAATAAGAATTATTATTCTATGAGTAACTGACATTTATAGCAGAAAAATGAGAAACCGAATAACATTTTTATTGTCAGTCGTGCATTGATGATTAGCGGATCTGACGCAGCAGTTCAGGCTGCGGAAAACAAGTCGAAGCCAAGCCGTTCTTTGCCTGCCACATGCCGATGGAGCGGCGTGTCTTGAAGCCCGGCAATCCGTCCGGCTTGCCGACATCATAGCCCTGCGCCTGCAAGCGCTTCTGCATGGCGCCGATATCTGAGCGATACATCGTGCCGACATTGCCCCATGCCTGCTGGAAATCGCCTGCGCCATATGCAATGCGGTCGCCGACATGGCCGATGAAGAGCGCATAGAGATCGCTCATATTATAGTCCTTGAGCACGTAGAAATTCGGGCTCACGATGAAGGCGGGGCCAAATCGCCCGGCGGGCATGAGCAGAAAACCTTCGCCCTTCATTTCATTGGATGGAAATGCCTTGCCATTGACGCGGGTGATGCCAAGTCTGGCCCATTCGGCAATCGGCTTGCCCTGATCCGGGCCTTCCAGAGAACACGACACGCTCTGCGGGACATTGACCTCAAAGCCCCAGTCGCGCCCCTTCTGCCAGCCGTGCAGCTTCAGATAATTGGCGATGGAAGCCAGCGTATCCGGCACGGAATTCCAGATATCGCGCTTGCCGTCGCCGTCAAAATCGACCGCGTGCTTGAGGTAGGAGGTTGGCATAAATTGCGGCTGGCCAAGCGCGCCCGCCCATGAGCTTTTCATGGCGTTTTCGTCGATATAGCCTTTCGAGGCGATTTCGAGCGCGGCAATCAGCTCCTTGCGGAACATGTCCTTGCGCGTTGCCATAAAGGCCTTCGTGCCCAGAACTTCAAACACATTATAGGGAATTTTGACCGTGCCGAAGCCCGATTCACGGCCCCATATCGCGACAATGATCGGACCCGGAACACCATATTTCTGCTCGATGCGTTTCAGAAGGCTCGAATATTGGCTGTAACGCGCCTGACCGCCACTGGTGACCGAGGCCATGGTCTTCGCATTGAAATACTTGCCCGGCGCGCCGAACTCGGCCTGTTTCTGTTCTTTCGGCGTCGACGGCTTTTCCCCGGGGATGACCAGATCCGGCAATTTCCAATTGATGGCCACACCGGCAAAGGCCTGATCGAAGGTAGCGCGCGAAACACCCGCCGCCTTGGCCTCAGGCCAGAGATCTTGCTCGATCCAGTTGCGATACTGGCTTTCGACCTGCGCCTTGGAGGGCGCTGCGACGGCAGGAGAAACAGCAAGAATGACGACAAGCCCCAGAGCAGTTTTCAAAGCATGCTTCCAACGGCTTGCTGCCATCATGTTTCTCCTGAATAACTAAAGGGTGGTTCTCGCTCGCAAGGCGGCAGCCAGCGTGCCCTCATCCAGATAATCGAGTTCGCCGCCCACCGGGACGCCATGAGCGAGCCGTGTGACGCGAACCTCGAAATTCGCCAATTGATCGGTAATGTAATGCGCGGTGGTCTGGCCTTCGACAGTCGCATTGACTGCGAGAATCACTTCTTTGATTTCGCCGGTCGCGACACGTTCCACCAGCCCCTTGATATTGAGGTCGTCAGGACCGATGCCGTCGAGCGGCGACAGACGACCGCCCAGGACATGATAACGGACATTCATCGTGCCCGCCCGTTCCAGCGCCCAAAGATCGGACACGTCTTCCACCACGATCAGCGTGGTGGGGTCGCGGCGCTCGTCCGTGCAGATGGTGCAGGGATCGGACGTGTCGACATTGCCGCAGCACGAACAAATGCGCACCTTTTCGGCAGCGTCCTGCATGGCGCCGCCCAGCGGCACCAGAAGCGCTTCCTTCTTCTTGATGAGATGCAGCGCCGCACGGCGCGCCGAACGCGGCCCCAGACCCGGTACACGGGCAAGAAGCTGGATCAGTCGTTCGATTTCGGGACCGGCGATTCGTTTGGACATTTTTTGTAAGGGAGTAAGGGAATAGGGGAATAAGTGAGTAGGGGACGAGAATGAGGGATATGCGACATGGCGGCAACCAGCCGGCCAAACATACTCCCCTATTCCCTTATTCCCCTACTCCCTTAAAACGGCAGCTTGAAACCCGGAGGAATCGGAAGACCCGCCGTCAGCGACTGCGTCTTTTCGGCCATCACGGCTTCAAGCTTTGCCTTGGCATCGTTGTGGGCCGCGATGATCAGGTCTTCGAGGATTTCGACCTCGTCTTCCTTGGCCAGCGACGGATCGATCTTCAGCGCCGACAAGGTGCCCTTGCCGGACAGGGTGATCGTCACCAGACCGCCACCGGAAGAGGCCGTGGCTTCCAGATTGGCGATTTCGTCCTGCATGGCCTTCATCTTGGCCTGCAATTCCTTCGCCTGCTTCATCATGCCCATCATGTCACGCATGGGTTTACTCCATAGTCTTCAATAATTCAGTCGTCTTCAGACGGCACACCGGGCACTTCCGAAACGGCGTCGAGGTCAATGTCCTCGTCATCGTTCTGTTCCGCCACGGCAATGCGCACGTCGGTGATTTTCGCGCCCGGAAAGGCCGCGAGAATGGCTGCCACATCCGGATCGGCGCGGGCATCGGTGACAAGATTGTCGCGACGCTCCGTTTCCGCTTCGGCAACCGTCTGGCTCGCGACATCACGCGCCACCGTCACCACCCAGCGAATGCCGGTCCAGTTCAAAAGATGCTGCGCGATCTCGCTCGGCAGCGATTTCGGCGCATCGTCGGTCAGGCCGATTTCAAGTCGTCCCGGCGCGATGGAGGCCAGACGCACGCAGTTCTTGACCAGAATCTTGAACTGCATGTTGCGATGCTTGTCGGCCATCGCAACAATGTCGTTCAGGCTGTTGACCGGCACGGAAGGCTGCGCTGCACTCTCGGCGACCGGCTGCGGAGCAGGCGGCTGAACCGGTTGTGGAGCCGTTTCCACGATACGCATGGCCGTGGCCGGACCGCCCGAGGCGGATGCCATCGAGGCCGAACCGACGGCATCGGCCGCGAAACGTGCTTCCGGCGCGCCGTTGCCATTGGAGCGAGGATTGCCCGGAGGCTGCGGACGCGGAGCAGAAACAGAACCGTTTTCAAGGCCGCGCAAGGCTTCGTCCAGCGTCGGCAGATCGGCAGCATGGGCCAGACGGATCAGCAACATTTCGGCAGCCTGCACCGGCCTTGTCGCCGTATCCACTTCCGCAATGCCCTTGAGTAGCATCTGCCAGGTGCGCGACAGCACGCGCACGGACAGCTTTTGCGCAAAATCGCGACCGCGCACGCGTTCATCTTCCGACAGCGACACATCTTCCGCCACATCGGGCGTGAAGCGCAGTCGTGTTACCAGATGATTGAAATCGGCCAGATCAGTTAGCACCACCGAGGGATCGGCACCCACATCATATTGGGCGCGAAACTCGGTGAGAGCGCCAGCCACATCGCCGCGCATCAGCATTTCGAACAGGTCGATGATGCGGGCGCGGTCGGCAAGCCCCAGCATGGAACGCACGGCTTCCGCACTGACCTGACCGGCACCATGCGCAATGGCCTGATCGAAGATCGACAGCGAATCGCGGGCGGAACCTTCTCCAGCTCGCGCAATCATGGCGAGCGACGCATCATCGACTTCGATCTGCTCGGCCTCCGCAATGCGGCGCAAATGCTGCGCCAGCGTGCCCGATTCGATGCGGCGCAGGTCGAAGCGCTGGCAGCGCGACAGAACCGTGATCGGCACCTTGCGGATTTCGGTGGTGGCGAAGATGAATTTCACATGCGGCGGCGGCTCTTCCAGCGTCTTCAACAGACCATTGAAGGCCTGATTAGAGAGCATGTGCACTTCGTCGATGATATAGACTTTGTAGCGCGCTGAAACCGGGCGATAGCGCACCTGCTCAATGATCTCGCGAATATCGTCAATGCCGGTATGCGAGGCAGCGTCCATCTCGATCACATCGACATGGCGGCCTTCCATAATTGCCTGACAATGCTCGCCGGGCACGGAAAGGTCGATGGTCGGCTGATCGACAGTATCGGTCTTGTAATTGAGCGCCCGCGCCAGAATGCGCGCCGTCGTCGTTTTGCCAACGCCGCGAACGCCGGTCAGCATCCAGGCCTGCGCGATGCGACCGGTCTCGAACGCATTTTTGAGCGTGCGCACCATCGGCTCCTGGCCGACGAGATCGTTGAAATTCTGCGGACGGTATTTGCGGGCGAGAACGCGATAGGCCCCATCGGCAGCTATGCCAGCGGATTTCGTATCCATGGCGACCCTTCCGTTCTTCCTGTTACGCTTTTTTCTCGACCGACAGTTTGGACCGGACGTATGAGCAAGGTCAACAACGGACACTGTTCATCAACAGCCGCCAGATAGCCAAGAAAAGTGGCGAATGAGAAAAAGGTGGGAGGCTGGCACGGCGACCCGTGCCTGGCTCGTTAGGGCTGCTTCCTTCCGGACCTGACCCGGTTGGCGAGTGGCTCGTCCACCACCAACCTCCCACGCTGCATATCGTCAATCGCAGCGCAAAAAGCAAGCGCAGAACGAAAAAAACTGATAGGAAACAGCTTATGACACAGTTCGAACTCGATAAACGGCTTGATGCCGACACTTTTTCCGTCGCCGTGCTCGGCCTTTGCGAGTTGCGACTGATGAATGACCGCCGCTGGCCGTGGCTTATCCTCGTGCCGCGCAGGGCCGATCTTTCAGAAATTCACGATCTGACGCCGCTCGACCAGACGATTCTTACCTTCGAGGCCGGATTGGTAGCGCAGGCGCTGAAAACCGTGACCGAGTGCCAGAAAATCAACACCGGAGCCCTCGGCAATATCGTGCGCCAGCTTCATCTGCATGTGATTGCCCGCAACGAGGGCGATGCGGGATGGCCCGGCCCCGTCTGGGGCCATGGCACGCGTGAAGCCTATGACGAAAAAGACGCCCGCAAGCTGATCGCCGACATTCGCGCGGCGCTGTAATTCTCCCAACAACAGCAATTCGAGAGCATCATGGCTTTCCGCCTCTACGATCTGCCGGAAATAGAACCGAGCCGTTTTGTCGGCTTTGGTGGCAACCGCATCGACCGCCAGTCCGAAAAACGTCAGGACGATTCGGCCTTCACCGCGCTGGAACTGCCGGAAACGCGCGTCATGCTTTTGGGCGGCAACAAGCTTCTGCTCGATTACACCGATGAAAAGACGCCGCGCGCGCTCTTCCGCTTCAGCGAAGCGAGGGACTTTGCACCCGATCTGCACGAGCCGGTGTTTCTGGGGTTGCAGGATGGCACGCCGCTCGTCGCCCTGATGGCCCCCATCGATCCCGAGGCGCTGGAAGTACCGTTTCGGGCGCAGGACTATCGCAGCATCTATATGGAAGGGCTGGTTTCAGCCGATCTGCTGGGCGCGCTGGCGCAAGCAGCGGCACTAACTGCCTGGCACAACAATCACCGTTTCTGCGGGCGTTGTGGCACAAAGACCGAAATGCGCGCCGGTGGTGCCAAGCGTCAATGTCCAAATTGCAGCGCCGAGCATTTCCCGCGCACCGATCCGGTGGCGATCATGCTGCCGGTGCGCGGTGACAAATGCATTCTCGCGCGCAGCCCGCATTTTGCTGCCGGTTCCTATTCCTGCCTTGCTGGTTTCATCGAACATGGCGAGACGATTGAAGCAGCGGTTCGTCGTGAAAGCCTTGAGGAAATGGGGCTCGCCATTGGTCGCGTCGGATATCACGCCAGCCAGCCCTGGCCGTTTCCCTATTCGCTGATGATCGGCTGCCATGCCGAAGTGCTGTCGGACGACTTCACTATCGACCGCTCGGAACTGGAAGACGGTCGCTGGTTCGGCAAGGATGAAGTCCGCACCATGCTGGCGGGCACCCATGAAAATGGGCTGCGAGTGCCACCATCCGGCGCCATCGCAACCCATCTGATCAAGGCATGGGCGGAAAACTGATTCTGCCCGATATTTTCGTGAATTATTCCGCGGCGAGCAACTGCGTGCCGCGAATGTCGCTGCCCCGATAGACGCCGAGAATACGTACTTCCTTGGAGAAGAATTCGAGTTCCTCCAAAGCGAGCTGTACATTGCGGTCTTCAGGGTGGCCCTCAATATCGGCATAGAACTGCGTGGCGATAAAACGCCCGCCGATCTGATAGCTTTCGAGCTTGGTCATATTGACGCCGTTGGTGGCAAAGCCGCCCATCGCCTTGTAAAGCGCTGCCGGAACGTTGCGCACGCGGAAAACAAACGTCGTCATGATGCGTTCGCCGTTTTCCGGGCGTGGTGCCCATTGCTTTTCCTTCGACAGAACCACGAAGCGGGTCACATTGTCTTCCGCGTCCTCGACATTTTCTTCCAGAATATCGAGGCCGTAGAGATCGGCGGCCAGACGCGGCGCGAGCGCTGCCATCGAACGGTCCTGCATGTCGGCGACGAGACGGGCAGCGCCCGCCGTATCACCCGCGATGACCGGCTTCCAGCCGTTCTGGCGGATGACCTTGCGGCACTGGCCGAGCGCGTGAATATGGCTGTGAACCGTCTTGATTTCCTCGCGCTTGACGCCCGGAAGCACCATCAGCTGAAAATGGATCGGCAGGAAATATTCGCCCACAATGTGCATATCGGCCAGCGGCAGCAGATAATGAATATCCGCAACGCGACCAGCCAGCGTATTCTCGATCGGGATCATCGCCAGATCGGCAGCGCCGGTCTCGACCGCGTTGAAAGCGTCTTCAAAAGTCGGACACGGCAAAGGCTCCATACCGGGAAACATGTTGCGCGACGCCGTATCGGAATTGGCACCCGCTTCACCCTGAAAAGAAATCCGGTTGGTTTTCATCGTCGTCGTACTTTCTCAAACGCCCCTCACTCGCGGGGCTTTCCTGGTTGTTGACCTTGTCAAAGACCCTTTGCGACAAGAAGTCGGGCGCGGTCAAGGTCGGCGGGCGTATCGACGCCCAGCGGCACCGTTTTCACCACTTCGACATCGATGCGCATGCTGGCTTCCAAAGCGCGCAATTGCTCAAGCTTTTCGCGCTTTTCCAGCGGCGACGGCCCGAGTTTCACGAATTTCTCCAGCGCCGAACGGCGATAGGCATAAAGGCCGATATGATGATAGAGCGGGCCGTCGCCATAAGGCGCCGTGGCGCGGGTGAAATAGAGCGCGCGCAGACGCGAACTGCCCGCCAGCGGCGAGCCGACGATCTTCACCACGCTCGGATTGGTCTTTTCCGATTCTTCCTCAATCTCGACGCCAAGCGTCGCAATATCTGCCGGACCGTCTTCGAGCGGCAGCAGAGCGCTGCGGATTATGTCGGGATCTATGGTCGGCAAATCACCCTGCACATTGACCACGGCATCGAACTCGCCAGCCGGATCGAGCTTCAAAAGCGCTTCATAGATGCGGTCCGAACCCGATTCGTGATCGGTGCGGGTCATGACGGCTTCGTGGCCATGCGCAGTGACGGCGGCAAAAATTTCCTCGCTATCGGTCGCAACGACGGCGCGCCCAAGCTTGGCGGCGGCGGCTCTGTCGGCCACATGCACGATCATCGGCTTCCCGCAAATATCGGCCAGCGGCTTGTTCGGCAAGCGCGTGGCGGCCAGTCTTGCCGGAATAAGAGTAAGGGTCTTTAAGGTCTGAAGCATGGTCGCCTCTTGTTGTCTCGTCGGATCGTGGCCGTCTTTCGAGGAGTTTTATCCGCACTGTAAATGCTGCAAAAGTGTCAAAAAGTCACGGGTCTGGTTACCCTTATAGGTGTTGCATCGCCCTGGTAAAAGACCTAGTTTCCGCCCGATGCCGCGGAGAGAATTGCAACCTCATATGAGGTGCGCATGTCGGCTGAGGAGAGCGTTCTCGGGGAGAGCGTTTTGGTAGAGGGAGCGCTGACCGGCGATGAATTCAACCCGGACTAACAAGTTTATCATGGCTTTTCTGGCAACGGTTTTCGTTGTCATGACGACGGGCATCCTGTCCGATGCGCTGTTTCATTCGCCTGCACCGGAAAAGCCCGGTTTTATAATCGAAGCGGCGGAAGCGTCGACCGGTGAAGGGGGAGCTGCACCGGCCAAGGAAGAAGTTTCCATCGCAACATTGCTGCAATCCGCCGATCCTGCGCGCGGCGAAACAGTTTTCAAGCGCTGTGCTGCCTGCCACACCGGCGAAAAGGGCGGCGCAAACAAGGTCGGCCCGCATCTGTGGGATGTCGTGAACCGTCCGGCGGCTTCCGTTGAAGGTTTTGGCTATTCGTCCGCCATGAAGGAATTCGGCGCAGGCGGCAACAAGTGGGACTTCGAGCATCTCAACAAGTTCCTGACGTCGCCAAAAGGCTTCATCAAGGGCACGGCCATGGGCTTTGCGGGCGACAAGAAGGACAATGAGCGCGCCGATCTGATCGCCTATCTGCGCACGCTGTCCGACAACCCGGCTCCACTTCCAGCCGCTGATGCCGCACCGGCAGGCGTCGATGCTAAGCCTGCGGATGCAGCGCCTGCACCGGAAGGCGAAAAGCCAGCCGCACCGGCGAACTAATAGCGCAAGAATGATCGAAAAGCCCGGTTTCAACCGGGCTTTTTCATTTGGACGATGAAATTTATTGTCCCGGTGCCTTTCTTCCTCCGCAAAAACCCATAAGACTCATACAGATGATCCGAAGCAGAAACGGAGAGACTGGATGAAAGCGTTTTGGGCGGGTGCATTTGCGGTTGCCATGCTTGCAAGCACAATGTCGTTAAGCCATGCGAGCGACGTGGAACCCCAATGGCGCAGTTCTTCCAGCCTGCTCGGCGAGCCCAAATATGCGGCTGATTTCAAGCATTACGACTACGTAAACCCGCAAGCGCCGAAGGGCGGCACGCTCAATCAGGTGGCCGTCGGCACATTCGACAGTCTCAACCCGTTCGTCGTGCAGGGCGTCGCCGCAGCGGGCCTGTCAGACTTCGGCGGCGGCATGCTCTACGATACGCTGATGACAGATTCGCTCGATCAGGGATCGACACAGTATCCGCTGATCGCCGAAGCGCTTCAGTACCCGGATGATTATTCCTGGGTGAAGTTCAAGCTCAACCCGAACGCCAAATGGCATGACGGTCAGCCGATCACCGTGGAAGACGTGATCTGGTCCTTCAATGTGCTTAAGAAACAGTCGCCACTTTACAACAAATATTATGGCGACGTGGAAAGCGCGGAAAAGACCGGCGACCACGAGGTGAAGTTCAACTTCAGCCAAAAGGGCAATCGCGAATTGCCGCAAATCATGGGCCAGCTCGCAGTGCTGCCGCAGCATTGGTGGGAGGGCAAGGACGCGCAGGGCAAACAGCGCGATATCAGCCGCCCGACGCTGGAAATTCCGCTGGGTTCTTCTGCCTACAAGATCGACCGCGTTGCGCCGGGACGATCCATCACCTGGGCGCGCGTCGATGATTACTGGGGCAAAGACCTGGCCGTGAATGTCGGTCGCAACAATTTCGACCGCGTCGTCTACGAGTATTACTTCAACGAAGATGCAACCTGGGAAGCCTTCAAGAAGGGCGGCCAGTATGATTATCGTAACGAAAACCGCGCCCAGCGCTGGGCGGAACAGTATAATTTTCCGGCAGTCGAGCGCGGTGACGTCGTCAAGAAGTCCTTCCCGTATAATGCCGTCGGCCGCATGCAGGGCTATTTCCTGAATACGCGGCGCGACAAGTTCAAGGACCCGAAAGTTCGTCAAGCGCTGACCTATGCTTTCGACTTCGAATCCATGAACCGCATGCTGTTTTTTAATCAGTATAACCGCATCAACAGCTATTTCGCTGGCAATGAATTGCAGCTGAGCGGCCCGCCGACCCCGGCGGAGCAGGCCATTCTCGAAACGGTCAAGGATGCGCTCCCCGCAGATGCGCTGACCAAGGAATTCAAGCTGCCTGTTTACGACACGCCGCAGGCCACCCGCGATAATCTGCGAACGGCTCTGAAGCTGTTTGCGGAAGCGGGTTGGAAATTGCAGGGCAACAAGCTGGTCGATGCGAATGGCAATCCGTTCACCATCGAATTTCTCGGCAAGGATCCGACCGACGAGCGCATCTACAATCCGTTTGCGGCGAGCCTGCGCAAGATCGGGATCAATGCCACGGTGCGTATCGTCGATACCGCCCAATATCAGGCGCGGGTCAATGATTTCGACTATGATATCATCACCTCGGTCATCGCGCAGACCGCCTCGCCCGGCAATGAGCAGCGCGACATGTGGGGCTCGAAGGCCGCAGATTTCAAAGGCAGCCGCAACTATGCCGGTATCAAGAACCCGGCCATCGACACGCTGATCGACCGCGTGATCTATGCCAAGGATCGCGAGGAACTGGTGGCCGCAAGCCATGCGCTCGACCGGGCGCTGTTGTGGAATTATTACGTGATCCCGCAATGGTATTCCGACCACATCAATGTGGCCTATTGGAACAAGTTCGGCATGCCGGAAAAGCAGCCGGATTATCTGGGCATCGATCCATTCTCATGGTGGGTCGACTCCGCGAAGGAAGCCAAACTGAAGACCGGCAGCGAATAGGGACAAGCGGAGAATGACGATGCTTCGCATGAACCGCCGCCATTTTCTGGGTGTTTCGGGCAGCGCCGCAATCGCGGCCTGCCTGCCGGGTCAGGCTGTCATTGCCAACGCCTTTGCGGAGGTGCCGACCGGCAAGTCCCTGCATGGCCTGTCCGCCTTTGGCGAGCTGAAATATGGCAGCGATTTCACCCATTTCGATTACACCAGTCCAGACGCGCCGAAAGGCGGCACGTTCAGGTTTGCGCCAGCAAGCTGGACCTGGAACCAGAACACGCAGACCTTCAACACGCTCAGCACCTTTACCTTCAAAGGCGACGCGCCGCCGCGCATGGAGCTGACCTATGACAGCCTGATGGTCCCGGCGCTCGATGAACCGGATTCCGTCTACGGACTTATCGCTGAAAGCGTCACGCTGTCGAAAGATCGTCGGGCCTGCACCTTCAAGCTGCGCAAGGAAGCGCGGTTCCATGACGGATCACCGATCACGGCGAAAGACGTGCTGTTCACCTATACGGTGCTGAAGGAAAAGGGCCACCCGCTCATACGTCAGTCGCTCGCCGGGCTGGAAAAGGTGGAACTGACGGGCAAGAACGATATTCGCATGCGTTTTGCGACGGATCGCGGCCCCAACGCCATCCTTGACGCCGTGGTGCTGCCGATCCTGTCGGAGACCTGGTTCAAGGATCGCGATTTCGAAGCGACCACGATGGAACCGGTGCTCGGTTCGGGCGCTTACAAGGTGGGGAATTTCACCGCCGGTCAATTCATTGAATATGATCGTTTCGAAGACTACTGGGCCAAGGATTTGCCAGTGCGGCGCGGTTCCAGCCATTTCGACCGCATCCACATCGAGTTCTTCCGCGACCGGCAGCCGGAATTCGAAGCCTTCAAGAAAGGCGATATCGATTTTCGTTCCGAAAGCGTGTCCAAGAACTGGGCTACCGGCTACGACTTCCCGGCCATTCAGGAAAAGAAAATCATCAAGCGCACCTTCCCGAAAGAGAAGAGCCCGCTGATGCAGGCCTGGGCGCTGAACCAGCGTCGCGAGCGTTTCCGCGACCCGCGCGTGCGGGAGGCAATCAGCCTCTGTTTTGATTTCGAGTGGACCAACAAAAACCTCTTCTTCGACACCTATGAGCGCTCGCAATCGAGTTTCAACGGGTCGGATTTTCAGGCCAGGGGCCTCCCCACCCCGGATGAGTCGAAAGTGCTGGAACGCTATCGCGGCAAGCTTCCCGATGCCGTGTTCGGCGAGACCGTCATCATGCCGGTTTCGGATGGAACAGGGCGGGACCGCGCGCAATTCGGCAAAGCCGTCAAACTGATGGAAGAAGCCGGTTTCGAGCGGCGCAACGGGCAGTTTCACGACAAGGACGGCGCGAAATTCGCGCTGGAAATTCTCAGCGATTCGGAAGCCTTCACGCGCGTCTACAATCCGTTCATCCAGAAACTGCGGGCCATCGGTATCGATGCCAGTTTGCGGCTGGTGGATGCCAGCCAGTATCAGGCGCGGATGCAGGATTTCCAGTTCGACATGGTGGGCATTGCAATGCTGTTTGGCGCGACGCCGACGTCAGAATCGCTTTCCAGCATGTTTGGTTCGCAAGCGGCCAAGACGCCCGGAAGCTATAATCTGCCCGGCACAGCCGACCCGTTGATCGACGCCCTGATCGACGATGCCGGAAAAGTGTCGACCCGCGACGATCTTGTCGCGACCATCAGAGTGCTGGATCGGTACTTGCGTATCCGGCGCGACTGGATTCCAAATTGGACAACAGCGAATCATCTCGTCGCCTATTGGGACCGGTTCGGTTTCAAGGAACCGAAGCCCGATTACGGCTTTCCGGTCGAGACGCTGTGGTGGATTGAAGAAGAAAAGGCAAAAGTTGTTGGTAAGCCATAAGAGAAACACGGATCTAACGCGAGAGCCAAGCTAATGGGCGCCTACATCCTCCGCCGCTTGATCTTAATGATCCCGACCATCTTCGGCATCATGGCTATTTCCTTCGCCGTTGTTCAATTCGCTCCCGGCGGTCCGGTCGAGCGCGTGATCGCGCAGCTTTCCGGTCAGGGCGGCGACGCGCTGGACCGCCTTTCCGGTGGCGGCAGCGATTTCGGCCAGAGCGCGGTCGATAGCGGCTCGGTCAATTCGAAATATCGCGGCGCACAGGGGCTCGACCCCCAATTCATTGCCGATCTTGAAAAGCAGTTTGGCTTCGACAAGCCGCCACTGGAACGTTTCGGTCAGATGCTATGGAATTATCTGCGTTTTGATTTTGGGCGCAGCTATTTCCGCGACATCAGCGTCATCGATCTGATCAAGGAAAAGATGCCGGTTTCGATCTCGCTCGGCCTGTGGCTGACGTTTCTGTCCTACATGATCTCGATCCCGCTTGGCATTCGCAAGGCAATCAAGGAAGGCACGCGCTTCGATACATGGACCAGCGCGGTCATCATTGTCGGCTATGCCATTCCAAGCTTCCTCTTCGCCATCCTGCTGATCGTGCTGTTTGCGGGCGGCTCGTTCTTCGACTGGTTCCCGCTGCGCGGCCTCACCTCGCCCGACTTCGTGCAAATGTCATTCTGGGGCAAGATCGGCGACTATCTCTGGCACATGGTTCTGCCGGTCACGGCGCTGGTGCTTTCGGCCTTCGCCACCACAACACTTTTGACGAAAAACTCGTTTCTCGAGGAAATCCGCAAGCAATATGTGACGACGGCGCGCGCCAAGGGCCTTACCGAAAATCAGGTGCTTTATCGCCATGTCTTCCGCAACGCCATGCTGATCGTCATTGCCGGTTTTCCGGGCGCTTTCATCTCGGCTTTCTTCACCGGCTCGCTTTTGATTGAAACCATCTTCTCGCTCGACGGTCTTGGCCTGCTCGGCTACCAGTCGGTCATCAACCGTGATTATCCGGTTGTATTCGCCAATCTCTTCATCTTCTCGCTGATCGGTCTGCTCGTCGGGCTTCTGTCCGATCTGACCTATACGTGGATCGATCCGCGCATCGATTTCGACCGGAGGGACGTGTGATGACCGATGCCGCCCTCACCCCCACCGTCAAGCCCGTAAAGCGTCCATGGCTGTCGCCGCTGAACCGTCGCCGCTGGCAGAATTTCAAGGCCAACAAACGCGGTTACTGGTCGCTGTGGGTTTTTCTGTTCCTGCTCATTGCCGCCCTTTGCTCGGAATTCATCGCCAATGATCGCCCCATTCTCGTTTCCTACAAGGGCGAGTTGCTGGCGCCGGTCTTTGTCGATTATCCGGAAGAGAAATTCGGCGGCTTCTATGCGGTGACCGACTATCGCGATCCGGTGATCCAGGAAGAAATCGCCAATAATGGCTGGGCGATCTGGCCGCCGATCCGCTATTCCTACAACACCGTGAATAATGAAATCCCGGAAGCGGCGCCGTCCAAGCCTTTCTGGCTCTTTTCCGCCGAGGAACGTTGCCAGCGCTATCCGCAAGGCGTGAGCGATCCCAATTGCCGTTTCGGCAATTTCAACCTGCTAGGCACCGACGATCAGGCGCGCGACGTCTTTGCGCGCGCGCTTTATGGCTTCCGCATTTCGGTGCTGTTCGGCCTGATCCTCACCTTCTTCTCGGCCATCATCGGCGTGACGGCAGGCGCGGTTCAGGGCTATTTCGGCGGCTGGGTCGATCTGATCTTCCAGCGCATCATCGAAATCTGGTCGTCGATCCCCGTGCTTTATCTGTTGCTGATCATAGCGGCGATCCTGCCGCCCGGCTTCTGGGTGCTGCTCGGCATCATGCTGCTGTTCTCATGGGTGGCGTTCGTCGGCGTGGTGCGCGCTGAATTCCTGCGCGCCCGAAATTTTGAATATGTGAATGCCGCGCGCGCGCTCGGCGTGAAGAACGGCACCATCATGTGGCGGCATCTTCTGCCCAATGCCATGGTGGCGACGCTGACCTTTCTGCCCTTCATCCTCAACGGCTCGATCACCACGCTGACCTCGCTCGACTTCCTCGGCTTCGGCCTGCCACCCGGCTCGGCCTCGCTCGGCGAACTTCTGGCGCAGGGCAAGAATAATCTTCAGGCGCCGTGGCTCGGCATTACCGGCTTCGTGGTCATCTCGGTCATGCTGTCGCTGCTGATCTTCATCGGCGAGGCGACCCGCGACGCATTCGATCCGCGAAAGGCATTTCAATGAGTGGGTCAATGAGCGGATCCCTGTCCGAATCAGGCAATAAAACCCTGCTGTCCGTCCGCGACTTGTCGGTGGCCTTCCGCCAGAATGGCGAAGAACGCATTTCCGTCGACCGCGTGTCCTTCGACATTGCCGAAGGCGAAACTGTGGCACTGGTCGGCGAATCCGGCTCGGGCAAGTCTGTATCCGCTTTGTCGGTGCTGAAACTTCTGCCCTATCCGGCGGCCAGCCACCCTTCCGGTGAAATCCTTTTCAACGGCAAGGATTTGATGCAGGCCTCCGAGCCGGAATTGCGGCGCGTGCGCGGCAACGACATTGCCATGATCTTTCAGGAGCCGATGACCTCGCTCAACCCGCTGCACAGCGTCGAGCGGCAGGTCGGCGAAATTTTGCGTGTGCATCAGGGCATGGGCGACGCCCAGGCACGAGCACGCACGCTGGAGCTTTTGAACGAAGTGGGTATTCGCGAGCCGGAGAAGCGCCTGTCAGCCTTCCCTCATCAGCTTTCTGGCGGACAACGCCAGCGCGTGATGATCGCCATGGCGCTGGCCAACAAGCCGAAACTGCTGATTGCCGATGAACCCACCACCGCACTTGATGTGACGGTACAGGCGCAGATTTTGAAGCTGCTGGCCGAACTCAAGGCCGCGCAGGGCATGTCGATGCTGTTCATCACCCACGATCTCGGCATCGTGCGCAAGATCGCCGACAAGGTCTGCGTGATGAGCAAAGGCAAGATCGTCGAGGCTGGACCGACAACGGAAATTTTCGACAATCCGCAGCATCCCTATACAAAACATCTGCTTGCCGCCGAACCGAAGGGCGAGCCGCCCGCTGCCGATCCGGCAGCGAAAACGGTGATGGAAGGCAAGGATATCCGTGTCTGGTTCCCGATCAAAAAGGGGTTCATGCGCAAGACCGTCGACCATGTGAAGGCAGTGGACGGTATCGATGTCAATCTGCGCGCCGGTCAGACACTCGGTGTCGTCGGCGAATCGGGCTCTGGCAAGACTACGCTCGGCCTTGCCCTTTCGCGCATGATTTCATCAAAAGGCGATATCCACTTTGAAGGGCGCGATATCGCGAAATTCAGCTTCAAGGACATGCGTCCGCTGCGTCGTGAAATGCAGATCGTGTTTCAGGACCCGTTCGGCTCGCTCTCACCGCGCATGACCATTGCGGACATCATCGCCGAAGGTCTGCTGGTGCATGAGCCGAAACTCTCGGCAGACGACCGCGATGCGCGTGTCGTCTCGGCACTTCAGGAAGTGAACCTCGATCCCGAAACCCGCTTCCGCTATCCGCATGAATTTTCCGGCGGCCAGCGCCAGCGCATCGCCATTGCGCGCGCCATGGTGCTGAACCCGCGGTTCGTGATGCTGGATGAGCCGACCTCGGCGCTCGACATGAGCGTGCAGGCGCAAGTGGTCGATCTTTTGCGTGGATTGCAGAAGAAGCATGATCTCGCCTATCTTTTCATAAGCCACGATCTCAAAGTGGTGCGGGCACTGGCCAATGATGTGCTGGTGATGCGCAACGGCAAGGCGGTTGAATATGGTACGGCGAAGGACGTCTTCGCCAATCCGAAGACCGACTATACCAAGGCGTTGATGGCGGCAGCCTTCCATATGGAGGCGCTAGTGGAGTGAATTTGACATTTGGACACCGCCCGACCGATACGCAGGTTCAAATGTCAAATTCAAAACTCCACTAGATACAGAATTGATAAGTGGTCCTTTGATTCCGACATTTGCTCGGAGCTAAAGGCAATTGAAGGCAAATGTCGGAATCGGACCACTTGGGGAGGAGTGAGGCAATGACCACGAACAACGACAAAGGCAATATTCTTCTGGCGATCACCGATTGGGATCCGGAAATCTGGCTGAAGACATTCAAGGACAATGCGCCGGATCGCCCCGTGGTGACCGAGCGCGCCGAGGCCGATCCTTCCGTCAAATACGCGCTCGTATGGAAGCAGAAGCCCGGCTCGCTCGCCAATCTGCCCAATCTGAAAGTCATCTTCTCGCTTGGCGCTGGCGTGGACCATGTGTTCCGCGATGACCGCATTCCCGATGTGCCGCTGGTGCGCATCATCTCCGACGATCTGACCATGCGCATGACCGAATATGTGGTCTGGCAGGTGCTGGATCATCACCGTCTGGGCTCGCGCTATCGCAAGCAGCAGCAGAACCATGTCTGGCACGAAGATCGCCGCCAGCCTGCCGCCCATGAGGTGACGGTTGGCATTATGGGGCTTGGCGTGCTGGGTCGCGATGCGGCTGAAAAGCTGACCGCGCTCGGTTTTAACGTGACCGGATGGAGCCGCCGCCCTCAGGAAATCAAGGGCGTCAAAACCTATCACGGTCGCGACGGCTTTGGCGCTTTCCTCAAGACCGCCGATATTTTCGTCTGCTTGCTGCCGCTGACGCCGGACACCAAGGGCATCCTGTCCATGTCGATGTTCGCGCAGTTGAAAAGCGACGGACCGTTCGGCGCGCCGGTATTGATCAATGCCGGACGCGGCGGCTTGCAGAACGAGGCTGATATTCTGGCCGCGCTCGACCGTGGGCTGCTTTCGGCAGCAACGCTCGATGTGTTCAATCAGGAACCGCTGCCGGCCACCAGCGCGCTCTGGGATCATCCGCGCGTGACGATCACCCCGCACGCCGCCGCAAGCTCGTCAGCGACCGCGCTGGTGCCGCAGATCATCCGGCAGATCGAAGCTTTCGAGCGCAATGGCACGCTGGAGCATATCGTCGACCGCAACACGCAGTATTGATGTTGATATTCGGCTTGATCGGCAGCTACCGGCTGCCGGTCATCTCACCGCCTATCCCTGCACGATTTCCTTGCGCATGGTGATGGAGGTCGTGCGCGTATAGCCGGGATGCGCCGTTTCCGCGATCTTGCAATAACCGAGCTTTTCAAACACTGCCCGGTTGCGCGTCAGTTCGATACGCACCTGCAATTCAATCGCCGGCTTGCCCGTCGCGATAGTTTCGGCCTCCACACAATGCATAAGGGCGCGCGCGATCCCTTGCCCCTCGAAAGCAGGCGCAACGGCCAGCTTGCCGAGATAAAAGCTGTCGCTTCCTTCTTTGATGAAAACGCAGCCTACCAGTTCTTCGCCGATCAGGGCGACAAAGCCGATTTCATCGCTGGCCTTTTGTTTCAGCCCTTCCGCGGTCAGAAGATGCGCGGAAGACGGCGGATCGATCACGCCGTCCATATAGGCAAAGCTGTCGCGGATGAGTTTCAGAAGCTCGTCCCAGCGGGCGAAATCCTGAGTGATGGGTACGATACGGGGCGTGGTCATTTGGGCGTGCGCGCCTTGTAGCGAATGGTCTCGAAGCGGACATTCAGCGCATTATAGAGCAACAGGCGACCGACCAGCGGCTCGCCGATGCCGATGACGAGCTTGATGACCTCCATCGCCTGCAAGCTGCCGATCACGCCCGGCAACACGCCCAGCACGCCCGCTTCCGCGCAGGTTGGGACGGTTCCCGGCGGCGGTGCTTCCGGGAAGAGATCGCGATAGGAGGGATGTGGCGCGCCATCTGGCCCCGTCAGATAGGGCATCAGGACCGTCACGGTTCCATCGAAACGGCCCATCGCGCCTGTCACCAGCGGGCGCCCGACCTTGGCTGCCGTATCCGCCAGCACATAGCGTGTCGTGAAATTATCGGAACCGTCGACGATCACATCGTAAGCGGCAATGAGCGCTTCGGCATTGTCCGCACTGAGACGCAGGGCGTGGCCTTCGACCGCCACATGCGGATTGATGCGCGTAATGGCGCTTCGCGCGCTCTCGACCTTTTGCTGCCCGACGCTTTCCGTGTCGTGGATGACCTGACGCTGCAGGTTGGACAGCGAAACCGTGTCGTCATCGACGATGCCAAGCGTTCCTATGCCCGCTGCCGCCAGATATTGCAGCACGGGCGCGCCGAGACCGCCAGCGCCGACGACCAGCACGCGGGCCGCCTTCAGCTTCTGCTGGCCGGGACCGCCGACTTCCGGCAGCACGATATGGCGCGCATAGCGTTCAAGCTCTTCGGACGAAAATGGTCTGGATGGTGCATTCATGATGGTCACAACATAAGCCGCCGCGACGATGCTGTCAGCGGATATTTTAGCTCTTGGTGAGGACGCCGCCTGCGACACTGAAAAACTGCGCATCGCCGCCAAGCGTATCGAACAGCGCCCTGTCGGTTCCGGTCATGAAGGCCTGTCCGCCGAGATCATCGAGAATGCCGAACAAGGCGGCACGACGACCTGAATCGAGATGCGCGGCGATTTCGTCCAGAAGGAGAATCGGGGCCATGCCGGATAATTCGCCGGTCAGGCGCGCATGGGCGAGGATAAGACCGATCAGCAATGCCTTCTGCTCCCCGGTCGAACAAAGGGCGGCAGGCATCGCCTTCGGCCGATGCTGCACGATGAGGTCGGTGCGGTGCGGCCCGTCCAGCGTGCGGCCAGCCGCTCGATCCCGGCTGCGCCCGTCACGCAAGTTGCGGCGGAAATCCTCTTCCAGATCGAGCGCCGCCTCAACGCCGATCCGCTGTTCCAGCGAACCTTCCAGAAAGCAATCCGCCTTCGGGAAAGGACCTTCTGCCGGCAACCGTTCGATCATGGCTGCAATCAGCCGCATGGCTTCCGCCCGCGCTGCGGCAATGGCGGTGCCAAGCTCCGCCATCTGACTTTCAATGGCGTCGAGCCACTGGTCGTCATTATTGCCTTCGCTCAAAAGCCGGTTACGGCTGCGCATGGCCTTCTCATAATCGAGCACACGCTTGCCGTGCCCGGTATCGATGGCGAGCACCATGCGGTCGAGAAAGCGCCGCCGGTCCGACGCGCCACCGGTGAAAAGCCCGTCCATGGAAGGAACGACCCAAAGAATGCGGGCATAATCGAGCAGCTCGTCGCCAGAGGCCGCAACGCCGTTGATGCGAACCTTGCGCCCGCCTTCTCCGCCGCCTGCAGTTCCAGTGCCGATTTCTGCTTCGCCGTAAATCATGCAGTCGAGCGTTGCGTGGATGGCAAAGCCGTCATGCGCGACAGTTCGCGCCACATCGTCATAGGAGGCCCGGCGAAGGCCGCGCCCCGGCGACAGAAAGGAAAGTGCTTCGATGAGATTGGTCTTGCCCGAACCGTTCTCGCCCGTCAGCACCACATGGCCGGGACCAAGCGGCAGCGAGAGTTCCGCATAATTGCGGAAATCAGTCAATTTAAGCCGCCGGACCGAAACCCGGTCAGGGCGGCTCGTTATATCGTCTTTTATATCCACAATTGGGTTCTTTAAGAGACCTCTTCCAGCGAGATGCCGTGGCTGTCGAGATTTTGGTTATGGTGAGCCGAAAATGGCGGGATTTGAGAACCGGAGCGGAGTGTACTTCACCGCATAATCCCGAAAAGTTGCTGACTTGTCGGGATTATGCGTCGAAAAATGCCACGTGAGCACCGGAAGCGAAATATCACGCCATTTGCAGGCCGCCAGAGCCTGAAGATCGATAGCTCTTAGACGCGCATCGGCATCAGGACATACAGCACATCTTCGTCGCCGGTGTCGCGCACCAGTGTAGGCGAACCGGCATCAGCCAGCATGAAGACAGCATCCGAGCCGGAAAGCTGGCTGGTGATGTCCAGCAGATATTTGGAGTTGAAGCCGATATCCAGTGGATCGGAATCATAATCCGCTGCCAGCTCATCCGTAGCGCTGCCCGAATCGGGATTATTGACCGTCAGCGTCAACTGGCCATCGGCGATGGAAAGCTTGACCGCACGGCCACGCTCGCTCGAAATGGTCGAAACGCGGTCCACCGAAGCGGCGAATTCCTGGCGTCCGATGGTGAGCTTCTTGTCATTGCCGGAAGGAATGACGCGCTGGTAATCCGGGAAGGTGCCGTCGATGAGCTTGGAAGTAAGCACCACCGAGCCGACCGTGAAGCGGATCTTGGCATCCGACAGTTCCACTGTCGCCACCACATCCGGAGCGTCAACCAGCTTTTGCAGTTCGGCAACCGTCTTGCGCGGGATGATAATGCCCGGCATGCCTTCCGTGCCCGATGGCGCTTCCAGTTCGGCACGCGCCAAACGGTGACCGTCGGTCGCCACGGCGCGCAGCTTCAGAGCGCCGTCGCTTTCAATGGCATGGAAGTAGATGCCGTTCAGATAATAGCGGGTTTCTTCCGTCGAGATCGCAAACTGGGTGCGGTCGATAAGGCGCTTCAGCGCCTGCGCTTCGATGCGGAAGGAATGGGTGAAAGACCCGGCTGTCAGTTCCGGGAAATCCGACTGCGGCAGGCACTGGAGACGGAAGGACGACTTGCCGGAAATGACCGACATGGAACCGCCATCCGGATTAGTCGACAGCATGACTTCCGCGCCATCGGGAAGCTTGCGCACAATGTCGTAGAGAAGGTGTGCCGGAACGGTCGTCGCACCCGCCTGCTCGACCATGGCGGCGGTTGCTTCATTCACTTCGAGGTCGAGATCGGTCGCCTTGAGGGCAAGGCTTGCGCCTTCGGCCTGCAAAAGCACGTTCGACAGAATCGGAATCGTGTTGCGACGCTCCACGACGCGGTGGACGTGGTTGAGAGATTTGAGAAGGTTCGATCGCTCTAGGGTAACACGCATGTTCAAACGCACTCGCTCGCTGGGACCAGGGCGCTTGCATCTGACGGGCAGCGGCCCTCGTCGGTACGGCGCCAGAGGCGCCAGAAAGGTCCGTTAAAGTGGCAGATTTTTAAGGAGAAAAGCAAGCCCGCGCCGTGCCGTAATGCGACAGGGCCCGGGCTTTTTGTTGATAACCGCGGTTGATAGCGGGGAAGCTCTCCAACACGACCGTTGCATTCTTCGTGAGGCCGGGCTGCAACGAGCAATTTCCTGCGCTCCGGTGCTCACGTACCTTTAAGTACGCTCCGCTCCGTTGCTCGAAAATCACCCGTTTCGCCATGGCCTGACGAATTTGCAACTGTCGTGTTAATCAAGCCGCCTGATCGTTGATGAGGCGCTTCAGAAGCTCCAGTTCCTGTGCCAGCTTGGTGTCGGCACCCACCAGATCTTCGATCTTGCGCACAGCGTGCAGCACGGTGGTGTGATCGCGTCCGCCAAAGCGGCGGCCAATTTCCGGCAGCGAGCGCGGCGTCATCATCTTGGCGAGATACATCGCCACCTGACGCGGCTTCACGATGGTGCGGGTACGACGATTCGAGAGCAGATCCTGCTTCGAAACATTGTAATGGCGCGCCACGATGCGCTGGATCTCCTCGATGCGGATGCGCTTCGGTTCACCTGCGCGGGTCAAGTGACCCAGCAGCTCATCCACGCGGTCGATCGACAGATTAGGCTCGAAAGACTGGCGGAACAGAAGCTGGTTGAAAGCACCTTCCAGCTCGCGACCCGATCCGGTGACGGTGCGGGCAACATGCGAGAGAATCTCGTCGCCAATGTTGAGGCTCGGATCTTCGACCTGTGCCGTGTTCAGACGACGGCGCAGCATTTCAACGCGCATGTCGTAATCCGGTGCGGCCACTTCAAGCGCGACGCCGCCCTGCAGACGCGAACGGACGCGAACGTCGAGCGATTCCAGTTCCGACGGTGCACGATCAGCGGCAACCACGACCTGCTTGGCGCTGTCGAGCAGCGTGTTCAGGAGATGGCAGAACTCGTGCTGAATGGACTTGCCCTGCAGGAACTGCATGTCGTCGATGACCAGAAGGTCGATGTCGCGCAGCTGCTCCTTGAAGGAAAGCGCATTGTTGTCACGGATCGCGGTCGCAAAGCGCCACATGAAATATTCAGCTGTCAGATAAACGACGCGGGCCTTTTCCTGACGCTGCAACGCTGCCGCTGCAATGGCCTGGAGAAGATGCGTCTTGCCGAGACCGACCGAGGCATGGATGAAAAGCGGGTTGAAGCGCACGGCGCTGGAACCGGCTTCCGCAATGGTGCGGGCGGCAGCAAGCGCCACGCGATTCGATGCGCCATCGACGAAGCTGTCGAAGGTGTAGCGCGGATCAAGCGGCGAACCGAGAATCGAGCCCGAAGCGGCAGCCGATTCTGCGACCACGGCGGAGCCGCGCTTGTCGCCGATATGCTGACCGGCAAAGGACTGGCCGACCGGGAACATCATCTTTTCGCGCGGCGCCACGACCGGCTTGGTTTCAGCCGATTCTGCCGTTTCTGCGGGAGCGGCGCTGCGAACCACACGGTTCATGCCGCGCACCACGACTTCGACCTTCAGGATCTGCGCGTTTTCTTCCTGCCAGAGTTCGGTCAGGAGTTCGGAATAATGATTGTTGATCCAGGAGCGCAGAAAAGCGGTCGGAACCGACAGACGCACAATGCTCTTGGAAATATCGTCAAGTTTCAACCGGCCAAACCAGCTCGAATAGATTTCGCTGCCCACGCGGGCTTTCAGCTTTGCCGTCAGGCGCTCGAAAGCCTCTTCGCTAACCGCAGCGTCCACGTTCGTCAGGCTCTTGTCATTGCCGGTAGCAGAAGATCCATGGATACGGTTCGCATGTGCATCATCACCCATCGTTGCCGTCGCCTTGCCGCTCGTCATTGCCATCGCTCGCCTGCCTTCACATTCGTACGCGCCATTTTCCGGCGCTTGTCATTTTTTCCAGCTCGTCGTTCCGGATCTGTCGTCCTTCAACGTCGGCGGTACTCATTCATACACTCAGACCCGCAAACATCCGGGCCAAACACAAACTCAATCGAACCCAACAGGTCCCAAACCGAAATACTCCTTTCCGGTTACCCGCGCACGACTCATACAACTGTTCACCGAAGGCTGATTGCCCGGAACCCCTTCCACGACAACCACTCAATTGCCCGCCATCTGTCCAAAACGACTTTCCGGTTAATGGCCAGTTAATGGCCCGGTCATTGAATGATAAGCAATCGCCTGAAAGAAAGAGGACCTTGGAGACCAGAAAATAGCGCCCGCGGATTGAACATCCACGCTGACATTCGACAGCAATAAGCGCTAACTCCGGGCCGGTGGCCCACCCCTCTTGATGAGCTGACTTTAGCGAAGGGCCGGCGCAAAGAGCAAGCCTGAGATTGCCAGTTTTTTTCATAAAACCCCTTGCATAGGGCCGTGCGACAGACAGGGAATCGGACGCCAGCGAATTAACACCTTTGGATTCAAGGCATTTTCCACATGGTCAAATTAGATGGTCCTGATCTGTTCCGCCTGAAAAATAAATTTTAAAATTCTGCTTGACTCAAACGGCCTTCCGAGTCCCGCCAACCCCCTGTGGATAACTCCGTTGGAATCTCCGCAAATGATTGAAATTACAATTGAAAATTACCCAATCATTGCTTTTGGAAACCTCGGAAACTGGCCTTTTCACATTGAAAAAACTGCGAAAAAATGGCGACCTCTCCTTGCGCAGTCTTTTGGCAGAAACCTGAAAAAAAGAAAACCCGGCTAACAATGAGCCGGGTTTCGAAATTTACATATAAAAATAGGCGGCAATTAGGCGTTGAGTGCCTTCACGCGCTTGGCAAGACGAGACACCTTGCGAGCAGCAGTGTTCTTGTGCACGACGCCCTTGGAGGCTGCGCGCATCAGTTCAGGCTCAGCAGCCTTGAATGCGACTTCCGCAGCCTGCTTGTCGCCGCTCAGCAGAGCGTCTTCCAGCCTGCGGATGAAAGTGCGAACGCGCGAGCGGCGCGACTTGTTGATTTCGGTGCGGGCAGCGATCTTGCGCACTGCCTTCTTGGCCGAAGGAGTATTGGCCATAAATGCCTCTCTTTTTCTGTCAGCTAGCCAGGGGCTTAAACCGCCGGGCACAAAACCTCTAGGGCAGCCGAAATCCCTAGAAATCCCGGGAAGGCCGCCGATCCGTGGGCGGGCTTATAGATCAGCTTTGCCCTCACGTCAACGAGGATTCTGCCTCAACCGCCAATCAAAAAGCCGGATTTGCGCCTGCGCGCGGGCTTTTCGGCCCTTACAAGGGGCCATCATACCGCATCGGGCAACGGTAATGGCTGCCCGATGTGCTGTCAGTCTTATCGATTCTTGAAGCTTGGCGTGCGCTTGTCGATGAAAGCGGCCATGCCTTCCTTCTGGTCTTCCGTCGCAAAAAGCGAATGGAACAGGCGGCGCTCATAGCGCAGTCCTTCGTTCAAGGTCAATTCGTAGCTGCGATTGACGGCTTCCTTGGCCATCAGCACGGACGGACGCGAGAAGGAGGCGATGCGCTCGGCTGCCTTCAGCGCTTCTTCCAGCAAGACTTCCGGCTCGACGACCCGCGAAACGAGACCCGAACGCTCGGCTTCCGCTGCATCCATCATGCGGCCCGTCAGGCACATATCCATGGCCTTGGACTTGCCGACAAAACGGGTCAGGCGCTGCGAGCCGCCCATGCCAGGAATTACGCCCAGCGTAATTTCCGGCTGGCCGAACTTGGCATTGCTGCCCGCGATGATGAAGTCGCACATCATGGCCAGCTCGCACCCGCCACCCAGCGCATAGCCGGAAACGGCGGCGATGATCGGCTTGCGCACGCGGTCCACCTTCTGCCAGTCGGCGAACATATCCTGCAGATAGGCATCGACGAAATCGATCGACTGCATTTCCTTGATGTCGGCACCCGCCGCGAAGGCTTTTTCGGAACCGGTCAACACCACGGCGCCAATCTTGTCATCGGCGTCGAAAGCCGAGAGCGCATCCGTCAAATCATCGAGCACTCCCCGATTGAGCGCATTGAGCGCTTGCGGGCGATTGAGGCGGATAAGCCCGACATTGCCGCGCGTCTCGACGATGATCGTTTCATAAGCCATGGAATTCTGCTCCTCCTTCATCAGGCATCGCCGTCCGGTTCAGGCCCCTATAAGGCCGATACCATGACAGCTTCAATTTCCGGGCGGCAAGGTGAACCGGCCATCCCCGTTTGGCAAGGTCTTATGTCTGGCACGAGGCACAGAAAAAAGTCGAACGTCCCGCCTGAACCGCACGCTCGACCACGCCATTGCAGGCGGGATTGCGACACGGCTCCCCTTCCCGCCCATAGACCGAGAAGGAATGCTGGAAATAGCCGAGTGCGCCATCGGCCTGAATATAATCCTTCAGGCTCGATCCGCCCGCAGCAATCGCCTCCGCAATCACTGTGCGGATATCGCTCGCCAGACGCTCCATAAGTGCTGCATCGTCCGCCACGGCCCCGGCTGCCCGCATGGGCGACAGGCCGGAACGCCACAGCGCCTCGCAGACATAGATATTGCCGAGACCGGCGATCAGCCGCTGATCGAGCAGCGCTGCCTTGAGCGGCGTGCGCCGTCCCTGGAACAACTCCGCCAGTACCGCCCCCGACAGAAGATTGCCGGTCGGTTCGATCCCGAGGCCGCTCAGAAACGGATGCGTATCGAGCGCGCCTTTTTCCGCAAACAGCATGAAGCCGAAACGGCGCGGATCATTATAGATGATGCGCGCGCCCGAACCGCCCGACCGCAACAGGTGAAACACCACATGGTCATGGGCGCTGTTCTTCGAACGCTCATGATGGAAGGCACCGGGCGTATCGGCATCGTCGTCGGCCTCGATGCGAAACGAGCCGGACATGCCAAGATGGCTGATGACGGACAGGCCGTCATCGAGGTGAAGCGTGAGATATTTCGCACGGCGACCGAGCGCCTCGATACGATGACCGGTCAGACGCTCGACAAAATGCTCCGGGAATGGAAAGCGGAGATCGGGTCTGTTCTGATCGACCTTTTCGATGGTTGCGCCTTCCATGAAGGGTTGCAAGCCGCGGCGAACGGTTTCTACCTCGGGCAATTCTGGCATGAAAACAAATCCTGAAGGGGGCGGTTTGGCCTTTCCTTCTATATGTTGGGTTTTATCCGCATTGCCAAGCACTACAGTTGCATTCTTCGTGATGCCGGTCTGCAACGAGCAATTTCCTGCGCTCCGGTGCTCACGTACCCTTAAGTACGCTCCGCTCCGGTGCTCGAAAATCACTCGTTTCGCCGCGGCCTGACGAATTTGCAACTGTAGTGCAAGGGGTAGAGCCAAGACACGGGTTCAGCAACCGCTGCAGGGAATGGTGTTGGTATAGCGCGGCGCGAGGTAATAGGTCTCGCTCATCGGTATGCTGGTCGATATCCAGGAGTTCAGCGGCCTGTAGTCCAGTTCGACGTCGACCTTGATGAAATAGGCATCGCTTGCGACCAGCGCCTCGGGAAGATCGGTCTTGCTGCCAGCCAGCGCCGCGAAATTTGCGACATTGGCGCGCGACCAGTCAACAGTCACGGAATAGGTGCTGGACGACTGCGCCTTGGTGACCTTGATGGCTGTCACCCTGATCTTCGGGCTTGTCCGGCGATAGGGCAAAAGCGACGTGCTGCCGATGGCGAACATATCGTCGATATCCGTGGCTTTGACGGATATCTGGCGCGTGACCAGATCGGCAAGGCCACTCGCGGACCGCGACACCTTCTTGTTGACGTCGAGACCATCGGCCAAATCGGTGGAGCCCAGATAAATCAGGAGCAGAACCGGGACGATCAGCGCGAATTCAACCGCGCCGACCGCGCGCTTGTCGCGGAAAAATCTTTTCAACAACCGGGATAATGCTGTTCGCATGGCGATATAGGTCCAGTCCGGGCCACAACCCGATATTCGTCGTCAGTTTGGAAACGGCTCGTTTTGCCATGTCAGCGTGGAGAATAACGGCATAGTGCCGCTCTCAGCATCGGCGCTATCGGTCATGTAGAGAATGTTGGTCAGAACCGGCCAGCGATAAAGCACATTGAGCTGGTTGATGGTCGAGGTGCCGTTGGTGCCGGTGATGCCGGTGCGCGACAGATAACCTTTGTCCGTCAGAATGTCGCGGTTCGGGACCGAGGCAAAGCCGGAATATGTTCCGAGATTGAATGACAACCCCTCGCAACCGGTTTTCACCATGAACTGGATCTGATCGCAAAGCATGGTCTGGATTCTGGTCTGCGTGAGATCGCTTCCCCGGACCTGCCCGGTCTGGATCTGGCGCGCCACGTTCTGCGTGGCGTTCCACAACACCTGTCGGGCGGTGAAATTCATGCCTGTTTCAATGATCGAAAAGACGATGAGGAGAAACGGGATGATCAGGAGCGTGAATTCAATGGCCGTGACGCCGTCTCGCGCCCGACCGAACAGCCGCAACTGACGGACGGCGGCCTGCAACCGCAGCCGTCCTTCTCCGCGCCTTTGACGGAAATCCATGAATGCCATGCCCCACCCAAACCCGCCGGTTCAAACAATGGCGCATGATTACATCAGGACAACCTGAAAGAGTATTAACGGCGCAGGCCGGATTTTAGAGAGGGGTGTTATTTATCGTCGCCGGTCTTGGTGGACGCCTTTTCGCAATAGGGTGTGCAGGACAGCGTCTGCACCTCTGCCTGGCGATAAACGCGCATGGTGCCGCGCGCATTGCTGGAAACGACGAGTTCCCGGTCGATGATCGGCTCGCCGTTCTTATCCATGACAACGATATTGGTAACGCCAAAATCCTTGCCGGTCAGCACGATGGTCTGGGAATCCTGCACCACTGCATCCGCAATGGCGGGATTGCCGATCACTACCGTGTCGGCGGGTCGGGCCAGACGAAGGATGCGCGCCTGACTGGTTTCCAGCTTGATATATTCTTCCGCCTGCGCAGCCTGAAGCCCTGCTGAAACCAGCATCATTGCGGCCAAAGCAGATGCCTTCCGCAACTTTTCCGAAGAGAAAAACCGATGCGCCACTCTACGACCCCCGTAATATGCCTAGCAAATAATGAAGAGGATTGGTGAAGGAAGCATTAAGCCGTCCGCCACGCCCGCCTAGTGGTCTGATTCCAACATTTGCTCCCTCGGTTCACGCGCTGAGCAAATGTTGGAATCAAAAAGACCACTAGCAACTATATGTATCTAGTGGATTTTTCGAATTTGACGTTTGAAACAGCGTATGTGTCAGCCGGGATTCAAACGTCAAATTCAATCCACTAGCATGCGAGAGCGGCGAGCCAATCGACAGGAAACGCTTCATTAACCCTGATTATTAAGGGCCCAACAATGCGTGTCGATTATCTTTCAGCCATCCGAACAGAGCGACGGCCATGATGGGGCAGCCGTCTTCGGAGAGGTGAAGGAGCGTACAATGCCGACATTGATGACGCGTTTTTTGAAGAACCGGGCCGGTTCCACAGCGATTGAATATGCGCTGATCGGCACGCTGGTTTCGATTGCGATCGTCAGCGGCGTGGCGCTCATGGCCGGCAGCGTCGGCGAAAAATTCGACAGCGTTGCCACGAGCTTTCAGAACGCGACCAACGGCCAATAACACTTATTGAAGGGATCGGGGGATTCGATGGTCATAGCGGCGCTGATGACGGCGATATTCGTGGCGGCGATGGTCACGGCCATGGTCACCGATCTTCTGTCGATGACCATTCGCAACCGGGTTTCGATTGGGCTCGCCGCCGGTTTCATCATCCTTGCACCGTTTTCCGGTCTTGCCCTTGCCGATTACGGCTGGCATCTGCTGGCAGGCGGGCTGATGCTTTGCATCACTTTCCTGCTCTTCTGCCTGCGCACCATGGGCGGCGGCGATGCAAAAATGATTGCAGCAACCACATTGTGGTTCGGCTTCAATCCGGGGCTGGTGGATTATGTCATCAAGTTTTCGCTGATTGGCGGCGCCCTCACGCTTCTCATCATTCTTTACCGCCTGATGCCGCGCCCGGCGCATGCGGATCGCTATGCCTTTTTGGAACGGCTGTCGCACAAGGATGTCGGGATTCCCTACGGTATCGCTTTGGGTGCTGCCGGTTTGTGGAGCTTCCCGCTCTCACCCGTTGGCCAGACCATGCAGTCGATTTTGTTCGCTCCCGCGTAACGGCCAGCACGAAATTGCCCTGCGGAACTTATATTTCTTAATACGAATAAGATTATATTAACCATAATTACACGATTGCCAGTGCAATTTTGGAACACGTCGTTCGGACGTGGGGACTTGCACGGGGCGCATCATGAAATCAGCTCGTCTGCTCATTCTTGGGGTAGCCGTCATCGCTGCTGGCGGTGCGGGCTATATCGCCATGAATCTGGCGGCACCGCCGCCAGCGCCGGTCGTGGTTGCGTCCGAAACCCCACAGATCCAGCTGGAAGAAGTGCTGGTCGCCACGGAAAACCTCGGTGTCGGTGCTGAACTGACCTCGCAAATGCGCTGGCAGTCATGGCCTGCCGAAGCGATATCCGACGGCTATATCACCCGGTCCAGCGAACCAGACGCGATCAATCAGCTCAATGGCGCAACCGTCAGGCTGCAACTTTTCCCCGGCGAACCCATTCGCAAGGTGAAGCTGATCGGCCCCGGACAGAGCTTCCTCTCATCAATCCTGCCGCCCGGCATGCGTGCGGTTGCGACCCAGATCAATGCCGAAAGCTCAGCGGGCGGTTTCATCCTGCCCAATGATTTTGTCGATGTCATCATGACCCGTCGCAAGCCGGACAATGCAACCAGCACCTCCATCGCGCCTTTCACGACCGAAACAGTGCTGCAAAATGTGCGTATTCTCGCCATTGACCAGACCATTCAGGAAGACGAACAGGGCCGCAAGGTCATGGTCGGCCAGACCGCGACACTGGAACTGACGCCCGATCAGGCGGAAATCATCACCGTCGCCCAGCAGATGGCCGACCGGTTGACCCTGTCCCTGCGCTCCATGCACGATGCGGAAGACAAGGACATCAAGCAGGCCGACTATCTGGTTTCCTCGCCGACGCGCAGCGGAACCGTCAAGGTCATCAAGTCCGGCAGCATTACAGAAGTAGGACCGCGCTCATGAAACAGGGAAAACGCGTGCGCCCGTATTTTGCCAAATCCGCCCTCATTGCCGCAAGCCTGGCACTTTGCGCCCAGCCTTTCTTCGAAGCGCCTGCCATGGCAGCGGGTGACGTCGTCAAGGTCGGCGCACAGGGCCGCGCCCAGCGCATCGCGCTTGGTCTCAACAAATCGCTTGTGCTGGACCTGCCGCAGGACGCCTATGACGTTCTCGTCTCCAATCCATCCATCGCGGATGCGGTCACGCGCACATCGCGCCGCATCTATCTGTTCGGCAAGCAGGTCGGGCAGACGAATATCTTTGTCTTCGGCCCGAATGGCGAACAGATCGCCTCGATCGATGTTGAAATCGAGCGCGATGTCAGCAGCCTTTCGACGCAATTGAAACGTCTCGTTCCAGGTTCCGATATCCGGGTTGAACTGATCAACGACAACGTCGTTTTGACCGGCACGGTTCAGACGCCACAGGATTCGGCGCAGGCCGCAAAGCTTGCAAGCCTTTTCGTAACCGGTGGTGAGGCCACGACGGGCCAGTATTCGACGACCGCTTCGGCCCCGACCGATGGCGGCGGAGTAGCAATCGACAATCCCGATGCAGGGCGGCGCACCAGTAAAGTGGTCAATATGCTCACCATCGTTGGGGAAGATCAGGTCACGCTGAAGGTGACGGTGGCCGAAGTCAGCCGCACCGTCATGAAGCAGCTCGGCGTCAATATGACGGGCAGCGGAACCAGCAACGGCATTTCTTATGGCGGCATTTCGGAAAGCCTGCCCGGAGCCATTGGCGATACCCTGTCAAATACTGGCTTCGGTCTCGCAACCAGCAATTTCTCTGCCTATCTGCGCGCGATGGAAACAGCAGGCGTCATGAAGACGCTGGCCGAACCGACGCTGACTGCGATTTCCGGCGAAAAAGCTGCATTCAATGTGGGCGGCGAATATAATGTCATCAACAGCGTCACCTATGACGATGATGGCAAGCGCACCAACCAGCTGGCCAAGATCAACTATGGCATCGGACTGGAGTTCATGCCGGTGGTGCTCGGCCCGGGTCGCATCAGCCTGAAGATCAGAACATCGGTTTCCGAACCCACAACGGAAGGTTCCTCATCGACCAACCAGGCAGACGGCCTCGGCGCGAGCATTCTGTCGCTGCGCAAACGCGTGGCAGACACCACGGTGGAGTTGCCATCCGGGGGCTCGATGATGATCGGCGGCCTTATCCGCGATGAAGTGCGCCAGTCGGTTTCCGGCTTTCCGGGTCTTACCAAGATTCCCGTCCTCGGCGCGCTGTTCCGCAGCAAGGACTTCATCCGCAACGAATCCGAACTGGTCGTCATTGTGACGCCTTATCTCGCTCGCCCGGTGGCGCGGCAGCAGCTTGCGCGCCCCGACGACAATCTTAATCCGGCCAGCGATGGCGCCGGTTACATTCTCGGCAAGGTCAACCGCGTTTACGGGACGATGGAGACCAAGCTGCCGCCCGGCCGTTACAACGGCGTTGTCGGGTATATCTACAAATGAGCGGGGAAACGGGAATGACAATCCGGGGCAAAAAGGTTTCCATCAAGTCGGCGATGCTGGTTCTGTCGGTCGCGCTTCTGGCCGGTTGCGCCAACCGACAGCACGTGACCGTCGGCGCATTGCCTGACGATTACCGCACCAATCATCCCATCACGATTGCCGAGCGCGAGCAGGTGACGGATATTCCGGTCGGCAGCGCCGATAGCCGGCTTAATACCATGCAGCGCGGCATCGTGCAGAAGGCCGTCGCCAACTATCGCTATAACGGATCGGGCATGGTCTATGTGCTGGTTCCAGCTGGTGCAGCCAATCAGGCTGCCGCCTATCGCCTGAGCACGGAAATCTCCGCAGCGCTGCGCAAGGGTGGCATCAAGCAGACCAATATCGCCATTGAAAACTATCCCGTTCCATCACCGGATGCCGCAGCGCCGATCCGCATCAGCTATTATGCGATGACGGCTGGCACGACGCCTTGCGGTCGCTGGCCGGACGATATTGCGACCACGCCGGAAAACAAGCATTACGCCAATTTCGGCTGCTCGATGCAAAACAATCTCGCAGCTCAAGTCGCCAATCCAGCCGATCTTCTGGGGCCGCGCGCTTCCTCTCCAATCGATTCCGACCGCACGACGGAACGCCTCAATGGCGATCAGGGCTACACGAAAATGTCGACTGCGCAGACGGATAATTGGCAAGAACCCCGCAGCGAACAGGCAAATTACTAAGAGGGCGAACCATGACAAATATCGCCTTCGAACCGGACAATGGCAGCGAAATTGCCGAACAGCGCGCGCCGATCATGCTGGAAAATGTGCGGCCGATTCCGCGCATTTCCATCCAGGCCTTTTGTGAAAACGAAAGCGTCGCTATTCCCATCGAACGTGCCGGCAACGACCGGCGCATGGCCAAGACGCATCTCAAAGTCTCCGGCGGCGGCATAGAAGCGGCCATCGAGTTCTACCAGACAGCCTCAACGCCCAATCTGATCATTGTCGAATCGTCGTCGGAACCGAGCATTCTGCTCGACGAGCTCCAGCGCCTGTCGGAGGTCTGCGATCCCGGTTCCAAGGTGCTCGTCATCGGCCACTCCAACGAAGTCTGGCTCTATCGCGAATTGCTGCGCCGCGGCGTATCGGAATATATCGTAGCGCCCGTTTCGCTAGCCGATGTTCTGGCCATCGTCTCATCGATATTTCTCGATCCGGGTGCCGAACCGCTTGGACGTTCCATCGCGGTTATCGGCGCGAAGGGCGGTGTCGGCGCATCGACCATCGCGCACAATGTTGCCTGGTCGATCTCGAACCTGTTCCGGCACGACGTGGTTCTGGCCGATATGGACCTGCCCTTCGGCACGGCCAATATCAATTTCGATCAAGACCCGACGCTCGGTATCGCCGATGCCGTGTTTTCGCCTGAACGGGTGGACGAGGTCTATCTCGACCGCCTTCTGGTGCAATATGGCGAACATCTCTCGATTCTCGCCGCCCCTTCCAGTCTGGAGCGCACCTTCGATTTTCAGGAAGACGCCTTTTCCGAAATAATCGATGTCGCCCAGCGCACCTCGCCGCTGGTGGTTCTCGATCTGGCGCATGGCTGGAACGGCTGGACCCGCACCACATTGATGCGGGCCGATGAAGTGGTGATCGTCGCAGCACCCGATCTCGCCAATCTGCGCAATACGAAGAACCTGCTCGACACGCTGGCGCAATTGCGCCCGAACGATCTGAAGCCGCATCTGGTGCTCAATCAGGTGGGTGTGCCGAAGCGCCCCGAAATTGCACTGTCGGACTTTTCCGAACCGCTCGGCATCGACCCGATTGCTGCCATCGAATTCGAACCGCAGCTTTTCGGCAATGCCGCCAATACCGGGCGCATGATCGCGGAAACCAGCCCCGACAGCCCGGTTTCTGCAACCATCACGCATTTAGCGCACGTGCTGACGGGACGGGCGGATGTCCAGCCGCGCAAGAAGAATGGCATCTCCGGTCTTTTGGGCAAATTTGCACGCAAGACGAAGTAACGGCGGAAAATCATGTTCGGCAAAAGAGGCAACGATTCAGGAAGCAAACAGGATGGCAGCATTGCAAAAGCAATCGCGCCTCAGCCTGTGCAGCGCACGGAGCCTGTTCAGCCGTCCCGCATGCAGGCCGCTGTTCCCACCACGCCTGCCAGACCTGCCCCGCCCACCAGCAGCGGGCGCGAGAAGACCGAAGGCTATTACGACACCAAAGCGCAGGTCTTTTCCGCGCTGATCGACACGATTGATCTGTCGCAGCTTTCGCGCATGGCGCCCGATACGGCGCGCGAGGAAATCCGCGATATCGTCAATGATATCATCGCCATCAAGAATTTCGTGATGTCGATTGCCGAGCAGGAAGAACTGCTCGACGACATATGCAACGATGTTCTGGGCTACGGTCCGCTGGAGCCATTGCTCGCCCGCGACGACATTGCCGATATCATGGTCAATGGTTCGCGCCACACCTATATCGAAGTCGATGGCAGGGTGCAGGAAACGGGTATCCGGTTTCGCGACAACCAGCAGCTTCTCAATATCTGCCAGCGCATCGTCAGCCAGGTCGGCAGGCGCGTCGATGAATCAAGCCCGATCTGCGATGCACGCCTGCCGGACGGGTCGCGCGTCAATGTCATCGCGTCCCCCCTGTCGCTTGACGGCCCGGCGCTCACCATCCGCAAATTCCGCAAGGACAAGCTGACGCTCGACCAGTTGGTGCGTTTCGGCGCGATTTCCAGCGCCGGTGCGGAACTGTTGCAGATCATCAGCCGCGTGCGCTGCAATGTCATCATTTCCGGCGGCACGGGTTCGGGCAAGACCACGCTTTTGAACTGCCTGACCCGCTATATCGATACGCATGAGCGCATCATCACTTGCGAAGATTCCGCCGAACTGCAATTGCAGCAGCCCCATGTCGTGCGCCTTGAAACCCGCCCGCCCAATCTGGAAGGCGAAGGCGAAGTGACCATGCGCGATCTGGTCAAAAACTGCCTGCGTATGCGCCCGGAGCGAATCATCGTCGGCGAAGTGCGCGGACCGGAAGTCTTCGATCTGCTGCAAGCCATGAATACCGGCCATGACGGCTCGATGGGCACCATCCACTCCAACAGCCCGCGCGAATGTCTCAGCCGTATGGAAGCCATGATCGCCATGGGCGGCTATGTGCTGCCGCAGAAGACCGTGCGCGAAATTCTGGTCAACTCCATCGATATCATCATTCAGGCGGCGCGCCTGCGGGACGGTTCGCGTCGCATTACCCATGTGACAGAAGTTGTCGGGCTGGAAGGCGACGTTATCATCACCCAGGATCTAATGCTTTACGACATCAAGGGCGAGGACGCATCCGGACGTATTCTCGGCACGCACAGTTCGACCGGCATTGGTCGTCCGGCCTTCTGGGAACGCGCGCGCTATTACAACGAAGATAGCCGCCTTGCCACTGTTCTCGACAGTATGGAGACGGTTGACTGATGACCGCCTCCCCCGTCAGCATTCTGATCTTCATTGTTCTGGCGGTGGTCGCCTGTGCTGCGCTCGCCTATGTGCTGTTCTATGACAGGCTGGCCAGCAAGGACCCCGCCTCGCGGCGGCTGGAAACCGTGCGCAACTATGCCGAACGCAGTGTCACCCGCAGCGAACGGGACAAAAACACCGATATCCAGAAACGCCGCAAACTGTTGCAAGACAATATCAAGGATCTCGAAGCGCGGCAGAAGCAGCGCGAGAAGAATCAGAAATACCCGCCGCTGCGCATCATGCTGACGCAGGCGGGCCTGAGCATCACGCTGCGCCAGTTCTATATCTATTCCGGCGTCACGGCCTTCACCGGCCTCCTGATCGGCTTTATTTTCGGCCTGCCGCTTCTGCTACTTCCCGGCATTGCCATTGCCTGCTTTTTCGGGCTGCCACGCTGGTTCGTGCTGCAAAAACGCAAGCGCCGCCTGAAGAAGTTTCTGGAAGAATTTCCAAACGCGCTCGACGTCATTGTCCGCGCGACAAGGGCGGGCCTGCCGCTCAACGATGGCTTGCGCCTGATCGCCAGCGAGGCGCTGGAGCCGGTCAAAGGCGAATTCAAGAAAGTCGTTGAAGCCCAGCAGATGGGTCTGTCGATCCCCGAAGCTGTTGGCAAGATGCCCGACAGCATGCCCTGCCCCGAAACCAACTTCTTCGCCATCGTGATCCAGATTCAGTCTCAGGCGGGCGGCAATCTTTCCGAAGCGCTGAACAATCTGTCCAAGGTGCTGCGTGATCGCAAGAAGATGAAAGCCAAGGTCGATGCGCTTTCGATGGAAGCAAAGGCATCAGCCGCCATCATCGGCGCGCTGCCCTTTATCGTCATGGTGCTGGTCTATCTGACCAGTCCGCAATATATGACGCTGCTTTTCACGTCATCAACCGGCCATATGCTGTTAGGCATTGCCGCCGTGCTGATGGCGACCGGCATCTTCATCATGAAGAACATGATCAATTTCGATATGTGAGGCGCAGACCATGTTTTCTCTCCTCATCGAAAAACTAAGCGACCCGCAATTTCTGATCGCCATGCTGATCACGGTTGCGGTTTTCGCCGCCATCGTCACTGTTGTCATGCCGGTCCTCAGCACCAGTGTTTTGAAATCACGCATGAAATCGGTCGCCACCGAGCGCGAGGCCATCCGCTCGCGCGAACGCGCGCGGCTAGCAACGGAAAACGACCGGCGCAACAGCCTGCGTCACCAACAGAAGCAGGGCATTCGCGACTTCGTCGAAAGGCTCGATCTGAAAAAGGCGCTGGCCGACGAAAAGACGATTGCAGCACTCAGAACCGCCGGTTTTCGCGGGCAAAACCCGCTCAACATCTTCCTGTTTCTGCGCTTCGTGCTGCCTTTCGGCGCGATGACGCTGGCAGCCTTTTACGTCTTCGTGCTTGGCAATCTGCCGGAGCACTCATTCTTCGTCCGGATTTTCGTCTGTATTCTGGCCGGTTATGCCGGGTTCTATGCGCCGAACCTCTATGTTTCCAACAAGGCGGCCAAGCGCAAGCAGTCGATCCGCCGGGCCTGGCCGGATGCGCTCGACCTGATGCTGATCTGCGTCGAATCGGGCATGTCGGTTGAAGCAGCCTTTCGCAAGGTGGCCGACGAAATCGGCATACAATCGGTGGAACTGGCGGAAGAACTGATGCTCACCAATGCCGAGCTGTCATTCCTGCCCGAGCGCCGTCAGGCCTATGATAATCTCGCCAGCCGTACCGGCGTCGATCAGGTGAAATCGGTTTCGCAGGCGCTTATTCAGGCAGAGCGTTACGGTACGCCGGTGTCGCAGGCGCTCAGAACGCTTTCTCAGGAAAGCCGCGATCTGCGCATGCTGGAAGCGGAAAAGAAAGCGGCAGCCCTGCCGCCGAAACTGACCGTGCCGATGATCGTGTTCTTCCTGCCGGTGCTGTTCATCGTCATTCTTGGCCCGGCCTTCATCCAGATCGCCGCGCAGGGCGGACTGTTCGGTCCGCGCTGATGCATCGCCGGATGTAAGAACGTCAGCCCTTCGGCTTGTCCTTGAGCATGTTCCAGGAGTTCTGCTGCGCCAGCATGGAACGCAGATAATCCGTGTTGGCCTTGGCCTGTTGCGGCGAAAGCTCCTGCGCGGCAATGGTTTCCGCTTCCTGAAAACGCCCCTGCAATCCGACTGAAAGCGCCAGATTCTGACGCACGCGGCTATCCGCGCCAGGCAGAACGGACGCCTGCCGGAAATAGTTTTCCGCCGCCTTGGAATCACCGGCGAGAAGATAGGACATGCCCATATTGGAGAGTACCGACGGTTCGTTCGGCTTGATCTGTAGCGCCTTCTGATACATGGCGCGGGCCTGATCCCGATTGCCCATCTGGTCGAGAATGGCACCTTCGGCGGAGACGAGTTTCCAGTCGGGATAGGCCGGGTTCTGCGCACGGCGAATGGCATCAAGTGCGGTGTCGAACTGGCCCGCACCGGCCAGCGCCTTGCCATAGGCGGCAAGCACCTGCTGATCCTTCGGATAGGTGATGACCAGCGCGCGCATGACGGCCAGAGCCTGATCGTTGCGGCCAAGTCGTATCAGCACGCCTGCATAATTGAGCGCTGTGCCACGGTCCTTGGGGTTGCGCTCATATTGCGCGCCAAGACGGCCCGCCATCGCGGCAAGCTGTGCGTCGTTCATGTGATCGAAAGTGGCTGCGGTTTCGACGCGTCGCACCGAACCTGTCGTAGTGCGGTCCACCGTGTTGCAGCCGGTGAGGACAAGCGCTGAAAGGATAGAAGCCACGCCAAGGCGGAAACCAGCGCCGCCCATTACACCGATGTTGAGCATCCCGCCTCCAATATCGACCGGCGCTACGCCCCGGTCCATCAAGCCCGATTTCTCCTTCATCAATAATCCGTTAACCCTAATGATTGGTTAACAAGCCCTGCATGCACCTGTTTTCAAACGAGGCGAAGCACTCTATCTGTTTTCAAAACTGCCTTGATCGGAAAGAGTGCCATGTCTGTCGAACTCATTGCCCAAAAGTCGGAACAAAGCCGTCCAATCTGGTTTACGAAAAAGGGGCAACTGGAAGAAAACACGCTTCCTGCCCCGGTGATCGCTTGGGCGAAAGCCCATGATTTCGACGGAGAGGCGGGCAAGGTTCTGGTTCTGCCGGGACCGGACGGCGCGATCTCCGGCGCGCTGTTCGGCATTGGCGACGGTGCCAAAGGTGGTCAGTCGCAACTGCTTGCAGGCAAACTCGCACGCAGCCTGCCGGAAGGTGACTGGCATTTCGAAAATGCTGGCGACGAGGCCGGGCTGGCGGCGCTCGCCTTCCTGATGGGCGGCTATCATTTCTCGCGCTACCGCAAGGCAAATGGCAAGACAATCCGTCTTGCTCTGCCAAGCGGTGTTGATGAAGCCGAGACGAAGCGCATCGCCGCAGCGGTTACACTCACGCGTGATCTCATCAACACGCCGACCAACGACATGGGACCGGACGCGCTGGAAAAAGCCGCACGCGAACTGGCCAGCGAACATGGCGCGAAGGTGAGCGTCACGGAAGGCGATGCTCTTCTGGAACAGAATTTCCCGATGATCCATGCGGTCGGACGCGCAGGCGCGATTGCGCCACGTCTGATCGACATCACATGGGGCAAGGAAAGCGATCCGAAAGTCACGCTGGTCGGCAAGGGCGTCTGCTTCGATACGGGCGGTCTCGATATCAAGCCCGCAAGCGGCATGTTGCTCATGAAAAAGGATATGGGCGGCGCTGCCAATGTGCTCGGCCTTGCCGCCATCGTCATGGGCGCAAAACTGGCCGTGCGGTTGCGCGTACTAATCCCGGCGGTCGAGAATTCAATTGCCGGAAATGCGTTCCGTCCGGGCGATGTTCTGCAAAGCCGCAAGGGACTGACCGTCGAAATAGGCAATACGGATGCGGAAGGCAGGCTGGTGCTGGCGGATGCTCTGGCGCTGGCCGACGAGGAAGAACCGGAATTGCTGATTGATATGGCGACCCTGACCGGTGCAGCGCGTGTGGCGCTCGGTCCTGACCTGCCACCGTTCTTCACCCATGACAATGCGCTGGCGGAAGCCATTGCCGCCAAGGCCGAGGAAACCGCCGATCCGCTGTGGCGCATGCCGCTCTGGCAGCCCTATGCGCAAAAACTGTCGTCACGCATTGCCGATATCAACAACGTCACCACTGACGGTTTTGCCGGATCGGTGACGGCAGCCTTGTTCCTCAGCCGCTTTGTCGAAAAAGCAAAGGCGCATGCGCATTTCGATATTTTCGGCTGGGTGCCGGTGGAAAAACCCGCCTCACCGGTCGGCGGTGAAGCGCAGGCGATCCGTGCGCTCTATCTGCTGCTCAAGGAACGCTACGCTTGATGTTTATCAATCGAAGGCTTCACCGGGATAAACACCCCATAGCTCCGACTGCTTGATCCAGCCGCGCACGCCGCTGACATCCATGCGGCACCATTGACCGGTGCACTGGCGCACGGTGCCGACAACACCCGGTTCGATATCGGCAGCGACTTCTGCCGTATCATTGGCATCGCGGCGCATGGTGATCATCTTGCCCTGGTCGTTCTTCAGCCAGGGCGCGGTGATCGCTGTGCGCTTGCCGGACAGGAGCGACTGGTAGACCCAGCCTTCTGTGCCGTCGGCATCGCGGATACGCCGCCAGTTGTCATATTCCTGAATGATCTCGACCGGCAGCCCGGCCTTCATGAACAGCCAAGACACCGGATAGTCGCGCCCCGGCCCGATGCGCAGGTTGACGCGTGCCGGTTTGAGGCTGACGAAGCGCGGCACAGGCAGTCCGCTTGCGCCCGTGGCGGTGCCAGTTGCTTCCGTTTCGGCTGCATGCGCGCTGATCGGCGCTGCCGCGAACAGCAGCCCCAGACACGCCGCAAAGGCCATGAAAAAGCGCTTTACCGAGATGCTCTGAGCCAAAAACCTTTGGGGAAGTACTCTATTCACTGCGCCTCTCGCCGTCCTGTTCTTTACTCAAGACGGTCATGCCTTCAGCGGAAGCGTAAAACGGCGGGGGCTGTCCGGCATCGCGACCGTCTTGTTTATCGGTCCTGTTTTTCTTTGTCTTTGCCCCGCCGCCTTGATAGAGATGAGCAGCCGAAGCAATATCCCATATTGCACCTTCTTGGTTAAGGAGGTCTCAACATGAAGCTTCAGCACAGAAGTTCGCCCGGAAGCGGGCTTAGAAAACGGGGTGGAGATGTCGAACAAAAAGAAGCCGCTGGTCGTTCTTACGAGAAAACTGCCGGACCCGGTGGAAACCCGAATGCGGGAATTGTTCGATGCACGTCTCAATATAGACGACCACCGTATGACCCAGCCGGAAATCATCGCCGCGCTGAAAGAGGCCGATGTTCTCGTGCCCTGCATCACCGATGTGATCGACGCCGCCGCCATTGAACAGGCGGGACCCAATCTCAAGCTGATCGCCAATTTCGGCAATGGCGTCGATAATATCGATGTAGCCGCCGCTGCAAAGCGCGGCATTACCGTAACCAACACGCCGAATGTGCTCACCGAAGATACCGCCGACATGACGCTGGCGCTGCTTCTGTCGGCCCCGCGCCGCCTTGTCGAAGGCGCGAATGTGCTGAACGAGCGCGATGGCAAATGGCCGGGCTGGTCGCCGACATGGATGCTCGGACGCCGCATCTGGGGCAAGCGCCTCGGCATTGTCGGCATGGGCCGCATCGGCACCGCCGTGGCGCGTCGCGCCAAGGCTTTCGGCTTGTCGATCCATTATCACAATCGCAAACGCGTCAGCCCGCAGGTCGAGGAAGAGCTGGAAGCGACCTATTGGGACAGCCTCGACCAGATGCTGGCCCGCATGGACATTATCTCGGTCAATTGCCCTTCGACGCCGGCCACATTTCATCTGCTCTCGGCCCGTCGCATCGCGCTGATGCAGCCGACGGCCTATCTGGTCAACACGGCGCGGGGCCAGATCATCGATGAAAACGCCTTGATCGATCTGATCGAGCAAGGCCGCATCGCCGGTGCCGGGCTGGACGTGTTCGAGAACGAACCTGCGGTCAATCCGCGCCTGCTGGCGCTTGCCGAAAAGGGCAAGGTCGTGCTGCTGCCACATATGGGTTCAGCCACGATTGAAGGCCGCATCGATATGGGTGACAAGGTCATCATCAATATCAAGGCCTTCGTCGACGGACACCGGACGCCGGATCGGGTTCTTCCAAACCGGGTTTAAGTTCGGCTGTTCGTTTTTCCATCAATGAATTTCAGAACCGTGTGGGCGTAAAGCCGGGGATTTTCCACCGGCACGCCGTGGCCGGAATCAGGCAGGATAATCAGTTCTGCACCGGGAATCTGGCTGGCGATGAATTCCGTATGTTCGCGCGTGACGGCTGTATCGTGATCGCCGATCACGATGGCGGTGCGCACCTTTATCTGTGACAGGTCTTCATCGGTATAGTTCGGTTCATTCGCCCAGAGCGCATGAATTTCCTTGTCGATGCTTTCGTAGTGGCGAAGTTCAGGGATGGGCCGACCCTCGGCCATCGCTTCGATATAGCCGGTATTGCCCTCAGGTGAGACATTGGCAGCCTGCGCGAACAGGCTGTTCAGGCGCTCAGGGTAACGCATGGCGATATCGAGCCCGATAATGCCGCCATCGCTCCAGCCCACCAGATCGACCTTGTCGATATGCAGAAAGTCCATGAGCGCCACATAATCGTCAGCCATCAGGCCATAAGTCAGCGGTTCAGTCGTGCGGGTGGAACGCCCCTGCCCGCGACTGTCGGCGACGATCACCGTATGATGACGCGCCAATATCGGCAGTTGCGCATCCCAGACATGCTGGTCGGACAGACCGCCCGGTATCAGCAGGATCGGCGGTCCCTTACCGACGATCCGGTAATACATTTCGATACCGTTGACTTCGGCAAAGGCGGCTGGCGAAGCGGGAATGGTCACGCGCGCTATCCTTTCGGATGAAACCGCTGAAGGGATGAGGACAGCAAGACCAAGCGCCATGGCGACAAAGCCTGCACCTTGAAACATCCTGTTTCCCGTCATCGGCCCGACCTTTCATGGACCTGTTTAAAGCAGTCGCTGCGCAATCAGGGTCTGCGGATCAGCGTCGGCAGATCATAGAGATAAGCGATGCGCTTGATCGCATCCTGCAACGGTTCCAGCGTCACGGTCATGGTGTGACCGCTCGCATGGATCAGCATGTCGGGCGCAGCGCAGATCGCGACATGCCCCTTCCAGAAAACAAGATCGCCACGCTGGAGATTGGAATAATCCGCATTCGGCTCCACCACCGTGCCCAGCGTATTTTGCTGCATGTCGGAATCGCGCAGAACCTTGCGGCCCGCGACCCACATGGCAAGCTGAACCAGACCGGAACAATCAATGCCGAAGCCGGACGTGCCGCCCCAAAGATAGGGCGTATGCAACAGCGTTTCCGCCACGGCCACATAGTCGGCAGCGTGTTCGCCGATTGGCGCCAGATGGCTTGCAATCATCGCCTCGCCGCTTTCCAGCACGGCATAAGGAGTGCCGCGCGTTTCGGCAGCGCCCACGATCCGCACGCGTGAACCAAGCGACAGCGCCTGTGTGTGCGGAAAACGCAAATCGGAGCCGGGATAGACAAAGGTTCGCGGCACGATGACCATATGGGTGGCTTCGCCCTGCGGTTTTTCGATGAACGACGCCGAGACATAACCCGTATAACCGTCACGCTCGGCCTGCACCCAACACCAGCCGTCCATTTCCTCGAAAACGCGCACCGTGTCGCCAAAAATGATCTGGGTCTGGGGTCCGCTGTCCGGGCGCGGCTGCGACCGGAGATCAACCACCGGCGCGGTCACCTGCATTTCGGTTCCGGCTATAAAGCGGGCCGCCTGCACCCGGTCGTTCAATCGCTCATCGGCGAGATCGGCGCGATAGGCATTGAGGCGGCGGTCGAGCGTGGTCACATCGGAACTCATGGGCAGACACTCATAAAGGTAACTCTCTGGCTTTGGCGATCACCAGATCGCCCAGTCGTTCAACATAAAGCGCACCGGCGACGGTTCTCTTAACTAGCACATTTCGCCGGTCTTTTTCATCACGATGACGGGATAGAAGGTCGAGCGTACCCATCGTGTCGAGCGCGCGCGTGACCACCGGCTTGGTGACATCCAGTTTTGCCGCAAGCCCCCGCACCGTATGCGGCGGCGGCTCCAGATAGATTGTCAGAAGAATAGCGGTCTGCCGCGTCGTGAGATCTGGCATCTCGTCACGTATCTGCCCAAGCGACAGGGTCTTCAGCAATGTCAGTGCCTGTATCGGCTTCATCTCAACCGGCATCCGCTATCCTCTACACCAAGGATTGTTTCGGAACCGTTTTATTCAACCCGCTTTCGCTGTTTCTGGCAAGAACTTTATGGCAGCTAACAAAAAAGCGGCCGAAGCCGCTTATCAGTAATCCGTCAGGATCGAACTGTCACTGCGTCTTGCGACGGAGGCGAACGATAATGTCCACATTGACGATTTCCATGCCTTCCGGTGCGTCGGGCATATTGGCAACCGTCGGCTGGCCGCGTTCGCCATGCGGAATATCGAACACGACATTTTCCCCTTCGAGGAAAAAGTGCTGATGGTCCGAAATATTCGTGTCGAAATAGGTCTTGGAGCCTTCCACCGCGATGATGCGGAGCATTCCGGCTTCCGTGAACTGGTGCAATGTGTTGTAAACGGTAGCGAGAGACACCGGCACATCCGCCATGACCGCCTGTTCGTGGAGGTCTTCAGCGGACAGGTGGCGATCACCTTGCGAAAAAATCAGACTGGCAAGCGCAACGCGCTGGCGCGTCGGACGCAGGCCGCAATCGCGGAGCCGTTCTTCCATAGAGACCGTCGAGTGGGTATGTGTAGACTGCATATTCACCGCTGGTTCCGTTACAAGCTTGTAGCAAATTCGTCAAAGATTGAACGGGCTGTTGCCCATTGCATACTGACATTGATATATGCCGTTGCGAAATAAGTATCAATAGGCTTGGAGTTTGCCCGTTTTTTCGGGAAAATCCATTGCATATTTTTATGGTCGCTAAGGTTTTGTACGGGAACCAGTCTGTGATAGGGGTGTTCCGACTTAACGACCAGAAAGAGATAGAGCGGTTTGGGCGTTTGCGCTAAAACCGTTCCGAATGACAACCGGGCCGGATTGCCGGCCGATAGCGAATAAACCTCAAGGGAGGCGAAATGGCAGAACAGAAATCAAGCTACGGGTATGAAGAACTCCTCAGCTGCGGGCGCGGCGAGATGTTCGGCCCCGGCAATGCCCAGCTTCCCCTGCCGCCAATGCTGATGGTGCACCGCATCACCGATATTTCCGAAACCGGTGGAGAGTTCGGCAAGGGTTATATCCGCGCCGAATACGACGTGCGCCCTGACGACTGGTATTTTCCATGCCATTTCCAGGGCAACCCGATCATGCCGGGCTGCCTCGGCCTTGACGGCATGTGGCAGCTGACCGGCTTCTTCCTTGGCTGGCTCGGCGAACCGGGCCGCGGCATGGCGCTTTCGACCGGCGAAGTGAAATTCAAGGGCATGGTGCGCCCGCACACCAAGCTTCTCGAATATGGCATCGACTTCAAGCGCGTCATGCGCGGACGTCTTGTGCTCGGCACCGCCGATGGCTGGCTGAAAGCCGATGGCGAAACCATTTACAAGGCCACCGATCTGCGCGTCGGCCTTTCAAGGGAAGGCGACGGACAATAATCGTCTGAACCAACCATTATTCACGGGCGCGACGGCAAAAACGAACAGTTTTTATGCGGTCGCGCTCAAAACATGCGAAGATCGCACCTATGTAACGGCGACGAGGCAGTCTTGACCCAAGCGACTGCCGCTCGACGAGCAAAGGTGTAAAGGAGAACGCGATGCGGCGTGTGGTCGTAACGGGTATGGGGATCGTATCCTCGATTGGCAACAACACCGAAGAGGTGACGGCCTCGCTGCGCGAAGCCAAATCCGGCATCTCGCGTGCGGAAGAATATGCCGAACTGGGTTTCCGCTGCCAGGTGCACGGCGCACCGAAGATCGATGTCGAATCCCTCGTGGACCGTCGCGCCATGCGCTTCCACGGTCGCGGCACCGCCTGGAATCACATCGCCATGGATCAGGCGATTGCCGATGCTGGTCTTTCGGAAGACGAAGTCTCCAACGACCGCACCGGCATCATCATGGGTTCGGGCGGTCCTTCCACCCGCACCATCGTTGATTCCGCTGATATCACCCGTGAAAAGGGCCCGAAGCGCGTCGGTCCGTTCGCCGTGCCGAAGGCCATGAGCTCGACGGCGTCCGCGACGCTGGCGACCTTCTTCAAGATCAAGGGCATCAACTATTCGATCTCTTCGGCCTGCGCGACATCCAACCATTGCATCGGCAATGCGTTCGAGATGATCCAGTATGGCAAGCAGGACCGCATGTTTGCGGGCGGCTGCGAAGATCTCGACTGGACGCTTTCGGTGCTATTCGACGCCATGGGCGCGATGGCGACCAAGTATAACGACACGCCTGCCACCGCATCACGCGCTTATGACAAGAACCGCGACGGCTTTGTGATTGCAGGCGGCGCTGGCGTTCTGGTGCTGGAAGATCTCGAAACCGCGCTTGCGCGCGGCGCCAAGATCTATGGCGAAATCGTCGGCTATGGCGCAACGTCTGACGGCTACGACATGGTCGCTCCATCCGGCGAAGGCGCGATCCGCTGCATGAAGATGGCGCTTTCGACCGTCAAGACCAAGATCGACTACATCAACCCGCACGCAACCTCTACGCCTGCTGGTGATGCGCCGGAAATCGACGCCATCCGTCAGGTGTTCGGCTCGGGCGACGCCTGCCCGCCGATTGCCGCGACCAAGTCGCTGACCGGCCATTCGCTGGGCGCAACGGGCGTGCAGGAAGCGATCTATTCGCTTTTGATGATGCAGAATAATTTCATTTGCGAAAGCGCGCATATCGAAGAATTGGACCCTGCCTTCGCGGACATGCCTATCGTCCGCAAGCGCATCGATAATGCTCAGCTCAATACCGTGCTCTCCAACTCCTTCGGGTTTGGCGGCACCAATGCGACGCTGGTTTTCCAGCGCTACCAGAGCTGAGGGAGAGGGGAATATGGAAGGTTTGATGCAAGGAAAACGCGGCCTCATCATGGGGGTCGCGAATAATCATTCTCTGGCATGGGGCATCTCGAAGCAACTGGCCGCACAGGGCGCAGAACTCGCTTTCACCTATCAGGGCGATGCGCTGGGCAAGCGCGTGAAGCCGCTGGCCGAACAGGTCGGCTCGGACCTCGTCCTGCCCTGCGATGTCGAAGACATTTCTACGGTCGATGCGGTTTTTGCCGAAATCGAGAAGAAGTGGGGCAAGCTCGATTTCATCGTTCACGCCATCGGTTTTTCCGACAAGACCGAACTGAAGGGCCGTTACGCAGACGTCACCACGCGCGATAATTTCAGCCGGACCATGGTGATTTCCGCCTACTCCTTCACGGAAATGGCGCAGCGCGCTGAAAGGCTGATGAAGGACGGCGGTTCGATCCTGACGCTGACCTATGGCGGCTCGACCCGCACGATCCCGAACTACAACGTTATGGGCGTTGCCAAGGCGGCGCTTGAAGCCATGGTTCGCTATCTGGCTGCCGATTACGGCCCGCAGGGCATCCGCGTCAACGCTATTTCGGCTGGCCCGGTGCGCACGCTGGCCGGTGCTGGCATCGGCGATGCGCGCGCGATCTTCAGCTATCAGCGCCGCAATTCGCCGCTACGCCGCACTGTTGATATTGACGATGTCGGCAAATCGGCAGTCTATCTGCTGTCCGATCTGTCGAGCGGCGTGACTGGCGAAATCCATTATGTGGATTCCGGCTACAACATCGTTTCAATGCCGACGCTGGAAGAGCTGAAAAGCTCCGACGCCGAACGCGGCGAATAAGTATTCCGGAAACAAAAAAGCCGCCCTTCGGGGCGGCTTTTTTGCTTCACTTCTTCGCATCGAAGATTTTGAAACCGTCTGCTTCTTCCAGTGTCGTCACCGACTTGAACAGGCCCTTGAGGGTCACCTCATAGGGTAGCTGCCGGTTGGCGACCATCAGCAGGCGACCGCCCGGCTTCAGCCGCGACGCTGCAGCCGAGATAAAGCTCTGGCCAAGCGAAACATCCGTCACGCGCCCTTCATGGAACGGCGGGTTCATGATGACGGTATCGTAGATGCCGGTCACCTTCTCGCTGGTAATATCGAACCAGTTGAAGGAAATCGGCACCGAAGCGCGCAAGCGCTCCAAATTGCCGCGTGCGGCCTCCAGCGCCTCATAATCCGCCTCGAACAGATCGATGGACTTGATGCGGTCGGCATATTTCAAGCTCTGCGCTGCGAGATAACCCCAGCCCGCGCCAAAATCCGCTACATTGCCGAACACGATCTTTTCCATATGCGGGACCAACAGCGCCGAGCCCTTGTCGATGGCGCCGTGCGAAAACATGCCCGGTTCGGTGCGGAACACATCATCAATTGCGCTTTCCAGCGGGCGCAGCGCCGCGATGAAGTCGTCGTCCAGATCGGCGGGACGCTGCAGCCAGAAGGCCACCGCGTGGTTCTTTGACATCCGGTCGCTGATTTCGGCGATATTGCCCACCCATTTGCGGAAACTATCGACGCCAAGCTTCTTGTCCCCGCAAACGACGATCCACCCGCCCGGCTGAACACGCGCCAAAAGCTCGGAGAACCACGCCTCGTTGCGTCCACGGTGTTTTCCGAGCAGGAGTAGCCCGCCGTTAAAACGGCTCTCTGTGGCCAATCTCGGCTCTGCGCGAAAGCCTTCCTTGCCCAGCCCCAGAAAATCTGGACGCCATGGTTGCAGGCAAGTCAGGATCTGCTTCCATTCAGGATCGAGAAGCCGGTCGGCGGAAAGGCCGCATGCGAGAAAGGATTGCCCATCTTCGGGCGTATCGAGAATGCCCTGCTCGAAGGGAAGGAAGAGTGTTTTCTGTGCCGGTGTCATCATGATCGTTCTTTAACCCGCAAGATCGCATCCGAAAAGTCCGCGCGACCCCTATGATTCCCGTGAAACAACAAAAAAGCGCGCCCGAGGGCGCGCTTTCAGATTTCATAAGCGATGCAGGGCTTATTCAGCGTCTGCCTCTGCCTTCTTTTCAGCAACGACTTCCTTGCCGGTTTCCTGATCGACGACCTTCATCGACAGGCGAACCTTGCCACGTTCGTCGAACCCCATGAGCTTGACCCAGACCTTCTGGCCTTCCTTGACCACATCGGTGGTCTTGGCAACGCGGTCGGCAGCCAGCTGCGAGATGTGAACCAGACCGTCACGCGGGCCGAAGAAGTTCACGAAAGCGCCGAAGTCGGCGGTCTTGACGACCGTGCCTTCGTAAATTTCGCCGACTTCCGGCTCAGCAACAATCGAGTGAATCCACTTCTTGGCGGCTTCGATTTCCTTGCCGTTCGACGAAGCGATCTTCACCGTGCCGTCGTCTTCGATGTTGATCTTGGCACCGGTCTTTTCCACGATTTCGCGGATGACCTTGCCGCCCGAACCGATAACATCACGGATCTTGTCAGTCGGGATGTTCATCACTTCGATGCGCGGAGCGAATTCGCCGAGTTCTTCACGCGACGTGGACAGAGCCTTGCTCATTTCGCCGAGAATATGAATGCGACCACCCTTGGCCTGCTCCAGAGCGACCTTCATGATCTCTTCGGTGATACCGTCGATCTTGATGTCCATCTGAAGTGCGGTGATGCCGTTTTCAGTACCGGCAACCTTGAAGTCCATGTCGCCGAGGTGATCTTCATCGCCGAGAATATCGGAAAGAACAGCATAACGCTCGCCTTCCTTGATCAGGCCCATGGCGATACCGGCAACCGGACGTGCAAGCGGAACGCCGGCGTCCATCAGAGCGAGCGAGGTGCCGCAAACGGTCGCCATCGAGGAGGAACCGTTGGATTCGGTGATCTCGGAAACCGAACGGATCGTGTAAGGGAACTGTTCGGCAGCTGGCAGCATCGGGTGGATAGCGCGCCATGCGAGCTTGCCATGACCAACTTCACGACGGCCCGGCGAACCCATACGGCCGGTTTCACCAACCGAATATGGCGGGAAGTTGTAGTGCAGCATGAAGGATTCTTTGTACGTACCGGTCAGAGAATCGATCATCTGTTCGTCTTCGCCGGTGCCGAGCGTGGCAACAACGATTGCCTGCGTTTCGCCGCGGGTGAACAGCGCCGAGCCGTGGGTGCGCGGCAGAAGGCCAACTTCCGAGACGATTGCACGAACGGTCTTCAGGTCGCGGCCATCGATACGGTTGCCCGTGTCGAGAATGTTCCAGCGAACGATCTTCGCCTGCAGGTGCTTGAAGACAGTCGCAAAGCTTTCAGCCGAGAATTCCGGTTCTTCAACGCCTTCAGGGAAGAAGTGAGCCTTCGCCTTGGCCTTTGCAGCGTCAACAGCAACGTAACGAGCCTGCTTTTCGGTGATCTTGTAAGCGTCGCGCAGGTCGTTCTCCACAACGGCCAGCATCTTGGCTTCGAGGTCCGACAGGTCTTCCGGCTGGAAGTCGCGCGGTTCCTTGGCAGCAACTTCAGCAAGCTTGATGATCGCGTCGATCACCGGCTGGAAGCTCTTCTGGCCGAAAACGACGGCGCCGAGCATGACTTCTTCGGAAAGTTCCTGCGCTTCCGATTCAACCATCAGCACGGCATCAGCCGTACCGGCAACAACCAGATCGAGCTTCGATTCCGGCATTTCGTCGATATTCGGGTTCAGAACATATTCGCCGTTGATGTAACCAACGCGCGCACCACCGATCGGGCCCATGAAAGGAACGCCGGAAAGGGTCAGTGCTGCGGAAGCTGCAACCATCGACAGGACGTCGGGGTTGTTTTCGAGATCGTGCTGAACAACGGTCAGAACAACCTGCGTGTCGTTCTTGTAGCCATCGACGAAGAGCGGACGGATCGGACGGTCGATCAGGCGCGAAACGAGGGTTTCGTTTTCGCTCGGACGACCTTCACGCTTGAAGAAACCGCCCGGGATCTTGCCGGCAGCATAGGTCTTTTCCTGATAATTGACCGTCAGCGGGAAGAAATCCTGACCAGGCTTCGGTTCCTTGGCAGAAACGACAGTCGCCAGAACGACGGTTTCGCCATAGGTTGCGAGAACTGCACCGTCAGCCTGACGCGCGATCTTGCCGGTTTCGAGCGTGAGCGGACGACCGCCCCATTCGATTTCCACTTTGTGGGTATTGAACATATCTTGTCCTCATAGGGAGACGCCGCGCCAGGCGCTAAGGCATCTCCGTGGTTGGTGGACGGGCCACGGGCAAGACAACGGGGAGCTCGGGGGAGAGCGAACTACCTGCAATCCTGCCCCATGACTGGTCCATGTCATGAGCCTTTTCGGCTCTCGGGCAACCCGATCCGGCCTTGTTTCGTGCGGGGCGGGAAATAAGGGCATATGCCCTATTCTCTGTTTCTCCGCATTACCCTACGCAAACCGCTTCGCGCTCTTGTTGGGAATGCTTTAAAAATCAAACGGGCGACGTTCATCACGTCGCCCGATTTACCGTTAACGGCGCAGGCCGAGACGGCTGATCAGCGCCTGGTAGCGCGCTGCGTCCACGCCTTTGACATAGTCAAGAAGACGGCGGCGCTGCGAAACCAGCTTCAAAAGGCCGCGACGCGAATGATTGTCATTCTTGTGGCCCTTGAAGTGTTCGGTGAGGTTGGCGATACGCTCGGAAAGAACGGCAACCTGAACTTCAGGAGAACCGGTGTCACCTTCCTTGGTGGCGTATTCCTTGATAAGTGCTTGCTTGCGCTCAGCAGTAATCGACATCGTAAACCCTTTCTTGATGAGAGGAAAAACAGACGCCCAGGCCGGGATGTCGTCCAGCGCGGGCCAACTTACACGATCTGATCTGCATTTCTGCGGGATCGCTGTTGGGGCATATAGTGCAAAAACGGCAAGAATACCAGCATCAAATACGCCCCGGCAGTTGCGAGGACTTTTTAGGTAGCAGTGAAAACTCGCTTCGGCTTGAACTGACCATGCTCGATATAGCCGATGGCTAGCAGTTTTCCGCGTGCCGTGACGCACGCTTCGTCCGCTTCCAGCGGGGCATCGCGACCACGCAGGATAACCGGATTGCCGAGGCGAACGCGCTGCGCCTGATCGTCGGTCAGCGGCACCTGCGGCAGACAATCGAGCGCAGCGCCCGTATCGATCACCAGAGCATCAAGGCCCGAGAAATCGCGGCGCGGCGCGGGTTCGAGCACATTGCCATCCTCGTCTTTCGGCGGCAGCGGCGGCCAGACGGCTTCCAGTTCCGAGAGCGTGACAAAGTCTTCTTCCGTGAACGGCGCGACTTCGATGCGGCGCAGTTCGGAAATATGACCAAAGCAGCCAAGATCGCGGCCCATATCGCGCGCCAGTGAGCGCACATAGGTGCCCTTGGAGCACTCGACCTCGAACGAGGTGCGGTTGTCGTCGTGGAATTCGACGATTTCCAGACGGTCGATCTCGACTTCGCGTGCCGGAATCTCCACCGTTTCGCCTTCACGGGCGAGATCATAGGCGCGTTCACCGTCGATCTTGATGGCGGAGAACTGCGGCGGGATCTGCGAAATGAGGCCGGTATAGTTCGGCAGCAGGGCCTCAACTTTTTCACGCGACGGACGCTTGTCGGAGGTCTTGGTCGGCTGACCTTCAAGGTCGTCGGTCGAGCGTTCCTCGCCCCAGGTCACCGTGAAACGATAGACCTTGGTTCCGTCCATGACATAAGGCACGGTCTTGGTGGCTTCGCCCAGAGCAATCGGCAGCATGCCGGATGCGAGCGGGTCGAGTGTGCCGGCATGACCGGCCTTCTCGGCGTTGAACAGCCACTTGATCTTCGAGACCGCTTCGGTCGATCCCATACCTTTCGGCTTGTCGAAAATAACCCAACCGGAAACCGGACGGCCTTTTTTCTTACCCCGTCTTGCCATGCTTTATTTGTCTCCATTGCGGGAGGTTTCATCCTCGCCAGCGTCTTCATCGTTATGCGCAAGATCGCGCGCCACTTCCGGCGAACGCAGAAGTGCGTCGATCTTCGAAAAATTGTCGAAACTCGTGTCGGAGCGAAAGCGGAACTCCGGCATGTATTTCATCTGGCCAAGGACTGGCGCCATGCGTCCGCGAATGAATTTCGCGTTTGCGGCCAAAGCCTTGACGATAGACTGCGGGTCAACATTGCCAAGCGGCATGATGAAACAGGTGGCGATCTTCAGGTCGGGCGACATGCGCACTTCCGAAACGGAAATGACGGTGCGCTCGATCAGATCGTCACGGATTTCATTGCGCTGGAGCAATTGCGCCAATGCATGGCGCACCTGTTCGCCAACGCGAAGCTGGCGCTGCGAAAGACCGCCTGAGCCTTTTGGGTCCGGGGAACGTGCCATAGCTAAATCCTCGATGAACAGCCATCGACCGACGTTCAGCCTCTCAGGCTGTCCGACGACACGGCTTGAAAATTATGGGCGTAACTTACCACAATTCAGATGGGAGTCAGACCCTCGGAACCGGGCATTAGAGCGCGTTTCGATCTGAATGAATCACATCGGCGCTCAATGCTTTTCTATTTCAAGCATAATCTTTCCGATGCTCGTTTCACTCCGGTCAGATTAAGCTCTAAAAAGCCGGACCGCCCCTGTCGGACGGTCCGGCCAAAGCTATTAGAGCGTGCGCGTAATATGCTCGACGCGGAACGCTTCGATCGTGTCGCCTGCGCGAATGTCGTCGTAGTTTTCGAACGCCATACCGCATTCCTGGCCCATCGGCACTTCCGACACTTCGTCCTTGAAGCGCTTGAGCGTCTTGAGCTTGCCTTCGTGGATAACCACGTTGTCACGGATGAGGCGGACGCCTGCACCACGTTCGACCTTACCGTCAACGACACGGCAACCAGCAACCTTGCCGACCTTGGTGATGTTGAAGACTTCAAGAATCTCAGCGTTACCAATGAAGGTTTCACGGCGTTCTGGCGACAGAAGACCCGACATTGCTGCTTTAACATCTTCGATCAGATCGTAAATGATGTTGTAGTAGCGAATTTCGATGCCCTGCTGTTCGGCAGCGTCACGTGCCTGCTTGTTGGCGCGGACGTTGAAGCCGATGATCGCGGCATTGGAGGCTTCGGCCAGCGACACGTCGCTTTCCGTGATACCACCGGCGCCCGAATGCACGATGCGTGCACGCACTTCGTCGGTGCCGAGCTTGTCGAGAGCCGTCATGATTGCTTCGACCGAACCCTGCACGTCACCCTTGATGACGAGCGGGAATTCCTTCAGGCCATTGACCTGCAGCTGGCTCATCATCTGCTCGAGCGAACCGCGCGCGCCGGACTGGCGGGCAACGGCCTTGTCACGGGCCAGACGCTGACGATATTCGGCGATTTCACGCGCCTTGGCTTCATTGGCAACCACGGCAAAGCGGTCGCCCGCCTGCGGCGTGCCCTGAAGGCCCAGAACTTCAACCGGCATAGCAGGACCGGCTTCCTTCACATGCTCGCCATGGTCATTGACCAGTGCGCGCACGCGGCCCCATTCGCTACCGGCGACGAGAATGTCACCGGGATGCAGCGTACCGGTCTGAACCAGAACGGTTGCAACCGAACCACGGCCACGATCAAGCTGGGCTTCGATGACAACGCCTTCAGCCGTACGCTTCGGGTCTGCCTTGAGATCAAGGATTTCAGCCTGCAACAGAACTGCTTCCAGCAGCTTGTCGAGGTTGATCTTGTTCTTGGCCGACACTTCGACGTCGAGAACTTCACCGCCCATCGATTCCACGAAGACATCGTGCTGCAACAGGGCAGTACGAACCTTCTGCGGATCGGCAGTTGGCTTGTCGATCTTGTTGATCGCCACGATGATCGGAACACCAGCCGCCTTGGCATGGTTGATCGATTCAATCGTCTGCGGCATCACGCTATCGTCGGCAGCCACCACAAGGATGGCAATGTCGGTCGCCTGCGCACCACGGGCACGCATTGCGGTAAAGGCAGCGTGGCCCGGCGTATCGATGAAGGTGATCTTCTGGCCGTTCTGTTCGACCTGATAAGCACCGATATGCTGTGTGATACCACCGGCTTCACCCGACACCACATTGGCGTGACGGATTGCATCGAGCAGCGAGGTCTTGCCGTGATCGACGTGGCCCATGATGGTCACGACCGGAGGACGGGAAACCAGCGCAGCCTCGTTGTCGGCAACACCGAAGATGCCTTCTTCAACGTCCGATTCCGCAACGCGCTTGACGGTGTGGCCGAATTCTTCAGCAATGAGCTGCGCCATATCGGCATCGATCACATCGCCCGGCTTCATCATCTGGCCCTGCTTCATCAGGTACTTGATGATGTCGACCGAACGCTCGGTCATACGCTGTGCGAGTTCCTGAAGCGTAATGGTTTCAGGCACAGTCACTTCGCGAGAGATTTTCTCGCGCGTTTCCTGCATCTGCGAACGCTTGAACTTTTCCTGACGGCGACGCATGGCCGACAACGAACGCGAACGGCCTTCGTCTTCCAGATTGCTGGAGATCGTCAGCTTGCCGCGACGGCGATCGTCTTCCGTCTTGACCACCTTCGGCGCGCGCACTTCCGGCTTGGCCGCGGTGCCACGACGGGCTGCCATCGGGCTTCCGCCACGACGATCATCGTCATCGCCAGACTGGCCCGGCCTGCGAAGCTGGCTCTGCGGCAGCGGCTTGCCCGGTCCCGGAGCGGTTTCTGCAAGCGACGGAGCCGGACGCGGTGCACCCGACTGCGGACGATTGCCCTGCTGCGGACGGCCAGCGTGCTGCGGGCGGTTGCCCTGCGGTGCGCCACGCGAATCGTCGCGACGCTCGGTGCGCTGTTCGCCCCGTGCTTCCGGCTGCGGAACGCGCTTGGCAGCTTCTTCTTCTGCCTTGCGGCGTGCTTCGGCCTCAGCCTTGAGACGGGCTTCTTCCTCGGCCTGACGGCGTGCGGATTCTTCACGTTCCTTGGCGCGGCGCGCATCTTCTTCGGCGCGACGCTTGGCTTCTTCAACGGCGCGGGCGCGTTCTTCGACTTCACGCACCTGCGCTTCTTCAAGCGCACGGCGGCGTGCATCCATTTCGGAGCGCGACAGCGTGTTCAGCACCATGCCGGAGCGATCGGCAGGGCGCGGGCGCGGTGCCTGCTGATTGGGGCGCTGCTGCACCGGGCGCTGCAGTTGCTGTGCGACATGCGGCTTTGCAACCGGGGCCGCAGCAGCGGGTGCTGCCGGTGCCTTCGGCTGAGCCACGGGCGCGGCAGGGGCTGCTGCAGGCTTGGGAGCCGCTGCTTCCACTTCCGGCTTGTCGTCTGGCCGTGAGAACTTGCGCTTCTTGGTTTCAACGACGACAGCCTTGGTGCGGCCGTGGCTGAAATTCTGGCGCACGGTGCTCTGCTCGACGCCCGGCCGCTTCATGGTCAGGGTCTTCTTGGGGGTGACGCCCAGCGTCTTGTCGTCGTTTGTGTTATCGCTCATTACGTTCCGTTTCCTTCGCGGCTCCGGCCGCTCTACTCGAGCATTATCCAACGCGACCTGGTCGGGTTGGATAATGCTCCAGTCATCCACTTCTACGCCCAATCCGGTGTGAGACCTGCCAGCCTCCGGGATTACGCTCTAATTCGAATTCGTTGCGCTTTCACCGCGATAGCGATGCAGCAATTGCGCCCGCTGAACGAACCCGACAGCCGCCTTTCCTTCAAGCACGGCTGCATGTATCACATTTCCGCCCCCAAATGCCAAATCCATTTCTTCTCCCGTAAAAAGGGTGAAGGCCGGGATATCGGGGCCATCCAGATGCACCACGGCGCGCCTTGCCTGATCAAGCTTGCGCACGCCATCGGCTGCGGCTTCCTTGGTATGCAGCACCATGGCCGCCGCGCCCGTGCGGATCGCCTGATCCACCTTGGTCGAGCCGGTTACCACGGCGCCTGCCTTGCGCGCCAAAGCCAGACTGCCGAGAGCGGATTTCGTCAGCAGCTGGTCGACCAGCGCGCCAAGATCGTCCTGCGGCTTCACGCCTTCCTTCAGCGCCCGCGCAAAAAGCTTGCGCTTGATCGCTTCATCCACCAGACGGCGCTCGGCCTTGACCCAGCATCCCCTGCCTGGCAGGTTTCTTTTCAAGTCCGGCACGACGGAACCGTCTGGCCCTGCCACAAAGCGGATCATGTCATCGGCAGAACCGCTTTCGCGCGTGACGATACAGGTTCTGTCATTCATATCCTGCTCCACGCAAACTCCCGCTCTGCCATATACGGACTTGTACTCAACTTCAAAACTGGCAACGCTTCCGCCGTTATGTTCTCAAATCGGGCGGTTTGGAACCTCCCCGACATATCAAACGCAACGCGTGGCGCTGTACCAGAGCCGGGGCTTCGCCACAACCCGAAACGTGGTCCAAGGCCCACTGAAACCCGATCCGACTGACCGAATCCGGCAGATGAGACCCGTTTCCCCATCTCCGGGCGCAAAACCGCTGCGCAGTTTTGCTGGAGATGCTTGAAGCCGCACAGCTTACGCCTGAATTGCTTCAGACGTAAGAACCCATGCGGCTCCAGAACTTTCAGCGCTTCTTACGAAGCAGCTTCTTCTTCACCGGCTTCAGCCTCGACTTCCGCTTCGGCTTCTTCCTGAGCGGCTGCTGCCAGCTCTTCTTCCGTGATCCAGCCAGCCTTGAGGCGGGCAGTCAGGATCATCTGTTCGGCATCGACGCGCGAAACATCGAAGGACGAGAGAATGCCGCTATGAGCGACAGTGTCGCCATCCTTGCGCTCACGCCAGCCGACGAGATCGTCAACAGCGTAACCTGCAAAGTCTTCAATCGACTTCACACCGTCTTCACCGACAGCAACCAGCATGGCGGTGGTGAGGTTCGGCAGTTCACGCAGTTCGTCTTCGACGCCGAGTTCCTTGCGGCGCGCATCCAGTTCACCTTCGAGGCGATCCAGATATTCACGGGCACGCTGCTGGATTTCAGAAGCGGTATCGTCATCGAAACCGTCGATGGATGCGATTTCGCCCGGCTCGACATAAGCCAGTTCTTCAATCGAGGCGAAGCCTTCGGAAGCCAGAACCTGACCGACCATTTCGTCAACGTCGAGGGCTTCCATGAACAGGTTCGAACGCTCGGTGAATTCCTTCTGACGACGTTCGGACTCTTCGTCCTCCGTCAGAATGTCGATGTCCCAACCGGTGAGCTGCGATGCGAGGCGGACATTCTGGCCGCGACGACCGATCGCAAGTGATAGTTGGTCATTCGGGACGACAACTTCAATACGTTCCGCATCTTCGTCGAGAACAACCTTCGCAACTTCAGCGGGCTGAAGCGCGTTGACGATGAAGGAAGCCGCATCCGGCGACCACGGAATGATGTCGATCTTTTCGCCCTGCAGTTCAGCCACAACCGCCTGAACACGCGAACCACGCATACCAACGCAGGCACCGACCGGATCGATGGACGCATCGCGCGAAACCACGGCGATCTTGGCGCGCGAACCCGGATCACGGGCGACCGACTTGATCTCGATGATGCCGTCATAGATTTCCGGAACTTCCATGGTGAAGAGCTTCGCCATGAATTGCGGATGGGTGCGCGACAGGAAAATCTGCGGGCCGCGCTGTTCGCGACGCACGTCGTAAACATAAGCGCGGATACGGTCACCATAACGGAAGGCTTCACGCGGGATCAGTTCGTCACGGCGCACGATGGCTTCGCCACGGCCCAGATCGACAATCACATTGCCATATTCGACGCGCTTCACAGTGCCGTTGACGATTTCGCCCACGCGGTCCTTGTATTCGTCATACTGGCGGTCACGCTCGGCTTCGCGCACTTTCTGCACGATGACCTGCTTGGCGGACTGGGCAGCAATACGGCCGAAATCCATCGGCGGCAGCTGGTCAGCGATGAAGTCGCCGATCTGCGCATCCGGGTTGCGGTCGCGTGCGGTGAACAGCGAAATCTGCGTGGCGTAGTCTTCGACATTCTCGACCACTTCGAGCAGACGCTGAAGCTTGATCTCGCCCGACTTCGCATTGATGTCGGCGCGGATGTTGCTTTCCTGACCGTAACGCGAACGCGCTGCCTTCTGGATCGCATCGGCCATGGCCGCAAGAACGATCTCGCGGTCAATCGACTTCTCGCGTGCGACCGCATCGGCGATCTGCAGAAGCTCCAGCCTGTTAGCACTGACTGCCATAGGTCTCTCCTTGGTGTCGCACCCGGCTTCTCCTTGCGCCGAATGCCTGAAACTTTTTTCGTCGGCTTATTTCTTGTCAGCCGTATCTTCTGTCGGCGTCTCTTCCGGCGCATCGCCCAGATCGTCTCCGGGGATGCGGCCTTCACGAAGGGCCTTGTCCTTGCGCAGCGCATCGCGGATCAGATCGTCGGTGAGGACCAGACGCGCATCCGAAATCACATCGAAGGGAATGCGCACGACCGGTTCGTTGCCGTAGGACACCTGATCGCTTTCGATCACCACCGTCTCGGCATCGCCCAGCACGATACGACCGCGGAATTTCTTGCGGCCTTCATGCACGATAGAAGTCTCTACCTTGGCGATATGGCCTGCCCAGTCAGCAAAGTCCGACTTGCGCACCAGCGGACGATCGATGCCCGGCGACGAGATTTCCAGATGATATTTGCCGCTGATCGGATCTTCGACGTCGAGCACCGGCGCGACGGTACGGCTGACCAGCTCGCAATCGTCAACGGTCATCGTGCCATCGGGACGCTCGGCCATGATCTGCAAGGTCTGGCCATTGAGGCCGGAAAGACGCACGCGCACCAGACGGAAGCCGAGCGTATTGAGGACCGGCTCCACAATGCCTGCCACTTTCGCGTCGATGCCCGTTTCGCGAATGATGCGCTCATCCACAGCCACGATTGGCGTCTCTGCTTCGTTTGCCTGAACCTGTTCCGTCAACTCTGAACCTCTCGAAGGGGTCGAAAAACCTCTATTTCCCGGGTCTAAGTAACAAAAAAGAGCGGGACCGGACGGACCCACTCTTGTTCGTTCGACCAAGAATTTGAGAGTTATATACCAGCGGAAGCGGATTTTTTCAAGTCCCGCTTCTGTCTAGAGCATTTCCAGCAAAAGTGCGCAGCGATTTTGCGTAGGATAATGCGTAAAAACAGATAGATAGAGCGGTTTCACGATACCGTTTTGATCGGAACCGCTCTAGAAATTCAACGTCGGATAAAAGTCAGATAGGCAGCCTTGCGGCCCTCGCGAAAGGCCTTGGCCTCATAGCGCGTTCCCGGCCAGCCTTCATAGGCATTGTTCCAGTCCGCCGGACTTTCCGCTTGCCAGTCAAAAGCATCGTGACGACGGCAATGTTGCAGCGTCCAGTTTACATAATGCTCGATATCCGACGCGAAGCGGAATTTTGCGCCGGGTTTCAAAATGCGGGCAAAACGATCCAGATTGGCGTCGCTGACAAAACGGCGCTTCCAGTGGCGGCGCTTGTGCCACGGATCGGGATAAAACAGGTCGATACCGGTCAGCGATGCATCCGGCATCCAGTCGAGAACCGCCGTCGCATCTTCATCATAGAGCCGCATATTGAGACGCAGCTCCTGATCGAGCGCCGCCAGCATCTTGGCCATGCCGTTGACGAAAGGCTCGACGCCAATGAAGCCTGTCTGCGGATAGCGGCCCGTTTCATGATGAAGATGTTCGCCGCCACCAAAGCCGATTTCCATGCGCACCGCGTCAACCGCGATGGGAAACAACGCGCGCAGATCCTGCGGCGCAGGCTTGGCAAGGTCGAGCTTCAGTTCGGGCAGAAGGTCCTCGAACAGGTTCCGCTGATGGCTGCGCAGCGGCTTGCCGTGACGACGGCCAAAAAAGTTTCCGGCACCGCGCAGAGGATGGGTTTCTTCGGTCATGTTTTATCCGTCAGAATAAGCGAAGAGCGCGGTCGATGACCGCGCTCTTTGATATTTGCAAGACACATAACGCCAAGCGGCCTGTGATGCAACTTTTGGAACAGGCTTTAAGCGACAGACGCTTTGAGTGCCTTGGTGAGGTCGGTCTTCTCCCAGGAGAAGGAACCGTCACGGCCCGGCTTGCGGCCAAAATGACCGTAAGACGAAGTCTTGGCATAGATCGGCTTGTTGAGGTCGAGATGCTTGCGGATGCCGGTCGGCGACAGGTCCATCACTTCACGCAGCGCTTCTTCAACAGCGGATTCCGCTACCTTGCCGGTGCCATGCAGATCGACATAGACCGAAAGCGGCTGCGCAACGCCGATGGCGTAGGCAAGCTGGATCGTGCAGCGGTCGGCAAGATTTGCCGCCACGACATTCTTGGCCAGATAACGCGCTGCATAGGCAGCCGAGCGGTCAACCTTGGTCGTGTCCTTGCCGGAGAATGCGCCGCCGCCATGCGGAGCGGCACCGCCGTAAGTGTCGACGATGATCTTGCGGCCCGTCAGGCCTGCGTCACCGTCCGGGCCACCAATGACGAATTTGCCGGTCGGGTTGATGTACCAGTTGCAGGTCGCTGCAATCGGCAGCTCGCCCAGCGCGTCGCGGATATAGGGCTCGACAACCGAACGAACCTTCTTCGAATCCCAGCTGGCATCCAGATGCTGCGTCGAGAGCACAATCTGCGTAACTTCCGCAGCCTTGCCGTTTTCGTAACGCACCGTGACCTGGCTCTTGGCGTCCGGGCCAAGCTTGCCCGCATCGCCTTCGCCCTTATGGCGGGCTTCGGACAGCTTTTCGAGAATCTTGTGCGAATAATAGATCGGGGCAGGCATCAGATCGGGGGTTTCGCGGCAGGCATAGCCGAACATGATACCCTGATCGCCCGCACCTTCTTCGCCCTGACGGTCGGCAGCATTATCGACGCCCTGCGCGATGTCGGCAGACTGCGGGTGCAGAAGCACGTCGATCTTCACCGTCTTCCAGTGAAAGCCGTCCTGCTCGTAACCGATTTCGCGGATCGCCTTGCGGGCTGCCGAACGGAAGCGGGCAGGATTGATCAGCGGATGGCCAGCGGCGTCCCTGGCGATCGAGCCGTCCTTATTCTTCTTCAGGAAAGTCTCCGGCACGCGCACTTCACCGGCAATCACCACGCGGTTGGTGGTGGCAAGCGTTTCGCAGGCGACGCGGACAGACCACGGATCCACGCCGGTGCGGCGCGCTTCCTTGTAGACCATGTCGACGATTTCATCGGAGATACGATCGCAAACCTTGTCCGGGTGTCCTTCAGACACAGATTCGCTGGTGAAGAGATAAGAACTGCGCGACACGGGTAACCCCTCTTGAAAATCCAACGGAGGACATCTCCGCCTAGGAAACACAGTAGCGCCCGGAACTTTCCGGGCGCGTCAAAGTGTTAGCGAAGTTGGGATCGAACCGTCAATGCATTTTCGTATTGCGACAGGGCGCGGTGGGAAAAATTCATTTCCCAAGGCCGAAAAGCCACCGTCAAAAGGGGAAAAACGCGCATGAATCGCCAGAAAACAGGCGTAAAGGGGAGTGACTTACTCGGCGTCTGCTGCCAGCGACTTCACCAGATCGATGATTTTCCGGCGAACTTTCGGATCTGAAATTTTCGTGAACGCCCGTGTGAGCTGGACGCCTTCGTTCGAATTCAGGAAATCGACCACATAGGTCGCTTCGTTATCTTCCGCAAAGCCTTCCTGGCCGACGGGGTTTGATCCCGGTGCGTCTTCGAAGAAAAAGGAAACCGGTACATTGAGAATGGCTGAGATCGCCTGCAGGCGGCTGGCACCGACGCGATTGGTGCCCTTCTCGTATTTTTGAATCTGCTGAAACGTGATGCCCAGATTTTCGCCAAGCTTTTCCTGACTGAGGCCCAGCATGTTGCGGCGGAGACGAATGCGGCTGCCGACGTGTACGTCGATTGGGTTGGGCTTCTTTTTATTCTCAATCATACAGCTGTCACTCCTCGCGGCTGCGAGCTTTCATTCATGTACTGTTCATCTGAACAGGGATAACATCACGTTGTGGGAGGTAGTCTGACGCGTTTCGCACGACTTCACACGTGGGAACCGTCACCGCGCCGGTATAACATCTTAACAAAATTGCCGTGTCAATGAAAACGCCTGCGGAATGACACCGTGAAAGCGACGTTGACAAAGAGTAAGGTTAACAGGATCGTTATCGTCTGTTTCGATCCCGGCGCTGTGCCCCAAAATGGTGCACGAACTGACGGTAGGGAAGCATCCACCACGCCGACAGCATCCAGCGCGAGACCTTCAGTGATTCGACCGTAGGAATCCGTTACCGCCGAAAGCCCGTTATTGGCCGCACGCACGAGCGGCAAGCCTTGCTCCACGGCGCGAACCTGCGCCTGCCGGAAGTGCTGATAAGGCCCCGGCGTGTTGCCATACCAGCCATCATTCGTGACGTTGACGATTGCTTTGGGCGCGCTTGTTTCCGGCCCCGAAACGCCCAGCTCATCAGGGAAAATCGCCTCGTAGCAGATAAGCGGCAGGAGCGTCTGGCCCGGCCTCACATTCAGGAGACGCCGTGAGGAACCGGCGGTAAAGCCGCCCGGCATTTTCACCACTTCCTGAAGTCCAAGCCCCCGCAGAAGGCTTTCCAACGGCAGATATTCGCCGAATGGAACAAGATGCACCTTGTCGGTAGCGTCGGTGATCTCGCCCCGGTCGTTGATCGAATATATGGAATTGTAATAGCGCGGCTCGCCATTGCCTGCGGCCCGCTCTTCGCGCACGGCGCCGGTCAACAGCACCTGACCGTCCTGCAATGTATTGCCGATCTGGGCCAGCGCTTCCGGTGTCGACGTCAGAATATAGGGTACTGCCGTTTCAGGCCATATGACGACATCGGGGCGCGGCTTGCCATCAGCGGGCGGCTCGGCCGTCAGCGCAATCAGCTTGTCGAAGATCGAGCGGCGCGCGGCATTGTCCCATTTCATGGTCTGCGGAATGGAGGGCTGCACGATGCGGATATTGATGTTGCCCTTTTCGTCGCCCACGGCTGGCGCGCGCGAAAGTGTCCATGCGCCAAAGCCGACATGGGTTGCAGCAAGAAGAATGGCGAGGGTGATACCGCTTTTTGCAAGCCGTCCGCCGATCAGCAATGCGGGCGATGCGAAGAGGAACACGGCAAGCGCGCTCATGCCCACAAGGCCGACCACCGCGACCGACTGCATCAGCAGCGGCACCGGCATTGCCGCATAGCCGATAGCGTTCCACGGGAAGCCGGTCAGCAGGAAGGTGCGCAACCATTCTGCAAGCGCAAAGCCGAACGCGAGCGCAAAAATCCTTCCAAGCCCGTCAGACCAGAAAATGCGCGCAACCATGGTCGCAAAGGCATAGAAAATCGCCAGAAAGGCGGGCAGGCCCAGCACTGCCAGCGGCAGGGCCCAGGCAAACTCGTCTGCATCGACCAGAAGCGCCGTCCCGATCCACCAGAGGCCCGAGACGAAATAGCCGAAGCCGAACCACCACCCAACCATTGCCGCGGGCAGAATACGCCGGATCGGGCCAGCATCGGCGCGCGCCAAAGCGCCGTCGATCAGCCAGACGAGGATCGGAAAGGAAATGAAACCGGCGATGAAGAGATCAAAAGGCGGCTGGGTCAGTGTCGCGAAGGCGCCACTCAAAAAAGCGGCCAGCGCACGACGCCAGCCGCTTGAAAGAATGATCCTGCCCGCAAGCCGTTCGATCATCAGGCCTCTTTGAAGGTTTCAGTGTCTTCGGCGGTAGCCGGAGACTGCTCTTCAGGCTTGGTGGTAACAACGGCACGCTGTTGCCTGCGGCGGTCAGCGGCGGAAAGCGGCACGATGCGCACCTTCTTCACGCGGCGCGGATCAACCTCCAGCACGTGGAATTCATAGCCGGGCACGGCCTGCACCACTTCACCGCGAACCGGAATCCGGCCCAATACGGAGAAGATCAGGCCGCCAACCGTATCGACATCCTCGCCATGTTCGCCCACCGCGAAAGACGGGCCGATCTTTGCCGCGAATTCGTCCAGATCGGCGCGCGCATCGACGACGAACACGCCATCGGCTTCCTCGGCGATCATGATTTCTTCGTCGTCATGCTCGTCTTCAATATCGCCGACAACCATTTCGACAATATCTTCCAGCGAGACGAGACCATCGGTGCCGCCATATTCGTCGATGACCAGCGCCATCTGGATATGGGTTGCCTGCATGCGGGCCATCAGGCCGCTCGCCATCATCGATGGCGGCACGAACAGCACCTTGCGCATGAGGTTGAGCTCGCCGATCGTCTTGGTGAGATCAATGCGGCTCATATCGAATTTCGGCGGCGTCGCCGCAGCAGGCGTCTTGGCCGTCGTGCGGCGGCGCGTTTTCTGGCGCGCCTGACGCGTGATGAAATTCAAAACGTCGCGGATATGGATCATGCCGCGCGGATCGTCCAGCGTTTCGGCATAGACCGGCATACGGGAATGGCCGGATTCCTCGAAGAGTTCCAGCACTTCCCAAAGCGGCGTGGAAATTTCAACGGCCTCGACATCCGCGCGCGGAATCATCACGTCTTCGACGCGGATTTCACGCAGGCGCAGGATATTGTGCAGCATCGCCTTTTCTTCGGGCGAGAAGGCGGAATCCTGTTCGCTTGCCGTGCTGGACAACGCATCGGCCAGATCTTCACGCAAGGAAGATTGCTGCCGCGAGCGGATGAAAGGGAAAATATTCGACAGAAGGGAACGCTTTTCGACCGCTACCGGTCGCTGCGTACTTTGCCCTTCGGCGTCTAGGGTCTCGCTGCGATTCTCGCCCGCGGACGGAGGTTGTGAGGTTTGATCAGCCATGGTCAATCGTTGTTAATGGTCTCTTGGGATACAGCATAAGGGTCCGGGATGGCAATAGCATGAAGAATCTCGACCTCGCGGCGTTCCATTTCCTCTGCTTCCTCGTCGGTTTCATGATCATAGCCCAACAGATGCAGGAAGCCATGCACGACAAGGTGTGAGAGGTGATGGTCAAGAGGCTTGCCTTCTTCAACCGCTTCACGCTCCACGGTTTCGCGGGCGATGACAATGTCGCCCAGCATTGGTCCCGGTTGGTTCCCGGCCTTGACCGGAAACGCGGGAAACGACAACACATTGGTAGGCTTGTCCTTGCCGCGCCATTCGGCGTTCAGCTCCTGAATGGACGCATCGTCGGTAAAGACGATACTCAATTCGCTGTCGGCATCCTTGAGGCCCAGATTGGTCCATGCCGCCTCGACAGACTTTCTGACAAGTCCTTCGAGTGTTGTTTCATCCGGCCAGTTGCCAGCTTCAATGGTGATATCGATATGGATCGCGTTGTCTGACACGTTCTGCGGCGGCTTCCCGGACAGCAAGCCGCTTCGTCCTTTCAGTTGTTCGAAAGCCGTCTGCCCCAAAAAGGCAGACAGCATTTTTTAGATCGTAGTTCTAACGACCAATTACAAGTCCTCTTATTCCGGACGGACCGGCTGCTGGACATGCGTTTTCGCATCGCGGTCATAGGCGTTGACGATTGCCGCCACCAGCGGATGACGCACCACGTCTTTTTGGGTGAACCGCACCTTGATGACGCTTTCCACATCGTCCAGCACGCGAAGCGCTTCGACAAGCCCGGATTTCTGACCGGGTGGAAGATCGATCTGGCTCGGATCGCCCGTCACGATCATCCGCGATCCTTCACCAAGACGCGTCAGGAACATTTTCATCTGCATGGATGTCGTGTTCTGCGCCTCATCGAGGATCACCGCCGAATGGGCCAGCGTGCGCCCGCGCATGAAGGCCAGCGGCGCGATTTCGATGACGCCTGCCGTGATGGCCCGCTCGACCTTTTCGGCGGGCATCATGTCGTAAAGCGCGTCATAGAGAGGACGCAGATAGGGATCGACCTTTTCCTTCATGTCACCCGGCAGAAAGCCCAGGCGTTCACCCGCTTCAACAGCCGGACGGGACAGGATGATCCGCTCCACCAGACCGCGTTCCAAAAGCATGGCGGCATGGGCGACGGCCAGATAGGTCTTGCCTGTACCGGCAGGACCGACACCGAACACCAGTTCGGAACGGTCGAGCGCCCGCATATAGGCGTCCTGCGTCGGGGTGCGCGCAAAGATCGTCTTCTTGCGGGTGGAAATCTGGGCAGCAGACAGCTTGCCCTTGTTTTCCATCGTCGGCAGGTCGAGCTGATCATCGGCGGCGATGGCCATGCGCAAGGCACCATCGACATCCGATGCCGTCAGTTCATGGCCTTTCTGCACGGTTTCATAAAGATGATCGAGCGTGCGGCGCGCCTGTTCGGTCGCGGTCGGTTCGCCCCGGATCGAGAGCTGGTTGCCCTTGGAGCGAACATCGACACCGAGCTTTTGCTCGATCCGTGCCAGATTTTCGTCGAACTGACCGTAAAGCGCACTGGCCAGGCGGTTGTTCTCGAAAGTGAGCACGATATGGGCCATATCCGAGGCCCCGGTAGTCGGGCTTTTTTGCGTTAGAGTGGTTGGCTTGGCAGGTCTCAGCTTTTCCGTGGCGCTCAACCGTATCTCCTCAAGAGTTCACGCATTGCAATCACAGTTCCGACGGGATCATCGGCCCGACAGGATTATCGGCACGAGACTCAAGCGCCGAACCATCTGCCTGAACGGTATCATGCCTTCACGCCAGTTTTTGCGCAATAAGGCTATTGGTCCCAGTGGAGGTGATTTTCACATGAATAATTTCGCCGACCTGATCATTGTTGTCATCGATGATCACCGGAAGGAGCCAGGGCGAGCGTCCCACCATCTGCCCCGCCTGACGGCCGGGCTTTTCTAAAAGCACGTCCATCTCGCGACCGATCATGGATTCCTGAAACGCATATTGCTGTTCCGACAGCAAAGCCTGCAGGCGCTGAAGCCGCTCGTCTTTCACCGCTTCGTCCACATGACCGGACAGATCCGCGCCGGGCGTGCCGGGACGTGGCGAATATTTGAAGGAATAGGCCTGCGCGTAATTCACATCGCGCACCAGCTGCATCGTATCTTCGAAATCCTGATCGGTCTCGCCGGGGAAGCCGACAATGAAATCGCCCGACAGCGCCATATCCGGACGCACGTCACGGATGCGCTCGATCAGGCGTCGATATTCGTCCGCCTTGTGGCGGCGGTTCATCGCCTTGAGAATACGGTCCGAGCCGGACTGCACCGGCAGATGCAGATAAGGCATCAGCTGGCGCAGGTCGCGATGCGCGGCGATCAGGCTGTCATCCATATCGCGCGGATGGCTGGTCGTATAACGCAGGCGCGCAACACCCGGAATACGCGCGAGGCGGAACAATAATTCGCCCAGCCCCCATTCGCGGCCATCGTCGCCCTCGCCATGCCAGGCATTGACGTTCTGGCCGAGCAGGGTCAGTTCCCGCACACCGCCATCGGCAAGGCGTTCCGCTTCGGCCACGATCTGTTTGACGCTGCGCGACACTTCCGAACCGCGCGTATAGGGCACCACGCAGAAGGTGCAGAACTTGTCGCAGCCTTCCTGCACCGTCAGAAAAGCAGAAACGCCGCGCTTGCGGGTTTCCTCGCGCTTCGGCGACGGCAGATGTTCAAACTTGTCTTCAAGCGCATATTCGGTCTCGACGACCTTTTCGCCGCCGCGAACGCGCGCCAGCGCATTGGGCAGGCGATGATAGGTCTGCGGTCCGATCACCAGATCGACATTCGGCGCTCGGCGCAGAATTTCCTGTCCTTCGGCCTGTGCCACGCAGCCAGCAACACCGATGGTCAGTTCCTTGCCATTGGCTTGCCGCGCGTCCTTCATCTTGCGCAGGCGTCCCAGCGCGGAATAGAGCTTTTCCGAGGCCTTTTCGCGGATATGGCAGGTGTTAAGCAGCACCAGATCGGCATCGTCCGGCGTATCGGTCGCGACATAGCCTTCCGCTGCAAGGCTGTCGGCCATGCGCTGGCTGTCATAGACATTCATCTGGCAGCCATAGGTTTTGACAAAAACCTTGCGCGTATTTGGACGCGTATCGGCGTGGTCTGCCGCTGGCACAATATCGGTGATGTTTTCGCTCATGCGGGGCTATCTACAGCTTTTGTCGCCGCTTTGGAAGGTGACAAACTGATCGGCTTTTTCGCTATCGCATTTTCGAACGCAAAACTGCTTCGCACTTTTGCTGAAAATGCTGGTTACTCTTCCGAAATCTCACGGCCCAGAAGTGCGCTTTGCAAAAGTGTGCGCACCCGGCTTTCCATGGTGCGGGCCAGCATCTTGCGGTCTGTGGCTGCCGTGACGACCATCGGCTCGCCGAAGCGGATTTCAACATCGATGGCGCCTTCGCGCAGGATACCTTTCAGATGCGGCATCAACTCGACATCGCCCGGCCAGGATGCAATCGGGCGAAAATAGCGCCCCATGGCCATGCCATGCACGCCGGTATAGGCGATGGCGACCGGCTGCACGAGCACTTCCGGCACACCGGCTTCCCTGATCGCCGCATGGGCTGCACCGAAAAGAGCGGTCTTGAACGGCAAGACCCGATTGCCATCGGAGGTCGTGCCTTCGGGAAACAGCACCATGGCATCTCCCTCGCTCATCCGCGTGGCGATTTCAGAGGTTTGTTCGCCGGTCTTGCCGCGCCGCTCGCGCTCGACAAAAACGGTCCGCTGCAAAACAGCGAACATGCCGAAAATCGGCCAGCTGCGCACTTCTGACTTGGCGATGAACGACACCTGCCCGACCGAGGACAGGACAACAATGTCGCTCCAGGACGTATGATTGGCGACCAGCAACAACGGGCGACCGCGATGCATTTCGCCGACGGTGCGCACCCGAAAGCCGAACAACCGCGCAATCACGCGGTGGAAAAAATTGGGCAGGCTGCGTTTCCAGCCATTCCTGAGTTTCAGAAACACATATTGAACCGGGATCAGCGACAGGCTCAGCATGACCATGGCCGCGAGAACGAGAAAGACCCGGATCGCGCCAATCATTGCGGTCTCTTCAGATCGCGGCGCAGAACGAGCGCTGCCGAGCGCCCATTGGCGGTTTCGTAATAAGCCGGGCGATCACCGACCTTCTGAAACCCGAGACGCCGGTAAAGCGCCTGCGCCGCGACATTGGCTTCATCGACTTCGAGAAACAGCGTTTCCGCCCGTTCCTGATAGAGATAGCGCAACACGGCATCCATCAGCGCGCGACCGACACCCTGCCGTTGCACATCGCGAGAAACCGCGATGGTGAGAATTTCCGCCTCTCCTGCAACCAGCCGCGCCAGAACGAAACCGCAGGCGTCATTGGGTTTGCCTTCCGCACGGGCGACAAAACCGAAAACCGTATCCTGCGCGATCAGCGAGCGAAAATCGTCCGAGCTCCAGCCATGGTGAAACGCGACGGCATGAATGCGCTGGATCACGTGGCTGTCCTGCGCGCTGAGCGCTTCCACCGAAACCTGTCGGCGACCGAAGCGACCGAATGGCAAGCCCATCATCGCCTATTCTCCGGCCTGCCTGCGCGGCAATGCAAACCCGACCTGCGGCTTGGCATCTGGCCCGCGCATGTAAAGCGGCTTCGGCGCGTCAGCGGGTGTGCGTGTGGCCGCCAGGCAGGCGAAAGTGGCGATATTGGCGGTCGGCTCGATGGGGCCAAGCGCAAACTTGTCGCCCAAGGCCTCGTTGATCGACTTTGCTGCCGATCCGGCCAGCACGGTATCGAGGGCCGCATTGCCTGCAAAAGCTTCCGCTTCTTCTCGCGACAGCACCGATGGCTTGGACAGGGCAGCACCATTGGCGTCGAATGTCTGCGCGTAAATCTCGCCGCGATGCGCGTCGAGCAGGATCGTCACCGGCTTGCCCGGCATGTGTGTGATTGTCTCATCCGCCAGCGCCTCGAAGGCGGTGACGCCAATCGCCGGGCACCCGAGCGCCAGTGCAAAACCCCGCGCCGCCGAAACGCCAATACGAACGCCCGTGAAAGAACCGGGGCCGATATTCACCGCCACGCGATCAATATCCTTAATCGCCACGCCTGCCTCGGCCAGCGCGCGCCCGACATAATCCATCAGCACTTCGGCGTGCCCCTTGCCGATATTCTCGCTGACCTGAGCAAGAACGACATCGCGGCCAGCGTCATAGACGGCGGCGGCGCAATAGGAAGCGGCGGTATCGAGGGCGAGTATCTTCATGCACTTCCGGGTAAATGAGAATTGCCCCCGCGACAAGTCTAACCGTGCCCAAGTGGACACCAATTCATCGTCAAAGAGCAGCCTGGCTTGGAATTTTCGGCTTTTTCTGCGGAACAAAATCTCTCGGCAGGCGTTTTCTTGCTGGGTGCGGGACGATTCTGTTTGCGCCTCTCTTCGACCGCCCCGACGCTGGCGATTCTCCCAATCGCTGCGAGCCAGCCAATCGCTCGCGCCTGATTGTGCAAAAGGATATGAGGATAAAATGTCCAATAAGTCGATGCATGCAACCCGCAACGATCTTCCTTCCAACACCAAGACGACCATGATCGCGCTTCTGAACGAAAATCTGGCTGCGACCATCGATCTTGCACTGATCACCAAGCAGGCGCATTGGAACCTCAAGGGGCCGCAATTTATCGCAGTGCACGAGATGCTCGACGGTTTCCGCACCGAACTCGACGATCACGTCGACACCATTGCCGAACGGGCGGTGCAGCTTGGCGGCACGGCCTATGGCACGTCGCAGATTGTGGTGAAGGAAACGAAACTGAAGCCCTATCCGACCGATATTTATGCGGTTCACGATCATCTGGGCGCGCTGATCGAGCGTTATGGCGATGTCGCCAATCTTCTGCGCAAATCGATCAAGGATTCAGACGAGGCGGGCGACGACAACACGGCGGATATTTTTACCGCCGCTTCGCGCTCGCTGGACAAGGCGCTATGGTTCCTCGAAGCCCATGTGCAGGAAAAGAATTGAGGCTTCAGTTCATCGCAATCATGAAGAAGGCCGGGAAATTTCCCGGCCTTTTCGATTTCCGGCGTCCAGCACTCAGAGCGGTTCCGGTAAAAACGGAATCGGGCAACTGCTCTATCTCTTTGTTTTTACGCATTATCCTACGCAAAACCGCAACGCACTTCTGCTGGAAATGCTCTAGCTGGCCCATTCGCCGCGACGCATCACCGGCTCGCGGCTACCATCGGCCTTGATGCCATCAACGTCGATTTCACCGGAACCGATCATCCAGTCGATGTGGATGAGGCTGGAATTGCCGCCCTGCGCCTTGATCTGTTCCGGCGTCAGCTTGGCGCCGTCGATGAAGCACTTGGAATAGCACTGGCCGAGCGCGATATGGCTCGCAGCATTTTCATCGAACAGCGTGTTGTAGAACAAGAGACCGCTTTGCGAGATCGGTGAGGAATGCGGCACCAGCGCCACTTCACCGAGCCTGCGCGCGCCTTCATCCGTGTCGAGCACCTTCGACAGCACTTCCTCACCACGGCTCGCCTTGGCTTCGACAATCCGGCCCGCTTCGAAACGCACGGCGATATTCTCGATCAGTGTGCCCTGATGCGAAAGTGGCTTAGTGCTGGCGACATAACCATCGACGCGCAAGGCATGCGGCGTGGTGAAAACCTCTTCCGTTGGAATATTCGGATTGCAGGTAATGCCGTTCTTCGCCGTCGATGCGCCGCCGTGCCACTCGTGGCCGTCGGCAAGCCCGACCGTCAGGTCCGTGCCCGGGCCCTTGAAGTTCAGAGCGCTATAAGCCTTGCCGTTCAGGAAACGGGTGCGGGTGCGAAGCGCTGCATTATGCGCGGCCCATGCGCCGATCGGATCTTCGACATCCACGCGTGAAGCGGCAAAAATGGCTTCGGCCAGCTTGCGGGTCGCAACCTCTTCCGGCTCATTCGGGAACATCAGCTTCGCCCATGCCACATTTGGATAGGAAACGATGTTCCAGTTGATATCGAAGCCCGCGATCTTTTCCAGCGCAGGCTGATAGGCCTTGGAATTTGCGCGATTGGCACGCGAAACCTTGGCGGCGTCCTGGCTGGACAGGAGCATCGGGTTGTCGGCAGCAATCGCAAGACGCGCCGCACCTTCCGAATAGGCCTTGGCCATACCCTGATAGAGCCAGTCCGCGGCGCGGTCGAAGCTTGCATCGGGCGCGTTTTCATAGCGGGCCAGCGCAATCTGATCATCGGCGAAGAACGGCGTCACCAGACCTGCGCCAGCCTTATAGGCGTGTTTGGCAATCAGCCGCACCAGCGGCAGGGCGACAACCGGCGCCGTGATGATCAGATCCTGTCCCTCGCGCAATTGCAGGCCGACGCGCACGGCGACTTCCGCCAGACGTTCGAGCTTTACCGGATCGATGACAGGATTTTGCATATCGTGAGCCATGAGCTGCGGGACCTCTTTTGATGCGAAGACGCGTACCTTTAAAAAAAGGAGCGCGGTTTGGAATCAGTTCTATACTCTCGTTATCAGTTTACCAAACGGCATAATTTCACCACTCTTTTTCATGCACCTGCGCTATTATTGAAGCAGCGGGCAGTTACACAGGACGAATGACATGAACCGGAAACTACTTGTTTTGCTGGGGCTCGCAGGCCTGCTGGCCGGTTGTGTCACCATGACACCGGAAGAGCGCCGCGCCGCCGACGAGCAGACATGTCTCGGCTATGGCTTCAAGCCGCGGACCGACGCATTTGCCAACTGTCTGCAGCGGCTCGATCTCGACCGCCGGGCGGATCGCCGCGCCTGGGAAAACCGCGTCGATTTCTACGATCAGCCCATCATGCTCTATCAGCCGATCTATCGTCCGGTCGTGGTTCGTCCCCGCTAATAGCGATGGAATGCAGAACTCAAATAAAAAATGCGGGCCAATCGGAAAGATTAGCCCGCACCAAATCTGTTCAACTCAACTTATAGAGGGGTTTCCGGACGGTCCTGCGACAGAAGCAATGCGCCGATTGCATCGACCTGCTTCTGATCTGCCGCTGCATAGCCAAGCGATTGCGGCTGGCTTGCCGGTGCCGACGTATCGAATTGCGGCTGATAGGACGCGACCTGCTGAATTTGCGGCTGAGCCGTCGCTACATCGTTGTTATGCGCAAGGCGATTGCCCCGCGCCTGCGGTCCAAGGCCGCTGCCACGCACAGAGGTTTCCATCTTGGACGCATCCGCCAGCGCGACCTGTACGGTTGGCGCTGCTGCCGGAACCGGTCCCGCCTGCGGCAAGGTCACGTCATAGGACGGGTCTTGCGGCAGCGACGGCGATTGCGGCGAATAGGCGAGCGCGAGGTTATATGGTTCCTGCGGCACCGGGTTCTGCAACGAACCGTCGCGATTGCGTTTTTCGTAGAAGGAATTACCGCCGGCAACCAGCACATAGTGCATGTTGTTGTAGGGGAACTTCAGGCCTGCCGTATGGAAGAACATGGCGTTCTTCAGCTTCGGATGGCGCTGGCCTTTCAGCACGGCGTCGGCTGCGGCCTGAACATCGGGCAGCTTGCTGGATTCCATCTTGCGGGTGAGAACGCCGGGTGCGAACTGGTTCTTCTGGCCGACGACGCCGCAAATCGTATCCGGATAACGGCCCGATGCGAGGCGGTTCATCACAACCGTGCCGACAGCCATCAGACCATCGGAACTGGAGCGGTTCGATTCGAAGAACATGGCGCGCTCGAGACACTCCTTGTCCCTTGCCGTATAGGTATAGGTCTTGACACCGTTGACCGACTTGACGTGACTTACGGCCGCCGTCTTCTCGGTCTTGGCTGTGGTGCCGGTCGTCGTGCAACCCGTCACTACGAAGGGCGCTACGAGCAGTCCTGCCAATACAGGCAGCTTCCAATTACCAGCGCGCGTCAACGGCTCAGTCTCATATTCAGGACCCTTAACTGAAGCAGTCGATCCGAAGGCCAAAAATGACCAATACGGGTCTAGCTGCGGTGCAAGTCAAAGCAGGCGAAGATCAAAAATCAAACAACCTGCCGTCGCTCGTCTTCTTCAAGGTTTTGGAATTTTTAGGCCAAAAAAAGGCAATGGGTCAAATTCCGAAATTGCTGAAACCATCGAAATGGTCGCAAATGAAACCCGAATCACGAGCGCAATTGTCCACACAAACCATTCAAAACTATTAATATTTTCTTAATGAACCTGCGGAAAAGAGATAAACCTTTGATTTGATGGAAATGATAGTTCCTCAATACAGGTCACAACCCTGCCTTAATTCGCAACTGCTGTAAAATTTTGATATATCTTGCTTCATCAGGTTGGGAAAATCTGCGGCGTAACTGTTTTAGCAAGTCCTGCGCCGGTTCCTTCAACTTTGATACAAGAAGCGTAACATTCCGTGAGATTAGCGATTTTCAGCCTTTTCAGCGTCTCGCCGGACCGAATCGGCTGGCAAGGATAACAGGCCGCAAGAGCGCTTCAGAAAGTGATCGAGCCCGCCTTTCGATGAGGAAAGACGGGCTCGAAAAGAAGTTTTTTATCGACGCACGATCAGCCGAAAGAATATCCCGCGCCGCGTACCGTGCGGATCGGATCGAGCGCACGACCCAAGTTGATGGCCTTGCGCAAGCGTCCGACATGGACATCCACGGTGCGATCATCGACATAGATATCCGGTCCCCAGACACCGTCGAGAAGCTGACTGCGCGAGAAAACGCGGCCCGGCGACATCATGAAATATTCGAGCAAACGGAACTCCGTCGGTCCAAGACGGACTTCCTTTTCCTTGCGGTAAACGCGGTGCTGCTGACGGTCGAGCACCAGATCGCCTACTTTCAGAACATGCGACAGCAGGCTTGGATTGGCACGGCGCAGCATCGCCTTGACGCGGGCCAGGAGTTCCGGTGTCGAGAAGGGCTTCACGACATAGTCGTCGGCCCCGACGCTTAAACCCCGAACGCGTTCGCTTTCCTCGCCGCGCGCGGTCAGCATGATGACCGGCAGGCGTTCCGTCTCCGGCCATTGGCGCAGACGGCGGCACAGTTCGATGCCCGATACGCCGGGAAGCATCCAATCGAGGATGAGGAGATCAGGGACGTTCTCGCGCAGCGCGATTTCGGCCTCGTCGCCGCGCAGCATCGTGTCCACCTGATAGCCTTCGGCCTCAAGATTGTAGCGCAGCAGAACGCTCAGCGCTTCTTCGTCTTCCACCACAGCGATTTTGGGTACCTGTGACATCCAATATTCCCTATCTTAAACCGGCGAGCGGAAGATACACGTCCCCCCATCGACCGCGTGCAGCCGCGCTATTCACACATTCTCCACCGCATTTGGGAGCAATCCGGCAATCTGCCCTGATCGCTTCAAATGCAGCGCTTACTCAGGGCTTGCGTGCCTCATCCACGACGATGCCGTGGCTCAGGTCTTCCTTCGGTCGTTCGGCAGGCATCTGCAGGCCGGTCACGATGTAATAAACGGTTTCCGCGATGTTGGTCGCATGGTCGCCGATGCGCTCGATATTCTTGGCGCAGAACAGAAGATGCGTGCAGGCGGAAATATTGCGCGGATCTTCCATCATATAGGTGAGCAGCTCGCGGAACAGCGAGGTGTACATGGCGTCGATCTCGTCGTCGCGATCACGCACGACATTGATCTGCTGTACCGAGCGCGACGAATAGGCGTCGAGCACGTCTTTCAGCTGGGTCAGCGCCAGTTCGGCGAGCGTTTCCAGACCGCGATAGAGCTTGACCGGCTGGCGGGATTCCGAAACGGCGGCAACGCGCTTGGCAATGTTCTTGCCCAGATCGCCAACGCGCTCCAGATCGGCGGAAATGCGAATCGAACCGATGATTTCGCGCAGGTCCACCGCCATCGGCTGGCGCTTGGCGATGATCATCACGGCCTTGTCGTCGATTTCGCGCTCGCTGGCATCCAGGATCAGGTCGTCGGAAATGACGCGCTGCGCAAGGGCGTTGTCGGCATTGACGATCGCTGCGACCGACTGTTCGACCATACGTTCCGCATGTCCGCCCATTTCGGCGATCTTGTGGGTGAGAAACTTCAGTTCCTCATCGTAGGAACGAACGGTATGCTGAGACGGCATGGTAGACCTCGTAATATAAATTGCGGGGAAGCCGCACTTCTGTTTGTTCTGACGCAATCCGCGCGCAAGGGTTGCTTTCCCCTGCCCCCGGTTTGTTAGCCGAAGCGTCCGGTGATGTAATCCTGCGTGCGCTTTTCCGTCGGCGCAGTGAACATCGTTTCCGTGTCGCCCACTTCGACCAGATTGCCGAGATGGAACATGGCGGTGCGCTGCGAAACGCGGGCCGCCTGCTGCATCGAGTGCGTGACGATAACGATGGTGTAGTTCTGGCGCAGTTCATCGATCAGCTCTTCCACCTTGGCGGTGGCAATCGGATCAAGCGCCGAGCAGGGTTCGTCCATCAGGATGACTTCCGGGCTAACCGCAATCGCACGTGCAATGCACAGGCGCTGCTGCTGGCCGCCGGAAAGGCCCGTGCCCGCATCGTGCAGGCGATCCTTCACTTCCTCGAACAGGCTTGCCTTCTGAAGGCTGGTCACGACGATTTCCTCCAGATCGGCCTTCGTGCGGGCCAGACCGTGAATGCGCGGGCCGTAGGCGACATTCTCGTAGATCGACTTCGGGAACGGGTTCGGCTTCTGGAACACCATGCCGACACGGGCGCGTAGTTCCACCACATCAATCTTCGGATCGTAGATATCCTCATTGTCGAGCGTGATCTTGCCAGCGATGCGACAACCTTCAATCGTGTCGTTCATGCGATTGAGCGAACGAAGGAAGGTGGACTTGCCGCAGCCGGAAGGACCGATCAGCGCCGTCACCATCTTTTCCGGAACATCCAGATTGACGTCGAAAAGGGCCTGCTTCTCACCATAGAATACGCAAACCTTGTCGCCGCGCATCTTTACGGAACTGGCGTTGGCGTTCATCTTTTCTCCTACGGCTTTCTCGAGAGTTCGTTCAGTCATCAAATTCATAGCTTCGACTCCCGTTTACCAGCGGCGCTCGAACCGGCGGCGCAGAATGATTGCTGCAATGTTCATCACGGCCAGGAACAGAAGTAAGACGATGATAGCGCCGGACGTGCGTTCCACAAAGGCGCGTTCTGCTTCATTGGCCCACATATAGATCTGGACAGGCAAGGCGGTCGCCGGGTCCATCGGCGTGGACGGAACATCCGCCACGAAAGCCACCATGCCGATCAGCAGAAGCGGCGCGGTTTCGCCCAGCGCATGGGCAAGCCCGATGATCGTGCCCGTCAGAATGCCGGGTGCGGCAAGCGGCAGCACGTGATGAAACACCATCTGCGTCTTGGACGCGCCGAGACCGAGCGCTGCTGCGCGGATCGACGGCGGCACGGCGCGCAGGGCGGCACGCGTTGCGATAATGATCGTCGGCAGCGTCATCAGCGTCAGCACCAGACCGCCGACCAGCGAGGCTGAGCGCGGCAGGTTGAAGAAGTTGACGAAGACCGCAAGCCCCAGCAGACCGAACACGATGGACGGTACGGCTGCGAGGTTGTTGATGTTCACCTCGATCATATCCGTCCAGCGGTTCTTCTTGGCGAACTCTTCCAGATAGATCGAAGCGGCGACTCCGATAGGCAGAGCCAGACCCAGCACGATCAGCATCATATAGAGCGAACCGACCAGCGCCACGCCGAGCCCCGACGTTTCCGGGCGGCTCGATGCGCCATAGGTGAAGAGGCCGGTGTTGAATGCCTCCTTCATGACGCCTTCTTCCGAAAGCGTCTTCATCCAGCCAACCTGACGGTCCGATACCTTGCGGCTCGTTTCAGGGACGGTCAGATCGATCTGCCCCTTGAAGGCGGAATCGATATCCGCACCGGCCAGAACCGGAACAGTTTGTGTCGTGCCGATGATGGCCGGATTGTCCATCACCATCTGGCGCAGCTGAACGCGCACGCCGTCGGAATAGAAGCGGCCAAGATCGCGCATGGCCGGGCGGTCGGTGGTTGCGACGCCGAGCTTTTCAGCCAGCGCATTGCGCACCAGAAGCGGATAGTTCGCGGCGATCAGCACGTTCGGATCGGTCGCCCGCTTGTTGCCCGGATCGATCACCTGCGCGTCGATCTGGACCGGAAGGTAGAGCGTCGTCTGCCAGAAGGCGGTGTAGCCCTTGGAGAAAACCGAGAACAGCAGCGCGCAGAGGAAGAACACGCCAATGGCGATTGCAGCGATGCCATAGAGGCGGAAGCGGCGTTCGGCAGCGTAGCGGCGTTTCAGTCCGATATCGCGGCGGGCGGGTTGTGCAGTCGCCGTACCGCTTGCGTTGAAGGTCGTATCGGTCATTATTCGTACTGCTCCCGGTACTTGCGCACGATATGCAGCGCAAAGATGTTCATGATCAGCGTCAGGACGAAAAGCGTGATGCCAAGTGCAAAGGCAACCAGCGTCTGCGGCGAGTTGAACTCAAGGTCGCCGGTCAGCTGATTGACGATTTTCACCGTGATGGTGGTCATCGCGTCGAATGGGTTGATGTTGATACGCGCCGCAACGCCTGCCGCCAGAACCACGATCATGGTTTCACCGATGGCGCGTGAAGCGGTCATCAAAAGTGCGCCGACGATGCCCGGGAGTGCCGCAGGCAGGACAACGCGCTTGACAGTTTCGGAGCGGGTGGCGCCAAGACCGAGCGAGCCGTCGCGCAGCGTGCGCGGCACGGCGGTGATGATGTCGTCGGAAAGCGACGACACGAAAGGAATAAGCATCACACCCATGACGAGACCGGCGGTCAAAACGCTCTGCGCCATGATGAAGCCCTGACCGCCCGCAATCGCGGCGGAAAGATCACGCAGGAACGGGCCGACCGTCACAAGGGCGAAGAAGCCGTAGACGATACTGGGAATACCGGCGAGCAGTTCAAGCACCGGCTTGACCACCGTGCGCACGCGCGGCGAGGCATATTCGGCCATGTAGATGGCGGCGAACAGACCGACCGGAACCGCGAACAGCATAGCGACCAGCGCGATATAGAGCGTACCGGCCAGAAGCGGGATCAGGCCGAACTGGCCCGTCTCACCGCCGGAACCGGCAGCAGCAAAGCGCGGGTCCCAGACCGTGCCGAAGAAGAAATTCCACGGCGAAACCGACTGAAAGAAGCTGATCGTCTGAAACAGCATCGAGCAGATGATGCCGACAGTGGTCAGAATGGCGATGCCCGACGCGGCGATCAGCCCCCACAGCACGATGCGCTCGACATTGTTGCGGGCGCGCATGCGGCGGTTGATCGTGGAAAGACCGAAAATCAGACCGGCAACCGCAATGACCAGCGCCACGGCAGCGCCGATCGTGTGCGTGAGGTCCGTCGCCTTCTTCAGATAGAGGGCGATGGGCACCATATAGTCCTGGCCCTCGGTCGCGAGAGCCACGCCCTTGTTGCCGAGAACCGAGCGCGCATCCTGATAGTTGGTCGGGAAGCTTTCCAGCTCAGCCGGTGTCAGGCGCTCAAGCCCGTTGGCGAGGCCGCGCACCATACCGAGCTGAAGGCTGCGATTGGTGTAAGAACCATCCTCGACGGCATCGGGTAGTCGTGCGGTGGCGCTGTGATCGAGATAGACGGACGATCCGACAGCCCAGACGGCAAGAAACAGCACTGCAGGCAATGCAGAAACGAGGAAAACCCACCAGCCATGATAATGCGGGCGGGAATGCATTTTCTCGGCCGTCGATCCTTGCCCCGAACCTTGGGGCGCGACAGGCTGCGCTTTGTCCAGTGCAACGGCGCGCTGACGGCCAATAAAGAAGCCGACCAACCCGATTGCAATGACGCTGACGAGAACCAGAAAGAAGGACATTCAATTTCCCCGGTTGCCCTGAAAAATGCGAAACGACATAGACGTGTCCCCAATGACCAGACTGTCAGCTCCGCGCGATTGCGCCTCTCATATTAGAATGGCGCGAAAGGAGAAGAACGCGGGGAGGTTTCATCCCCGCGTTCCACAGTTTTAGACTTACTTTGCAGCCAGCGTCTTGCCTTCGGTGAAGGCGGCGCGCTGTGCTTCGCGTTCTGCATCCGGAGCCGGCACCAGACCATATTCAGCGAGCGGGCCGTCAGGACCGATCATCTGGTCGTTCAGGAAGAAATCGACATATTCCTTGAGGCCCGGCACGACGCCGAGGTGAGCCTTCTTCACGTAGAAGAACAGCGGACGCGAAACCGGATATTCACCCGAGGCGACGGTCGCAGCCGATGGCGTGATGTCGTTGACGGTCGCAACCTTCAGCTTGTCGGCATTGTTTTCGAAGAAGTAGAGGCCGAAAACGCCAACGCCGGTCTTGTTGGAGTCGATGCGCGCCAGCGTTTCAGCATAGTCGCCGTCGATGTCGACAGCCTTGCCGTCCTTACGCACTGCGATACAGGCCGAAGCGGCAGCCTTGTCGTCGAGACCGGTCTTCTTGATTTCGTCCAGAGCGCCGGAGTGCTTGCAGCCGTCGGCCAGAACCTTTTCTTCGAAAACTTCACGGGTGCCGTGCTTTTCGCCCGGGATATAGGCAGCAATGTCCCAATCCGGCAGGTTCGGGTTCACCTGGTTCCACTTGGTGTTTGGATTATCGACCAGCTTGCCATCAACAACAACCTTGGCGGCCAGGGCCTTGTAGACGTCTTCCGGCTTCAGCTTCCAATCCGGACCCTTGGCGTCGGTTGCGAAGACGATGCCGTCATAACCGAAGCGCACTTCCTGAACGTCCTTGACGCCAGCGTCAACGCACGACTTCAGTTCCGAATCCTTCATGGCGCGCGATGCATTGGCGATGTCGATGGTGTTTTCACCGACGCCCTTGCAGAATTCCTTGATGCCGGCGCCCGAACCGCCCGATTCAACAACCGGCGTCTTGAAGTTCGGATAGGTTTCGCCGAAGGTTTCAGCGACGATCTTAGCATAAGGCAGCACGGTCGAGGAACCGGCAACCTGAATCTGATCGCGCGCCTGGGCAGCGGAAACCGACAGAACGGCGGCAATGGCCAGCGCCGCGGTCGAGGAAATCATCTTGTTCATGAGCAGCAGCTCCTGTTGTAAAAAGCCTATGACGATTAGCGTCAGTAGCCGTCTACGCGCTCTATATTACATTCATATGACAGTAATGTTACAGGTTTGTAGCAATCCACCCTCCACCAATTGTGTGGGACTTTGGATGCCATGGAAGAGCTGCTGGAACTGTTATGGGAATCAAAGCCGTAAGCTTGGCAAACGGGCTCCCGTGGCTTCGATGCCGGCCACATCGGCATTGGCAAAGGCAAAGCGCAGAAAAGCTTCCTGCCCGTCACCGAAGAAGACACCCGGCAATGTGACAATGCCGAGCGACTTCGCAAGGCGCTCTGCAACCGTCACCGATGATAGGCCCTCGAAAGGGTGCCGCACGAAGGCGAAATAGGCCCCCACCGCTTCTACACGCCAGCCATCGACCACCGCCATGACGGAGCGAAGTGTTGCAGACCGGCACGCGATTTCCTTGCGGTTCTCGTTGCGCCATGCTTCGAGCGGCGCAAGCACGCGGGCAACGGCCACCTGCGGCGCACGTGTCGCGCAGATTTGCAGATTATCCATCACCTTGGCTATATTGGCCACCATATCGACGCCTGCAACAATGGCCCCCAGACGATGCCCCGGAATGCAGAAGGATTTCGAGAAGCTGTAGAGCTGGATCAGATGCGACGGCCAGTCGGCCTCACCGAATAACTCGTGCGGCGCCTCACCGGCAGTCGGCAGAAAATCGCGATAGGTTTCATCGAGGATCAGCCACGTGCCGTTGGCGCGGCACAGCGCATAGATCTGGCCGAGCAGTTCCGGCGGGTAGACCGCGCCGGTCGGGTTGTTCGGGGAAACAAGCGTCAGCGCCCTCACACCGGGATGCAGCGCCGCCCGCACATCCTCAACCGTTGGCACAAAGCCATTTTCAGCACGGCACGGAAAGGAAGCCGGCTTGATGCCAAGCATTTCCAGTGACGAACGGTGGTTGAAATAGAACGGGTCGGTCGTCAGCACCGTATCGCCGCTGCCAGCCACGCACATGATGGCCGCGATGAAAGCCTGATTGCAGCCGGATGTGACATGCACATTGCGCGCTTCAATCGAAGCGCCATAAAGCGAGCCGACATGTCGGGCATAGGCCTGACGCAGCACAGCCTCGCCTTCAATCGGCCCGTAGCCTGCGCTGGAGAGCGAACCCGCCGCCTCGCCCAGAAAGCGCAGCATGTCGGGATGCGGCGGATAGCCCGGAACCGCCTGCGAAAGATCGATCAGCGGGCCGTGGCTGCCGTCATAATCCCGCGCCCAGACCTGCACAGCCGGAATGGGCGGCGCGGAGAGTTGATCGATCAGCGGATTGACGGCAGGCAAATTCATCGGTGGCTCCCATAGCGATGACGCCACTCTTATCGCGAAGGGATGAGGGTTTAAAGCGGTTACTCGCTGGGCCGAGAAAGCACATAGGCGGCAGAGCCCAGCATGAAGATGGTCACCGCAATCGCCAGCAGCGGACCCGGATGGGCGCCCCACCAGAAAAAACCGTAGCCGACAAGCATGCCCAGGCAGGCATAGAGCTTTGCCTTTGGTGGTATCGCGCCACGGTCACGCCACTTGACGATCAGCGGGCCGAAACGCGGGTCGGCAAGAAGCCGCGCTTCAAGTTTGGGCGAAGACCGCGCAAAGAACCAGGCCGCCAGAATGATGAAGATGGTCGTCGGCATGACCGGCAAGACGGCGCCGATGATGCCAAGCGCAAGCATGACAAAGCCCAGTACGAGATAGAGCGCCCGCTTGCCAGCGGATATCGCCGGAACGGAGGCATTCGTGTTCGTGTCGGGATGATCGTCCTGCATGTTTTCCGTTGGAATCACATCTGTTCGCCACAGGCATATAGCAGGATTTCTTCCATAAATTGCACTGGCTGCACGGTCAAAGAAACGTCATAAGCGCCGTTTTCCGGCCTGTGGATAAGAAAAAACCGACCTGTAAAAATTGCCACACACACGGCCAAATTGCATTTTTGCCCGGAAAATGCCGCATTTCGACAACTTTTAGAAGAGGCTTTAAAACTTGCGCTACAAATAAAAATTGTAGGGTCAGGCGACAGCGGTAGAACCGCTAAAAGCAGTTTTTCTTGGATTCCACCGCGTAAAACAAGGCCACACGAAGCCATGCGCCAGATTCCTAACGAATCGTAAACGCTTTTACAGCAACAGAACCGAATCCTTCAAAATATTCCTCAGTTATGTTTCGAAATATAAGTAAACAACGCATAGTATAGGATGATATTCCGCTGCGGATATAGATTCAATTATCGCATAATGTTCTCATTCGAACCACGTCATCGCCACATTTAGATTCCACTTCGCTCAGGTCTTTCTCAGCAAAACTGTCAAAGCGCCCCGTTAACAACTAGTGGAACTGGTATGAACTTCAAGACCCGTATGGCTATGCTCGGCTTTGCAGCAACCAGCCTTCTCGCTGTCAGCGCAATCGAAGCCTCGGCACAGCAATGCGGCGGTGCCTCCTGGTACGCCCTGACCTCCCGCACGGCTTCGGGTGAACGTATGAACCCAGCCGGATTGACCGCAGCGCACCGCTCCCTGCCGCTTGGCAGCAAGGTCAAAGTTACCAATCAGAGAAATGGCAAGTCGCTCGTCGTGCGCATCAACGACCGCGGCCCGTTCATCAAGGGACGCGTGCTGGATCTCTCCAAGGGTGCTGCAAGCCGTCTCGGCTTCATCGGCGCCGGACATACCAAGGTCTGCTTCACGCCGATGTAATCCGGCGTAAAGCAATGATCAGATTCTAGAGCGCATCCCGAAAAGCGGGAGCCGGTTTTCGGAAAAGATGCGCGTAAAAACGAAGAATTAGAGCAGTAACAGCCTAGGCTGGGCAGGTACTGCTTTCAACTCTTCCGGGATACGCTGTTTGCGATCCAGCCGATCGATGAACCAGCGGGTCAGATTGATCCAGACGTCGTCTTTTTCCGCCGCATCCTCGATGCCGTGTTCGAGATTGGGATTGTCATTGACTTCGATCACCACGACACCGTCATCCGTCTCTTTCAGATCGACACCGTATAATCCATCGCCAATACACCGCGCAGCGCGCAGGCCGGTTTCCAGAACCGCTTTGGGCGCATCCGCCAGCGTATAGGTGCGAAAGCCGCCCTCAAGCGGTTTGCCGCCCGTATCGTGCTTGACGATCTGCCAGTGGTTTTTCGCCATCATATACTGACAGATGAAGAGCGGCTTGCCGTCGAGGACGCCCACACGCCAGTCGAACCGGGTCGGCATATATTTCTGCGCCAGCAGAAGATCGCTGTCCTGAAGCCACAGCATCGCCAGCACCTTCAGCTCCGCAATATCCTTCACCTTCTTCACCCCGCGCGAGAAGGACGAATCCGGTATCTTGATCACCAGCGGAAAGCCCAGAATATCGGCGGCCCGCTCCAGATCCTCCTCGCCCGCAATCATCACGGTCTGCGGCACGGCCACATCATTGGCCTGCATCAGTTCGTGCAGATAAACCTTGTTGGTGCAGCGGATCATCGAAATCGGATCGTCGATGACCGGCATGTTTTCCTGCTGCGCCCGTCGCGCAAAGCGATAGGTATGGTTGGAAATCGACGTGGTTTCGCGGATGAACAACGCGTCGTAATTGGCAAGTCGCGACAGGTCCTTCCTGCCGATGGGGTCCACTTCAACGCCGAGGCGCGCTGCGATCTTCGCCCAATGCTTCAGTGACGCCATGGATGAAGGTGGCATCGCCTCTTTCGGATCGCAAAGCGTGGCGACCGTATAACGGGCCGGAACCTTTGGCTTGGCCGCCCGCCATTCGCGCTGCGTATAGCGGTCGAGCGCATCCTCGAAACGCTCCTTTTGATGTTTTGAGAATTTCGCAATATTGGCAAAGCCGATTTTCTGGATACGCGCCCACTCGCCGGGCTTGACCGTTACTTCCAGCGACGGCGCACGGAACCAGTCGAACAATAGCCTGCCGAAACGCTCGAATTCCGGGTTCTCGGCCAGCCCGAAATGGACGTGGATGGTTTCTGGCGCTTTTTCGGGATGCTTGCCCAACGCCTTGTTGAGCATGTCTTCCAGCTCGGGAATGGCATTCTCATAGAGCCGCCGTTCGGACAGATCAATCATCGTCTCGACGGACGGAATGATCCGGTGACCGCGCGCCTCCGCCAGAAGCGAGGCATAATAGCCGCGGCTTTGATAGGTATAGCTCCGCGACAGGTTGATAATGCGCGGGCGCTGCTGGCCGTTGAACAGGGCCGGATGCGCGAGATAATCGCGATTGGTCATGACCTTGTGCGGTGTCGCGCCATTGTCGATATCCGAGAGGCGCCCAACGAGAATGACGCAGATCGTCATCAGTCTGTCCCTTTTTCGAGAATCACCGCTGCTCTCAGCCCATCGCTGCCGAAGCGGGCGATGCGGTCGAAGATGTGGAAGGGAACCGGCACATTGGCCGCATCGGCGATGCTTTCGCCCTGTTTCTCTTCCACCCACGGATCATGAATAAAAATGTGACGGCCATCTTCGCCATGGACGAGCACCCAATGCGGCACCTTGTTGCCGAACATGAGATAGCCGCTGATCAGAACGATCACCGACGCGCCCCGTCGAAGCGCCGTGATGATGTCGAACAAGGTGAAACCGCGATATTCCACCGGAATGCCATAGGCTTCCGTGCGCTGGCGAAAATCGGTCTGTGCAAGCCGCATCACCCGGCGCTTCTTTTCCGAACGCACCGATTGCAGAAACAGCATATCCTCAATGGAGACGATGATGGATGCCTTCAATCCATGCTCGTGCCCGGCGACGGCAAGGCCGAAAGGTTCGCAGCCGCCCGGCCCGGACATCATGTAGATCGTGGTTGCATCGCGCCACAGACGGATTTCCAGCACCGGATCGAGCGCGGTTCCGGGCTTGTGCCGGGCAAGCGCCATCATCAGGCAGGCCGCACCACAGGTGAAATCGGTCGTCTGCCGGTAATAGGCAAATGGTGTTGCCAGAGGCACGCCGCCGCGCACCGTCTTTTCGAAACGCAAGGCGTTGGAATGGTCGGCATAATAATCGAGATAGCGCCCAATCGGGCGATAGCTGTGGCGCTTGTAAAGAGCGATCGCCCGCGCATTGTCCTCGCGCACTTCAAGCCGTAGCAGCGGACGGTCATGCTCAAAGGCCGCCGTCTCTGCCGCCTGGAGCAAAAGCGCGCCGATCCCCTTGGCGCCTGCATCCGGATCAACGGCAATCGAATAGAGCCGCGCCAGTGCCGTACCGTGCCGGAAAAGGATCATCGCATAGCCGATGATCTGGCCGTCAGCTTCCGCAATGATGGTTTCCGCAGTGGGGCGCGCGATCAGGGCGCGAAAGGAGCGTCGGGAAATGCGGTCTGTTTCGAAACAGCGCTCTTCGATGCGCAATAACGCATCGATGTCGTCTGCCGTGGCCTTGCGCGTGGTTGCGCTTGTCATCCCGTGGCCTTTGCAAATGGACCTCAAAGGTCCGGTGGAATGTGCCAACCATTGGCATATTCGCTGGCAAAAACAAGCTCCCTCAGCATGGCAAAATTATGAGTGGTCACCAAGCGTACAAAACGCCTGAAAAACCCAACAAATTCAATCATAGATTGTATTATTTCAGACCACCCGCGTTAACCATTAATTAAGATGTTGGGCGGTGAAGCGGCAAATCGAATTGACTCGCAAGTGTTTCAGATTTTAACGTTTCGTTAATAAAAGAGTTTCCGGCAAGGGCGTTGAGTATGTTTTGCGTTGTTCGCTCGACCAAGAAAATGATGGCAGCTGCTGCTTTCGCGGCTTCGGTGCTGATGACAGGCTTTGGTGCTGAAGCAGCCTCTGGCGACTTCATGCAGACTGGCAAGGTCACCTCGCAGCCAATCGGCCATTACGAATTCTGCAAGCGCGAAGCGCAGGAATGCAATATTGCCAGCCGCGACACCAGCCCGTTGCCGCTCGGTCATGCCAACTGGCAGCGCATTGTCGAAGTCAATCTTTCGGTCAATGAACGCATCAAGCCGATGACCGACGTGGAAATCTACGGCGTCGAGGAATATTGGGCTTATCCGACCACCGTTGGCGATTGCGAAGACTATGTGCTGCTCAAGCAGCGCGAGTTGCAAAAGGCCGGCATTCCGATCAGCGATCTTCTGATCACCGTCGTGCGCAAGCCGGACGGCGAAGGCCATGCCGTGCTGACCGTTCGCACCGACCGCGGCGACTTCGTTCTCGACAATCTGACCGACGAAGTTCTGCGCTGGAACGAAACCGACTACACCTATCTGAAGCGTCAGGCCGCGAACAATACCGGTCGCTGGGTCACCATCGAAGCACCGGACAATCTGTTGGTCGGCTCGGTTCGTCATTAGAGCGGTTCCGGTTAGCACGGAATCGTGGAACCGCTCTGTCAATTTGTTTTTGCGCATTATCCCACGCAAAACCGCTACGCACTTTTGCTGGAAATGCTCTAAATCGAAAGCTTACCGAAATTGAATTCAGGCCCGGAACGTGATAGACAGTCCGGGTCTAAAAAGGAGAGGTCGGTGCGGTTAGCCCGGCTCCCGTGCAACGGCATAGTATAATGCCAGAGACGGGTCCTGACCTTCGCGGTTCTGCGATCGCAATGTGTCCCCTGACCTTCAACTCCGGAGCAATGGTGCGCCGGAGGATCAAGGGTTTGGACAATGAAACAGCAAATTTCCGTTATTACACTCGGTATTGCCGACCTCGCCAATTCGCGTCGCTTCTATGTCGAAGGCTTCGGCTGGACGCCGATATTTGAAAATGACGAGATCATCTTCTACCAGATGAACGGGTTCGTTCTCGGCACCTTCCTTAAATCATCGCTCGAAGCCGACATGAACCGTCGCGGCCTTGTGCAACCGGGGGCATTTTCGCTCGCCCATAATGTGGAGCAACAAGCAGATGTCGCGCCGCTGATGCAGCGGCTGACAGAGGCAGGCGGGACGCTGCTGCGCGCTGCCGACGCGCCCCCGCATGGCGGCTTTCGCGGCTATGTCGCCGATCCCGACGACCACGCCTGGGAAATTGCGTGGAACCCGGCCTGGCGCATCGATGAAAACGGGCTGGTGACCTTCGGGATCTAAGCCCCGGAACGCGACCATCTGCGGCGTGAGCAATCACGCCGCAGAAATCAACCGTTCCGCACCGATGCGGTAGGAAATTGCGCCAGCCAGATGAATGCGGCTGATTTGATCCACCCCATCGAGATCGGCCAGAGTGCGCGCAACTTTCAGGATGCGGTGATAGGCACGGGCGGAAAAGCGCATCTGCTCGCTGGCGTCGCGCAACAGCTTCATTCCCGCTGCATCCGGTCGCGCCACCTCCTCGATCAGATTCGCCGAGCAATAGGCGTTCGCCATCGACGGATCGAGCCCCAGCGCCGCATAGCGCGTGGCCTGCACGGCGCGGGCGCGGGCGACACGCTGCGCCACGGTCTCGCTGCGCTCCGACTGCGCGGGCTGGATCAGGTCGAGCGCCGAGACAGCGGGCATGTCGACACGCAGGTCGATGCGATCCAGAAGCGGGCCGGAAATCCGCGCCTGATAATCCGTCTGGCAGCGCGGCCCGCGCGCGCAACTGTGGCCGGGCTCGCCCGCCATCCCGCATCGGCATGGGTTCATGGCGGCAATCAGTTGAAAGCGCGCCGGATAGCTGGTGCGATGATTGACCCGGGCGATCAGACATTCGCCCGTTTCGAGCGGCTGGCGCAACGAATCCAAAACCTGCGGTGAAAACTCTGGAAACTCATCCAGAAACAACACGCCATTATGCGCCAGCGACACCTCGCCCGGGCGGGCGCGCAAGCCACCGCCGACCATCGCCGCCATCGAAGCCGAATGATGCGGCGACCGGAACGGCCTTCGGTCGGACAGTTTTCCGCCCGCTAGCTCGCCCGCGATGGACGCGATCATCGACACATCCAGCAATTCACGAGGGGAAAGCCGCGGAAGGATCGACGGCAGGCGTTGCGCCAGCATCGACTTGCCGGAACCGGGCGGGCCGACCAGAAGCAGATTGTGATTGCCTGCTGCGGCGATTTCCAGCGCGCGTTTGGCCGTTTCCTGTCCCTTGATATCGGCAAGATCGGGCAGGCTTTCGCTGGAAACCCGCATGGACGGATCGGGCGGCGTCAGCACCTGTGTTCCACGAAAATGATTGGCCAGCGCAATCAGGCTGCGCGGTGCGAGAATGTCGATATCGGCACCGGCCCAAGCAGCTTCCGGACCGCAGGCATAGGGGCAGATCAGCCCCTTGTCTTCCCGATTGGCACCGATCGCAGCGGGCAAAACACCCGCGACAGGCGTAATCGACCCGTCGAGCGAAAGTTCGCCCAGCACCAGATAGGATTGGATGGCGTCTGCCGGAATGGCGCCGATGGCCGCCATCAACCCGACCGCTATCGGCAGATCGTAATGCGACCCTTCCTTCGGCAGATCGGCGGGCGCCAGATTGACCGTGACCCGCTTGGTGGGCATCGATAGCCCGGAAGCATGCAAGGCCGCCTGCACGCGCTCGCGGCTTTCCGCCACCGCCTTGTCGGGCAGGCCGACAATCGACATGCCCATCTTGCCCGGCGCGACCATGACCTGCACATCGACAGGCACCGCTTCTATGCCCTGAAAGGCAACCGTTCCAACCCGCGCGACCATAAGCCCCCACTCGCCACGCAGCACATCTCTAAAGTGAGAGAATGCTTAAATACAACCAGAGGATTTAAGCATTTTTCCCGAAACAGATCAAGAACGCTGTGTCGCCGGCGAGGCCTGAATTTACCAGGAAACGCGTGCGCCTATACGACCGGAAAGAAGCCTGAAGCGCTCGCCGCCGAGGTTGAACTCATAGGATGCATTGGCGTAGAGCGAGGTATTGTCGGCAACCTTGGTCGTGAAACCGGCACCGAGTTCAAGGCTGGTTTCCTCCCAGGACGGACGAAGCCTGTCATTGTTGAAATAGATCGTATCGCTCGCCTTGAACTGATGCCAGACATTGGCCAGCACAAACGGATTGAACGGCCGCTCGTTGATCGTGTAATTGCCTTGCAGGCGCGCGCCGACACGGCCTGTCCAGCTATCGTTATTGTCGTAACGGATGGTGCCGCCGGGATCGTTAGCCTCATCGAAATTCTGATACTGCCAATAGATCTGCGCCTGCGGTTCGATCACCCATTTTTCGCTGATCGCGAATTTCTTGCCCGCTTCGAGAGAGGCCGTCCATTCCTTGCCATGGAAGCTGGAACTATAATCTGCGACCGATTCCGTATCGATGCTGAGCCATGAATGCATGACGATGGCGTCGATATAAGCTTCGTTTTCCCAGGTATGGGTCCAGTAAGCGCCGAGGCTGTAAGCATCGACATCGATATTGCCGATCTCGATATTATTGCCATAGATGTTTCTGGCGCGCATATCGCCCCAGCCGCGCGCATAGCCAGCCATCAGGCCGAGCGTATCGAGCTGACCGTCATCATGTTCGGCACGATAGACCGGCACGCCGAACTGCATGCCCCACTGGTTACCCTTGTAGCGCTGATCTGCGAAGGTGCTGAGATTCTGGCGATATTGATCGCCGAACATGCGGCCCCAGATGACATGCTTGTTTGCTTCATCACCGAACCAGGACTGTTCGCCGTGCCGTTCGTGGAATGTGCCGAGCGCCACGCGCAACAACCCGCGCACGACGGTTGGCGTTGCGCCCAGGATCGGAACTTCGGGACGAACCAGCGTGATGCTGCCGCCATCGTCGCCACCGCCCGAACCGCCTCCGGTCCCACCGCCGCTGCCGCCACCCGTGCCGCCGCCAGAGCCGCCGCCTGTACCACCTCCGGAACCACCGCCAGAGCCGCCACCTGTGTTGCCATTGCCGTCGTCGTCATCATCGCCATCGTCAGGGCCGGGCAATAACCAAATCGGCAAATCAGGATTGGTTGCGTCGATGCCGTCGAAATTGTTGCGCAGATACCAATTGTTCTCGGTTCCCGCCGTCACACCGCCTTGCACCAGCTGGTATTCGTAAATACCGGCGGAAGCGCGCCGCGCGAGGTTAAACGTACCTTCGCCCGTGGTCGCTCCATTGATCGCCTCCACCACAAGGATACCGTTCTGCTGGGTTTGCGCACCCGTACCGCCGACATTGGTCACCACGATGCCGGTGGAGCCGGTCGTCGTGCCGTTCGAAATGACCAATTTGTCGGACGGCGCATTGTCGCTGGCCAGAACCGTGTTCAGCCAGAGCTGGCCCGAATTCCCCTGATAATTGCCGACGATGGTGAGGCTGTCCGATGTGGAATTGGAGCCATTGGTGAGATCGATCACGCCTGCATTCACCACCTGTGTGAGACTGCCACCCACCGCCGGGCTGATGGTCCAGCTGCCGCTGCCAGCGCGAAGATAGCTGCTCGAATCGATGGTGAGCGTGCCGGTAGCGGTGCCGCTGTCGCCAAGCGTCAGATTGCTGTTCATCGTCAGCTCCGACGCATTCTGAAGCTCGATAAGCTCCCAGTTGATCAGACGCTGCGGATTGCTGCCCTTGGTGTTCTGCCAGGTCAGACGATCTGTGCCGAGGCCGCCATTGATCTGGATGCTTTTCAGCTGCGTATCGGTCAGCCCCTGAAACACCGCGACATCATTGTCCGCGCCCATGTCGATGCCGCCGATCAGACCGCCCGTCCAGAGCATGTAATCAGCGCCATTGCCCGCCATCAGCGAACCGGTGACTTCGCCACCGGACAAGAGGAACCGGTCATTGCCGTCATCCTGATTGACCGTCGCACTGACACGACCGCCGCGCATGTCGAAAAGATCGTCGCCAGCCCCTTGCGAAACGCTGCCATTGATCTGGCCGGGATCATAATTGATGATCGTGTCGTTGCCGGAACCAAGCGCAATCGTGCTCTGGATCGTGCCGTAATTTTCCACGAAGGTCTGGCTGGCGCCATTGACGAAAATGCCGTTATTGAAGAATGCGCCGGTGGTGTTGGTGATATTGGTCGCGCCATCGCCATTGATGGTGACGCCATTGTTCAACGTGCCATCATTGGTGATGATGTTCGTGCTGTTGCCGGTGAAGCTGAACGCCGAATTGATATGCGAATTGGCATAATTATGGACCACATAGGTGCCGTTGCCGCTCACAGTCAGGCCGCCATTGATCGTGCCGCGATTGTCGAAAACGAGGCTGGTCGCATCGTTTATGGCAACGCTCTGCGCATTGCCCGAATGATCGACCGTCAGCGCGCCCATGCTGCTGGCCGTGAATGGGCCATTCAGATTGGTGTTCTGCTCGATCACGACATTGAGGCTGCCAAGCCCGCTGGTGCTGAACCCGCTCGGATTACCGTTACAGACAACCGTATCGCCCGATGCAGGCGAGGCAGGCGTACAATCGGCAAGCGCCGTTTCTGTATAGGGGAAGAGAAGAAGAACCCCGATGACCGGTATCGGCATTTTGAACTGAGGGGCGGTAAGGCGCAGTAACGGAAAGGCGTGACTTTTTCTGTTCTCAGTCGAATGACGCATCAAGGTCCCCTCGAATACTATTCGCAAATAACTGAATAGACCGAATTCTGCACTAAAGAACGGGATTGGCAATATTATAAATTAGGGTGTTCTAAATTTGTTGGACGGTGTGTCCCAAAATCGTACAGGGGGTGCAAGCGGCGCAGTCACTTTGATTTTGCAAGTCTGCTCAATCCTATAGCCAGACGAAGCGCATGTCTGGCGAAAAAGAAACGGGCCCCATTGCTGGAGACCCGTTTCACTATACTGGTGGTTCGCAGTCGAAACATCGGCGCCACGGATTTGCGGGGGCCGGTGTTGTCTATTACCGCTTTGCTTCCACTGCGTCCCAGAACAGAGCAGCAATATTGGTGCCGTCAAAACGCTCGATCTCGCGAATGCCGGTCGGCGAGGTGACGTTGATCTCGGTCATGTAGTCGCCGATAACGTCGATGCCGACCAGAATGAAACCGCGCTCCCGCAGGGACGGTCCGATGCGTGCGCAGATTTCACGTTCGCGCGCCGTGAGCTTGCTCTGTTCGGGCCTGCCGCCGACATGCATGTTGGAGCGCGCATCGGTTTCTGACGGCACGCGGTTGAGCGCACCGACCGGCTCGCCGTCGATCAGGATGATGCGCTTGTCGCCTGCGCGCACGTCTTTCAAATAGCGCTGGGCGATGAACGGCTCGCGGAAAAGCTGGCCGAACATTTCGAGCAGCGAAGTGAGGTTACGATCACCATCGGCCAGATGAAACACGCCCGCGCCGCCATTGCCATAGAGCGGCTTGAGGATAATGTCGCCAAATTCGCGGCGGAAATCCATGACTTCCTGCGGGTCCTTGGTGATGAGCGTTTCCGGCATCAGGTCGGGAAATTCGGTGACGAAGATCTTTTCGGGGCTATTGCGCACCCAGGCCGGATCGTTGACCACCAGGGTCTTCGGATGGATGCGCTCCAGAAGATGCGTGTTGGTGATGTAGTTCATGTCGAAAGGCGGGTCCTGACGCAGCAGCACCACATCCATTTCCAGCATGTCGCGGCGCTCAGGTACGCCCAGCGTGAAGTGATCGCCTTTGACGTCGCGCACTTCCAGTTTTTCGAGGCGCGCCGAAACGACGCCGTCGCGCATCGACAGGCGGTCAGGCGTATAATGATAAAGCTCGTGGCCGCGCTTCTGCGCCTCCAGCGAAAGAGCGAACGTTGTGTCGCCCGTGATGTTGATCGTGCTGATATGGTCCATCTGGACCGCGACTTTGAGAGCCATGATTTCCTCGCGATTCGAAGTTGCGGGAAATTTAAAACGGAATGCACCGGCGATATAGTGCCTTTCTGCCGCCGAAACCGTGCCAATTCAGGCTTTCCGGCGTCCACAAAACACAAAAAAGTGTTTGCCATGGGGCCTCACTTCCAAACGAGGCAACCCTCCCCATATGATGGATCACAAATAGATACCCCTAGAATCAAGAGAACCTCATGAAAAAGATTGGCTTTCTCTCGTTCGGCCATTGGTCGCCCTCCCCGCAGTCGCAAACCCGTTCGGCTGCCGATACGCTGCTGCAATCGATAGATCTGGCAGTAGCCGCTGAAGAACTGGGGGCCGATGGCGCCTATTTCCGCGTGCACCATTTTGCGCGCCAGCTCGCCTCGCCTTTCCCGCTTCTGGCGGCGGTCGGCGCCAAGACCAGCAAGATCGAGATCGGCACCGGCGTCATCGATATGCGTTATGAAAACCCGCTTTACATGGCGGAAGATGCAGGCGCTGCCGACCTGATCGCTGGCGGACGCTTGCAGCTTGGTATCAGCCGCGGATCGCCCGAACAGGTGATCGACGGCTGGCGCTATTTCGGCTACGCGCCGGAAGAAGGCCAGACGGATGCCGATATGGGCCGCAAACATGCGGAAGTGTTTTTGCGCACATTGAAAGGCGAAGGCTTTGCGCAACCCAATCCGCGCCCGATGTTCCCCAACCCGCCCGGCCTGTTGCGCCTTGAGCCGTATTCGGAAGGATTGATCGACCGCATCTGGTGGGGCGCAGGGTCGAACGCCACCGCGGTCTGGGCAGCCAAGCTCGGCATGAACCTGCAAAGCTCCACGCTGAAAGACGACGAGACGGGCGAGCCGTTCCATATCCAGCAGGCAAAGCAGATACGCGCCTATCGCGAAGCCTGGAAGGAAGCGGGCCACAGCCGCACGCCGCGCGTTTCGGTGAGCCGCAGCGTCTTCGCGCTTGTCGATGACCGCGACCGTGCCTATTTCGGCGCTGGCGGCAAGGAGCAGGACAGCATCGGCTACATCGATGAGAATACGCGGGCGATCTTCGGTCGCTCCTATGCCGCGGAGCCGGAAGACCTCATCAAGGAACTGGCGCAGGACGAAGCGATTGCCGAGGCAGACACCCTGCTTCTGACCGTCCCCAACCAGCTTGGCGTCGACTATAATGCCCATGTCATCGAAGCGATTTTGAAACATGTCGCTCCGGCGCTTGGCTGGCGCTGAATTGCCGCATTTATGCCATGCCGAAGCTTTTCATTTGGCGGGAAAATGCTCTAGACACAGCGGTTGAATGATACTTTTCGGGAGGAAAAGGTGACGTCCGTCAAAACTGTCATATTCGCCGACCATATCGCAGAACTGGGCGAAGGCCCGGGTTACGATCCGCTGACAGGCCATGTCTGGTGGTTCGATATTCTCGGGCACAAACTCATCGAGCGAAACTGGGAAAGCGGGGCAATGGAGGTCCATGACCTCGGCATGAAAGCCAGCGCCCTTGCCGTCATCGACCGCGAGCGCCAGCTTCTGGTCAGCGAACACGGGCTGTTCATCCGCGAGCGCGCCAATGGTCGTCTGACGATGCATCATCCGCTGGAAGCCGACAATCCGGTGACGCGCTCCAATGATGCGCGCGTCCACCCCTCCGGCGCATTCTGGATCGGCACCATGGGCCGTAAGGCCGAGAAGGATGCCGGTTCCATCTGGTGGTATCGCGAAGGCCAGGTGAAGAAGCTCTTTTCCGGCATCACGATCACCAATTCGATCTGCTTTTCGCCGGATGGAAAGATCGCCTATTTCGCCGATACCGACCGCAATATCATCTGGCGTGTCGATACCGATCCTGAAACGGGGCTGCCGGTTTCGGAAAAGAGCGTCTTTCATCACCGTGTCGATGAAGGCGGCGTTGACGGATCAGTCGTGGATGCGGAAGGCACCGTCTGGAACGCCTGCTGGGGCGGAAAAGCGCTTCACGCCTATTCACCACAAGGTCGCCTGATCCGATCGATAGAACTGCCTGTAAGCCAGCCGTCCTGCCCGGCCTTTGTCGGCCCGGATGCGGCGGTGATGATCGTGACCAGCGCCCATGAAGGCATGAACGACGAGGCTCGTAACGCCGATCCCCATGCCGGAAAGGTGCTGCTGCTTGATCTCACATTGGCGGGGCGGCATGACCCGCCGGTAGCGCTCTAAAAGATAAAGGCCCCTTCCGAGGCCTTTTTCATTGTGGTGTCAGATACCCTCGACAATGACGATCTCACCATCCGCTACGGTCTGGCGAATAGCTTTCGCCGCCTGATATTCCGGCGAGTTGTAGCAATCGAGCGCGTGCTGCATGGTCTCGAACTCGATGATGACATTGCGCGCACGTCCTTGTCCTTCGACGGCTTCCGCCTTGCCGCCGCGCGCAATGAAATTCGCGCCATAGCGTTCGAAGGCGGGTTTGGCTGTGGACACATAATCCTTGTAGCGTTCCGGGTCGCGAACATCCACGCGGGCGATCCAATAGGCTTTCGTCATGCTTTCCTCCTCGAAAACTATTTACGCAGCGGAGCGCATTTCTTCCAGAATGGCAAGGGCAGACGCTTTGCGATCCGCTGCGCCGACAATCGGTCGCGCCACGACAAGATGGCTGGCGCCGGCACGAAGCGCATCCGCTGGCGTCATGACACGCTTCTGATCACCCTTCTCCGCGCCTGCGGGACGAATGCCCGGCGTCACCACCGCCATATCCGGTCCGATGGCCTGACGAATGGCGGCAGCTTCGGCTGCGGAAGCGACGATACCACCCATGCCGGCGTCCAGCGCCTGACGCGCGCGCTTCAGGACCAGCGTTTCCGCATTGTCGGAATAGCCCGCTTCGCGCAGGTCGGCATCATCCATCGACGTCAGAACCGTCACGCCGAGCAAGCAGAGATCTGACCCTCTGGCGGCTTCGACGGCAGCGCGCATGGCTTTTGGATAGGCATGGAGCGTGAGCATCGAAACGCCCATCTTCGCAACATTCTCCACGCCCTTGGCGATGGTGTTGTCGATGTCGAGCAGCTTCATGTCGAGGAAGACTTTCTTCTTCGCCGCAATCAAGCTCTTCGCAAAATCGAGACCGCCCGCAAAAACCAGCTGATAGCCGATCTTGTAGAAGGACACGGCATCACCGAGTTCCTCAACGGCTTTTTCCGCTTCGGCGATAGTCGGCACGTCGAGGCCCACGATCAGCTGATCGCGCAATTCTGTCGTCGTCATGAAATTCTCCGCTGCAATTTTTGTTCTAATCGCACAACGGGGCGCGGTACGAAAGATACCGCGCCCCGAAATATGCAGATTGAACGGAGAATCAGCCGACCCGGCTGATCACGCTCTGACAGACGGCTGTGAGCATTTTGGCGCTGCGCTCATCCTTGAGGGTGCCATCCTCGTTGAATGCCACCGAGGCGCGACCGACCGAACATTGTTCGGTCACGACCTGCGTTCCAACCGCCATCAACACCGCGCGCAGGTGGTAGAGCCCGCGCATACCGGCGAACATGCCATCCGACGTCGAACACAGACCGACCGTCAGCCCGCTATAGGGCCGCAGCGGCTGGTCGCCATCCTTGGAAATCCGGCTGACCCAGTCGAGCGTGTTTTTCAGCAGCGGCGGGATCGATGCATTATATTCCGGCGAGCAGATCAGAAGCGCGTCGTGTTCGGCAAAGAGCCGACCGAGCTTCATGGCGTTTTCGGGAACGCCATGCTCCTTTTCCAGATTCTGGTCCATCAGGGGCAACGGATAATCAGCAAGCGTGATGCGGGTGACTTCCGCACCCTGCGCCCGCAATTCCTGTTCGGCGGCATCCGCCATATGACCCGAGAAAGCGCCGATACGGATCGAACCGGCGAAGACAAGAACACGTGCGGTCATGGACAACTCCGAGAATCAGCAAATACAATCACGGACAGTCAATCAGCCGAGCGGCCTGCGGTAAACCCACAGCTGTGCTGGAGGAACATTACGCATGACGAAATCATAGTGCTGAACCGTATAGTTTCCGCGACCGGCTGGAACCGGCGGCAGAGGTCCATAAGTGATCTGCATGAACGGACGGCCGCGCGGAATGCGCGTCAGCATATCTTCGATAAGCTGCACACGGCGCGCCATCGGGAAGTTGAGCAGCGGCACGGCAGAAATAATACTGTCGAACTGCTGGTCCTTCATGGTGCCGAGCGTGGTGTCGAGATCGAACGCATCGCCCTGGATGATGTTCACCTCGGGATAGGTCTTGTTCAGATGCTCGACGAAATCCTGCGAATATTCGATCGAATAAAGATCGGATGGCTTCACGCCATGCTTGAGGATCGCCTTGGTGATGACGCCGGTGCCCGGCCCAAGTTCGAGAACCGGCAGGCCGGAATGGATATCGATCACGCTTGCCATGCGCCGCGCGGTGATGGAGCTGGTCGGCAGAATGGCGCCTACCGCTTTCGGCCCGTCAATCCACCCTTTGAAAAAACGGATTTCCTCGTCGAATTTCGCGGCGAGTTTCCTGCCGAGTTGACCTGCCATTCCGCATGCTCCCATTGTCGTTATTGGACAAGCTTATGCCGCTTTCAATTCCTTAAGCAAGGCAGGAATAAGGAAAATATGAAAAAAGGGAGCCGTTTGGCTCCCCTTTTTTACTCACCTATTCCCTCGAAGAATTCCTTCATCCGCGAGAAGAACCCGGCTGATTTCGGGCTGTTCTCCTGCGAGGAGAGCTTTTCGAATTCCTCCAGTAATTCGCGCTGGCGCTTCGACAGGTTCTGCGGCGTCTCAATATCGATCTGGATATAGAGATCGCCCACCGCCTGCTGGCGCAGAACCGGCATGCCCTTGCCCTTGAGGCGGAACTGCTTGGCGTTCTGCGTGCCTTCGGGAACCTTCACGCGGGTCTGGGTGCCGTCCAGTGTCGAGACTTCGAACTGGCCGCCCAGCGCCGCCGTGGTCATCGAGATCGGCACCTTGCAATAAAGGTCGGAGCCGTCGCGCTGGAAGAACTCGTGCGGCTTGACCGAAAGGAAGATGTAGAGATCACCCGACGGACCGCCGCGCATTCCGGCTTCGCCTTCGCCTGCAAGGCGAATACGGGTGCCGTCCTCGATCCCGGCCGGGATATTGACCGAAAGCGAACGCTCCTGCGTCACGCGGCCCTGACCGTGGCACTTGCCGCAAGGATCCTTGATGACCTGACCGCGACCATTACAGGTCGGGCAGGTGCGTTCCACCGAGAAGAAGCCCTGCGCCGCGCGCACCCGGCCCGAGCCCGAGCACATGGTACAGGTGGTGGGCTGCGAACCCGCCTTGGCACCCGAACCGGAGCATTCATCACAGGTGATGGAGGTCGGCACGCGAATCTGCGCCGTCTTGCCGGCGAAAGCTTCTTCGAGCGTCACTTCCATATTATAGCGCAGATCGGCGCCGCGTTCGCGACCGTTGCTGGAACGGCGGCGACCGCCACCCATCATCTCGCCAAAAATATCTTCGAAAATATCGGCAAAACCGCCCGCGCCCGCAAAGCCATTGCCAAAACCGGCACCTGCGCCGCCATTTTCAAAGGCAGCATGGCCGAAACGGTCATAGGCTGCCCGCTTCTGCGGGTCCTTCAGCGTTTCGTAAGCTTCGCCGATTTCCTTGAACTTGCGTTCAGCTTCCGGATTATCCGGGTTGCGATCAGGATGGTACTGCATGGCGAGCTTGCGAAAAGCCGCTTTCAGCGTCTTGTCATCGCAGGACTTTTCTACGCCCAATGCTTCGTAATAATCGATCTTCATACGTCCGTTACCCCGGCGGCTGGACCGGACTCCCAACCGGAGCCTTCGTTATTATTCATCGTCTGCCGAATACCGAAACTGGCAAAAGCCCGGCATGGAGCCGGGCTTTCACTGTCAGCGGCAGATGATTACGACTTCTTCTTGTCGTCGTCGATTTCTTCATAGTCGGCGTCAACGACATCGTCCTTGGACGAAGCCTGCTCGCCGCCTTCGGCGTCCGCACCTTCAGAAGCCTGCGCTGCCTCATACATGGCCTGACCGAGCTTCATCGCCGTTTCAGCGAGCGTCTGGGTCTTGGCCTTGATGTCTTCGGCATCGTCACCTTCAAGCGAGGTCTTGAGCGCAGCGATCGCGCCTTCGATGGCCTGCTTGTCGTCTTCCGAGACCTTGTCGCCGTAATCCTTCAGCGACTTTTCCGTCGAGTGGATCAGGCTTTCGGCCTGGTTCTTGGCTTCAACGGCATCGCGGCGCTTCTTGTCGGCGTCGGCATTGGCCTCGGCGTCCTTGACCATCTTTTCGATGTCGGCATCCGACAGACCGCCCGAAGCCTGAATGCGGATCTGGTGCTCCTTGCCGGTGCCCTTATCCTTGGCCGATACGTTGACGATACCGTTGGCGTCGATGTCGAAGGTCACTTCGATCTGCGGCACGCCACGCGGTGCAGGCGGAATGCCCACGAGGTCGAACTGGCCGAGGATCTTGTTGTCGGCAGCCATTTCACGCTCGCCCTGGAAGACGCGGATCGTCACAGCCGACTGATTGTCTTCGGCAGTGGAGAAGGTCTGCGACTTCTTGGTCGGGATGGTCGTGTTGCGGTCGATCAGACGGGTGAACACGCCACCGAGCGTTTCGATGCCGAGCGACAGCGGGGTCACGTCGAGCAGCAGAACGTCCTTGACGTCGCCCTGCAGAACGCCGCCCTGAATGGCCGCGCCCATGGCGACGACTTCATCCGGGTTCACGCCCTTGTGCGGTTCCTTGCCGAAGAAGGCCTTCACGACTTCCTGGATCTTGGGCATGCGGGTCATGCCGCCGACCAGAACCACTTCGTCGATTTCACCAGCCTTGAGACCGGCATCCTTCAGAGCGGCCTTGCACGGCTCAATCGTGCGCTTGACGAGGTCTTCGACAAGGCTTTCGAACTTGGCGCGCGACAGCTTGATGGCCAGATGCTTCGGACCCGTTGCGTCAGCGGTGATGAACGGCAGGTTGATTTCGGTCTGCTGGGCAGCCGACAGTTCAATCTTGGCCTTTTCGGCAGCTTCCTTGAGGCGCTGCAGAGCAAGCTTGTCGTTCTTCAGATCGATGCCGCTTTCCTTCTTGAACTCGGTGATCATGTAGTCGACGATGTGCATGTCGAAGTCTTCACCGCCGAGGAACGTGTCACCGTTGGTGGACTTCACTTCGAACACGCCGTCACCGATCTCAAGCACCGACACGTCGAAGGTGCCGCCGCCAAGATCGTATACGGCAATAGTCTTGCCTTCGCTCTTGTCGAGACCATAGGCGAGCGCAGCAGCGGTCGGCTCGTTGATGATGCGCAGCACTTCCAGACCGGCAATCTTGCCAGCGTCCTTGGTGGCCTGACGCTGGGCGTCGTTGAAGTAAGCCGGAACCGTGATAACGGCCTGCGTGACGGTTTCGCCGAGGTAAGATTCAGCCGTTTCCTTCATTTTCTGAAGGATCATCGCGGAAACCTGCGATGGCGAATACTTCTTCCCGTGAACTTCTACCCAGGCATCGCCATTGTCGCCCTTGACGATCTTGTAAGGGACGAGATCCTTGTCCTTGGTGACCATCGGATCGTCGAAACGGCGACCGATCAGGCGCTTGACTGCAAACAGGGTGCCTTCCGGATTGGTGACGGCCTGACGTTTCGCAGGCTGACCAGCGAGACGTTCGTCACTATCGGTGAAAGCAATGATGGAAGGCGTCGTGCGGGCGCCTTCGGCATTCTCGATGACCTTCGCGCTCTTACCGTCCATAACGGCGACGCAGGAGTTGGTCGTTCCCAGATCGATACCAATAACTTTAGCCATATTTCTCTCCATTCAGCAAACCGCCAAGACCTCTACCGAGCGTTCCATGGGCGGCTCCTACGGTTTTTCACAATGCCCGCTTCAAGGTTGGGTTTCCGGAGGTTTTTTCAAGACCCCTCGGCCTGTCATCGAAGCCCTGTGCGAGGCGTATATAAGAAAGGCGCTTTTTCACTGCAAGTCAGAACAGCCGGACAGTCATAAATTCCTTCCCGGCTAATCTGACAGGTCTTTATCCGGACGATCCCTACAGGGAACCTATAGGTCTACGAAACCATTATTTTTGCCCGCCCGATAGATCGCGTCGATGACGCGCTGATTGGCCTTGGAATTCTCCAATGAAAACAAGGCTACATCCTCGCCCTGTACGACGCGCACAAAATTTTGCGCCTGCAACTGATAATGGTTTACGTCCGAAAACGACCATTCCGTCGCTTCCGTATGGCCTGCGTCGTTGAGCGTCACGCGGCTATGGCCATATTTGCCGGTGTTGAACGGCGCATGAACCTCGATGAAGCCCTTGTCGCCGTGGAAAACCATGAACTGACGCCCGGCAAGCTGCGTCGCTACATAGAAAGTCATGTCGAAGCCGTCGAATCGGGCCGCGACATTGGCATAGCGGTCAGTGCCGAAATTCGGGTCGATTTCGACGGAAGCCTGCACGGAGAGCGGCTCCTTGCCCGTGACCATGCGGGTTACGACCGTCGGATAAACGCCGATATCCGGCAACGCGCCGCCGCCGAGGTCGGGCTGATTGCGCATATTGCCGGGATCGACGTTGAAATAGCTGAAAGCGCCCTGAACATGGCGCAACGTGCCGATGGCGCCTTCGGCCAGCAATGCGCGCACCTTGATCCATTGCGGATGGTAATAGACCATGAAGGCCTCGGCGATTGTGACCTTGTGCTTGTCGCGTGCGGCGATGAGCTGGTCGATATCGTCGGCTTTCAGCGCTATCGGCTTTTCACACAGCACATGCTTGCCGGCTTCCGCCGCCTTGATCGTCCATTCGATATGCTGCGATGTCGGCAGCGGGATATAAACGCCGTCCACCTGATCGCTGGCCAGCAATTCCTCATAGGAGCCGAAGGCAAGCGGGGCACCGAAACGGTCGGCCACGGCGCGGGCACGCGCGTGATCGCGGCTCGCTATCGCATGGACCACGCCATTATCCGACGCGGCCAATGCGGGAATCACCTGCGTGACGCCGATTTTGGCGGTGGAAAGAATACCCCAACGGAACATGCCATTTCCTTTAGTTTCGCGGCTGAACACTATCATCGATTTCGTGACCGGTGGTAATCGATGACATGTTTGACCGAAAGACAAAAGGAAAAATCCCGTTACAGGCGTTCTTTCCAAAAAGGCGTAAATTCACATCCGCCGCAAGGCTGGCGGCGCAAGCGTCAACAGCCCGGCCAGTGTCATGGCGAAGCCAACCCACAGTGGCGCGTGGAGACCATATCCCGCTTCCATCGCCAGACCGCCGATCCATGGACCAAGGCCGAGGCCGATATTGATAACCGATGCGTGCATTGCATTCACCAATGCGCCGGGATGGGCAATGCGCATCACACGCGCCACGAAAGCCGGGTTCAAGGCAATGCCGGTCAGGCCGATCATCACGATGGCGAGGATTGCGGCAGGCTTGAGTTCGGCGAAAAGCGCGAAGATCAGCATGGCTGCAAGCATCACCACAAGACCTGCAAAGATCGTCATGATCGTGTGCCGATCGGCAAAGCGACCGGAAACATAGTTGCCGACGATGTTGGCCGCACCATAGACGGCGAGCAGGAACGGAACCTGCATGGCCGAAAATCCGGCCAATTCCACGGTGATCGGCGACAGATAGCTGTAAACCGCAAAAGACGAGCCGATGACCAGCGCGCTGGTGGCATAGGCCGCCCAGAGTTTTGGCTTGCGCATTTCCGCCAGCTCCGACCGCAGATCGGCCTGCGGTCCGTCACGGGTCGTTTCGATCTTCAGCGCGATGACCAGCGCACAAAGCAGAATCAGCACCACGATGCTCCAGAAGCTGGCGCGCCAGCCGAACGCATTGGTGATCGCCGTTGCAATCGGCACGCCCAGCACGGTGCAGAGCATCAATCCGGCAAAGACCAGCGAGGATGCCCGGCCGCGCAGTTCCGGCGCGACGAGTTGCGCCGTAATGGCGAGCATGAGGCCGAAACTGGTTGCGGCGGCCATGCCGGTCAGCACGCGGGCGGCCAGAAGCACCTGGAAATTGCTGGTGGAGGCGGCAACGCTCTGCGCGAGCGCATAGAAGATCAAAAGGCCGAGCAGTCCGCGCTTGTTCTCGATCTTCAGGGCCAGAAACAGCACCGTTACCAGCGGACCGCCGACCATCATGCCCAAGGCATAGAGCGAAATCAGATTGCCGATATCGGCAATGGAGCGGCCAAAAGCTTCCTGAAGCGAGGGCATCATGCCCGAAATCATCAGTTCGGAGGTCGTCAGCGCAAAAACGCCGAGACTGAGACAATAGACAACCAGCGGTATTGCCCGCGCCTCTTTACGGGACGCAACCGTCCCCTCCGCCGCAAGGGCAGAATCGCACGAATCGTTCATGGAGACGAATCCTATTTATGTAATAATGATTATATAATTCATATCGACTTGTTCGAGCGCGTCAAGAGAATTATATAAGACAGACTACAGAAAGGGAGGAAAAATGGTTTCGCGCGGTCGCCCGCGCAGTTTCGATCGCGATGCTGCGCTGGACAAGGTCATGAAAGTTTTCTGGGCCAAAGGCTATGAATGCGCCCAGATCAGCGATTTCACGGCAGCCATAGGCATTACGCCGCCGAGCTTCTATGCCGCTTTCGGCAATAAGGAGCTGGCTTTCCGCGAGGCCGTGGATTTTTACCGACGCACCATCGGCGCTGCCCCCTTCAGAGCTTTGGAAGTCGCCGCCACCATTCAGGACGGCATACGCCTCTGGCTTGAATTGAGCGCAGACAGCGCTTTTGCGTGTCCTGCTGGCGGCTGCATGATCAGCGTCAGCTCGATCCAGTGCAAACCGGAGAACGTCCCGGTCAAGGAATTCCTGACAGCCATTCGCCACACCAATCAGGACCTGCTTTCCAAGCGCCTGCAACGCGCCTTGCGCGAGGGCGACCTGCCGCCCGAAACCGACATCGCCCAGATGAGCGAATTCTACCACGCGATCCAGCAGAGCCTCTCCTATGAGGCGCGCGACGGCAGTTCGCGGGCCGCGGTGCAAAAGATCATCGACATGGCCATGCGCGCCATGCCCGCAAAAGTAAAAAGCCCGGCTTGAAGCCGGGCTTTTTACTTTTTGCTTATCCGCGCAGCACGCCGCCGGTCTGTTTGGCGACACTTGCCACAACCTGTTTCGACAATGCGTCCAGATCTTCGTCGGTCAGGGTGCGGTCCTGCGGCTGAAGCAGCACTTCAACCGCAATCGACTTCTTGCCTTCGCCAAGCGATGCACCGGTGAAGATATCGAACACCTGAACGCCGACGATCAGCTTCTTGTCGGCTGCCGAAACCGCCTTCACGACATTGCCCGCCTCGACGGTGGCATCGACCACGAAAGCATAGTCGCGTTTGAGGCTCTGGAACTGCGACAGGTTGAGCGCAGGCTTGGTGCGGGTCGCCTTTGCCTTCGGCTCAGGGATCGCATCGATATAGATTTCGAAGCCGCAGAGATTGCCCGACACGTCGAGGGCTTCCAGCGTGTCCGGATGGAACTCGCCGAAATAGCCAAGCACGACCTTGGGGCCGAGCTTCAGCGTGCCGGAACGGCCCGGATGGAACCATTCCGGTCCACCGGCTTCGATCTGGATGCGATCAACCGGCGCACCGGCAGCTTCCAGCGCCGCCAGCGCATCGGCCTTGGCGTCGAACACGCCAACGGTCGCCGCATTGCCCGACCAGAAGCGGCCAGCGCCTTCAACGCCCGCCGTTCCGCGACGGATACCACCGGCCACACGGCGCTGCTTCTCCGGCGTGTCGCCTTCATAGATGCCCGAAACCTCGAACAGAGCGATATCGCCAAAACCGCGATCCGCATTGCGCTGTGCCGCAGCCAAGAGGCCCGGCAGAAGCGACGGACGCATATCCGACATGTCGGCTGCAATCGGGTTGGCAAGCTTCAGCTCCGGCTGGCCGCCGCCAAATGCCTTGGCCTGCGCTTCGGAAATGAAGGAATAGGTCACCGCTTCCAGCATGCCGCGCGAAGCGAGCATACGGCGGGCATGACGCGTGCGAATCTGCAAGGTGGTCAGGATGCGGCCATTGACGGCGCCATGGTTTGGCAGCGGCTGCGGCTCGATCTGGTTGATGCCGTGAATACGCATGACTTCTTCAACGAGGTCGGCCTTGCCTTCCACGTCTCCACGCCATGTCGGCACCGTTGCCTTGATGACCTTGCCATCGCCTTCGACACCGAAGCCGAGACGCTTCAGGATATCGAGCGAAGCGTCGTAGGAAACCTCGATACCTGTCAGGCGCTTTACTTCCGTGACCGGGAAATCGATGACGCGCGCAGCTGGCGCCTTGTAACCGACAACGTCGAGAACCGTTGGTTGTCCGCCACACAGGTCCAGCACCAGCTGGGTCGCAATTTCCGCACCCGGAACCATCATTTCCGGATCGACGCCGCGCTCGAACCGATAGCGCGCATCGGTGACGATGCCGAGTTCGCGACCCGTGCGTGCAATCATGCGCGCATCCCAAAGCGCGGATTCGATCAGCACATCGACCGTGTTCTCGTCGCAACCGGAATGCTCGCCACCCATGATGCCCGCAATCGATTCGGGACCGTTTTCATCGGCAATGATGTAAATGCCGGGCTTCAGCTTGTACTCACGCTGGTCGAGCGCCAGAATGGTTTCGCCTTCACGCGCCGCACGCACCGTCAGATTGCCCTTGACCTTGGCCGCGTCGAAAACATGCAGCGGACGGCCCTGATCGAAGGTCACGTAATTGGTGATATCCACCAGCGCATTGATCGGGCGCAGGCCGATTGCCTTCAGACGCTGCTGCATCCATTTCGGGCTCGGGCCATTCTTCACGCCCTTGACCATGCGCAGCGCAAAGCCAAGGCAGAACGGGTTTTCCGCATCCTGATCGAGAACGATCTTCACCGGCGTTTCGCCTTCGCCCTTGGCGGCGGCTGGCAGCGTGTTCTTCAGCGTGCCGAGACCGGCGGCTGCCAGATCGCGGGCAATGCCGTGAATACCGGTGCAATCGGCGCGGTTCGGCGTGAGGCCGATTTCGATAATCGGATCGTCAAGGCCCATATAGGCCGCAAAGCTTGTGCCCACCGGTGCATTTTCTGGCAGATCGATAATGCCGTTATGCTCGTCGGACAGTTCCAGCTCACGCTCGGAGCACATCATGCCAAAACTTTCGACACCGCGAATCTTGCCGACCGACAGCGTGACATCGAGACCCGGCACATAGTCGCCCGGACGGCCCAGAACACCGACCAGACCGGCGCGGGCATTCGGCGCGCCGCAAACGACCTGTACCGGCTTGCCATCGCCCGTATCGACGGAGAGCACGCGCAGCTTGTCGGCATCGGGATGCTGGGTGGCGCTCACCACCTTGGCGATCTTGAAAGCCTTGAAGGCGGCGCGGTCATCGACCGATTCCACTTCAAGACCGATATCGGTCAGCTTCTCGACGATCTGGTCGAGCGTCGCATCGGTTTCAAGGTGATCCTTGAGCCAGGAAAGCGTGAATTTCATGATCGTGTTCTTTCCTAAAAATCAGCGTTTGAGCACTTCGACAACGCGAAAGCGCTCGCAAAGCAATTCCATATCTGGAGAGAAGCCGCCGTTGCGGCGAAAATAGGCTTCGTGGCCCTTTCGCCATTCTTCCAGCGGGCCTTCGCCCTCCTGTTCCGCAAATGCGGCATCAACCTCATCAAAGCGGCAGACCGTCAGTTCGACGGTTTCGACCACCGCAGCGGGTCGGCCAAGACCATCCAGAACCACATCGCGACGACCGATGACCGGCATCGGCTCGCCGTCTTCACCGAATGAGGCAAGCGCGGCGCAGGTCGCAGTCTTGCGACCTGCCAGAACCAGCGCAAGCAGCTCATCGGCGAGTTCCGGCGAATCGCCAAAGGCGAAAGTCACGGCATCGCGATAAGGTTCGGGCAATTGCGTCATGCGCTGAGGCCACCAAACAGCGTCGGCAGATCGAGCGGACGGAAACCGTAATGGTTGATCCAGCGCACATCGGCATCGAAGAAAGCGCGCAGATCCGGCATGCCGTATTTCAGCATGGCGATGCGGTCGATACCCATGCCCCAGGCAAAGCCCTGATAGACGTCCGGGTCATAACCCGAAGCGCGCAGCACATTCGGATGCACCATGCCGCAGCCCAGAATTTCGAGCCAGTCATTGCCCTCGCCGAACTTCACATGCGGGCCGGAGCGGTCGCACTGGATATCCACTTCGACAGATGGTTCCGTGAACGGGAAGAAGCTCGGACGCATGCGCATCGTCACCGACGGCACTTCGAAGAACGCCTTGCAGAACTCTTCCAGCACCCACTTCATGTTGGCGACATTGGCCGACTTGTCCACGACCAGACCTTCGACCTGATGGAACATCGGCGAATGGGTGGCGTCGGAATCCATGCGATAGGTTTTGCCCGGGATCACGATGCGGATCGGCTCGTCGCGGCCTTCCTTGTCACGGATCGCTGCAAACTTCTCCATCGTGTGCACCTGCACCGGCGATGTATGCGTGCGCAGAAGCTTGCGCTCGCCCTTTTCATCCGGATTGAAGAAGAACGTGTCGTGCATCTCGCGCGCCGGGTGCCCTTCCGAAAAATTCAGCGCGGTGAAATTGTAGTAATCAGTTTCGATATCCGGACCTTCGGCAATCGAGAAACCCATATCGGCGAAGATCGCCGTGATTTCGTCCACCACCTGCGAAATCGGATGAATGCGGCCGCGCGAGGCAGCGCTTTCACGAACCGGCAGCGTCACATCGACTTTTTCGCGTTCCAGACGGGCCGCAACCGCAGCCTTGCGCAGCGCAGACTTGCGCTCCGTCAGCGCATCGGTGACGCGGTTCTTCAGGCCGTTAATCGCCGGGCCCTGAAGCTGGCGTTCTTCCGGCGTCATGGTGCCGAGCAGTTTCAACTTCTCGGAAACCGTGCCCTTCTTGCCCAGTGCCGCGACGCGGACCGCTTCAATCGCCTGCTCATCGCTGGCGGCGGCGATTTCGCCCATGATCGTTTGTTCGAGTTGTTCAAGATCGCTCATTGTCTATATCCCTCTCGTGTCCAAGGGACACTCGACGCCTCTTGTTTACATCCCTGTCGTGCCTTTGGCACTCCACGCCTCTTGTTTGCTTCCCTGTCGCGCCGATGGCGCTCCACGCCTCTTGTCTATTTCCCTGCGCGCCTGCAACACCCACGCCTCTTGATCGGCGATATCGGCACCGGGCACCAGATAAGAAAGAAAAACCCGCGCCAGCCGAGCCAGCGCGGGTTCCCCAAATTCACAATGTCACTTGGGAAGGGCTGGCTTAGCGGACAGCGCCTTCAAAAGCGTTCGGCGTTTCGGTGTTCTTGAGGTACTCAAGAGCCTTCTTTGCCGATGCAACCAGCGCACCGAATGCATCCGGTTCGTGGATTGCGATATCGGACAGGACCTTGCGGTCGATTTCGATACCAGCCTTGGCCAGACCGTCGATGAAACGGCCATAGGTCAGGCCCTGCTCGCGGACAGCAGCATTGATGCGCTGGATCCAGAGCGCGCGGAACGTACGCTTGCGATTCTTACGGTCGCGGTAAGCATACTGCTTCGAACGGTCAACTGCAGCCTTGGCGGTGCGGATGGTGTTCTTGCGACGACCGCGGAAACCGGCAGCCTGATCGAGAACTTTTTTGTGCTTGGCGTGTGAGGTAACGCCGCGTTTTACGCGTGCCATATCATGATCTCCTTAAAGGACAGCGGCTTAGAGGCCGTTAGGCAGGAACTGTTTTACGATCTTCGCATCTGCTTCCGAGAGCACCATGGTGCCGCGTGCATCGCGAATGAACTTGTTCGAGCGCTTGATCATGCCATGGCGCTTGCCTGCAGCCGCAGCTACAACTTTGCCAGTGCCGGTGATTTTGAACCGCTTCTTCGCGGCCGATTTGGTCTTCATCTTGGGCATTTTGCTACTCCTTAATTGCGATCCCCGTCGTGCCTGCGGCACTCCACGCCTCTTGTTATGGAAGGCGTTCGTGCCTGAAACCGACCGAAATCTGTTTTTACTTTCAGGCAGACCAAGCCTGAAAAGCATACGAAACCGCCACGGCATGCCCTGCCGGGCGGTTCGAACGCGGCCTTATAGGCTTAAAGCCCATAAAACGCAATGGCTGAATCAACCGAAATTGATCAATAAAGCCGCAACAAAACCGACAAGACATGGATGTCCTGCAGGTACTCGATAAATTCGAAGAACGGATAGGCTACGAAGAATACCAGCCCATCTATGAAAGTACGATAGAGCCGGTCCGGCTTCACCGTGACCGTCGCGTCGTCGCTATAGATCGAAAACTTCGGGAAGAAGCGTGGAACCTCACGGCAATAAGCGCGGTAAGGCTCGCCGAAATTCTGCTCCAGAAATTTTTCTTCTGTGCGGATGACGATGGAAAAGGCGATATAGCAAAGCACGCCGAAGCCGGCTGCCACGATGATACTGCCCGTCTGCGCGCCGATGCCCATCGCACCGATGGTGCTGAACACATAAAGCGGGTTGCGCGTGATCGAATAAGGACCGCTGCGCACGATTTCCGCGCTCTTGCGCCCGCCGATATAAAGCGTGCACCACAGGCGCCCGAGAATCGCGGCGACGATGAAGCTGATGCCGATCGCCTCAATATATTCATGCGCGTGCCCGACCCAGGCCGAGCGCACGAAAAGCAGCGCGATCACCAGCAGCGCAATCACAACGCCAATCGCCAGACGGCGACGTTGCTGATATCTTCCCAATTCACCTATCGTCTTCATAATTGTTCCACGATTGCCACATTGGTTGCCGCCCATCCGATTGCGGGCAAATTTCCGGCAAAGAAAAACCGCCCGAAGGCGGCTTTTCCAAGACAATTCTGAAAAATCAGCGCGGTGCAAGCACCATCATCATCTGACGGCCTTCGAGCTTCGGCTCGGACTCGACCTTCGCGATTTCGACAGTGTCTTCTTTTACACGCTGCAGAAGCTTCATACCGAGCTCCTGGTGCGCCATTTCACGGCCACGGAAACGCAAGGTAACCTTTACCTTGTCGCCTTCCTCAAAGAAACGCACGGCAGCCTTCATCTTCACCTCATAATCATGAGTGTCGATGTTCGGTCGCATCTTGATTTCCTTGATTTCAACCGTTTTCTGCTTCTTGCGTGCCTCGGCGGCCTTTTTCTGGTTCTGATACTTCAGCTTACCAAGGTCTACGATCTTGCAAACCGGAGGCTCTGCGTTCGGCACGATCTCAACGAGATCGAGGCCCGCTTCCTCTGCCATAGCAATCGCTTCCTGAATGGAAACATCACCATGGTTCTGGCCTTCGGCATCGATAAGCTGGACCCGGGGAACCCGGATGTCACGGTTGGAGCGCGGTCCGTCTTTCTGGACCGGCGTCGCTCTGAACGGTCGGCGAATGGTCGTTATCTCCTGATTGTTAACGTTCATACGGCAAGAACTTTTGTCGCTCACACGACATATCCCCGATCAAACCGCAGTTGATCGCGGAAATGTCGTCAAGCAAGCGGCGAAGTCAATAGCATCTTTGACAGGAAAAATCACCCCCACTTGATAAAGAGCTAAATCGGGGGCTGAAAGCGACATATCGGTCACATTTCCTGCAATTTCAAGGGCTGCCAAGCGGTTGGGCTGATCGCGCGGGTTTCCTCGCCAGACAAGACATGGCAAAAGTCATCCCAACAATCAGGAGACTCAGATGAGCAGTGCGGGGCCAGAACTGGAGCCAGAATTTCTTGACGTGGACGGCGCGAAGATTGCCGTTCGCCACAGAGAGGGTAAAAATCGGCCCGGTGTCGTCTGGTTAGGTGGCTATCGTTCCGACATGCGCGGCACCAAGGCCCTCGTTCTCGATGAATGGGCCGAAAAGACCGGCCATAGCGCGCTGCGGCTCGACTATTCCGGTCACGGCGAATCCGGCGGCGATTTCAATCAGGGCACGATTTCGCGCTGGCTCAACGAAAGCCTTGCCGTCTATCGCCATTATGCCAAAGGCCCGCAAATTCTCGTCGGCTCGTCCATGGGCGGCTGGATTGCGCTGCGAATGGCGCAGGAATTGAAGAAGGAAGGCAAGGAGCCCGCCGGCATCGTGTTGATTGCGCCCGCCCCCGACTTCACGGCGGTGCTTGTCGAGCCAACCCTTTCTGACGCCCAAAAGCGCGACTTGCAGGAAAAGGGTTATTTCGAAGAGCCTTCCGACTATTCGCCCAATCCGTACGTCTACACACGTGCGCTTCTCGAAGACGGCCGCCAGAACCTCGTACTCAAGGGCATTATCGAAACCGGATGCCCGGTCCATATTCTGCAAGGCATGCAGGACCCGGACGTGCCGTACAAGCACGCGCTGACGCTGGTGGAGCATCTGCCGGTCGATGATGTGACGCTGACGCTTGTACGCGACGGCGACCACCGGCTGTCACGCCCGCAGGATCTCGATCTTCTCATCCGCACGGTCTCCGGTTTGGCCGAACGTGTGACCACAACAGCATAACGGGGCATCATCATGCGCTTTTCGGTCATCGCGTCATCGGCGGTTGCGGCCATTGTCGGCTTCGGCGGCACGCTGGCGCTGATCATCGCCGCCGCACAGGTTCTGGGCGCCACACAGGCCGAAACGGCGAGCTGGGTCACGGCCATTTGTCTTTCCATCGCCGCCACCTCAGCCTGGCTCAGCACGCGCTATCGCATGCCGATCATCGCGGCATGGTCGACGCCCGGACTGGCGTTGATCGGCGCAAGCGCCGGTTTCACCATGGCGGAAGCCGTCGGCGCCTTCATCGTGACGGCGATTGCGCTGATCGCGACCGGACTGATCCGCCAGCTTTCGGTGCTGGTCTCGCGCATACCGGCCTCCGTCGCCTCGGGCATGCTTGCGGGCGTACTGCTCAGCTTCGTCATCGCCGCCGCCAAGACTGTTCCCTTCGATCCCGTTTTCGTGCTGCCGCTGGTAGCGCTGTTCTTCCTGATCCGCCTCTTCAACCCGTCGCTGGCAGTCATCGCCGTTCTGGTGGTTGGCATGATCTTCGCGCTTGTTTCAGGCCGCTCGCCGACCCTGCCCGCACCGGAAATCTCGACGCTCACCCTCGTCTGGCCGGAATTTCATTTGGGCGCGATGATCGGCCTCGCCTTGCCGCTCTATCTCGTCACCATGGCGTCGCAGAACCTGCCCGGTTTTGCGGTGCTGCGCGCATCCGGCTATGAACCGCCGACCAGCGCCTGCCTGCGCGTGACGGGTCTGTTTTCCATACTGTCGGCACCGTTCGGTGCATCCACCACCAATCTGGCGGCGATTTCGGCAGCACTTTGCACCAATCCCGATGCCCATCCCGATCCCACCAAGCGCTGGCTGACCGGGCCGGTCTATGCGGCAATCTATGTTGTGTTCGCTTTGTTCGGCGCATCGCTGGTTGCGATCTTCGCCGTGCTGCCGACAACGCTGATCGCGCTGGTCGCCGGTCTTGCCCTGACCGGCCCGTTCATCAACGCCATGTCGCTTGCCTTGAAGGACGAACCGGAGCGCCTTGCCGCCACGATCACTTTCGCTGTGACGGCCTCCGGCATGGCATTCTTCGGGGTCGGTTCGGCCTTCTGGGCCCTGATAGCCGGGCTTGCCGTTACTTTTCTCGAACATTTTCGGAAAAAAATTTCGAGATAATCACATTGGTTAGCTCTGACTCCCTCTGAATCGCACTGGAATCGGATTGCGACATGCTTGAAATGCCGCAATCCCCTCACCAATTCGAAATCAAGCCGCCAAACACGAAATGTCCGCATAATGTGGACCTGGCAGGCCTGATTTTATGGAGCAGACCATGACCAATTCCGCATTGATACGACCGGCATGGACGCCAGCCACGATTGCGCTGATGGTGCTCGGCTTCTTTCTCTTCTGGCCGCTTGGCCTTGCCATGCTCGCCTATATTCTTTGGGGCGACCGCCTCGAAGGGTTCAAGCGCGGCGTCAACGAGAAGACCGATTCCATGTTCGGTTCTTTCCGCAACTGCCGCAAAAGCGAGAGCTTCAACTTTGGCAGCGCAACCGGCAACGCAGCCTTCGACGACTGGCGTCGCGAAGAACTGAACCGTCTTGCCGAAGAGCGCCGCAAGCTTGACGAAGCCCGCGCCGAATTCGAATCCTATGCCGCAGAGCTTCGCCGCGCACGCGACAAGGAAGAGTTCGACCGCTTCATGGCTGAGCGTCGCGCTGCAGCCAAGAAGACGCCAGCAAAGGGCAACAAGAATGACATCACCGATCTTTGATCGCGGATAACAGCTTGAAAACTATTGAAACGGCGCGGGTTTTCCGCGCCGTTTTGCTTAAAACAGCTTTTTTGTCTGGCTTTTCGCACGAATCGCTTATTCTTGCGCGATGGGCTTATCCTTCCTTCGGCAAATCAGCGGCAACAGGGCATCTGCCAATACGGCAACTGTCCGGAGCGAACGCATCCATGCGGTGGCCGGTCGCGAGCTGTCATTGCGTGTCTTCGAAAACCCGCGCGCCAAACGGCTGACGCTGCGCATCGAAGCTGGCGGAAAAGGCCTGCGCATCACGGTTCCGCCCGGACTGCCCGAGCGCGAAGTGCAGAGTTTTCTCAAGCGCCATCAGGGCTGGATCGAAAGCCGCATCACCAAATTGCCGGATCAGCCGGGTGTTCGCCCCGGCGTGAAAATTCCGATCCGCGGCGTGCCGCATCTGATTACACATCGGCCCGGACGCGGCACGGTCGACCTCCTTGAAGGCAATGTGCTGCTGGTTCACGGCGACCCCGCCCATCTGCCACGCCGTCTGGCAGACTATCTTAAAGGGCAGGTGAAGCGCGATATAGAGGCGCTCGTCATCCGCCACACGGCAAGCGTCGGTCGCAAGGCCAAGGCCGTCCGCTTCAAGGACACCAAGAGCCGCTGGGGGTCGTGCACCTCCGATGGCGTTCTTTCCTTTTCATGGCGGATCGGCATGGCGCCACCGGCCGTCATCAACTATCTCGTCGCGCATGAAGTCGCGCATCTGATCGAGATGAATCATGGGCCGCAATTCTGGAAACTCTGTCAGGAGCTTTGCCCCGATACGGAACGCTGCAAGGCGTGGCTGAAGCGAAATGGCAGCGCATTACAGGCTATAGACTTTACATGAACCGATCGATACTGACCGCCGCCAAGGTGCTGTGGGACTACCACTGCATTTACGATCCCATTCCGGCATCCGATGTCATCATCGGCCTTGGCAGCTATGATCTGCGCGTCGCCGAACGCGCTGCCGATCTCTATCTTGAAGGCATGGCACCCCTGGTGATCTTCACCGGCAAAAGCGGTCACTGGACCGAAAATCTCTATCCTGCAAGCGAAGCGGAAGCATTTGCCGAAGTCGCAGTCCGGCGTGGTGTGCCGGAAGAAGCAATCACCATTGAGCCCAACGCCACCAATATCGGAGAAAACATCCGCTTCTCGCTGGAAAAAATGTTGCCCGGCGTGATCAGCCCGATTTTCGTCACCAAGCCGCAGACCCAGCGCCGCGTGCATGCCACCGTCGCCCGGCAATGGCCGGAAGCAAAGGCAAGCGTGACGGCGCCGCTCCTTTCCTTTGAAGAACAGCCGACGCCTTCCTATCCGGTGGAGATGCTCATCAACGAGATGACCGGCGATCTGGAGCGCATTCTGGACTATCCCGCCAAAGGCTACCAGATTGCGCAGGCGGTTCCCATGGAGGTCATGGAAGCGTATGATTTCTTGATCGCACGCGGTTTTGACGGACATACCGCCAGAGAATAGCTGCGAACTGCTTGAGAAGCGCACCGTTTTGTGCGACGGGAAACCATGGTTTTGGATATCAAGATATGCGGGCTGAAAACGCCTGATACAGTCGCTGCCGCTCTCAACGGCGGTGCGACGCATATCGGCTTTATCTTTTTTCCCAAAAGCCCGCGCAATATCACGCCGGACGCCGCAGCCGTTTTGCGCCCTGCCGCGCTTGGCCGCGCTAAAGCTGTTGCCGTGACGGTCGATGCCGACGATGCGACGCTGGATGAAATCGTCAGCGCCGTAAAACCGGATATTCTGCAATTGCATGGCCATGAAACGCCTGAGCGCGTGCGCTTTGTGAAGGAACGTTACGGCCTGCCGGTCATGAAAGCCTTTGCGATCCGCAGCGCCGACGATCTGGCCGCCATCGCGCCCTATAAGGGCATTGCCGACCGCTTCCTGTTCGACGCCAAGCCGCCGAAGGGATCGGAATTGCCGGGCGGCAACGGGGTTTCCTTCGACTGGGCCCTGCTTGATGCGCTTGACGCGGATGTCGATTACATGCTTTCCGGTGGATTGAACGCTGGCAATATTGCCGAGGCGCTGCACGAGACGCACGCGCCGGGCATCGACATATCGTCCGGCGTCGAGCGCGCACCCGGCGTTAAGGACGTGCGTCTCATTGAAGATTTTTTCCAGGCTGTCGCCGATGCGGATGTGTCACCATCCGCAAAACGCGCCTGAACATGACGGAGCTGAAGCGTTGAACAAGCCGGTTGAACCCAATTCCTACAAGACAGGCCCGGACGAAGAGGGCATGTTCGGTATTTTCGGCGGACGTTTCGTCGCCGAGACGCTGATGCCGCTGATCCTCGAATTGCAGGAGGCCTATGAAACGGCCAAGAACGATCCTGAATTCAAGGCCGAGCTTTCCGCCCTTTCGACCTATTATGCCGGTCGCCCGTCGAAGCTGTATTATGCCGAAGGGCTGACCAAGCATCTGGGCGGTGCAAAAATCTACTTCAAGCGCGAAGACCTGAACCACACCGGCAGCCACAAAATCAACAACTGCCTCGGTCAGATTCTGCTCGCCAAGCGCATGGGCAAGACGCGCATCATCGCCGAAACCGGTGCTGGCCAGCATGGTGTGGCATCGGCAACCGTCGCTGCACGTTTCGGCCTGCCTTGCGTGGTCTATATGGGCGCGACGGACGTTGAACGTCAGAAGCCGAATGTGTTCCGCATGAAGCTGCTGGGTGCCGAAGTGAAGCCGGTTACGGCTGGCAACGGCACGCTCAAGGACGCGATGAACGAAGCGCTTCGCGACTGGGTCACGAATGTTGAAGACACCTATTACCTGATCGGCACGGCTGCCGGTCCGCATCCTTATCCGGAACTGGTTCGCGACTTCCAGTCGGTCATCGGCACGGAAGCGCGCCAGCAGATTCTCGAACAGGAAGGCCGTCTACCGGATGTCATCATCGCGGCTGTCGGCGGCGGTTCCAATGCCATCGGCCTGTTCCATCCCTTCCTCGATGACGCATCGGTCAAGATCGTCGGCGTCGAGGCAGGCGGTCACGGTCTGGACGGTGACGAGCATTGCGCATCGATGAGCGCAGGTCGTCCCGGCGTTCTGCACGGCAATCGCACCTATCTGCTCCAGAACGAAGATGGCCAGATCCTCGAAGGCCATTCGGTCTCCGCCGGTCTCGACTATCCGGGCGTCGGCCCGGAACATTCCTGGTTGAAGGATTCGGGTCGCGTCGATTATGTGCCGATCCTCGATCAGGAAGCACTGGATGCCTTCCAGCTTGCAACCCGCGTCGAAGGCATCATTCCGGCGCTCGAATCCGCCCATGCCATTGCGCAGGCCGTCAAGATGGCGCCAACCATGGGCAAGGACCAGATCATGATCGTCAACCTGTCTGGCCGTGGCGATAAGGACGTTCACACGGTCGGCAAGCTTCTCGGCATGGATATCTGAGGACAGAATGGGCAAAGACGCCGCTGACGCTTCCACCTACAGACCGCGCGCCGCTTGGTTCGACGGGCTGACGGAATGCGGCCCGGCGACGATCAAGCTCAACATCATCGAAGCGGACCCTTCCAATCCGCTTGCCGAAGCTGCGGTGGGCATTGCCCGCCGGCAGATCGCAAATGCTGCGGCAAGGCTTGAAGCCCTGCCGCATCTGGACGCTGGTTTCGCCATTCTCCATCAGGGTGAGGAAAGCCTCTGGCTTCTGCTTCACTGGTGGCTGGAAGGCGGCATTGCAACGGAAATGCTGTGGCAGTCCGAACTCGGCGACGAGATCGAATTCATGCCCGCACAGCCCTTGCTGATGGCCTGCGTCTGGGAACTCGGAATTATTGACTTTGAACGGCGCGCTTGGATGGAGACGGCCATGTCCGGCAAACCCATCGCCGATTATCTTGCGCGCACTTTGCCACGGGGCACGGTATGACCACTCGCATCGACACCAAATTCGCCGCATTGAAGACCGAGGGCCGTCCGGCGCTGGTCACCTATTTCATGGGCGGCGATCCCGACCTCGAAACTTCGCTCAAGGTCATGAAGGAACTGCCGAAGGCCGGTGCCGATGTGATCGAGCTTGGCATGGCTTTCTCCGATCCGATGGCGGACGGCCCGGCCATCGAAGCTGCCGGTCTGCGCGCGCTGAAAGCCGGGCAGTCGCTTTCCAAGACGCTTTATATGGCCGCCGAATTCCGCAAGGAAGACGACACGACCCCGATCGTGCTGATGGGCTATTACAATCCGATCTATATCTATGGCGTCGAGCGCTTCCTGACCGATGCCAAGGCTTCCGGCGTTGATGGCCTGATCATTGTCGATCTGCCGTCGGAAATGGATGCGGAACTTTGCGTTCCGGCCAGGAAGGCGGGCATCAACTTCATTCGCCTGACCACGCCGACCACCGACGACAAGCGTCTGCCGAAGGTTCTGCATAATTCGTCGGGCTTCGTCTATTATGTCTCGATGAACGGTATCACCGGCTCGGCCATTGCCGATACGGCCCGCGTCGGCGACGCGGTGCGTCACATCAAGAAGAGCACCGATTTGCCGATCTGCGTCGGCTTTGGCGTCAAGACGCCGGAACAGGCTGCCGCCATTGCCGCCCATGCGGATGGCGTCGTCGTCGGCACGGCAATCGTCAATGCGGTGGCCGGCGAACTGACGCCGGAAGGCGCGCTTAAGGGCGATCCTGTGGCCGCTGTGAGCAAACTTGTCGGTGCACTGGCGCAAAGCGTTCGCACGACACGCCTTGAAGCCGCCCAATAAATCGTCCATTTAAGCGGGTAGAGTTGCTTTTCCGCATAAGCGGGCGCAAAAGCGCCCGCACTTTCTGTCGGAAGTGCTTGCCGTCGAAGAACAAGAAACGGAACCAAACGTCATGAACTGGATCACCAACTACGTTCGTCCGAAGATCAATTCGATGCTTGGTCGTCGCGAAATGCCGGAAAACCTCTGGATCAAGGATCCGTCCACCGGCGAGATGGTGTTCCACAAGGATCTGGAGAGCAACCAGTTCGTGATCCCGTCTTCGGGCCATCACATGCGCATCAAGGCGAAGGACCGCCTGCGCTTCTTCTTCGACAATGGCGAATATACCACGCTCGACGCGCCGAAAGTGCCGGTCGATCCGCTGAAATTCCGCGACGAGAAGAAATATATCGACCGTCTCAAGGATTACCGCACCCGCACCGGCATGGACGACGCCATCGTCAACGGCCTTGGCACCATTGAAGGTCTGCCGATTGTCGCCACCGTGCAGGATTTCGGCTTCATGGGCGGTTCGCTCGGCATGGGTGCCGGTGAGGCGATCATTCAGGGCTTTGAAAAAGCCATCGAGCTGAAGCGCCCGCTGGTTCTGTTCGCAGCATCGGGCGGCGCGCGCATGCAGGAAGGCATTCTCTCGCTGATGCAGCTCCCGCGCACCACCGTTGCCGTGGAAATGCTGAAAGAGGCAGGCCTGCCTTACATCGTCGTGCTTACCAACCCGACCACGGGCGGCGTGACCGCTTCCTACGCCATGCTGGGCGACATTCATATTGCTGAGCCGGGCGCGCTGATCGGCTTTGCCGGTCCGCGCGTGATCGAACAGACCATCCGCGAAAAACTGCCGGAAGGTTTCCAGAGTGCTGAATATCTGATGGAACACGGCATGGTGGACATGGTTGTTCCCCGCACCGAACTGAAGGAAACGATTGCACGTCTCCTGAAGATCATGACCAAGCAGCCGGCCAACACCGACAGTCCTGTAGCGCCAAAACCAGACGCCGATAGCAACACTGGCAGCAAGGCGGCCTGATATGGGCAGCCAGATCGTGGCAGGCAAGGCGGCTGCCGCTATCGAGCGGCTGATGCAACTGCATCCGAAAGGATTTGACCTCTCCCTGGACCGCATTCGCGGTCTGTTGGAGAAGCTCGGCAATCCGCATCTCAAACTGCCGCCCGTGATCCATATTGCCGGAACCAATGGCAAGGGATCAGCGACTGCCTTCTGCCGCGCCATTCTGGAAGCTAGCGGCTTTGACGTCCACGTCCACACTTCCCCACATCTGGTCAACTGGCACGAGCGTTATCGTCTGGCTGCGCCGGGTGGTGGCCAGCTGGTTGAGGACGACGTTCTGGCCGAGGCCATTGAGCGCGTCGCGGCCGCCAATGGCGGCCAGCACATCACCGTCTTTGAAATCCTCACCGCCGTGGCCTTCGTGTTGTTTGCCGAGCATCCAGCCGATGTCGTCATCATGGAAGTCGGGCTGGGCGGACGCTTCGACGCCACCAATGTCATTCCCGAACCTGCCGTATCGCTGATCATGCCGGTTTCCATTGACCATCAGGCATATCTCGGTGACCGTGTGGAACTGATCGCCGCCGAAAAGGCGGGGATCATCAAGAAGGATTGCCCGGTCGTCGTCGGCTTTCAGCCTTTCGATGCGGCGCGCGAGGTGCTTGTTTCCACCGCGGACCGGCTCGGTTGTCCGGTTTCGGTCTATGGTCAGGATTTCCTCGCCTTCGAAGAACATGGCCGCATGATCTTCCAGAACGAGGATGGGCTGATCGATCTGCCGCTTCCACGCCTGCCCGGTCGTCACCAGATTGCCAATGCCGCCGCTGCCATCGAAACAGTGCAGCTTGCGGGCTTCAACATCCCCGACAAGGCCGTCGAAAAGGCGCTGATGGTGGTGGACTGGCCGGCGCGCATGCAGCGTCTGACGCATGGGGCGCTTGTCGATCTCGCACCGCCAACCTCGGAAATCTGGCTCGACGGCGGACATAATCCGGGCGCAGGCGCGGTGATCGCGGAAGCCTTCGGCGATCTCGAAGAACGCAATGCGCGTCCGCTGTTCCTGATTACCGGCATGATCAACACCAAGGACCCTGTCGGCTATTTTGAGGCCTTTGCGGGCATGGCGCGTCATGTGTTCACCGTGCCGATCCCATCCAGCGATGCGGGTATACCCAATGATGCGCTGGCTGTCGCCGCCCAGAAGGCCGGATTGTCAGCCGAACCGGTTCACTCGGTCGCCAATGCGCTGAAACTTCTGCACGACACCTGGCCAGCCGATGAAATTCCGCCGCGTATCCTGATCGGCGGATCGCTATATCTGGCGGGCGAAGTATTGGGAGAAAACAACACACCACCATCCTAATAAAATTACACTATTATGAGTTACTTTATTAGTCATTATTCCGCCTTTATTTATATCCAAGAATGAATTGTCGTAATTTTAAGAATGGATATATAAATGCGTAATACTATTATTATTTCTACAATTCTTTTTATGGGTCTTTCGGCTGCTCCGTCCTTTGCTGCCAGTATTGCAAAAGAAACTGGTGCCAAGGAAACGGGCACCAAGGCTGTAATGCCCGTTTGTCCCACCGGCACCAAAGCTGCTGCCGACGGGAAATATTATCTTCCCGGTACGCATGAAGAATGCCGGTCGGGCGATAAAGACCATAACGACACCCAGCACAAGTCGAAGTAAGCACACCGCTGATCTTCGAACAAAGAAAAACCCGGCTCAAGGCCGGGTTTTTTTATTGCTTGCTATAATTTCTACTTAAGCAGCAGAAGCCTTGATCCAGTCGGCAAGGCGGCTCTTCGGAGCAGCGCCAACCATATTGGCAGCAAGTTCACCGTCCTTGAACATCAGGAGCGTCGGAATCGAACGCACGCCGAACTGGGCTGCGAGTTCCGGATTCTCGTCGATGTTGACCTTGGCGATCTTGACCTGACCGGCCATTTCGGCGGCGATCTCGTCGAGCGCCGGAGCGATCATCTTGCATGGACCGCACCATTCTGCCCAGAAATCCACCACGACCGGCTCGTTCGACTGAAGAACGTCCGACTGAAAATTGCTGTTATCGACCTTAACGGTTGCCATAGGGCTATCCTCTATATGGTTAAGAACGGCAGACATCTTCACAGACTCACACGCAATCCGCTCTTTCTTCGCTATATCATGTGGCGTGTCTGCTGCCATCCGTCAAGTTCTAGTTACTCACCTTTCCTTGAGAGTCTCTCAGCGCCTGCATGGCTTCATCAAGCACAGCATCGGATAGCGGCAGCAGGAACGGCCCCTCGGTAAAGAGCAAGGCCGTTTCCACAACCCGCCCCGGATAAAGCGGCTCCAGCAGTGCCTTATAGAGCGCAAGCTGTGCGCGATAAGCGAAAGGCACCGCCTCGACGGTCTTGGGCGGCGGTCGGTTGGTCTTATAGTCGACAACGAGAACGCGGGTCGCGTCCACGCTGATGCGATCGACCTGACCGGACACGGCATGATCGCGCCCGCCAAGATTGATCGTGCCCATGATTGCGACTTCGCCACGCGAGCCGGAAGCGAAAACCGGTGCAAATTGCGGATCTGTCAATATAGCTTTCACGCTCGAAACGGCGTTGTGACGCTCAGCCTCCGGCCAGTCGCCCGCTATTCGGGCCAGATAATCTTCCGCCAGCTTCTCTCGCTCGCTCTCCGGCACTTCCGGCAGATATTGCAGCAGCATGTGGATCGCCGTGCCGCGCCGCAGGGCAAAGCCGGGCGTGCCATCGCTGACGATATCCCCGAGCACAGGGGAGCTTGCATCAAGCGGCGGCTCTTCATCCGCCTCAATCAGCGCCGACGCGCCCGATGGTGCCAGCGGGCGCGGGAGCCCCGCCTCGGGCTTAACCGAAAGCAGATATTCCGGCGGCAAACCGGGCAAAGGCGTCGCCTCCGCCTGATCCGGCTCGATAATCTCCGTTAATCCGCGTGGCGTATTGCGATAGCGTCGTGCGGCGACACCCTGCACGGGGTGCACAAAGGTCTCCGATTTGATGGCAAGCGCGTCCTCGGCCAGCCGGTGCCAGGTTTCTCCGCTCTCGCGTGTGCCGCGATAGCCGCAGATGATCAGGCGATCCTCGGCGCGCGTCATGCCGACATAAAGCAGGCGGCGGTATTCTTCCTCGGCGCGGGCCTTTAGCTCTTCGATACGAGCAGCAGTAAACCCGGTCTGCCATGACCCGTTCGGCTGCCAGAGATAGCCTTTCACCGGCGGTCCGTCATGCGCCAGATCATAGGGGATCAGCTTGGGCGCACGGCTCCCGGTCCAGACGGCGCTGCCGGGATCGACCAGAAACACCACAGCGCCTTCAAGGCCCTTCGCCGCATGGACGGTCATGAGGCGCACTTCGTTGCGGCCCTGATCCAGCTCACGCTTGATTTCCGGCGAAGCGGCATCCAGCGTTTCGAGGAAAGCCTGCAAACCGGGCAGCCCGGCCCGCTCGGCAGAGAGCGCGTAGTTCTGAAACTCATCGATAATGTCGCCCGCTTCCGGTCCCAACCGCGCCAGAAGTTTTCGCCGCGCGCCGTCAGCACTCAGAATACGGGCATAGAACTCGAAAACCGGCATGGTGTCGGCGATGCCGCGCCAACGGCTCAAGGTCTTGTGGATGGCGGCAAGCGCCTCGTCGTCACGTGAGGCACGGTAGAGATGTTCGAACAAGGTCGAACCGGACCCGCGCGGATGCGCCAGTGCAAACAGCCGGTCATCGTCCCAGCCGAAGAGCGGGCTTTTGAGAAGCGAAGCCAGCGAAAGATCGTCGGAGGGTTGCAGCACGAAGCGTCCAAGCGCCATCAGATCCTGAATGGCGATATGGCTGGTGAGGCGCAGGCGATCCGCGCCCGCCACCGGCACACCCAGATTCTTCAACGCCCGCGACAAGGCAGGCATGAACTGATCGCGCTTGCGCACCAGCACCATGATATCACGCGGCACGATGCGGCGGTTTTGACCGGGAATGGGTTCGCCCCTGTCCAGCCAGTAGCGGATGGTGGCGGCGATCTGTTCAGCCAGCCGCACGGCGGGCGCGGCCAGATGATCGACCGGCACGCGCCAGTCATCCGGTTCTTCCACCGCTTCGGGCGTCAGCATATCCCAGATTTCCACCTCGCCCGGCGCGTCGGCGCGAATGGCATCGTGAACCGTGGCACCGGCAAGCCCGCGATTGGCTTCCGGCCTCGCAAACACCTCATCCACCGCCTGCAACACATCCGGTGCCGAGCGGAAGGAGAAGTTGAGGCTGACGCGCTCGAACTTCAATTCGGCATCGCCTGCGCGAAGACTGACGGAACGGCCCTGCGCGGCAAAATCTTCCGGTACAGCCCCCTGGAACGAATAGATCGACTGTTTTTCGTCACCCACTGCAAACAGCGTGCGCTGCAAATTGCGCTGGCCGAGACCGGAGAAGAACTCCTCCGACAACATGCGGATAACCTGCCACTGGTCGGGGCTGGTGTCCTGCGCTTCATCAACGAGGATATGATCGATGCCGCGATCGAGCTTGTACTGCACCCACTGCCCTGCCCCGTCGCGGGCAAGCAGCGCCACGGTGCGGGTGATCAGGTCCTCGAAATCGAGCAGACCGCGCTTACGCTTCAGATCATGATAGCGTTGCAGAAGATCGTCGATCAGCGTCAGCGCGGCCAGATTGAGCCGCACGAGGCGCAATTCCTTCAGCCGGTCGAGGCCCATTTCAACACGGGAAGCGGCTGCATCGAAGGCTTCCTCGAAATCCGGCAGCAGCTTCTTCACCGCCGCCGAGCCGACATAGGACCCGGATTTCGGCTCGCCAGTGCTTTTCAGAAACGCAGCGCGCAGCACGGCTTCGCGGTCACGGGTGACGCTCACCTTGTCGTAACGCTTCAGTTGCAGCGCAAAATCATGCGCGCGCGCAGCACCCTTCTGGATCGAAAGAATGAGATCAAGCGCGTCATCGGAGAATTCAGGAACCGGCCAGAGCTCCGCCAGAATATCGCTTTCGCGCTCATCCCGATCGAAACCGAAGGCGCGATGCAAGGTCTCGGCGCGCGTTTCGGCAACGCCCAATTCCGCGATATAGCGCTGCAAACCGTTGCGCCGGTTCACCGCCTCGTCCAGCAGCGATTGCAGCCCCATTTCGCCCGATGCCTGCAACACATCGGCAAAGGCGGCTGCGATATTCGCATCGCCACCACCATGCGCCGTTTCGAGTAGCTGACGCCGTGCTTCACCCACAAGCGCGACCTGCATCAGATCGTCCATCATCTCGAAGTGACCGGCGATGTTTGCCTCAAGTGGAAACTGATGCAGGATGGCTTCGCAAAACGCATGGATGGTCTGGATTTTCAACCCGCCCGGCGTTTCCAGTGCGCGGGCGAAAAGCCGCCGTGCCACCGCAAGGCGAGGTGCGCCCGGTCTGCGGCCTTCAAGCGATTTCAACCGCTCGGCCAGTTCACTGTCCGGCAGCACCGCCCATTCCGACAGACGCGCAAAGACGCGGTTCTGCATCACCGCAGCCGCCGCCTTGGTATAGGTAAGGCAGAGAATTTTCGACGGATCGGTCCCTTCGAGCAAAAGGCGGATAACGCGCTCGGTCAGAACATGCGTCTTGCCGGAACCGGCATTGGCCGACACCCAGACCGAGGCGGCGGGATCGGCTGCCCGCGTCTGCGCATCGATGGTTTCCGGCGGAATATAGAGTTTCTTCTTCATTCGCCGCCCTCCCCACCGGCATCGCCGCCAGCGGACCATTCTAGCACGCGCGCGAGGTGGTCATAGTCGCCCGTAAGATCGGTTTCGCGGAATGGCAGCGCGCGCGAAAGATAACCCTTATCCGGCTTCTGATATTCAGCCAAAAGCTGGGCAAGGCGCTGCCATGCCTCCTCACCCAAAGCGGGAGCGGTCTTTTCCGATGGCGGTCTGCTGATCTTCAGAATGGATTCCGGCTTCACCTCGCCTCCGGCGCGAAGCCGCACATAGGTGAGATCGGACGCCCGAACCGAGCCAACCTCACGGAACGCGCCCCGCACCAGAAGAGCTGCCTCCAGCGCCAGCTGCGGCGACAGCAGGACATGCGCCTGACGCGGCGACGGCGTGGAGCCAGTTTTATAATCGATGATTTCGGCGGTCCCGTCGCGCATCAGATCGATACGGTCGGCACGGCCCGAAAGCGTGATGCCAAGACTTTCGATGTCGCGCTTGTCCGAGGCGATTTCCGCAAACCGCGTCTGCACATTGTAAGCGCGCTCCCGCTCCCATTCCAGAAACTGCGGGATCAGCGCCGTGAAACGCGGCCACCAGACGGCTTCGATTTCGGTCGGCAAATCCATATCTGCAAACAGGATGCGCCCCAGTTCCGTCAGGCGCTCGGCTGCATCCGGTGCCAGCGGGTCGATATTTTCCTGCGTGAAATGTCCGAGAATGTCATGGAACAGCGTACCGCGTTCCGCCGCTGCCGGATCACGGATCAACGGCTCCAGCGGACGCAGCTTGAGAATGCGCTTGGCGAAGATCGCGTAAGGGTCGCGGCGCAGCGTTTCCACTTCCGTGACCGAAAAATGCTTGGGCCGCGCTGCGACCGGTGGCGCAGGCTCAGGTCTTTTGACGAAAGGCACATCCGGCGCACGGTCAATCTCCCGCGACCAGTGCACGAAACGCTGGCCGCGCTGGCGCATGTCCTTCGTCACATCGGCACCCAGCACGGTTTCAAGTCGCTGCAACCAGCGCGATGTAACCGTGGGCGCATTGTCGGAACGCTGCGAGCGCGACAGCACCACATGGTCCATGCCAAGCGCCATTTGAAAATCATGCGCGGCAAGGCCGGTGCGCCGCTCTGGCGGATCGAGTGCGATCATCGCCTTCATCGGGCGCGACATGAAGGGATCGTTGCGCGTCTTGGCGGGCCAACTACCTTCGTTCAGACCGCCGATCACCACTGTATCGACCGTCTGGAGACGCGCTTCCAGCGCACCCCAGACAAAGACACGCGGATGACCGCCCGGATGCGGCTTGACGGTTTCGCCAGCCATCAGCGCATCCAGAATAGCGGGCCATTCGCTAGCTTCGAAATCCAGCTCCGACTCGCTCGACACCAGACCGCGCAGGAACGAGGCAATTTTTTCGCCGCGCTCACCGGAATAGAAAGTGGCGACGCTGCCGTTTTCATCACGCGCCATGTTTTCAACGGCTTGCGCCGTCGCACGCGCAATCTCGCCAATATTGGTTCGCCGACTTGTTGTCGCGAAAGGTGCCAGCGGCACCACCGCCTGGGACAGATTTTCACAGAGGGCCCGGGCGGCAGCGATCATCTCCGGCGTGATGCTGTCATGCCATGCCGGACGCCACGACTGATTGGCGCTCTCCTTCAATCGCCGGTCAAAAAAGGCTGGTAGGTCGATAACGGAAGCGCGTCCCGTGCCACCACGAAAGGCGACAAGCTCCAGCGTTTCACCAGCGAGACGCCGGTCGATGCGCGGTGTTTCAAGCCGCAGCAAAGGATGCTTCACCAGCGCCAGCAAGGCCACCGGATCACCGGGATTGAACACCGTTTCGACCGTCAGGCGCAGCAGCGTCGAGGTCTCGACATCGCGCAAATGCCGCCCGCCGGAATCATCGGCATCAATGCCGAACCGCGCCAGTTCTCCAACCACACGCCGCGCCAAATTGCGGTCCGCCGTCACCAGCGCTGCGATCTTGCCTTCTTGATGGATGGCGTCGCGCAGCGCCAGCGCCACCGACAGCGCTTCCTCGCGTTCGTTCGCCGCCTCAATGAGATCGATTTTATGCGCCGAAGACTGAAGGACGTCCGGTTGCATATCCGGGTGCTGGCTGAGCGCGCCCCACGCATCAGTCGTTTCCGCCGGGCGCAGCGCTTCGCTCACAACACGCTCCAGAATCCGTTTCTGGCGGGGCATGTCTTCAATATGCTCGACATCTTCGCGGAGCGTCCCGATGGCGCGCAGCAACTTGTGCAGGCCATATTGCGGATGCCCGAAGGTCGAGGGATTGTCCTCGACCTCGCCCAGCATCTTCCACGCCTCATCGTCCAGATCGCGATCAAGCCCCGGCAGCACGACTGCGCCGTTCGGCAGATGCGCGATGACGGAAATCAGTTCCGCTGTGGCAGGAATGGAACCCGTCGAACCGGCCGCGATAACCGGCCCCGGAGGCGGGTTATCGCGCAGGCGCGCCACCTCGCCCCAGATCAGGTCGTTGCGGTGGGCTGCCGGATTGGAAAGCTTGCGCTCAGCCAGAATTTCGGGCCACAGCTTGGTGACGATATCGAGAAAACCGAGCGTCACCCGCCACCAGTCGGCAAGATCGTCCGGCGCGATGCTGGCGAGCTCGCTCCATTGCGCGCCATCAGTTTCCACCTGATTCATCAGCCCGGCCAGATCGCGGGCCAGCCAGATGGCATCGGCGGTTGTGGCTGGAACCGATACGTCATCAACGCCGAACAGCGCCCGCACATGGGCGGGCAGAGATTCGCGCCATGGACGGATCAGACGCGCCAGCAGCAGAAGCCGCTCGGCCTTTGCAATCGGCGGATTGAGGTCGAATACGCCCGCCGCCCCGGAATTGAAAAACGCCGCGTCTTCATCCACATCGCCAAGCGGTCTGATGGCGGGCAAAATGGCACTCTTAGCCGGATTCATATCAACGATAACAGAACGCAGAGCACGCGCGGCACGACGCGTCGGCACATAAATCGTGGCGCTGGCTAGCGCCAGAGGATCTGCGGGATTGCCGGGAAAGCCTTCGATCAGTTTGCCGTCAAGCAAGGCTTTGGCGAAGGCTGGGAGAAACGGCGTTCCGGAAGGAATGGAAAACAGCCTTGGCGTGGTTTTGCTCATGCTGTTTCTATCCTTCTCAAATTATTTGGCTCAAATAAACTCGGTTCAAACCAACGCGGAAAGTGCGACCTCCGCTTGCGCTATCGCTTCCGGTGTTCCGACCGTCAGCCAATGGCCGACCATGGGCATACCATAAAGACGGCCTTCAGCGATGGCCTTATCGAAATATCGATTGAGCGACGCCACTTCAGGCTCTGCACCTGCAAAAATGCGCGGATGAATGATACCGGCCCCGGCATAGATGAGCGGCGTTCCCGCCACATCGCGGGCGCGACGCAAGCGGCCTGCATCGTCGGCGACGAAATCGCCCTTCCCCTCGAAACCGGTGGCCTGATCCAGCCCCGCCGTCATCAGCAGGATATCCATCTTTGCATCGTCCCAAGCCTCGCCCAAGGACACGAGATTGGGCTTCGATATATCGCCCACCCAAAACGTATCGGCGTTCAGGAGGTAGAACGGTGCCCCTCCCAATTGCGGCAATGCCTTGACGATGCCGCCTGCAGAATCGAGCAGCAGATCGCGCTCGTCGGAAATGACGATATGCGGCTCTGCGCGGTCAGCAAGATAGGCATCAAGTTGGTCGGCTAAATAATGTACATTCACGACCGCCATCTGTACGCCAACGGCTTCAAGCGCGTCCAGCCCCCAGTCGATCAGCGGCTTTCCCGCGACCTTGACCAGCGGTTTCGGGATTGTCTCGGTGATGGGGCGCATACGCTTGCCAAGCCCCGCCGCCAGAACCATGGCCGTCTCAGGCATTTTCATTGCGCAATAGCCCTTCCTGCATCAATCCCAATTCGCGGAACCATGCCGCCACGGGCGCCATGACCGGATGAACAAGCACACGACCGAGATAGTCATGGATGCGTGGCAGATGGTTGAGATAAGCCGGTTTACCGTCGCGCTCATCAAGCCGCACGAAGAGACCGAGCAGCTTGGCATTGCGTTGCGCGCCCATGGCCGCATAGGCCTTGCGGAACAGTGCTTCGTCGAAAGCATGGCCCAAGCTGCGGCGCTCGTCGCAATAAGCAGAAACGACCGCCTGTTCCAGTTCAACCGGAATCGTCACGCGCGCATCGAGCGCCAGCGAGGCCACGTCATAGGCAGCGGGACCGATCATCGCATCCTGAAAATCGATGGTTCCGATGCGGTCCTTGCCTTCTGCTTCCGGAAACCAGAACAGGTTTGGCGAATGATAATCACGCAGCAGCAGGCTCTGTTCGACATCGGCGATATCGGCAATCACCTTGTCCCACGCCACTTCGTAAGCCTGCTTTTCAGCGTCGGTCAGCTGGCGACCCATCATGCGTGGCGCATACCACTGCCCGACAAGGCTAACCTCGATCAGCATGGCATCGCGGTCGAAAGGCGCGATGAGGTGATCAGGATAGCCGTCAAGCGGCACGTGGTTCGGCCAGTGCACCCCATGCAGATGCGCGAGAAAGCGCCCTGCCGCCTTATAGCGTTCCGCCACCGGCTCACCGGTAGCGGCGCGCACGCCCTCAACGCCCAGATTTTCCAGAACCAAAAACCCTGCGTCCAGATCAGCAGCGCGCATTTCAGGCACGCGAAAACCATGCGCGGCCAAAAGCCCATCAATGGCTGCGAAAGCCAGAATATTCTCGGCCAGATGCGCTATCTGTCGGTAGGTCTTGCCGTCACGCAATATTGGATCATAAGGCATCTGCGGCGCGTTCATGAGAATCTCGACGCCATGCGTGCTGCGGATCGTTTCATATTTGCGCGGCGATGCATCGCCTTGCAGATAACGCCGTTCCGCACCCTGCCGGTCATGGCGGTCAAGGAAAGCACGAATGGCCAGCGAGCGCTCCAGACGGCTGATCGCGGCTTTCGGCACGGCAATGGCGATGCGTCGCCCTGCCCCTTCATGCGAAAGCGTGACCGAGAAATTCGCCTCGGGCAAGAAGCCCTCCCCGCGCTCCGGCCATTCGGCAAGCACAACGCCATCGTCCAGAAATTCGACCAGTCCCAGCTCGTCAAGCTCTTCACCCGACGACAGGCGATAAAGATCGGCATGGGCAACCGGTAGACGAAGCGCTTCGTAGCTTTGCACCAGCGTAAAGGTCGGGCTTGGCACTTCAAGCCCCGGATCGTCGGCAATGGCGCGGATGACCGCGCGGGCCAGCGATGATTTCCCCGCCCCCAGATCACCGGAAAGCGTGACCAGATCGCCCTTTTGCAAAGCGAGAGCGAAGTCCTCGCCAAACCGGAGTGTGGCGGCTTCATCGGGCAAATAGAATTCGAGAATCTGTGTTTGGGCGCTCATAAGCACCGTTTACCTTATTCGGCAGCAACACGGAAGCTGCGTGTCTCCGATGGAAAGCGGCAAATCACGGTTGTTCCCCTGCCCGAACCAGTCTCGATATCGACGTTGCCGCCATGCAGCTCAACGAAGCTTTTCACGATGGCAAGGCCGAGCCCGGCACCGCGCTTGCGCCCGCCATTCGGATAGGATTGGAAACGCTTGAAGACAGTATCCAGAACTTCCGGCGGCATGCCGTGGCCATCGTCATGGACAGAGAAGACCACTTCAGACCCTTCGCGCGCCACCTGCAAGGTGACGGTCGAACCTTCCGGCGCGTAATTGGTCGCGTTGGACAGAAGGTTGAAAAGCACCTGACGTACGCGATTGGCGTCTGCCTTGAAGACATCCACATCATCGGCAATATCGACATCGAGGCCGATATCATGGTCGCGCAAGCGCTCGCTCACGCGGGAAGCAGCTGCGGAAATCGCCTCCACCACCGAAACATCGCCGATTTCCAGTTCCATGATGCCGGCATCGACGGTCGCGAGATCGAGAATATCGTTCACAATGGTCAGCAGAACCGACGACGACGTGCTGATATGCTCCAGATATTCCACCTGACGCTCGTTGAGCGAGCCAAAGGACGGGGTCTGCAGCAGTTCGGTAAAGCCGATGATGTTGGTCAGCGGCGAACGCAGCTCGTAGGAGACGTGCTGCACGAAATCGTTCTTGATCTGGTCGGCCAGTTCCAGCGCTTCGTTCTTTTCCTTCAGGGCACGTTCAACGCGCACCGTATCGGTCACATCGATGAAGGTAAGCATGGTCTGCCCCTTGGGCAGCGGCACCACCGCGAAGGACAGGATCACACCGTCATCCAGCTCCACCTGCCCCATGCGACCATCACGCTGGTCGAGGAAGCCGGTCACGGAGGACACGAAATCGTCCCAGAGACCGTCTCCGCCACGCTCACGGCAAAGCTTTGAAATCGTTGATATATGCGTGCCCACCACGACCATGGCGGCAGGTAGTGACCACAGGTCCGCGAAGGACGGATTGGACAGGCGCATGCGGCCATCGGACCCGAACACCGCCACGGCCTCGGCCAGATGATCCAGCGTTTCGCCCTGAACCTTGATCAGTGTGTTGTAGCGGCCTTCGAGTTCGAACTTTTCCGTCATGTTCTCGAAGAACCAGGTCACGCCGCCTTGCGGATGCGGATTGGCGACCACGCGCATGGTGCGCGTATCGGGCAGATGCCACATATGTTCCTGCGGCTCGACGGCGCGATAGGCAGACAGTAAACCGTCCTTCCACTTGCGCCATTCCGGCTGTTCCGGCAGCTTGCCTTCGGACCGCAGCCGGTCGAAGAGCAAGGTGTTGCTCGGCTGGGTTTCGAGCCAGGCCGTGTCAAGCGACCAGAGTTTCGCAAATGCCTGATTGAAGAACTGGAGCTTCATTTCCGGATCGAAAATCGCCACTGCGGTCGAGAGCTGATCCAGCGTTTCAGCATGGCTTTTCAGCGTGCGGCTCAGTTCCTCACGCACCTGCTCGACTTCGCTCAGATCGAAGCCAAGACCAGCGGAACCGCCCTCGGCGCTCACATCGGTCACATCGAAAATCCGGCGGTCGCCGCGCACCACTGTCGGCAATTGCTCATGCAGAACCGGCTCGGCAAAACGGTCGCGCTCCAGACGAATCCGCGCCTGCGCACCGAAAAGCTCGCGACCTTCCGCGATCGTCTGGCTGGTATCGGGCATATCGACAGCGCGCGCATAGGCCTGATTGACCCATTCGATGCGGCCATTGCCATCGCGAACCCAGACAGGTTGCTCGATGCGCTCCAGCAGGCGGCGCAGGAGTTCGATCCGGTCCGACAATTCGCGATTTTGCGCCTGAAGCGCTGCGCGCTCCGCCTGAACGCCCTGCAGGCTGAAAAAGCGGGCGACAGCCAGACCGCCGGAGGTACGGCCATAAACATCAAGCAGCGTGCCATTATTGGTTTCGACCGTCAGATCGAAGGTGCGCGCATGTTCGCGCAGCGACGCGACGGCGCGCTCCAGCGCCGTCACCGATTGCGGGCGCAGCCAGCGACCGAAAGCCAGAAATGCCGAGCGATCCTGCGGCGCGCCGCTTTCATCCGGCAATTGCCCGACCACATCGGCCCGCATCGTATGACCGTCCCAGACGACGATGCGCTGATCCTTGAGATTGAGAAGCGCTTCATTGCGCTGCGCCGTAAGGCTCAGATCAGAGAGTTTGGAACGCAGTTCCTTGTTTTCACTCGCAGCGCGGGCGCGCTCGCGAATGAGCCAGCCTGCGGAAAGCAGCGCCGCGCCCATGGCGCCGACAAACATGGAAAACTGAATGACTTCGAAGGCGCCGACGCTGCCGCCGCCAAAAGGCAGTTCGATGCGCGCGCCATCAGCGCCCTGCGCAAAAGCGGGCATGGCGGCAAGAACGGCGGAAACTGACACGGTCGCCTTCAAGACGACCTGCCGAAGCGGCTTTGCAACACAGGCGAGAGCAACCGTCAAGCTCTTGCCTCTTCCGATTGTGGAATTGCCCCGGGTTGTGCCCGATAAGCCGACTTCTGGCATGTTTCCCTTTTCTCCGCCACCCGACTGTGCTTCCGCAAACGGACGCACACCCGCATTTCAATTTCAACACATCAACCGACCGTCGGGCACCGCCATAGTGCCGATAGCCGAACGTGTTTCAGGGACGAAGCGACCAGCCGCTTCCCGCCGAAACCGGCAAAAAACGCACCACGCGAACACCCGCCAAAACACATTGTTTCTTCGCATTCCCGAACATCAAAACCGCAATACACTTTTGCCGGGAATGCTTTTGATTCGTCTTCACAATACCCTTCCGACGAATCCAGGTGAAGCGTGTCGCGCGCAAAAAGAAAGACTGGACAGCCTGTCAACTGTCCAGTCTCAACATGTAGTAGAATGCTTAACCGATGGTTAATATCTGTAGTGCTCGGACTTGTACGGGCCCTGTGGAGTGACGCCGATATAGGCTGCCTGTTCCTCAGAAAGCACAGTCAGCTTCGCACCCAGCTTGTCGAGATGCAGGCGCGCGACCTTCTCGTCGAGATGCTTCGGCAGAACATAGACTTCGTTCTTGTAGGCTTCCGGACGCGTGTAAAGCTCGATCTGGGCCAGCACCTGGTTGGTGAAGGAGGCCGACATCACGAAGCTCGGATGGCCGGTCGCGTTGCCGAGATTGAGCAGGCGGCCTTCCGAAAGAAGGATCAGGCGCTTGCCATCCGGGAACTCGATCAGATCGACCTGCGGCTTCACATTGGTCCACTTCAGGTTGCGCAGAGCGGCAATCTGAATTTCGTTGTCGAAGTGGCCGATATTGCCGACGATGCACATGTCTTTCATCTTGCGCATGTCGTCCAGCGTGATGACGTCCTTGTTGCCGGTCGTGGTGATCACGATATCGGCGGTCGGAGCGGCATCGCTGAGCGTCACGACTTCAAAGCCATCCATGGCGGCCTGAAGGGCGCAGATCGGATCGACTTCCGTCACCTTGACGCGGGCACCGGCACCGGCCAGCGACTGGGCGGAGCCTTTGCCGACATCGCCGTAACCGCAGACGACGGCGACCTTGCCAGCCATCATCACGTCGGTGCCGCGACGAATGCCGTCGACCAGCGATTCCTTGCAGCCATACTTGTTGTCGAACTTCGACTTGGTGACGCTGTCATTGACGTTGATGGCTGGGAAGGGCAGGAGGCCCTTCTTCTGCAACTGGTACAGACGGTTGACGCCGGTGGTGGTTTCTTCCGTCACGCCCTTGATGGCATCGCGCTGCTTTGTGAAGAAGCCCGGCGTTGCAGCCATGCGCTTCTTGATCTGCGCGAAGAGAACTTCCTCTTCTTCCGAACCGGGGTTCGACAGAACGTCTTCACCCGCTTCAGCGCGCGCGCCGATGAGGATGTACATGGTGGCGTCGCCGCCATCGTCGAGGATCATGTTGGACGGCTGGCCATCCGGCCACTGGAAGATCTGGTCGGTGTAGGTCCAGTATTCTTCAAGGGTTTCGCCCTTGATGGCGAAAACCGGCGTGCCGGTGGCGGCAATCGCAGCGGCGGCATGGTCCTGCGTCGAGAAGATGTTGCACGATGCCCAGCGCACATCGGCGCCAAGGGCCTTGAGCGTCTCGATCAGAACGGCGGTCTGAATGGTCATGTGCAGCGAACCGGAAATGCGTGCGCCCTTCAGCGGTTGCGTCTTGCCGAATTCCGCGCGCGCAGCCATCAGGCCCGGCATTTCGGTTTCGGCAATGTCGAGTTCCTTGCGGCCCCAGTCGGCCAGGCTCAGATCCTTGACGACGAAATCTTGGCTTGCGGTCATCGCGTGCTCCAATCAAAAACAATTCCAACACGGCAATGAACCCGGTTCGGAATGGCGTTGTAGACATGGTTTGGGAGCGGAATATCGTCGATAAAAGCCGCTCCGGCTGCCGCTTTGACTAGCAGATCGCGGGTCGAAGCACAACTTCATATAAACAAATCTTTATACGTGCATATCGGCAGATCTTGAAACCGCTATACACGGAGTTCAATCGTGAGCCATAAATCCCCCACGCAAGGCAACGATTAAACCAATTAATATCCCGCTCTCAAATCCCTCAAGAAAATATAACAGCTATCCTCAGGAACCATTTGGTGATCCTATCAAATTATAATTTCGTATTATTTAATGTTATGGAGATAAAATGAAAAAAACTGTCTTTATGTTATTAATTCTTGCAATGGCATCGCACATCGATACTCTCCCTTCCCAAGCACAAGATAAAGGAATCTCTGCTTGGGCAAACAACGTTTACAATGACAGCGTCATCGATATTTATATTAGCAAGGCAAAAAATCCATATGGGAAAGCTAACTTAATAGAGGCGCACAGTAAAGAAAACACTGGTCTTAGTGAGCCTCCAGACGGAATTACTTACATAAGAAATAGCAACAAGGAAACATTATACAGAATTGTACAGCATGGTGAGGAACCATACACTCTATCATCAGTCATCTGGAAATCGGGAAAACCTTATAAAACATTAGAGTGCTACTCGATAATCAAAAATAAACATAACGAATATGGATATGACCTGAGATATAAAAACAGCGGTTACCTGCAATTTGAAAGAATCGATTTAGTCACCGCAACTCTCATTGCTCCCACGGACGAGCGCTGCACAGCTAACTTCCAACGTCTTTTGGTAACAAAATAGGAAGCGGGTCCTATCAGCACTCCTCGCCGAACTTGTCGGCAATCAGCGTCTGCAGGGCGTCGAGCACCGTCTCGGCCTGTTCGCCCGAAGCGCTGACCTCGATGCAGCAGCCGGGCGAGGCGGCCAGCATCATCAGCCCCATGATCGAGGTGCCGCCGACCGTCATGCCGTCCTTGGAAACGCGGACATGCGCGTCATAGCCGTCGACCAGCTGGACGAATTTGGCGGAGGCGCGGGCGTGCAGCCCGCGCTTGTTGACGATCTCAAGCGACCGGGAAATTGCAGTTTCGGGATCGTATTCGCCAGTAAGGGTGACGCTGGACCGCATATTTACTTTCCTGTCAGAACCTGACTTGCGACGTTGATATATTTACGCCCCGCGTCCTGCGCCTCGCGAAGCGCAGTCTTGATGTCGCCGCCGATCCGCACGCTTGAAAGCTTGATCAGCATCGGCAGATTGACGCCTGCGATGACTTCAATCTTGCCTTCCTGCATGACCGAGATGGCCAGATTGGAGGGAGTTCCACCGAACATGTCGGTCAGGATGATGACGCCGCTGCCATTTTCGGCGCGTTCGACAGCTTCGACGATATCGCGTCGACGCTGCTCCATGTCATCTTCCGCACCGATGCATACGGTTTCGAAATTATCTTGCGGGCCTACCACATGCTCAACGGCATGAAGAAACTCTTCGGCCAGCCTTCCGTGCGTAACAAGCACGAGTCCGATCATACTATAAAAGCTCCCGTCGCGCGCCCGCCGCATCACCCCGCCAGATGATCAGATGGCACCTGCTTTGTTCCAGTACGATCACTCCAAAAAACCTGTCTCGTTTTAAGGATCGTACTGTAGCCGGAACCATGCCGGCGAGTTGTGCATCTTGGCAGGGCAAATCCTTATAGCAAGTGAAAAATCTCCACCCCGCCTTGAAAAAAGCAAAATGCCGCAGCGGTGTGAAATCTTCACAGAATCGAAACCATCGCCGGTCAGCGATTCTCCGGCGACCACCGTTCGTAGAACAAAGTCGCCTCTATCGCCCGCGACAGCGCGTTGGAATCGCCATTCGACGACAGTGACGGTAGAAGCAGACGCGGCAGTTCGATCCCTTCAAAGCTCCAGATTCCGCCGCCTGGATAACGCTCCTCTTCTTCACGGGCCACAAGCAGGATCACCAGATCAAGCGTGGCGCTGGCGACGAAAGGCACCTTGAACAGGCCAGCGCCGCGAATCTCCACACCGCCCGCAAGGGCAACTGGCGCGCTGGCGATCAGGTGATTGTCTTCGGCGCGCAGCATCGTGCGATCATCGCTGACGAGGGCCGCCTGTTCGCTGCGGAGCGATGCGCGCTCCACCAGCGTCAGCGCCAGTTCGGTCTTGCCCGCGCCCGAGCGGCCCATGATCATCACGCCCTTTCCGCGCAATTGCACGGTGGTGGCGTGGAGGCCGCTCCTGGCTTCTTCCGGGGTCATGTGCTGGCCGGAAGATCGACGATGAAACGGGCGCCCCTGAATTGATCGGGCTTTGCAGGATCGACAATGTTTTCCGCCGTCAGCGTACCGCCATGGGCTTCGATGATCTGACGGCTGATCGACAGGCCGAGGCCAGAATTCTGGCCGAACGCCTCCGATGCCGGGCGATCCGTATAGAAACGCTCGAAAATCCGCTCGATATTCTCGATGGGGATGCCCGGTCCGTTATCCTCGACGAGAACGCGCAGGCGGCTGCCTTCGCCCTGCAACGTCACCACGATGCGCCCCGTATCGTCGGGCACGAAGGAGCGCGCATTTTCAATGAGATTGCTCACCACCTGCCCAAGCCGCAGGTCATGGCCCGCGACGTAGAAGGCCTTTTTACCCGCTGGCAGCTTGCCAGTATTGAAGACGATCTCGGTGCCAACCTTGTTGCGGCGCACTTCGCGCGCGGCAGTGACAAGATTGGTGAGCAGCGTCTTCATATCCACGCGGTCGATATGTTCGCGCGCCAGTTCCGCGTCGAGGCGCGAAGCGTCGGAAATATCGGTGATCAGGCGATCAAGACGGCGCACATCATGCTGAATGATGTCGAGCAGGCGCTTGCGCGATTCCTCCGACTTGGCGAGCGGCAAGGTCTCCACCGCGCTGCGTAGCGAGGTGAGGGGGTTCTTCAGCTCGTGGCTGACATCGGCGGCGAAGCTCTCAATGGCTTCGATGCGGGTGTAAAGCGCGTCGGTCATATCGCGGATGGAGGTGGACAGATGTCCCACCTCATCCTGTCGCTCCGAGAAATCTGGAATTTCAACGCGGTTCTTGACGCCATGACGCACGCGATCCGCCGCAGCCGACAATTTGCGCAGCGGGCTTGCTATGGTCGATGCGAGGAACAGCGACAGGATCACCATGACCAGCGACACGACACCGAACACGCGGAAGACGGCCATGCGCTCGCCCTCTACGATCTTGTCGATATCGTCGCCTTCGGTCGAAAGCAGCAAGACGCCGAGAATCGCGCGCGAACGCTGGACCGGCACGGCCACAGAGACCACCAGTTCGCCCTTTTCGGTGCGGCGCTGCGCCGTTTGTGGAGAACCAGAAAGCGCCTTGACGATCTCGGGGAAGGCGAGACCATTGCCGCCCGGCTGTTCCTGATAAACGGGCAAGCCGCCACCATAGAAGAAGCCGGTGAACCAGCGGCTGAAACGCTCCCACAGCCCCGGCGTTTCGCCCTCGATCGGTGGCAGAGGGTAGCTCAACACCGGGCTGGAGGACGGGAAACTCGGCGAATAGAGCGCGCGCGAATCCAGCAGCATATTGGCGTAGCGGTCATAGATACGCGCCCGCGTGCTGGTCGGCGAAATCAACCGGCGCAACAGGGGCGAAACCTTTTCAGGATTGATCGGGAATTCCCAATTATCGGGAGAATCGGGCGAGGGGGTCAGGCTTTGCCCGGCTTGCAGTTCTAGAAGCTTTTCCGGATCGACCATCAGCGAGTTGGTATCGACCGTTGCCGAGGCCGAAATCGCCGCAGCGATGATCTTGCCCTGGGTCAGAAGGCTTTCCACCTTCGCGTCGATCAGCCCCTCGCGGAACTGGTTCATATAGAGAATGCCGGAAACCAGAACGCCAAGCGCCGCAAGGTTGAGAAACAGAATGCGGCGCGTCAGGCTTGAGAAGAGATATTGACCGAGAAACTTGCGAAAGGGCGCAAACAGACGGCGCCAGAACACCGAGCGCTGCCGCCGTGCCCTGCGCTCGCGCAAGTTTGCTTGCAAACTCGTTTTCTGGCCTGCAAGGCCTTCGTTCTGGGTCTCTGCGACCATCTCGCTTTTGTTACTCGTTGGAGCGCATCCCGAAAAATGTGAAACGCATTTCGGATAAGATGTGCGTCAAATATTCCAAACCAATGCCGGGCTATCGCACCCGGCATTGGTAATCCTATGCATCAAGCCTCGCGGAAGCGATAGCCGACGCCATAGAGCGTTTCGATCATCTCGAAGTCGTCGTCAACCACCTTGAACTTCTTGCGAAGGCGCTTGATGTGGCTGTCGATGGTGCGATCGTCCACATAGACCTGCTCATCATAGGCCGCATCCATCAAGGCGTCACGGCTTTTCACAACGCCGGGACGCTGCGCGAGCGAGTGCAGGATGAGGAATTCGGTGACCGTCAGCGTAACGGGTTCACCCTTCCAGGTGCAGGTATGACGTTCCTGATCCATGACCAGCTGACCGCGTTCCAGCGATTTGGACGGCTGGCCCGCAGGCTTTGCCGTACCGTCGCGGGCAGCGACGCGGCGCAGAACTGCCTTGACGCGCTCCACCAGCAGACGCTGCGAGAACGGCTTGGTGATGAAATCGTCGGCGCCCATCTTGAGACCGAACAGCTCGTCGATCTCGTCGTCCTTCGAGGTCAGGAAGATAACCGGGAGATCGGATTTCTGGCGCAGGCGGCGCAGAAGCTCCATACCGTCCATACGCGGCATCTTGATATCGAAGATCGCAAGATTTGGCGGGCGCGCCATCAGACCATCAAGTGCGGAAGCGCCATCGGTGTAGGTTTCAACCCGATAGCCTTCCGACTCCAGCGCAATGGAAACGGAGGTCAGAATGTTACGGTCATCGTCGACCAGCGCAATTGTCTGCGTTGCCGAGGCTTCCTTCATGCGGACCTTTCTCCTTCATGTTTTGCCAGGGCATCACCCTTTGGGGCTCTGCCATCTGGCATTCCACCCGGAACAACCGGCTGGTGGGGCGGTTCGATCATCGAGCGCCTGATTTGCACGTCGATCTTATTATAGTGATGCAGCTTGTGCAGTACAAATTAGGTACAAAATGTGGCAGCCCTGAAAGAAGCCGTGAAAGGCGCCGTCTCGAATCATTCTTTGGTTAACGCTCGTAAAGATTGTATTCCACAAAAAATACACGCGAAAACGCAATAGTTAAACGATTTAAAAAAAATTCAAAATTTTTAAATCGATTAAATATTTGAATTGCCACAATTAATCTGTTTCTGACTGCCATTCCTCCGAGAACGGAAAAACGGAGGGCAGATAAATTTGTCAAACCAAGATGGCGGAGACACCATGAGAGAGACCGGCATTCACAATACGGCCGCTTCCATTGCCACTTCGGGACTGAAGGAACTCTCCGCAGTCTTTTATAACCTCGGACCGGCTCGGCTCTATGAGGAAACCGTCCGCCGTGGCGAAGCCGAACTGACGGCACAGGGCGCGCTCGTTGCCCGCACCGGCCAGCACACGGGCCGTTCGCCGAAGGACAAATTCGTAGTCCGCGACGCCAATACCGAAGATCAGGTCTGGTGGGACAACAACAAGCCGATCACGCCGGAAGCCTTCGAGCTTCTCTACGCCGATTTCATCGAGCATGCGAAGGGCAAGGAGCTTTTCGTACAGGATCTCATCGGCGGTGCTGACGCCGACAACAAGATCAACGCCCGCGTTGTGACCGAATATGCCTGGCATTCGCTGTTTATCCGCAACCTGCTGATCCGTCCGGCCCAGGAAGAGCTTGCTTCCTATGTGCCGGAAATGACGATCATTGATCTGCCGTCCTTCAAGGCCGATCCGGAACGCTATGGCGTGCGCACCGAGACGGTGATCGCGGTCGATCTGACCCGCAAGATCGTGCTGATCGGCGGCACCTCCTATGCCGGTGAAATGAAGAAGTCGGTCTTCACCGCGCTCAACTATATTCTGCCTGCCAAGGGCGTGATGCCGATGCATTGCTCGGCCAATGAAGGCCCGGATGGCGACACCGCCGTCTTCTTCGGCCTGTCCGGCACCGGCAAGACCACGCTTTCCGCCGACCCGACGCGCACGCTGATCGGCGACGACGAGCATGGCTGGGGTGAACACGGCATCTTCAATTTCGAAGGCGGCTGCTATGCCAAGACCATCCGTCTTTCCGCCGAAGCAGAGCCGGAAATCTATGCCACGACGCAGCGTTTCGGCACTGTGCTGGAAAATGTCGTGCTCGACGCCAATCGCCAGCCGGATTTCGACGATGGTTCGCTGACCGAAAACACCCGTTGCGCCTATCCGCTCGACTTCATCCCGAATGCATCGAAGACGGGCAAGGGCGGCCAGCCGAAGAACATCATTATGCTCACCGCCGATGCTTTCGGCGTGATGCCTCCCATCGCCAAGCTCACGCCTGCACAGGCCATGTACCACTTCCTGTCCGGTTACACGGCAAAGGTCGCAGGCACTGAAAAGGGCGTCACCGAACCGGAAGCAACCTTCTCGACCTGCTTCGGCGCACCGTTCATGCCGCGTCATCCGTCGGAATACGGCAATCTGCTGCGCAAGCTGATCGCCGAACACAAGGTCGATTGCTGGCTCGTCAACACCGGCTGGACCGGCGGCGCCTATGGCACCGGCAAGCGCATGCCGATCAAGGCAACCCGCGCGCTTCTCGCTGCCGCCCTCGATGGCTCGCTGAACGACGCCGAATTCCGCATCGATCCGAATTTCGGCTTCGCCGTTCCGGTTGAAGTGCCGGGCGTGGATACGTCCATTCTCGATCCGCGCTCCACCTGGGCCGATAAGGCCGCCTATGACGCGCAGGCCAAAAAGCTGGTCGATATGTTCGTCACCAACTTCGAAAAGTTCGAACGTCACGTCGATCACGAGGTCAAGGACGCAGCACCGGCAATCCGTATCGCTGCGGAATAAGCTCAGAAATACTGAGGAGGAAGAAAGCCCGGCCCGCGTGCTGGGTTTTCTTTTGCCCTCAATCCAGCCCCGCACTTTGGCGCGCGTGATTTTTCTCGCATGCCCTTACCCCAAAACCGCTTCGCACTTTTGAGGAGCATGCGCGTGCCGGGTTTTCTTTTGTCCAACCGAAGCGAAGCGTGTATGCGTTCTCTCATGGAAGAGAACCGGAACATCATCCGCATCACCAATCGCCTGACGATCCGCGAGGACGATCTGGAGGAAAGCTTCATTCGCGCCTCCGGTCCCGGTGGGCAGAACGTCAACAAGGTTTCGACGGCGGTGCAGCTGCGCTTTCATGCGGCGCGATCGGGATTGCCGGAAGATATTCTCACGCGCCTCTTCAAGCTGGCCGGTCAGAAAGGCACCAAGGACGGTGACATTCTTATCGAGGCCAATCGCTTCCGCACGCAGGAGCGCAATCGCGAAGATGCCCGCGAGCGGCTGATCGCCCTGATTGCCAAGGCCGCCGAGCCGCCACCTCCGCCGCGCAAGAAGACCAGGCCGACCAAAGGCTCCGTCGAGCGACGCCTGAAGGCGAAATCAGGCCGCGCGGATATCAAAAAAGGGCGCGGCAAGGTTTCCTTCGACTGAAACACCGTCTAAAAAGGGCGGGCTCCCGATTTTTCTTAGCATTTTTCTTACTTCGACCTCTTCGAAAGGGCGCGAAGCCTTTGCATCGTTTCAAATCCGTACGTCACCCTGACCCGCATATTCGTGATCGGATTATCCACTTACCTAGGTGTCAAACCGACGCAAATATGCAATTTGATCTATGATATTCTCATGCTTGCTATCGTATACATCCATAATTTGCAGATACTTATCCCCGGCTCCCGTTGGTTCGTATTGCATCTGATCATGATTTCCATCATTATAATCAAATGGGCTGACTTTACTGAATTTTACTGCATCGGAAGAATTCCAGTAATCCTGGAATATGTATATGTAATTATCTTGATTCTTTCCACATTTTAGTGTTATTTTTTTATAATTTTCGGATTTTTTACCAATCCACGGTATCCCAATTGAACATTTATGAATAAGCTCCGCATGACATGTCATATTTTTATCTTTATCTTCGCCATCCTCAAGGTATACGTCATATGAAGACAAATTATCTACTTGAACAATTGTTGTTACGCGAGCCATGATGCCATCCTTAAATTAATACATAATAATTCACTTATAAATATTCAATTCTAATTGAATATAATCAAGATACTTGCATTCATAAATAAATAAAACTGTCAATTTTTCTGGTATATCCGTTTTACATATTCTAACCATATTCTCTAAAAAAGCATTCCGACGCAATGCGGATTTGGAAAACCCACATGAGGATTAAATTGGTCACAGCATGATTTTGGCTTTTCAGCGCGAGTCTTCGAGACAAGCGTGCAATTCGGGCATGGCGCAAGTCATCATCGACAAGTCGGCGACGAAATCGTCGAACTCGTCCGCACCAATCTCCGATGTGGCCGGGTTTCCCCGGCCTCTTTTCATATCTTTACTGAGTGCGACCTCTACGATCAGATGATCGCTGCCCTTGCGCAGGATCAGATCGGCGGGTGGGTTGGTAGGATATTCTCGTTGAGATTGTGCAGATTGATATTCCGCCGCTGCCCTTCGGCAATGGAGCGCGGCACATCTTCCGAAAGCTGCAAATAGCGATGGACGAAGGACTGCGGATCGCGGAAAGCTGTTTCGCGCGCCGCATCATGTTCGAGAAATTCGCCGCCGGAACCGGTGGCGACCAGCGCGATATCGTGGCGGCGGCAAAGCTCCCCATCGCCGTGGTCAATGGGCGCGACGAGCCTTTCGTCGAACTCGACTTCGTGTCGAACGTCCGCTTCGGCAATCTCTGGGAGGGGAAAACCCACGTTATCGACAATGCCGGTCACGCACCTTTTCGTGAAATGCCAGCGGTTTTCGACGCCTATCTGGCACGTTTCATTACCGATTGCACGGCATAGAGCCGTTTTCACCGCGCTTGATGCATTCTTTTCGGCGGCGTTGCGCGGCGCCGCCGAAATTAGCTGCTACCATCTCCTCATTGACGCCCTAGTTTGAAGGCGGGAGTTTCAACGAGGTGATATTATGAGCATGACTGTTGCAGACCTTTTGGCCGAAACCCTCGCACAAGCCGGAGTCCGGCGCATATGGGGTGTGACCGGCGATAGTCTGAACGGGCTGAACGACAGCCTGCGCCGCCTTGGCAAGATTGACTGGATGCATGTCCGTCACGAAGAAACTGCCGCTTTCGCCGCAGGCGCGGAAGCAGCCGTAACCGGCGAGCTCGCCGTCTGTGCTGGCAGTTGCGGCCCCGGCAATCTTCACCTCATCAACGGCCTTTTCGACTGCCAGCGCAATCGCACACCCGTTCTGGCGATTGCCGCCCATATTCCATCGTCGGAAATCGGCCTCGACTATTTTCAGGAGACACATCCGCAGGAACTGTTTCGCGAATGCAGCCATTTCGTCGAACTGGTGACCAATCCCGCCCAGATGCCGGAAGTCCTGCACCGCGCCATGCGCGCCGCAGTGGGGCAACAGGGTGTGGCCGTCATCGTCCTGCCGGGGGACATCGCGCTGAAACAGATCGACGAACCGTCCGCAAAAGCCTGGGTCCATGTGGCGCGACCACGGATCATTCCGTCCGATAAAGATATCGGGCAGCTTGCCGATCTTTTGAACGGCTCGGAAAAAATCACGATCCTCGCGGGGAGCGGCTGCGCCGGAGCACATGATTCCGTGGTGGCGCTTGCTGACCGTCTGGCTGCGCCTGTCGTTCACGCACTGCGCGGCAAGGAACATGTCGAATGGGACAATCCGAACGATGTCGGCATGACCGGCCTGATCGGATTTTCATCCGGCTACCACGCCATGCTGAACTGCGACACACTTCTGATGCTGGGCACGAGTTTTCCGTATCGGAATTTCTATCCTGAAAAAGCGAAAATCGTTCAGATCGACCATGATCCATCGCAGCTCGGCCGTCGCGCGCCAATCACGCTTGGCATCGTCAGTGACGTGAAGGAAGCCGCCAATGCGCTGTTACCCAAACTGAAATCGAACCGCAGCGCGACATTCCTGAATTCCGCCAAGGCGCATTATGTGAAAGCGCGCAAGGATCTCGACGATCTTGCCCAGCCCTCAAAGGCGGGCCAGCCGATCCATCCGCAATATCTCACGCGTCTGATCAACGAGATTGCGAAAGACGACGCCATTTTTACCGCCGATGTCGGGACGCCGACCGTCTGGGCGGCGCGCTATCTCACGATGAATGGCAAGCGCCGTCTGCTTGGCTCGTTCAATCAAGGCTCCATGGCCAATGCCATGCTGCAATCGCTTGGCGCGCAGGCCGCAGCACCGGACAGGCAGGTCATCTCCCTGTCCGGCGACGGTGGCTTCACCATGATGATGGGCGATTTTCTATCCCTCACGCAGCTGAAACTGCCAGTGAAGATCGTCGTCTATAATAATGGCTCGCTCGGCTTTGTCGCCATGGAAATGAAAGCGGGCGGCTATCTCAGCACCGGCACCGATCTGGACAATCCAAACTTTGCCGCCATGGCGGAAGCCATCGGCATCAAGGGTATCCGGGTGGAAGAATCCGCCGACCTGCCGGGCGCGTTGCAACAGGCGTTCGATCACAAGGGCCCGGTTCTGGTCGATGTCGTCACGGCCAAGCAGGAGTTGGTCATGCCGCCGAAGATCAAGGCCGAGCAAGCGAAGGGTTTCAGCCTCTATATGCTGAAAGCCATTATCAACGGGCGCGGCGATGAAATCGCCGAACTCGCCCGCACCAATCTGGGACGCTGATCAAAATGCCAAGGCCGGGTTCCCCGGCCTCTTTTCATATCTTCCTGAGCGCGACCTCTTCGATCAGATGGTCGCTGCCCTTGCGCAGGATCAGATCGGCGCGCGGGCGGGTCGGCAGGATATTCTCATTGAGATTGCGCAGATTGATATTCTGCCACAGCCCTTCGCCGATGGAGCGGGCCGCATCTTCCGAAAGCTGCGAATAGCGATGGAAGAAGGACTGCGGATCGCGGAAAGCCGTTTCGCGCAGGCGCATGAAACGGTCGATATACCACTTGTGGATCAGTTCCGGATCGGCATCTATATAGATTGAGAAGTCGAAGAAATCCGACACGAAGGGCACCATCTTGCCGTCTTCCGGCAGATCGCGCACCTGAAGGACATTGATGCCCTCGAAAATAAGAATGTCCGGCTTGTCGACCACTTGGTAATCGTTCGGCAGCACGTCATAGCTCAGATGCGAATAAAGCGGCGCGCGCACACGGCTCATGCCCGCCTTGATCGCCGACAAAAAGCGCAGAACCGCGCCGATGTCATAGCTTTCCGGAAAGCCCTTGCGCTCCATCATGTTCTGCTCGCGCAGAACCGCGTTGGGATAGAGGAAACCGTCCGTCGTCACCAGATCGACCTTCGGGCTGGAAGGCCAGCGGGCGAGCAGTTCCTTCAGGATACGCGCCGTGGTGGACTTGCCAACCGCGACCGAACCGGCAACGCCGATGATGAAGGGCGTCTTGAAGGATTCCTCCATATTGAGGAATTGCTGGCGCTGGCGAAACAGCAACTGGCTTGCCTCGACATGGGCATAAAGCAGTCGCGACAGCGACAAATAGATGCGGCGGACCTCATCGAGATCAATGGGGTCGCCGAGCGAACGCAACCGCTTGACTTCTTCATAGGTCAGGGTGAGGGGGGTATCCGCGCGAAAACCGGCCCATTCCTCTGCCGAGAAAAAGCGGTAGGGCGAATATCTGGAAGGGGTGAGCTGATCCACTTTTTCCCACATGAACTGTCGTCTCTCTAGAGCATTTCCAGCAAAAGTGCGAAGCGGTTTTGCGCAGGATAATGCGTAAAAACAAATAGATAGATCGGCTCCACGATTCCGTTTTAACCGGAACTGCTCTGGCCTTCTATTCAGCGCGATCCTTTGCAGGATCACGCCTTCGGGCGAGCAGCCTTTTCCTCAAGGCCGGTCTGGCCCGTGCGGCGGTCGAGTTCCTGCAGAACATCTTCCAGCGGAACACCAGCGATTTTCCAGACCACCATCAGGTGATAAAGCAGATCGGCGCTTTCGGAAACCACGCCCGCGCGGTCGCCGGAAACAGCGGCAATCACCGTTTCCACGGCTTCTTCGCCGAGCTTTTGCGATGCCTTGGTCTGACCTTTGGCGACAAGGCTTGCCGTATAGGACGATCCATCGGTCACGCTGGCGCGTTCCGCCACGATGCGTTCAAGGTCTGCGAGCGTAAACTGGTTCATCGGGGTTCCTCCCGTCATGTATATTCTTGTTAGCGAACCGGATCGAGCCGCATCGGAATTCCGGCTTCGGCCATATAGCGTTTCGCTTCCCCGATCGAATAAGTGCCGAAGTGGAAAATTGAAGCGGCCAGCACGGCCGTCGCATGACCGTCGCGGATACCGGCCACCATGTGATCCAGATTACCGACACCGCCGGAAGCGATCACCGGCACGCGCACGCTGTCGGCCACTGCGCGGGTCAGCGCCACATCGTAACCCGCCTTGGTGCCGTCACGGTCCATCGAGGTGAGCAGGATTTCGCCTGCACCCAGATCGACCACCTTACGGGCGAATTCCACCGCATCGATGCCGGTCGTCTGGCGACCGCCATGGGTAAAAATTTCCCAGCGGTCCGCTTCGCCTTCGCCCGAAACCTTCTTGGCGTCGATGGCAACGACGATGCACTGGTTGCCGAACTTGTCCGCCGCCTCGGCGACGAATTCCGGGTTTTTCACCGCCGCCGTGTTGATCGACACCTTGTCGGCACCAGCCAGAAGCAGTTTGCGAATATCGGCAACCTGACGCACACCGCCACCGACGGTCAGCGGCATGAAGCACTGTTCCGCCGTGCGGGCCACCACATCGAAAATTGTCTCGCGATTGTCCGAAGACGCCGTGATGTCGAGGAAGCACAATTCGTCTGCGCCCGCTGCATCATAAGCGCGGGCGGCTTCCACCGGATCGCCCGCATCGATCAGATCGACAAAGTTGACGCCTTTGACGACGCGACCGTCCTTCACATCGAGACAGGGAATTACACGTGCCTTGAGTGTCATAGTGTGGCCCTCAACAATGACAGTGCTTCCGCCGGATCGATGCGACCGTCATAAAGCGCACGGCCCGAAATCGCGCCTTCGAGCTTGCGCGCATCCGGCGCGGCCAGACGCTTGATGTCGTCTATCGAAGCAAGACCGCCCGATGCGATCACCGGAATGGATACCGCTTCGGCGAGCGCCAATGTCGAATCCCAGTTAATTCCGGCCAGAACGCCGTCGCGGTCGATATCCGTATAGATGATGGCGGCAACGCCTGCGCCCTCGAACTTCTTCGCCAGTTCGATCACGCCAAGTTGTGAGGCTTCGGCCCAGCCTTCAACGGCGACCTTGCCGCCCTTGGCGTCGATACCGACAGCGACCTGTCCCGGAAACGCCTTGCAGGCTTCGATCACCAGCGCCGGGTCCCGCACGGCAACCGTGCCGAGGATAACGCGACGCAGTCCCTTGGACAGCCAGTTCTCGATATGCTGCAAGGTGCGAATGCCGCCACCCAGCTGCACCGGATTTTTGGTGGCCTTGAGGATTGCCTCGACCGCTGCGCCATTGACGCTTTCGCCTGCGAAAGCGCCATTGAGATCGACCACATGCAGCCATTCAAAGCCCTGATCTTCAAAGGCCTTGGCTTGCGCAGCCGGGTCGGTGTTGTAGACGGTGGCCTGATCCATGTCGCCGAGCTTCAGGCGCACACATTGACCGTCTTTCAAATCGATGGCGGGAAAAAGGATCATGTCTTCAAGGCTTCCATTTCAGGAAATTGGCAATGAGCGAAAGGCCGAGCAGCTGGCTCTTTTCCGGGTGGAACTGGGTTCCCACCATATTGTCGCGACCGACAGCGGCGGTAACATCGCCACCGTAATCCGTCACGGCCAGAACCTCGTCCGCCTTCTTCGCGTCGAACATATAGGAATGGACGAAATAGGCGTGCAACCCGTTCTCGCCGGTCTTAATGCCGTCGAAAATCGGATGCGCCTGATGCGATTGTTTCACGTGAATCCGATTCCAGCCGATCTGCGGAATCTTCAGTGTCGGATCAGATGGCGTCATTTCGCGTACATCACCCGCGATCCAGCCCAGACCTTCGGTCACGGTCTTTTCCAATCCGCGCTCGGACATGAGCTGCATGCCGACGCAGATGCCGAGAAACGGATGGCCCTTCTGGATGACAACCTCATCGAGCGCTTCAACCATGCCCGACACGGCGTGGAGACCGGCACGGCAATCGGCATAAGCGCCAACGCCCGGCAGCACTACGCGGTCGGCAGAGGCCACCCGTGCGGCATCCGCCGTCAGTTCGATTTCGGCATTTATGCCGCTTTCGCGGGCGGCGCGCTCAAAGGCCTTGGTGGCCGAGCGAAGATTGCCGGAACCATAATCGATTATCGCAACACGCATTTTCAGTTTTCTCCGCGATGACCCACGAAGCCGATCGTGGAGCCAGTAGAGGAATAAGTGGGACGCAGGGACGCCTTGTCCCATCGATGGGCAGAAACCGGCTCCGATGCAGGGACAGGCTTTTCCGCGAGAGTGGTTTCAGCCGCCGCACGCCCGAAGAAATAGCGGATTTCCGCCTCGTCGAGATCGCTGGCGTCGATTGCCGCCCGTTCGATATAGCCCTGACGCTTCAGTTTCGCGATTTTCCAGTTCGCACCTTCAAAGGCGACGAACAGAGAAACGATCAGCGTCAGCAGAGGAACCGCCTCGGCAATGCCGAAGTAACTCCCGGCAAAACCGAGCAGAGCCGTGACACCGAGAATGGCGAAAGCCTCGAACCAGAGGCGTTGCGCCAGAAGCCAGACAAAGGGCAGAACCAGCGCCAGAACATGGAAACCGTCACGCACGAACACGGAATGTTCAACGCTCGTCCCGCCGCGCTTCTTTTTGAAAGACGCTTCGGTCGGTTCCAGAATGACGAACTGGGCCATGAATTATCCCTTCAGCGACCCCTTGGTGGAGGGGATTGCATCCTTCTGGCGCGGATCGGTTTCCAGCGCCGTGCGCAGAACCCGGGCCACCGCCTTGAAGATCGACTCGGCGATATGGTGATTATTGGCGCCATAATGATTGTTGATATGCAGCGTAATACCTGCATTCATCGCAAAGGCCTGGAAGAATTCGCGCACAAGCTCGGTATCGAAGGTGCCGATCTTGGCCGTCGTGAAGTTGACATTCCACACCAGAAAAGCGCGACCGGACACATCGACCGCAGCCCCGGTCAGCGTGTCATCCATGGCGAGATTAAGCGAGGCATAGCGCACGATGCCGCGACGCTCGCCGAGGGCCTTGGCGACGGCCTGACCGAGCGCGATGCCGGTATCCTCAACCGTGTGATGATCGTCGATATGCAAGTCGCCCTTGGCCATGACGCGCATATCAATGAGCGAATGTCGCGAAAGCTGCTCGAGCATATGATCGAAGAAGCCGACACCGGTGGTGATGTCGAACTTGCCGACGCCATCCAGATCGACAGAAACGGCAATGCTCGTCTCTTTCGTGGAGCGTTCGATACTTGCCTTGCGGGTGCTTTCAGCGGTCATAAGCGGTCCTCATTGGGTACTGGACGCGTTCTAGAACAGCTTGCCCGCTTTGCCAAATGCTTTCGGCAATCCGGCAAGCAGCAATTCGGCATTTGCAATTCAGTATTTGCAATTCAGGGGGCTGTTCTTAAATATCCACATTGAAACGCGATTCATCCGGCAAAATCACCGGCTGGCGCGGTTCACCCTCAGATGAAGGGGCTTGTGGGATCGCCGTCCGGGATTGCATGAGCCGCCAAAGGAGCATCCATGATCGAACACAATCCCACAACGATTTACGGCACGACCATCGTGACCGTCCGCAAGAACGGCAAGGTCGTGATTGCAGGCGACGGCCAGGTCTCGCTCGGCAATACCGTCATGAAGGGCAATGCGCGCAAGGTTCGCCGCATCGGCAAGGGCAATGTCATTGCCGGTTTCGCTGGTGCCACCGCCGACGCCTTCACCCTTCTCGAACGCCTTGAAGCCAAGCTGGAACAATATCCCGACCAGCTGATGCGCGCTTCTGTCGAACTCGCCAAGGACTGGCGCACCGACCGCTATCTGCGCAAGCTCGAAGCAATGATGCTTGTCGCCGACAGCAAGGTGACGCTGGCGCTTACCGGCACCGGCGATGTGCTTGAACCGGAACATGGCGTGATGGCCATCGGTTCGGGCGGCAATTATGCGCTGGCTGCGGCCCGTGCGCTGATCGACACCGACAAGTCGGCCGAAGAGATCGCCCGCAAGGCCATGGAGATCGCAGCCGATATCTGCATCTACACCAACCACAATATCCTCGTGGAAAGCCTGGACGCAGAATGAGTTCGCTTGCGCAGGTCACCAAACCGAGTGCACAACGCTGGGGCCTGGGCGTCCTGATCGTCATTGCCATTGTTGCGGTGCAAGCCATCTGGCTGCATCTCGACGGGCGGATTGCCATGTGCGAATGCGGCACCATAAAATTATGGTCGGGTTCGCTGAAATCGGAGAATTCGCAGCATATTGCCGACTGGTATACGCTGTCGCATATCATCCATGGCTTTCTTTTTTACTGGCTGTTCACGGTTATCGCGCCCAAAGCCCCGCTCGGCTTGAGACTTGCGGCTGCGGTCGGCATCGAAGCGGTATGGGAACTGGTCGAAAACTCGAATTTCATCATCGAGCGCTATCGCGCCAATACGTCCTCCGTGGACTATTTCGGCGACAGCATCGTGAATTCAGTTTCCGATACGCTCGCCGCCGCGCTCGGCTTTCTGATCGCAGCAAAGCTGCCAACCAAAATCACCGTCGCCATCGCGCTCTTCTTTGAAATTCTGGCGCTGATCGTCATTCGCGACAATCTTACGCTCAACGTGATCATGCTGCTGCATCCGTTTGAGTTCATCAGGCAGTGGCAAAGTGGGTTGTAAAATGAGTAACTTCTCCCCCCGTGAAATCGTTTCGGAGCTTGATCGCTTCATCATCGGCCAGAACGACGCCAAGCGCGCCGTGGCCATCGCCTTGCGCAATCGCTGGCGCCGCCAGCAGCTCGAAGGGCAGATGCGCGAAGAGGTCATGCCGAAGAACATTCTCATGATCGGACCGACCGGCGTGGGCAAGACGGAAATCTCGCGCCGTCTCGCCAAGCTTGCAGGCGCACCTTTCGTCAAGGTCGAAGCCACCAAGTTCACCGAAGTCGGCTATGTCGGCCGCGACGTCGAACAGATCATCCGTGACCTCGTTGAAGTCGCCATCGGGCTCGTGCGTGAAAAACGCCGCGAAGACGTGAAGGCCAAGGCGCATCTGAACGCCGAGGAACGCGTTCTCGAAGCTCTGGTCGGCAAGACGGCAAGCCCTGCCACCCGCGACAGCTTCCGCAAGAAGCTGCGCAACGGCGAGCTGGACGACAAGGAAATCGAAATCGAGGTCGCCGATACCGGATCGAACTCGAATTTCGAGATCCCGGGAATGCCGGGTGCCAATATCGGCGTGCTCAACCTGTCGGACATGCTGGGCAAGGCGATGGGCGGGCGCACCAAGACGCGCAAGACCACGGTGAAGGATTCCTATGCGATCCTCGTCAATGATGAATCCGACAAACTGCTCGATCAGGACCAGATCGTGCAGGAAGCGCTGCGCGTCACCGAAGACGAAGGCATCGTGTTCATCGACGAGATCGACAAGATCGCCTCCCGCGAAGGCGGGGGTGGGGCTGGCGTTTCACGCGAAGGCGTGCAGCGCGATCTGCTGCCGCTCGTCGAAGGCACCACGGTTGCGACCAAATACGGGCCGGTGAAGACGGACCATATCCTCTTCATCACCTCCGGCGCGTTCCACGTGTCGAAGCCGTCCGATCTTCTGCCGGAATTGCAGGGCCGCCTGCCGATCCGCGTCGAGCTTTCCGCTCTGACGCGCGAAGACTTCCGCCGTATCCTCACAGAAACGGAGGCAAGCCTGATTAAGCAGTATATTTCGCTGATGCAGACGGAAGAAGTGACGCTGTCCTTTACCGACGACGCCATTGACGCTCTGGCCGATATCGCGGTCGATCTCAATGCGACGGTCGAAAATATCGGCGCGCGTCGCTTGCAGACGGTGATGGAAAAGGTTCTGGACGAGATTTCGTTCACCGCTCCGGACAAGACCGGCGCGACCTTCACCGTCGACGCCAATTACGTGAAGGACAAGGTGGGCGCTCTGTCGAAGAACACCGACCTGTCGCGCTTCATTCTGTAAACCGCGACAATAAAGTGACCGGAAAGCCACGGCCCTAGTCGCTTTCATGCTTCTAAAAAGAAACCCCTCGACTTGCGTCGGGGGGTTTTCTATTTTGCCCGCGAATTGACGATCCATTTACCATATTGGGACTGCTTCCGCACAATGATGAGCAACAGTACACTGAACCGCATTGCTGGCTTTTGTTTCCGCGCCATGTCCAATGCAAAACCGGTTTCCGCTGTTGCTGGCGCTGCCTTGGCCTTCATGCTTGCAAGCCAGAGCGCCTATGCGGTGACGGTCGTGCCGCCCGGCAACCGCAATGCAGAGCAGCCGCCCATTCCCGGCGCTTCGGCCAAGCGCACGCGGGAACTCAGTACCACCTATGAGAAGAAGTACCAGAAGATCTATAATCTTCTGAAGAAGGACGCCTCGCTGCGCTCGAAAATCCGGTCGACCGCCGCAGCCTATGGCATCGATCCCATTCATATCGTTGGCGCGATTGTTGGCGAACACACCTATAATGTCGATGTCTATGACCGGCTTCAGACCTATTATGTGAAAGCCATGTCCTATGTGAATCAGGGCGTGAGCTTCGGCTATAATGGCGAAAGCATCGGGCAATTCATCAAGCGGCCTGAATTTGCCGACTGCCTGAAGTTCAAGGATAGCTATTCGCTGTGGTCCTGCCGGGAAAATGTCTGGAACAAGACTTTTCGCGGCAAATCGGTGGGCGGGAACTCTTATCCCAACAATCGGTTCAGCGCCGTGTTCTTCCAGCCCTTCTATGCCGGGCAGACATTTGGCCTTGGCCAGATCAACCCGCTGACCGCCTTGCAGATGTCCGACATGGTGAACCGCGTTTCCGGCCTGCCGAAACTCGATGCCGAAGACGGCAGCGTCGTCTACAAGACCATCATGGACCCGGACCTGACGCTGCCTTACATCGCGGCGACACTGAAACAGTCGATCAATTCCTATCGCCAGATTGCCGGTTTCGACATTTCCAAAAATCCGGGTCTCACCGCCACGCTCTATAATACCGGCGGCGCCGATGCCCGCGCCCGTGCGCTGGCAAATGAGAATGCTGGGCGCTCCGACCCGCAATTGCCGCAGGAAAATTACTATGGCTGGCTGGTCAATACCAAGCTGGATGAACTGAAGGCGCTGTTCTGACAGGAAGTCGCATTCAGGCCTTCGGTATGATGCCCCGGCGGCGCTTGCGCGCCGTCTCTATATCATCGCTCAGGCGTTTGATGGTTTCCTTGTCGATGATGCGGATATTGCGCGCCAGAAGATTGGCAAGCTCCGTTGCCTGCGGCGACAGGCCTGATGTATCGATCACCACGCGCGGATGCGAAACAGCCGCAAGGCTTTGCAGCTCTTCCGCTTCATCCCAGATGATATTGAAAAATGTGATGATGCGCTGGAGCAAATCCCAGGTCGGTTGACCGCGCCGTCCATGTTCCAGCGCCGAGAGATAGGCGGGTGAAACGCGCAGCGCCGCCGCCATTTCCTTCTGCGTCACGCCGCGCTCTTCGCGCAGTTCCCGCAATCGCTTTCCAAACGGGGTCATCGCTGCGGCCTGCCTCCGCTCAAACCGCCCAAGCCACCACCAAGCAGGTTCTGCTGGGTCTGGCGGCGCAACCGCACATAAAGCGCGCCGTGACCACCATGATGGCGCGCGGCGTCTTCATAGGCGCTGACCAGCAAACGGAACAGCGGCGTGGAGAACCAATGCGGCACGGCCTGACGCAAAATGCCCTCGCTGCCAAAAGACCGGCCTTTGCCGGTAATCACCATTACGTGGCGCAGACCGCGGGCATGAGCGCTGACCAGAAAGCTGTAGAGAAGCCCATGCGCCTCATTCTGGGTGAGGCCGTGAAGATCGATCCGCGCCTCGATATCGACCCGGCCTTTGGCGATCTTGCGATGGGTCGGCTTGTCCAGCGACTGGATTTGCATTTCACTGAGCGACGACAGGCCCTTTTTCGGCTTGTTTCCTTCATCGGCAGAGGTTTGCGGCATTTTCAGCGCCGGACGCTTTTCTTCTTCTGCCACCAGGGTCTTGAAATCGGGCAGCTCTTCCGCGACCGGTTTCTGCCGCGACAAGGGCTTCGCAGTCTTCGCAACCGTTTCCCAGAGAATGCGGTCTTCGGGCCGCAGATAATCCTTGCCGGATTTTTCGGTGTCGCGCGCCATGGTCACGCTCCCACCAGCTGGCGCGGCACGAGCGCGTAGAAATCCGCAGCGCTCTTGATGCCGCCCGCAATTTCGCCCGCTGCATCGCCGGAACCGGCGAACAGATCGCCGCGTGCCGGGCCGACAATGGCCGTACCGGTATCCTGTGCGATCATCAGGCGGGCGAAAGGCGCACCATCGAAAACAGTGACGGTCGGCGCATCGACATAAAACGGCGTGCCGAATGTATGCAGCAGCCGGTCAACAGCCAGCGACCGGCCCGCCGTCAGCGGAACCTTGGCGGCTGCAATCGGACCGGCATCGACATCGTCCACCGGCGCTTCCCGAAAGAAGATGTAGGACCGGTTCTGCCAGATCAGCGCATCCGCCTTGTCGGGATGATCCTTGAGCCAGCGGCGGATTGTCTGCATGGAAATATCGGCTGCGGGAATTTCGCCATTCGCCACCAGGATGCGCCCAATGCCCGTAAATGGATGCCCCGCCTTGGCGGCATAGGTGATGCGCATCATGCTGCCATCGTTGAGTTTCAGCCGGGCAGCGCCCTGAACATGGGCGAAAAATGCATCCACCCGGTCGGCAACGAAGGCAATCTCCAGTCCCCGCCCGGCGAGACTTCCCTGTTCGATCTGGCGGCGGTCGTCATATTCGACAAGCCCGGTATCTGTCTGGCGCGCAAAGGCGTAGGTCGGATCGAAACCTGCGGGACGGTTATCATCCGTCACCTTGACGAGATCGCCCGGTTTTCTCAGAAACGGCACCGTGAACCGTTCATCCGCAGTAAGGGATGCTTCGATTTCCGGCTCGTAAAAGCCGGTGACAAATCCCTGTTCCTGTTCGGGAACAATCTGGCATGGCACGAAATGCTGTTCGAAAAAGGCGCGGGCGGTGATCGTATCGGGATCATCCAGAAGCCGCGCTGCCGCAAAAACAGGTTCCAGCGCCTCAAAACTGATGCCGAGACTGCCGCTATGATAGGTGTTTTTAGCAGCGTAATCGGCGGAACGGCGGAAAGCGGCAAATGCCAGCGCCTGATCGTCCCGGTCCCAGCCGGGGCAATCGGAAAAACCCACCGGGCGGAAAATCCTCGCCAAGTCGCTCACAGCTACATCCGCTATCAAGTAAAAACAAAAAGGCCGCTGAAATCAGCGGCCCGATTCATAAGCCTTCTCTTAATCTTCCGCTTCGGTCGCGACAAGCTTCCAGTTCGGATCACGCGAGCGCGTATCGCGGGCAAAGGTCCACAGGTCCTTGATCTCGACCACATTTTCCAGATCGCCGTCGATCAGCGTGCCTTCCTTGTCGAGCGTCGCCGAAATCATCTGGCTGACGATATTCAGCGTCACATGCGCCTCCGAGCCCTTCATTTCAGCAGCCGCGATTTCCGCCTTTTCGATGCCCACGAAGGAAGAGCGCACGCTTTCGCCGCGCTGCTCGCGCTCCTCGATGGCCGAAACGAAGCCTTCATAGACTTCCTTCGACAGAAGATTCTTCAAAACCTTGCGATCGCCATCGGCAAAGGACATCACAATCATTTCATAAGCGATCTTCACGCCATCGACGAAACGGGCTGGTTCGAAGGTGGGATCGGCGGCGTAAATGGCCCGCAGACCGTCATTGATCGGCGTTCCCGCCGCAGCAATCTTGTCGATTGCCGTAAAGTCCTTCTCACCGGCACGGCGCGGCAGAGCCACGACATTGTCAGTATCCGACCCGGCGGGCGCGGCATTGTCGGCGCTTTTGGCCGATGTATAGGGATCGAAGGGCGGCTTTTCATTTCCAGTACGGCGGCCAAGAACATTCCTCAGCTGGAGAAAAATGATCACCGCTGCGATGAAGAAGAAGATTGTGCCGAAGTCGAAAAATTCCATGCCGCCTGCCATAGATTGAAGGAGAGGGCGTCAAATCCCTTCCAATCGTGAATTTCTGTTTCATACATATAGATCGGCAGGCGCAATCATTCAAATCCCGATCACGCGTACCTATTTGATATTTCATGTTAACAGTTTCATTTTCGTTCCGAACCTGAAAAAGCTACATTTGTCGCTATGTTCGCAACGTCAATCACACAACAAAAGGTCCTGACTCACGTGTCGTCTTCTTTCGCCCCTCTCGTCATGCTGGCAATGCCTTTCATCGAGATCGCCGGTTTTGTGATCGTCGGCAGCCATATCGGCGTATTCGCGACACTGGGTCTGGTGATCTTGAGCGCCATGCTGGGCTTTTTCCTGCTGCGTGTGCAGGGGATCGGCCTTCTCCAGCGCATCCGCACCGAAACGGCGGCAGGCCGCGTGCCGGATCGCGAAATGGTGCATGGCGCCATGCTGGTTCTGGCCGCGATCATGCTGATCGTGCCGGGCTTCGTGACCAGCACCATCGGCATTTTGCTGTTCATCCCGTTCATTCGCGATATCGTCTGGGAAAAATTCGTGCGTGGCCGCATGGTCGTCGCCACCTCGGCGCGCTATTCGGACGGCTATGGCCAGTATAAGCAACCGCGTGAAGATCGTGTCATCGATCTTGACCCCGAAGATTATACGACCAAGCCGAATGACAATTCGCCATGGAAAGGCGAGCGCAAAGACGGCTAACAGCAGCAATAGCTAACGTTAAAAGCCTTCCTTGCCTCATTCCCGTTCACATGCTAGCCAAGCATTCCAGTGGAGTTAATTTGACGTTTGAACGCCGTTCGACATAAGCGCAGCTTCAAACGTCAAATTTGAAAACTCCACTGAAGATTTAAAGTTGCTGGTGGTCTTTTGATTCCGACATTTGCCCAGCGGCTGTAGCACGGAAAGCAAATGTCGGAATCAGACCACCAGCCTTTTGGGGCAACGAGTTTAATTACCGAAAAGAAGGCATACCGATAATGAGCGATAAGGCCGCTGCGGGCGAAGTAAAGAATGGCAATGGCGCGACCGCCGAGCCGTCCCTCAACATTCTGGCGCAATATGTGAAGGATCTGTCCTTTGAAAGCCCGGGTGCGCCGCTGTCGCTGCGCCCGCGCGATAAGGCTCCTTCGATCAACATCAATGTCAACGTGAACGCCAATCCGCTTTCCGAAACGGATTTCGACGTCGTTCTGACGCTGGAAGCCAAGGCTATGGACGGCAAGGACGTTCTGTTCAACACGGAACTGGTCTATGGCGGCGTTTTCCGCATTGCTGGCATCCCGCAGGAACACATGCTGCCGCTGCTGTTCATCGAATGCCCGCGCCTGCTGTTCCCGTTCGCGCGCCAGATTATTTCTGACGCAACGCGCAATGGCGGCTACCCGCCGCTGATGATCGACCCAATCGATTTCGCGCAGATGTTCCAGCAGCGCATGGCCGAAGAACAGGCCAAGGCCGCCGTCAAAAGCTGAGCTCTACATACGGCTTGCAATAAAAACCCGGCTCAAGGCCGGGTTTTTTGTCATATTCATCCAAAAATTCAGGCCAAATATTTTTTCCAGATTGCCTTGTCACCCATACCCTCAATCAGTGCGGCATGGGCTGCACGTTCCGTTTCGCTGATGCGGGGAGCAAGCGGGGCAGGGCGCACCGCCAGCACAATGGCGGCGCTGCCATCGGCTGCATTATCCCTGTTTGCCCCACCATCCTGGCTGAGACCAAGCGCCGTCTGCTTGCCGCCGATCAGCTCGATATAGACTTCCGCCAGAATCTGGGAATCGAGCAAAGCGCCGTGCAGCGTGCGGTGCGAATTGTCGATGCCATAACGCTTGCACAGTGCGTCCAGCGAATTCGGCCCCATCGGATGTTTGCGGCGCGCCAGCGCCAGCGTATCCACAATGCGCTCCGCAGCGATTTCCGGTTTTCCAAGACGCGCGAGTTCGGCATTCATGAAGCCAAGGTCGAACATGGCATTGTGCGCGACCAGCTTGGCGCCGTCGAAGAATTCCAGAAACTCGTCCAGAATTTCAGCAAAAGTCGGCTTGTCCAGCAATTGCTCATTGCTGATGCCATGCACGGCCAGCGCTTCCGCATGCACCTGACGTCCCTGCGGATTGATGAATTTATGGAATGTGCGGCCTGTGGGAAACTTGTTGATCAGTTCCACGCCGCCAATTTCGATCACGCGATCCTCCAGCCTTTCCAGACCGGTGGTTTCGGTATCGAAAACGATCTCACGCATTGAAGAACCTCTCAAGGGATTATCTCGAACCTTATAGCACGACGAATGCGGCTATTCGGTCGCGACCGCCGGCTTTCCACTCAATTTCTCGATGACCGCTGTAATCTGCTGACGCAAATTGTCAAAACTGCCGCTGGTATCGAGCACGAAATCGGCACGGGCGCGCTTTTCGGCATCCGGGATCTGACGCGCGAGAATGGCGTCGAGCTTTTCTTCTGTCATGCCGGGCCGCGCCAGAACGCGGGCGCGCTGAATATCGGCAGGCGCAGAGACGACTACGATCCTGTCCACGCGCTTTTCGCCGCCGGTTTCAAAAAGCAGCGGAATATCGACCAGAGCGATGGCCGAGCCTTGCGCTTCCGCCTCACGCAGAAACGCTTCTTCTTCCTCGCGCACCAGCGGATGCACGATGGCTTCCAGCTTCTTCAGGGCATCCGGCTTGCCGATCACCGTAGCGGATAGTTTTTCACGGTCCACGGTGCCGTTCGTCACCGTTCCGGGAAAAGCCGCCTCGATCAGCGGCGCGGCACGGCCTGAATAAAGCCGGTGGACTGCATCGTCGGCGCTATAAACAGGAATACCCGCCTCGGCAAACATATTGGACGCCGTGGTCTTTCCCATGCCGATGGAGCCTGTCAGTCCGAGAATGATCATAGAGCGCCAGCCTTTGCCATATCCGCCAGAATATGCTCCCGCAGCGCCGCCGTCACCTCAGGCTTTTGGCCAAACCAGCGTTCGAAACCCGGGACTGCCTGATGCAACAACATGCCAAGCCCGTCCACGGTGTTCAGTCCGGCCTCTTCCGCAGCTTTCAGAAAGGGCGTTTTGAGCGGAACATAAACAATATCGGTCGCGATGACGCCTTCCGCTGCGACGCTCAGATCAAGCGGAAACCTGCCTTCGTCATCCTGATCGCCGCCATGACCGCTCATGCCGAGCGAGGTGGTGTTGACGATCAGCCCGGCATCAGCAACGCGTTGCTGCGCGGCATCCCAGCCGGAGGCCGAAACGGCAGCGCCGAAATGCGCGGCCAGTTCTTCTGCCCGGCTTGCCGTGCGATTAGCGATCCAGACCTTTGAAAAGCCGCGCGACAAAAGCGCGTGAACGACGGCGCGGCTTGCGCCGCCCGCACCCAGAACAAGCGCCGTTTCGGCGTTGTCCCAGCCCGGCGCATAATCGTCGAGATTGGCGGCGAAGCCATAGGCATCCGTATTGCCGCCGCGCAGCCTGCCGCCTTCAAACCACAGCGTGTTGACCGCGCCGATGGCCGTTGCGGCACCATCAAGGCTTTCCGCTGCCGCAAAAGCCGCTTCCTTATGCGGGATCGTGACATTGCCGCCCGCGAAACCATTGGCTGCAAGCGCTGCGGCGAAAGCCGCGAAATCTTCCGGTTTGACCTCGATCGGTTGGTAAGAACCGTCAATGCCGAGCGTTTCCAGCCAGAATCCGTGGATCAATGGGGAACGCGAATGTTTGATCGGAAAGCCGGTGACGAAAGCCTTCGGTCCCGCCACGGATGTCGTGTCAGCCATCGATAAGTTGTTCCTTGCGCAGTTCGGCAAGCAGCGGCAGCAGCGGCAGGCCGACAATCGTGAAATAATCGCCTTCGATTTTTTCGAAAAGCTGGATGCCCGGACCTTCCACCTGATAGGCGCCGACGCTGGAAAGCGCGCTGTCGCCAACCCGACCGAGATAGCGCCCGATAAAAGCCGGGCTCAATGCCCGCATTGTCATGCGCGCCACCGAAACGTGACGACATAGAGTCTCGCCGTCCTTCACCAGAACCACCGCGCTGTTGAGCTGGTGCGTCTTGCCGGAAAATTGCAGAAGCTGGCGACCCGCCGCTTCCATATCGGCGGGCTTGTGGAAAATATCTTCACCGAGCGAGAGAGTCTGGTCGCAGCCGATCACCACGGCGCCAGGATTTTTCTCGCTCACGTCCAGCGCCTTGGCTTCAGCCAGAACCTGCGCCACATCTTCCGGCGTAGCGCCCGTTTCATAAAGCGGGGCTTCGACGGCGCGCTCATCGATATCGGCACTTTCGTTCGAAAATTCGATACCTGCATTTTTCAACAGCGCAGAACGGAACGGGCTTTTGGAAGCAAGAATGAGCCTGGTTGTCATGACTGAAATCCTTCGTTCTTTCCAGATCGCAAAAGCGCCAATATGGCGGCTGCCGTTTCCTCGATGGAACGGCGCGATACATCGATGATCGGCCAGCTGTGCCGGTTGCAGATGTTACGCGCATAGGCCAATTCTTCAGAAATTGACACCCGGTCCGTATAAAGTCCCGTATCGAGCGACGGCACACTGCCAAGCGGGCGGTTCTGGCGGATTTGCGAAATCCGCTCGGCGGTCGCCACCAGCCCCACAATCAGCGGTCGCTTGGCCGTGAACAGCACTTCGGGAATAGGAATGCCCAATACGATTGGCACATTGGTCGCCTTCACGCCGCGATTGGCCAGATAAATACTGGTCGGCGTCTTGGACGTGCGCGAAATACCGACCAGAATGACGTCCGCCTCCTCGATATCGAGCGGCAATTGCCCGTCATCGTGCTCCATCGTGAAATTGAGCGCGTCGATCCGGCGGAAATAATCGGCATTGAGCACATGCTGCGCGCTGGCGCGGCGGTGTGCGGGCGCGCCGAGATAGGATTGAAACGTGGTCAGCACCGGTTCCAGCACAGACACGCTTGGAATACCCATTTCCGCACAGGACTGATCGATGATCGCAGCCAGTTTCTGATCCACAATCGTATAAAGCACAATGCCAGGTTCGGCGTCGATGCCTTCCAGAACCTTGCGCAACTGCTTCTCGGTGCGGATCAGTGGATAAATATGCTCGATGGCCCGCGCATTGGCATATTGCGCCGCCGCAGCGCGCCCGGCTGCAAGGAGAGTCTCTCCGGTCGCATCAGAAATCAGATGGAGATGAAAGTAGGAAAGCGGTCTGGTCACAGTTTTGTTGCCCTCCTGTTGACGGCTGTGCGTAAGCCCGAGGCTTCTTCCACAAGCCATGGCAGGCCGTGGAAAAATTGGCAAGTCATCCACAGCGGGCGAACATGTGAGAAGCCGCCATCAACATGTGTGGACAAGACTCGCAAAATCGGGAAACCTCTCAATAATTCCCAGCTTTTCCACAAAAGCTCATGAACTGCGTCAATTGGTAACCCTTTATATTAAAAGAGGGAATTGAGTTTTTTCCGTTTTCGGTCAGACTGGCGGCGAAAAATTGCACAGGATGCGTTGGCAATTTCTGAACTGTGGGGAAAACCGGAACAGACCTTAATCCCCGATTCCAACAGACTCTAAGAATCAAAAGATTCCTGAATCATCCTTTCTTTATGAGAACCGGACTGGATAACTTCAGACCAAAACCGGATCAGACAACCAACAGGGCGGAAAAAAATCAGATGAAGCGCAAAGTCTTGAGAGTGATCGACGGTGAAGCGGTCTTTCCACCTCCCATCTGGATGATGCGTCAGGCCGGTCGCTACCTTCCGGAATATCGCGAGACACGGAAGAAGGCAGGGAGCTTTCTCGATCTGTGTTATTCACCCGACCTGGCAGTCGAAGTGACGCTTCAGCCGATCCGCCGTTTTGGCTTTGATGCAGCCATTCTGTTTTCCGACATTCTGGTCATCCCTCACGCCCTTGGACGTGACCTTCGCTTTGAAGAAGGCAGGGGGCCTTTGATGACCCCGATCGACGCGGACGAGATATTCTGGCTTGAGACCGAAGGTGTCGCCAAACGGCTGGAGCCGGTCTACGAAACGGTTCGGCTACTGCGCGAGCAACTGCCCGACGAAACGACGCTGCTTGGCTTCTGTGGCGCGCCCTGGACCGTTGCGACCTATATGATCGCCGGTCACGGTACACCGGATCAAGCGCCAGCCCGCCTTTTCGCCTATCGTTTCCCGGAAGCCTTCGAAAAGCTTTTGAATGATCTGGCGGATGTGTCCGCCGAATATCTCATCGAACAGCTGGATGCAGGCGCGGACGCCGTACAGATTTTCGATTCCTGGTCTGGTGTTCTGGACGAAGATTGCTTTGAGCGGTTCTGCATCCAGCCGGTGGCGCGGATCGTTCAGAAAGTTCGCGCGGTCTATCCCGAAGCCCGCATTATCGGTTTCCCGAAGGGAGCCGGAATGCTTTATGCGGGCTACCGCGAAAAGACGGGCGTGGACGTGCTCGGCCTCGACTGGTCGGTTCCGCTCAATTTCGCCGCCGCCTTGCAGGAAGATGGCGCCATTCAGGGCAATCTCGATCCGTTGCGCGTTGTCGCGGGCGGTTCGGCACTCGATGAAGGTGTAGACGCGATCCTGGAACGTCTCGGGAAAGGTCCGCTGATCTTCAATCTCGGACATGGTATTACGCCGCAAGCGCCGGTCGAGAATGTCCAGCGCATGATTGATCGCATTCGTGGAGAAAAATCGTGAGCCAGCCGACCTCGAAGGGCAGCACCAAGGCCGCCTATATTCGCATGATCGCAGCGCTTGTCATCGTGGTGCTTGGCGTTTGGGCATTGTTTCACGTGAATCCAACCGATGCCTATCTCTGGGTAAAGGCGGTTCACGTCATTGCCGTCATTGCCTGGATGGCCGGAATGCTCTATCTGCCACGGCTTTTCGTCTATCACACAGCGGCCGAGCCGGGCTCAGAAGCTTCCGAGACTTTCAAGGTGATGGAAAAGCGACTGCTGCACTTCATCATCAATCCCGCCATGGCGGTGACCTGGATCGCCGGTATCTGGATGGCATGGGAGATTTTCCGCTTCCAGGGCGGGTGGCTGCACGCCAAGCTGCTGCTGGTCGTGCTGATGTCCGGCATGCATGGCTATCTTTCGAAAGCGACACGCCTTTTCGCGGAAGACAAGAACACGAAATCGGCAAAGCACTGGCGAATCGTTAACGAAGTGCCAACGGTGCTGATGGTCCTGATCGTCATTCTGGTGATCGTGAAGCCATTTTAATTGCGGTTTTAAATGAAAAAGAAACCCGTTTGGTCGGGTTTCTGCCATTTTCTCGTTGCAGAATTTTTGCGCAGTCACTACATGTGACTTGCTCTTCATATTGCAAATCGATATGAAGGAAACCTCTTCCCTTCCTGATCGCAGGCCTTCGATGCCGGTCAAGCCAACCAGCTGACCAACTTTCCGAACAACTGCATTTTCTCCTTATATTTCAAAAGAGTTCCTCATCCATGCAGGAAATGAAACTACAAGAACTAAAAAATAAAACACCGGTTGAGCTGCTTGCTTTTGCCGAAACCCTTGAAGTCGAAAATGCGAGCGCGATGCGCAAGCAGGAACTGATGTTCGCGATTCTCAAGAAGCTGGCTTCGCAGGATGTCGAGATCATCGGTGAGGGCGTTGTCGAAGTGCTGCAGGACGGTTTTGGCTTCCTGCGCTCCGCCGACGCCAATTATCTGCCAGGCCCCGACGATATTTATATTTCCCCTTCGCAGTTGCGCCGCTTCTCGCTGAAGACCGGCGATACGGTTGAAGGCCCGATCCGTGGCCCGAAGGAAGGCGAGCGTTATTTTGCGCTTCTCAAGGTCAATTCGATCAATTTCGAAGACCCGGAAAAGATTCGCCACAAGGTCCACTTCGACAATCTGACGCCGCTCTATCCCAATGAGCGCTTCAAGATGGAACTCGAAGTTCCAACCTCCAAGGATCTGTCGCCGCGCGTCATCGATCTGGTTGCGCCGCTCGGCAAGGGCCAGCGCGGCCTGATCGTCGCTCCGCCGCGTACCGGTAAGACCGTTCTGTTGCAGAATATCGCGCATTCGATCACCGCCAATCATCCGGAATGCTATCTGATCGTTCTTCTGATCGATGAACGTCCGGAAGAAGTGACCGATATGCAGCGTTCGGTGAAGGGCGAAGTCATTTCGTCAACCTTCGACGAACCGGCTGCGCGTCACGTTCAGGTTGCCGAAATGGTCATCGAAAAGGCCAAGCGCCTCGTGGAACATGGCCGCGATGTCGTGATCCTGCTTGACTCGATCACCCGTCTTGGCCGCGCTTACAACACTGTTGTTCCGTCGTCGGGTAAAGTCCTGACCGGTGGTGTGGACGCCAATGCGCTCCAGCGTCCGAAGCGTTTCTTCGGTGCTGCGCGTAACATCGAAGAAGGTGGTTCGCTTACCATCATCGCGACCGCGCTGATCGATACCGGCAGCCGTATGGACGAAGTGATCTTTGAAGAATTCAAGGGCACGGGTAACTCGGAAATCGTTCTCGACCGCAAGGTTGCAGACAAGCGTATCTTCCCGGCTTTGGACATTCTCAAGTCCGGTACGCGTAAGGAAGATCTGCTCGTCCCACGCGCCGATCTCCAGAAGATTTTTGTTCTCCGCCGTATCCTTGCGCCGATGGGCACGACCGATGCAATCGAGTTCCTCATCGACAAGCTCAAGCAGACCAAGAGCAATGGCGAGTTCTTCGATTCGATGAACACGTAAGCTCCTTGCAGCTTTGCTAATCAAAAGCCACGCTGGGTAGCCGGCGTGGCTTTTTTGGTGTTCATGCTCCGCCGGTGAGAAGAATGCGCAAGGCTTCGCCGTTTTCCACGGGTGGCAGGCACACATGGCCTTTGCAGAACCACGCGGAGGGCTTGTCCGCCTTGGCTGTGCCGCCTGTGGGCAGGTTGATCTCAGCATCCGCTGTGAAACTGACGATCTTATCCATACGCCGCGGATCAGGGTTTCGATTCGCTATCGTAACAAGCTCATCCTGTTGGGATTGCGCGGCGACAACGAGCGACAGCGGTTCGGCTGCCATACGCGCAGCATTCAATATGCCGATCTGTCCATATTGCTGCGCGAATGCGCGGCCCAGTGCCTGCTCAATCAACGTCTCATTGCTTTGATAAAGCGCCATATCGCCGGTCGCGAGGAAAAGCCGCGTCAGCGCTTCAATGATCTGGCTGGTCGCACTGGGGATCGCCTCGTCATAATCGCCATAGGCGTGAAGAATAACATCGTCGGCATCGAGTGCCGAGAGGCGATAATTGCCGGACGCGTCCCGGTGATGTGCGTCGAGCGCTTGCTTCAGCTTCTGCGCATCATCCACATAAGCGCGGTCAGCACTTGCTTCATAGAGCGCCAGCGCTGCATTGATCATGCCGGCATAGTCTGTCGAAAGGGCAGGGTAGACCAGCCGATCTTCCATACGACAATGCGCCATTTGTCCCGCACGAAACGGCGCCATGATGGCGTGATAGGCTTCGATGGCGAGCGTGGTCCAGTCCGGTTTTGAAAAGCTCCGCCCTGCCTCTGCGAGTGCCCGGATTGCCAGTGCGTTCCAGTCGGTGAGCGCCTTATCATCCCGTCCGGGGCGAATGCGTGTTTCACGCTGTGCGAAAAGCTTCGTCTTGGCATCCCGTATCAACGGCGGAACCGACCCTCCACCATCGACGTCATGCAGGCGGTTCAGAATAGTATGGCCTTCCCAGTTGCCACTCGGTGTAACGCCATAGAAGGTCTTGAAAGCTGCGCTGTCTCCTCCCAGAACGCGGTCGATCTCTGCTTCGCTCCAGACGTAGAATCTTCCTTCCTCGCCTTCGCTGTCGGCATCCAGACTGGATGTGAAACTGCCGTCCGGCAGGCGCATTTCACGAACCAGCCAATCGATAGTTTCTTCGATTCGGTTACGGAACAAGTCATCCTTGGTTTCCGCATAGGCATAATTAGCGTGACGGATCAGTTGGGCATTGTCGTAGAGCATCTTTTCAAAATGTGGCACCAGCCAGTCCGCATCCGTGCTGTAGCGACAAAGACCACCGCCGAGATGGTCGTAAATGCCACCTTGCAGCATGGTTTTTAGCGAGTGGATAAACTTGTCCCTGCTATCGCTGTCGCGATTATAAAGCCAGGATAGCCACAGAGCGTCCATGAAAGGGGCATTGGGAAATTTCGGAGCGCCGTCAATACCACCCCGGACGGGATCGAACATGGTCGCGATCCGTGTGGCGATCGCATCGAAACGGGAAACTTCGTTCTGGCTACCTTCGCTCTGCGCAGCGAGCCTGCCTTCCAAATGATTGAAGACCGCTTCGGCATTATGTTTAATTTTTTCTTTATTTCCCTGCCAGAGACCATTCACCGCGTTCAGTACGTCGACAAAGCCCGGCATGTTGTAGCGCGCATGTCGCGGAAAATAGGTGCCGCCCCAGAACGGCTTGCCGTCAGGGCGCAGAAACATGGTCAAGGGCCAGCCGCCCTGCTGTCCCATGGCGCCAAGCGCTGCCATATAGATCTGGTCGATATCCGGTCGCTCCTCGCGGTCTACCTTCACATTGACGAACAGGTCGTTCATGACTGCTGCAACATCGGCATCTTCAAAAGACTCGTGGGCCATGACATGACACCAGTGACAGGCGGCATAGCCGATTGAAAGCAGGATAGGGCGGTTCAATTCCCGCGCTGCGTCGAGGGCTTCCTTTCCCCAGGGCTGCCAGTGAACCGGGTTGTCCGCATGTTGGCGCAGATAGGCACTGGGTTCCGCAGACAGCCTGTTTCTGCTGATATCCGTCATGAGGCTTCCCTTTCAGCGTTTGAATGAATATGCACTGAGCTTAATTTCAATCCTCTTGGCAAGATTGATATAGGTCAGGAAACGCAATGAACGACACCGCCGTGCATCACGATACGATTTTCGCACTGTCCAGTGGAAGGCTCCCGTCCGGTGTTGCTGTCGTGCGTGCGTCCGGCCCCAAAGTTCGATTCATTATCGAAACGATTATCGGCGGCGAAATCAAACCGCGCTATGCGGCCTATAAGACATTCCGTTCCCGAAATGGAGATGCGATCGATCGCGGATTGGCGCTCTTTTTCCCTGGACCGCATAGTTTTACCGGCGAAGACTGCGTTGAATTTCATCTTCATGGCGGTATCGCCGTCGTAGAAAAGCTGTTGCAGGAACTGAGTGAACTTGCCGGATGCCGCATTGCAGAAGCGGGCGAATTTACGCGTCGGGCCTTTACCAACGGAAAGATGGACCTGACAATTGCCGAAGGTCTCGCCGATCTGATTGCCGCAGAGACCGAAGGCCAACGACGCCTTGCCTTGCAGGTCGCTTCCGGCGCGCAACGTCAACTCTATACGGAATGGCGACAACGGCTTGTCCGTGCGCGTGCCTTCATTGAAGCCGAACTCGACTTTGCGGATGAAAGCGATGTGCCGGGTTCTGTTTCTGATCAGGTATGGCGATCTTTGCAAGCGCTGCATAAGGAAATTGAGCTGCACATTGCCAGCGGCAAACGCGCAGCCATGCTTCGCGACGGATTGCATGTGGTAATTGCTGGCGCTCCAAATGCCGGTAAATCGAGCCTGTTGAATTTTCTCGCCGGGCGTGAAGTGGCCATCATTTCCGATGAAGCGGGCACCACGCGCGACCTTCTGGAAGTCAAACTCGATCTCAATGGCATCCCGGTTTATGTCACCGATACGGCGGGGCTACGCGAGACCGAAAGTGTGGTGGAAAAAATCGGCATTGAGAGAGCTCGTGAAAGAGCGTCGGAAGCAGACCTTATTCTTCTGCTTGAAGATATGAGCGATCCGATTGACGTGGCGCTGGACGAAGCCGATGCCGAGATTTGGCGGATTGGAACAAAGGCCGATCTGACTGGTGCCCAAACCGAACAATGGACATTTCAAATCTCCATCAAAGACGGTTCAGGATTGGAAGAGCTTCTAGCCAAACTCCTGACGTTTGCCGAAGAACGCATTGGTCAGATCAATGATGCTGTTCCCACACGACAGCGCCATATAAATTTGCTCCGCTCGACACTGAGCGAGATCGAAATCGCTGCCAGCCGGGATGATCTTCCGCTGGAACTGCGTGCCGAGAACATGCGCCGAGCCTCGCAATATCTGGGACGTATCACAGGCGATGTGGATGTCGAAGAAATTCTGGATGTGATCTTTTCGCAGTTCTGCATTGGCAAGTGATTCACGTGAAACATTGCCTCGCGAAGCACCGATAAAGCTCGTGGAATGTTTCACGTGAAACATCTGTGGAATCCGCTGATGCCGGTTGACTCCATCTGATCTTCATGAGTCAGCGACCTTGAACGCTTTAAATTGATCACTCGTCACGCTTTTATCCTTCCGTTTCAAACGCTTTCATGGCAAAAGCTGTCTCTTAATCCAAGGATGCGAGAAATGAGTTCGGCTGAGTCTACAGTCTTCGATGTTATTGTTGTCGGTGGCGGTCATGCGGGCTGCGAAGCTGCGTCGGCTGCTGCGCGCGCTGGCGCACGCACGGCATTGGTGACGCATCGCTTTGATACCATTGGCGTTATGTCCTGTAATCCGGCTATTGGTGGTCTGGGGAAGGGGCATCTTGTTCGCGAGATTGATGCGTTGGACGGTTTGATGGGTCGCGTTGCCGATAAGGCAGGCATCCAGTTCCGCCTACTGAACCGACGCAAGGGACCAGCCGTTCGCGGCCCTCGTACCCAAGCTGATCGCAAACTTTATCGTCTTGCAATGCAGGACATAATCAGTAAGCAAGAGAATTTGACTGTCGTTGAAGGTGGTGCCTTCGATATCAAAACCGAGAATGGTAACGTCACTGGTGTCGTGTTGTCAGATGGTCGGCTGTTGAACTGCGGCGCTGTCGTGCTGACGACCGGCACATTTTTGAACGGCCTCATTCACATCGGCGAGAAGAAGATACCGGCTGGGCGCATGGGTGAGAATCCGGCACTTGGGCTTTCGGATACTTTGAAGACGCTTGGCTTTGCATTGGGGCGCCTCAAAACTGGCACGCCACCGCGTCTTGATGGGCGGACTATCGATTGGGCAAACCTCGAAACCCAGTCTGCCGATGAGAACCCGGTCCCGTTCTCTTTGATGACAGATCGCATTACGACGCCGCAGATCGACTGCGGTATTACGCGCACGACGCCGGAAACCCACGCGATTATTCGCGCCAATCTGCATCGCTCAGCCATGTATTCCGGTTCAATTGAAGGTATCGGCCCGCGCTATTGCCCTTCGGTTGAAGACAAGATCGTCAAGTTCGGGGATCGCGACGGCCACCAGATATTCCTGGAGCCGGAAGGTCTGGATGACGATACCGTCTATCCGAATGGTATCTCGACCTCTTTGCCGGAGGATGTGCAGCTTGCAATCCTGAAGACCATACCCGGTCTTGAGAAGGCAGTGATGCTGCAGCCCGGCTATGCAATCGAGTATGACTTCATCGATCCGCGCGAGCTGAAGCGCAGTCTGGAAACGCGGCGCGTCAATGGTCTGTTCCTCGCTGGTCAGATCAATGGCACGACAGGATACGAGGAAGCGGGTGCCCAAGGTCTTCTGGCTGGCTTGAATGCGGCGCGGCGGGCAGGGGGCGATGAGCCGATCATCATCCAGCGCACCGAAGCCTATATCGGCGTGATGGTGGATGACCTCACGTCTCGCGGTGTCAGTGAGCCATATCGCATGTTCACATCACGCGCGGAATTCCGTCTTTCTTTGCGTGCGGATAATGCTGATCAGCGTTTGACGCCGCTGGCAGATCGTCTCGGTATATTAGGCGCAGAGCGCAAGAAGAGGTTTGATGAACGTCAGGAAGCATTGTCTGCCGCACGGGAATTGACACAGTCGCTGTCGATTACGCCAAATCTCGCAAGTCGTTATGATTTGCATCTCAATCACGACGGTGTTCGCCGCTCGGCCTATGATTTGTTGTCTTATCCTGATATTGACCTGGCGCGGTTGAATCCAATCTGGCCTGAACTCAAATCAATCGATCCGATCACGCGCGAAACGCTGGAAATTGAAGCGCAATATGCGGTCTATATGGAACGTCAGCAGACGGATATCGCTGTCATGGAACGTGAAGAGCGTTTGTTGATTCCCGCTGGTCTGGATATCGACGCGATTTCGGGCTTGTCCAATGAGTTGAAGCATAAGCTCAAGCAGCGTAAACCGGAAAAGATTGCCGAAGCGCAACGCGTCGACGGGATGACACCAGCTGCTTTGGCGCTGTTGATCGCACAAATCAAGAAGCATGGCTCGCGCCGACAGACCGCCACGGAACTGGCGGAAGGGAAGGGCGCGGCGTGAGTGCTATTATGAGTGCGGATCTTCGTTATGAAAGCCTTCGCCGGATCAGCCCCACTGTTTCACGTGAAACAGCGGATCGCCTGATTGCATTCGAAGAGCTGTTCCGAAAATGGTCAAAAGCGATCAATCTGGCCTCTCCATCGACATTGGCGGACCTTTGGAGCCGTCATATTCTCGATAGCGCGCAGGTTTTCCCGTTGGCGCCAAACGCTAAACGCTGGCTCGATATCGGCTCCGGTGGCGGATTTCCTGGCATCGTGACGGCCTGCTATCTGGCGGATCAACCCGATAGCCGTATCGATCTGGTGGAAAGTGCGGGCAAAAAGGCTGCTTTTCTGCGTACCGCTGCCGGTCATTTGAATGTTCCTGCTCATATTCATGCGGCTCGCATCGAGTCGATGTGGGAAAAAATCGAAACGCCGGACGTTGTTACCGCCCGCGCGCTCGCCTCATTGAATGATCTTTTCGGTTTGACGGAGCCCTGGCTCGTCAACGGCGCCAAGGCGCTTTTCCAAAAAGGTCGGGATTACCAGAGGGAAATCGATGAAAGCCGTGTCGGTTGGGATTTCGATCTGGTAAAACATCAAAGTGCTATCGATCAGACTTCGGTCATCCTCGAAATCAGCAACTTGCGACGCAAAGCAAATTGAATCCGAGAATTTGGCAGATCTGGAAAGCGGCAGGGCGACGGTAATGAACAAGATGTCCAGGATCATAACCATTGCAAACCAGAAAGGCGGCGTCGGTAAAACCACGACGGCGATCAATCTGGCCACGGCTTTGGCGGCAATAGGCGAAACGGTTCTCATCGTTGATCTCGATCCGCAGGGTAATGCCAGCACGGGGTTGGGGATTGACCGCCGCAACCGTCCGCTGTCTTCTTATGACGTGCTGACGCAAGAGGCGTCAGTGCCGGAAGCTGCGATGCAGACCGATGTGCCCAATCTTTTTATCGTGCCTTCGACGCTCGATCTGTTGGGTATCGAGATGGAAATCGCACAATCCGCAGACCGTACGCGCCGTCTGCGCGATTCTCTGCGCTTCGATTCCAGCGTTTCCGAACGGTTTTCCTATGTTCTGGTGGACTGCCCACCATCCCTGAACCTGTTGACGCTGAATGCCATGGCCGCTGCGGATTCCGTGCTTGTGCCGTTGCAGTGCGAGTTCTTCGCGCTGGAAGGCTTGAGCCAACTGTTGCAGACGGTCGATCAGGTGCGCTCGACCATCAATGCCGAGCTTTCCATCCAGGGCATCGTGCTGACGATGTTCGATAGCCGCAACAATCTGGCTTCCCAGGTGGTGGATGATGTCCGCGCCTTCATGGGCGAAAAGGTCTATCGCACTGTCATTCCGCGCAATGTGCGCGTATCGGAAGCCCCATCCCATGGCAAGCCGGCCATTCTCTATGATTTGAAATGCGCGGGAAGTCAGGCCTATTTGCAGCTTGCGTCGGAAGTTATCCAGCGTGAGCGGCAGCTGAAAGCCGCATAGAAAACTTATCGATTCGACTACGTAACAATTGCAGGAATTTGCCGAACGATGAACGACGATCCTTCAAAGAAGCGCCTTGGCCGCGGACTGGCCGCCCTGATTGGTGAGATCGACCGTCCGGTCGAAGAGCGTAAAGCGCCGGTTCCAATTGAACGCAATGTGCCGATCGAGTTCGTCACGCGCAATCCACGCAATCCGCGACGCATGTTCGCGGAAGCCGAGCTCGAAGATCTGGCCCAGTCGATCAAGGAACATGGCGTTGTCCAGCCAATCGTGGTGCGTCCCGCGCCCGGTCAGCCTGATCATTTCGAGCTGATCGCCGGCGAACGCCGCTGGCGCGCATCGCAGCGCGCAGGCGTCGATACGATCCCTGTTATCGTCCGCGATGTGGATGATCGCGTCGCTCTTGAGATCGCGATCATTGAAAACGTTCAGCGCGCAGACCTGAATGCAGTCGAAGAAGCGTTGGGATATCAACAGCTTATCGATAATCATGAGTATACGCAGAACGATCTGGCGCAGGTGATCGGCAAGAGCCGTAGCCATGTGGCCAATACGTTGCGCCTTCTCAAGCTGCCGCAACCAGTTCAGGATTTTATCGTTGATGGTGCGCTGTCTGCCGGACATGCGCGCAGTCTTATCACGATGGACAATCCGACGGTTCTGGCGGAGCGGATCGTCAAGGAAGGCTTGTCCGTCCGTCAGGTGGAAGCTCTTGCGCAGGCCGAAGCGCGGGGCGGGGCGGAACCGAAACCGGGCAAAGCTACGCCGGTGGAGAAAGATGCCGACACCAAGGCGCTGGAAAAGCTGCTTTCCGATGTGACCGGCATGAAGGTCGAGATCAACCATCGGGACCGGGGCGGCGAGGTGAAAATCCGCTACAGCTCTCTGGAGCAACTCGATGAAATCTGCCGCCGCCTTCAAAGCTGATTTGTTCGTTTGTGGAATACAAGAACCCCGGTATCTATACCGGGGTTTTTATTTGCAGATTGTTTCACGAGCAGGCAGTTAGCGCCGTGCGTTGCGCATAGCTTCCACACCGATAGCCATCAGGCATTGGCGGATGATCGGAATGGCAAGCGCGGAATTCTGACGGCTTTCCAGCACGGCACGCTGGAGACGCTCCAAAACGCGTGAAAGGCTTTCGCCGCTCCAGCGTCCGACAGCTGTTTCGATCAGCCTTTTACGATTGAAGAAGATGGGTGGCCTTGCACTCGCCACGACAATGGACGCGCTTTTGCGTTCGCTATCCATGATATAGCGCAGGCCCTGTATCTGCTGGAATTGCCGCATGGCTGTGTTCAGCACCAGAAAAGGCGCTGTGCCGGATTTCACGACACGGTCGAATGTGATTTCAAATCGCTGCAAATCACCGGCAATGACTGCATCCACGACCTCGTCTGTCGACAGGCCTGCAACATCGCCCACCGCTTCGCGCACATCGTCAATGTCGATACGCTCCTTGCCGCGCGCATAGAGGCAGAGCTTTTCCAGTTCGCCGCGGGTGGCAAGGCGGTCGCCGCCAAGGCTGGCGCGAAGCAGCTGACGTCCATCGAGGGTGATCTGCAGCTTCCATTCGGCCAGCACATCATCGATGACACCATCGATACCGCGCGCATCATCCGTATAGCAGGGCAGCGCCATGCCCGCCGAGGCGTTCTCGACGGCGCTGCGCAACCCTGCGCCCTTCTTCAAATCACCGGCTTCCACAAGGATGAAGGTTTCATGCGGCGGTTCGGTTGCCAAGAGCTTGACCGCATCGGCGAGTTTCTTCTGCCCGGTGGCGTTCTTGATCCAGATCAGCCGAGTGCCGCCGAACATCGAAATAGTGCGCGCTTCATCGGCGAGCTTCGAAGGATCTGCGTCGATCTCGTCGGCTTCCATGCGAATGACGGCAAAGGGATCGTCGAGCGGCAGCTTTGTCGCCTCGGCATAGCGGCGCGCTCGCTCACTCACCAGCCCTTTATCCGGGCCATAAAGAAGCACGACCGGAAACGAGCTGCTCGGTCTGCTCAGGAAACCATCGACTTCATTTGCTTTTTTCTGGGCCATAGTGGGTTCTTAGAACATTTCGGGCAGAAACAAAACAGCCGCCGGTCACGGGGTGAACGGCGGCTGTGAAAAGCGAATAGTGGACTATTATTCGATCAGCAGGGCATCGTCGTCGAGCGTCTGGCCGCGCACCTTGCGGAACATCTCGATCAGGTCTTCCACGCCCAGCGTCTTGCGCCTGTCGCCGGTAACATCGAGCAGAATCTTGCCGCCATGCAGCATGATGGTGCGGTCACCATAGTCGAGCGCCTGACGCATGGAATGGGTGACCATCAGCGCCGTCAGCTTGTTTTCGGTGATGAGCGTACGGGTCAGTTCCATGACGAATTCAGCCATGCCCGGATCGAGCGCTGCGGTATGTTCGTCGAGAAGCAGAACTTCCGAACCGGCCAGCGTTGCCATGATCAGCGAAAGCGCCTGACGCTGCCCGCCGGAGAGAAGTTCCATGCGGTCCTGCATCCGGTTTTCAAGGCCGAGATTGAGGCTCGCCACGCGCTCGCGAAACCATTCGCGACGATTGGAATTCAGCGCATGGGTGAAGCCGCGCTTCTTGCCACGCGATGCGGCAAGCGCGAGGTTTTCCTCAATGGTCAGGGTGCCGCAGCTGCCAGCCAGCGGGTCCTGAAACACGCGTGCGACGAGACCGGCGCGTTCGGCGGTGGATTTGCGGGTCACATCCTTGCCACTGATCACCACCTTGCCGCCGGTCGGGATGACATCGCCCGCAAGCACACCGAGAAGGGTGGATTTGCCAGCGCCATTCGAGCCGATAACGGTGACAAAGGAACCGCGATCCATGGTCAGGTTGATTTTGTTCAGAACCTGCTTTTCCAGCGGGGTGCCGCGACCGAAGACGACATCGAGATTGGATACTTCGATCATGCGGATGCTCCCCCGCGGCGCATGCGCGGCAATATCAGGGCGAATGTAACGAGAAGCGCGGTGGCGATGTTGAGATCGGACGCCTGCAGGCCGAATGTGTTGCCGTTCGAAAGTGCAAGCTGGATGGCGATGCGGTAGATGACGGAGCCGAGCACGCAACCGATCAGGATCACCAGCAGGTTGCGCGTGCGCAGGATGGTTTCACCGATGATGACCGCTGCGAGACCAACGACGATGGTGCCAACGCCCGAGGTGACGTCCGCAAAACCGTTCGTCTGGGCGAAAAGCGACCCGCCAAGCGCGACGAGCGCGTTGGACAGCGCCATGCCGATATAGATTTGGCGATCCGTCTGTACGCCTTGCGCGCGCGCCATTTTCGGATTGGCGCCGGTCGCACGCATGGCAAGGCCCATATCGCTTTCCAGAAAGCGCCAGACGATGAAGACCGCGATGGCCACCAGCACGAAAAGAAAAGCCGGGCGAACGTAATATTCCGGGATACCGTGGCCGAAGAAGGGGCTGAGCATCGTGTCCTGATTGATGAGCGCGATATTCGGCCGACCCATCACACGCAGGTTCACCGAAAACAGCGCGATCATCGTCAGAATGGAAGCGAGCAGATTGAGAATCTTGAAGCGGACATTCAGCGTGGCGGTCACGAGACCGGCTATCGCGCCAGCAACCATGGCGATTGCGGCGGCGAGCCATGGGTTGAGGCCTGCGAGGATCAGAACGCCGGTTACAGCTGCACCGAGCGGGAATGAACCGTCTACCGTCAAGTCGGGAAAGTCGAGGACGCGAAACGCCAGATAGACGCCAATGGCGACAAACGCGAAAACGAGGCCTAATTCGACCGCACCCCAGAAGGCGATCTGACTCACAACGACATTCCTTGTACTTTGCCGCAATCGGCAAGGATGAAGCCGGTTTTCCGGCATAAGACCATCCGCAAGCCTGCGGGCATCGAGGCTTCGTGCCTCCGATTGCCCAAAAGGCTTTCACCAATCGCGACCGGTTTTGGTTTGAGTGTATCCGGCGGGCGAGGCCCGTACGGATCGTTTCCCGGCTAGATCATTTGTTCCCGTTATTATTCCAGTGGGATTACAACTCTCGTAATCCCGAGCGCAAGCCCAAACCGCGCCAAAGGCCCGCAAATGCGGCTTTATGTGCGGCTCACGCAACATTCGTGCGGTATTGCCTCACCTTGGGTATTGTTTGGAACTCCTTTGGCCTTTGTCCAAAAAGAAGAAGGGCGAGAGTTTTCACTCTCGCCCTCTTTTTCTGCGGTCTGATCGATGATCAGTCGATCTTGCTGGTAGCGCGGTCGATCACGGCCTTCGGGATTTCCACGCCCATCTTCTTGGCGGCGCCGAGATTGATGACGAGATCAGTGCCCTTTGCGATTTCAACCGAAATGTCGCCCGGCTTTTCGCCCTTCAGGATGCGTGCAACCACAGCGCCGGTCTGCTTGCCGACGTCGTAATAGTTGAAGCCGAGGGCGGCCATCGCACCACGCTTGACGGAATCCGTATCGGCGGTGAAGAGCGGCAGCTTGCTTTCCTCGGCAACACCGACAGCGCTTTCGAGGGCCGATACGATGGTGTTGTCGGTCGGCACATACATGGCATCGGCGCGGCCGACGAGAGCCTGCGCAGCGCCCTTGACTTCAGCCGACTTGGTGGCGGCGGATTCAACGATTTCGATGCCGTCAGCGGCAGCAGCTTCCTTCAGCGCAGCCAGAAGCGAGACCGAATTGGTTTCGCCGGAATTGTAGAGATAGCCGAGCTTCTTGATGTTCGGCATCACTTCCTTGATGAGCTTGATATGTTCGGCCACCGGCGACATGTCGGAGAGGCCGGTTACATTGCCGCCCGGCTTTTCCATGCTTTTGACGAGCTGTGCGCCGACCGGATCTGATACGGCGGTGAACACAACCGGTATGTCGCGCGTGGAAGAAACCACGGCCTGAGCCGAAGGGGTGGAGATCGGAACGATCACATCCGGGCCTTCGCCGACGAACTGACGTGCGATCTGTGCGGCGGTTGCCGGGTTGCCCTGTGCGGACTGATAGACGAATTTGAGATTTTCGCCTTCCTTGAAACCGGCTTCGGCCAAAGCATCCTTGACGCCGTCACGGGCAGCGTCGAGCGCCGGATGTTCGACGATGGCGGTCACGGCGACGGTAACGTCTTTTGCCTGGGCCGAAGTGGCAATGGCCGTTGCGGCCAGCAATGCCAGAAGTACAGAACGCATGAAAATCTCCCCTAATTGGTTTCTATGCTGTTGATTGCTTAATCAAGTTGATAGCCGAAATCAATCAGCACGGGAACCGGACAGATTGCATGGGGGAATGCGGGTCGCTTCATGAAGCGGCTGTCAGGCTTGTTCCACCCCATGGGTTTCCAAAAGCGACTTCATGCGTTTCACGGCAAGCTCCGGCCTGTCGAGCACATTGGCCTTGTCCGCCAGCTGAAAAATGTCGGCATAATGGACAATGCCGCGCGCCGACTGCATTCCGGCTGGCATGGTGAAATGCGTCTGGTGGCCGTTGAGCCATGCGAGAAACACGATGCCCGCCTTGTAATACTGGGTCGGCGCTTCGAAAATCTTGCGCGATAGCGGGACGGTCGGCTCTATGATGGCGCGGAAACGGGCGCTGTCGCCTTGGGCAAGCGCTGCCAATGCGCTGGAGGCCTGTGGCGCGACCGCATCGAAAATGCCGAGCAAGGCATGGCTGTGCCGGTTGCCGTCGCCTTCGATCAGCGGCGCATAGTTGAAATCATCGCCTGTGAAACAGAGCACGCCTTCCGGCAACCGGTCTCGTAATGCCAGTTCGTAACGTTCTTCGAGTAGCGAAATCTTGATGCCTTCCACCTTGTCGCGGTTGGCTTCGATGATGCCGATGACCGTATCCAGCGCATCCTCAAAATTTGAGGCTCCCCAGTAGCCTTTGAGCTGCGGATCGAACATGTCGCCCAGCCAGTGCAGCACAACTTTCTCGCGGGCATTGGAGAGAATGTGCCCATAAACCTTCGCATAGTCGTCGGACGAGCGGGCGATACGGGCAAGGGCGCGGCTTGCCATCAGGATGAAGCGCCCGCCGTGTTTCTCGATGAAACCAGCCTGTGTTTCGTAGGCCTTGATGATGTCATCAAGGCTCTTGGCATCCGCCGGATCGAGATGGTCGGTGCCAGCACCGCAGGCGAGATCGGTACCCGCTACGGTCTTGCTTTCAGCCAGCGAGCGGCGGATCAGCTCCTGCGCGCCCGCCCAGTTGAGGCCCATGCCGCGCTGCGATGTGTCCATCGCTTCGGCGATCCTGAAACCGAGACTCCAGAGATGATGCCGAAAAGCCATGGTCGCATCCCAGTCGAGCGCGGGATTGCTCCAGGGCGTCGTATCTTTTCGCGGGTCGGAGACAACATGCGCTGCCGCATAGGCGATGCGATTGAATTGCGGGGGAGCGGACGGTCTTTCGGTCGGCGTTCCGACAAGCCGATATGGAAGCAGGGTTCCACCGGCCTTCGGCAAGGTCAGCATAGTGTCGAATGCAACGCCCATCATCGTCCTCCCATGAACCTCAGTCTTGATAATTTAGAACGTTCCAAATGGCAAGGAATAAGCCTATTTCAAACAGATATAGCCCATTATTTTGAGAATTCTGCCTAAAAAGGGCCAAACAACAAGGCGATATCATGGCAATATTACGGCTAAATTTATCTAATTGACAATTTTGGAACGTTCCAATTAACTTAGCGGCAGAAGTCGAGGAAAGCCATGAACAAGAGCAGCGTTACGGTCATCGATATTGCACGCGAGGCAGGCGTGTCCAAATCGACCGTGTCGCTCGTGCTGCGTGACAGTCCGCTGGTTCACGCTGAAACGCGGGTCAAGGTACAGGCGGCAATCGAAAAGCTCGGTTATGTCTATAACCGCAGCGCCGCAAATCTGCGTCAGGCGAAGTCGAAGATCATCGGGCTGGTCGTCAATGATCTGACCAACAGTTTTTTCGCTGAACTGGCGGTGGGCATAGACCGCGTGATGCAGTCGGCGGGCTATGTGCAGTTTTTGGCCAATACCGGCGAAAGCATCGACCGCCAGCGCGAGGTGATCGCCTCTATGCGCGAACATGGCATTGCCGGGCTGATCGTTTCACCAGCACGCGGTACGGAATCAGGCGATCTGAAGCCGCTGGCGAAAAGCGGCCTGCCGGTCGAGCAGATGGTGCGCGATGTGCCGGGTTCCGGTGTTTCGTCCATTCTGTCCGACAATCGCGGCGGTGTCGCGAAGGCCGTCGAGCATCTGGTTGGTCTGGGTCACAGGAACATCGCCTTCATGGGCGGTTATGCGGATACCGCGGTGTTTTCGGAGCGTGTTTCCGGATATCGCGCTGGTCTGGAGCAGGCGGGTCTCGCCTTTGACGAAGCGCTGATCTTTAAATCGGCGCCGTCGCGGGCGGGCGGCGTGGAAGCTGTGGAGCGCATGTTGCTGCTCGGTGCAAAGCCAACGGCCACGGTGTGTTTCAATGATGCGGTGGCGTTTGGTGTTTGTGACGGCCTGCGCGCCGCGCATCTGGAACCGGGTCGCGATTTCGGCGTGGTCGGCTTTGACGATGTGATCGAAGCAAAGACGGCGGTGCCCGCATTAACAACGGTGTCGGTCGATCCGCAGGGGATGGGCGAACGGGCGGCACAGCTTCTGTTGAAGCAGATCAACTCGGAACGGGTGGAGGCGGAGGCGCAGCGTTTGGCGGTGCGTCTTGCGGTGCGCGCAAGCTGTGGTGCGCAGACCAAAAAGGAGGAAAAACACCAATGGCAAAGTGGGGCCTTATAGGCGCAAGCACGATTGCGAAGGAATGGGTGATCGGAGCCATTCGCGCGACCGGCGGCGAAGTCGTTTCGGTTTACAGCACCAATGCCGCGCGCGGCGAAACCTATGCGCGCGAAAACGGGATTGCCCGCTCGGTGACAAGCCTTGATGCGCTGCTGGCCGATCCGGAAATCGAAGCGGTCTATATCTCCACCACCAATGAACTGCATCGAGATCAGGCGATTGCCGCAGCAAAGGCCGGCAAGCACATTCTGTGCGAAAAGCCGCTGGCGCTGACCCTTGGCGACGCCCATGCCATGCTGAAAGCCGTGCGCGAGGCAGGCGTGGTGGCAGGCACCAACCATCATTTGCGCAATGCCGCCAGCCACCGCGCCATGCGCGATGCCATCGCAGAAGGCCGGATCGGCAAGGTGCTTGGGGCGCGGGTTTTCCATGCGGTTTATCTGCCGCCACATTTGCAGGGCTGGCGCATTGAACGACCAGATGCCGGTGGCGGCGTCATCCTCGATATCACCGTGCATGATGCCGACACGCTGCGTTTTGTGCTGGGCGAAAACCCGGTCGAAGCCTTGGCTTTCAGCCAGCAGGGGGGCCTCAGCGGCGCTGGGCTGGAAGACGGTGTGATGGGGGTGCTACGCTTCTCCTCCGGCGCGATTGCCCAGTTCCACGATGCTTTCACCACCAAATATGCCGAAACGGGCTTTGAAGTGCATGGCAGCGAAGGCTCGCTGGTGGCGCGCAATGTGATGACGCAAAAGCCGATGGGAACCGTCATTCTGCGTAACAAGGATGGCGAGCACGAATTGCCGCTCGACCAGAAAAATCTCTACGAAACCGCCTTGCAGGCATTCCACAACGCGATTGCGGGCAAGGGCCAGCCTTCTGCAACACTCGAAGACGGCATCTGGTCGCTCGCCACCGGGCTTGCGGTCGCGGAAGCCGCCAAGACTGGCAAGGCAACCGCCGTTCAATCTGGACTCTGAACACCATGAACAAGCATATTTCGGCTGCGAAAGCGGCTGCACTCATCCCCGACAATGCTGTCGTTTCGGTCTCCTCATCGAGCGGTCTTGGCTGTCCCGACCTGACGCTGAAAGCGATTGGCGAGCGGTTCGACGAAACCGGCCATCCCAAGAACATCACCACGCTGCATCCAATTGCGGCAGGCGATATGAGCGGCATCAAGGGCGTCGATTACATCGCCAAGCCCGGTTTGTTGAAGAAGATCATCGGAGGTTCCTATCCGTCCGGCCCGTCGAGTGCCGAACCGCCGCTGATCTGGCAGATGATCACCAATAATGAGATTCCGGCCTATAATGTCCCATCCGGCATTTTGTTCGACATGCACCGTGAAGCGGCGGCCAAGCGCCCCGGCGTGCTGACCAAGGTAGGGCTCGATACATTCGTCGATCCCAAGCGTCAGGGTACGGCGATGAATGACAAGGCTACACAAGAGCCGGTGGTGAAACATGTCAGCTTCGAAGGCGAGGACTGGCTCTATTTTCCGGCCATCATCCCGCAGGTGGCGATCATTCGCGCGACGACGGCGGATGAACGCGGCAACCTCACCTATGAGCATGAAGGCGCTTATCTCGGCGGTCTCGATCAGGCGCTGGCCGCGCGCAACAATGGCGGCATCGTCATTGCGCAGGTGAAGCGCATCGCCAAGGAAGGCACGCTGAAGCCGCATGACGTTCGCGTGCCGGGCGTTCTGGTCGATTATATCGTTGTCGATCCCGACCAGAAGCAGACCACGCAGACGCTCTACGACCCGGCGATTTCGGGCGAGATTTTCCGCCCGCTGGATACATTCCGTCTCGCCGAATTCAATATTCAAAAAGCGATTGCACGGCGTGTCGCGCAGGAATTGCAGGCGGGCAGCGCGGTCAATCTCGGCTTCGGCATTTCCGCCAATGTGCCACGCATTTTGCTGGAAGAAGGCCTGCACGGTGCCGTGACCTGGGTGATCGAGCAGGGTGCTGTCGGCGGCGTGCCGCTTCTGGACTTCGCTTTCGGCTGCGCGTCCAATGCCGATGCCTATATGCCGTCACCCTATCAGTTCACCTATTTTCAGGGTGCCGGTTTTGATGCCTCGCTGCTCTCGTTCCTTGAGATCGGGCGCGACGGTTCGGTCAATGTGTCGAAACTTTCATTCCGTCCGCATGTCACGGCGGGAGCGGGCGGCTTTGTCGACATTACCGCACGCGCCAGGAAGATCGTCTTTTCCGGCATGTTCAATGCGGGTGCGAAATTGTCGGTCGCTGACGGTAAGCTGGTGATCGAAAAAGAAGGCAAGCTCAAAAAACTGGTCAATGAGGTCGAGCATGTCACCTTCTCAGGCCCCCGCAGCGTCGCGCAGGGACAGGACATTACCTACGTCACCGAACGGGCGGTGATGAAGCTGACGCCGGAAGGTATCGTGCTCACCGAGATTGCGCCGGGTGTCGATTTGCAGGCGCATATTCTAGATCAATCCGAATTTCCGCTGATCGTTTCCGACCAGCTCAAGACCATGGATGAAGCGCTGTTCCGCGAGGAGCCAATTGGACTTGAATTGCCGCAAAAACCGGCGCGAAAGCTGGAGGCGTGACATGGCTGATCGGATAGAAATTTCGACCGAGAACCACATCGCGGTCATGACCATCAGGCGGCCCGAAAAGCTCAATGCGTTTGATATTGAGCTTTTGCAGGAACTCTCTGCCGCCTGCGACCGTGTGGAGGCCGATCGCAGCGTGCGCGTTGCGATCCTGACCGGCGAGGGAAAAGCCTTTTCAGCAGGCGGCGACATCAAGGCCTGGGGCGGCATGGAACCGCAGGAATTCGGCCATGCCTGGGTGCGCTATGGTCATCGGGTGTTCGAGCGGCTTGCGACTTTGCGTGTGCCGCTGATCGCGGCGATGAACGGCCATGCTTTGGGCGGCGGTCTGGAACTGGCAGGCGCCGCCGATATCCGCATTGTCGAAAAACAGGCGAAGATCGGTCTGCCGGAAACATCGCTGGGCATGATCCCCGGCTGGTCGGGCACGCAGCGTCTTGTACACCGCTTCGGCGCGCAGATCGTGCGGCGCATGGTGCTGGGCGGCGAGATGTTCACGGCTGAGGAAGCGCTCTCGCACGGGTTGGTCGATGCCGTTGTGGAAACGGGCGCAGCCTTGCAGGCGGCGCAGGATTATGCGGCGCGGGTGGCACAACGCGGACCGGCTGCACTGGAAATTTCCAAACTGATGCTGTCCGTCGCCAATGGCGAGGACAACGGAACCGCCGTCGAGGCGCTGGGTTCCATCCTTGTCGCCAAGACCGGCGATCTGAAGGAAGGTGTGCGCTCGTTCAGCGAAAAGCGCGAAGCAAATTTTAAAGGAGAATGGTGATGAGCGTTATTGTAAAGCCGCAACCGCTGGCCGGACTGGCCGTCCGCGAATTCTCCATGCTGATCGATGGCAAATGGGTGGGCAGCCAGAGCGGCCAGACCATTGAGCGCGTGGCCCCCGGCCATGGTGTCACGGTGAGCCGTTATCCGGCGGGTAACAAGGCCGATGTGGAGCGCGCCGTAGCAAGCGCACGCAAGGCTTTCGATGACGGGCGCTGGTCGTCTAAGACTGCTTCGCAGCGCTCGCTGGTTCTGCTGAAGGCTGCCGAGCTGATCGAGGCGCGGGCCGAAGAGCTTGCCTATCTCGATGCGATTGAAGCTGGAAAGCCGATCAGTCAGGTGCGCGGCGAGATCGCCGGTTCCGTCGATATCTGGCGCTACGCGGCAGCGCTTGCGCGTGATCTGCACGGCGAAAGCTATAACACGCTGGGCGATGGTACTTTGGGTGTCGTGCTGCGTGAGGCGATTGGTGTTGTCTCCATTATCACGCCGTGGAACTTTCCGTTCCTGATCGTCGGACAGAAGCTTCCTTTCGCGTTGGCTGCAGGCTGCACAGCGGTCGTCAAGCCGTCGGAACTCACCTCCGGCTCGACGCTGGTGCTCGGTGAAATTCTGGCCGAGGCGGGCGTGCCGGATGGCGTCGTCAACATCGTCACCGGAACGGGTGCGGATGTCGGCCAGCATATGAGCACGCATTCGGATGTGGACATGGTGTCTTTTACTGGTTCCACTGGCGTCGGCAAGCTGACCATGGCCAATGCCGCTCAGACCCTGAAAAAAGTGTCGCTGGAGCTTGGCGGCAAGAACCCGCAAATCCTGTTCCCGGATGCGGATATGGATGCCTTCATCGACGCGGCGGTGTTCGGCGCATGGTTCAATGCGGGCGAATGCTGCAATGCCGGTTCGCGGCTGATCGTGCATCGCTCGATTGTCGATGAGATTGTCGAGCGCGTCGCCGATCTGTCGAAAAAGGTCATTGTCGGCGATCCGCTCGATGTCAGCACACAGGTGGGCGCGATTATCACGCCGCAGCATCTGAGCAAGGTTGGCGCCTATGTCGATCAGGCCAGAAAGGCCGGTGCGGCGCTGGCGCATGGCGGCGAAGTTCTGGATCTCGGCCTCGGCCAATATATGGGGCCAACCATTCTGTCCGGTGTGAAGGCCGACATGGCCGTGGCGCGTGAAGAAGTGTTCGGGCCGGTTCTGTCGGTATTGTCCTTCGACAGCGTGGATGACGCAATCTCGATTGCCAATGCGGTCGATTACGGTCTTTCGGCAGGCGTGTGGAGCCGCGATTTCGATACCTGCATGACCATCGGCCGCAAGGTGCGTGCTGGCACAGTCTGGATGAACACTTTCATGGACGGCACGCCGGAACTGCCTTTCGGCGGCTATCGCCAGTCGGGTCTGGGCCGTGAGCTGGGCCGTCATGCGGTTGAGGATTATACCGAAACCAAGACGCTCAACATGCATATCGGTGCGCGGACGGCCATGTGGATGCCACAGGCAAAATAGGAGGAGACGGCTTTGGGAGGACAGCCGGATATCGTCATCATCGGATCGGGTATCGGCGGCGCGACGATGGCTGCCGGTCTTGCTGCGTCGGGTGCCGAAATTCTCATCCTTGAGGCGGGGGAGCATTTGCCGGACAGGCCGGAAAACCGTGACCCGCGCGCTATTTTCCAACAGGGCTTCTTTCGTCCGAAAGAGTTCTGGTACGAGACGAACGGTACGCCGTTCAATCCCGGCAATTATTACAATGTCGGCGGCAATTCCAAATTCTTTGGCGCGGTGCTGATCCGCTACCGCCGCGAGGATTTTGCAGAAATGGCGCATCTGGAGGGCGTCTCGCCCGCCTGGCCCTTTTCCTATGAAGAACTGGAGCCGTGGTATAGCCGCGCCGAACAGCTGTTTCAGGTGCGGGGTGAACTGGGCGGTGATCCGACCGAGCCAGATCATTCAAAGTCTTATCCCTATCCGGCGATCCGCGACGAACCAGCCATTGCCGATGTGCGGGCGCGGTTGAAGCAAGCCGGATTGCATCCGGCATCGCTGCCGCTGGGGGTCGATATCGACCGTTGGCTGGCAAAGGCCAAAACGCCGTGGGATGCGCATCCGAATAGCAATGACGGCAAGATGGATGCGGAAACCTGTCCGCTCGCGGTTGCCCTCAAGCATCCCAATGTCCGGCTCGAAACTTCCGCACGGGTGACACGGCTGGAACCCGGGCCGGATGGCAAGACCATTGCCACCGTGCATTATGTGAAGAACGGAGAGGCGCTGGTCCTGCGCCCGAAGCTGGTCATTCTGTCCGCCGGTGCGGTGCAATCGGCGGCGCTCTTGTTGAGGTCAGGACTGGCCAATCGCTCCGATCAGGTGGGGCGCAATTTCATGAACCACAATGCGAGCGCCGTAATCGCTTTCGATCCGCGCTATCGTAATGACAGCATCTACCAGAAGACCTTTGGCTTCAACGATTACTATCTGTCGGACGGGGCGGGCGGGCCGCCGCTCGGCAATGTGCAACTGCTGGGGCGCATCTCGGGTGCGATCCTCAAATCCAGTATGCCACGAGTGCCGGAATGGCTGTTGAACCGGGTTGCCGGACACACGATCGATTTCTACGCCATGAGCGAAGATCTGCCGTCGCCGGAAAGCCGCGTGACGGTGGATGGCGACCGCATTGTCCTGCATTGGGTGCGCAGCAACTGGCAAGCGCATCTGATGCTGGTGGAAAAGCTCAAATCCGCTCTGCGGGCAGCAGGTTTTCCGGTCGTGCTGTCGCGAGCCTTTGACCGGCGCACGCCGTCGCATCAATGCGGGACGGTGCGCATCGGCAACGATCCGGCGACAGCGCCGCTTGATCCCTGGTGCCGTGCCTATGATCACCTTAATCTCCACGTGGTCGATGCATCGTTCCTGCCGACATCGGCGGCGGTCAATCCGGCGCTGACCATTGCCGCGCAGGCGTTGCGCGTGGCGGACCACTTGAACCGGGAGGTTCTGGCATGAACCGTCAAAGACCTGTGGCGCTGGTAACCGGCGGACGTCGCGGCATCGGGCTTGGCATTGCCCGCGCCCTGGCGGCAAAGGGTTTTGATCTGGTGATCACCGATATTGAGGACGACGAGGCCGTCATTCACGAATTGCGCGGCATGGGCGGCAGGGTGGCTTTCTTCAAAAGCGATCTGGCTGCCGTCGAGACGCATGAGGCGACCATTGCCGCTGTGCTGAAGGAGTTTGGCAGCATCGACTGTCTCGTCAACAATGCGGGCATGGGGTCGGTCGAGCGCGGCGATTTTCTTGGGCTGAAGCCTGAAAATTTCGACACCATCATGGGGGTCAATTTGCGCGGCACAGTGTTTTTCACGCAGGCGATAGTGAAAGCCATGCTGGCGGTAACCGATGTGCGTTTTCCACGCAGCATCGTGACGATCAGTTCGGTTTCATCGGTGATGAGTTCGCCGGAAAGGCTCGATTATTGCATCAGCAAGGCGGGGCTGACCGCCTTCGTGCAAGGGCTGGCGCTGCGTCTGGCCGAGGCGCCGATTGGTGTGTTCGAAGTGCGTCCCGGCATCATTCGTACCGATATGACGGCCAAAGTCTCCGAGCGTTACGACGCGCTGATCGAAGGCGGTCTGGTGCCGATGAAGCGCTGGGGCGAAGTGGGCGATGTTGGCGCCATCGTGGCCGGGCTTGCGGACGGAAATTTCATCTTCGCCACCGGATCGGTGATCAATGCCGATGGCGGCCTTTCGATAGCGAAGCTTTAAGGGAAGTGCGCGATGAACTACGATTATATCATCGTTGGCGGCGGGCCTGCCGGTTGTGTTCTCGCCAATCGCCTCAGCGAAGATGCGTCTGTAAAAGTGCTACTGCTAGAGGCGGGCGGAAGCGACTGGAATCCGCTGTTCCATATGCCTGCGGGCTTTGCCAAAATGACCAAGGGCGTGGCGAGCTGGGGTTTTGAAACCGTTCCGCAAAAGCATATGAAAAACCGCGTGCTGCGCTATACGCAGGCCAAGGTGATCGGCGGCGGTTCCAGCATCAATGCGCAGATTTATACGCGCGGTAATGCCGCTGATTACGATCTTTGGGCCAATGAAGATGGCTGCACCGGCTGGGATTATCGCAGTGTGCTGCCCTATTTCAAACGCGCCGAGGACAATCAGCGTTTTAACGACGATTATCATTCCTATGGCGGCCCACTGGGCGTTTCCATGCCGTCCGCACCGCTGCCGATCTGCGACGCTTATATCCGCGCCGGGCAGGAACTGGGGATACCCTACAACCCGGATTTCAACGGGCGCGAACAGGCGGGCGTCGGCTTCTATCAGCTGACGCAGCGCAACCGCCGGCGGTCGTCCGCCTCGCTTGCTTATCTCGCATCGATCAAGGGACGGCGAAACCTGACGGTCAGGATCAATGCGCCAGTCCGTAACATCGTGCTGGAAAAGACGCGCGCCACAGGCGTGGCCCTGATGAGTGGCGAGGTGTTGCGCGCATCGCGGGAGGTCATCATTTCATCGGGCGCTATCGGCTCTCCAAAACTTCTGCTGCAATCGGGCATCGGTCCCGCCGATCATCTGAAACAGGTTGGCGTTGCGGTGAAACACGATCTGCCCGGCGTTGGCGAAAATATGCAGGATCATCTCGATCTGTTCGTCATCGCTGAATGCACTGGCGATCACACTTATGACGGCGTGGCAAAGCTGCACCGTACGCTTGGCGCGGGGCTGCAATATATCTTTCTGCGTTCCGGCCCTGTAGCGTCCAGCCTCTTTGAAACCGGCGGCTTCTGGTATGCTGATCCGGATGCCCGCTCACCGGATATTCAGTTTCATCTGGGGCTTGGTTCGGGCATTGAAGCTGGCGTCGAGAAGCTCAAGAATGCAGGTGTGACGCTCAATTCCGCTTATCTGCATCCGCGCTCGCGTGGAACCGTGCGGCTGGCTTCCAGCGACCCGGCTGCTGCACCGCTGATCGACCCGAATTACTGGAGCGATCCGCACGATCTGAAAATGTCGCTGGAAGGGCTGAAGATCGCACGTGAAATCATGCAACAGGCCGCATTGAAACCCTATGTCATGGCCGAGCGGCTTCCGGGACCGAAAGTGGTCACCGACGATGATCTGTACGACTATGCCTGCGCCAATGCCAAGACCGATCACCATCCGGTCGGCACGTGCAGGATGGGCACCGACGCTTCAGCCGTGGTTGATCTGGAACTGCGGGTGCACGGTCTGGAGGGGTTGCGGGTGTGCGACAGCTCGATCATGCCGCACGTGCCGTCCTGCAACACCAATGCGCCAACGATCATGGTCGGCGAAAAGGGATCGGACATTATTCGTGGACGCGATCCGCTGCCGCCGACCGTCTTCTCCTGGGAGAAGAATGACCGGCGACGAATGGCTTGATTAAACGGCGGTGCTAGAGCGGTTCCGGTTAAAATGGAATCGGGGAACCGCTCTATCTATTTGTTTTTACGCATTATCCTACGCAAAACCGCTACGCACTTTTGCTGGAAATGCTCTACGGGCAATTCATGGAAGCCTGGATGCCACCAAACTCGTATACCGATACATCCGGCGCGGAAAAGCCGACATTGCCGGTTATTTCTTGTCCCGGCTTCAATATTCCGGTGTTGAGTTTTTCCTCAACGGTATCGACTTTGGATTTGTTGGTCGGGTCATCGGCGAGAAAAAAGCATACATTTTTCAGATCGACATCCGTTGTCCCAACATTTCTCAAAGAAATGAGGACCAGGTTTTTAAAGAAAATGACACCTCCCCGGTTTGCCGTGCTTCCCTTCGAAGACTTTTCCATGATCTGTAAATCTTTCGAAGGGGGGCTGCCTGTTTCAGAAGCAAAAGCGTGTGAAGCCATGAAAGCAAAAAGAAACTGAAGTAAATAATATTTTTTCATGAAATAACTCCATGGAAAATAATAAATACTTATAGTGTTGCTTTATGTCTTTTTATTGATCTGATTTGCTGTAATTATTGCTCACTATCACTTTGGTCTGCTTCAGTGTAGCGCAAATAACCCACAATACCCGATCCCTTGCGGTTCGGCGTGTCTGACGGGTGATTGACGCCGTCATTGACCGGAATGACTTTGAAATCGAAAGGTGAGACGCCTTCCAGACATGCCGCATTCACACCGAACTGGTGTGGATTGGAGCGGCGCTGGTGATGCGTATAAATTCCGCATTTGGAGCAGAAGTAGTGCTTCGCGGTGCCGGTATTGAAAGTGTAGAGCGTCAGCGCATCTTCACCTTGCAGAATTTCCAGTCCGCCCACTTCTGCTGTTACGGCAACCGCTCCACGCATCCGGCAATAGGAGCAGGTGCAACGTCGCGCACTGTGCAGGCCATTGGACAATTTTACGCGAAAACGCACCGTTCCGCAGTGACACGCGCCCTTGGCTTCCGTGATGTCCGGATTCATTTTTCCCTCCATTCTGCTTATGGGGACGATATTTTCTTTTCTGCCAGTTTACCACCGGCGAAAACCGATTAAGTTCGGTTTCGGAAATGCTTCAGGGAGGGAGCGGCATGAGCGAATTCGCAGTCATCACAGGCGGCAGCACGGGGATCGGCAGACATCTGGTTACGGCTTTTGCCGATGCGGGCTATGCGGTGGCTTTCAGCTTCAAGGATGACGACGACGCAGCCCAGTTTCTGGTCGAGGCGATTGAAGCGGGCGGCGGTCAGGCGCTTGGGCTTGCCTGTGATGTCGGCGTTGGAGCCGAGGTCGAAGCTTTCTTCGACGAGGCGTGCAGCTGGTTTGGCGATGCGCCGGACGTGCTCGTCAACAATGCCGGTATCCAGACATGGAAATCATTGCTGGAACTCGCCGAAGACGAGTGGGACGATGTCATCCGCACCAATCTGAAAGGGTGCTTCCTCAACACGCAGGCTGCGGCCAAGCGGATGGTGGATGCCGACAAGAGCGGCGCGATCATCAATATCGGTTCGGGCTGCAACAAGCTGGCTTTCCCGAAACTTGTTTCCTACACGGCCTCCAAGGGCGGCATTGAGCAGTTCACCAAGGTTTCGGCGGTGGAACTCGGGCCGCATGGCATTCGCGTGAATTGTGTCGCTCCCGGCGCGATCCTCAATGAGCGCACGGCGCTGGAACAGCCCGATTATGCGGGCACATGGGCCAAGGTGACGCCATTGCGCCGGGTCGGCAGCGCTGAGGATCTGTCCGGTCCGGTGCTGTTCTTTGCTTCCGAGGCGGCGCGTTTCGTGACGGGCCAGACATTATGGGTCGATGGTGGCGTCTTTTCGCAGGCCAACTGGCCTTATGATAGGTGATTTTTAAGTGGTGATCCCGACTGGATTCGAACCAGTGGCCTACAGATTAGGAATCTGTCGCTCTATCCTACTGAGCTACGGGACCGACCGTTAAACCATCCGCTGTTGCCAGTGATGCCAGCATGTTCGGATATTTTCGACACATACTGGGTTTCATGGCGGTAGCCAACCCCGCAAAAAGCGGGGTAGACGGATTTTCTCAAGTTTGGAGTGACGTCAGGCGGCAAGCGCCGTCTCGGCGACGGACACGAAATAGCTGACGCCATAGGGAATAGCGTCGTCGTTGAAATCGTAGGCCGGGTGATGCAGGCCCGGCGTATCGCCATTGCCGATGAAGATATAGGCGCCGGGGCGTGCTTCCAGCATGTAGGAAAAATCTTCCGCAGCCATCATCGGCTCGACATTGGCGTTGACCTTGCCTTCACCTGCAACGCCGGTGGCGATGCGCTCGGCAAATTCCGTCTGCGCATCGTGGTTGAAGGTGACCGGATAATTGTTCTTATAGCGCACGGTAATTTCTGCGCCCGTGGCGGCGGCGATCCCGGCAGCCACTTCGCGGATACGGCGTTCGGCGAAAGCGCGGGTTTCCTTTTGCAGCGTGCGCACAGTGCCCGACAATGTCGCCTTTTCCGGGATCACATTGTAGGCCTCGCCCGCGATGAATTTCGTGACCGAAATGACGAGTGAATCCAGCGGATCGGTATTGCGTGAGACGATGCCCTGCAAGGCGATCATCAGCTGCGAACCGGCGAGGATCGGATCAATCGTGCGGTGCGGCTGTGCCGCATGGCCGCCGCGACCGCTGACGAAGAGATCGAATTCGTCGGTTGCGGCCATGATCGGTCCCTTGCACATGGCAAACTGACCCACGGGCAAACCCGGCATATTATGCACGCCATAGACTTCCGAAATGCCGTAGCGATCCATGACGCCGTCCTGGACCATGGCGAGGCCGCCCGCGCCGCCTTCTTCGGCAGGCTGGAACAGCAACGCGACCGATCCGCGGAAATTGCGGGTCTCGCTCAGATATTGTGCAGCGCCCAGCAGCATGGAAGTGTGCCCGTCATGGCCGCAGGAATGCGCCTTGCCGGGAATTTTCGATGCCCATTCGACGCCGCTGGTTTCATTGATTGGCAAAGCGTCCATGTCGGCGCGCAGGCCGATGGCCGGGCCGTCGCCGTGGCGGCCCTTGATGATGCCGACCACGCCGGAGCGTCCGACGCCGGTTTCCACATGGTCGCAGCCGAAAGCTTTCAATTTTTCCGCGACGAATTTTGCAGTGTCGTGCACGTCGTAGAGCAGTTCGGGATTCTGGTGAAGCTGGCGACGCCAACCGGCGATTTCCGCCTGTGTTTCTACGGCACGATTAAGCACTGGCATTTCGGAGAGGCTCCCGTATTGGGTCTATATAGGCATGGGTATCAGGTGTGATTTGAAGGGTACAGGATATGACGTTTCGGTGAAATCCGGCAATCCCTGTTTGCCTTTTCCTCGCCACATGGCATAGATAAGAGCAACGCAAATCCTCCTTATATGACCGAACGTGTCGTGTGTCGTCCTGATGGCGATTTGGAACCATTGAATTGAGCCGTGCAAACGGAGACCCGCAGAAGTTGCGGGCCATTATTGATTGGAACTGCGCAATGTTGTCGAAGTCGTTGAAAATCCTGGTTGCTGCCGCAGCAATGGCTGGCACGGCGATGGGAGCGGCAGTTGCCAATCCATCAATCGCCGTCGATGTGGCGACCGGCAAGGTTTATGCCCAAAAGGATGCGTTCCAGCGCTGGTATCCGGCTTCGCTCACCAAGATGATGACCGCCTATGTGGCGTTTCGCGCGCTCCAGTCCGGTCGCATGACGCTTGAATCTCCGGTGCCGATGACGGTTCGTGCCGCCAAGGAGCCGCCGAGCAAGATGGGCTACAAGCCGGGCTCGGTCATGACGCTCGATACCGCGCTGAAGATCATGCTCGTCAAATCCGCCAATGACGTCGCCGTCGCCGTGGGCGAGGCAGTCGGTGGCAGTGAAGCTGGCTTCGTACAGCTCATGAATGCGGAAGCGCAGCGTCTCGGCATGGTCGGATCGCATTTCGCCAATCCTAATGGTCTGCACGATCCGAACAATTATACGACGGCGCGCGATCTTGCGGTGCTCGCTGTGCAGCTGCGCCGTGAATTCCCGCAATATGCGCATTATTTTGCCACCGAGGCCATCGATCCAGGTGCGGGGAAGAAAATTCAGGCCAATTACAACATTCTGCTTGGCCGTTATGACGGTGCGGACGGCATGAAGACCGGTTTCGTCTGTGCGTCGGGCTTCAATCTGGCCGGGTCCGCCACGCGCAACGGTCGCACGGTGCTTGCCATCGTACTCGGCGCGGATCGTCAGGAAGCGCGCGCCGTGCAGGCTGCGCAGCTGATGACCGATGCATTTCGCGCCAGTGCGTCCGGCGGCGCAACGCTTGCGACACTGCGACCAATCGCAGGCGGCAATCTCAATGAGGCTGTCGATATGCGTAAGGCGATTTGCAGCAAGGAAGCCATGGCCGATCGTTGGGATGGACGCGATGTCGAGGGCAAGCTGAAGATCAACTCGCCCTATATTCACGCCATGGATCACGATCCGGTTGCGGTGCAGGTCGGACTTGTTTCCGAACCCGGCCCGGTCACAAAGCCGAGCCAGTTGCATATTTCGCAGGTGCCTGTGCCGATGCCGCGTCCGCAGCGTGCGGTGGGTATAAAGACGACCGCGATCAACTGATCCACCATAATATTGGGTTGATAGGGTCAACTCTGTCAGTCGTGTTCCTGAAGTGTCGCGCCCTCAAAGTGTGAAGTGTTTGCCATGCCAAATCCTATTCCCGTCTCCGTGTTGACCGGCTTTCTGGGCTCCGGCAAGACAACGCTGCTCAACCGGCTTCTGAAAGACCCGGCCCTGAGCGACACCGCCGTCATCATCAACGAATTCGGTGAGGTGGGTATCGATCATCTGCTGGTCGAGCAGGCGAGCGAAGGCGTTATCGAGCTTTCCGACGGTTGCCTCTGCTGCACGGTGCGCGGCGAGCTGGTCGATACGCTGGCTGATCTGATCGACCGCTTGCAGACCGGGCGCATCAAGGCGCTGAAGCGGGTCATCATCGAAACCACCGGTCTTGCCGACCCGGCGCCGGTGCTGCATTCGATCATGGGGCATCCGGTGCTGATGCAGGCCTTCCGTCTTGATGGCGTGCTGACGACCGTTGACGCCGTGAACGGCATGGCGACACTCGACAACCACGAGGAAGCGGTCAAGCAGGCGGCGATGGCCGACCGCATCATCCTGACCAAATCGGATCTGCCGGAAGCACAGGCGGGTTTGCCAGCGTTGAAAACACGGTTGCGGGCGCTCAATCCGGGTGCGGAAATTCTGACGGCAGGCGATCAGCGTACCGGCTTTGCGGCCTTGTTCGAATGCGGATTATATAATCCCGAGACCAAAACGGCGGATGTGCAGCGCTGGCTCAAGGCGGAAGCCTATGAGCATGATGACCATCATCATCACGACCATACGCATCATCATGATCACGGGCACGATCATGACCATGTTTGCGGCCCGAATTGCGACCACGATCATCATCATGCGCATCACCACCATCATGACGATGCCATCCGCTCGTTTTCGCTGCGGCATGATGCGCCCATTCCGCTCTCGAGTTTCGATATGTTCCTCGATCTCTTGCGCTCGACGCATGGCGAGAAGCTGCTGCGTGTCAAAGGCATCGTCCAGATCGCCGAAGACCCGGAACGTCCGGTGGTGATTCATGGCGTCCAAAAAATCTTCCATCCGCCAGCGCGCCTGCCGCAATGGCCGCAAGGTGAGAAGCAGACGCTTCTGGTGATGATCGTCAAGGATCTGCCGGAAAGCTATGTGCGGGAGCTGTTCGACGCATTTCTGGGTCGTCCAAGCCTCGACCGGCCTGATCGCGCAGCGCTGATGGAAAACCCGCTGGCAATCCCGGGCTTTTCACCGAAGCACTGAATCTTATTTTTTCCGGATCAGGAAACGCTGCACGGTTTCGCTGCGCTCATGTTCAATGAGCGCATGGCCTTCCTGCGCGCAGAAATGCGGCAGGTCGATACCGGAAAGCGGGTCGGTCGCCTCCACCCAGAGATATGCGCCGCTTGGCATTTTCTCCAGACGATGACGGGTCTTCAAAACCGGGAGGGGGCATTTCAGCCCCCTCAGGTCATAAACGGGAATGTGCGCCTCGGTAGTGGTCAGTTGCCGATGATCTTCCACCATGGCTTTTTCGCTTCCGGTGCAGCCACAGGTGCGGGCTGATCGATATTCTGTGCAACCGTGCTGCCGGTCGTCACTGGCGAAACGTCGGCAGGCATTGCGGGGCTCTGGGCGGGGTTTTGCTGCGGTGTCGGCACAGAGGCGGTGACCGGAGCGGCTACCGGAGCTGCAACGGGAGCCGTTGCGGCAATTGCGCTCGCTGGCTGCGCAAGTGCAGGCGTAGCAGGACGAATATCCGGTGCGCCAGCCTTTTCAGCCGATGATGGCGTGAGCGACGGCGGTTCTCGCGTTACCTTTTCGCCGCGGGCGCGGGCAGCGCTCCAGGCCGAAACGAGCTTGGCTTCGGTCAGGCCCTGAATCGATGGAGCAGGCGCTTTCTGCGAAGCGCTGAAGGCGCTCTGGAAGGTCTTTTCATAAGATGCGTAGGCCGTCGACATCGCGTCGGTGTTGGCCGATGGCGGGCAGGCATCCGTTGCCGAGAGTGGCTTTCCGTCTGGCGAAGCGACGTTGAACACGTAGCGCTTCTCGCAAACATCAACCTTCGGTGGAACCTTGGTCACTTCGAAGGCGTCATAGCCCTGCTTCAGCATTTTCCAGAAGCCGTAATTCGGGTCGCTCTTGTAGCGCGCCATGTTGGCATTGGTCATGCGGAACGGGAAGGCCTGAATCTGGAAGTCGCGCTGGCCGCCCTTGAAGGCGTCGCGTCCGAAGGCGTAGATTTCAGAAACGCTTTCGTCGGTCATCGAATAGCAGCCCGACGAAGAGCATGCGCCGTGCACCATCAGGTTCTGGCCCGTGCGCCCGTTGGCGCGGTCATAGGCGTTGGGAAAACCGATGTTGAAGGCGAGATAATAATTGGATTTCGGGTTCATCTGCGTCGGGTGGACGGTGTAGAAACCTTCCGGAGCCTGACGGTCACCCTCGATATATTTCGGTCCGAGCTTGCCCGACCATTTGCAGATTTCATAAGAGGCAATCTGGTCGTATTTGCCGTTATTCTTCTGCTTCCAAACTTCGAGAACGCCTTCTTCCTTGAAGATTCTGACCAGAATCGGCGAGGTGCGGGTCATGCCCTTCGCCTTCATCTTGGTGACGATCTTCTCGGGAAGCGGCTTTTCAGCGCGCAAGCTCAGGTCGGATACGGACGAGCCCTGACACCCCGCGAGAAGCGCGGTTGCCATGACGGTTCCAAGTATTGCGGTTCTGATCTTCATATCGCATCGAGTCTGTTAGAACGGTGCAAGAGACGATTTCCTGCAAGGGTGATTTTGACAACCAAACCTTACGGTATCGTTTACAAATCCTTGCCTGGATATCTAAAAATTAACGCGACGGCAATATGGCGGAAATGACGTGAAGATGCAAATCCGGGATGCGAAGAACATCCCGGATGAGAAATGCCAAAACTGGCAGGGCTTTATTAGAGATTACGGCCGATCTGGAGGAATTTCTGACGGCGTTCCTGCTTCAGCGTTTCGCCGTCGACATCCTTCATCGACCGTAACGATGCCGTGATCATGTCGCCCGCCGCATCGATGACAGCTTCCTTGCCGCGATGCGCGCCGCCCAGCGGCTCAGGAATGATACCGTCGATGACCTTGAGATCGAACAGATCCTGCGCGGTGATGCGCATGTTGGACGCGGCATCCTTGGCGCGGGTGGAATCGTGCCACAGGATCGAGGCCGCGCCTTCCGGCGAGATGACCGAATAGATCGAATGTTCGAGCATATAGACGCGGTTGGCGACGGCAATCGCGATAGCACCGCCCGAACCGCCTTCGCCGATGATGATCGAGACCACCGGCACGCGCAGACGCAGGCATTCGGCGGTGGAACGCGCAATGGCTTCCGCCTGGCCGCGTTCCTCGGCGCTGACACCCGGATAGGCGCCTGCCGTATCAACCAGCGTGATCAGCGGCAGCTGAAAACGGTCGGCCATTTCCATGATGCGGACGGCCTTGCGATAGCCTTCCGGGCGGGCCGAGCCAAAATTGTGCTTGAGGCGCGTCTTGGTGTCCGAGCCCTTTTCCTGACCGAGAATGGCGACCGGCTGTCCGTTGAAACGGGCAAAGCCAGCCTGCAGCGCTTCGTCATTGGCGAACTGGCGATCACCGGCCAGAGGCGTGAATTCCGTAAACAGCCGGTCGATATATTCCAGGCAATGCGGACGATCCGGGTGGCGGGCGATCTGCGCCTTCTGCCACGGGGTCAGCTTGCGGTAGATATCTTTCAGCGCATCGGCCGAACGCTTCTCGAGGCGGCGAATCTCGTCGCTCATCTCAACGCTGCCTTGTTCCTGCGCGAGCTTCTTCAGCTCAAGAATCTGGCCTTCGAGATCGGCGACGGGTTTTTCAAAATCGAGATAGTTGTACATCGGGCCTGACTGTTCGTGCGTTTCCAACGAGATCGCCGCAATAGCGTGCCTGAAGAAGGCTGTTTTACGGCGCCTTACATATTCACTGCGGGCTCAACTTGCAAATTTTGCTTTTCTCATAACCGGAGCAGGCTCAATCGGCAAGCGGATGATGTTCACTGACGAGCTTATGCAGTCTTTCCTCAAGCACATGCGTATAAATCTGCGTGGTCGAAATATCGGCATGGCCGAGCAATTGCTGAACCGTGCGCAAGTCAGCGCCGTTCTGCAAAAGATGGCTGGCAAAGGCGTGGCGCAGAACATGGGGTGAAATGGCGGCGGCGGAAAGATTGGCGCGGGCGGCCAACCCCTTCAATTCGCGGGCAAAAACCTGTCGCGCCAGATGCCCGCTTTCGGAGAAGGCTGGAAACAGCCACGGGTTCTCTTCGCAGGCGGGCAGGGAATCGCGCAAGGCCAAAAAGGTCTGCAACGCATCCCGCGCCTTGGTCGACAGCGGCACCATACGATCTTTCGAGCCCTTACCCCGCACCAACAAAAAACGGTGATCGGTGCGCGCAACGCGGACCGGCAGGCCCACCAGCTCCGAAACACGCAAGCCCGTGGCATAAAGCGTTTCAATCAGCGCATGAAGCCGCAGTGCCTTGATGCGCTCGCCTTGTTCTTGCGCTTCGCCTGCTTCCAGCGCCGCCCGGTCGAGAAGGCGGGTGACCTGATCGACGCTCATGATTTTTGGCAGCGGCTTTTGCTTCTTCGGCGCATCGATGACGCTGGTGGGGTCGTCCTGCCGAAAGCCTTCCGCATAGAGAAAGCGGAAGAACTGGCGCAGCGCGGACAGCCGCCGCGCCTGCGATGTCGCGGCAAAGCCTTCTGTCGCCATGCCGTCAAGCACCGAGCGAATGTGATCGGCCTCAGCTTCCGCTAGATTGATGCCGCGCTCAGCCAGTGCTTCGGCGGTCATGGTGAGGTCGCGCGCATAGGATTCGAGCGTATTGCCTGCCGCGCCCCGTTCAGCGCTCATCATTTCAAGGAAATTTTCAATCGCCAGCGATGCGCGCATCATTATTCCTGTGAAGGCGTGGTTGTTTCAATAGCTGGCGTCTCGCTTGCGGCGGTTCCAGCATTTGAAGGTGGTGGCGCAATCGGCACTGGGTTTAGTTTGGAGGCTGGAATCTCCACCCGCATTTCCTGGGTCTGCGGCTCGACGAAATTCGCAAGCGCATACATCGCAGCATAGACAATGGCTGCGATCAGGACGACGAAAGCGATGAGGCGCGTCAGCGTAGGCATCTGTCGTTTATGATGCGGCATTGCGGTGAAAGCAAGAATGTCGGTGGCGTCGCTGCAAAAAGCCGCCATTCCTCCTTTCAGATTCCATGAAAGCAATTGACGCCGCCCGGTTTTTCATGTGGAACCATCCCAAATGGATGAGGTTGATGAGCAGTATAGAAAAACAAGCCAATTCACATGAAAAGGCCGGGCTGCATGAGAAGGCGGGGCTCCACGGGCGAGCCGACGCCATCCGTGGTCTGCTCGGTACGAAGGTTCTGGTGCTGGTCGGCCTGATGGGCGCTGGCAAGTCCACCATTGGCCGCAAAATGGCTTCGATGCTCGGCCTGCCTTTCCGCGATGCCGATACGGAGATCGAAGCTGTCTCGCGCATGACGATCCCCGAACTGTTCGAAGCCTATGGCGAGGTTGAATTCCGCGACCTTGAACGCCGGGTGATCCTGCGTCTTCTCGATGACGGCCCGATGGTGCTTGCCACGGGCGGCGGCGCTTACATGAATGCCGAAACGCGCACGGCCATAGGCGCTGCGGGTGTTTCCATCTGGCTCAATGCCGATATCGATGTGTTGATGGACAGGGTTTCCCGCCGCCAGAACCGGCCGCTTCTTCGCAACAGCGATCCGCGTGCCGTCATGCAGAAACTGATGAATGAGCGCTATCCGGTTTATGCGCTTGCCGATCTGCACATGATGACGCGCGAAGAGAAGAAAGAAATCATCGCCGACGAGCTGATCGAGGTTCTCGCCCAGCATCTGGAAAAACGGCATCTGGAAAAATCGACTGGAGAATAGAATGAATGCGCCTTCGTCCGCACATGACAGTGTTACCGTGCCGGTTTCGCTGGGAGAGCGCTCTTACGATATCCTGATCGGCAAGGGCCTCGTTGACCGTGCGGGCGCGGAAGTTGCCAAGCGCCTGAAGGGCGCGCGCGTTGCCATCGTCACCGATGAAAATGTCGCCAGAGCGCATCTTGAACGGCTGCGGACAAGCTTTGGCAATGCCGGTATCGAAGCCACGCCCGTTATTGTGGCACCGGGCGAAAAATCCAAATCCTTTGCGACGCTTGAAACCGTCACCAATGCCATTTTGGCGGCCCGGCTGGAGCGCGGCGATGCGCTGGTGGCTTTCGGCGGCGGCGTGGTGGGCGATCTGTCCGGCTTCGTGGCCGGGATTGTGCGGCGCGGCATGAATTTCGTGCAGATGCCGACCTCGCTTCTCGCGCAGGTGGATTCGTCAGTTGGCGGCAAGACGGGCATCAACACTGCCTATGGCAAGAATCTCGTCGGTGTTTTCTACCAGCCGCAGCTGGTGCTGGCCGACACGGATGTTCTGGACACGCTGAGCCCGCGTGAATTCCGCGCCGGTTATGCGGAAGTTGCCAAATATGGCCTCATCGACCGCCCGGAGTTCTTCGCCTGGCTGGAGAAAAACTGGCAGGAAGTCTTTGCCGGTGGTGCGGCGCGAGCGCAAGCGATTGCCGAATCCTGCCGTTCCAAGGCCGCCGTTGTGGCGCGCGACGAGCGTGAAACCGGTGATCGTGCGCTGCTTAATCTCGGCCATACATTCGGACACGCGCTGGAGACGGCGACGGGTTATGATTCGAGCCGTCTGGTGCATGGCGAGGGTGTCGCCATCGGCATGGCGCTGGCGCATCGTTTTTCGGTCAAGATGAATCTGGCCGGTGTGGAAGCAGCGGAACGGGTCGAGGCGCATCTGAAGGCCGTTGGCTTGCCGACGTCGCTTGGCGAGGTGCCGGGCGGCCTTCCGCCTGCGGAAAAGCTGATGGACTATATCGCGCAGGACAAGAAAGTGGCGCGCGGCGCGCTCACCTTCATCCTCACCCACGGGATCGGCCAGTCTTTCATCGCCAAGGATGTGCCGCCCGCCGCCGTGCTTGAGTTTTTGAAGGAACGTCTCGCGGACGCATAATTTTCATAGCGCAACCGGTCGGCGCGGACGGAAAAGGAGATCGACGGAATGGTTTTCGAACTCTGGATCATGTGCGGGATCATCCTGCTTTGTGTCATTCTATCCGCCTTTTTCTCCGGTTCCGAAACGGCGCTGACGGCTGCGTCCCGCGCGCGGATGCATTCGCTGGAAAACCAGGGCGACGAGCGTGCCGAGGTCGTGCAGCAATTGATCAGCCGGCGCGACCGGCTGATCGGCGCGCTGCTGATTGGCAATAATCTCGCAAATATCCTCGCATCCTCGATTGCCACCAGCATTTTCCTGACCTTCTTCGGTGACGCCGGTGTGGCCTATGCCACTATCGCCATGACGATCATTCTGGTGATCTTCGCGGAAGTGCTGCCAAAATCCTGGGCCATTTCCGCGCCCGACCGCTTTTCGCTGGCGGTGGCGCGCAGCGTATCCTTTGTGGTGACGGTCATCGGCCCGGTTTCATCGGTGGTGAACTGGATCGTGCGCGTCATCCTGCGGCTGTTCGGCATCAATCTGGCGGCAGGGCGTTCGATGCTCTCAGCGTCCGAGGAGATACGCGGCGCCGTCGCTGTGCTGCATCGTGACGGTTCGGTGATCAAGGAAGATCGCGACCAGTTGGGCGGTCTTCTCGATCTCAAGGAGCTGGAAGTCAGTGACATCATGGTGCATCGCACCGCGATGGGAACGATCAATGCCGACGCGCCCGCCGAGCAGATCGTCGGCGATATTCTGGCAAGCCCGCACACGCGCATGCCGGTCTGGCGCAACGATATCGACAATATTGTCGGCATCATTCACACCAAGGATCTGGTACGGGCGCTTTACGACGTCGATAATGATTTTACCCGCATCGACATCATGAAAGTGGCGAGCAAGCCGTGGTTCGTGCCGGATACCACGACCTTGCAGGATCAGCTGAATGCGTTTTTGCGCCGCAAGGCGCATATCGCGATCGTCGTGGACGAATATGGCGATGTGCAGGGTCTGGTGACGCTGGAAGATATTCTGGAGGAAATTGTCGGCGATATTGCCGATGAGCACGATATCGACATGCAGGGCGTGCGGCTGCAACCGGACGGTTCGGTCATTGTCGACGGATCACTGCCGATTCGCGATCTGAACCGCGCGCTCGACTGGTCGCTGCCCGACGAGGAAGCGACGACGATTGCGGGGCTGGTCATTCATGAAACCCAGTCAATCCCGGAAGTGAAACAGGCTTTCACCTTTCATGGCAAGCGGTTCTCCGTGTTGAAAAAGGAGAAGAACCGCCTGACTCGTCTGCGTATCGTGACGCTGGATGCCGATGGAAAGCCGGTCGTGGCCGTTGGCGTTCTGCCGCAGCGTACCTAAATAGGGGATCACCGGCGCGTCGGTTCGCCGGGGGCAGAAGGTTCAAGCGCCAGCGCATGAACACCGTTGTTCAGCTCGTCCTTGAGGACTTCGTTGATGGCGCGATGGCGCTGAACGCGACTCAGGCCCGTGAAGGCATCGGAGACGATCCGGACGCGAAAATGCGTCTCGCCGGAGCCGTCAAAAGCGGCATGGTGATCGCTGTCGTGATGATGATGGCCAGCGTGAAGGTGGCTTTCATTAATGATTTCAAGTCGTTCTGGCGCAAAAGCTGCCGTCAGCTTCGCTTCCATCACGTCTTGTTTGCTATTGTGAATGGACATTTGGGCTCGTTCTCCCCATATACACGCTGTGCTTCATATAGACTCAAGCCCCGACGGCCCAAGGTGGGGCAAATCCGCACAGGAACCAGATCCGCTTCAAAATTTCGCCCAGTTGAAATGGCCAAAAGCCCAACCGGACGAAATGTCAATTCTTGTTTAGCAACCCCTTAATCCGCATAATTGATTCGATGACCACGAACTCCAAACTTTTCGACAGTATCCGCATCCGCCCGAAAAAGACGCAGCAGGCCAAGTCCAGCGGCCCTTGCTGCCAGTGGGACGGTTGTGACAAGCCCGGCACGCATCGCGCGCCGGTCGGACGCATGCGCGAAGGGGAATATTTCCACTTCTGCATAGACCACGTGCGGGAATATAATAAGAATTTCAACTATTTCTCCGGTCTTGCCGATGGAGATATCGCCAAATTCCAGAAGGATGCGGTCACTGGCCATCGTCCAACCTGGTCCACGACGGCGAATTCGACGGCCAAGGCGCGCACTTCCCCCGACATGGCCAAGATGCGTTCCGGCTCGGCTTCCTATCACAATCGCATTCGCGATCCATTCAATTTCGTGAAAGAAGCAAAAGGGCAGGAGCCGGGGGCAACAGCTAAGCGCAAGCCGCGCACGCTGGAAATCAAAGCGCTCGCTACACTCGGACTTGAACCGAATTCGACTAGCGATAAAATCAAGGCGCGCTATAAAGAGCTGGTAAAACAGCACCATCCCGATGCGAATGGTGGTGACCGCGGTTCTGAAGAGAGATTCCGCGATGTCATTCAGGCTTATCAATTGCTCAAGCAGGCAGGTTTTTGCTAGAGCATGAAGGATTGGCCAGTCTTGAACTGGCCGGTTTTTGATTGATCAAGTCGAGCTGTGGCTCAAGCCGCATTTATGCGATGCCAGATGTTTTCATCTGGCTGCAAAATGCTTTGACGGACATTCTCCTGCCGTGCTGGAAGGCGCGGATTCAAGCATGGATGCCCGCAACGAACGACGGAAGGGGCATACCACCGGCTTGCCGGTCATCATGCCCCGGATGATACTTGGATGTCGCGGCCGGACAGTCCTGCCGCCCTGGAGGCATGATGAACAAGGTTGAGCGGGATATAGCCAATTTGCCGGATACGACGGTTTCGGTGCGCGATGTGTTCGGTATAGATTCCGACATGAAAGTACCGGCCTATGCGGCGGGCGACTCCTATGTGCCGGAGCGTGATCCGGATTATCTTTTCGACCGTCAGACGACGCTCGCGATCCTGGCCGGTTTTGCCTATAACCGCCGCGTGATGGTCTCCGGCTATCACGGCACGGGTAAATCGACCCATATCGAGCAGGTTGCGGCGCGCCTGAATTGGCCTTGTGTCCGCGTCAATCTCGACAGCCATGTCAGCCGTATCGATCTCGTCGGCAAGGACGCCATCGTCGTCAAGGACGGCGTGCAGGTCACCGAATTCAAGGATGGCATCCTGCCCTGGGCCTACCAGCACAATGTCGCGCTGGTCTTTGACGAATATGATGCCGGTCGCCCGGACGTGATGTTCGTAATCCAGCGCGTGCTGGAAACCTCCGGTCGCCTGACCTTGCTCGACCAGAGCCGCGTTATTCATCCGCACCCTGCTTTCCGCCTGTTCGCGACCGCCAACACGGTCGGTCTTGGCGACACGACCGGCCTTTATCATGGCACGCAGCAGATCAATCAGGCGCAGATGGACCGCTGGTCCATCGTGACGACGCTGAACTATCTGCCGCATGACAATGAAGTGGCAATCGTTCTGGCCAAGGCCAAGCATTTCCAGAATGCGGAAGGCCGCGAGATCGTCAACAAGATGGTTCGCGTCGCCGACATGACCCGTCAGGCTTTCATCAATGGTGATCTTTCAACCGTGATGAGCCCGCGTACCGTCATTACCTGGGCAGAAAACGCGGCGATCTTCGGCAATGATATCGGCTTTGCCTTCCGCCTGACCTTCCTCAACAAGTGCGATGAACTGGAACGCGCGACGGTGGCTGAGTTCTATCAGCGCGCCTTCGGTGCGGAACTGCCGGAATCGGCGGCCAATATCGTTCTGGCCTGATGCTGTCTCCCGAAGCGGAAACCGTTTCGGGGCAGACAAGCGTGAGCAAAATTGACGATGCCTGTCGCCGCCATGGCGGCAGGGCCTTGATTTGATGGGAAGCAGGATAGGCATATGTCAGGCCAGATGTCAGGAATGGGCGACAATTCGCGCGAGCGCAAGCCGGGGCCAGTGGACTCCGAGCCGTTCAAGCGCGCGATCACCGCTTGCATGCGCGCTATTTCCGGCGAGAACGAGCTGGAAGTGGCGTTCAGCAATGATCGCCCCGCTCTGACGGCCAACCGCGCCCGACTGCCCGATCTTCCGAAGCGCCCGACCGCGCACGACATTGCCGTGACCCGTGGCCTTGGCGACTCGATGGCGCTGCGTCAGGCGCGCCACAATCCCCGCATTCATGCGCAGCTCGCGCCGGAAGGCAAACAGGCCCGCGCCATTTATGATGCTGTCGAGCAGGCCCGTGTCGAGGCCATCGGCGCGCGTGCCATGGCAGGCGTTGCCGATAATCTGGCGACCATGCTGGCCGACAAATATGCCAAGGCGAATTTCTCCGCGGTTACGGACAAGGAAGACGCCCCGCTTGAAGAAGCGGTGTCGCTCTTATTGCGCGAAAAGCTGACCGGACGGGCCGCACCTGCGGAAGCGGGCGAAGTACTGGAGCTGTGGCGGGACTGGATCGAGCAGAAGGCTGGCGGCGATCTGGCGCGTCTTGGTGAAAATCTCGACGATCAGCAGGCTTTTGCGCGCACGGTGCGCGATATGCTCGCTTCCATGGACATGGCTGAAGAGCTGTCGCAGGAAGAGCCGAGCGACGATCAGGAACAGAACGAAGAACAGACGCCGGATTCTGACGAGAACGAAGAAGGCGGCGATGAAAGCCAGGAAGGTTCCGATTCCGCTGAAAGCGAAGAGTCGGATAGTTCCAGCGAAGAAGGCGAGCAGGGCGAGATGGATGCCGCCGATGCATCCGCCGACGATATGGACGACAGCGAGGATATCGACGCGGAAACGCCGGGCGATACGCGCCGTCCCAATCAGCCTTTCGCCAATTTCGCCGAGCAGATCGACTACAAGGTTTTCACGCGCGAATTCGACGAAGAGGTCGAGGCGACCGATCTGTGCGATGAGGCCGAGCTGGACCGTCTGCGCGGGTTTCTCGACAAGCAGCTGGCCAATCTGCAGGGCGTGGTGGGCCGTCTCGCCAATCGCCTCCAGCGCCGCCTGATGGCGCAGCAGAGCCGCTCCTGGGATTTCGATCTGGAAGAGGGCTATCTCGACTCGGCGCGCCTCGTGCGTATCGTGGTCGATCCGACCCAGCCGCTTTCCTACAAGATGGAGCGGGATACGGATTTCCGCGACACGGTGGTGACGCTGGTGCTGGACAATTCCGGCTCCATGCGCGGTCGCCCGATCACGGTTGCGGCCACCTGCGCCGATATTCTGGCCCGCACGCTGGAACGTTGCGGCGTCAAGGTTGAGATTCTTGGTTTCACCACCAAGGCTTGGAAGGGCGGTCAGTCGCGCGAGGCCTGGCTGTCGCGTGGCAAGCCTGCCAATCCGGGTCGCCTCAACGATCTGCGCCACATCGTCTATAAGAGCGCTGACGCGCCATGGCGTCGCGCACGGCGCAATCTGGGCCTGATGATGCGCGAAGGGCTCCTCAAGGAAAATATCGACGGTGAAGCGCTGATATGGGCGCATCAGCGCCTGTTGGGTCGCCCCGAGCAGCGCAAGATCCTGATGATGATCTCGGATGGTGCGCCGGTGGATGATTCCACGCTGTCGGTCAATCCAGGCAATTATCTGGAACGGCATCTGCGCGCGGTGATCGAAGAGATCGAAACGCGTTCGCCGGTCGAGCTGATCGCCATCGGTATCGGCCACGACGTGACACGCTATTATCGTCGCGCTGTAACGATTGTCGATGCGGAAGAGCTGGCAGGCGCAATGACCGAGCAGCTTGCATCCCTGTTCGAAGAGCAGGGCGCGGCATCCGCCGGAAAAGGCAAACGCCGGGCTGGCGGAAGAAGATAAAAAAGGGGCTTTAAAGCCCCTTTTTTTCTCGCCTTATTCTGCGGTCGCGCGACCGGCTGCATACAGAGCCGGGGCGAATATGGCGAGGATTGCGCCATAGGGAATCAGCATCAGCGTTCCCATGATGACCTTCACGAAGAAATCACCGAAGGCGAGCGACGCCCAGAGCGGGACGCCCAGGCCGAGGAACGAGGCTGGTTCCGTCAGTGACGAATCAGGCATGCCGGTCAGCCTGTCGATCCATGCAAAGCCCGCCGCAAAAGCGATCGAGAAGAACAGGATCGTGTCCAGCACCGAGCCGAACATGGCGGCTGCGAAGGGTGCTTTCCACCAGGTCTTGCGGCGCAGGCGGTCGAAAACGGTAATGTCCATCAGCTGGGCCAGCAGAAAGGCGGTCCCTGATGCGATGGCGATGCGGGGCGTGGCCAGCCAGATCGACATGACGACGCCGAGCACAAAACCGGCATAGACCACTTTGCGCGCCGCGGCGGGGCCGAAGCGGCGATTCGTCAGATCATTGACCAGAAATGCGACCGGATAGGTAAAGGCGCCATAGGTTAGCACTTCGCCGAGGCCGAAATGCTGGAAAGGATACTGGACCAGAATATTCGACGCGGCAACCGCCACGCACATAGCCAGTACAGCCGGCAAAAGCCGGGATAATGCAGGATTCTCAATAGGCATTTTTTTATCCTGGGTGATGGAACCAGCAAAAAAGGCCGACAAACTGTCAGCCTTTTTTGTCAAATCTTCAAGACTGCGTCTTCTGTCCGAAGCATAATCCTTTTTAGAAAAGCCCACAAACCATGCGGGTTTTCAGGATTATTGCTTAGGCAGCAACAGCTTCAGCCTGCTTCTTAGCGATCTGGCGCTTCAGAAGACGAGCGCGCTGCGACAGTTCCTTGTCGTCAGACTTGACGAGGAAAGCGTCGAGGCCGCCGCGATGTTCAACCGAACGCAGGGCGTTGGCAGAAACGCGCAGACGATAGCTCTGGCCGAGTGCTTCAGAGATCAGCGTAACATTGCAGAGGTTCGGCAGAAAGCGGCGACGCGTCTTGTTGTTCGCGTGGCTGACATTGTTGCCGTACTGGACCGACTTGCCGGTCAATTCACAAGCGCGGGACATTTTGGTCTCACCTTCAATTTTGTTTCCGGCCCTTTTCGTTTTCTTCGAAAAGCGAAAAGGTCCCTCGTTCCGTTTCCTCGCAATCCTTGAGCAAACTGCTTCGCATTTTTGCTGGAATTGCTCAGGCCCCGACCAGAATGTCCGAATTCAAGCATTCAAAGCAATTTAATGCTGCTGGCGCGCGGTTTCGGACAGGCGGCCTATTGGGAAAGTCGCGTTTCTATAGTGACAGGAGCGCTTGCAGTCAAGTGAGATTCCGCCGCGATGCCGTCACAGCGCGGTTTTACGGCATTCGCATCGCCTTCACGAAACGCTGCGATCATAACTTCGCCGGTTTTGCTTGGCTTACACAGATACTGTATCGAAGAATCTCTCGCAACTTTTTGACAGCTCAATGTGGTTGAAAACCATAGGTCCTCTTTCCGGGCCGGGACGCAGAAAGGAACGCCGAATATGATCGAGCCGCCATTCTTATCGAAACCCGTAGCGAACCGGCTGAAAGAGCTTGTTCTCTTGTCATGTGCAGGTTTCGCGCTGACCACGGGAGTAGCACAGGCGAACGATCTCTACAGAACCGAATATGCGATTTCGATTTTCGGCCTTTCCATTGCACGCGCCGCAACCGAAACGACGGTCAGTGGCTCCAGATATGATCTGAACGGCAATTTCAAAACGTCCGGCCTTGCGCGCGTTTTCGATGATACCAAAGGTACGGTGACCGTGACTGGCAATGCGGTCAACGGGCGGGTTGTTCCGAGCGGTTTCGATCTCAATTACAAGCACGGGCGGAAGAACAAGCGCACGACGATACGTTTTGCCAATGGCAATGTGGTGGCTTCGGAAAACCAGCCGCCGGTGAAGAAGCGCGATCCATGGGTGGAGACTACGCCGCAGGATCTGCTCAATGTCAGTGATCCGCTGAGCGCCCTGATGATCCCCGCCACCGATCCGCGTTCAGTCTGCAATCGCACACTGAGCGTGTTTGACGGGCAGACGCGCGCCGACATCAAGCTTTCCTTCAACGGCACCGAATCGTTCACCGCCGATGGCTTTACCGGCGAGTCGGTGATCTGCTCGGCCAAGTTCATTCCGATTTCCGGCTATCAGAAAGGCAAGAAGTCGATCGACTATCTGAGCAATAAAAGCCGGATCAGCGTGTCCTTCGCTTCGCTGGGCGATTCGGGCATTTATGCGCCGGTCGTCGCGCGGATAGGCACCCAGATCGGCACGCTGAAAATTACCGCCACGCGCTTCGAGAAGGTGAATTAAAACAACACCGCGCAATCAGTGCGCGGGGTGCAGGCATTCGTCGTGATTGCCCAGAATTTCGATCACCCGGCATTGGTCGATACGGCCATGGGCGGTGCATTCCAGCATGCGTTGCAGTTCCGTCTTCAGAGAGAGAAGCTTGGTGATGCGGTGTTCGATCTCAACAAGCCGGGCGCGGGCGATGGCATCGGCCATGGCGCATGACTGATCGGGATTATCCTGCAATTCGAGCAATGTGCGGATGGAATCCACCTCGAAACCCAGATCGCGCGCGTGGCGGATGAACAAAAGCCGCTGAACATCGCTCTTGTCATACAGGCGGCGATTTCCCTCCGTGCGCGGCGGCACCGGCAGCAAACCAATCTGCTCATAATAGCGGATGGTCGGCACTTTGACGCCGCTGGCTTTGGAGGCCTCACCAATGGGAAGATTGTTTGTCATTTTTCTCTTGCTCCTCTAGTCACTAGAGGATGTAGACCCTGTTCAGGACAATTCAAGAGTGCTCTGAAAGGGCAGGTCATGAATAAGGCAATAAACCAGATTCGCTTTCGTGTGGACGGCATGGATTGCGCGTCCTGCGCGACCAAGATTGATACCGCTGTCCGCCGCGTGTCGGGCGTGGAGGATGTCTCCGTTTCGGTCACCGCAGGCACGATGACCGTGCTACATGACGGCAGCAGCAAACCCGAAAATATAGAAAAGAAAGTGCGCAGCCTCGGCTATCGCACAGAACGGCTGGCCGCCGAAAAGCGCGCCGATGCGCCCAAGCCTAACGCGCATGCGCACGACCATGATCACGGAAGTTGCGCTGGTCACGACCATGATCATGACCACGGCGATGACCATTCGGGGCACACTCACGATCACGACCATGATCATTCTGGGCATGACCACGATCATGAGGATGAACCGGCAGCCATACCGGCATCGGCCAACAGCTTCCGTTTCCAGGTGTCGGGCATGGATTGTGCATCCTGCGCCGCGAAGATCGACACGGCGGTGCGCCGCGTTGCAGGCGTCAGCGATGTGTCGGTTTCCGTGACCAACGGAACTATGACTGTCAATCATGATGGCTCTGCAAACAGTGACGAGATTGCCGGAAAGGTGACGGGGCTTGGTTATAAAACCGCCCTCGCCACACCGCCATCCGCAGCGACGCCCGAGGCCAGCGCACCGTCTAAGCCCCTGTCATGGTGGCGGACGGACAAAGGCCGCACGATGCTCATCAGCGGTGGCGGACTGGTGGTGGCCTATGTGATCGGTCATCTTTATCCGCCGATCTCGCTCTGGGCCTTTACAGCGGCGATGCTGATCGGTCTCGTGCCGATTGCGAGACGCGCTTATATGGCTGCGATCAATGGCACGCCGTTCTCCATCGAAATGCTGATGACGATTGCCGCGATTGGCGCGGTGTTCATCGGCGCGACAGAGGAAGCGGCGGCAGTCGTGTTCCTGTTCCTCGTCGGCGAATTGCTGGAAGGTGTTGCGGCGGGCAAGGCCCGCGCCAGCATCCAGTCACTGACCGCCCTTGTGCCGAAGACGGCCTTTCTGGAGCGCAATGGCGCGACCACGGAAGTTGCTGCCGACAGTCTTGCCGTGGGCGATGTCATTTCCGTGCGCCCGGGCGACCGTATGCCAGCAGATGGTGAAATCCTGTCCGGTGAAAGCGCTATCGATGAAGCGCCAGTCACCGGCGAAAGCACGCCGGTCGGCAAGACCGCAGGCGACACTGTCTTTGCCGGAACGATCAATGGCGATGGTCTGCTGCGTGTGAAGGTGACGGCTGCCGCACAGGACAACACCATCGCGCGCGTCGTGCGGCTGGTGGAGGAAGCGCAGGAGGCCAAGGCTCCGACCGAGCGTTTCATCAATCGCTTCTCGACCTGGTACACGCCCGGCGTGGTGGTCGTTGCCGCACTCGTGGCCATTCTCCCGCCGCTGGTCGCGGGGGGCGCATGGGACGAGTGGATCTATAAGGGCCTTGCGATCCTGCTGATCGGCTGCCCTTGCGCGCTGGTCATTTCCACACCGGCTGCAATCGCTGCGGCCCTGTCGTCGGGCGCCCGGCGCGGCCTTCTCATGAAGGGCGGCGCCGTGCTTGAAACCATCGGCAAGATCACGACCGCCTGTTTCGACAAGACCGGCACGCTGACCGAAGGCAAACCGAAGGTTACGGACGTGCTTGCCGGTGCTCTGCCGGAGGATGAGGTGCTGCGCCTTGCTGCATCGCTCGATGCAGGTTCAAGCCATCCGCTGGCGCTGGCCATCGTGTCGGCGGCGGAAGAGCGCGGGCTGAAGCTTTCTGCGGTCGCGAAAGGCAAAGCTCATGGTGGCAAGGGCGTGTCCGGTACTGCGGACGGCACCGAACTGTTCCTCGGGTCTCGCAAGGCGGCAAACGATGTGTCGGCTATCCCCGAGGCACTGGCTACCCGGATCGCTGCCTGCAACGATGCAGGCAAGACGGTTTCGGTGCTGGTCGCCGGTGGCAGGATTGCCGGTGCAATCGCCATGCGTGACGAACCGCGCGCAGACGCTGTTGCCGGGCTCAAGGCACTGAAAGATGCCGGTATCCGCACGGTGATGCTGACGGGCGATAACCGCCGCACGGCAGAAGCTATTGGGCGCGACCTCGGTATTGAAGTGCGCGCCGAACTGCTGCCCGAGGACAAGCAGCGCATTGTCGGCGAATTGCGGGGTGAGGGGCAGATCGTCGCCAAGGTTGGCGACGGTATCAACGATGCGCCAGCCCTTGCTGCCGCGGATGTCGGCATCGCCATGGGTGGCGGCACGGACGTGGCGCTTGAAACCGCTGATGCAGCGGTGCTGCATGGCCGGGTCGGTGATGTTGTGGCGATGGTCGATCTGTCGAAGCGAACCATGCGCAATATTCATCAGAATATCGCCATTTCGCTTGGGCTGAAGGCTGTCTTCCTCGTGACGACCGTGCTGGGCATTACCGGGCTGTGGCCCGCCATTCTGGCCGATACCGGCGCGACCGTGCTGGTGACGATGAATGCGCTGCGGCTGTTGAGGCAAAAAGCCTGACGGCCTCTCCGGCCCCCTCATCCTGAGGAGGTGCGCAGCACCGTCTCGAAGGGCGAGGGGGAATAGCTCGGTGCCTGATCCTTCGAGACGCCGTCTTCGACGGCTCCTCAGGATGAGGGGCGGAGGTGCTGGGTGAGAATGATGAGACGCTGGGGGAGGGACGAGACTATTCCCCGATCAGTTCGCGGATGCGGTCGCCATATTGCTTGCCGAAGGCGACGTGTTCGGGATTGATCCCCTTCACCTCGTCGACGAGCTGGTCTTCTTCTTCCGCATCGACGGCGGCAAGGGCGCTCATCATGGCGAAATAGGCGAGCAGATAATCGCGCGGCGCGATGTTCTGCGCCTTCATCAGTTCCACGACCTGCGGGCGCGATTCGATGCTTTTCACCATGGAATCCATCGAAGGCCGGGCGTCCTGACCTTCTTCCGCGGTTGGGGAAAGCTGCATTCTCTCAAGCTCGGCATGGACCTTTTCCATGCGCGTCAGAAGATCTTCGCTCAGCTTGAAATTGTTGATTTCGGCTGGCGTTTCCGGCGGCGTGGCGATCGACAGGATGTCTTCCGCATAAGCCATTCCGGCAGAAGCAGGCAGGACAACAAGCGACAGGCCAATAAGAGCGGCGCGGTTCAGGCTTTTGAAGCGGGAAAGGGTCATCGTCGTCTTATCCTAAAAGCATAATCCCGAAAAGTTGCAGACTTTTCGGACAAGATTATGCGTGAAACAATTATATAGAGCAGTCGCCATAGGCGACGGCTCTAAAACAGGTCTTTACGCTTGCGGATCTCTGCAAACACGGCTTCGTCGGGCGCATCCTGCATGTCAAGGCGGGCACGAATGCGGCTGTCATGCCAGCGCAGGAACGGATTGGTGGCCATTTCGAGGCTGATGCTCGACGGCAAGGTCATCTTGTCGGCAGTGCGCAGCCGACCGATCTCCAGCGCCCGTTCTTTCAGCGCGGAATTATCCGGGTCGATGCTCAGCGCAAAGCGCGCATTGCTTTCGGTATATTCGTGGCCGCAATAGATGGCGGTATCGCCGGGCAAAGCAACGAGCTTTTGCAGTGAGCGGAACATTGTCGCTGGCGTTCCCTCGAAAAGCCGCCCGCAGCCAAGCGCAAACAGTGTATCTCCGGTGAAGACCACTTTGGCGTCGGGGATGTAATAGGAAATCTCGCCAGCCGTATGGCCGGGCGTGGATATGACCCTGACCTTGAAAAGCCCGAAGGTGAATTCTTCGCCGTCGTGGACCGTGCGGTCGATGCCGGGGATTTTGCTCTCTTCATCCTTGGGGCCGATGATGCTGAGGCCAAACTTCTTTTTCAGTGCGGCATTGCCTTCGACATGGTCGAGGTGATGATGCGTCGTGAAAATGAAATCAAGCGTCCAGCCGCGCCGTTCAAGCGCTGCTTCGATGGCATAGGCGTCGGGCGCATCGATGGCCGCCGTCAGCGCGCTGACAGGATCGTGGATCAACACGCCATAATTGTCGCTGCGGCAGATGAACTGTTCGATCTCAAGCTTGTGTGCGATTTCGACCATGCCGCGATTCCCTCAATTCCCGCTGTTCATATGACTATGATGCGGGCTTATTGTCCTCTGTCAATGAATGCTTCTGGATAAGCGGCATTTGTAAAAGTGTGAAGATGATGGTGATGGGCATGATGCCCCAGACCTTGAACGAAACCCACGCATCGGTGGAAAAATTGCGCCACACGACTTCATTGGCTACCGCCAGAAAGATGAAGAACAGGCCCCAGCGGAAGGTGAGCTTTTTCCAGCCCTCGGCATCGAGCCGGAAGGCCGAATCGAACACATAGCCCAGAAGCGACTTGCCGAAGAACAACCCGCCCAGAAGGATCGCGCCGAACAGCGTGTTCACGATAGTTGGCTTCATCTTGATGAAGGTGTCGTTGTGCAGCCAGAGCGTCAGCGCGCCAAACACCAAAACCACAATACCGGAAATGAGCGGCATGATGGGCAGGGTGCGCGTCATGGCCCATGAAATGGTGAGCGCGATCACCGTCGCGACCATGAACAGGGCGGTGGCCAGAAAGATCGGCTCGCCGATGGAAGCGAGCACGGGAAAACGTTCGATCAGCGTTTCGCCGCGCGCATTGGCGAAGAAGAATACCAGAAGCGGCCCCAACTCCAGCACCAGTTTGAGCAGTGGTGGCACTTCCTTGCGCTCGGCTTCGCTCTTCTGCGACGGATCGCGTTCGAAGACGGGGTGCTCCATCAGGCAACTCCTGCAATGGCGCGGGCAAATTCATTGGCCGCAAATGGTTCGAGGTCATCGACGCCTTCGCCGACACCGATGAAATAGACCGGCAGCTTGTGCTTGGCCGAAATGGCGACAAGAATGCCGCCCCGCGCCGTGCCGTCAAGCTTGGTCATGACCAGCCCGTTCACACCGGCGATATTTTTGAAGATTTCCACCTGATTGAGCGCGTTCTGGCCTGTCGTGGCGTCGAGCGTCTGCAACACCGTATGCGGCGCTTCCGGGTCGTGCTTGCCGAGCACGCGCACGATCTTGGCCAGTTCGTCCATCAGTTCGGCCTTGTTCTGCAAGCGCCCGGCTGTATCGATGATCAGCACGTCGCTGCCCGCGTCCCGGGCTTTTTCCCAGGCGTCATAGGCGAGGCCCGCCGCATCAGCGCCCAACTTGGACGAGACGACCGGTGCGCCGGTGCGCTCGCCCCAGATATGCAGCTGTTCGATGGCTGCGGCGCGGAACGTATCACCGGCCGCCAGCATGACCTTCAGGCCACCTGCCGTCAGCTTTGCCGCGAGCTTGCCGATGGTCGTGGTCTTGCCGGTGCCGTTGACGCCGACCACCAGAATGACATGCGGCTTATGCGAAAGGTCGAGTTCCAGCGGCTTGGCGACGGGACCCAGCACTTTCTCGATTTCCGTGCTCATGATCGAGCGCACTTCATCGCTCGAAACATCCTTGCCATAGCGCCCGGAGGCCAGCGCATCGGTGACGCGCATCGCGGTCTCAAGGCCGAGATCGGCCTGGATCAGCACGTCTTCCAAATCCTGAAGCGTGTCCTCATCCAGCTTGCGCTTGGTGAAAATGCCGCCGATGGATTCGCTGAGCGATGAGGACGAACGCGACAGGCCGCGCCGCAAGCGCTCGAACCACGACAGTTTCGGCTCGGCGATAGGGGCGGCAGGCGCTTCTTCCGCCTGTTCCTCGACGGCCTTGGAAACCTTGACCTTCTTCGGCTTGGCGGGCGCTGGCGCTGGCGCTGGTTCAGGCGCAGATGCAATTTCCCCCACCGGCTCCGCTTCGACGGGAGCAGGTGTTTCGACAGGCTCCGGCTCTTCGGGCTTTTCCGGTTCAGGAGCCCGTTCTGGCTCGGCTTCGGGTTCCGGTTCGGCCTCTGGCTCAATAAACGGCGGTTCGATCACCGCCGGTTCCATGACCGGCGGCTGCTCGATTGGAATTTCGATTTCCGCGACCGGATGTTCCGGTTCGCGCTGTTCTTCGGCAGTTTCCTCGACCGCAGCAGGCTCTTGCGGCTTTTCAGGCTGCGCTTCGACAGGTTCGGCAACCGGCGCTTCCAGCTCGGCATGAACCGTCGGTTCTTCGGCTATCGGTGCTTCCGGCGCTTCAGGTTCTGGCGCGGGTGTGACTTCGGTTACGGTCTCGGGCGCCGGTTGATCGACCGGCCTTTCCTCGACCTCCTTCTTGCCGAAGGAGAACATTCTCTTGATGAAACCGATAGCCATGGATTCCGATGCCTTAGTTTATGCAGCTGATGGTCAGGCGGCGCGGGTGAGAAGTTTCTCACCGTCGTGGCCCGTCACCACACGTTCGATGATTTCACCCGGTGCGCCATTATCAATGGCTGCGAGCGTAAAGCCTTCCGTGCGGGCGATGCCTTCCTTCTCGATCAGCAGACGCTGGGTCGTGCCGGTGAGCGAGGCAAGATGTTTCTCATAAGCCCTGTCGCCCTCGGCGCGCAGCCGGGCGGCGCGTTCCTTGACGATTTCGCGCCGCACCTGCGGCATACGCGCGGCAGGCGTGCCTTCGCGTGCGCTATAGGGGAAGACGTGCAGATGGGTCAGCCCGCATTCCTCGACGATTTTCATCGAGTTCTGGAACATGTCCTCGGTTTCGGTCGGAAAGCCGGTGATGATGTCGGCACCGAACACGATATCTGGCCGCAGTGAACGCACGGTTTCGCAGAAGCGGATGGAATCGTCGCGCAGATGGCGGCGTTTCATCCGCTTCAGGATCATGTCGTCACCCGCCTGCAAGGACAGGTGCAGATGTGGCATTAGCCGCTTTTCATTGGCAATGGCGTCCATCAGATCGTCATCCGCCTCGATGGAATCGATCGATGAGAGGCGAAGGCGCTGAAGGTCCGGCACCTGATTGAGAACCGTCTTGACCAGTTTGCCAAGACGCAGGCTTCCCGGCAAGTCCGGCCCATAGGAGGTCATGTCCACGCCGGTCAGCACCACTTCGGCATAACCATTGCCGACAAGGCGCTTCACCTGTTCCACCACAGCACCCATCGGCACCGAGCGGGAATTGCCGCGGCCATAGGGGATGATGCAGAAGGTGCAGCGATGGTCGCAGCCATTCTGGACCTGCACGAAAGCGCGCGCCCGGCCTTCTATGGCATCGACCATGTGGCTTGCGGTTTCGCGTACTTCCATAATGTCGTTGACGCGCACCTTCTCGAACTGGTTCACACCGAAATCGGGCAGCATCCGATAAGAGTTGGATTTCAGCTTTTCCTCATTGCCAAGCACGAGGTCCACTTCATCCATGGAGGCGAAATTGTCGGCTTCGGTCTGCGCCGCGCAGCCGGTCACGATAATGCGGGCTTCCGGATTTTCGCGCCGCGCCTTGCGGATGGCCTGACGGGCCTGACGCACGGCTTCCGATGTCACGGCGCAGGTGTTGAAGATGATCGCGCCATCCTTCAACTGTCCAAGACCGGCAGCGTCGGCTTCGCGCTTCATCACCTCGGATTCATAGGTGTTGAGACGGCATCCGAATGTTACGACTTCCACACTCATCAGGCCGCACCCTTATCCCCAGTCTTGTCGGTTGCCGGGCCGCCTTCAAAATCGCGGCTCCAGTCGCCGCTTGCCGGGTCGAATGTGCCGGAAAATTCCCATTCCGCCGGACCGGTCATCATGACGTGATCGTCGTCGCGCCATTCGATCTTGAGCGGGCCGCCCGGAACATTGACCGTGACGTTGCGGCCAGTGCGGCGCGTGCGTGCGCCGGAAACGGCGGCGGCGCAGGCGGCGGAACCGCAGGCGCGGGTCAGCCCCGCGCCACGTTCCCAGGTGCGCAGGTCCATTGTTTCCGGCGACGTGACGCGGGCAATCGAGATATTGGCGCGTTCCGGGAAAATCGGATGGTTTTCCAGAAGCGGGCCGAACTTTTCCAATTCAAAGGACCATACGTCGCGGTCCACCCAGAAGATCGCATGCGGATTGCCCATGGAGGCGACCGAAGGCGAATGCAGCACGGGCGCATCGATGGGCCCGACCTGAAGCTCGATCATGCGCGTGTCGTGGAATGCTTCGGCAAGCGGGATTTGCTGCCATTCGAAATGCGGCTTGCCCATATCGACGGTGATCAGCCCGTCATCATGTTCCGTTGCGGTCAGAATTCCGGCGCGGGTTTCAAAGGTGAAGGCGCGCTTGCCGGTCTCGGCTGCCAGCGCCTGCACCACGCAGCGCGTGCCGTTGCCGCAAGCTTGCGCTTCCGTGCCGTCGCAATTGATAATGGAGATATAATTGTCGGTGCCCGGCGTGCGTGGATCATGAATGGCCATGATCTGGTCGAAGGCCGTTTCACGCGCACTGGCAAGATGAATGGCGGCGTCGGGCGTGATGCGGTCTGCGCGACCGCGCATATCGGCAACGATGATCTGATTGCCGAGCCCGTTCATCTTGGCGAAGGCTGCCCTGGTGGCCATGGTTTTTGTAGTTCCGTTCTGCCTGCGGTTGCATTGAAGCAGCCGACACGGTTCATTGAATGAGTTATCTGGCGTCTATATGGCGGAAAACCCGGCAAATTGCCAGTGCCAGCAATGAAGCTAACCTTGCTGGGGGCTTATAGGGCTGATTGTGCCGTTCCGTTTCGATCTGCGCAGATACTAAACTGTGGCCTTCCTGTCCCAGTCACCAAATATATGAGCAATTTCAAACCCGGAATGGTCTCTCCTGCTCAAATTGCCGGGCGGCAGTGTTGATTTTTTAACCATATAGCCATTTTATCGCGGCAATATTGTCGTGATGTTTGGTTTCGCAGACGCGTGGTTCGCGCCTCTTTCCCCGAGACCTCGACCGAAATGGAGAACCTGATGGGAATTTCGAAAGCAAGTTTGCTGAGCCTGGCGGCGGCTGGCATCGTACTGGCCGGCTGCCAGAGCTCCCGGATGAACAATGATCTCGGCCCGGTTTCGCCGCCCCCTCCGCCAGCGCCCTTGCAGGCCGCGCCGCAGGGAGCCGTTCAGAAGGGCAATCTCAATTCACCGGATGCTTCGCAATTCCCGACCGCGCCCACGTCCAATCCCGGCATGCAGCCGGGCAACACGCAGGTTGCAAGCCTGCCGCCCGCATCCGCGCCTGATCTGACGCCGGGCACGGTCGCAGGCGTCTGGAACGCTTCGCTTGGCGGCCAGAGCTGTAAGGTTGCTACGCCTCAGACCAAATATGGTCAGGGTTTCCGCGCAGGCCCGCTGCGCTGCCCGGGCGAACTGGCAAACCTCGCTTCCTGGGCCGTCAACGGCAAGCAGCTTGTGCTTTACGATGGATCGGGCGGCACGGTCGCTTCGCTCTATTCGTCGGGTCCGGGCCGTTTCGACGGCCAGACCACCGGCGGTCAGGCTCTGTCGCTTTCTCGCTGATATAAAGCCGAAACAATCGATCACGGCGGGGCGTCTCCGGACTGCTCCGCCGATGTTTAATTAGAGGTTCACGGAACCTGTCATGTCCTTTGATGGTAATCTGAAAGCGTTTCCCTCCGTCCGCGAGCATTATGATGCGATGGTAGCATCCGGCGATGTGGAGGCCGATCCCGCCCAGTTGCAACTCACCGACCGCTACGACCGGCTGATCGAGGAAATCTGCACCAAGCGGCTTTCCCGCAAATCCAGCGCGCTGGGCTGGCTGTTCGGCAAGCGCAAGCAGGCGCAGGAGATCGTCAAGGGGCTTTATGTCCATGGCGAGGTCGGGCGCGGCAAGACCATGCTGATGGATATGTTCTTCCAGCTTCTGCCCGTCGAACGCAAACGCCGTGCGCATTTCAACGATTTCATGGCCGATGTGCATGACCGTATCAATGCGCATCGTCAGGCTTTGAAGCGCGGAGAAACCAAGCAGGACGATCCGATCCCGCCGGTCGCCGATGCGCTGAGCGCACAGGCCTGGGTGCTGTGCTTCGACGAATTCACCGTCACAGACATTGCCGATGCGATGATCCTGTCGCGCCTCTTCAGCGCGCTTTTCGCGCGCGGGGTCGTGCTGATCGCTACGTCGAATGTCGCGCCGGACAATCTCTATCGCGACGGCCTCAACCGTCAGCTGTTCCTGCCTTTCGTCGATATTCTCAAGAAGCATGTCGATGTGATCAATCTCGATTCGCGCACCGACTACCGGCTGGAAAAGCTCGATTTGCAGCCGGTTTATCTCGCTCCGCTCGGCGGCGAGACGGCAAAGCGGATGGATGCCGCCTGGGCCGCGCAGAAGGACGGCATGGAAGAAAGGCCGGACGCGATCCGCATTAAGGGGCGTGACGTCGAGGTGCCGCGTGCCGTTCCGGGTGCTGCGCGTTTCAGTTTCGAGGAACTGTGCAGCCGTCCGCTCGGCGCTACGGACTATCTGGCCATTGTCGGTCGCTATTCGACCTTGTTCATCGACAATGTGCCGATGCTCGACCTGTCGCGACGCAATGAAGCCAAGCGTTTCATACTGCTGGTGGACGTTCTTTACGATCACCACGCCCGCGTGTTCATCACGGCGGAAGCGCAGCCGGAGAAGCTCTACGTCGCAAAAAGCGGCACCGAAGCGTTCGAATTCGACCGCACCGCGTCGCGTCTTTTTGAAATGCAGAGCGCCGAATATCTGTCGCAGATACCGGAGAATGCCGGGTGAGACCTGTGCGTTTCGCGCATCGGTTTGGTGGAAAGTACGGCTCGCCGATTCTGCGGGCTCTCTCTGGCGAGCAATCTCCTGATCCTATCATCTGATTGCCACAGACTGGACTTATATCCTCAATCGGCTATCGTGCCCGCGCAAATTCAGCGCATTTGCCCCGGAACGCGCAGGCGATTTTGGAGGTGAGGGCGTGCAGGTTCAGATAGTTGGAGCAACCTTGGTGCACCCGGAAGGATGTATCTGCTCCAGCATTGTTGCACCGTGCATATGGATGCGGGCTGCGGCAATGACCGATCGGATTGGCGGCTTGCCTATCGCACCATCGGCATGGTGGTGGCGGGCGAGAAGGAGGGCAATTGCCATTATTTCGCCCAATTATCTTACGTTTACGTAAGAACATATAATTCTAACCGATTGAAAACATTGGTCGCAAAATAATGAGTTGTGTTTTTTTGCAAAGAGTCATATCGAACCCTCGCAGCGCTTAAGCGTTTCCGGGAGGACACCGGATGGCTTCATGCGTTTCTGGATCAAACTTGAGGAAAGAAACAATCATGGCACGCAACAAGATTGCCCTCATCGGCTCCGGTATGATTGGCGGCACGCTCGCTCATCTCGCCGGTCTGAAGGAACTGGGCGACGTCGTCCTTTTCGACATTGCGGAAGGTACTCCGCAGGGCAAGGGACTGGATATCGCCGAATCTTCTCCGGTTGACGGTTTTGATGCGAAGTTTACCGGCGCCAACGATTACGCAGCCATCGAAGGCGCGGACGTTGTCATCGTTACCGCCGGTGTGCCGCGCAAGCCTGGCATGAGCCGCGACGATCTTCTGGGCATCAACCTGAAGGTGATGGAACAGGTCGGCGCAGGCATCAAGAAATATGCGCCTGAAGCCTTCGTCATCTGCATCACCAACCCGCTCGACGCGATGGTCTGGGCTCTGCAGAAGTTCTCGGGCCTTCCGGCTCACAAGGTCGTCGGCATGGCTGGCGTTCTCGACAGCGCCCGCTTCCGTTATTTCCTCTCGGAAGAATTCAACGTTTCGGTTGAAGATGTCACCGCATTCGTACTCGGCGGCCACGGCGACAGCATGGTTCCGCTGGCGCGCTACTCGACCGTTGCAGGCATCCCGTTGCCGGATCTGGTCAAGATGGGCTGGACCAGCCAGGAAAAGCTCGACAAGATCATCCAGCGCACCCGTGATGGCGGTGCGGAAATCGTCGGCCTGCTCAAGACCGGTTCGGCTTTCTACGCTCCGGCTTCTTCGGCCATTCAGATGGCTGAATCCTATCTCAAGGACAAGAAGCGCGTTCTGCCTGTCGCTGCCCAGCTGAGCGGTCAGTATGGCGTGAAGGACATGTATGTCGGCGTGCCGACCGTGATCGGCGCCAATGGCGTTGAACGCATCATCGAAATCGATCTCGACGGTCAGGAAAAGGCCGAGTTCGAAAAGTCGGTGGCTTCGGTTGCCGGTCTTTGCGAGGCTTGCATCGCTATCGCTCCGTCGCTCAAGTAATATCCAGACAAGGCCGGATGCCCTGTTTTTGATGGGGCTCCGGCCTTTTCCGGCTGTCAATATTGGTCGAAGATTTGGGCCGTACCGGTTCGCCAGACGAACCGGGAATCCGTAGAGGACAACCAGATGAATATTCACGAATATCAGGCCAAGCGCCTGCTTCACACCTACGGCGCGCCGATCGCCAATGGTGTGGCTGTCTATTCCGTCGAACAGGCGGAAGAATGGGCAAAGACGCTTCCTGGCCCGCTTTACGTCGTCAAGAGCCAGATCCACGCTGGCGGTCGCGGCAAGGGCAAGTTCAAGGAACTCGGCCCGGACGCCAAGGGCGGCGTGCGCCTCGCCAAGTCGGTTGAGGAAGTGGTTGCCAATGCGAAGGAAATGCTGGGCAACACGCTCGTCACCAAGCAGACCGGCCCTGCTGGCAAGCAGGTCAACCGCCTTTACATCGAAGACGGCGCCGACATTGATCGCGAGCTTTATCTCTCGATCCTGATCGACCGCACCGTCGGCCGTCCGGCTTTCGTCGTTTCGACCGAAGGCGGCATGGACATCGAAGCCGTTGCCGAAGAAACCCCTGAAAAGATCGTGACTGTCGCCATCGATCCGGCCAAGGGCGTAACGGATGAAGACGCCAACAAGCTCGCCGACGCGTTGAAGCTTGAAGGTCAGGCTCGCGAAGACGGCCTCAAGCTGTTCCCGATCCTCTACAAAGCCTTCACCGAAAAGGACATGAGCCTTCTCGAAATCAACCCGCTGATCGTCATGACCGATGGCCGCGTGCGCGTTCTCGACGCCAAGGTATCGTTCGACGGCAATGCGCTGTTCCGTCATCCTGACATTCAGGAACTGCGCGATTTATCGGAAGAAGACGAAAAAGAAATCGAAGCTTCCAAATACGATCTCGCTTACGTCGCTCTCGATGGCAATATCGGCTGCATGGTCAACGGTGCAGGCCTTGCCATGGCAACGATGGACATCATCAAGCTCTACGGTGCAGAACCTGCCAACTTCCTCGACGTTGGTGGCGGCGCTTCCAAGGAGAAGGTGACGGCTGCGTTCAAGATCATCACCGCTGATCCGGCTGTCCAGGGCATTCTGGTCAACATCTTCGGTGGCATCATGAAGTGCGACGTGATCGCCGAAGGCGTGATCGCTGCGGTCAAGGAAGTCGGCCTGAAGGTTCCGCTGGTTGTCCGTCTTGAAGGCACCAATGTGGAACTCGGCAAGAAGATCATCAACGAGAGCGGCCTGAACGTTATTTCGGCTGACGATCTCGACGATGCGGCGCAGAAGATCGTCGCTGCTGTGAAGGGGAATTAAGGCATGTCCATTCTCGTCAACAAGGACACCAAGGTTCTCGTACAGGGCCTGACCGGCAAGACCGGTACTTTCCACACCGAACAGGCGCTTGCCTATTACGGCACGCAGATGGTCGGCGGTATCCATCCGAAGAAGGGTGGCGAAACCTGGGAAGGCTCGAAGGGCGAAAAGCTCCCGATCTTCGCAACCGTTGCCGAAGCCAAGGAACGCACGGGCGCCGACGCTTCCGTGATCTATGTTCCGCCAGCAGGTGCTGCCGATGCGATCATCGAAGCCATCGAAGCTGAGATTCCGTTCATCGTCTGCATCACCGAAGGCATTCCGGTCATGGACATGGTTCGCGTCAAGGAGCGTCTGGAACGCTCGAAGTCGCGCCTGCTCGGACCGAACTGCCCGGGCATCCTGACCCCTGAAGAATGCAAGATCGGCATCATGCCGGGTAATATCTTCAAGAAGGGTTCGGTGGGTGTTGTATCGCGCTCCGGCACGCTTACCTATGAAGCTGTGTTCCAGACCTCGAACGAGGGCCTCGGCCAGACCACCGCTGTCGGTATCGGCGGCGATCCGGTCAAGGGCACCGAGTTCATCGACGTCTTGGAAATGTTCCTGGCCGACGACGAAACCAAGTCGATCGTCATGATCGGTGAAATCGGCGGTTCGGCTGAAGAAGACGCGGCTCAGTTCCTCAAGGACGAAGCCAAGCGCGGTCGCAAGAAGCCGATGGTCGGCTTCATCGCTGGCCGCACCGCGCCTGCAGGACGCACCATGGGCCATGCCGGCGCCGTGATCTCCGGCGGCAAGGGCGGAGCGGAAGACAAGATTGCAGCCATGGAATCGGCTGGCATCCGCGTCTCCCCGTCGCCTGCGCAGCTCGGCAAGACGCTGGTTGAAGTCCTCAAGGGCTGAGACCGACTGAGTTTGAATATCCCGGCGGCGGCGAAAGCCGCTGCCGGGTTTGGCATAACAAAAACATACTGAAGCCGGATACCGGGCTTTAAGGGAATGGCAGGCATTCGCGGTCATTCTTCGGTGTCGAACAAATAGACCGGGTGGTTTTGACAATTGCGTCGGAACAGATCGCTCGGGTCGCGTAGAAACGAGTTTTGCCGGGGTCTGTTGTGGTTCCTCCCCGGCGGCGTGAGGGATGAAGGTTTCGGTATCTTCCGGCCCGCGCAGATGAGCTACTGACAAGGAGACGGAGCAAAGCTCCGGATTAGGTTATGGCAAGGCAAGAACAGGCCAACGACGTTTTCGCCCTTACCTCGTTCCTCTATGGCGGCAACGCCGACTATATCGAGGAGCTGTACGCCAAGTATGAGGATGATCCGAATTCGGTTGATCCGCAGTGGCGCGATTTCTTCGCGAAGCTGGGCGATAGTGCCGAAGATGTGAAGAAGAATGCGCAAGGCGCAAGCTGGACCAGAAAAAACTGGCCGATTGCCGCCAATGGCGAACTCGTCTCCGCTCTCGACGGTAATTGGGCCGAAGTCGAAAAGCACGTCACCGACAAGCTGAAGGGCAAGGCTGCCAAAGGCGACAGCAAGGCCGCCGCAGCGCTTTCCGCTGAAGAGATTGCACAGGCTGCACGCGACAGCGTTCGCGCCATCATGATGATCCGCGCCTATCGCATGCGCGGCCATCTGCATGCCAATCTCGATCCGCTCGGTCTCGCTGAAAAGCCGAACGACTATAACGAGCTGGAGCCGGAAGCTTACGGCTTCACGCCTGCAGACTACAATCGCAAGATTTTCATCGATAATGTGCTCGGCCTCGAATATGCGACCGTGCCGGAAATGCTCGACATTCTGAAGCGCACCTATTGCGGCACGATCGGCGTCGAGTTCATGCATATTTCCGATCCGGCTGAAAAGGCATGGATTCAGGAACGCATCGAAGGTCCGGATAAAAAGGTCGCTTTCACGCCGGAAGGCAAGAAGGCTATCCTGTCGAAGCTCATCGAAGCGGAAGGTTTCGAGCAGTTCATCGACGTCAAGTACAAGGGCACCAAGCGTTTCGGCCTCGATGGCGGTGAATCGCTGATCCCGGCGCTGGAACAGATCGTCAAGCGCGGCGGCCAGATGGGCCTTAAGGAAGTCGTGCTCGGCATGGCGCACCGTGGCCGCCTGAACGTGCTGTCCCAGGTCATGGGCAAGCCGCACCGCGCCATCTTCCACGAGTTCAAGGGCGGCTCCTACGCGCCGGACGATGTGGAAGGTTCGGGCGACGTGAAGTACCATCTTGGCGCTTCGTCGGACCGCGAGTTTGACGGCAACAAGGTTCACCTGTCGCTGACCGCCAACCCGTCGCATCTTGAAATCGTCAACCCGGTTGTCATGGGCAAGGCCCGCGCCAAGCAGGATCTGCTTGTCGGCCGCACCCGCGACGACATGGTGCCGTTGACCGAACGCGCCAAGGTTCTGCCGCTGCTGCTGCACGGCGATGCCGCTTTCGCAGGTCAGGGTGTGGTTGCCGAGTGCCTCGGCCTGTCGGGCCTCAAGGGTCACCGCGTCGGCGGCACGCTGCATTTCATCATCAACAACCAGATCGGTTTCACCACCAATCCGGCCTTCTCGCGTTCTTCGCCTTATCCGTCGGATGTGGCGAAGATGGTCGAAGCGCCGGTCTTCCACGTCAATGGCGACGATCCGGAAGCTGTGGTGTTCGCGGCCAAGGTTGCGATGGAATTCCGCATGACCTTCCACAAGCCGGTGGTCGTGGACATGTTCTGCTACCGTCGCTTCGGCCACAATGAAGGCGACGAACCGTCCTTCACCCAGCCGTTGATGTACAAGGAAATCCGCGCGCACAAGACGACGGTTCAGCTCTATAGCGATAAGCTGATTGCCGAAGGTCTGCTGACCCAGGCCGACGTCGACAAGATGCGCGCCGACTGGCGCGAAAAGCTCGAAATCGAGTTCGAAGCCGGACAGAGCTACAAGCCGAACAAGGCCGACTGGCTGGACGGCGCCTGGGCTGGTCTGCGCACGGCGGACAATGCCGATGAGCAGCGCCGCGGTAAGACCGGCGTTCCGATCAAGACACTCAAGGAAATCGGCAAGAAGCTGGTTGAAGTGCCGCAGGACTTCCATGTCCACCGCACCATCCAGCGCTTCCTCGATAACCGCGCCAAGATGATGGAAACCGGCGAAGGCATCGATTGGGCAACCGCTGAATCGCTGGCATTCGGCACGCTGGTTGCGGAAGGCCATCCGATCCGCCTGTCCGGTCAGGACGTGGAACGCGGCACCTTCTCGCAGCGTCACACGGTTCTCTACGATCAGGAAAACCAGAACCGCTATATCCCGCTGAACAATATCCAGAAGGGGCAGGCGATCTACGAAGCCATCAACTCGATGCTTTCGGAAGAAGCGGTACTCGGCTACGAATACGGTTATTCGCTGTCCGATCCGCGTGCGCTGGTTCTCTGGGAAGCCCAGTTCGGCGATTTCGCCAATGGTGCGCAGGTCGTGTTCGACCAGTTCATCTCGTCGGGCGAGCGCAAGTGGCTGCGTATGTCCGGTCTCGTCTGCCTTCTGCCACATGGCTATGAAGGTCAGGGTCCGGAACATTCGTCGGCCCGTCTGGAACGCTATCTCCAGCTTTGCGCTGAAGACAATATGCAGGTTGCCAACGTTACGACGCCGGCTAACTACTACCATATTCTGCGCCGCCAGATGAAGCGCGACTTCCGCAAGCCGCTCATCATGATGACGCCGAAGTCGCTGCTGCGCCACAAGCGCGCCGTGTCCAGCCTTAGCGAACTGTCGGGCGATTCCTCGTTCCACCGTCTGCTGTGGGACGACGCGCAGTACAACAAGGGCGAAGAAGGCATCAAGCTTCAGAAAGACGCCAAGATCCGCCGTGTCGTGCTCTGCTCGGGCAAGGTCTATTACGATCTCTACGAAGAGCGTGAAAAGCGCGGCATCGACGATGTCTACCTGCTGCGCGTGGAACAGCTTTACCCGTTCCCGGCCAAGGCGCTCATCAACGAGCTGTCGCGTTTCCGTCATGCGGAAATCGTCTGGTGTCAGGAAGAGCCGAAGAACATGGGTGCGTGGTCGTTCATCGATCCGTATCTGGAATGGGTGCTGGCGCATATCGATGCCAAGCATCAGCGCGTCCGCTACACGGGCCGCCCGGCTGCCGCTTCTCCGGCAACCGGCCTGATGTCGAAGCATCTTGCGCAGCTTGAAGCTTTCCTTGAGGATGCGCTCGGTAACTGATCCGGGTTATAGTTCTGGAGCGGTTTTTCGAAACTGCTCCAGCCTGAATTGAACATAAAATCCAAAGTTTGAAGATCAACGGAAGAAGAAACCATGGCCACCGAAATTCGCGTTCCCACGCTTGGGGAGTCCGTTACTGAGGCAACCATCGGAAAATGGTTCAAGAAGGTTGGCGATGCCGTCGCCATCGACGAACCGCTGGTGGAACTGGAAACCGACAAGGTGACAGTGGAAGTTCCGGCTGCTGCTGCTGGCGTGCTGGCTGAAATCGTGGCCAAGGAAGGCGACACGGTTGAAGTGAACGCTCTGCTCGGCCAGATTTCGGGTGAGGGCGCTGCTGCCGCTCCGGCTCCGAAGAAGGAAGAAGCCAAGCCTGCCGCCGCCGCTGCTCCGGCTGCCGCTGCACCGGTTGCTTCCGCATCGTCCGGTCCGGCCATGCAGCCAGCTCCTGCCGCTTCGAAGCTTCTGGCTGAAAGCGGTCTTTCCGCCGATCAGGTCGATGGTTCGGGCAAGCGCGGTCAGGTCCTCAAGGGCGACGTTCTCGACGCTATTGCAAAGGGCGTGTCGGCTGCTCCGGCTGCTGCCCCAGTTGCTGCACGTCCGGCTTCGTCGGCTGACGACGCATCGCGTGAAGAACGCGTGAAGATGACCCGTCTGCGTCAGACCATCGCCAAGCGTCTGAAGGATGCGCAGAACACTGCCGCCATGCTGACGACCTATAACGAAGTCGACATGTCCGCAGTCATGGAACTGCGCACCAAGTACAAAGACGTCTTCGAAAAGAAGCACGGCGTGAAGCTTGGCTTCATGGGCTTCTTCACGAAGGCCGTCACCCATGCGCTGAAGGAAATCCCGGCTGTAAACGCCGAGATCGACGGCACCGACATCATCTACAAGAACTTTGCGCATGTCGGCATGGCTGTCGGCACCGACAAGGGTCTTGTGGTTCCGGTCATCCGCGACGCCGATCAGCTTTCGATCGCGGGCGTGGAAAAGGAACTGGGCCGTCTGGCCAAGGCCGCGCGCGATGGCACGCTTTCGATGGCTGACATGCAGGGCGGCACCTTCACCATCACCAATGGTGGCGTTTATGGCTCGCTGATGTCTTCGCCGATCCTCAATTCGCCGCAGTCGGGCATTCTCGGCATGCACAAGATCCAGGATCGTCCGGTTGTCGTCGGCGGTCAGATCGTCATCCGTCCGATGATGTATCTGGCTCTCAGCTACGATCATCGCATCGTGGACGGCAAGGAAGCCGTGACCTTCCTCGTTCGCGTCAAGGAAAGCCTGGAAGATCCGGAACGTCTGGTTCTCGATCTCTAAGCTGGAATTCAAAAAAAGCCGCCCGAACATGATCGGGCGGCTTTTCGGTCGGGTTTGCGAGAAACGGGATTTGCACGATGGAGTCGGGTCTTTTCTCCTCTTCGCCTTATCTGCCGCCCTACCTGCCACTTGTCGGCTGGAGCGTGGTTTTGCTGGTGGCGCATGTGCTGCTTCAGGCCATGACGGCGACGCGAGAACTCGGCACAGACTGGAATGCCGGTCCCCGCGATGAAGGACTGAAGCCTTCCGGCGCGATTGCCGGTCGTGCGGAACGGGCATCCGCCAATTTCCGCGAAACCTATCCGGCTTTTATCGCGCTGGCGCTGGCTTTGACGCTGAAAAGCGATGCAGCGCAATGGGGCGTTTACGGGGCCTGGCTCTGGTTTGCCTGCCGTATTGTCTATATTCCGCTCTATCTGGCGGGCATTCCCTATATCCGGTCGCTGATCTGGGTCGGCTCGATGGTCGGACTGGGTGTCATGTTTCTGGCTTTGATTTTTTGATGGTTGCCTGCGCGGGTCTTCGCGCATAGTGCAGCAAAGGAAAAGCGATGCATCCCTATCTCTTCGAACTGGCCTCTCTGATGGCGATCTTCTTCTTTGCGATTGTTTCGCCGGGGGCTGATCTTGCCATGGTCATGCGTCAGTCACTGATGCATGGCCGCCGTGAGGCGATCATCACCAGTTTCGGCATCGGTAGCGCGCTGATGATGCATGTGACCTATACGGTTCTGGGTCTCGGCCTCATCATTTCTCAGTCGATCTATCTGTTCAACATCGTCAAATGGTGCGGTGTGGCCTATCTCGTCTATATCGGTATCAAGGCGCTGCGCGCTGGCGCGACGAAGATCGATGTCGAAAACGATGCGAAGGAGCCACGCAAGCAGCAGAGCTTTGCCAAGGCCTTCGGTCTCGGCTTTGCCGCCAACGCGCTCAATCCGAAAGCCGTGTTCTTCTTCCTGTCGATCTTCTCAACGGTCGTGCACGCGCATACGCCGACCGAAGTGAAGCTCGGTTACGGTGTTGTGATGGCAACCGCGCTGATCAGCTGGTTTATTGGCGTCAGCATTTTCATGACCACGCCGAAGATGCGCGCGGCCTTCTCGCGCGCTTCGAAATGGATTGATCGTACCAGCGGTGTTGTCTTCATCGCGCTGGGGCTTAAACTTGCGACCGAAAAGGCTATGTAAGAAGCAATTGATTTGCTGCCGGAAAAACTCAAGGAGAACCGACAGATGCATGTTGCAGTTAAGCTTCTCAGAATAACGGCCGCTTCGGTCGTTGCCGCATCGGTGTTCTCGACTGCGGTGCAGGCGGCCTGCACACAGAATCGCGGCATCTATCAGGATCGTGACGGCGCCTATACGCTGACGTTCCAGCCCTTGCAGTCGAACGATCTCAAGATGACGCCAGCGCCGACAAATGAATTCACCATCACGGCCAATGACAAGCCGGAATTCAAGCTGAGCGGCATGGTGATCTGGCCGGAAGAAGGTGTGGCGCGGCCTTATGCGCTCATCACCTATAATTGCAAGGGCGACGGCTCCAATGCGGAAGACCTCGATGATTGCAGCATCTGGCAGAGCGTCATCTATGCGCTGATGGAAAGCGCGGAAGCTGATGTTCTGCCGAAGGCGGACGAACCAGCTGCGCAGGCCGTGCTGTTCCCCGATCTGGTGACGGCGCTCGACGGCTATGATTTTGGAGCGGCCAAACCGGAAAAGCCGCTTCAGTGGGAAGTGTTCCGCTTTCAGGGATGCACCCCGGATGAAAACTGACCGGCTGTTCTCACGAATGCCGGTCTCAAACTAAAAACGTTCAGGAAAGACTGAAAAGGGTAATTCAATGTCTTATGATGTGGTTGTCATCGGTACGGGCCCCGGCGGTTATGTCGCCGCAATCAAGGCCGCGCAGCTCGGTCTCTCGGTTGCCGTGGTGGAAAAGCGCAAGACCTTCGGCGGCACCTGCCTCAATGTCGGCTGCATTCCGTCCAAGGCGCTTTTGCATGCGTCGGAAGTGTTTGCCGAAGCTGGCCATTCCTTCGACACGCTGGGCGTGGAAGTCGGCAAGCCGAAGCTCAATCTGGAAAAGATGTTGGCCCACAAGGACGCGACCGTGAAGTCGAACACGTCGGGCGTGGAATTCCTGTTCAAGAAGAACAAGATCACCCCTTACATCGGCACCGGCAAGATCGTCGCCAAGGGCAAGGTTTCCGTGACCGCCGAAGACGGCAAGGTTGAGGAAATCGAAGCCAAGAACATCATCATCGCCACGGGTTCCGACGTCGCCGGTATTCCGGGCGTCAAGGTCGATATCGACGAGAAGACCATCGTGTCCTCGACCGGCGCTCTGTCCTTCGACAAGGTTCCGGGTCATCTGGTCGTTGTCGGCGGCGGTGTGATCGGTCTGGAGCTGGGTTCGGTCTGGGCGCGTCTCGGTGCGAAGGTGACGGTTGTCGAATATCTCGACAAGGTGCTGGGTGCGATGGACGGCGAAGTTTCCAAGCAGTTCCAGCGTCTGCTCGAAAAGCAGGGCATTGCCTTCAAGCTCAGCGCGAAAGTCACGGGCGTCGAAAAGTCCGGTAAAGGTGCAAAGGTCACTTTCGAGCCGGTCAAGGGTGGCGATGCGGAAGTGCTCGAAGCCGATGCCGTTCTGATCTCTACGGGCCGCCGTCCTTACACGGATGGTCTCGGCCTTCAGGAAGCAGGCGTCACTGTCGATGAACGCGGTCGCGTTGCGATTGACGACCATTGGCGCACCAATGTCGAAGGCATCTATGCTATCGGCGACGTGGTACAGGGCCCGATGCTGGCGCACAAGGCCGAGGATGAAGGCATTGCCGTTGCCGAAATCATCGCCGGTCAGGCCGGTCATGTGAATTTCGACGTCATTCCAAGCGTCGTCTACACCCAGCCGGAAGTGGCTTCCGTGGGCAAGACCGAAGAAGAACTGAAAGCTGCCGGCGTTGAATACAAGGTCGGCAAGTTCCCGTTCACCGCCAATGGTCGTGCACGCGCCATGCTGCACACCGATGGTTTCGTGAAAATCCTCGCCGACAAGGCAACGGATCGCGTTCTGGGCGCACATATCCTCGGTTACAATGCCGGTGAAATGATCCACGAACTGGCCGTACTGATGGAATTCGGCGGTTCTTCGGAAGATCTGGCCCGCACCTGCCATGCGCATCCGACCATGTCGGAAGCCGTGCGCGAATCCGCTCTGGCGACCTTCGCCAAGCCGATCCATATGTAATCTCTTCGAGAGAGCATGCAGAAAGGCCCGCGTAAGCGGGCCTTTTTTTTGGAAATCAGTTCTGGGCTGGCGGATTGGCAGGGGTTGCCGGGGCCGGTGTGGCCGGTTCGCTCTGCGTCGCGGGCGGTGGTGCCGCCATGTCGGTTCTCGTGCCGTTATTGTAGAAGAAATAGCCGAGAATGATGATTGCAACGAGCAGAACAGCACCCAGAAGATAGCCGCTGCCGCCCCGTTGTGGCGGTGGCATGCCGGAAGGGTCCGACAGTCTCGGATCAGTATTCACCGGGTTTGTTCTGGGGTCGTTTCGCGGATCGAGGGGATCAACCATTGCGCGCTCCTCCAGTTTTCGCATGGGGCTTGCGCGGTATCCAGCCGTCACAAACCTTGTGTGGAGAGTGAACGCAGTCAAAAGCCGATTGTTCCGCAGCCACGCCGGAGCTAGAGCGCCGTCAGGCGATAGCCCTTGGCCCGCAGCAGTTCCACCACGCCTTCCTGACCCGGCAGATGCAGCGCGCCGATTGCAATGAAGACATTGCCTTTTTCCAGAAGCGGAACGGCGCGATCCGCCATGGTGTGGTTGCGGTCGGTGATCAGATATTTCTGGAACAGGTCGTAATCCTGATCGGACAATGCATCCGGCACGATCTGTCGCAGCGCGGGCATGATCATGCCCAGTTCACCGTTCAGATAAAGCGCGGTCGTCGTCTCCATCGCGTCTTCGGACTTGTCGCCGTAATCGACCGTGGCGATCAGATTGCGAATGTGAAAATCGAGCGGAAGCTTTTCAGTCGCTTCGAACTGTTCGGCAGCCGTTTCCAGCCCCGCTATTTCGCGCCCTTCCGCATTTGCATTGACGGCCAAAAATTCGTCAAGCGACTTTTCACCTTCGCTTTTGCGTTCGCGCTCGCATTCGGGCAGGGATAACAGCGTGGTCAGAACCCACGGCTTCATCTTGGCGACCGCATCGAGAATAATGCCGCGCTCGGCCAGTTTCTTTTCAATATCGTCGCGCCTGTCGGCAGGCAGATGCGATTTAAGCGTGCTGCCATCGGTGAAAAGCAGCAGTTCCGGGCGCTCCAGCTTCAGGCGCAGAAAGTTCTTCTGATCGAGAACATCGGTGGTTTCGATCACGACGGTGCCGGTCGAACGATAGGCGTCTTCGACAGGCTTCGGCAGGTCCAGCACGCGCGGATCGCTGAGATGAATCGTGCCGAACAGATAGGACGGCGCTACGCCGTCCTTTTCGATCTTCCAGAGGCGGCCCTGATGGTTGGGCGTTGCTTCGGCTTCCGCCTGCAATTTTTTCCAGAGGGCGGGATCGCTTTTCTCCACGCCATCGACGAGATTTTCGCCGCGAACGGAGCAGGCGGTGGCCTTTTCGTCAGCGCGGGCGGTGACGGACCCGGCGAAGACGGCGCATAGAAGAACAAGAAGCAGCTTTTTCATAAAGTGAATATAGGCGATCTTCCGCGATGTGAAAGGTGCCCGGGTCAGGCTCTCGGATGCGCCTTGTCATAGACTTCCAGCAAACGCTCCGTATCCACGCCGGTATAAATCTGCGTGGTGGACAGGCTGGCATGGCCCAGCAATTCCTGAATGGTACGCAAGTCGCCGCCGCGACCCAGCAGATGCGTCGCGAAGGAATGGCGCAGTGCATGTGGCGTGGCGCTGTCGGGAAGGCCCAGCCCAGCGCGCAGCTTCTGCATTTCGCGCTGGATGATCGCGGCATGAAGCTCGCCGCCCTTCGCGCCGCGAAATAGCGGCTTGTCGGCAGAGAGATCATAGGGGCAAAGCGCGCGATATTGCGCGACGGCGCGGTGTATGATCGGCAGCAGAGGAACAAGGCGGGACTTATTGCCCTTGCCGGTTATGGTGATCGAAAGCGCGGAACTGTCGGCTAGCGCGTCGCCTTTCAGGCCAAGCGCTTCGGAAATGCGCAAGCCGCAGCCATAGAGAAGGGTCAGCACGGCGGCGTTACGGGCGGCGATCCACGGCTCCTCGGCCATCTGGCCATCGGCTGCGACCACACGGCGGGCGTCGTCTGCGGTCAGCGGTTTTGGCAGCGATTTCGGCTGGCGGGGCGCGCGTATGGCACCGGCGCCAGCGGCATTGGCCAGTCCGCGTTTTTCCAGATGCCGCAGCAGCGAGCGCACACCAGCCAGACCGCGCCCAAGGGTTCGTGCGCCTGCGCCGTCATTGCGGCGGCTGGCGAGGAACGAGCGCAGATCGGCAACGCGCAAGGCGCTCACATCCTTCAGCGAGGGCGCTTCGCCCAGATGGCCGGTGAGAAAATTCAGAAACTGCCGCGAGTCGCGCTCATAGGCTTCGATGGTATTCTCGGAAAGACGGCGCGTATCTTTCAATGTCTTCAGCCATTCCTCACGCGCAGCCGCGAGGTCTGCACGGGCGGGAATCAGGAATTCGCCATTCATTGCCATCTTGAAATCTACCGGTTGAAGTTTCGGCAGACAGTTTGTCAGGCAGAGGTTACCGGCTGGTTGCCTTTGATGCTTCCATCGGCGACTTTGCTGAAACCGTGCATTTTTCTTGGCGTTTCGGTCTGAATTCGCTAAGCGATAGGCTAATCAGCAGCGCATATCGGTCCGACTGTCGGGACGATGCGCCCGAATCCAGATCAGGGGCAACCATGCCACGTCCAGAAAATCCGATCCAGCTTGCCATCGTCGGTGCCGCCCATGGCATTCGCGGCGAAGTCCGGATCAAGACATTCACCGAAGACCCGCTGTCCATCGGCGATTATGGCCTGCTCTATGATGAGCAGGGCAAGGGCTACGAAATTCTTGAAGCGCGGGCCGCCAAGACGGTGGTGATCGTGCGCCTCAAGGGCGTCAATGACCGCAATGCCGCCGAGGCGCTCAACGGCACGGCGCTCTACATCGACCGTTCGCAATTGCCGGACGACGATCTGGACGATGACGAGTTCTTCCAGACCGACCTGATCGGCCTCGCGGCCATCGATGCCGACGGCAAAAGCTATGGCATTGTCAGCGCGGTGTTCGATTTCGGCGGCGGCGACATCATTGAGTTGAGCGAGAAGGGCAAGCGCCCGATGCTCATTCCGTTTACCGAAGCGGCTGTGCCGGAGATTGATTTCGAAAAAGGCACCATTCTGGTGGAGCCTTTCGCGGCGGGCCTGATCGCCGATGAAGACGACAATCCGCTGAAGGGCGGCAATCAGCCCAAGAAGCGACCGAAGAAGTCATGACGGGCGAACTTTTCCATGCTTCGGTCCTGACGCTTTATCCGGAAATGTTTCCGGGGCCGCTTGGCGTTTCCCTGGCGGGCAAGGCGCTGGCCGAGGCGAAATGGCAGCTTGATACGGTGCAGATTCGCGACTTTGCCGAAGGCAGGCATCGCATGGTCGATGACACGCCGTCCGGTGGCGGCGCGGGCATGGTGATGAAGCCTGATGTGATTGCGCGGGCGCTCGATTCCGTTGCCGATGATCGCCCAATGCTGCTGATGACGCCGCGCGGTGCGCCGCTGACGCAAAAGCGCGTGCGCGAGCTTGCAGCCGGTCCGGGCGCGATCATTTTGTGCGGTCGCTTTGAGGGCGTGGATGAACGTGTGATCGAAGCGCGCCATCTCGAGGAAGTGTCGATCGGCGACTATATACTTTCGGGCGGCGAGACGGCGGCCATCGTGTTGCTGGATGCTGTGGTGCGCCTGTTGCCCGGCGTGATGGGCAATCAGCAATCGGGCGAAACGGAGAGTTTCGAGACCGGGTTGCTCGAACATCCGCATTATACGCGCCCACAGGTTTGGGAGGAGCGTTCCATTCCCGATGTGCTGACATCCGGCAATCATGGCGCCATCGACAAATGGCGGCATGCTGAGGCCGAGCGGATTACCCGGGAGCGTCGTCCCGATCTCTGGGATGTCTATCAGGAGACGAAGCGCAAAAGCTGATCGAGCGCTTGAAAAGTATCGTCCCGCAGAAAAATGCCCGGTTTTCACCGGGCATTTCTGTTTCAGGCATGTTGCTTTGCGGATGCGCGAAGGGCAGCTTCCGGCTTGCGAAGCAGGTAATAGACCCCGCCGCCAATGCCGACCCCGAAGAACCAGCCATAGGTTCCCCACCAGTTCGGCAGAAGATTGGTGGCTATCGGCAGGACCGACGAGAACAGCGCGCCAATGGCAAAGGCGATGAAAGCCTTGACGTGCCAGCCGTTCTGGAAGCGGAACTCGCCATTTTCCTGATAGAGATCGGCGACATTCAGCTGTCCGCGACGCAGCAGATAATAATCGACCATCATGATCCCAAAGATCGGCCCCATGGTGGAGCCGAGGAAATTGACGAAATGCGCAGCGCCGGTTTCCCATGGTGCGAACGGATAGAGGATCAGCGCGATCAGCGCCGCGATAAAACCGCCGCGCTTGAAGGAAACCTTCTGCGGAAATGTGTTCGAGAAATCAAAGGCGGCGGAAACGAAGTTTGCCACCACATTAATGCCGAGCGTTGCGACGGTGAATGTCAGCGCGGCCAGCAATGCCAGGAACCAACTGTCGAACTTGGCTGAAATCTGGTCGGGATGCAGCAGCACTTCGCCATAGACCGTGAAGGCGGCTGTGGTCGTGACACCGGCCACGAGGCAGAAGGCCAGAAGATTGACCGGCAGGCCCCAGAGATTGCCGCGCCGCAGTGCCGCCTCATCCTTGGCATAGCGCGAGAAGTCGCAGAAATTGAGATAAAGCGCTGCGAAATAGGTGATCCAGGTGGCGGCAACCGCCGCCAGCGCCGGGATGGAACCCGGTTCGCCGGATACGCCTGCATCTCTTGTCTTCTCCAGCAGAACATCGCGCGGGATTTCGCTGCCGAAGGAGAATGTGCCTGCCTTGATGACCAGATAGATGGCGAGAATGAGCATCATGATCCAGACTGCCGGGCCGGCCCAATCCTGAAAACGGCGCACCGTTTCCATCCCGCGCTGGATGATCAAGAGCTGCGCCGCCCAGACGAGCACGTAGCAGATGACTTCAAGGGTCGAATGACCGAGCAAATGGCTGTTCTGGTGAAAAGCCAGCATGCTGTCATTGCGGATCAGCAGCGCAACAAGGGCGCCGGAAGCTGCCGCCGTCTGCGCGCCATACCAGAAGCAGGCGACGACGCCGCGCACGAGGGCTGGGAAATTCGCGCCGAATGTGCCGAAGGAGGCGCGGGCCAGCACCGGAAAAGGCACGCCGGTCCGTACGCCCGCATTGCCGACGAGGCTCATCAGGAAGAAGATGACCAGAGAGCCGAGACCGATGGCAATGATAAAGTTCAGAAAACTGCCGCAAAGCAGGAAAAGACTTGCGGCAAGATAGTAGCCCCACAGACTATGGACGTCCGATGTCCAGACGTTGAAAATACTGAAGGCGCCCCATTTGCGCTCAACAGCCGGCGCCAGATCCTCATTATACAATGAGGGTGACGGTTGTTTGCTTGTCATATTGTCCCCATTTTAGCTTTATGCTTTATTCGATTGCTTGCATGCGCAGCCGTCATTTTTTGCAATATTTCTGACATAGACCATTGCGGCTGGCTATTAAAAATTCTGACAGGGCGTGACAAAACCCTCGCGATGCTGTATTGGCGCGTCTGTTCGGAAAAATCCGACATTGCGATGGCTCGTTCGGGCATAGCCCGGGACGTCCGTAAACCAATAAATGGTGTACCGCTCCTGCCTGATATCGAGGGCATAGCCGCAAGGCCAAGGATTGCTTGGCGGCAAGTGCAGAGCGCTCTGACTGTTTGAGAAGAACATAGAAGGAGTCAGACGATGACCGATATTATTCGTCAGCTTGAAGCCGAACAGGCAGCAAAGATCGAAGAAAAGCGCAAGCTTCCAGATTTCCAGCCGGGCGACACGGTTCGCGTTCAGGTTCGCGTGACCGAAGGTACGCGTACCCGCGTACAGGCCTATGAAGGCGTCTGCATCGCTCGTTCGGGCGCAGGCCTCAACGAAAACTTCACCGTCCGCAAGATTTCGTATGGCGAAGGCGTAGAGCGCGTATTCCCGGTTTACTCGCCGATCGTTGAAGGCGTTGAGCTGGTTCGCCGCGGTAAGGTCCGTCGCGCCAAGCTTTACTACCTGCGTGGCCTCACCGGTAAGGCTGCCCGTATTTCTGAAAAGAAAGACAACCGCACCAAGGCCGAGCGCGAAGCCGACAAGGCTGCCGCCGCTGCCGAAGCTGCCAAGACCGCTGCTGAATAAGTTTCAGCCAGAGATCTTTGAAAAAGGCGGCCTGTGGCCGCCTTTTTTATTTGCCAAACGCATTACGACGCATAATATCAGGCATAATTCTGCCCGCTTTGCGCAAGATTGTTACTGCGACACCCTGTTGCTGTTTCAGTTTCTTGACGAAACGCAACAGCAGGTGCATATGACAGGCCCAATTAAGAACCGTTCAAAGGAACTCTCGCAATGAGCGCGCCGCGTACACTTTATGACAAGATCTGGGACGACCATGTAGTGGATCAGCAGGAAGACGGGACCTGCCTCCTTTATATTGATCGCCATCTTGTGCACGAAGTGACGAGCCCGCAGGCTTTCGAAGGCCTGCGCATGGCTGGCCGTCAGGTGCGCCATCCCGAGAAGACGCTGGCTGTGGTCGATCACAACGTGCCGACCTCGAAAGATCGCGTCAACGGCATCAAGAACGAAGAAAGCCGCATTCAGGTTGAAGCTCTCGCCAAGAATGCCGCGGATTTCAACGTCGAATATTATTCCGAGCGTGATCGTCGCCAGGGCGTCGTGCACATCGTCGGACCGGAGCAGGGCTTTACCCTGCCGGGCATGACGATTGTTTGCGGCGACAGCCACACCTCGACCCACGGTGCTTTCGGTTCGCTGGCGCATGGTATCGGTACGTCGGAAGTCGAGCATGTGCTCGCGACCCAGACGCTGATCCAGAAGAAAGCCAAGAACATGCTGGTGCGTGTTGAGGGCGAACTGGCTCCGGGCGTGACCGCCAAGGACATTACGCTCGCCATCATCGGCGAAATCGGCACCGCAGGCGGCACCGGTTACGTGATCGAATATGCAGGCAGCGCCATTCGCTCGCTGTCGATGGAAGGTCGCATGACCGTCTGCAACATGTCGATTGAAGGCGGCGCACGCGCTGGTCTCATCGCACCGGACGAAACGACCTTCGCCTATGTGCGGGACAAGCCGCGCGCGCCGAAGGGCGAAGCGCTGGAACAGGCTATCGGCTACTGGAAGACGCTGCATTCGGATGAAGGCGCGCATTTCGACAAGATCGTCGAGCTGGATGCGGCCAAGATTTCGCCGGTCGTTTCCTGGGGCTCTTCGCCGGAAGACGTTGTTTTCGTCACCGACATCGTGCCGAATCCGGATGATATCAAGGATGAAACCAAGCGTGCATCCAAGTGGCGTGCACTGGACTATATGGGTCTGAAGCCGGGCACCAAGATGACCGACATCAAGATCGACCGCGTCTTCATCGGTTCCTGCACCAATGGCCGTATCGAGGATCTGCGCGACGCAGCCCGCATGGCCGCTGGCAAGAAGGTTGCCGATGGCGTCAATGCCATGATCGTGCCTGGCTCGGGTCTCGTGAAGGAACAGGCGGAAGCCGAAGGCCTCGACAAGATCTTCATCGAAGCCGGGTTCGACTGGCGCGAGCCGGGATGCTCGATGTGCCTCGCCATGAATGACGACCGTCTGAAGCCGGGTGAACGTTGCGCTTCGACCTCGAACCGCAACTTCGAAGGCCGTCAGGGCTTCAAGGGCCGCACCCATCTCGTGTCGCCTGCCATGGCCGCCGCAGCTGCCATTGCCGGTCACTTCGTGGACATTCGCGACTGGAACTAACGTGTCCAGACAACACTGAATAGAACAAGCCGCCGGAGCGATCCGGCGGCTTTTCTTTTATGCGCCGCCATGGGTAAGAAAAAAGCTTTGCTCTTATCCGCTTCTTCACGGTTTCCTCGCATATTCCATGTATAAGTAAGTGCTGCTAGATTAGCGCCTACTTTAGAGAAGCCGCTACGAACCAAAGCAGGCGGAATAGGCATTCATGGGCGGGGCCGATTTCATTCTCATCATCAACATGACCGTATCCGGTCTGTTTGCCTTCGCGTTTTTCGGCATTGCCGTTTATGCGAAAGGCAATGCCGCGGCGCGCGTCTTCGCGACGGGCTTCGTCTTTGCGATGCTCTATTTCCTCAGTGAGCTGGCGATGCCGTCCATGCCGAGCCCGCGCATCGGCTATATGCTCGCATTTGCAACCTATCTGATGACACTGGCTTGTCTCGTCATTGGTCTGGCGCGGATGTATTCTTCGCCCGTGCCGTGGAAGACGCTTGGCGCGCTGGCGTTTGTTTCGCTGGTGATGATCCATGCCATATACGGCATCGCGCGCAGCACCTTGCCCGGTATGTTCCTCTACCAGACGCCTTATTTTCTGACATTGGCGCTCGCCGTCTGGATCATCCTGCGCTCCAGCAGACGCGGGGCTGTCGATATGCTGATGGCCGTGCTTTTTGCCTTCAGTGCTGTGCATTTTCTCATGAAGCCGGTGCTTGCCAATGTGTCGGGCGGCGCGGGGGCTGAGCCGAACGATTATGTGAATACGGCCTATGCGCTTTTTGCCCAGTCGATCGGGGCCGGCCTGTCGGTCGCGGCGGGACTTCTATTGCTATTGAGCCTGATGCGGGAACTGCTTTCGGACATGACCATTCGTTCCGAAACGGACGAGCTTTCGGCGCTGCTCAATCGCCGCGGCTTTGCGTTGCGGGCAGAGGCGGCCATCGAAAAATCGAAGCGGTCTCGACAGGCCCTGTCGCTGGTGGTTTGCGATATCGACTATTTCAAATTGATAAATGACAATTACGGTCACGCGCTGGGCGACCGTGTCATTGCAGCCTTTGCTGCCGAATTGCGCAAGACTGCCGTTGCCCGAGGCGGATTTGCGGCGCGTATGGGCGGCGAGGAATTTGCGGTCCTGCTGCCCGGCAACACCATTCAGTCGGCGTCTCGCTGTGCCGACGGTATGCGTCTGGCCTGCGGCACGATCCAGATACCGAGCAATCATGGCGATATCGATTTCACAGCCAGCTTCGGCGTTGCCGAAATGGAATTCGACGACATGTTTTCCGACCTCTACAAGCGAGCTGACGGTGCTCTTTATGAGGCGAAGAAGGGCGGTCGCAATTGCGTCCGCGCAGCCTCGCCCATTATCTCTGATGAGAATGTCGTGGAGTTTCGTCCGTCAGGCTCAGCCCGCACACGCGGATAATCGGCCTCAACAGCCCGGATGATCCAGAACCGGGGTTTCGCCGCTGTCCAGCCCATACATGAAAGAGCGTCCGCGCAGGACGATGGCGCTTTCGCAACTGCTGTTCGGAGGGCTGACGATATAGGACACAGCCTTGTCCTGCGACGCGGTTATTGTTGTCGTGCCGTGCACCTTGCGCGGCATCTGCAATGTCGGGTCTTTATGCGCTGCACCGACCCGGATGATCTTAGCGCCGCCGTCAGCCTTCTGCATGACGAGGTTTCCAGACGCGTCGGCATAGCGCAAGGTGGTCTCGGCAGAGGCTGTCGCGACCAAGCCACCAAAAGCCAGTGTACATGACGCCAGCAACGCGATCCTGTTTCTGTTTGCCATGGTGCCGTTTCGCCTTCGCCGTCTGACGCAAAAAGAGTTTCCGCACCATCTTAACTCTTTCTTTACCTTTGTCATCCGTGCTGGCTACAATCGGATAAGTCTTTGGTCGCAACTGCTTCGCGGCGTTGTGAGCAAGGACGACTTGAACCGCCCCGAAGGCCAAGGAATGTTCAATGACCAAAGATCATGCCGTCGATATCGCGCTGCTCCATCTTCGTGATGCTCACGAATTCGCGCCGCTGCTTGCCAGCTATGCGCAGGCGCTGAAGCGTGGCGCACCGCGCCGCCCCGACGATTATTATGCCGAGCATCTTCTGCAGGACCGTGCCACTGAAATTCTAGGCGCGCGCGTGGACGGCAATCTTGTCGGCTTCGTGATTTTCTACGATCTGCCGGAGCCGGTATCGGGTCTGCGCGCAGGGCAGGTGGATCATATCTATGTGCATCACGATCATCGCGGCAAAGGCATCGCCAAGGCGCTCATCGACCTGCTGGCCGACAAGGCGGAAGAGCGCAGCTGGTCCAAGCTGGTGCTCAACGCGCCGCGTGTGCCGGAAGACGGACGCAAGCTCTATGAGCAGGTCGCGACGGCAGCCGACTGGTCGAGCTATGTGATTCGATTCGGCGCCTGATGTGCTTTTGCTAAAGTTGATGAAATTACACATGTTTTTTAAATTGCGGCCTTCAAACGATTGAAGGCCGCATTCACGTGAAAGTGTCGCAAAGGTGCGACCAATTGTTAGTCTTTTCGTGAAAAAGCTTCTTTGACGTGGTGGTAAAAGAGCAGTAGAAAGCGGCACATAAGGCCGTATTCCACGGTCTCGCCATATTTTCAGGTCGCACCGGCGCGGGATCGAAAGTTCCGGTTCATTGCGTAGAGCGCGACTTCAAAACTGGGTTTTTAGAAAAACCCGCCATCCGGTACGCCAGATCGATCATTGTCGGTGGGCATTCCGGGGGAGAAACGTCAGGGAAGCCCCACGAGAGGCCAACGAGAACCATGACACAACCGACCGTAACGCGTCAGCGTCCTTTGTCGCCGCACCTGTCCGTCTATAAGCCGGTCATCACGATGACGATGTCCATCGTGCATCGTATCACGGGCGGCGCTCTCTATTTCGGCACCCTGCTGCTTGCAGCCTGGCTTATTTCCGCAGCCGTCGGCGAAGAGTGCTTCAATGCCGTCAACGCCGTGTTCGGCTCCTGGATCGGCCAGCTTGTGCTGTTCGGCTATACCTGGGCGCTGTTGCACCATCTGGCGGGCGGCGTTCGTCACTTCATCTGGGATACCGGCGCAGGTCTTGAAAAACATACCGCTTCCAAGATCGCCTGGGCTACGGTCGTCTTCTCGGTCATCGCCACGATCCTCGTCTGGGTCGTCGCTTACTCGGTGCGCTAGGAGGCTGATCCCATGAGCGGTTCGAATAATGATATGCGCACGCCTCTCGGCAAGGTTCGCGGTCTTGGTTCTGCCAAGGAAGGCACCAGCCATTTCTGGTATCAGCGCGTGACGGCAGTGGCCCTGGTGCCGCTGGTTCTCTTTTTCCTCGGTCTGGTGATTTCGCTCAATGGCGCAAGCTTTGCGGAAGTCCGGGCTGCTCTCTCGCATCCCATTACCGCCATTGTCATGGCGCTGTTCGTTCTGACCGGCGTTTATCACATGCGTCTGGGCATGCAGGTTATTATCGAAGATTATGTGCATGGCGAAGGCATGAAGGTCGTGCTGGTAATGCTGAACACCTTCTTTGCGGCGGTGGTCGGTTTTGCCTGCGTTTTCGCGATCCTCAAGCTCAGCTTCGGAGGTTGATAGCCCGATGGCTAGTGCAGAAAAGAATGCAGCTCCGGCTGCGGGCGAAAAGTCCTACAAGTTTGTCGATCACAAATTCGACGTTGTCGTGGTTGGCGCCGGCGGCGCTGGTCTGCGCGCCACGCTCGGCATGGCCGAGCAGGGGCTCAAGACCGCCTGTATCACGAAGGTTTTCCCGACCCGTTCGCATACGGTCGCGGCACAGGGCGGCATTGCCGCCTCGTTGAAGAACATGGGCCCGGACAGCTGGCAGTGGCACATGTACGATACCGTCAAGGGATCGGACTGGCTCGGCGACACCGACGCGATGGAATATCTGGCGCGTGAAGCGCCTGCCGCCGTCTACGAGCTTGAGCACTACGGTGTGCCGTTCTCCCGTACGGAAGAAGGCAAGATCTACCAGCGTCCGTTCGGTGGCCATATGCAGAATTTCGGTGACGGTCCTCCGGTTCAGCGCACCTGCGCTGCTGCCGACCGTACCGGCCACGCGATCTTGCACACGCTTTACGGCCAGAGCCTGAAGAACAACGCGCAGTTCTTCATCGAATATTTCGCGCTCGACCTGATCATGACCGACGGTGTCTGCACCGGCGTGGTGGCGTGGAACCTCGATGACGGCACCATCCATCGCTTCTCCGCCAAGATGGTGGTTCTGGCGACCGGTGGTTACGGTCGCGCCTATTTCTCGGCTACCTCGGCCCATACCTGCACCGGCGACGGCGGCGGCATGGCTGCGCGCGCTGGTCTACCGCTTCAGGACATGGAATTCGTTCAGTTCCATCCGACCGGCATTTACGGCGCAGGCTGCCTCATCACCGAAGGCGCACGCGGTGAAGGCGGCTATCTGGTCAATTCCGAAGGCGAGCGCTTCATGGAGCGTTATGCGCCATCGGCCAAGGATCTTGCCTCGCGTGACGTGGTTTCGCGCTGCATGACCATGGAAATCCGCGCCGGTCGTGGCGTCGGCAAGGCCAAGGACCACATCTTCCTGCATCTCGACCATCTCGATCCCGCCGTTCTGCATGAACGCCTGCCGGGCATCTCCGAGTCGGCCAAGATTTTCGCGGGCGTGGACGTGACCAAGGAACCGATCCCGGTTCTGCCGACCGTTCACTACAATATGGGCGGCATTCCGACCAATTACTGGGGCGAAGTGCTGAACCCGACGCCGGAAGACCCGGATCGCGTACAGCCCGGCCTGATGGCTGTCGGCGAAGCGGGCTGCGCTTCGGTGCACGGTGCAAACCGTCTCGGCTCCAACTCGCTGATCGACCTTGTGGTGTTCGGTCGTGCGGCTGCGATCCGCGCTGGCGAAGTCATCGACCGCGCCGCGAAGATCCCGGATATCAACGAAGCCGCTGTCGAAAAGATCATGGATCGGTTCCATCGCCTGCGTTACGCCAATGGCTCGACGCCGACGGCAGAGCTGCGCGAGAAGATGCAGCGCACCATGCAGGAAGACGCCGCCGTGTTCCGCACGTCGGAATCGCTCAAGCAGGGCTGCGAGCGCATGGAAAAGATCTGGCAGGAACTGCCGGATATCAAGGTTTCCGACCGCTCAATGATCTGGAACTCCGATCTCGTTGAGACGCTGGAGCTGGAAAACCTGATGGCCAATGCGTTGACGACCGTTGTTTCGGCGGAAGCGCGTCATGAAAGCCGCGGCGCGCATGCGCATGAGGATTTCCCGGACCGTAACGATGCCGAATGGCGCAAGCACACCCTGTCCTGGCTCTCGCCGGACGGCAAGGTGACGCTCGGTTATCGCGCCGTTCATCTCGATCCGCTCACGACGGAAGAAGAAGGTGGCATCAGCCTCGCCAAGATTGCGCCGAAGAAGCGCGTTTACTGATTAAGGGAAAGAGCAATGGTTGAACTCGCACTTCCCAAGAATTCCCGCATGCAGGAGGGCAAGACCTGGCCCCGCCCTGATGGCGCCAAGCGCGTCACGGAATTCCGTATTTATCGCTGGTCGCCGGACGACGACGCCAATCCGAGCATCGACACCTATTATGTCGATCGCGACGATTGCGGCCCGATGGTTCTGGATGGTCTGCTCTATATCAAGAACAAGATCGATCCGACGTTGACGCTGCGCCGCTCGTGCCGCGAAGGCATTTGCGGCTCCTGCGCGATGAATATCGACGGCGCCAACACGCTGGCCTGCACCAAGGGCATGGACGATATCAAGGGCGCCATCAAGGTCTACCCGCTGCCGCATATGCCGGTGGTGAAGGATCTCGTGCCCGACCTCAACAACTTCTACGCCCAGCACCGTTCGATCGAGCCCTGGCTCAAGACGGTTTCGCCGGAGCCACAGAAGGAATGGTTGCAGAGCCATGACGACCGCCAGAAGCTCGACGGTCTTTATGAGTGCATTCTGTGCGCCTGCTGCTCGACCTCGTGCCCAAGCTACTGGTGGAACGGCGACCGTTATCTCGGCCCGGCTGTGCTGCTGCAGGCATATCGCTGGCTGATCGACAGCCGTGACGAAGCCAAGGGCGAACGTCTCGACAATCTCGAAGATCCGTTCCGCCTATATCGCTGCCACACGATCATGAACTGCGCGCAGACCTGCCCGAAGGGATTGAACCCGGCCAAGGCGATTGCCGAGATTAAAAAGATGATGGTCGAGCGCCGCGTGTAATCGCGGCAATCGCTTCTTTTTTGCGATCCCTGTCGGCCTGCGGCCTCCACGCCTCTTGTGCCGAGATCAAGAAGATGATGGTTGAGCGCCGCGTGTAGTAGCGCCAGCTATCAATTGGAGTATGCAAAGGGGAGGGCTGTTGCCTTCCCCTTTGTTCTTTGCACGAACCGGCAATAGATCATGCACTCATTGATTGTATGGTCTTGACCTTTACGTTGCCGCCGATATGTCTTGAGATAACAAGGCAGCACGGAGAATGGGCAATCATGCTCGACCATATCGGCTTCAACATTTCCAGCATGCCCAAGTCGCGCAAATTCTATGATGAGGCGCTTGCCCCTCTGGGCATTACCCGCGCCATGGAATTCGGCGACTGGGTCGGATATGGGCGCAACGGTAAGCCGGAATTCTGGATTGGCAAGCAGAAGGGCGCCAAACTGGAAGGGGTTCTGCATGTCGCCTTTTCGGCGGGCACGCGCTCGGAAGTGGATCGTTTCTATGAAGCGGCCATCGCGGCTGGCGGCAGCGACAATGGAAAGCCGGGCATCCGCGAAGGTTACCATCCCGATTATTACGCTGCTTTCGTGATCGACCCGGACGGGCACAATATAGAGGCCGTCTGCCACCTGCCGGAATAAAAGGCGGGATCTGTAATCCCGCCTTTCGTGGTCTCAGACCAGTTTTGCGTCCAGCGTCACTTCGATTGCGCCAAGCGCCTTCGAAAGCGGGCAGGATTCCTTAGCCTTCTTGGCAAGATCGGCAAAGGCCTCAGCCGAAATGCCGGGAATCTTGGCATTGAGGGTCAGCGCGCTGCGGGTGATTTCAAAACCGCCGCCCGAAGCTTGGCCGATGTTGACGGCTGCCGTTGCTTCCAGTTTTTCCGGCGGGGTGCCGTTCTGCGTCAAAAGGGCGGAAAGCTGCATGGCGAAGCAGCCCGCATGCGCCGCACCGAGAAGCTCTTCCGGATTGGTGCCAGCGCGCCCGCTTTCATCCTCGAAGCGAGCTTTAAAATCATAGGGAAGGTCTTTCAGTGCGCCGCTCTGGGTGTTGAGCGTGCCTTTGCCTTCCTTCAGCGTGCCTTGCCAGACTGCTATTGCTTTTCTTTCCATGGGGAAGCTCCTCTCGGTGATTGTCCGTCACGGATATAGGGCGCTTCGCGATGGCTTCCAGCGATGAATAGGCAGCAATTAGGGGGCGGCGGTCAGATCGGCTGCCCTTTCAGAAGGCGGGGCGTATCGCCGGACAATCCGGCTGCCTGCTTGATGAAGAAGGATTTCAGGCTCGGGACGCGATCCACGAGACCAAGGCCGATATCGCGAATGGAGCGGATGGCCGGATTGTCGTTGGAAAACAGCTTGGTGAGAACATCGGTAGTCACGCCCATCTGCACCGTGTCAAAGCGACGCCAGGACTGGTAACGTTCAAGGGCGGCGAACGATCCGATATCGAGGCCGAGGCGATCCGTTTCGACGATAACCTCGGCAATGGCAGCAGCATCGCGGAAACCGAGATTGAGGCCCTGTCCCGCGATCGGGTGGATGCGATGCGCCGCATCGCCGACAAGGGCAAAGCGCGGTTTCACGAATTCGCGCGCCAGCGTCAGGCCAAGCGGGAAGGCGCGGCGCGGGCCTTCGACATGCAGCGCGCCGAGACGATGCCCGAAGCGCTGTTCCAGTTCGGCTTCGAAAACGAAATCATCTTCGCGGATCAGCCGGTCGGCGTCAGCGGTGCGTTCGGTCCACACCAGCGAGCTGCGATTGCCCTTGAGCGGCAGAATGGCAAAGGGTCCGGCAGGCAGGAAATGCTCGTCGGCGCGTCCGCCATGCGGCTTTTCGTGGGATACGTTGCAGACGATGCCCGACTGGCCATAGTCCCAGTTGACGGTCTTGATGCCCGCCTGATCGCGCAGACGGGAGCGCGCACCGTCGGCGGCAATCAGAAGGCGGGTCTCGATGGCGTCGCCATTGGAAAGCGAAACGGTAACGGTTTCCGGCTTGGTTTCGAAGCCATTCACGCTGGTTGCTTCGAGAAAGGTAATGCCCAGCGCATCGGCCTTGTTGTGCAGGGCAGTATTGAGAATGCGGTTTTCAACCATATGGGCGAAAGGCTCGCCGGGGTCCACATCGCCTGCAAAGGTGAGGAAAACGGGTCGCACCGGGTCGGATACGCGCGAATCGGTGATGACCATTTCGGTAATTGGCTGCGCATCGGGCACGATTTCCTGCCAGCAGCCGAGCTTGTCGAGCATGCGTGATGCGGCAGCCGCGATGGACGAGGCGCGTGGGTCGGTTTTCCACGAACCGGCGGGCGCGCCATCGACAACGGTGACGGAAAGATGTGGCGCCGCCGACTTGACCGCAACCGCCGTGACGAGGCCAACATAACCGCCACCGGCGATCAGCAGGTCGGTGTTGCGGGTGCTTGTCTGTCTGGAAGTCGCAGCCATCGGTTCGTCCTTTTCGGAAAGCCTATACCATGCTTGTGCGCTTCTGGCACAAATACGGCAAGAGTGAAGCCGATATTTTGCCGCGGCACTGTGAGGCACACCGACCGAATCCGAAAAGCCTCCGGGCCACTTGACAGATTTCGACCGGCAGGAACAAACATGAGCCTCAAGTTTATTAGCTTCATATATGGTCGCAGGAGCCAGGCTGTCCATGTCCGATCGCGAAAAGTCCGAATATCAGCAGTCCGATCTTACATCTGTCTCAGATGAGAGCGCAGGCCAGACGGCTTCCATGCGGCAGCTGCTGTCGATACTCGATCTGGAAACGCTGGAGATGGACCTGTTTCGCGGCAACAGCCCGCAAGTGGGTTGGCAGCGCGTGTTCGGCGGTCAGGTGATCGGCCAGGCGCTGATCGCGGCGCAGCGCACCGTGGAGCCTGCGCGGCATGTGCATTCGCTGCATGGATATTTTGTGCGTCCCGGCGATCCGGCGATTCCGATCATCTATGAGGTGGATCGCATTCGCGACGGTTCCAGCTTCAACACCCGCCGCGTGCTGGCCAAGCAGCACGGCAAGGCCATCTTCACGCTGTCGGCGTCGTTTCAGGTGGATGAGGGCGGTCTGGACCACCAGATCGCCATGCCCGAAGGACTGCCGATGCCGGAGCAATTGCTGGGCGACCGCGACATCAAGGAGCAATATCTGCATCTCGCTCCGGCCAATGTTCGCAGATATTGGGAACAGGAGCGTCCCATCGAGATCAAGCCGGTGCAGCTGACGCATTATTTCTCGCGCGAGAAGCTGGAGCCTGCGCAGCATGTCTGGGTGCGCGCAAATGGTATTGTTCCTGATAATCGCGCGCTTCAGGCGGCGATCCTCGCTTATCTCTCCGACATGACGCTGCTCGACACATCGCTGCATCCGCATGGGCGCTCGATCTTCGACCGCGATCTTCAGGCGGCAAGCCTCGATCATGCGATGTGGTTCCATCGTCCGTTCAAGCTGAATGACTGGCTGCTTTATACGCAGGACACACCGAGCGCTTCGGGCGCGCGCGGGTTCAATCGCGGTTCGCTTTATACGCGCGACGGCATTCTGGTGGCTTCCGTTGCACAGGAAGGACTAATTCGTGTGCATGAAAACAAAGAATGATTAAATATTAACCACACCAATGCCTTCTGTATAAATATTATGCAATTCGACGGTTTTCAGCCAAGTTCAGCGCTCGGGCATGGCGCTGAAAAGATGAATCGCTAGAATCACTTAGCCTGAATTTGCCTAAACCTCCGGCACAAAAAGCCCGGCTTTGCGGGGCTGCCGGAAGCCGCAACGACCCACTTCACAAAAAAATCACATTTTGCGCCGCGCCTTTCTGCAACTGGCACGATTTTTGTTTCTCTTGGTTCGAACCGGTCTTTCCAGCGCATACGCGTTTGAAACCGCCATTCGACGGAGATATTCGATGCTCATAACAGGAAGAATCAAGCCAGCAGCTCTTTTGGCCTCTTTGCCTGCGCTGGTCGCCATGGCTGGAATGGCGATGGCACAGGACGCAGCGCCTGCTGCGGCTCCCACGCCCACTCTCGATACGGGCGATACGGCCTGGATGCTGACGTCAACCGCGCTCGTGTTGATGATGACCATCCCGGGCCTTGCGCTGTTCTATGGCGGCATGGTGCGCAAGAAGAACGTGCTGTCCACCGTGATGCAGAGCTTTGCCATCACCTGCCTCATGTCGGTTTTGTGGATGGTCGCCGGCTATTCGCTCGCTTTCACCGACGGTGGTTCGTCGAACGCTTATATCGGTGGTCTTTCCAAGGCTTTCTTCTCCGGCGTCACGATGGAATCGCTGACCGGCACCATTCCGGAATATGTCTTCATCACTTTCCAGATGACCTTTGCGATCATCACGCCCGCGCTGATCGCCGGCGCGTTTGCTGAACGCATGAAGTTTTCGTCCATGCTGGTCTTCCTGACCCTGTGGCTGTTCATCGTCTATATCCCGGTCGCGCACTGGGTCTGGGGCGGCGGTTTCCTCGCGTCGGACGGCGTGCTTGATTTCGCCGGCGGTACGGTCGTTCACATCAATGCTGGTGTTGCCGGTCTGGTGGCTGCACTCATCCTTGGCAAGCGCGACGGCTATGGTCACACCAACATGGCGCCGCACAATCTCGTTCTCTCGGTCATCGGCGCTGCCCTTCTGTGGGTGGGCTGGTTCGGCTTCAATGCCGGTTCGGCTGTCGGTGCGAATGCTCTCGCCGGTGTCGCCATGCTCAACACGCAGGTTGCGACCGCCGGTGCGGCTCTGGCCTGGATGTTCGTGGAATGGGCAATTGCGGGTAAGCCAAGCGTGCTTGGCATTATTTCGGGTGCTGTGGCCGGTCTGGTCGCCGTCACGCCTGCTGCCGGTTTCGTCAATCCGATGGGCGCGCTCATCATCGGCATCGTGGCCGGTGCGATCTGCTACGTCGCAGCCGTCAAGATCAAGCATGCGCTCGGCTACGACGACTCGCTCGATGCGTTCGGCGTCCATGGCGTCGGTGGTTTCGTGGGTGCGATTTTGACCGGTTTCTTCGCAGACACCACCATCAATTCGCTCGGCGAAGGTGCTTCCATGGCCAAGCAGTTCTTCGGTGCGGCAATCACCATCGTCTATACCGCAGTCGCGACGGCCATCATCCTTTATGTGATCAAGGCCGTGATGGGACTGCGTCCAAGCAAGCAGGCTGAAATCGAAGGCCTGGATATCTCTTTGCACGGCGAATCTGTTCAGTAAGAACAATTCTCCCAAGAAGGAGAAAGGCGCGGGAAACCGCGCCTTTTTTCATTTATAAGAAGAAAACCCATGGTTAATGGGGAATTAACCATCGCCGGATTAGGATCGGACCGATTCATTCTGCCCATAGCTATTCCGTTATGGGCGACAGCAGAAATTTCGGTTCGGGACTGGCTATATGCGGCAAGGATATTCGCCCTCATACCCGCTGCGTGACGAGCGGATTACGGAAGACAGGCTCCGCCTGACCAATATCTTCCGCAGGCAGTTCTATATATTGTTCGGTCTGGCGCTTCTGTCGCTGACGGCAATGGCAGTTGGTGCACTGGCCACTTGGAATGTGGCTGATCCAAGCTTCAGCCATGCAACCGACAATCCGGTGACCAATGCGCTTGGCTATCCGGGCGCTGTCTTCTCTGATCTCGCCATGCAGTTTTTTGGTCTGGCGAGCGTTCCTGCATTGTTGCCGCTGGTCGTGTGGTCGCTTCTGATGATGACGCGCGGCGGTATTGGCCGCGTTGCCAAGCGCAGCTTTGCCTGGATCGGCGCTGCCCTTCTGTTTGCCGGCATTGCAAGCTGCTTTGCCGTGCCGGAAAGCTGGCCGATGCCGATCGGTCTTGGCGGTGTGTTTGGCGATATGGTGCTGCGCCTGCCCGGCCTGTTCCTTGGCCAGTTCCCGCAGGGCGCAATCGCTTCGGCCATTGCATTGGTTCTCGCCGTTCCCGCTTTGTGGCTCTGCCTTTTTGCAAGCGGCATTATTGGCCGTGGCATCATCAATCCGGTTCAGCCCGTGCAGCGCGGACGGGCGGAGGAAGATTTCATCGATGAGGATGACGAGGAAACCGCAGGCGGCGGCTTCCAGTTCATTGGTGCGCTGACCCATCTCGTGCTGACAACGACAGCCAACTTCAAGCGTCTGACCGGGCTTGGTCGCCGCCAGTCCCGCGACGAGGATTTCGGCGACATGCGCGCCGTGCGCCGCAGTGCCGAAACGCGTAACGGTGCGGAAGCGGGCAGACGTCGTGAGCCGGGCTTCGGTGGGCCGTCGGCGGACGAAGCGCCGTTCCACATGGATGATCCGATGGATGACGGCATGGACGACGTGCCGCTGGCCGGTCAGGAATGGCACGATGCGCCGCCAGCACGCAGCCGCAAGGCGCGTGTCGAACAGGCCGCGCCGTCGCCCAAGCCGGGCGCTCGCGCACAGCGTGAGGCGCAGCCGTCGTTCCTCAAGGACAAGGGCGTGTTTGAAATGCCATCGCTGCATTTCCTCGCCGAACCAAAGCTTGTTCAACGTGATCCCGCTCTGTCGAAGGATGCGCTGGAGCAGAATGCCCGTCTGCTTGAAGGCGTGCTGGAAGATTTCGGCGTGCGCGGCGAAATCATCAATGTGAAACCCGGACCGGTGGTCACGCTTTATGAACTGGAGCCAGCGCCGGGCATCAAGTCTTCCCGCGTGATCGGCCTTGCCGACGATATCGCCCGTTCGATGAGCGCGATTGCGGCGCGTGTTGCCGTTATTCCGGGCCGCAACGCCATCGGCATCGAATTGCCGAACCCGAAGCGCGAAATGGTTTATCTGCGCGAAATGCTGGCCAGCCGCGACTTCGAACATTCCAAGGCGAAGCTGGCATTGGCGCTCGGCAAGACCATCAATGGCGAGCCGGTGATTGCCGATATCGCGAAGATGCCGCACGTCCTCGTTGCCGGTACGACCGGCTCCGGCAAGTCGGTGGCGATCAACACGATGATACTGTCGCTGCTCTATCGCATGACGCCGCAGGAATGCCGCCTGATCATGATCGACCCGAAGATGCTGGAACTTTCCGTCTATGACGGCATTCCGCATCTGTTGACGCCCGTTGTGACCGATCCGAAGAAGGCGGTTGTCGCGCTCAAATGGACCGTGCGCGAAATGGAAGACCGCTATCGCAAAATGTCGAAGGTCGGTGTTCGCAATATTGACGGTTTCAACCAGCGGGTGGGTCTGGCGCAAAAGAAGGGCGAACCGATTGCGCGCACCGTGCAGACCGGCTTCGACCGCAATACCGGCGAAGCGATCTACGAGACCGAAGAGCTGGATTTGGCACCAATGCCCTATATCGTCGTGATCATCGACGAAATGGCCGACCTGATGATGGTCGCAGGTAAGGATATCGAAGGTGCGGTGCAGCGTCTGGCGCAGATGGCGCGTGCCGCCGGTATCCATGTCATCATGGCGACGCAGCGTCCGTCGGTGGATGTCATCACCGGCACGATCAAGGCCAACTTCCCGACCCGTATTTCCTTCCAGGTGACGTCGAAGATCGACAGCCGCACTATATTGGGCGAGCAGGGCGCTGAACAGCTGCTCGGTCAGGGCGACATGCTCTTCATGGCGGGCGGCGGTCGCATCCAGCGCGTGCACGGGCCTTTCGTCGGCGACGACGAAGTGGAGCGCATCGTGCAGCATCTGAAGCTTCAGGGCGTGCCGGAATATCTGGATGCCATCACTGAGGATGAAGAGGATGACGAGGGCGGCAGCGGACCGGCTGGAACCTCCAATCTGGAAGACTCCGACGATCCTTATGATCAGGCCGTTGCCGTAGTGCTTCGCGACAAGAAGGCTTCCACGTCCTATATCCAGCGTCGTCTCGGCATTGGTTATAACCGCGCTGCCTCGATTATCGAGCGTATGGAAGACGAAGGGATTGTCGGTCCCGCCAACCATGCCGGCAAGCGCGAAATTCTGGTGCCGACCGGTGACGATGACTTCTAAGCCGAGTGCAGCAGCGCGCCATACTCGCGCCAAACTGGCGGCGTAGTTAAACAGAATGATGAAAAGAGAAAGTATATTGATGATGTTCTCCCGTTTTTCAGCCTTGGTAAAAGCTGGCCGTCTTGCCGCCGTGCTGGGAATGGGAGCGCTTGGTCTTGGCGTATCATCGCTTGTTCTGGCACCTGTTGCTGCGATGGCGCAGGGCGCAGGCAGCGGTGCGGCGGCGCAGCAGATTGCCGACCATTTTTCATCGGTACGCACCATGACGGGTGAGTTCGTGCAGTTCGGGCCGAAAGGCGACCAGACCGGCGGCACTTTCTATATCGAGCGTCCGGGCAAGATCCGCTTCAACTACAACAACTCGCCAATCCGTGTAATTGCCGACGGCGAGTCCGTCGTTATCAACAATCGCAAGCTGGATACGTGGGATCTCTATCCGCTTTCCAAGACGCCGCTCAAGCTGTTGCTGGCGGATCGCATCGATCTCGGCGGCGGTCGTTTGCAGAACGTGAAGCAGGAACCGGACATGACCACGCTGGTGCTCGGCGACAAGTCGATCTTCGGCGATTCGAAAATCACCATGATGTTCGATCCGAAGTCCTATGAGCTGAAGCAGTGGACCATCACCGACGCCCAGAAGCTCGATACCACGGTGATGATCTTCAACGTGCGCAGCGGTGTGCGCTTCACCGACGACATGTTCAAGATCGACTATCAGCGCATCGCCATGAAGCGCAAGCGTCCGTAATCGCCAGTTTATGGTCTGCAAGCCGTTTGCATTTGCGCGATAAATGGTTAGGTTCGCGGCATCTTTTTCGTTGCTGCGAGTCCTTCCCCCATGGCTTTTTCCGTTGCTACCTGGAACATCAACTCCGTGCGCCTGCGCATGCCGCTGGTCGAGCAGTTTCTGCGCGACTATCAGCCCGATGTTTTGTGTCTTCAGGAAACCAAGTGCCCGGACGATCAGTTCCCCTCCAAGGGGTTTCGCGCGCTCGGCTATGAGCATATCGCGATCAGCGGCCAGAAGGGCTATCACGGCGTTGCGACCATCTCGCGCCGTCCGTTGTCCGGCGTCGAGAAGATCGGCTTTTGCGATATGGGCGATTGCCGCCATTTGAGTGCTGTCGTCGAAGCTGGAAACAAGAAGCTCCGCATCCATAATTTCTACGTGCCAGCCGGCGGCGATGAGCCGGACCCGGCAATCAATCCGAAATTTGCCCATAAGCTCGGCTTTCTGGAAGAAATGCGGGCCATTGTGGCGGACAGGCAGGACGGATTGTCGTCGATCCTGGTGGGCGATCTCAACATCGCGCCGCTGGAAAACGATGTCTGGTCGCATAAGCAGCTTTTGAAGATCGTCAGCCATACGCCGATCGAGACCGAGACGCTGGAAGACCTGCGCGTCAAGGGCGGCTGGAGCGACCTCATGCGCCAGATCATTCCAGCGGATCAGAAAATCTATACCTGGTGGAGTTATCGCGCCAAGGATTGGGATGAATCGGATCGTGGTCGCCGCCTCGACCATATCTGGGGTTCCGCTGATCTGGAGGTCCATATGAAGGGCTTGCAAATCTTGCGCGATGCGCGCGGCTGGGAGCGGCCGTCAGATCACGTCCCTGTTATCGCGACATTTGATCTGGATTGATTTCGTAACAGTCCCTATATTGGGAGCAGTCTAAACAAGGAGAGAAGAACGATGGATCAGGCAGCACTGTATCAACCAACCAGTGTTTTCAATGTTTCCATGGTTCGCAATGACTGCTCCTCTCACACTTCAGGACGTTTCCTGCATCACGGCTGATGGCCGCACGCTTTTCGAATCCGTCAATTTCAGCGTGACCGAAGGCCGTATTGGGCTTGTCGGGCGCAATGGTGCGGGTAAATCCACGCTTCTCAATATCATGAGCGGCGCCATGGCGCCGACTTCCGGCGCGGTCACGCGCAACGGCAGGCTCGGTGTTCTGCAACAGAATATTGTGACTGACGGCGGGCGAGCGCTGGCCGATCTGTTCGACCTTTCCGCAGCGTTCACCATGCTTTCGCGCATTGAAGCCGGGCTGGGGTCGGATAACGACTTTGAACAAGCGGACTGGCTGTTGCCGCAGCACTTTGCCGATGCCTTGCAGCGCTTCGGGCTGACGCTTGAACCGCAGACACCCCTTGCAACGCTCAGCGGTGGGCAGCGGACGCGCGCCGCTCTCGCCGCCCTTCTTTTCCATCAGCCTGATATCATTCTTCTGGATGAGCCGACTAACAACCTCGATCATGATGGCCGTCTGGCCGTGATGACTATGCTGGCAGAGTGGCGCGGGGCAGCAATTGTCGTTAGCCATGATCGCGCCTTGTTGCGAAACATGGATGGCATTGCCGAACTTTCACAAGGTGGCCTGCATCTTTATGGCGGCAACTGGGATTTTTATCACGACAAGAAGCAGGAAGAACGGGACAACGCAGCTCGCAATCTTCAGCTTGCCCAGCGCGATGTGAAACAGGTTCAACGCAAGGCGCAGGACGCAGCCGAACGTCAGGCACGCAGTGATTCACGTGGACGTAATTCACGTGCCGATAGCGGCATAAGCAAAATGACACTCGATGCGCGTGAGGATCGGGCGCAGAAGACCGGCGGCAAAGGTCAGGCGCTTGCGGATCGCAATATGGAGAAGGCTGCGGCGCAACTGAGAGAAGCTGAAACGCTGGTCGAAACAGTCAAGCCGATGCGCTTCAGCGTCGAGCGCGAGGCGCTTCCTTCCGGGCGCGTCCTTCTGCAAATGGAGAGCGTGTCGGGCGGGCCGCGACCGGACACGCCCGTCATACGCGATTTTTCGATGAAGATTGTCGGACCGGAGCGCATTGCCATACGCGGTGCGAATGGCGCGGGCAAGACATCACTGCTGCGGCTTGTCACGGGGGAATTGCTGCCGGTTGCGGGGCGCGTGCAGTGTTTCGTGCCGATCGCTATGTTCGACCAGCAGATGAGCTTGATGGACCGCAAAGCCACGCTTTATGAGAACTTCCGGCATCTCAATCCGGATGCGAATGACAATGATGCCCGCGCAGCGCTGGCGCGTTTTTCATTTCGCGGCGAAGCTTCGTCCCGGCTTGCCGGAGAACTGAGCGGCGGTGAATTACTGCGCGCAGCACTGGCCTGTGTGTTGGGTGGAACGCAGAAGCCGGAACTACTGATCCTGGATGAGCCGACCAATCATCTCGATCTGGATTCCATCGAGGCGCTGGAGGTAGCGCTGAACGACTATGAAGGCGGACTGCTTGTCGTCAGCCACGATCAGGCGTTTCTGGATGCTATCGGGATCGAAAGGATGATTGATCTGTAGGTTCAGCGAATTGCCAGGGGGGCGCGCGGAGGATTTGCAGGCGGCAAAACCTGCTCTATTCGTCTACAGATATTCTTTCAAAATTTGGGGGGAAATTTTGGATTTGTCCTTCGGGCCAAGCCGCCGAAAGACTGAGGGGATAGAATAAGATTAGAGAAGGCCGAAGGTGCGGGCTTTCGCGACCGCCTGAACTTTATTCACCGCAACAAGTTTGGTCAGCACGTTGCTGATATGGAAATTCACGGTACGGGTTGAGATATTGAGAATTGCGCCGATGATTTCCGATGTTTTGCCCTCGCTGGCCCAGTGCAGGATTTCCCTTTCACGCGCCGTCAGGTTCACTTCGGAAACGCAGTTCATGGTTGGAACATCAAGATGTTCATACATGGACAGATGAAGCAAATTGGCCGAAATCTGCATCTGACGACGCAACGTGGCGATTTCGCCGGAAGCTAACGGCGGATCGCTTCTGATGAAAGACAGCATGCCGAATACGCCCTGCGCGGCCCAGCAAGGCTGCGAAATACCAACCTTGAAGCCGAAACTCTGCGCATCCGTCCAGATTTGAGGCGCCTCGGCGTATAGTTTCGCCGACCAGACCAGCGGCTCGATGCTGTTTAATGCTTTACGAATAAGCGGATCTTCCTCCGCATATTTTTTTGAAGCGTAATGATCTACCCACTCTTGCGGCAGAGAGCCGAAGCTGAGCCATTTCACCACGCCATTGAGCAGTGGAACGCGCATGATATAGGACACATGTGCGAACCCGCGCTGTTTGGCATAGTTGTCTATGTGCTCCAGAAGCTGCCCAGCATCATCAGCGGATTGCATAGATTCATAAATTTGTTCCCATTTCATTGCAGACACCCAATAAGAATGTTTTGTTTATGCTCGTGTGAAATTTATTAGTGTATTGTATTCAGTTTTACTGAAACAATTTCATCATATTACTCTCTTTTTTTCAAGATTTTAATACCGATGGGAACAATTTTAATTCAATTGGCTGTATATTTAAATGAAATTCAGCTAAATTAGCGCGCGTCCACTTTACTCGGGGTTATATCCGCAGGATTTGAAGTAGTTTGCGGATTCTTGTGGTTCGAACAGCGTGACGATCTGGCCGACAGTATTCCATAAGCCCTGGACGGTCCGCTCGGCTTTGGCGCGCAAGACGGCCTTGAGCTTGGCGAAGGCCTTCTCGATGGGGTTGAAGTCTGGACTGTATGGAGGAAGGTAGAGCAAGCGGCACCCAGCACCTTCGATTGCAAGACGCACGCCCTGCGCCTTATGTGACGGCAGGTTGTCCATGATGACGATGTCGCCGGTCACCAAGGTTGGAATGAGAACCTGTTCGACATAGGCCTGGAATGGGACGCCGTTCATCGCGCCGTCGAGGGCCATGTCATGCCGGATAGTCTGAGTGCACCGGTAAATGTCGTTGTCTTCCAATGGCCGTTTGGGACCGGTGAACGGCATCGATCTCCGCAAGGGGGGCGCCCGCGAAGCCGGGACATCTTCGTGCTCAGGCTGGTTTCATCAATGAAGACGAGGCGCGCTGGATCGAGATCGAGCTGGCCGTCGAACCAGTCCTGGCGATGCTTCAGCAGGTCAGGACGGTCCTGCTCCAATGCATGTGCGGTCCTTTTTTGAAAGTCCAGTCGCGCTTTCGCAGCCAGACGTCAAGCGCACTGCGGCCGATCGATACGGCTCTCTCCTCATGCAATCGCCGGACCATCTCGTTGAGCGTGATGTCCTTCGCCTCTTCGATCATGCCGAAGATGAAGCCCTCGTGAGGATCCAGGCGTGAGCCGCCGCGTCTGCCCTGCTTCGCCGGGGCCAACAGACCTGCCCGCGCACTCGCAATCCAGGCGATGGCTGTTGAAATCCCAATCCCAAATCGGGCTGCCGCTGAACGCGCCGACATGCCATCCCGTGACGCAGCCAGAACGCGGCTACGCAGATCATCACTGAAAGCCCGGGTCATATTGCCTCCAACCAAATCACCCGTCGGAGCGATGGAATCAGAATTCGGCGACCAAGGGAATCCCCAACGCGATTCCGCGTTCAATGGACGCGCTCTAGCTTTAATTCAATTAATTTTCATTGACATGAAGCTGATGATAAGTGGCCGAGGCCAAAAAAGTGCGCGGCTGCGTTGATCTGACATTTGTATAGGTGCTTTAGTCGATGAGCCCTAACTAAAGCTCGGCGGACAGCTGTTCTGTTTTCTAAGCCGACACCTCAAGCACTCCATAATCGCTTCAGCGATTTCAGCCAGTGTCCACGTTTTAAAATGTTGTGGAGGCGGGCATATACATCGCCGCGAAATCGTCTTCTTTCTTATCGGTGCCGCCGTGCTAACAACGACACCGATATTGAACTCGCTACTATTAGGGTTCGACGGTATCAATCTCGATGGGGCCAAAGGCTTTCGACCAAGTATCATCTATATTATAGTCGGACTCCAGCGTTCCTTTATCGTATCCTTTAACGTCATCGAAAGCAAAATTAAATACTAATTGCTTGTTATTGATGTCGCTTCCGGCTATTTTCCTTCTTTGTTGTAATCTATTTCCATATCCACCACCCTTTTTGTTTAGGTAAAGGATCAGGGTGATTGTTTTTCCAATTAATGTTTTATCAGAGTCGATATCCACAAAGATATCCAATCCGTCAACGATATCAGGGAAATTAATTATGCTAGCATGCTGTCGCAGATATGGAGCCGCCAGTGTTCGAGTCACGCCCGGAGCGGGATGATTCGGGGCCGAGCTAATTACCTCCGGTAATACGGGCCTTGTCTGGAAGCCAGCGCCGGTAGTGTTCACGAGCATATAGGAAAAGATGTTCGAAGGCTGCCCATCAATGTCTGGCGTAAGATATTTGAACGGAACAACAACCGAACCGTCGACGGCTTCCTCGTAGCTCGTGATTACTATATTCTCCTGAGAGTTATCCGCAGTACGACTATTGATCCAGAAAACAACCTTTTTGTATTCTTCTCCAACGCTTCCCGGCGGCACTTGTAGGGTGAAGCCATCGTGATCATATGCATATTTGCCAGTTAAATCAATTGGTTGAGGTTCATACTCAACCTGATGGAATTGGTCGTAATAAGTTACATCAAGAAATGTGGCTATGACGAATTCGCTCGACTGAACAAGCGCTTCATTGTTCTCGTTCGGCCAAGCCCTGACGGTGGCGACACACGCGGTCAGAGAGCCGATTTTTAGGATGGTCTTGCCGTTTTGATCGGTTTTTGTGGGAATAATATGAGCGTCGTTGTCGACGAACAACTCTGTGTTCTTCTCGTCGAAGAACTGCATGCCCGGCATCATTGTTTCGACAGTCCAATCTATCAACTTGCCGGGTTGAGGAATGCCATTCTTGACATAGGTATAGGTGTACGTGATGATTTGGCTCTCATCGAGTGGATCGACGTCCTGGCGCCTGGGCGGGTTATGCGCATAGCGCTTGTTATGGGCCAGAGCGGTGCCCTGGTAATCATCTACCCCAAAGTTCAGTTGGATCGGGCAAGTAGCATCTGCTTGCGTGGCTTCCACGGTAAAGGGAAGGGATTGTGCCTTGGTTACCTCAATTATAGCAATGGCTGTACCATACGACCTTGTAAGTTCGTCTTGCCGTTTGATTGTGACGCCGTCTGTAGGCAGGTTCCACTTGATTGGGTAGTTATTTAGCTTCTTGCCGCTTTCCGTAGACAATTCCACGATGATGATGGTATTTGTGTCGAGCGATTGGGAGGAGTTGTTGTTGGGTTGCAGGAGTTTGAGGTTGTTGTGTCGCGCTGGACCCGTGAATGTGAATAGTGCAGTTTCGGAAACAACCGAGCCGTCGGCTGTCTTGACTGTTGCTTTTAGGGAGACATCGAAGGCGGGAGGGCCCGAAACGGTCGACAAGTGAAACCAGAACGAGGCTTTTCCAGATGGATCCGTGTTTGCAAACGGGTTCCACGATAAATTGGGTGCTACTGGGCTTCCATCGGCAAGGGTCAGGTCGAGCTTCAATTGGCTGCTGGGAACAGGACCGCGGCTATCCGTATATGTCGCAGTTACCGTAACATCGGTATCGTAACGGATCGTTTGCGGATCCGGCTGATCAATCGTTATTTTGGGTTTGTTTTCACCAAAGGTGAGCTTGACCGTTGTGGGAACACAATCTGGCCCTTCGGAAATGGATAACTGTGTCGTAAGCGCGGCGGACGCAGTTACCGGTATGGTCGCGATGCCGTCAAAGTCTGTTGCAGCACTGGAACCAACCTTGATATCAGAGTTGGGGGCGATATTTAGCGTGCGATAGCGCACAGCATTTCCCTTGTAATCGGTCACGCTAACCTTAACAGCCTGTTCAATTCCGACAGCCAGCGGGTCGGTGGTCGTAGGTGAGACCGGTGCGATGACGTTGGCGGCTACCTGATACGACGCCTTGTAGGGGGCGCCTTCCGATGGTGTAATGGTAACGTCGATATTCTGAACTACACCTTGTGGCATATTGCTAAAGTGGATGTCACTTTGGCTCAAACCGTTTTGGAGCTCGGTAATAAGCTCGGGAAAACGTGCCTCTCCCTCTCCCTTTACAGAGGCTTCCCAAGTAACGCTGAAATTGCCACTTGGCGCGATCCCATTCTCGTCGGTCACTTTAACTTGGAACGCGTAGGAATTGTGCGGGTCAAAAATATTCTCGTTGTCTGGCAGCGGTGCAACCTGAACAAAGCGCGGCCCGCCGATCTTGAAGGTCGGGTAGTCGAAGATGACAATGTCCGATTCTTCCATTCCAACTAAGCCAACTTTCAAGGTGATCCGATCATCCATTCCATAGACAACATATGGAACAGTAATTGATGAAATGGCAGTGCCTATGTGATCTTCCTTTAAGGATGCCGGCTCAATCCGGACCTCGACACCATCGGGTAATCTGGTATTTACACTCCACAATATCTCACGACGACTTAAGACAAATCCATTTCCAGCCGTGTGAAGTGTCTTTAGGTCGTAGGAATAACCAGGATATAGTACAGAATTGTTAATAGGCCAAAAATTAATAACCTGATTTATAACTATATTTTGATCAATAAGTAGATTTTTTGAATTATCTTCTTTACCATCTACTTTTGCGGTCGTGATCCACTCTCCGGGAGAATATTGGTCTACTTCTTTAAAATGGGTGTAGAATTGACCAAGGCGGATTTTAGTATTATTACTTATTGTACTCTGACCAAGTACAGAAGTAATAATTATTTCTTTGCTTTCTATAGGAATTCCATAGGGGTCAGCGTAGAAAACCAGGTAGTTTATATCGCCTGCATCTGGGGCGAGGGATATGGGGGCGAGATATTTTGGGTCGTCGCCGGGGTAGAGAATTTTTAGCCAGTTTCCCGCGCCAATCGGCGGAGCAGACTTTGGCGCGCCGAAGAGACATTCGAATTCGAGCTTGGATTCCGGTTCATCTTCCGGCCAGACGGCCAGGCGGATGGTTGCGTTCGCACTCGGATCGGCAAGCGTCACCTGGATGGAATTGACGCCGTTGCCGTCGCTGCCGACCGGCGTCGCCTGGTGGCGTAGCGTGGCTTCGCCTTCGGCAAGCTGCCACACGAGGTTTCTGCCAGCCAATGGCGTATGAAAGCTGTCCTTATAGGTGACGGCAAGATCGACGAATTCATTCGCTGGAAAAGCAAAACCGCAAGCCGGTGTGCTGGCCATGTAATGCAAATTATTGTTGTTTTGAGTGAGAATGAACTGTCTCATCCTGCTCTCCTGATTTTGAACAAACGGAAAAACTTGCCAATTCCATCCGAACTGACAATTCAACTGGCGCAGTATGTGTCTGGGCTTAGAGGAAGGCTGTCTTCATATGCATCACTGTCAAATGACGCACCTGCCTTCAGATCGTCGTTCGGCAAAGTATTTAAAACGCACCCAATGCAAACCGACTGGGTTCCTGTCTGTTTCAACAAGACATATCTCAGTTCTGTGTGAAATGCCCGGTCACGATGGAACTAGAATCAACACTGTGGTTGTTTTCCGAGCGCCACCCCATATACTGAAATTTCTTATTTCACAGAAAATGCGATGTGCTTGGAAAGATCGCTTATTGTTTGTGTGATCTGCCGAGTCCCACGTTGATTGCGAGCTCTGGGGTATGCTTCGGCATGGCCTTTGTTTTATTAGTGTTTGGGTCTCTGATTACATAGTCAACCCTGACCGTGCCCAAATGTATTCCCGTATCCTGTCCAGCACAAAAGCCAGCAAATCTGGGCGCGGGAATTGGCACTATAAGCTCGCCATTAAAGTCACTACCGTCAAGTGTGTGATCGTCCGACTCAACTACGTTGGAATTGGGTTCCATCGTTTCATAATGATAGGCATTAACGTAACACTTTATCTTCAGAATATCACCTTTCACAAAGGGCAGGCTTCCTCCTAGCGCCGGTATTTTAATTGAGAAATTGTTGGTGATGGTCGCATCGTTAATGACACCGGTGTGATTTGCCAGATATGCTGCGTTATCCAGATTGCGGTATTGCGTAGCTGCTGGCGGATTGACGTCATCGGCTCGAACCGTCAACAGTGCGAGGATCATTCCATTTTCAGCCGCCAATGCGTTATAAATCATATAGACAAATGAGTTATAAGTGTCGTATCTCAATGTGTCAGGCGGTATTTTAAAGCCTTCGGTACTGAGTTCCCTCATGCTTTTGACGTAGATATCATCATTCACCTGCAGTGCCACTAGCGCCTCAGGCCGGTTGCCATAGTCGGTTGTGCATGTCTGTGGCAGTGTGACGCTAACAAAATCCTGACTCGCAGCGACCACGAGCTTGCCGTCCTCATTCTGCGTGGCGTCTACAGGCCCCCATTTTGCATCTATGGATTTCGAGTTATCAATAAAGACCAGGTGTGGCGGCATGTTGGCTGGCAGCTCCGCGCGCTCGTTCCACAGGCGGACAATGGGTTCGATGATTGCTTGGGTATGACTAGCATAATAGAATTCTAACTTGCCGTCCGCCCCGGAAGTGAGCTTGTAGCCAGTCTCTCCGTCGTCATAGTCCGCAAAACTTCCGTCGCTTTTTAAAACCGCAACTGAACGGGGCGAGAGGCTGACATAGACGTCCATTGACGCGCCGCCTGTGCCATCATTTGTTATGAGCTCGAACTTGATTGACCCATCCGTTGTTGTTGGTACATCTGCTGTTGAGACATCAGTTACTTTAAGTGGGGGACTAGTAAATTGAATAGTGTTTGCCATTGAATTAACCTCATGTTTTACAATGCGCATCAACAATGAATTTTAAAACGAAACGCAGCAACTGTTGGGAACGACATAATCTTTGACGGAGTTGCCAGTTGCGCTGAAAATTGATCGATACCGGAGACAATGCGCGCTGATCAAAAGCTGATCCAGCCGTCAGCAAACCGGCACGATGATTCCCGAAAAATCCGCTCTCCTGGGGCGTGCTATCTCGCCGTTCTCAATGCGTTTTGAAAATGGGGAAATAGAAAGCATATTCCCGAAAATAAATATAGATTGGATTCGTCCTTGATGAATATAATATTCATTATTAGATTTATTTAATATAATAAAAATTCAAATTATTCATTGAATTTTTATTTAAATATGAGAAAAAGCTAGAAACTGTATTATTTAAGAGAATTGAGATGTTAAATTATCGCCGCAGATTCAGTGTATATCATTTTTCTAAATTAAAAATACTTAATTTAAATCTCCGTTCAAGTGTGGCGCTCCCAAAGGCACTTATTTTGGCGGCCTTATTGTTCTCACCCGTCTTGCCAGCTCTTGGCCAGACAGTGGGTGGGCGAGGCGGGGAAGGGATTCGTAGCACCGGTCAACCTGGTGACGGTGGATCGCCTGGCCAGCCGGGAACCGATGGAGTGCAACCTTCGGGCTTTCTTGACGCCGGGGTGGGAGGTGGAGGTGGCGGTGCCGGAGGCGGCCTGGGCGGGCATGGTGCCGGAGGCGGGGGACGAGCGCAAGGCGGCGATGGCGGCCTGGGCGGAACGCATGACAAGGAGGATGGCGCTAACGGAGACGATTACACAACCCCCCTTACCGGCGGATTAGGGGGCAATGGCGGTGACGGACAGGATGCAAACATTACCCCCAATGGCGACGGTAGCGGGGGTGGCGGTGGTGCTGGTGGTTATGCCCTGATCATTGCTGGCAATAGTTCTGTTACAAACCATACGACGATTACGGGTGGTAATGGCGGTAACGGCGGCAACAGTGGTCACATATCGGTAGTATTTTAGTGAACGCAGAGGGTATGGGCGGCGGTGGCTATGGCGGTGGCGGCGGCCTAGGCATCTGGATGAATGGTGACGGGATAACTGTCACGAACTCCGCTACAGGCGTGATTATTGGCGGAAACGGTGGCAAGGGCGGAACATCTTTTTCGGCTTCGTTATCGGCAGGAGTTGGCCGGAACACTGGCAATGGTGGTGACGGCGGCGCGGGTATTTATGGCGCAAGCGGTAATCCTTCTCAGGCTCGACCTGATTCAGCAGTTGTGAACCAGGCATCAGGGAGCATCACCGGTGGCGCGGGTGGTGAAGGAGGGGACACGGACCCGACCGTGATTCAAAATGGCCGATCAGCCATCGACGAAAATGGGGCCAATGGCGGCGTTGGTGGCGCAGGCGTCTTTGGTGTTGCTACGGTGACGAATGAACAGGGCGCGACCATTACTGGCGGTGCAGGTGGCAAGGCCGGTCGGGGGTCGCAATGGGTCAAAAACGCTGCGGATATAAATACCGAAGCCAATGGTGGTGCCGGGGGCGCCGGGGTGGTTACGCTTTCAGTTGCGGGAGGGGCTCAGTCGAGCGTCGATAATTCCGGTGCGATCACGGGTGGCAAAGGTGGCAAGGGCGGAGATGCGCTGACACCGCTACTCGATACGCTCACCGTGAACCAGAGCGTTGGCGGCAGAGGTGGCGACGGTGTCAGGGGCGATAATACAACGATTACCAATACGGGCGTGATCGCGGGTGGTGATGGCGGCGATGGCGGCGCAACACTGGCGGGGACAACCGCGGGGCGCAACGGCGATGGCGGTGCCGGCGGTGACGGTATCAATGGCTCGAACCTGATGGTTGTGAATAGCGGCACCATTGAAGGAGGTAATGGTGGCGCTAAGGGAGCAAATGGTGCCGGCACTGCGGCGGACGGAAAAAATGGCTACGGCGTACACTTCACGAGCGGCACCAACACGCTGGAACTCCATAATGGTTCCACCATTATCGGAGGCGTTTTCGCCGACGCCGGAACGACCAATACGTTCATACTCGGTGGAGCTGCCGCTGGTACCTTCGACGGAATCCTGTCGACCAAAATAGATGGTTCAGGAACCTATCAAGGGTTCACTACCTTCGAAAAACGGGACACCAGCAACTGGACGCTGACGGCGGCCAGCGATGTGAGTTGGACCATCTATGGCGGCACCTTGACGATCGGCAATGGCGGCGGATTAGGCACCGCTGGCACCTCCGTCAATACCGGTCCAAGCGCCGCAGAAAAAGGCATCCTGGCTTTTGATAGCAATGGTTCAATAACGGTCGGCAGCACGATTACCGGCGGCGGTAAGGTCGTTCAGAAAGGGACGGGCACGGTTTCTCTGGGTTCAATCGCCAACACCTACACGGGCGGGACTGACCTGAACGACGGTATTATGTCGGTAGAACTTGATCAGGCTCTCGGCGACATAACCAGCGGTGTCACTTTTAACGGCGGAACATTGCGTATAGCGGGAACGGACAACGATACATCGAACCGTCAATTCGCGCTGAATTCTGCATTTGGCACATTCGATATTGATGATGCGGCCAATATCTTCACGCTCACAAACGATTTGGACGGCACCGGAGCGTTGAAAAAGACCGGCGCGGGAACGCTCGCTCTGACAGGCCTCAACGCATATACCGGCATGATCGCAATCGAAGAGGGCACGTTGCAGATTGGTGACGGTAGCACGGTGGGAGAACTCGGTGCAGTTTCGGATGTTACGGTTGCCAGTGGTGCATCGCTGGCTTTCAATCGAACCGACGATAATCTTGTTGTGAGCCAGACGATTAGCGGTGATGGCGGTGTTACACAGAAAGGCACGGGGAAAACGACGCTAACTGGCACCAACAACTACATTGGTGTAACTGACATCCAGGCGGGCGCGCTTCAGCTTGGCCAGAACACAACAGCCGGTAGTCTGGATCCTCAAAGCACCGTTAACATCGCCCAAGATGCAAAATTTATCATCAATCACAACGATGCCTCTTTTGATTTCACCAACATGATTCAAGGCGACGGCCAGGTGGTGATTGACGGCGACGGAACTGTCGTGCTCACCAATATGAGCAATACCTATACGGGCGGCACTGAACTCGAGAAGGGTGTCCTCAAGCTTTACTCTGATAGGGTCCTGGGCTCAGGTGACCTAATAATGAATGGTGGCACGCTGTTGCCGGATTCGGCTGTTGTGCTGGGCCACGATGTTCAGGTTTTGGGCATTGACAGTGTGTTCCAAACGAACACATTGAAGGACTTAACGCTTACGGGAAAACTGACGGGCGACGCAGGTACTGCTTTCACTAAAACAGGTAACGGTCGCCTGATCCTCAATCAAAGCGCCAATGCGTCGGGCTTTGCTGGTTCTGCCAACGTGAACGAAGGCGCCTTGGTGGTCAACAGCAACCAATTTGGTGGTAGTGTCATCGTCAACAGCGGTGGAACGCTGGCAGGCGCTGGCACAGTCGGCAATACGAATGTTGTGACTGGCGGAAAGCTGGCAGGTATGGTTGGCACAACGCTGACTATAAACGGCAATCTGACCGTCGATGCGAATAGCACCGTTGATGTCAATATTGGTGCAACAACTTTCAATCAGGAGATGTTCAACGTTACGGGCAACCTCACCCTTAACGGAAAACTCGACGTTAGTACCAGCGGGGGTGCGGCACCCGGTATCTATCGCATTTTTAATTATGATCCCAGTCAAACGAACGCCTATAGCACTTTCCAATTGGGTACAATTGATGGCGCCGCCGCCAATTCGGCCGACTGGAAGATTGAGGACACGAATCCCGGTCAGATCAATCTCGTCAATATGAAGGGCATGTCGTTTGTTGTTTGGGATGGTTCCAATACAAACGATGGTGGTGGAGTCCACGGCGGTGACGGAACCTGGAACATCGCGGACACCAATTGGAAAGATATTCAAAGCCTATCCGTCAATGACCCATGGGCTGACGGATCAGTCGCGGTCTTCAGAGCAGCCGCTGGAACAGTAACCATTGACGATCAAGCGGGTGGCGTAAATGCAGCGGGCTTGGTGTTTGAGACCGATAATTATCACATCAACGGTCGACCGCTCAATCTGGTTCAAGGAGTTAATGGAACGGCGCCGTTTATACAGGTCGGTGCGGGAAGCGATCCGACCGTTAAGGCCACAATCGACACCGTTTTGCAAGGAAGCGCGGGCTTGACCAAAACAGGCGTTGGCACGCTGATTCTGACGAAGGATGCGACATATAGTGGTACAACAACGGTAACCGCTGGCACTCTTCAATTGGGCAATGGTGGCCACGAGGGCGCGGTGAATACGGATGTCGAGTTGAATGGTAGTCTGCTTGCTGACACTGCGCTCGTATTCAATCGTTCGGATGGGTTTCATTTCCAGCATTCGATCAGTGGCAACGGTGAAGTTATCCAGCGCGGCACCGGGACCACAGTTTTCGATGCAAGCAATAGCTTTTCTGGTGGTCTGACTGTCGAGATTGGGACGGCGCAAGCCGGCATCGCGGACACTGCGTTCGGCGCAGGCCGTGTGGCCGTGGAAAAAGGTGCCACGCTCGATCTTGCTGGATTCAACCAAACCATCGGTGGTCTCGTCGGCAATAAAGACGACAAGGGTGACGGTGATATCCAGCTCGGTAGCGGAATCCTGACACTCAATCAGGACTTCAGCACCAATTTTTCCGGTAAGATTTCTGGTACAGGCGGTCTCGTAAAAAACGAGAACGGTACGTTGACGCTGTCGGGTACAAACAACTATTCCGGTGTTACCACTGTCAATGGCGGCTCGCTGGTGCAAGGCGCGAAAGATGCCTTCAGCGGTACATCAGCCTATGCCGTGGCCAACGGAGCGACACTCGATCTAGGCGGTTTTGCCACCGGCATGCGGTCACTGGAAAACGGCGGTACTGTTGATTTCGGCGGTACTGGTGGTACTGCGCTTAACATTGCTGGCGATTATGCTGGTGGCGGCACGCTTGTCATGAGCACCGTGCTGGGTGCGGATAACTCCACCACGGACCAGATGAAAGTCGGCGGCAATACTTCCGGAACGACATCGGTTGTGGTCAAGAACCGGGGAGGGCTTGGTGCCGCGACGGTAAATGGTATCGAACTGATCGATATCGCGGGGAACTCGGGCGGCACATTCAATCTTCAAGGTGATTACACGACCAAGGATGGGCAGCAGGCAATACTCACCTCCTCGGCATATGCCTATACCTTGCAGAAGGGCGATGCGAGCGGTTCAAACACCAACGATTGGTATCTTGTCAGCCAGTACACCAGAAACGATCCGGATGGCCCTAATCCGCCGGCTTGTGATGATCCGAATGGTTGTCCTGAGAATCCGAGCAATCCAAGTGGACCATCCCGGTTTAGTCCCGCCGCTCCGGTATATACGTCTTATGCTGCCAGCATGCAGGCACTGAACCAACTGCCAACATTGCAGCAGCGCCGCGGGGATCGTTACCTTAACAAGTCAGGATCACTTCGCGGCTCCTCGGAGGCTGGCGAGACGGATGATCGGGCCATTTGGGCACGTATCGAAGGAGCGCATAACCGTCTGGAGCCGAATACGACTGCCGGGCATGTGCAGCAGGATATCAATACTGTCATCATGCAGGCTGGTGTCGATGGGCAGTTCTATGAGGATGAGAGCGGTCGGTTGATCGCAGGCATTACCGGTCAATACGGCAATGGTCGTGCCAGAACGGCGAGCAATTTCGACGATGTCAACGGTGGTGGCGAGCTGAACACCCAAGGCTGGGGTCTCGGTGGAACCATTACCTGGTATGGCAATGACGGTTTCTATGTCGATGGACAGGCGCAGGCCAACTGGTACAAAACCGACCTTCGCTTTGGCGGCGGCAACAACGGGCTGACGAACGACAATAATGGTTTCGGTTATGCGTTAAGCGTGGAATCTGGAAAGCGTTTCGATATCGATGAAAATTGGTCGCTGACGCCGCAGGCTCAGCTGATGTTCTCATCGGTCGATTTCGATACGTTCTCGGATAGCTACGGCGCGACTGTCAGCAATCGTGACGGCAACAGCCTCAACGGTCGTCTCGGGCTTGCCGCCAACTACGCCAATAGCTGGCAGGGAGCGGATAGCCGCATGGTCAATGCCAATGTGTATGGCATCGCCAACCTCTATCAGGAGTTCCTCGGTGGAACGAGCATCAACTATGGCGGCACCCGGATGAAAGCCGACCGGGACCGTACATGGGCGGGCATTGGTTTCGGTGGCACCTATGCCTGGGCGGATAATAAATACTCCGTCTATGGCGAAGGCACCGTGAACACTTCGCTCAACCACTTTGCTGACAGCTATGCCGTCAAAGGAAACGTAGGTTTCAAGGTGAACTGGTAGGATCAGCATAACAAGAAGAGCCCCAACAGGCTCTTCTTGTCGCTCCATCTCGATGCTGACGCTGGGCTTGTGGTTTACTTCTTTTGCCATCGGGCGAGGAATGACGTCAGGTCGCAATGCATCGGACGGACAGGGCGTTGTCGGGGAATCGGTTATTGCGAGACCTTAGCAAAGGTTGCTCGGAAGCATTTCCGGTAAATCGGAAGGACTTGCAGGGAAAATCGGACGAGACTGCTTCCCATTCATTTTGGATAGGCAAAACATACCCTAAGCAAAAAAGAAGCGCCGGTTTGATTGTATCAAATCGGCGCTTTCGTTTTCAGAGCAAGAATTCCGCTCGCTTTGAAGCCTCGGTAGGTTGTCGCGTTTCGACCGAGGGACTGATGGAGCGTTTTAATTCGGAGTGGACAACCTCTACCGAACTCACAGCTGGAGTTCGTTCAGTGAAAGTCGGATCGCTTTAGCCGGTTTAACTCGTTCTTTGGCGCCTATCTTATCCGAAACAGTTTCGGACATTTCCGTCCGCGCTCTCGAAGTCAGTCGCCATTCGTCAGGCGGGGCGCGACTTTCTCGATCTCGCCGATCAGCTCCAAAAGATTGCGGCTGATATGACCATGCAGGGAGGCTGCCACTTCCGGGTATTCTTCCAGAATGCGCCGGAAGATTGAGCGGCTGATGCGGATCACTTCGGTTTCCGCTTCGGCAACCGCGCCGGTCAGGCGTGATGTCTGGGCGATGAGAGCCATCTCACCAAGCATCGCACCGGGGCCAACGGGGCGGATCGATATCCGCCCCTCATCAGCGTCGTGAAACAGGGTAATGTTGCCGGAAACGACGATATAGGCACAGTCCGCGCTCTGGCCTTCACGAAAAAGCTCGCGGCCCGCGCGCAGCACAAGCCGCTCGGCGCCGAAGGCAAGGAGGCGCAACTGTTCCGGAGTGAATGACTCGAACAGGCCCACCGTGCCCAGAATGCGAATATCGTCGTCTAGCGCCATAGAGTGTCAATACACCTGCATCGGGCGCTGTCCATCACGGGACAAGCTTGTATCCCCCGCTTTCTGTGACGAGAAGCGTCGCGTTGGATGGGTCCTTCTCGATTTTCTGGCGCAGACGGTAGACATGGGTTTCAAGCGTATGGGTCGTCACGCCTGAATTATAGCCCCAGACCTCCTCCAGCAGCACATCGCGACCGATGACCTTGTCGCCAGCGCGATAGAGATATTTGATGATCGCCGCTTCCTTTTCGGTGAGGCGAATCTTTGCACCCTTCTCGTCGATCAGCAGCTTCTGACCCGGCTTGAACGTATAGGCGCCGACCGTGAAGGTCGCGTCTTCGCTCTGTTCATGCTGGCGCAATTGCGCGCGGATGCGGGCAAGCAAAACGGCAAATTTGAACGGCTTGGTGACATAGTCGTTCGCGCCGGATTCGAGACCGAGGATCGTGTCCGATTCGGTGTCATGTCCGGTCAGCATGATGATCGGGGACTTGAAGCCGCCTTTGCGCAGAAGCTTGACAGCCTCGCGGCCATCCATGTCCGGCAGACCCACATCCATGATCAGAAGATCGACGATGCCATTGCGGGCCGTCTGAATGCCCTTGGTGGCGTTGTCTTCCTGCAGAATCTGGAATTCTTCACACAGCTCAAGCTGCTCGACGAGGATGGAGCGGAGATCTTCGTCGTCATCCACAATCAGAATTGTACGGCCTGTCATGCCTGTCCTCGTTACTCTTTGATTTAAATATGGCTCTTCGTGTTTTATGACACTTAATGGCCAGAAGTTGAAGCGGCGAAACGCGAATCAGGCTTTCGCACGCCTCAGGGGCGAAGTGTAAACATATTTTGCCCGAAAACTGAAAATGGAGACGGCAGCGTGACCAGATACCAAGGAGGCCGTGGGGTCGGCATCATCAATGTTCGGGCCAAGCCGGGCCACAAAACGCGTGGGCTGCTTACTGCTGGCAATCTGGTGCTGGAATGCGCGCTTGGCAAGGGCGGCATCAGCGCTTTCAAGCGCGAGGGCGATGGTGCAACGCCTCTGGCCGCCATGCGTCTGCTTTATGGTTATTGTCGCGGTGACAAGGGCAACCTGCCATCGTCACGGCTGCCTCTGCGCCAGATCCGCCGTCTGGATGGCTGGTGCGATGCGCCGGGCGACCGCAACTATAACCGGCCGGTGCCGCTGCCTTACAGGGCCAGTCACGAGGATATGTGGCGCAAGGACGAGCTTTACGATGTTTGCATCGTCATGGACTGGAACATCCTGCCGCGCCGCCGCGGCTGCGGCAGCGCCATTTTCTTCCACCTGGCGAGGCCGGGCTATACACCGACGGAGGGCTGTATCGCATTGAAGCGCGCCGACATGGCGCGCCTCTTGCCGCATCTATCGGACAGAACGGTCATTCGCGTCCTGCGATAGTTCCGATTTTCAGTGCGCCGGTGCGGGCACGATTTTCACCTCGTTGCCCTGCACGTCGTAGAGCTTTCCGCCGAGGAAATAGTCGCCGTCGTGCAGCTCTGCGATGTGGTGATGACGGATAATGCGCTCGGTGCCTTCCGAAAACACCGACATTTGATCGGAATTACCGGTCTTGAACTCATTGAACAGCAGGTTCAGCACGATGGCCATCAGCGCAGCCGAGCTGATGCCCGAATGGAAGATGGTTTCAAACCAGTCGGGAAACTGATGGTAGAACTGCGGTGCAGCGATCGGGATCATGCCGAAACCGATGGAAGTGGCCACGATGATCAGATTGACGTTGTTCTGATAATCGACCCTCGACAGCGTGCGGATGCCGCTGGCCGCGACCGTGCCGAAAAGTACGATGCCCGCACCGCCCAGAACCGCTGGCGGAACACAGGCAATCACGCGCCCCATCACCGGCAGCAGGCCGAGCGTGACAAGAATGAGACCGCCGGTCGCGACGACAAAGCGGCTTTTCACGCCCGTCACCGCCACCAGTCCGACATTCTGCGCAAAGGCGCTCTGCGTGAACGAGCCGACGATTGGGGCAAAAATGCTCGACGCCATATCGGCGCGCAACCCGTTGCCGAGCCTGCGGGAATCGACCTTGGTGCCGATGATTTCGCCCACGGCCAGAATATCCGCCGAGGTTTCCACCAGGGTCACCAGAATGACAATGAACATGGAAATGGTCGCAGCGATGCTGAATACGGGCATGCCGAAATGAAAGATTTCTGGAAAAGCCATGATCGGGCCTTCGCTGACGCGCGAAAAATCCGTCATGCCGAGCGCCCAGGCGATCAGCGTGCCGCACACCATGGCGAGCAGGATTGACAGGCGGGAAATGGTGGCACTGCCGATCTTGCTCAGGATAAGCACCAGCGCCAGTGTCAGTCCGGCCAGACCGATATTGGACATGCTGCCGAAATCGGGCGCATTGCTGTTGCCGCCCATCGCCCAGCGGGCCGCAACGGGCATCAGCGTCAGGCCGATGGTTGTGATGACGATGCCAGTCACGAGCGGTGGAAAGAAGCGCGTTATGCGTGAGAAAATCGGCGTTATCAAAAAGCCGATAAAGGCCGCCGCCATGACGGAGCCAAGCACGACTTGCAGGCCTGCTTCACCGCTGCCGCTGGACGTGACAATGGCCACCATTGTGGCGACACCGGCAAAGGAAACGCCCTGCACGAGCGGCAGCTGGCATCCGAAAAAGGGAATGCCGATGGTTTGCAGCACGGTGGCAACACCGCCGGCAAACAATGAGGCAGTGATGAGCAGACCCACTTCACTGGGGCTCAATCCTGCGGCCTGACCGATAATCAGGGGAACCGCAACAATGCCGCCATACATAGTCAGCACATGCTGAAAACCATAGGCAAGGTTTGCTGCAACCGACAGTTTTTCATCTTCAGGGCGCGAAACTGCATCCGCCCCGGACAGGTGCGTATTCAATGCTACTCCCTCCCGGCAGACGGGTTTAGACCAGTCTGCCCTCTCCGTTCTCCCTGCGCAATCGTGTTGTGGCTGTCCGAGTTGTGCCGCACACAAAAATACGCATGTCTCCTCCAAGACAGTCGTCAGAGTATAGCGGCACCCGTCCGCATGACTGTGCGTGTTTTGCTTGAAATTGTTTTCGACGCGGGAAGGCTAATGTCGTGGTTGGGTTTAGCAACCTGTCATTTTCATCGCTTCTTGCAGAACCGTGAAAACAGCGGGGTCTGTCGATTGCGCCACGTTGAAGCGCAGATAGGCGCTTGCCGTGCGTGACGGGCTGAATACATCGCCGGGCGCCATAACGACACCCTTGTCCAGCGCGTGCCTTGCAATGGTGCCGGAATCCATGCCGTCGGGCAAGCGCGCCCAGAGAAACATGCCGCCTTGCGGTTCGGCCCAGAGTTCCAGCCCTGCGGCTTTCAGGCGTTTGGCGGTCAGCGTCATGGCATCGGCAAGCTTGGCGCGCATGCCTTCGATGTGGCGGCGATAGGTGCCATCGGTCAAAAGCGCATGGACGATTTGCGCCGAGATCGAATTGCCGCCGAAGGTGGTGGCGAGCTTCAGATCGGTCAGGCCGTCGATCCAGTCACTGCGCCCGGCAATATAGCCGACACGCGCCGCAGCCGAGAGCGTCTTGGAAAAACTGCCAATGTGCAGCACGCGCTCGAACCCGTCGAGTTCCGCCAGTAGTGGTGCTGGCGACGGATGAAAATCGCCGAAAATATTGTCCTCGACGAGAATAATGTCGTGCGCTTCCGCGAGCTTCAGAAGGCGATGCGCGGTTGCGGGCGACATGACGCCGCCGGTCGGATTTTGCAGGCCCGCATTGGAAATATAGAGTTTCGGGGCGTGTTCGGTGGCAGCCTTGGCGAAGGTTTCGAGGTCCGGGCCGCTATGGGTATAGGGCACGCCGACCAGCTTGACGCGGTGGGTCAGCAGCACGGCCTGAAAGTTGAAATAGCACGGATCGTCCACCAGCACGGTGTCGCCCGGCTGGAGCAGAAAGCGGCAGATGAGATCAATGGCCTGCGTGCCGGAATCGGTCAGCAATATCTCGCTGCCGGAAATATCCATGCCCTGTTCCGCCAACCGGTGCGCGAGATGGCTGCGCAACGGGCGGAAACCGAGCGGTTCGCCATAGGTGGCGAGATCGCTGCGCTCGTCGCGGGCAATGGCGCGCAGCGCACGGCGGATGCCCTCAAGCGGCAGCCATTCATCCGGCAGCCAGCCGCAGCCGGGCTTCAATGTCTTGCCTTCGGTTTCCAGCGATTGGCGCATGACCCAGAACGGGTCGATCTGCCGGTCCTTGTGCGGCGTGGTGGTGGCCAGCGAAAACGGCTGGCGCGCTCGCTCTGACACATAGAAGCCAGCACCACGGCGCGAGTGGATGGTGCCTTCTGCCACCAGCCGGTCATAGGCTTCGACGACGGTGGATTTGGAGACGTCCATGGTTTCGGCTAGGCGGCGGATCGATGGCAGGCGGGCGCCGGGCGCAAGGCTCATGGCCGCAATGCGTCCGCGTATAATGGACATGACTTTTTCGACGAGCGAGGTTTTTTCAGCCATGCCATTTTCATCACCGCGCGCGCTATCGACGCCCGCATAGGCGGCTTCCACGGCTTCGAGGCTGCGCAACAGGCCCGTCGATATCATCTGTACTCTCTTTCGTATCAGTACAGTTTGCCAGAATTGTCCGGTAACTGTCTCTGATTATTTCGGCAAGTTCGCGGCATTGTCCGCGAAATTCATAGACGATTTTGCTGAAAGCTGAAAAGACACAATGAGCGAGAATGTTGGGAACAACGGTATTGGCAACAAGACCGCCGGTTGGATGAATGGGTTTCTGGGCGTGCTGATTTTCTCAGGCTCGCTGCCTGCGACACGTCTTGCGGTCATCGATATCGACCCGACATTCCTGACCCTGGCGCGCGCGTCGATTGCCGGGCTGTTGGGCATGGCGCTGCTGCTGGCATTTCGCGAACCGCTTCCGCGCAAGAGCGATGTCATTTCGCTGATCGTGGTGGCGCTGGGCGTGGTGGTCGGCTTTCCGCTGCTCACGGGTATTGCGCTCCAACATATGACCTCGGCGCACGCGATTGTCTTTATCGGCCTGCTGCCGCTTTCGACGGCAGTGTTCGCTGTGCTGCGCGGCGGCGAGCGGCCGCGTCCGCTGTTCTGGCTGTTTTCGATCGTGGGTGGGGCTATTGTCGCGTCCTATGCTTACGGGCAGGGCAGCCAGTCCACGCTGCTCGGCGACGTGCTGATGCTGGGTGCCATCATTGTCTGCGGGCTTGGCTATGCGGAGGGGGCCAGCCTGTCGCGCAGGCTCGGCGGCTGGCAGGTCATTTGCTGGGCGCTGGTCTTCTCGCTGCCGATCATGCTGCCGCTGACCATTCTCATGCGTCCTGAAACATGGACAGGCATTGGCGCGATGGCATGGGGCGGGCTGGTCTATGTGTCGCTGTTTTCGATGCTGATCGGGTTTTTCTTCTGGTATCGCGGGCTGGCGCAGGGCGGGGCTGCGACGGTCGGACAGCTTCAGCTTCTGCAACCGTTTTTCGGTCTCATGCTGGCGGCAGGCATTGCGGGAGAGCCCGTCAGCATGGGCATGGTCGCGACAGCGGGCATCGTCGTGCTGTGCGTTGCGGGAGCGAAACGCTTCGCTTAAGCGGGTCTAAATGAATGCCCAGACGGTCGTGCGCTTGACTTCGGAATCTTCCAGCGCACGCGTCACGGGCACCGTATAGACCGCAAGCTGCTCCAGCCGATCCTTGGGCAAATAGGCGCGGCCCGGATCCCCAACGATGATTTGAGCGCCGCGTTTCGCCAATTTTGCGAACCATGGAATAAGCCGGTCGGCCAGCGGCTTTTCATAGAAGACATCGCCCGCCAGAACCACATCCCAGCCGTGATCGGCGCCGATGAGATCGTCAAGGCTGGCCGTCACTGCAACGCCATTGGCCTTGGCGTTGATATCAATTGCGGGAAGCGCGAAGGGATCAATATCCGAAGCGACGACGCTTTTCGCGCCCGCTTTCATGGCCGCGATGGCGACAAGACCGGAGCCGGATGCAAAATCCAGCACAGTCTTGCTACGCACGGCTTCCGGATGGTCGAGAATATAGCGCGCCACGCCCTGACCGCCCGCCCAGGCAAAGGCCCAGAAGGGCGGCGGCAGGCCGATTGTGGCCAGTTCTTCCTCTGTCTTGTGCCAGAGGTCGTGCGCTTCGTCAGCCAGATGCAGGCGGATTTCCGGCACATGCGGCGGTGCTTGCAGGCCGGTATTGGCCAGAATGAAGCTGCGCGTGCTGGTTTCCGCCGGATCGAGCATCAGATATCTTTGGCGTCGAGGCCGCCCATGCGGCAAACCTCAATCCATTCATCTTCCGTCACGGGCTGAACGGACAAGCGCATGGAGGTGACAAGCGCCATATTCTCAAGCTTCGGGTTCGCCTTGACATCCTTCAGGGTGACCGGCTTCGGCACATCGCGAACAGCCTTGATGTCCACGCAATCCCAGCGCGGGTCGTCGGTGGTGCTGTCAGGGTGCGAAAGCGCGCAAACCTCGACAATACCGACCACTTCCAGCCCTTCATTGGAATGGTAGAAAAAGCCTTTGTCACCGAGTTTCATGGCGCGCATGTTGTTGCGCGCCAGATAATTGCGCACGCCATCCCATTGCTCGCCTTTTTCACCACGGGCCTTTTGCATTTCCCATGACCATTTGAACGGTTCGGATTTGAACAGCCAGTAAGCCATTGTGCGTTCCTCGGTAAGCGACTCAGGCGTTGGCGGGATTTTTGAACGACCAGTTCCACGGGCGCACGGTCACGTCCTGAAACAGACCAGCCTTCGCATAGGGATCGTTGGCGCCGATGGCTGCTGCTGCCGCCTTGTCTTCGGCTTCGACAACGAGAAGGCTGCCATTTGGCTTGCCATCTTCGCCAAGGAAAGGACCGGCAAACTTCAGCACATCGCCAAGGCTCGTAAGGTATTCGAGATGCGTCGGGCGCGTGTCGAGGCGCACCTGCAGATGGTCGGGCTTGTCGTTGCAAAGAAGTGCAAAAAGCATCGTCTGGTCCTCTAGTCTTCGGTCTTGAGTGGTCGGTTGATAAGGTTGATCACAGCCTCGTCGATGGTGATCTTTCCGCTGAGCAAAGCGCCAACCGCATCGATGATGGGCGCGGAAATGCCGTGCTTGTCGCACAGTTCCGCAGCAATCGGCGCGGTCGCGACACCTTCGGCCAGAGGCCGGTTGGTCAGGTCTTCGCCGCGACCAAGCGCGAGGCCGTAGGAATAATTGCGCGATTGCGAGGATGAGCATGTCAGCATCAGATCGCCGAGGCCGGAAAGCCCCATAATGGTTTCCGGCTTTGCGCCCATGGCCTGACCGATACGGCGCAGTTCGGCAAAGCCGCGCGTCACAAGGGCTGCCTGCGCGCTCGCACCATAACCGCGCCCGACAGCGGCACCCGCCGCAATCGCCAGAACGTTTTTCAACGCACCTCCGATCTCGACACCTTTGAGATCGGTAGTCGAATAACAGCGGAAAGCAGGACCTGAAAGAAGTGCAGCCAGCTGGTCAGCGGTGTCGGCATCCTCGCAGGCAACCGTTACTGCCGTTGGCAGGCCACGCGCAACATCGGTGGCAAAGCTTGGGCCGGATAGGGCGGCGATGCGGTGGTTCGGCAAAACTTCCGCCACCACTTCCGACATCAGGCGTCCGGTGCCGCGCTCGATGCCCTTTGCGCACAAAACGACGGGCGCGGATTGCGGGATGAGGCTGTTCAGTTCGGAAAGGCCTGCGCGCATGGCCTGTGCCGGGATCACGGCCAGAACGGCGTCAGCACCGGTTACAACGTCCGAAGCGCTGGCGCTGGCGTGGATACCAGCGGGCAGTTCGATGTCACCCAGATAGCGCGGATTGCGCCGATCATTGTTGATGGCTGCGACAGTTTCCGCATCGCGGGCAAAGAGCCATGCTTCGTGGCCACTGGTCGCTGCCATGGCGGCAAGCGCCGTGCCCCATGCGCCGCCACCGAGAACGGCGATCTTCGTGCGAGCACTCATGCCTTGGCTCCACGCCGTCCCGTGCCGATCAGCGGCGCGGATTTTTCATCGAGCGGCCAGCGCGAGCGCGGCGCGATGGCAAGCGAATCCGGAGCCTTGGTCGCGGCATGTTCTGCCCCGGCCCAGGCGATCATGGCTGCATTGTCGGTGCAGAGATTGAGCGGCGGCGCGATGAAGCTGAAGCCGTGTTTGGCGCAAAGCTGTTCCAGCGACGCCCGCAGGGTCTTGTTGGCGGCGACGCCGCCCGCAACCACCAGCGAAGGCGTTGCACAGTCGGGAAACTCTGTCTTGAACCGTTCAAGCGAACGCCCGACCCGGTCTGACAGCGTGTCCGCCACGGCTGCCTGAAACGAGGCGCAAATATCCGCAACATCCTGATCGCTAAGCGGCACCAGTTCGCTTGCTGTCTGGCGCACGGCGGTCTTGAGGCCCGAGAAGGAAAAATCGAGCCGCGCTTCGCCTTTCAGCGGGCGGGGCAGGGCAAAGCGTTTCGGATCCCCCTGAAGCGCCATGCGCTCAACCGCCGGGCCGCCGGGATAAGGCAGGCCCAGAAGCTTTGCCGTCTTGTCGAAGGCTTCGCCCAGCGCGTCGTCTATCGTGGTACCGAGACGCTCATAATCATTGAGCCCGCGCACCAGCACCATCTGCGTGTGACCGCCGGAAACCAGCAGCAGCAGATAGGGAAATTCGAGCTTGTCGGTCAGCCGCGCCGTCAAAGCGTGGCCTTCCAGATGGTTCACAGCATAGAACGGCTTTTGCGCGGCCATAGCGAGCGCCTTTGCCGTCATCAGGCCGACGATCAGCCCGCCGATGAGGCCGGGACCGGCAGTGGCCGCCACGGCATCCACCTCGTCGAGTTGCATATCCGCATCCTGCAAGGCGCGCGCGACCAGCCGATCCAGCGCCTCGACATGGGCGCGCGCGGCAATTTCCGGCACGACGCCGCCATAAGGCTCATGTTCGGCGATCTGGCTCAGAACCACATTGGACAAAATACGGCCTTCGCCCTTATCGTTGCGTTCAACGATAGCGGCGGCTGTTTCGTCGCAACTGGTTTCTATTCCAAGAATGCGCATTTGCGGTTAGACCCTGCCAGTCTCATATTTCTGATACGTCAAGCAACCCGGTACCATGGACGACGCGATATGCAAACAGCATCCTTGAAGATTGGCCCATTGAAGATTGGTACGCGCGGTAGCAAGCTGGCTTTGGCGCAGGCGCACGAGACGCGTCGCCGCCTGATGCAAGCGCATGGTCTGTCGGAAGACGCGATTGAAATCCTGCCCATGTCCACGGCGGGCGACCGCATTCAGGATCGCCCTTTGTCGGAAGTCGGCGGCAAGGGGCTTTTCACCGAGGAAATCGAACAGGCGCTGAAGGATGGCACAATCGATATTGCCGTCCATTCGACCAAGGATATGCCGACCGTTCTGCCCGAGGGGCTGCATCTTTCCGTCTTTCTTGAGCGCGAGGACCCGCGCGATGCTTTCATCGGCCGCACCGCCGGGCGATTCATGGATTTGCCGCAGGGGGCAATCGTCGGTTCGTCGTCGCTGCGCCGTCAGGCGTTGATCCGGCGTTTGCGCCCGGACATTCAGGTGGTGATGTATCGCGGCAATGTCGATACCCGTCTGCGAAAACTTGAAGCGGGCGAAGTGGACGGCACCTTTCTGGCTTGCGCCGGGCTCCGGCGTCTCGGTCTCGATGCGGCGATCACCGAACTGGTCGATCCGCTTGCCTTCCCACCGGCACCGGGACAAGGCGCCATTGGCATTGAAAGCCGCATCGGCGATACGCGCATCGATGCGCTGCTGGCACCGCTGGCGCATCGCGATACGCAAGTGGCGCTTGCCTGCGAACGCGCATTTCTGGGTGCGCTTGACGGCTCCTGCCGCACGCCGATTGCCGGTCTGGCGACGGTGGACGGCGACAACGTGCATTTCCACGGCATGATCCTGACGCCGGATGGCGCGCAAGCGCATGACGTGACGCTGGACGGCACGGCAGCGAACGCGGCTGCAATCGGCGTCGAAGCCGCCAGAACTGTACGTGCGGCTGCGGGTCCGCATTTCTTCACGGATTGGGACTGACATTGAACGGGCCGGGCGAAGCGAAAGCAGGCAGACGGGTTCTGGTCACACGACCGGAACCGGCAGCCTCGCAGACGGCATCCCGGCTTTTGCAAGCGGGTTTCGAGCCGGTGTTGTTGCCGCTCAGCCGCACGGTTTCGCTGGCGTTCTCGATACCGGGCATTCCGTTTGCAGCGCTGACAGTGACAAGCGCCAATGCTTTCCGCCATGTCGAGCGCGCCGTTCTGCCGTTACATCTGCCGCTTTTCGCGGTCGGTGAAGGCACGGCGCAGGCCGCGCGTGAGGCCGGTTTCGGCCAGGTGATCGAAGGCGGTGGCGATGCCGTCCGGCTTGCCGAAACGATGCGTCAGGCTCTGCCTGCGGGTGCGCGGGTTCTTTATCTCGCCGGGCGCGTGCGTCAGCCGGTATTCGAAGAGCGGATTGCCGCCGCCGGGATCGAAATGGCGGTTTGCGATGTCTATGACATTGAGCCTGTCGATTACACGCCCGATGCATTTCGACGCATTCTGGGGCAAGTGCCCGTTGCTGCCGTGATGCTTTATTCCGGCGTGGCGGCGGGGCAGTTTGTCGATGCGATGCGCAGGATCGAGCCACCTTTTAACGAAAACACCCGTTTTCTGTGTATTTCAGCCCGGGTTGCCGACAGGCTGCCTGCCGAATGGCAACAAAGAGCGCTGACCGCGGACCACCCGGATGAAAAAGGACTTTTCCGACTGTTTCCCAAACTTTGATTCTTTTAGACGCAACCTTCCTGCGACAGAAGATTTTATCTGTTAGAGTCACACCGAGTTACCGGCAGGCAATCGACGATTACGAGAGGACCCATGGCGAAATCCGGCACCCCGCGACATTCCAAACCGGCCCGCAATCCCGTGACGATCAATCTCGATCCGTCTGATGTAAAGCGTGTCGACGAACAAGCGGGAGCCAGGACGACACCGCCCGCCGAACCGGTCGGGAACTTTGCTCAGGCAACGACCGCCAAGCCCGCTGAAACGAAAGCCGAGCCGAAACCGGCTGCAAATGCCGCAAGGCCGCCCTTCACCGCTGGCGTAAAACCGGAAACGGAAAAGCCGGGCACGAGTTCGGGCACATCTTCAACCGTGCCGCCCGTCGGCAACTCCAGCCCGAAGCAAAGCACCGGCGCGTCGCATCTTCTGGCGGGTATTGCCGGTGGCGTCATAGCGCTTGGTGGCATGTTTGCGCTGCAATGGGGCAATGTCATTCCGTCGCCCGGCGCGCGCGTGACCGCCGAGCAACTGGCCGCGATGGAGCAGCAGATCTCAGAACTGCGCACCAACCCGACGCCCGCACCGCTCGACGCTGCGAGCCGCACGCAATTTGCCGATTTGCAGAAGAATGTTCAGGCCGCCGAAATCAAGGCGGAAGCGGTCGCAGGCACGCTGACGCAATTGCAGCAGCAGGTCGAGACATTGCCGCAGGCGAGTGGAGGCGCCGCTTCGGGCGATATCGAAGCGCTGACCGGGCGTCTCGACGCGCTGGAATCGAAATTGTCGGCGGCCCAGAATCAGGCGGATCAGGCTGCAGCCGGTGTTTCCGGTAATACCGGCACGATTTCTTCGCTGGAATCGAAGCTGACCTCCTTGCAGGCAACGGTCGGCGAAGCCGCCCGCCAGCCGGATGCAACAGCGCTGATTGCCGCCAATGCGCTGAAAACGGCCATCGATCGCGGCGGTTCGTTCAAATCCGAGCTCGAAACCTATGCGTCGCTGGCGCCACAGGAAAGTTCGGTCGAGGGCCTCAAGGCCTTTGCCAATACGGGCGTGCCGACCGTGGCGGACCTCAATGCCTGGTTTGGTCCCGTCGCCAATCGTATTGTCGCCACCGAAAACAAGCTGCCCGCCGATGCGGGCGTTTGGGATCAACTCGTTGCCAGCGCCAAGGGGCTGGTGAGTGTTCGGCCCGTCGCAGGCAATGTGGAAGGCGAAGGTGTCGGACCCACGACCGCACGTATGGAAGCAGCGCTTCATGCAGGCGATCTGGAGCGCGCCATCGGTGAATGGGAAAAACTCCCTGCCGATGCGAAAGCGGTGTCCGGAGAATTTGCGAACCAGATGAAAGTGCGGCGCGACGCCGACGCGCTGATCCAGCGTCTGGTTGCTGACAGCCTCAAGCCGAAAGCACCGGCAGAAGCGGGTGCCGCGGCACCGGCGGGCAATTAAGGGGGCGGGCCGATGCTGCGTGTTTTATTCTATCTGCTGATCGTTGTGGCCCTTGGTTTCGGCTTTGCCTGGCTGGCTGACCGTCCGGGCGAGCTGGATGTTGTTTTTGCAGGCAACCATTATAATGTGCCGCTGATTACGGCAGTCGCCGGTATTGTGGCTATCGTGGCGGCGATCCTGCTTTTGTGGTGGCTGGTAAAAAGCATCATCCAGTCGCCCTACACGCTGCGCCGCCATTTTCGCGCCCGCAAGCGCGACCGTGGATATCAGTCGCTTTCGACTGGTCTGATCGCTGCCGGTGCGGGCGATGCGGAAGCTGCGCGCCGCATGACCAAGCAGGCGGGCAAGCTGCTGAATTCCGATCAGGAGCCGCTCATCAAACTTCTGGAAGCGCAGACGGCGATGCTTGAAGGTCGCACGGACGATGCCCGCAAGGGCTTCGAGGCGATGTTGGAAGACCCCGAAACCAAGCTTTTGGGCCTACGCGGGCTTTATATCGAAGCGCAGCGCGTCGGCGCAATCGAGGCGTCCCGTCATTATGCTTCGGAAGCTGCCAAGCAGGCGCCGCAGCTCGAATGGGCGTCATCGGCAATGATGGGCCAATTCTGCGCCGACGGCGATTGGGATGGCGCATTGAAACTGGTCGAGGCGCGCAAACAGGCGCTGGCGCACAGCAAGGATACGGTGAAGAAGGAACGCGCAGCGTTGTTGACCGCCAAGGCCATGGCAACGCTGAATGTCGATCACGCCCATGCCAAGACTATTGCGCTGGAGGCAAACAAGCTTGCGCCCGATCTGGTGCCTGCCGCTGTCGTGGCTGCGCAGGCGCTGTTCACCGATGGCGATGTGCGCAAGGGTTCCAGGATTCTGGAGGCGGCATGGAAGCGTTCCCCGCATCCCGATATCGCTTCCGCTTATGTCTATGCCCGCGCAGGCGACACGGCGCAGGATCGTCTGAAACGCGCGCGGCATCTGGTGTCGCTGCGTTCCAACACTGCGGAAGGCAGTCTCGTTCTGGCGCGCGCGGCCTATGAGGCTGGAGATTTCAAGGCAGCCCGCGACAATGCCGAACAGGTGTTGCGGGCACGCCCGACCGAAAGCGCCTATCTGCTGCTGGCCGATATCGAGGAAGCCGAAACCGGCGATCAGGGCAAGGTGCGTCAGTGGCTCGCGAGAGCGCTCAAGGCGCCACGCGATCCGGCCTGGACTGCCGATGGTTATGTTTCCGAGCGCTGGTCGCCAGTTTCGCCGGTTACCGGCAGGCTGAACAGCTTTGAATGGAAAGTCCCGGTTGTCGAACTTGCGCCGGTTGTTGAGGCCGAAGAGCCGGAAATCAAAGGGCCTGTCCCGGATGTTAAACCGGCAGTGCCCGTGGTGGTGACGCCGCCGCTTCGCGACGCACCTCCGAAAGCTGCGCCGCAGCTTGATGTGGTGGAGGCCGAAGTGGTTGTGCCCGCCGCCGAGCCCGTGAAAGACGATCCGCCTGCGCCAGTTCTGAAGCGCGATGAAACTCCGCAACCGCCGCTTGATGGAACCTCGTTCGATGACGTCGAAGACGGAGAGGACAAGCGCGGTCATTTCGTGGTCGATGATCCGGGTGTGGATCAAAACAGCACACCGCGCAAGGTGCAGGGTGGTTTACGGCTGTTCTAAGCCAGTTCCACTTGAATAAAGCGTTGCTTAAAAACAACGCTGGCGACGTCATCTGCGTCGAACCGTCTTTCATGACGGTTTGTCGCGTTGCCTGCCGTATTTCCCCCGTTAGGTTCGCAAATATGCAGGTCGGCGTTTCCCTGGTGAGGCGCTTGAGCGTTAATGTGTCTCGCGAGGGTGAATGTTCGATCGTCTGTTGGAATTTTTGAAAGAACTGCCCGGCAACGGTTTTCGTGACCGCACGGGAAATATTTCCAACGATGATCCGAAACTTGCCGCCGCTGCCCTTTTGTTTCACATCATGGATGTCGACGGAGAAACACGCGAGAGCGAGCGCAAGAAGCTCGCCGCGATGCTGTCGCTGAAATATAATCTCAAGGGCGATGCGCTGAAGAAGCTCATCAAGGCCGCCGAGGCTGCCGATAGCGAAGCGATCGATTTTTCAAGCTTTACATCCGTTCTCAAGCGTCAGCTGGACTATAATGCGCGGCTCGATTTCGTGGGTCTGATGTGGGAAATGGTCTATGCCGATGGCGATGTCAGCGAAGTGGAAGCGGACGTGACATGGCGCATCGCCGAGCTTATCGGCATCCGCGAGGATGACCGCAATGCCCTACAGGCGCGGGTACAGATAGAAAAGGCGAGCCGTAGCTCGCCCTTTTGATCATCAAGTCCGGCCTTGCAGATGGCGGGCCTTGCGCAATTGCGGGAACATGGCTGCCCAGATCATCGCGACGGCGATGGAGCCGACGCCGCCAATCACCACTGCCGGAACCGCACCCAGAGCCGCCGCCATCAGACCTGCGCGGAATTCGCCCAATTCGTTCGACGCGCCGACGAAAACCATATTCACGGCATTGACGCGTCCGCGCACATGATCCGGCGTCCAGAGCTGCATCAGCGTTTCACGGATGTAGACGCTGATCATATCGGCAGCACCGGCCAGCGCCAGTGCGACGACGGAAAGCCACGTCAGCGTTGAAACGCCAAAGATGATGTTGAACAGGCCGAAAAGCCCAACGAAGACGAACATCACCCGGCCTGCATGGTCGCGGATCGGATGACCGGCCAGCCAGATCGCGGTCAACACCGCGCCAATGCCGGGTGCGGAACGCAACAGGCCAAGCCCCCACGGACCAAGATCGAGAATATCGCGCGCATAGATCGGGAGCAGCGCCACCGTGCCGCCGAGCAGCACCGCAAAAAGGTCGAGCGAGATCGCGCCCAGCACGATCTTTTCCTTCCAGATATAGCGGAAGCCGGCGAGCATGCTCGACAGGGAACGCTGTTCTGCAAGCGTATGCTGCTTCGGCTTTGGTATCGAGAAGGTGAGGACCGCAGCCGCGATCAGAAAGACCGTGGCAATGCTGTAGGCTGCGACCGGCGAGATGCCGTAGAGCAGGCCGCCCGCGACGGGGCCAACGATGGTTGCGACCTGCCAGGCCGACGAATTCCAGGATACGGCATTGGCAAAATCCTCGGTCGGAACAAGGTTCACCACCAGCGATGCCGAGGATGGCCCGAGGAAGGCGCGGGCGATGCCGAATAGCAGGAGGCTCGCAAATACGGTCGCTGGCTCGAATAGCCCCGCAAGCGTCAGTGAGAGCAGCAGTCCTGTGACGACAGCTTCCAGAACCAGCGACAGGCCCATGATCAAGCGCCTGCCGAAACGGTCAGCCGTGGCCCCGGTTACGAGAACGAGCAGCAATGCAGGCAGAAACTGCATCAGCCCCACCATGCCCAGATTGAAGGCATCGCGGGTCTGGTCATAGATTTGCCAGCCGACCGAAACGCTGACGATCTGCACCGCAAAGGCGCTCAGAAAGCGTGCGCCCCAGTATTTTTTAAAAGATGAGTGGCGAAAAGCTGCGTAACGATCAGCAGAAGAAGCATCGGTTGAGGGAGACATTGCTCAAAACATCGCGAGGAAAGATAGGGGTTACTTACAGCATCCTTCCCATGATCGGAATCACTTTTTGGTGGCAATTGTGTCGGCAATTCCCGAAGCGGAAAGGACTTCAAGAAAAAGGGCGAAAAAAAAGGCCGACATGACGTCGGCCTAGTCGATCCGGGAGGGCGGATCAATCCTTGCCAAGCAGGCCTTTCCAGATGATCGCGCCGAGCGCTGCACCGATCAGCGGAGCAACCCAGAACAGCCAGAGCTGGCTGAGTGCAGCCGTTTCAGCGAAGAGCGCAACGCCGGTGGAGCGAGCCGGGTTAACCGACGTATTGGTCACCGGGATCGAGATCAGGTGGATCAGCGTCAGGCCGAGACCGATCGCGATGGGGGCAAAGCCAGCCGGTGCGATCGACGATGTCGAACCCAGAATGATGATGATGAAGAACGCCGTCAGGACGATTTCGATCAGCAGGGCCGAGGTCAGGCTATAGCCGCCCGGCGACAATTCGCCATAACCGTTGGAGGCGAAGCCGCCCGCCGTGAAACCGCTTTTCCCCGAAGCGATCAGATAGAGCACTGCCGCTGCGACAATGGCACCCAGAACCTGTGCGATCCAGTAGGGGATAAGATCCTTTGCCGGAAGCCTGCCGCCGATCACGAGACCGAGCGAAACAGCCGGATTGAAGTGGCCACCAGAAATGCCGCCCACAGCAAAAGCCATGGTCAGGACGGTGAGACCAAAAGCAAAGGCGACGCCCAGGAAGCCGATGCCAAGTTCAGGAAAAGCCGCAGCGAGCACCGCGCTGCCGCAGCCGCCGAAAACCAGCCAGAAAGTTCCGAAAAACTCAGCCGATAGTTTATTCAACATGGAAATCCCCAAGGTTGGTGTAGTGAAACTGGCCGAATGCGAATCAGATATCCAAAACTATATCCCTGTCATATTCTTCCGGCAATATTGTTGAAAACAAAGAATGGCGTCTATGCTTTGCTTCGTAGAACTATTTTAAAAGTAAATATCGAAAATTACCCCAATTATATTGTTGTTATTCGATAATATGATTGATAAGCACTTGAATTGATTAATGTAAATCATGTGCCCTACGGCTGAAGCGAAGGGCGAGCAGCAATGGCGCCCCGGAGGGCGTTGTCACCGGTCGTCGGCTGAATGACGCAATTGCGGGGTTGCTTGACCGCTGACTTCCATAGCCGGGTTATTGCGAAGGGGGCTGCATGCGCGTTATAAGCGAAGAGTAGGCACGGGGCAGGCCCGTAACCGAAGAACAGCCATTTTCAAAGGCTGTCGTAGAGCAGACAGGGAGTTTGCGGTTTGAACATGCATCCTAAGACCAGAGGATCGAGAATCTTTTGGGGTATCGCCATGGCGGTGCCGCTGGTTTCCGCTCTTTCCGGCTGCACGGCGACCGCATGGACGGAAAAGGTCAAGATCGACACCACGCCGCTACCGACCGAATGCGCGGGATGGCAGAAGATCGATCTCAAGCAGCGCACCACAATGGTTCTGCTGCGTCAGGATCCCAAGCTTATTGTCGAGATCGATTCTCACAATCTGAAGGGACGTAATCTCGGCTGCTGGCAGTAAGCGATCCAGCTTTTGAAACACGCGTCGGGGCTCAAGCCGGACGCGCCATCCTGATATCGACCTTCTCGATTGTGCCGCGCAGGGCGGGCAGCATCGTCTCGAAACGGATGTTTCTGCCGGGTTCGATGCTTGTGCGCACCGGTTCCAGCAGGCGTTCACGCTTTTGTCCGTCACGATAGGTGATGCTGACGATCAGAGCCGGTGGCGGCTGCGTTTCGTGGCTGTCATTCCTGATGCTGGCGCCCACATTCAGCACATTGCCTTCGGCGCGCTCTGCGATATTGCTGGTGATGTCGGTCACTTTCAACGCGGAAACGAGCGGCAGTGATGGCGATACGCTGGCGACGGCGTCCGACGACTTGCCTGTCATGATCGTATAGCCGCCCGCCATCCAGAAGGCGGTCGTGGCGCAAAAGGCCACCAGAACCCAATAGGCAACACTGGGGCCGCTCGCGGTTTCCGTCGCAATCGCCGGGCGTTGCTGTTTGCGGAAAAGGCTGAACCCCGGCAGCACATGCGGCGTGGCTGGCTTTCGACGTTCCGGCAGCACAGTTTCGAATTCGGCGTCCTCGACTTCGACAGCGGGCGCGTGACGCCAACCGGCAGACGTCGAGGCACGCTTATGGGCGCGCGCATGGTCTGCGGCGGGGGATCGCTTCGCCATCATGAAGTCATCTTCCTTTGCGTTTGCTCACTCATTCCAGCCCCATAGGCTGCCGCAAAATGGTTAATGCTTCGCTCGCGAATATTTTAACGGCCGAAACGGGTCCGATTTAACGCAAGATTAACCATAGAGGGTAAAGGTCGAACGGGTATTGATGCGCGACGCGTGAAGGCTTCGCGCGCGCGAAGAACAAAGAGAAACTGACCGGTGATACGTTTCGAGAATGTCGGGCTGAGATATGGAATGGGACCTGAAATCCTGAAGGATGTCAGTTTCCACATACCGCCGCGTTCATTCCAGTTTCTGACCGGCCCTTCGGGTGCCGGGAAGACGTCGCTCATGCGGCTGCTTTTCATGGCGCTGAAGCCGACACGCGGATTGATCAACGTGTTCGGCAACGACGTGGCGCGTCTCGACCATAAGCAGGTGCCGCTGCTGCGCCGCCGTATCGGCATTGTGTTTCAGGATTTCCGTCTGCTCGACCACATGACCACTTATGAGAATGTGGCGCTTCCGTTGCGGGTGCGCGGCAAGGAAGAAGCCACCTATCGGCATGAGGTGGAGGAACTTTTGCACTGGGTTGGCCTTGGTGACCGGATGGGCGTTCTCCCGCCGGTCCTGTCCGGTGGTGAAAAGCAGCGCGCCGCGATTGCGCGCGCGCTGATCGACCAGCCGGAACTGCTGTTGGCTGATGAGCCGACCGGCAATGTCGATCCGCCGCTCGCCAAGCGCCTGCTGCGCCTGTTCACGGAGCTTAATCGCTCGGGCACCGCTGTCATCATCGCGACGCACGACCTTTCCCTGATGGATCAGGTCAATGCGCGCCGCATGATTCTGGAACATGGGCGGCTCGATATCTATGAATAAGCCCCGCAGTGGTCGCCTAAACGGCTGGCAGAAAATTCTGGATGACCTCAAGGTTCGTTTCGAAGACCTGAAGGACATGGTTCTGGTGCGGGTCGGCAAACGCCGACAGCGCAAGGGGCCAAGCCCCATCGTGCCCGATGGCAGCGTCACCGGCACGGCTTTGGTGACCGTTATCGCGATCATGACCTTTCTCGCCTGCCTGACCATGGGCGGCGTTTCGCTGGTCCGCGCATCGGCTGCCGCCTGGCAGAGCCAGATTGCGCGCGAGGCGACCATCCAGATCCGTCCGGTCGAAGGGCAGGATATTGAAAAGGCCTTGCAACAGGCGAGCGATATCGCGCGCGGCTTTGCAGGCGTGAAGGCGACGAACATCATCGACAAGGATGCTACGGCGCGTCTGCTGGAACCCTGGCTTGGCAGCGGGCTCAACATTGACGAACTGCCGGTGCCGCGCCTTGTCGTGGTGACCATTGACGAAAGCGCGCCGCCAGATTTCGGCACCATGCGCGCGGAACTGACCCGCGCCATACCGGCAGCCAGTTTCGACGATCACCGGACTTGGGTGGACCGGCTGGTGTCGATGGCGCGAACCACGGTTCTGGTCGGCACGGCAGTTCTTTCGCTGGTGATCGCAGCCACCATTCTCACCGTCATTTTCGCCACGCGCGGCGCAATGTCCGGCAATAGCCACATCATCGAGGTTCTGCATTTCATCGGGGCGGAATCGAAATTCGTGGCGCGTGAATTCGAGTGGCATTTCTTCCGCACCGCGCTGAAAGGCGCGCTGTTCGGCGGTGCCGCCGCCATGCTGGTTTTCCTGATCTTTTCGTGGTGGGCTTCCCGCCATATGGCGACGCCGGAAGGCGATCAGGCCGCGGCGATGTTCGGGAACTTCGCCATCGGTCGCAGCGGCTATCTCGGCGCCGCCGCCATCATCATACTGGTCAGTGTCCTGACCATGCTGACCAGTCGCCTGACGGTTATTCGCCAGCTCGCAACCATGGATGGTCCGGGAGTGCGCTCCGAATGACAATCTTTTGGCCCAATACGCTCCGCCGCTCGCAAATTCCTGGTAGTTTTCCGAGTTATCGCCGCAATGCTGCGTATGATAGCCAGAGGAACAACGGGCGAATCGCGCACGCATTGGGCGGCGGATACCGGGCGAGTAACGATGCGGTGGCAAAGGGACAAACAGCGGAAGAGATGCGAGCGGGCGCCGTGGTCTGGCGACGCAGCCCCCCTGTTGTTGCCCCTTCATCCTTGCTGCTTGCGCCAGCCAGATTCCTGTGGTCTGTCATGATGCGCATGCTGAGACGTTTCCAACCCATTTCCATCGTACTTTTTGGCCTGCTTCTGGCTTTTCTCGTTGGCTTTGTCGCCTTCGGTGAGAAGGTGACGAGCATGACGCCGCCGGTGATCGATGAACCCGCCGACGCCATTGTGGTCCTGACCGGCGGTCAGTCCCGCATTCAGGCGGCGGTCGATCTGTTGCAGGAAAAACGCGGCAAGCGTCTGCTGATCAGCGGCGTGCATCCTTCCACGAATGAAAAATCGATACAGCGCGCCACCCATGCCGATCCGAGCCTGTTCGACTGCTGTGTCGATCTCGACCGTTCGGCACGCAACACCATCGGCAATGCCGAGGAAAGCGAACACTGGATTCGCAACAACGGTTATAACCGGGTGATCGTCGTGACGAACAATTACCATATGCCGCGCAGCATTCTGGAAATGTCCTACCGGATGAAGGACGTGGAATTCGTGCCCTATCCGGTGGTGAACACCGAGGGGCGCGGGCAAAGCTGGGTTGCCGAGGGTGACACGCTGCGCGTATTGTTCGTGGAATATGTCAAATATCTGGGCGCGGTCGTGCGCGTCGGTACGTCGGAGATTTTCGGCTTCGACATCCTGAACGGCGTCGCCGGTCAGAAAATCAATCGGTAACAAACAGCAAATTCCTGACAATCGGTCACTGTTTTCTGTATGGAAAACGGGGCAGTTCCTGATATACGAGTGCCCGAGATTTCGGAAAGCGAAGGTCTGACAGTTTTTCGAGATTGTGTCTCTCTCTACGGGACGTGCTCTAGCCGGGACATTCGCCGACACGATGCTTCTCTATCTGCGTTCAATCCTCTTCAATGCGGCGTTTTACATCTGCACGCTGGTTCAGATGATCGTCTATACGCCGTTCTATTTCCTGCTGCCGCGCAAGAAGGCCTGGATCGTGCCGAAGCTGTGGGCGCGGGTCAATCTCAAGCTCCAGAAGATCATTGCCGGGACGGATTACGTCATTGAAGGTCTCGATAATATTCCAGAGGGCGCCTATATCTGCGCGCCCAAGCACCAGTCGGCCTGGGATACCTATGCGTTCCTGCCCTATCTGGATGATCCGGTTCTGATCCTGAAGCGCGAATTGATGCGCATTCCGCTGTTCGGCTGGTACGTCGCTAAAATGGAGATGATCCCGGTGGATCGCGGATCGCGCGTCAAGGCGCTGCATTCGATCACCAAGGGCGCGGAAAAGGCCATTGCCGAAGGGCGTCAGATCCTGATCTATCCTGAAGGCACCCGCCGCGCGCCCGGTGCGCCGCCGCAATATAAATACGGCATCGTGCATCTTTACGATGCGCTGAACCTGCCGGTCTTGCCGATTGCCCATAATGCCGGGCTTTACTGGCCGCGCCGCAAGTTTCTGCGCTTTCCGGGCACCATTCGGTGCCGCGTCCTGCCGCCCATTCCGCCGGGGCTTGAAAAGGAAGAATTTCTGCGCCGCCTGATCGAAACCACCGAAACGGCCTGCGACGAGCTTCTGGTTGCGGCAAGCCGCGACCCCAACCCACCCCCGATGCCACCGACAGCTGTGGACCGCCTGAAGGAACTGGGTGTTTCACCGCGCAGTTAAATGCCCGACATCCTTCCGGCTGTACATGAGCTAAACGACAATTAGTCGCGTTTTATTGAACTTTCGTTTTTCTTGCACGGAAACATGAAACCCGTTATCAGAGCGCGACACGAAAGGACCCATCATGAATATTGATGCCATTTCCATCGGAACCAATCCTCCCGAAGACGTCAACGTCATCATCGAAGTTCCGGTCGGCGGCCAGCCGATCAAGTACGAGATGGACAAGAAGTCCGGGGCTCTGATCGTTGACCGTTTTCTCTACACGCCGATGACCTATCCGGGCAATTACGGTTTCGTACCGCACACGCTCTCGGAAGACGGCGATCCGATCGACGTTCTCGTCTGCAACACCCGTCCGCTGGTGCCGGGTTCTGTGATCAATGTCCGCCCGATCGGCGTTCTGGTCATGGAAGACAATTCCGGCAAGGACGAAAAGATCATCGCCGTTCCGTCGCCGCACCTGACGCGCCGTTACGAGAAGATCCACGACTATACCGATATGCCGGAAATCACGCTGAAGCAGATCGCGCATTTCTTCGAGCATTACAAGGATCTGGAACCCGGCAAGTGGGTCAAGATCGGTGACTGGGGCGATGAAGACTACGCTCGCAAGTTCATCGTTGAAGCGATCGAACGCGCCAAGGGCAAGTAATCGCCTGTTTCATGAGTTGAGTTCAAAACAAAAGCGCCCGATGATCCATCGGGCGCTTTTGTTTTTGGTGTTTGCTGTGCCGGTCAGAGGAAGAGCGGCAGCAGCGTCGTCCACATGAACTGGCGGATGAAGAAGATAATCAACAGCAGGACAATCGGCGAAATGTCGATGCCGCCGAGATTGGGCAGGAGATTACGGATCGGGCGCAGAACCGGCTCGGTTACCTTGTAGAGAAACTCTCCGACCGAGGCCACGAAGCGATTGCCGGAATTGACGACATTGAACGCATAGAGCCACGAATAAATGGCGCTGGCGATGATGATCCACGTATAGATGTCGAGCGCCAGGTCAATAGTGCGGAACAATGCTATCATGAGTGTCTGTCTCCTTGACGATTGGCCGAGATGTAGCGATTGCTTCGATTGAGGACAAGTGCCCGATAGGCTGCCGGCTCAATTTTCGTGCTTGAGGCACTGGATCGGCCCTTCTCTTTGCTCTGCCGGACAATGCCCTGATATGCCATCGGTGTTGCTATGCTTTGTAATAAATGGCAAGTGAGCTTAACAGTGCTGACCGGTGTTTGGCTGAACGGATAAAACGACAATGGATATTTCAGAAAATAGTCGCGATCCTTATAAGGACCGCAAAAGCATCGAGTTTTCCTTCCGTGCCAAACGGTTCGCCCATATCCGCAAATTGATCGAGGCGGCACTTGCCGAAAAGCCGGAAGGCGAAAAAGTTGAAATCCTCGATCTCGGCGGGTCGGAAAAATATTGGCTGATCGGCGAAGACTTCATCGAAGCCAACCGCGACCGCCTGCATTTCACGCTGATCAATCCTGAAAAGCAGGAAGAGAAAGATACGGGAACCTTCACGTTTCTGGTCGGCGACGCGACCGATCCGGCGCTTTTTGCGGGGCGGACTTTCGACGTGGTTCATTCCAACTCGGTTATCGAACATGTCGGCGACTGGGCGGCCATCACACGCTTTGCGGAAAATACCCGCAGGCTCGGCAAGCGCTATTACATGCAGACGCCCAATTACTGGTTCCCTTATGAGCCGCATTTCCGCTTTATCGGTTTTCAGTGGCTGCCGGTGGCGGTGCGCATCTGGCTGATGACCAAGATGCGGCTCGGCTTTTTCGAGCGTCAGAAAAGCGCCGACGATGCCCGTTTTCATGTGGAATCGATCCGGCTTTTGACCACGGGACAGGTGCGTAAGCTCTTCCCGGATGGGCGGATCGAATTTGAGAAGATTGCCGGACTGGCGAAGTCCATTCTCGCGATCAGGGATTGATCAGTCGAAATCACGCGGTGGGTGTGATTTCGCGGCAATCAGGCTGCCGACATGCTCAAGCGCGTGATCGCGTACGCGCATATCGCGCAGATGTTTCAGCGTGTTGGCGACATAGTCGATATTCGCGCCGGATTCGCCATGCGCGGATGCAACAATCGCAGCCGCGTCCTCGGCCTTGAGCGCGCCCGCATATTGCACATGGCGGCGGTCGGCCACATAGACCAGTCCCTGAACATCGCGCCCGTCATGGAGGCGCAGCCGTAACCTTTTTTCGTGGTAGACATTGTTCGACATTTCGCGTTCGCGCAGATAGACCATCACCTCGTCGGTCATCTCGCCCGGAACGCGGAACGCCATGCCAAGGCAGGAGCCGCCCGCGTCGAGACCAAGCACCAGTCCGGGGTGGTCGGGCGAGCCGCGATGAAAATGCGAATAGATGCACAAGCTGCGACGATAGCCGTGCAGGCGGGCGCGAACGGTCTCCACATGCGCGAAGCCGGGCCGCCACATTAGCGAGCCGTAGCCGAAAACCCAGAAATCACTCGTCCGCTTTGCATCGATATGGTGTGTCATGATGGTATAATATTTGCCGTCTTGTGACCGATTTCCATGGGTAATTGATGGATATCCCTCGTTTTTTCTGAAGCGCCACTTCACAAGACTCAATCCTGCCATAATATGGCCAAGAGTGAGGTTGAGCAAAACATTGTATCGAAAGATGCGTCGCTGGCGGCTCTGCTGCTTCTCAGGCTCAACTCTCTGACCGACATAAGGTTTTTCGATGGTGCATCCCGGGACGGAAGCTGGAACGAAACAACGGAAGTCCAGAAAGCGATCTATTGCGCTTGGCATTTTCCTGATCGTTCTCGTCGCTGCCTACACTGCCGGGTGGTTCTATGTGGCCGACCGCCTGCAAACGCGCGCCACCGCGGATATGGCAAAGCTGTCCGCTCAGGGCATTGGCGTGCGCTGCGAGGATCTGCGCACAAGCGGCTATCCGCTTCGTGTCAATGTGGTCTGCGACAGCATTTCCTGGCAGAAGCCCAGCGCCGGTATGGCCTTTCGCGCAGGGCGTTTCACCTCCGGCTCGCCGATCTATGCGCCGCGCTCGCTCAGCAATGATCTGACAGGACCTGCCTTTATCGAATTTCCGGGTCTTCAACCGCTTGAAGTGAGCTGGAGCCGGTTCAGCTCCAACACCCGGCTTGCCCGCCCATTCCCGACCGAGATTGCGCTTGAAGCGCGCGACATCGTGGTCGGTCGCCGCACGGAAACCACGACGACGGAGCCGCTCAGCAGTCTGGAACAGATGGATTTCAGCATGAGCGCCGTCGATGGCGCGCTGAAACTGGCAGGCCGCTTTGCCGGGCTGAAGCTTGCAGCCCCGGTGATCGGCAATGCCAAGAGCCCCGAGATCGACGGCGTTGCCGATATCGAGATTGCCGATGCTGCCACACTGCTGGCGTCGGGATCTTCCGACTTCAGCCAGCGTCTGCGCGGCCATAGCGGCACGATCCATCAGGCATTTCTCTCCATGCCCAATGGGGCGATGGTGACGCTGACCGGTCCGTTTTCCGTCGATGACAATGGGCTGATCAACGCCGATGTGAAGCTGACACTCGTCAATGCGCAATCGCTGGCGCAGGCTGGCCAGACGGTTTTCCCGGAGCAGGGCAGCAATATCGCCACCATCCTCTTCGCGCTATCAGCCATGCCGAAAGACGAAAACGGCAATCCCACGCTGGAGATTGCCGTTCGCAAGGGCAGAGCCAATGCCGGGTTCATTCCGCTTGGGCGGTTACCGGCGCTTTAGGGGAGTAAGGGAATAGGGGAATAGGGGAGTATGTTTTTACTGCCCTATCTATTGCCTTACTTCTTTTCGTTGGTGCGCGTCGCAGCATGACGGCCAAAGTCTGGCGCATCCACTTCCTGACCCGCATCGATAATGCCACGGCGCACCGCACGCGTGCGCGTGAAGAGGTCGAACAAGGCCTCTCCGTCGCCCCAGCGGATCGAGCGTTGCAGCGAGGCCAAATCTTCCGAAAAGCGTCCGAGCATTTCAAGGATAGCGTCCTTGTTGTGCAGGCACACGTCACGCCACATGGTCGGGTCTGATGCCGCCAGACGCGTGAAGTCACGGAAACCGGATGCGGAATATTTGATGACTTCCGATTTTGTCACCTGCTCCAGATCGCTGGCGGTGCCGACGATGTTGTAGGCGATGATATGCGGCAGATGCGAGACGATGGCCAGCACCAGATCATGGTGCTGCGGGTCCATATGGTCGAGCCGCGAACCGCAGGCCGTCCAGAAGGCCGTAAGCTTTTCCAGCGCCGCTTCATCCGTGTCGGGAAGGGGCGTGAGGATGCACCAGCGATTGTTGAACAGCTCTGCAAAGCCTGCGTCCGGGCCGGAATATTCCGTTCCCGCTAGCGGGTGGCCCGGAATGAAATGCACATTGGCGGGCAGTTCCGGCTGCATCTGTGCAATGACGGAAGCTTTCGTCGAGCCGACATCGGTGACGATGGCGCCCGGCTTCAGGCTGCCAGCGATCTGCTTTGCGACGGTGCCGGACGAACCGACCGGTACCGAGACGATCACCAGATCGGCTTCCCTGACCGCTTCGGCGCTGTCGGTGGTGTAGCTGTCGCCGAGGTTCAGTTCCTCGGCGCGCTTCAGGGTTTCGGCGCTGCGGGTTGCAATTGCGATATGGTTGGCAAGGCCTTCGCGACGGATGACGCGCGCCAGCGACGAACCGATGAGACCGATACCGATCAGCGCGATTTTATCAAAATGGATCGTGGACATTGATCTTACTTTAAAAACTCAGTGAGTGCGGCGACTACGCCGCGATTGGCTTCTTCCGGTCCGACGGTCATGCGCAGCGCGTTGGGGAAACCGTATCCGCCAACACGGCGCAGAATATAACCGCGCTTGGAAAGCCACTCATCCGCCTTGTCTGCCGAGTGTGCGGCGTCTTCGGGGAAATGGATCAGAAGGAAGTTCGTGACCGAAGGCGTCACCCGCAGGCCGAGCTTGGTGAACTCATCCGTCAGCCAGGACAGCCACTTGTCGTTATAGGCGACCGACTTTTCGACATGGTTGCGGTCGCGAATGGCGGCCGCACCGGCGGCAATCGCTGCCGAATTCATGTTGAACGGGCCGCGAATGCGATTGACTGCGTCGATCACATGGGCGGGCGCATACATCCAGCCGATTCGCAGACCCGGAAGGCCGTGGATCTTCGAGAAGGTGCGGGTCATCACGACATTCTCGTTCGACGAAACGAGTTCGAGACCGGCCTCATAATCGTTGCGGCGCACATATTCGGCATAGGCAGCATCGAGGATGAGAAGGACATGCTTCGGCAGGCCCGCATGCAAACGGCGCACTTCCTCGAAAGGCAGATAAGTGCCGGTCGGATTGGCCGGATTGGCGATGAAGACAACCTTGGTGCGCGGCGTAATGCCAGCAAGAATGGCATCCACGTCGATGCGCGCATTGCTTTCCTTCACGGTTACCGGTGTTGCACCGGCTGCCAGCGTCTGGATCTTGTAAACGGCAAAGCCATGCTCGGTGATGACGGCTTCATCGCCCGGCGCAAGATAAGTCTGGCAGAGCAGGCCCAACAACTCATCCGAACCATTGCCGCACAGGATATTGCCAATGTTCAGCCCTTGCGTTTCGGCAATAGCTTCACGCAGCGCGAGCGCCTGTCCGTCGGGATAAAGTTCCAGCTTTTCGCCCGCGTATCGATAGGCCTCCACCGCATGGGGGCTGGGGCCGATCGGGGTCTCGTTGGAGGAGAGCTTATAGACCTTGGCAACGCCTTCCACATGTTCCTTGCCGGGCACGTAGGCTGCGATGTTGAGCAGGCCGGCCTTGGGCTGGGGACGGGAAAGGTTTTGCTGATCGGTCATGATTTTGGCTCCGCCAAAAGAACAGTGTTGCTTTATGGGACGCTCAAGGGATTTGAGCCCCGATGCGACATAAACCGCCATGGGCGCGAAGTCGAGAAAAACCTTGTTTTATGGGGGTTGAGCAAATCCCGAAAAGTGCGAAGCGGTTTTCGGACAAGATGTGCGTCAGAGTAAATATGTAGAGCTGATCTAATGTAATCAGATGGGCTCTAGGCGTCAGACTCTTGTTTGGCCTTGCGCAGTCCGCTGACCGGGGTTCCAAGCACCGGCACGAAAACACGCCGCGACGAGCGCTGCGCAACCGGCAGACCCTGATAGAGACGTTTCTGGGCTTCCACCACCAACACGCCTGAGAAAAGCGGCCACAGCCGCCGCCCCAGACCTTCGATTGCCAGACAAGGCCGCATCATCCAGCGCCGCGTGGCGGGTGGGAAATGCAGGGCGTCGCTGACGGTGTTGACCGTGAAATTGGCTTCGCGCAGCAGGGTGGAAAGCTGGTCGCGGCTGTAAGGCCGCCCGCTGCCGAAAGGCGTATGTTCGAAGCGGGCCCAGACGCCACGGCGGTTGGGCACAACGATCACCAGCCGCCCGTTGGGCGCCAGTACGCGCCACATTTCCTTCAGCGTTTCCGGTGCGCTTTCGGCATATTCCAACGCATGGACCATCAGGATGCGGTCGATGGAGGAATCCGGCAGCGGCAATTCTTCATCGAAGACCAAAGCCGTGGTGGATTTGTCCGCCGAAGGCCAGGCGATCGCGCCCTGTCCGGCTGGCATGAAGGCAAAAGTGCGTTCCGTATCGGCGCTGAACCGGTCGAGATAGGGCAGGCTGTAGCCCATGCCGATGAGCCGTTCGCCCGGAACACGTTCCCAAAGACCGGCAATCGCCATGCGTATGGCGCGCTCGGCCAAATGACCAAGTGTCGTGTCGTAAAAGGAGCGCAGTTCGATAATGTCCGGATGCATGCGGGCACGCTATATCAAATCCTGTCATCGGGGAATGGATATAAGAGCCTGTTCCAAAAGTCGCCCTGTGTGGCTGCAAATGGCAATTTTCTCCATTCCGGTGCTCTCGTACCAATAGTACGCTCCGCTCCGGTACTCGAAAATCACCATTTTCGCACACACATGCCGCTTTTTGTTTCAGGCTCTAAGCCTGGGCTTGTTGACAGGCGGGGTGCATTTTCTTCAAACCGTGCTATAGAGCGTGCCTTCTGCAGGAAAGCGCATCCCGAAAAGCCTGAAAAGGCTTTCGGTGGCCCATAAGCAAAGCAAACGATCAGGAGAGAACCGGCAATGCCAGAAGTCGGCGGCAAGACGATAGAAATTCTATTCAGCCCGGAAGATATTGCCGGTCGCAATCTTGAACTGGCGAAGGCTATTGCCGAACGCAAGTTTCACAATCTGCTGACGATTTCCATTCTCAAGGGCTCGTTCATTTTCGCAGCCGACCTCATCCGTGCCATGCATGATGCGGGCGTGGAACCGGATGTCGAATTCATCACGGTGTCCAGTTATGGCAAGGGCACGACCAGTACGGAAGTTCGCCTGCTGCGCGATATCGACAGCGAAGTGCGTGACCGCGATGTGCTGCTGATCGACGATATTCTGGAATCTGGCAAGACGCTCAAATTCGTCCGCGAACTGATGCTGGAACGTGGCGCGCGCAGCGTCAGTATTGCCGTCCTGCTGGACAAGAGCGTGCGGCGCAAGGTCGATCTGGAAGCTGATTTTGTCGCCTTCGAATGCCCGGATTATTTTGTCGTCGGCTATGGCATGGACGTAGCCCATTCGTTCCGGCAGTTGCCCTATGTCGGACACGTCAAGGATTGAGCGGCAAATTCGTGATGCCGGGCTGCAAAGAGCGCTTTTCTGTGCGCCGGTGCTCACGTACCCTTAAGTACGCTCCGCTCCGTTGCTCGAAAATCACTCTTTTCGCCACGGCCTGACGAATTTGCAACCGTCGTACGAGTTCGTTGAGCAGCCTCTAATCGAACTGTAACAGGCGCTGCAGATATTCCTTTTCCATCTGCGGCGTCAGCGCGTTGCCGAGCTTGCGGCGGATTTCATCCAGAATTTCACGCGCGCGCTGAATGTCGATTTCGCCGGGAATTTTGGTGCCGTTGCCATCATCGGCTCCCATGCCCTGCTGGCGTCCGAGCGGATCGCGGCCACGAGAACCATTCGCGCCCTGACCCTGCTGGACGTCCTGCCCCATCGCCTGCTGCATCTTCTGCATCATGTCGCGACCGGCACGGCGCAGGGCGTCCAGAGCGCTGCCCTGATTGTCGTTGGCCTCCGCGCCTTCATTGCGTCCTAGCGCTTCGGCGGCATTGCCCATGGATTTTCCAGCATCGCCGAAATCCTTGCCGGGTTCTATACCCAAGCCTTTCAGGTCTTCCGTCAGCTTTTGCAGTTCCTGCTGCAATTGCTGCTGCTGCTGTTGCAGCTTGCGCATGGCCTCTGCGGTCTTCTCATCCGTCTGGCCGCCTTGCTGCGAACCGCCGCCCCTGGAGCCGTCATCGCCGGGGAACAGGCCTTCCATGTCCTCACCTTCGCCCTCTTCACCGGCACCCGGATTGCTGTCGAACTGGCGCTGCTGCTGCTGGTCGAGATTGAAGGTCTCATTCATCATCTGCTGCTGGCGGCGCATCAGATCGCCAAGCTTGTTCATCTGCTGCTGCATCTGCCCTTGCTGGCCCTGCTGTCCCTGACCCTGCTGGCCGGGTTGTGTCTGACCCATTTGCAGATTGTTCATCAGGTCCTGCAATTGCGACAGAAGCTGTTCGGCCTGATCGCGCGATCCCTGACGGGCCAGATTTTCGATCTGGTCCATCATGCGCTGTAAATCCCGTTCCGTCAGCATCTGCGCATTGGGATCCGGCGCTGACTGGCGCGCATTCGGGTTCTGCTGCTGGCGCTGGGCGAATTCGCGCAGGAAATCCTGCATCGCCTTGCGCAATTCGGCGGTGAGCTTCTCGATCTCTTCCTGCGAGGCACCGTTTTGCAGCGCATTTTTCAGTGCTTCCTGCGCCTGACGCAGACGCTTTTCGGCTGCCGAAAGATTGCCATCCTCAATACCGAGCGCCACCTGCCACATATAATAGGCAGTATCGCGTAGGGCGTCGTCGCTTCTCGCCATGCGAAGCCTGGTGCGGATGGTGACGAGGCCCAGATAATGCGCGGCGTTCTTGATCGTTTCTTCCGGGCGCAGCATCAGCGCCGACAGCATGTCCAGCACATGATCGCGCTGGTTGGCGTCAAGCGCCAGAATACGCCGCTGTTCGGCAATAGCGCGCGCCAGCGGGTTGCTGAAAGGCCGTTCGGGAAGCGTTATCACCTTGGTTTCGCTGCGCCCAACCTGGCCCGCCGCGTCGGTGACGACGAGGGTTAGCGCTATCTTCTGGCCTGCCCATGGATGTTCGGTCAGGTCTTTCGATGTGGTGGTTTCCTTCACGCCGCGGCGCGGCAATGCGAGCGGCAGCTCCGGTGCCTCGTAAAGCGGGGAGGCCTCTTCGTCTTCATCGATTTCCAGCGGCACGATCTCGGCAAAGGCTCTGGCCGGCACATAGTCGTCATCGATTTCATAGGTCAGTTGCAGCGTGCCGTTGAGCGCGTGACCGGGTTCCTTGGTAAAGCGGATCGTCGGCGGCGTGTCTGGCGTCACCGCAAATTTCCAGCGCGCATCGGTGCCGGAAAGGGTCACGGTTTCGTCTTCGCGTAAATCGTAGCGGAAGTTGCGGCTTCCATCGACAGCGCTTTCTTCCGGCGTCTGTACCGGCCTCAGTCCTTGCGCTTGCGTCTGCTCTTCCTTCGGGGCGACGGGCTGGACTTCCCGTTGCTCGCCTTCTGCATTGGTTGCGGTGAGGCGTTCCGAGCTGCCGCCGATGACGCGGACCGAAAGCACACTGCCCTCGGGAACCGTGATCGCTTCGGCATTGCGGCTGTTTTCAGCGCTGGCCGTCAGGAAGACCGGCGCGCGGCCTGTATAGCGCGGTGGTGTCACCCAGGCATCGACACGGGCAAGGGCGGCACCGTTGCCGGGGCGAATGTGAAAGGCGTCGGCAATGCGCCCGCTGCCAGCGCTGGACGTGTAGGCGAGCGCTGTGACGAAAAGCAGCGCCACGACGGCGCGCAGGCCATAAGGATCGCGTTCCGGCAGGCGCGGTCGCGGCAAGCCGGATTGCAGGTTCTTGAGCCGTTCGGCCATACGCTTCTGATGTTCGCGCCACAGAGCCTGCGAAAACGGATCGTGGGTGCCGCTGGCCATATGGCCGGATTGCACGGCCAGCGGTTCGTGCACGAGGCCGTTGACCGCCTCGATGCGCGCCGTGACATCGTCTTCGGTCGGCTGGCGAAAACGGGATGGGAGATAGAGCGCAACCAGCCCTGCCAGCGCGAAGATCGTCAGCACGGCGATATGCAACCAGCGCGGCATCATGCCGAACAGGCCAAACCAGCTGATGCTTGCAAAAAGCGCAACCAACAGAATCAGCGGCAGGACCAGCGGCCACAGGCGTTCAAACCCGACGGACAAGAAGGTGCGCAGACGCAGTCGGCGCAACAGAGCGCCATCGCCTGAAAACAGGCGCAAAAAGGCTTCCCGCATCAGCTGCGGCCTATCCTTCTTGTCTTGGCCTTGATCCGTCATCCGGGCTTTCTGCTCTGTCTGCCAGCGTGCAATCAAATGACAGGATAACATGCATCATGGCAAAGGCGAGGCTTTGCCATGATTAATATGGGCCCTGATTAATTGGGCCCGATGGCTTACAGCCAGTCCGGTATGGAATCGAGCGCAAGCAGCTCTTCGTAAGTGTGGCGCGGGCGCACGACATGGTAGCGGTCGCCATCGACCAGAACTTCCGGCACCAGAAGGCGGCTATTATAGGTGCTCGACAGGACCGCACCGTAAGCGCCAGCGGTGCTCACCGCAATCAGGTCGCCGGGCGCTGGCTTGGTCGTCTCGCGGTCGAGGCCGAGATAATCGCCCGTCTCGCAGACAGGTCCGACGAAATCGGCGCGGATGCGCGGCGCGTCGTCCTTTGCCAGCTTGACCGGGCGGATATCGTGAAATGCTTCATAAAGCGTCGGGCGGATGAGATCGTTCATCGCGGCATCGACGATGATGAAGTTCTTCGCATCGCCTTCCTTGACGAAAATCACTTCCGTCACCAGCAGACCGGCATTGCCGACGATCAGGCGGCCCGGCTCGAAAACCGTCTTGAGGCCGAGCGGCTTGATGTGCTTGGCGACAATCTCCGCATAGGCCACCGGCAGCGGCGGCGGGTTGTTGTCGGTGCGATAGGGAATGCCGAGACCGCCGCCGACATCGACATGGCGGATGTTGTGGCCATCGGCCTGCAATTCCTTCACCAGCTGCGCCATCAGCGCAAAAGCATTGTCGAAGGGTTCAAGATCGATGATCTGGCTGCCGATATGCATATCGATGCCAACCACGTCGATGCCCGGCAGGCTGGCCGCACGGGCATAGGCCTCGCGCGCCTTGATGCGCGGAATGCCGAACTTGTTTTCAGACTTGCCGGTCGAGATCTTGGCGTGGGTCTTGGCGTCGACATCCGGGTTGATACGCAGCGATACCGAGGCAACCTTGCCCGCCTTGACAGCACGGGCCGAGAGAATTTCCAGCTCCGGTTCGGATTCGACATTGAAGCAATAGATACCGACCTCAAGCGCGAAATCCATTTCGCGCGGGGTCTTGCCGACGCCGGAAAAGACGATTTTGCTGGCAGGGATGCCTGCGGCGAGCGCACGGCGAATTTCGCCTTCCGACACCGTATCGGCACCGGCGCCGAGCTTTGCGAGCGTCTTCAACACGGCCAGATTGGAATTGGCCTTCAGCGCATAGGCGATCAGCGGTTCCATATCGGCGAAAGCTTCGCTGAACACGCGGAAATGGCGCTCGATCGTGGCGCGGGAATAGACGTAGAAAGGCGTACCGACCGCCTTGGCGATTTCAGGCAGGCTGACATTTTCGGCGTGCAGCACACCGTCGCGATATTCAAAATGATTCACGGAAGATAGTCCTTGGGAACTAGAGCAGCTTATCAAGAATGAAAGGCTTGTCTTCCTTGGGTTTCGGCTTGGTGTGGCCCTGATCATCGGTGATCAGCGATGACGGCGGCGGTTCCAGCGGGCCTTTACGTCCACAGGCGGCAAGCGTGGCTGCGAGTGCGGCGATCATAAGCACGGTCGAAATGGCGGAGCGGCCTGTCATCAGCTTTGGTTCCTGAATCAAAATCTTGGTTGGGCTAGCTGTAACGCAAAATTCTCAAGAGTGAAATCACCCGTTGGCCGGATGATTTCACATGACTTTATCTTGAACGGCGATCAGGCCTTCACGATGCGCTTTTTCCAGTACCGGATCTGGCGGCGCACTTCCTGCGGGGCCGTGCCGCCAAAGGACTGGCGGCTCTTGACCGATTTCTCGACCGTGAGATAGCCGAAGATCGCATCGGTGATGCCGGGATGGATCGATTGCAGCTCTTCCAGCGAGAGCTTGGCGAGGTCAACCTTGCGGCTTTCCGCCAGAGCAACCGCGCGACCGGTGATGTGGTGCGCTTCGCGGAAGGGCAGTCCCAGTTCCCGCACCAGCCAGTCGGCGAGGTCGGTTGCCGTGGAATAGCCCGAACCGGCGGCTTTCTTCATGGAAGCGACATTGATCGTCAGGTCGCGCACCATGCCCGCCATGGCGGCAATGGCGAGTTCCAGATTTTCGGCAGCGTCAAAAACCTGTTCCTTGTCTTCCTGCATGTCCTTGGAATAGGCGAGCGGCAGACCCTTCATGATGGTCAAAAGGGCGACCAGCGAACCGTTGATACGGCCAGTCTTGGCGCGAACCAGTTCGGCGGCATCCGGGTTCTTCTTTTGCGGCATGATCGACGAGCCGGTGGAGAAGGCATCGGACAGGCGCACGAAGTTGAACTGCGGCGTGGACCAGATGACGATTTCTTCGGCAAGCCGCGACATATGACCGGCGCAGATGGCTGCAAGCGACAGGAATTCCAGCGCATAGTCGCGGTCGGAAACGCTGTCGAGCGAGTTGCGGGTCGGTTCGCGGAAGCCGAGCGTCGTGGCCGTCATATGACGGTCGATCGGGAAGCCGGTGCCAGCGAGGGCTGCGGCACCCAGCGGCGATTCATCCATGCGCTCGATAGCGTCGCGCACGCGGGACAGATCGCGTCCGAACATTTCCACATAGGCCATGCAATGATGGCCGAAAGTGACGGGCTGCGCGGTCTGGAGATGGGTGAAGCCCGGCATCACGGTCGCCGCGTGTTCTTCGGCGCGTTCCAGAAAAGCTTCGATCAGGTTTTTCAGGGCGACGGCGGTCTTTTCCAGTTCCTGCTTGACCCAGAGGCGGAAATCGACGGCCACCTGATCGTTGCGCGAGCGGGCGGTGTGGAGGCGACCTGCCGAGGGGCCGATCAGATCGGCCAGCCGCGCCTCGATATTCATGTGAATGTCTTCGAGCTTGCGCGAGAAGGTGAACTTGCCGTCCTCGATCTCCTTGAGGATGGTTTTCAGGCCCTGCTCGATCTGTTTGTGATCGTCTGCCGTAATGATGCCCGTCTTTGCGAGCATGGCTGCATGCGCGAGCGAGCCTTGAATATCTTGCGCATAGAGCTTGCGGTCGAAGCCGATGGATGCATTGATCTCTTCCATGATCGCATCGGGTCCTGAGGCAAAACGGCCGCCCCACATCTGATTGCTTGATTTTTGTTCGCTCATGCTCATATGCCCCGAGTGACGATTTGGCCGGATATTAGAAAGAAGTGACGCGACATGGCAGAAGACAACGAAAAGGCGAAATCGGGAAATCGCAAGATCGTCCTTCTTGCAGCCCTTGCCGGTGTCATTGCCGGTATCGGGGCGGTATACGTGATGGAGCGCCCCTCTGGCAATGTGGTAGCCGCTAATGTTTCGTCCGAAAATGACGAAGCGTCCGCCCAATGCGCCTTAAAAGCGGATTCGCTGAAGGCGCTCGACGCGGCTGCAACCGGCGGCGTGGCCGCCATGCGCCCAGCGGAAAAGCCGATTTCCGTGGCGCATCTTGCCTTCACGGGCCCCGACGGCAAGCAGATGACGCTTGGCGATTACAAGGGCAAGACGCTTCTCGTTAATCTCTGGGCGACATGGTGTGCGCCATGCCGCGAGGAAATGCCAGCCCTCGACAAATTGCAGGCCGAAAAGGGCGGCAAGGATTTCGATGTCGTGGCGATCAATATCGACACGGGTTCCGACGACAAGCCCAAGGGTTTTCTAAGCGAGATCGGCATTAAGAACCTCACGCTGCACCGCGATGCGACTATGGCAAGCTTCAATGAGCTGAAGCGCAAGAACCTTGCTTTCGGCCTGCCGGTGACGCTTCTGGTCGATAAGGACGGCTGCCAGATCGCATCCATGAACGGGCCCGCCCCATGGGAAGGGCCGGACGCCATGAAACTGATCGAAGCCGCGCAGAAACTTTAACGCTCGACAACGGGGCGAATTGGTGGCTTCCTCCTTTTCCGAAGGAGACATCGCATGAGTCTCGACGTCTGGCTTGCATTCACCGCCGCATCCATCGTGCTTCTGATCATTCCGGGGCCAACGGTTCTGCTCGTCGTGTCTTATGCGCTGGGGCAGGGATGGAAGACGGCTTTTCCGATGGCGGTGGGCGTGGCGCTGGGCGACTTCACGGCCATGACGCTGTCCATGCTGGGCGTCGGGGCACTGCTCGCGGCTTCCGCAACTGTGTTCACAGTGGTTAAATGGATCGGCGCTGCCTATCTCGTCTGGCTCGGCATCAAGCTGTTCCGGGCCGGAGGCACGATGAATGCCAAGGCCCGGCATGACAAGGTGCATCCGGTTAGGATGCTGGTTCATGCCTGGCTGGTGACGGCGCTCAACCCGAAAAGCATCACTTTCTTCGTGGCGTTTCTGCCGCAGTTCCTCAGCCCGCATCGGGATTTTCTGACCCAGATGCTGGTCTTTGAAAGCACATTTTTGGTGCTCGCCTTCCTCAATGCCTTCGCCTATGCGCTGACGGCGGCACGGGCGCGGCGCTTCTTTGCCAGCGAGCGGGCCCTGCGGATTTTCAATCGCGCAGGCGGCACCTTGCTGATCGGCGCTGGTGTTGCGACTGCAACGATCAGGTCAAGCTGATGTAAAACCGGCGCGCTTTAACCGCACAATGGCGAGATCGAGCGCCGACAGAAACGCCGACCGGTCCTTCGGCGCAAATGGCGCGGGACCGCCGGTGATTTCTCCGGCAGAGCGTAGCGAATCCATCAGATTGCGTGTCGCGAGCGTGTTGCCGATGGTGCTTTGCGTATGAACGCGTCCATTGGGCGCGATGACCGATGCGCCTTTTTCGAGCGAACGGCTGGCCAGCGGAATATCGGCGGTGATGACGATAGCACCCGGCTTAGCATTTTCGGCGATCCAGTCGTCGGCGGCGTCGAGCTTGTCCGAGACGACAACCCGCTCCACCCGTTCGGCATCACGCGGGATCGCCACGAAACTGTTGGCGACCAGCACCACAGGCAGGCCATGCCGCTCGGCGACACGGTAGATTTCAGCCTTCACCGGACAGGCATCGGCGTCAACGAGGATGCGGATCGTATTGGTTTCAATGGTCATCCGTTCTCAATAAAACGACGCCTGCCTTTTGGCAAATTGAACGCTGCAATCAGATTTATGCGATAGGTGTTTCTGACGAAGCGGTATAAGGCGAGCGCAAATAAGAGAGTTTGCCATGGCCGCGCGCTTCTTCCCCATTATGTTTGTTCTGCTCTGGGCCACCGGCTTCATCGGGGCCGGATTGTCCATGCCCTATGCGGAACCGTTCACCTTCATGGCGGTGCGGTTTTCCATTGCGGCGGTCATCATGACGCTGTGGGCGCTGGCGAGCCGGGCGGTGTGGCCGAAGGGCGCCACACTGGTTCACGCGGCTATCGCCGGTTGTTTGATCCATGGTGCCTATCTTTCAGCACTTTTCTGGGCGGTTCATCACGGCCTGCCTGCTGGCATGTCGGGTCTGGTCGCGGGGCTGCAACCCATGCTCACCACGCTGATTGCGGCAATGCTTCTGCGCGAAAGGGCGAGCGGACGCCAGTGGACAGGCCTGCTGATCGGCTTTCTCGGTGTGGCGATGGTCGTCTGGCCGAAGTTTTCGGCAGGCAGCGGCGTCGATCCCAAGAGCCTTGCGGCGGCTTTTTTCGCTGTGCTTGCCATCAGCACCGGCACGGTCTGGCAGAAGCGTTTCGGCACGACCAGTGATCTGAAAACCGGTACGGCAGTTCAGTATATCGCTGCTGCCGTCCTGACGGCGCTCTGTGCTTTCAGCTTTGAAACCCGCGTGATCATCTGGTCGCCACAGCTCATTTTTGCGCTGGTCTGGCTGACGCTGGCGATTTCCATCGGCGCCATTCTGGCGCTTCTGGTGATGATCCGCGAAGGCGCGATGTCGAAAGTCGCCTCGTTGTTCTATCTCGTACCGGGCACGGCGGCGATCATGGCCTATCTGATTTTTGGTGAAACGCTCGGTCCAATCCAGATTGCCGGCATGGTTGTCACGACTTTGGGTGTTGCCCTGACGACCATGAAGCGCTGATTATTCCAAGACCAGATCTGGTTGCTGCTCGCGTTTGCGGAAATTCATGATCGCGGCGTTGATTTCAGCGCCGATGATGAAAATAGCCGACAGCATGTAGAGAAAAACGATTGCCACCATGATCGAGGCAAGGCCCGCATAGGTGGTGACATAAGTGGCAAAAGTTTCGAGATATTTTGCAAAGGCGGTCGCGGCCGCCAGCCAGGCGACAAGTGTGATGAGAATGCCGGGCAGGATATCGCCGAGACTGCGGCGTCCGGCTGGCAGCCAGATATGCACCATGAACAGCGCCAGCACCAGAACGGCCACGGCGACGCTATAGCGCCAGAAGGCGATGGTGCCGGTGAAAGGCGCGATGTCTGGGAACCATTGCTCGGCAATGCGCACGGCGAGCGGGGCCAGAACCAAGAGGAAGCTGATCGCCATCAGGCTGAGCGTGCCAACCAGAACGAAGCCGAGGCTTTGCAGGCGGCAGAAAATAATCGAGCGCTGGTCGGTGACGCGGTAAGCACGGTTGAGCGCAATGCGCAGCGCCTCTACGCCATTGGAGGCAAAATAGGCAGCGGCGATCACGCTGAGAGTCAGAAGCCCGCTGCGCTGCACGGTCAGAACGTTGGTCACTTCATTGGCGATGGGGGCCGCGATATTCGATGGCCACATGTCGAAAATGACGTGGACAGCCGTTTCAGCAAATTCCTTGGTGCCGAGAAAACTCGCCAGCGAGGTTGCGAAGATCAGGAAGGGAAACAGTGCCATCAGGCCCGATAGGGCGATGTGACTTGCAAAAGCCCAGCCGTCGTCCGAACTGAAATGGCCCAGCACATCATAGGTAATCTGACGGAGAAAACGTCTGATTTTTCGCATCCGCAGATTTTACCCTTTTCGCCGCCAGCATTGAGTTTCAATGCCTTAAATCTAGCATCACCTGACAGATTGCAAGGGTGGCGCCGTTTTAAAGGCCATGCGAATCAAGCACTGTAGAGGAAACGCGGCGGCAGGATGGGACGAAATGGTTGAGGAACGCGCAAATCGCAGCATCATCATAACCGGCTGTTCTTCCGGCATCGGCGCTTATTGCGCGGAAGCTCTGCACCGTCGTGGATGGCAGGTTTTTGCCACCGCTCGCAAGGAGCAGGACATTGCCGCCCTGCAAGCCAAGGGGATGACTGCCTATTATCTCGATTATGCGGAGCCGGATTCCATTGCCGCCCTTGCCGACGAAGTGTTGCGCAAGACCGATGGCAGGCTGGATGCACTGTTCAACAACGGTGCCTATGCCCAGCCGGGCGCGGTCGAGGATTTGCCGGTGGAAGCACTTCGCGCACAGTTCGAAGCCAATTTCTTCGGCTGGCATGATCTGACGCGGCGGGTGGTGCCGGTCATGCGCGCGCGGGGGCATGGGCGCATCGTCCATTGCTCATCGATCCTGGGGTTAGTGCCCATGAAATGGCGTGGGGCCTATGTCGCGTCCAAATTCGCCATTGAAGGATTGATGCTGGCACAGCGCATGGAGCTTGAAGGTTCCGGGGTGGAGGTTTCGCTGATCGAGCCGGGGCCGATTGCGTCGCAATTCACCTATAATGCCGCCCGGCATGCGCAAGCCAATATCGATATGGAAGCCTCCGTGCATCGTGAGCTTTATCAGCGCCAGATGGCCAAGCTGACGAGCGGCGGCACCAAATCGAAGAACAAGCTTGGACCGGAAGCCGTCTATGATGTACTGCTTCACGCATTGGAGGCGCCGCGTCCGAATCCGCATTATGCGGTGACGAGACCGGCGAAACTGGGAATTCTGGCGCGCCGCCTGATGCCGTCGCGCTGGCTTTACCGGATGCTGTCCGATCAGTCTTGAAGTATTTTCAGCAAAAGTGCGAAGCGGTTTTGCGTCTGAAAATTCAATAGACTGCGGATGATGGGAAGGGAACAAGATGGACGTTGTGTTCAAAGGCGCAGCCATGGTGGCCATGCTCGCCGTTGCGATTGTGTTGATCATCGGCCTGCGCAATATGATGCGTGGTGGCGACGCCAATTTTTCCAACAAGATGATGCAATTGCGCGTCTTCCTGCAATTCATCGCAATCGTTCTGATCGTGGGCGCAATCTATTTCGCACGGTACACGGGCGGACAGTAAGGCATGGTCAAGCTCAACAAGATTTATACGCGCACCGGCGATGACGGCACCACCGGTCTTGCCAGCGGTCCGCGACGGCTCAAATCCGATCTGCGGGTGGAAGCCTATGGCACGGTGGACGAAGCCAATGCCTGTATAGGCATGGCGCGAATTCATACCGGCGAATATGCAGAAATCGACGCGATGCTGTCGCGTATCCAGAACGATCTTTTCGATCTCGGCGCCGATCTTTCGACGCCCGATGACGGCAAGCCGCTGGCCTATGAACCGCTGCGTATCGTTGCGTCGCAGGTCGCCCGCGTCGAAGCCGATATCGATAATCTCAACGCCCATCTTCAGCCATTGCGCTCGTTCATTTTGCCGGGTGGTTCGGCGGCGTCGGCTGCACTGCATCTTGCGCGCACCGTTTCGCGCCGCGCCGAGCGACTGATGGTGGCGCTGGCGAAAATCGAGGGCGAGGTGGTGTCGCCGGAGGCGCTGCAATATATCAACCGCCTCTCGGATTTTCTCTTCGTCGCCTCCCGCGCCGTCAACGATAACGGCGCGAAAGACGTGCTCTGGGTGCCGGGCGCAAATCGCTAAGTTTTTATTTTCGCACATCTTTTCCGAAAACCGCTTCACACTTTTCGGGATGTGCTCAGACGCCTCGCTTGTTGCCCCAGATCAGCACATGCAGTTGGGGCAGCACATGCGCCTCGAACCAGCGGTCGGCAATCACCTTATCCACCAGCCATTCCATGCGGCGCATAATGCCGTCGATGTCGATCAATGCATCGTCCGTTTCTGGCGGTGGCGGCGTGTGATTGCCGGGCTGGAGATAGACCGGCAGATGCGGATAAAGCGCCGAGACGTGTTTTGCGAAAGCATAATCGGCATCGTCGAAGATCACGAATTTCAGCACCGTTCGGGGCTTTGGCCCCGCCGCTTCGACACAGGCTGCCAGTGCGTCGGGATCGAATGCCATCGCGCTGGAAGGCGGTTTCGGGCTCAATACCAGCGTGTCCAGCGCGGAAAACCAGTCTTTTGCGACGGACCCCTGCGTTTCCAGTGCAAAGCGATAGGCCTCCTTCTTGCCATGGGCGATGAGCGGGCCAAGCGGCTGTATGGCCGGATTGCCGCCCGAAAGTGACACTGTTAAGGGTCGATTTTCCGAAAGTGCCGTCACTTCATGCCAGATGGCCTCGACGCCCATTGACTTCCACTCATGGCGAAAGCGGCTTTCGACCGCGTGCAGGCTGTCGCACCATGCGCAGCGGTAGTCGCAGCCGCCCGTTCGCACGAAGACAGTCGGCTCGCCGATCAGGACGCCTTCGCCTTGAATGGTCGGGCCGAAAATTTCGCTGATGCGGATTTCGGAGACCGGTTTCATGGCTTTGCACTTGGGCGATATTCCGCCCAGGTTTTTGGCGTTTCGCTCACCCGCACGGCGGATATTTCCGGCCAGCGCGCATGGCACCAGTCGAAAAAGTGCTTTGCCAGTGTTTCGGCTGTTGTCTGGCCATGGCCCAGCACGTCATTGAGATGCCGATGATCGAAAGCGTCATCGATATAACGCTTAAACGGCGCCAGTTCATGATAATCGCGCACGAAGCCATGGCCGTCGAGATCAGGAGCGGAAAGCTCGACCTCTACAATGTAGTTGTGGCCGTGCAGGCGTGCGCATTGGTGATCGGCAGGAAGTCCGGTCAATTGATGCGAGGCGGAGAAGTGAAACTCCTTGGTGATGCGAAACATCAGGTGTTCCTCCGCGCAACGGCTTCACGCCAGAAATCGGCATCTTCATAGACGGTCGGGTCTTTGACGCCCGCAAGGTGAAAGGCTTCGCGGCGCTCCACGCAGGTGCCGCAGCGGCCGCAATGGTTCTCGCCGCCTTTGTAGCAGGACCATGTCGCCTCGAAAGGCGTGTCGTGCCTCGCCCCATCGGTGACGATATCGGCCTTGGATGCGTTCACATAAGGCGCGAGTAATTTGATATCGGCATAGCCTTCCAGCGCATGGTTTTGCATGGTCTGGAACGCATTGATGAAGTTGGGGCGGCAGTCGGGATAGATGAAATGATCGCCGCCATGGACGGCAAGCGCCACCGCTTCGGCCTTTTGCGCAGCCGCCACGCCAAAGGCAATCGCCAGCATGATGGCGTTGCGATTGGGGACGACGGTGATCTTCATCGTCTCCTCGGCATAGTGGCCGTCTGGCACATCGACATTGTCCGTCAGCGCCGAGCCGGTCAGGCTGGCGCCGATGGTGCGGATATCAATGATCTGGTGCGGAACGCTCAGCCGTTCGGCGCAGGCTTTGGCCGAATCGAGTTCCTTTTTATGACGTTGGCCATAATTGAAAGAGAGAAGGGCAGTGAGGTCATGTTCCGCCGCGATTCTATGCGCAAGCGAAACGGAGTCGAGTCCGCCGGAGCAGACGACAAGCGTTTTCATAGTCAGGGTTCCTTGTTTTGACCGGGTAGGCTGCGACCGGTTAGTGCGGGCGTGTCGTAAAGCAGGATGCCGCCTTTGTAAACGCCACGGATGAGGGAGCAGAAGGCCTCTCAGGGGATGTCGCAATCTGAGAATGAAGTTCTGCCAGAATAAATGGATATTAATCGATATAGATCGCCGAGGCTGATTGACGTGCACGTCAAGCGTCTTTAGGTTTCCCGCCGGTTTCTAATAGGAAGTGCCGTGACGGGACGGTTTGTCACCGTGCTTCCTACGGAGCCGCTTTCACGTCGCATTCCCGTCGGAATCTGGCATGCAGGCGGTGGTTCATGGCGGCATAGTCTGCCGCAAGATTCATGGAAGAGGTGATCGCGGATGAAAGTCCTTGTCGCAGTAAAACGGGTTGTCGATTACAACGTAAAGATCCGTGTGAAGGGAGACGGTTCGGGCGTTGAGCTTGCCAACGTCAAGATGTCGATGAACCCTTTTGACGAGATTGCGGTTGAAGAGGCGATCCGTCTGAAGGAAGCTGGCAAGGTAACGGAGATTGTGGCTGTTTCGGTTGGCCCGGCACAGGCGCAGGAAACGCTGCGCACGGCGCTCGCCATGGGTGCGGACCGCGCCATTCTGGTCAAGACCGACGAGACGGTCGAGCCACTCGGCGTTGCCAAGGTGTTGAAGGGCGTTGTCGAGGCTGAACAGCCGGACCTCGTCTTCCTCGGCAAGCAGGCGATCGACGACGATGCCAACCAGACCGGCCAGATGCTGTCGGCGCTCCTCAACTGGAGCCAGGCAACCTTTGCCTCCAAGGTGGAACTGGCTGACGGTTCGGCCAAGGTCACGCGCGAAGTGGATGGCGGTCTGCAGACCATCGATGTGAAGCTTCCGGCGATTGTCACGGTTGATCTTCGTTTGAACCAGCCGCGTTATGCGTCGTTGCCCAATATCATGAAGGCGAAGAAGAAGCCGCTGGACGAGAAGTCGCCTGCCGATTTCGGCGCCGATATTGCACCGCGCCTCAAGGTGCTGAAGACCGAAGAGCCGGGTGGTCGCAAGGCTGGCGTCAAGGTCGGTTCGGTCTCTGAACTGGTTGAAAAACTCAAAGCCGATGGCGTGCTGTAATAAATCGGAAGGGACGAGAAAAATGGCTATTCTTCTTATTGCCGAACACGACAATGCAACCCTTTCGGACCAGACGGCAAAGGCGCTGACGGCAGCTGCCCAGATCGGCGGCGATGTCGATATTCTGGTTGCAGGCAAGGGTGCAAAATCTGCAGCCGATGCAGCCGCCAAGCTCAAAGGCGTGCGCAAGGTTCTGCTGGCTGAAAGCGATGCGCTGGAAAACCGTCTGGCTGAGCCAACGGCAGCACTCATCGTGGAACTTGCCGCCCATTACGACACGATCATCGCACCGGCGACGACCTCGGCCAAGAATATCCTGCCGCGCGTTGCAGCGTTTCTCGATGTGATGCAGTTGTCCGAAATCATGGAAGTGGTGTCAGCGGATACGTTCAAGCGTCCGATCTATGCGGGCAATGCGATCCAGACAGTGCAGTCTACTGACGCCAAGAAGGTGATCACCGTTCGCACGGCCTCCTTCTCCGCAACGGGCGAGGGCGGTTCGGCTGCCGTCGAGAACGCAACGGTGCCTGCCGATCCGGCCCTGTCGAGCTTTGTTGGCAATGCGCTGTCGGCTTCGGATCGTCCGGAACTGACCTCGGCGAAGATCATCATCTCGGGCGGTCGCGCACTTGGTTCGGCTGAAAAGTTCCAGGAAGTGATCCTGCCGGTTGCCGACAAGCTCGGTGCGGCGGTTGGCGCCAGCCGTGCGGCAGTCGATGCGGGCTATGCGCCAAACGACTGGCAGGTTGGCCAGACGGGCAAGGTGGTTGCACCGGACCTTTACATCGCTGTCGGCATCTCCGGCGCGATCCAGCATCTGGCTGGCATGAAGGACAGCCGCGTCATCGTCGCCATCAACAAGGATGAAGAAGCGCCGATCTTCCAGGTTGCTGATTATGGCCTCGTCGGTGATCTCTTCACCGTGCTGCCGGAGCTGCAGAAGGCTCTCTGATTTTTGCGAAGCGGCGGGCTGATCTCGCCGCTTCGTTATTTTGCGACCCGTCCCAGTCGGAGACTTAGTCTCGCGTTTGGGGCGGGTTCTTTGTAATGAGCGAGAATTTTGGATTGCATTTTAGGCGTTCAGCCTATCATTTGCTGGATGAGCCTTTTGCAATTCGAAGCGCGGTTTTCCGCTTGCTGTAGAAAAGATATGCTCGACAGGCCCCTTTTGGGGAGGATGAAGGAGTTACACGGTGGCGATCAAGACGGTTGGTATAGTTGGCGCGGGGCAGATGGGTGGCGGCATCGCTCATGTCTGCGCTCTGGCAGGGTTTAGTGTGCTTTTGCATGATGCTGCGCCGGACCGGCTGGAAAAGGGCATTGCCACCATCAATGGCAATATGGCGCGTCAGGTTTCTTCGGGCAAATTGCAGGAAGAAGAGCGCGCCGCCGCCATGAAGCTGATCCGCGCGGCGAATTCCATGGAAGACCTTGCTGGTGTCGATCTGGCCATTGAAGCGGCGACGGAAGACGAAACCGTCAAGCGCAAGATTTTCGCGCAGCTCTGCCCGATCCTGAACCCGCAAGCCATTCTGGCGACCAACACCTCGTCAATTTCGATCACACGGCTTGCTTCGACGACGGACCGCCCGGAACGTTTCATCGGTATTCACTTCATGAATCCGGTGCCGGTGATGAAACTGGTGGAACTGGTGCGCGGTATCGCCACCGATGAAGACACGTTCCGCAAATCGAAGGATTTCGTGCAGGCGCTGGGCAAGACCGTGACGGTCGCCGAAGATTTCCCGGCATTCATCGTCAACCGCATCCTGCTGCCGATGATCAACGAGGCGATCTATACGCTTTACGAAGGCGTGGGCAGCGTCGAGGCTATCGATACGGCCATGAAGCTCGGTGCGAACCATCCGATGGGCCCGTTGCAGCTGGCAGACTTCATCGGTCTCGACACCTGCCTTTCGATCATGCAGGTGCTGCATGACGGGCTTGCGGATTCCAAATATCGCCCATGCCCGCTGCTGGTCAAATATGTCGAGGCAGGCTGGCTTGGACGCAAGACGGGCCGCGGCTTTTACGATTATCGCGGCGAGCACCCGGTGCCGACGCGCTGATAGTGCTATTGCCAATCGATCTAAAAAGCCGGTTTTGACCGGCTTTTTTTGTGAGAACTTTCAACTGTGACAAGTTTCAGGCAGTTGTGGAAAACCGGAATATCGTTACTATTAACTTACCGTTAACGATGCGGATTTAGCACTTATTCATCTTTGATCGTTAAAGTTTTCATTAAGATGTTCGGAAGTGAAGATTACTTCACAAGCTCACATTGAGCGCGGAACATCATTTCGAACATGATTGAGATGAAGGTGAAAGCGATGAGCATTCTTGTTCAGTTGCGTGACAGCGTTAATGTCATCCGCGAGTTCGTCGCACCGAGCTATCGGCCTGAGCGTCATTATATGCGCGGACCTGGCCCGGCTTGCGAAGCACGCACGCGCCACTAAAGTGCATTTCGATCTGATTATATCAGATCGGACTGTGCCCTAAGCCTCTCCCAAGGCACCCCAGAATGAAATAAAGCCAGAACGGTCGCCCGCTCTGGCTTTTTGCTTTTCTGAAATTAGGCTTCGATAAAGCCGATTATTCCAGCCCTTCAAACAGCGCCGTCGAGAGATAGCGTTCTGCAAAGGATGGAATGATGATGACAATGTTCTTGCCAGCATTCTCCGGGCGCTTGCCCACTTCAACGGCAGCAGTCAGCGCTGCGCCCGACGAAATACCGACCGGGATGCCTTCGATGCGGGCAATCAGGCGCGCATTAGCAAAGGAATCCTCGTTGGAAACCTGCACCACTTCATCGTAAATGCCGGTGTCGAGCGTCTTTGGTGCAAAGCCTGCGCCAATACCCTGAATCTTGTGCGGGCCGGGCGTCCCGCCGGACAAGACGGGTGAATCCTTCGGTTCGACGGCAATCACCTTGAAGGAAGGCTTGCGCGCCTTGATCACCTGACCGACGCCGGTAATCGTGCCGCCGGTGCCGATGCCGGAGATCAGAATATCGGCTTCGCCATTGGTGTCGTTCCAGATTTCTTCCGCCGTCGTGCGGCGATGGATTTCCGGATTGGCGGGATTTTCAAACTGCTGCGGAATGATGGCGTTCGGGTTGCCTTCGGCGATTTCCTCAGCCTTGGCAATGGCGCCCTTCATGCCCTTGGCGCCTTCGGTCAGCACCAGCTCGGCGCCAAGCAGCTTGAGAAGCTTGCGGCGTTCCACCGACATGGTTTCCGGCATGGTGAGCACGAGGCGATAGCCTTTTGCGGCAGCGGCAAAGGCCAGCGCAATGCCGGTATTACCCGAAGTCGGCTCCACAAAAACCGTCTTGCCGGGCACGGCCTTGCCCTGTTCTTCAAGCGCCTCAATCAAGGCGAGACCGATACGGTCCTTGACGCTTGCCAGCGGATTGAAGAATTCCAGCTTTACCAGAAGGTTCGCGACAACGCCGTTTTCCTTGGCAAATTTATCAATGCGCACAAGCGGCGTATTGCCGATTGTTTCCAGAATGGAGCCGTAAATACGACCACGTCCCGCAGTTTCGTCGCTCTTCGAGCCAAGGGGTTTGTTCATAGCGTAATCTCCCTTCATATTGCGCAAAGTTTAAGAGGAAACAGCGCAAAAGCATAGCTGGGCATATGCGCTTGATGGATCAAGATTAGAATTATATTCTATATAATCGAATTTTTTAAAAGTGAATTCCATCAAAATTGGGAGTGCGCGTATTAGCTTATCTGAAAGCTCATTGATCCGCGTCAATGCAACCGTGAGAGCGGCGCGCGCATAATCAAGCTGTCAGGCAACAGGAGACCGAGTGATGTACAAGAATATTCTGATCGCAACCGACGGGTCGGAACTCGCTGAAAAGGGCGTGGATCAGGGCGTGGAACTGGCCAAGGAAACGGGCGCGAAATTGACTTTCGTGTCGGTGACCGAGCTTTTGCCGTCCTATGGCATCGTCGTTGCGGCGGAGTGGGCGTCGAGCCCTGTTGCGTTTCAGGAATATCGCGAAGCAATCACCAAGGCGGCAACCGAGATTCTGACCAAGGCCAAGGGCAAGGCGCAGGCCGCCGGTGTGACCGCTGAAGCGGTGCATGTCGAAAACCAGTCGCCCGCGCAAGGTATTGTGGAAGTTGCCAAATCCCACGGCAGCGACCTGATCATCATTTCTTCACATGGCCGTCGCGGCGTCAACAAACTTCTGCTCGGCAGTCAGGCGGCGGAAGTCCTGTCGCTCAGCACTGTTCCGGTTCTGGTGATCAAATAATTGGTAGCTACTTGTTTTCTATCGGGCGTTTCACACGGGTTCAGCGATTGCCCGTGAGAGGCAAACAACGAAAGAAGATTGCCGATCACCTCTGTTAAGCTCCTCTTGTCCGCCTATCTGGTTGGGCAAGAGGAATTTGGCTTTTCAGGAGATCGTCATGACTGCGCCACGTCCATCCAAGACCAGCTTGGGCAATCATTTGCTTCACCCCGAAACGCAAATGCTGAATTACGGCTATGACCCGGAGCTTTCCGAGGGCGCAGTCAAGCCGCCGGTCTTTCTGACGTCAACCTTCGTGTTCAAGACCGCCGAAGACGGACGCGATTTCTTCGATTTCGTTTCCGGACGCAAGGAGCCGCCCGCCGGTGTCGGCGCGGGGCTGGTCTATTCGCGCTTCAATCATCCCAACAGCGAGATCGTGGAGGACCGTTTGGCCGTCTATGAGGGCGCCGAAAGCTCTGCGCTATTCTCATCCGGCATGTCGGCCATTGCGACCACGCTTTTCGCCTTTGCCCGGCCCGGCGATGTCATCCTGCATTCGCAGCCGCTCTATGGTGGTACTGAAACGCTGCTGGCGAAGACGTTTTTGAATTTCGGCGTGGAAGCGGTGGCTTTTGCCGATGGCGTGCATGAGGCGGCAATCGAAAAGGCGGCCGAGGAAGCCTTGGCTAAGGGGCGCGTTTCGGTCATCCTGATCGAAACACCGGCCAACCCGACCAACAGTATCGTCGATATCGCCGCCATCCGGCGCGTGGCTGAAAAGATCGAGCAGCAGCAAGGGCATCGCCCGATCATCGCCTGCGACAACACCTTGCTGGGGCCGGTCTTTCAAAAGCCACTCGATCACGGCGCGGATTTGTCGGTTTATTCGCTGACTAAATATGTTGGCGGCCACTCAGACCTGATTGCGGGCGCGGTGCTGGGTTCCAAATCCATCGTCCGGCAGGTGAAAGCCTTGCGCGGCGCCATCGGCACGCAGCTCGATCCGCACTCCTGCTGGATGCTTGGCCGATCACTGGAAACGCTGGGGCTGCGCATGGAACGCGCCAACAGCAATGCGCGGGCGACGGCTGAATTTCTGCGCGAGCATCCGAAGGTCGAAAAGCTGCATTATCTGCCCTTCGCGGATGAGAATTCCGATGTCGGCGCATTGTTCAGGCGGCAATGCACGGGCGCCGGCTCTACCTTCTCCTTCGATATCAAAGGCGGGCAGGCCGCAGCATTCCGTTTTCTCAATGCGCTTCAGATTTTGAAACTGGCCGTCAGCCTCGGCGGCACGGAATCGCTTGCGAGCCACCCGGCGGCAATGACCCATTCCGGCGTTCCGCTTGAGGTCCGCGAGCGTATCGGCGTGCTGGAATCGACCATCCGTCTGTCCATCGGCATCGAGCATCCGGACGATCTGATTGCCGATCTCGCGCAGGCGCTGGACGTGGCGTAAGCAAAGCCGCCGCTGACGTCGGGTTGGCCTGGCCTCAGCGGCGGTAATCGATTTCTGATAGCAGTTCCTGCAATTGGCGGCCCGTCGTTGTTTCGGACCAGCTGCCGCTGTTGCCGAGGCTGCGAAACGTTGCTCCGGCGGCCAATGCAATTTCGTTCGGCAGTTTCGCATCGGCCAGCATTTCCGCAAGCGCCTCCATTTCCTCGGCGCGGCGCAGCACGTGGCGCGGATAGGTCGGCACCAGTTTGCCGAAATCGGATAATGTGCCGCCCAGATGTTGGCCGATCAGTTCGAACAGGGAATCGGTCACGCCAAAAGCATTGGCCGTGTTGGCCGTCTCGAACAGGGCAGCGGCGACGGTCTTGTTGAAACCGGCAAAGGCCATTTTGAACACTGAAGCCTGCGCGATTTCCTCGCCAAGTGCGATTACTGGCAACAGGCCTTTAAACAATTCTTCCAGCGGTTTCGTGTCGGGGCCGCTGGCATAGATGCGGCCTTCGTCGCCAAGATGCGAGGCGCGACCGATGATGCAGGCATTGCAGAATGGAAGCGAAGCATTGCCGAAAGCTGTGTTCAGCCGTTCGGCATCGGCAGGCGTCTTGGCATTCATATCGACGTAAAACGGCGCCGCTTTCTGTTCGCGGCTGGCCGCGATTGCCTGTTCGGCCACGTCGATGACTGCCGATGGCGGCACGAGCGACAGCACGAGGTCGCTTTCTGCCAGAGCGGAAGCCATGTCGTCCCGCATTTCGACACCGATTGACCGGGCTGTCTCTTGCGTCTGCTCGCTGCGACCGCCCATCGGGCTGACGACTTTATGACCGGCAGCAATCAGCAATTTGGCAAAGGCGCTGCCCATATCGCCGGGATAGAGAAGAGTGATTGTGGACATGATGAGCCTCCTGCTGGTTCAAGCTTTTGTTGATGTCTTGCGCGACACACTGGCGCCGAACAGTGCCAGTCCGCCGAGAACAGAAATGACGGCGTAGATTTCGAAGGCGAATACGTAGCTACCCGTCATGTCGAACAGCAATGCGGCCAGCATCGGACCGCCAATGCCGGAGATCATCACCATTGGCGTGACCACACCCATGATGGCGCCCTGATTCTTGCGACCGAACAAGGAAGCCAGCAGAAAGGGCATCATCATGATGAGCCCGCCAGCCGACAAGCCGCTCAACACACCGTAGCCAAGCTGCAACTGCCAGATACTATTGGCGCTGATAAAAAGGATCAGCCCGATGGCCTGCATCGCCGAAAGGCAGAGAATCACCAGCCGGGTCGGGAACTGATCGGCGATGAAACCCGTGAGCAATTTGCCCAGAATGGCACAAATACCGTAGGTCAGGACGACGCTGCCCGCTTGCGCGGTGGTGAAGCCAAGCGACTGCGCGGCTGGGATCTTGTGCAGCAGGGCACCTTTCAGCACGAAGTCGGAAAGATTCCAGCCGACCATGAGAAACCAGAAGCCCGGCGAGCGCATCGCGTCTGCCACCGTCAGATCAGGGCTGGTATCGGCTTTTCCGGCTTGGACCTTCGCATCGTCCGTTTCGTCTCCCAACGGCTTCAGCCCCATATCGGAAGGTTCGCGGCGAAGGACGAAGATTGCGAGTGGCACCAGAATGAGAACCGGCAAGAAGCCGAGGACGAACCAGGTCGAGCGCCAGTCCGAAATCGACAAAAGCCAGATGATCAGAGGCGACATCAGGATGCCGCCGAGATTGGCCCCGGATGAAACCAGCCCGGTTGCGCGACCGCGCTGCGCTGAAAACCACTTGGCGATCAGCGGAAACACCAGTGCGTTGGACAGGCCCGCAACCCCGACGCCGCCGATAACACCGAAAGTCAGTGCGAACTGCCAGAAAGTCTGGGCGAGAGACGTCAGGCTGAATGACAAGCCGACGAGTACCGCGCCGATAATCATGATGGTTCTCGGTCCACGTTGGTCCACCCATCGTCCGACGAGGGGCGCCATGATCCCGGCGACAAGTTCACGGAAGGCAATCACGCCGGTGATCTGGGTATTGGACCAGCCCAGTTCCTCGCGCGCGGGATTGATGATGAAACCCATGGTCTGGAAGCCGATGCCGGCGCGGATGCACGAGATGGCGAGACAGGCGAGGGCAATGTACCAGGCATAATGAATCTGACTTGGTTTTCGCATTTGCACGGTCCTCCGAAGTAGCGAGACGGGACTTTGAAGCGAGCAAGGAATGCGAGGTCGTCAGGCGGAAAATGCACGCAAGTATCCGTCACCGATGCACGGGCATCGGTCTGTTTGACTTTTCATCGTCATGGCAGAATCAGGAGCGCTGAGCGTCGTACTGCCCTAAAGCGCATTTCGATCACATGAAATCAGATCGGCGCTCTGAGGAGCGGGAGTGCAACATGGATGCACTCCCGAGCCTTGCCGAAAAACGCCCTATGCGCTCTCGGTCTTTTCCATTCTCGACAATGCAGACATCTTTTTCGCAGATGCAGGCGCCACCATCGGGTAATTGGCGGGCAGGTTCCATTTGCGCCTGTATTCATCAGGTGTCAGCCCGAAGCGGCTCATCAGGGCGCGCTTGAGCGTCTTGTAGCGGCGACCGTCTTCCAGGCAGATGATGTAATCTTCGAAAACCGACTCTTCGGGGTTTACCGAAGGTATTGCGGGAGGCTCCTCGGCAGAAAAGCTGCTTCCTTCCGACAACTCCCCGATGCATTCGCAGACATCAGAGATTGTCTTTAGTAATTCCTCATGGGTTACCTGATTTTTGTTCAGATAAGACGTTATAATGTTGTTCGCAAGTTGTAGGTGGAGGTTTCTATTTACGTATACATATTCTTTTTGGGTGTTTTCCATCATATGTCGCCAGATAGGAGGGAGGTTTATTTTATCAAGTTTTTGTAATGCGATTGCGTGAGCCTGATCGTGATGGGTTTGTGGTTTCAACGTGCGGTTTAAGTATCATCGTATTTGACTTTACAGTAAAGTCAAAATTAACATTGCGTAATGTAGCAAACTACGAAATAAGGCCGTGTCAGCGGCTGAAAGGCGCGTGGATACTGGGCTGGTTGTGTCGAACGCAAATCGGTTCGATCAGAGTCGAACGAAATCCGGCGCAGGCGCGTTGCACATGCGTTTTCGGTCTATGGGGAAGGTGCCATCCGGCGATGTCGAATAGCCGTGATCAACCCGGCGGAAAGAGGCCGGGTGACAGAAACTCGAGATTTTTAATGAAGTGGTGCGGGTGGTCGGAATCGAACCGACACTCCTTTCGGAACCGGATTTTGAGTCCGGCGCGTCTACCAGTTCCACCACACCCGCACAGGTCTGCCGAAGCAGTTCGATATGGTCCGAATTGGACAGCGGGTTGGGATATACCGACTAAACGAAACAACGTCAATTGCCCACAAGCGCAGGTTTTGGCGTAGAATGACAATTGTTATGAATGGCCTATCCAAAGCAGCCAGAACCCTTGGCCAACGCATAGGGCAGCATGGCGCGGCCAGCTTTGAAAGACGCGCTAAAAAGTCAAACGTCGAAAAGCCGAAAACTCCCCTGACACTCGTTGCTTGAAAGCACGGCGCTCGTTGGGGCGATCAGCACCTGCCGTTCCGCCGCAGAACGCCGGGCGTTTGCGCGGGCAATCAAATCGCAAATGTTTTCGACGGCAAGACCTTGCCGGTTTGGTGCGGACTATCTTTGGCGCAGACCGTGTTCAACCACGTTCCAAACCACCACCACGGCAATGAAGCCGAGCAGGATGTAATCCAGCGTGCTGATATAGTGGAAATATTCCATAGCGCATCTCCTTCCCATGGGAGGGCGCAATGGCGGTTGCGAACCAGACGAAAGCCGGTCCTGTTGTTATGACCCGGAACGCTTCGCACCCTCTTGCGAGGTGGAATTGCACCGGTGCGGACCTCCTCTTCCGCCTGTCATGCGCTCTCCCGGAGCTGATGATAACACGTCGGAAAAGCTTTCACAAACTGTTGATCTTGCCCGCTATTTCTATAGCGGGCAAAGCATCGTTTTAGCTCCGATCCGTGAAGCTGCGAATGCGGTTTCGCACGATGCGCGCCAGATTGCGGGTGCGCTGATAAAGATGGATCTGCGATGCGGCCTGACGCGCGAGCTTGTCTGCACCGGGGTTTAGTCCGACCACCAATGTCTCGATGGTTTCGCGCTCGCGGAAAAGCCTCGTCATCACCGGATGGTCCGGCACGGCACAGGAATCCGTTCTGAGAATATTCGGATCGTTCAGGTGGCTTTTCGCGACTTCGATCATGAGCAGAACGCCGGGCGAGAAAGTCTGAAGGCTTTCGTCATAGGCGGTTTTCCAGGTCCAGGCTTCGCCTGCAACGGTGAAGACGGTGAGGATGGCGATGACGCGTCCGTCCAGTTCCAGCGTGTGGATGCGCACACAATCGCGTTCGGCAAGATTATTGACCGCCTCGCGCGCGAAGGCCGCACGGAAACGGTCTACGGCCATGGCCGTGCCGCGCTTTCCCTTCCAGCCGCTGGCTTCCAGCGACAGGAAATGCTCGAAGGACTGCCGCACTTCGTCCGGCGTGCGATAGATGCGGTGGACGAGTTCGCCTTTTTCGGCCAGACGCCGCCACTGGCGCTGATAATCGCGGCGGTGATGCGCGCCGATCGCCTGCTGGATATAGCTGTCGCCGTCGAGATCGCTCTTGAGGAACGGACGCTCTTTCTGTTCGATGGCGACGACCGGCAATTGCCGTCCGACCGCGACGGAGCGGATGAGTTTTGCCGCAGCGCCATTGGCGCGCATTTCGGGCAGAACCAGCACATCGGGCAGTTTGAGGTGATCGCGCGCCAGAATATCGAACAGATCTTCCACAACGCCGACCGGATCGTCATGGTCGATAAGCGGCGTGCCCTGCGGGCCGAACGGCGTGGACCAGGCGCGGATGACCGGCGTGGACAGCGGGAGACCCGGACGCTCAATGGTGTAGGGCATCACGAAGCGCAGGCGGCTGCGGATTTCGTTCTCGTCGCGCATGACCATGAAGCGCACTTCACGGTCTTCCAGCCGTGGCATGGCGGGAGCTAGAAAACGCGCATTGAAGAAGACATTCGGTTCGATGGTCCGGTTGCTCAGGTGGTCCAGCTCGTCGCGCAGTTCGAAGCCTGCCGCAGCGCCGTAGATCGCCAGCTTGCGCGGAATATCGCGGCTGTGAAGGCTTTCCTCCAGCTTCTTGGCGGCATCCATGGCGGCGACCGTATCGGACAGTTCCGAGACGATGCGAGCTGCGTTTCCGCCTGCGGATTCTTCAAGCAAAGGTTTTGCGGCCATTACAAAATACCCTCCGGGCTATTGTCTCGATCTCGGGGGATGAGAATGAACATAGCGATATGCATGGTGCGAAAGACGGCTGTTGAAAGCAGCGTGGCTTCCATCAGCATGGCGATAGCTGTCGAAATTGCGGCGCCGGTCAGGCCGAAGCGTGGGATCAGCACCAGATTGAGAATGACATTGACGCCAAGTGTGGCTGCATAGAGCAGGGCGCAGATATTCTGCTTGCCCGACATGTTGAGAAGGCTTTCCGCTGGCCCCACGCTGGCACGGGCGATCACGCCGATGATCAGTATGAACAGCAGCGGATAGCCTTCCGTGAAGGCTGTGCCGAACAGGCGCAGCAGCGGATAGCCGGCCATCAGGATGACGATGCCGAGTACGAGCGTGGGCCAGAAGGTCCAGCGGACGGAAGCCTGCGCAAAGCTCGCAAATTCCTCACGACTGCCGCTGTGCAGCAGGTCCGAATAACGCTGCGCAACGCTAGCCTTCACCGCGAAATAGACGAAATGGGCAAGCGCCATGATTTTTGTCGCAGCGAAATAGATTGCGACATGCTGCGGGTCCATCTCGCGACCGACCATCAGCACATCGACATTGATGAGCAGGAAAAAAAATCCTTCGACAAGGAAAATCGGCAGGGCGACGGTCATCCATTCGCGCAGGCGCTGGTCGCGCGGGGCTGCCGGAATGTCTTTTTGTAGCGATCGGTCGACGGTGAAAAACTGCCCGACGGTGGTGAGCCATGTTGCGGCGATCGATACGGCAAGCGCGGTTGCCGCCGTCGATGGCAGGCCCGAGCCATGCGCCACGATCATGAACAGAAGCACCAGAAGCGGCCGCACGATATAGCTCGGCGTCAGCGCCAGAGTGACCCAGGTGCGCGAACGGGCGATACCATCCAGCATGTTGCCGAGCGTGATCATGGGCAGGCAGACGAAACCCAGAATGAAGGGCACCAGATAATAGCTGGCGACCTCATCCTTCAACAGCCAGAGCGCGAGTGAGCCGATCAGCGCGATCACAGTTGCAGCCGCAAAGGCAAATGCGCGTCCGGTGAACAGGATGCCCCGCACCAGACCGAACATCTGGCGCTGAACATATTCCGGCACAAAGCGAATGATGGTCGTGTGCAGGCCGAAACAGGCGAGATCGCCGATGATCACCATCGTCAGCCAGACGAGAACGAAAATGCCATATTCGAATTCGCCCATCCAGCGAGCGAGGATGACTTGCGACAGGAGCGCGATGGCGGCGCTCGCCACACGAACGGAAAATGCGATCAGCGATGCGCGCTGTGCAGCCGCCTGCGGACCGCTATCGGTCAGCACGGAATCCAGCCGCTCCGTCACAGGACGGAGTTTGGCCGCGATGGTGCCGGGTAAAAACCGGCCCGCTGCTTCAGCTGCCGAAAACCACACGTCTATGCCAACCCTGTTATGCGCCGCCCTTGTGATGAGCGTTTCGCTTGTTTGCGCCGGGATTCTCCCGGTCTCGTTGTCTGTTGTCTCGCACACTTATCCGAAAAACATTTCACGTTTTCGGGATGTGTTGGAATTCTTGTTATCGGTCCCGATACGAGCCCGATGGCAGGACCTTAGATGGGAGTTCTTTAAAAAGGGAAAAAAGAAAAATCCAGCGGAAGATTTCACGCGGAAATTGTAGGAATGGTGAGTATTTCCTGAATCCCGCGCATCTATGCTTACTGCTTGATTAAAGCATCGATAGACAAGGCTGCAAAGAAAAACCCCGGCGTTTGGCGCGCCGGGGTTTTGTTCTTATTCGAAAGCACCGTGGCAGTGCTTGTACTTCTTGCCCGAACCGCATGGGCAGGCCTCATTGCGGCTGACCTTACCCCAGGTGCGGGGATCGACCGGGTCCCGGTCGGCTGCCGGGATGACGCGCTCATCGTGCTGATGATCGGTCCATGCGGCATCGTCGAAGTCGTTCTGCCCGGTCGTCTCGTCAATGTGGCGGCCCTGCATGACCGGCAGTTCCGGCTCCTGCGGTGCTTCGCGGACAATCTCAACACGCATAAGCTGCGAGATGACCACTTCGCGAAGGTTCGCCAGCATGGACTGGAACAGTTCGAAGGCTTCCGTCTTGTACTCGTTCAGCGGGTCGCGCTGTGCATAGCCACGGAAACCAACAACCGAGCGCAGATGGTCGAGATTGACCAGATGCTCACGCCACAGATTGTCGAGCGACTGCATGATGACCGACTTTTCAACATAGGTCATGATCTGCGGACCAAAGCGTTCGGCGCGGTCGGCAGCAGCCTTGTCGGCAGCTTCCTTGATGCGGGTCTCGAATTCTTCTTCGGCGATGCCTTCTTCCTTCGCCCATTCCTCGACCGGCAGGTCGAGATTGAGCTTGGTGGTAACGTCTTCCTTCAGACCGGCAATATCCCACTTTTCCGCATAGGCGTCCTTGGGGATACGCAGCGCAACCATGTCCTCGATGACCTCGTGGCGCATCTCGGCGACCGTTTCGGTCAGGTCCGGCTCGTCCATCATTTCAAGACGCTGTTCGAAGATCACCTTGCGCTGATCGTTCATCACGTCGTCGTATTTGAGCAGGTTTTTACGAATTTCGAAGTTGCGGGCTTCGACCTTCTTCTGCGCCTTTTCCAGCGCCTTGTTGATCCAGGGGTGGACGATGGCTTCGTCTTCCTTGAGGCCGAGCTTTTGCAGCATGCCGTCCATACGGTCGGAGCCGAAGATACGCATCAGGTCGTCCTGCAGCGACAGGAAGAATTTTGAACGGCCCGGATCGCCCTGACGACCGGAACGGCCACGCAGCTGGTTGTCGATGCGGCGGCTTTCGTGACGCTCGGTGGCGAGAACATAAAGTCCGCCTGCGGCCAGCGCCTTTTCCTTGAGCTGCGCGATATCGGCCTTGATCGCGGCGATCTTGGCTTCGCGCTCCGGACCTTCCGGAATGTCGGCCAGTTCCTGACGGACGCGCATTTCCAGATTGCCGCCAAGCTGGATGTCGGTGCCGCGACCGGCCATGTTGGTGGCGATGGTGACAGTGCCCGGCACACCGGCCTGGGCGATGATATAGGCTTCCTGCTCGTGATAGCGGGCATTCAGAACCTGGAAATCCTTGATGCCTTCCTTGCGCAGACGCTCGGCGAGAAGTTCCGACTTTTCGATCGAGGTCGTGCCGACGAGGATCGGTTGGCCCTTTTCGTGCGACGCACGAATATCGCGCACGATGGCTTTGTATTTTTCTTCGACAGTACGATAGACTTCGTCGTCCTCGTCGATACGCTGCACCGGCAGGTTGGTCGGGATTTCGAGAACTTCGAGACCATAGATATTGCCGAATTCTTCCGCCTCGGTGGCAGCCGTACCGGTCATGCCAGCCAGCTTGTTGTACATGCGGAAGTAGTTCTGGAAGGTGATCGATGCCAGCGTCTGGTTTTCCGGCTGGATGGTCACATGTTCCTTGGCTTCCAGCGCCTGATGCAGACCCTCCGAATATCGGCGGCCCGGCATCATGCGACCGGTGAATTCGTCGATGATGACGATTTCGTCGTTGCGGACGATATAGTCCTTGTCGCGCTGGAACAGCTTGTGCGCACGCAGCGCGTTGTTCAGATGGTGAACGACGGCGACGTTTTCGATGTCGTAGAGGCTTTCGCCTTTCAGATGGCCAGCGGCTTCGAGAAGCTGTTCGACCTTTTCCGTGCCGACTTCGGTGAAGATGGCGGTCTTCTGTTTTTCATCGACTTCGTAATCTTCGTCTGCCAGCGGCGGAATGAAAGTGTCGATGAGATTGTAGAATTCCGAACGATCTTCCAGCGGGCCGGAAATGATCAGCGGCGTGCGCGCTTCGTCGATGAGGATCGAGTCCACTTCGTCGACGATGGCGTAATTATGCGGGCGCTGCACCATCTGGGCGCGCTCATACTTCATATTATCGCGCAGATAATCGAAGCCGAGCTCGTTATTGGTGCCGTAGGTGATGTCGCAGGCATAGGCTTCGCGACGCTCATCGTCGTCCAGACCATGCTTGATGACGCCGACCGTCAGACCAAGGAAATTGTAAAGACGACCCATCGTTTCCGCATCGCGGGTGGCGAGGTAGTCGTTGACCGTCACAACGTGAACGCCCTTGCCCTCAAGCGCATTGAGGTAGACGGGCAGCGTCGCCATCAACGTCTTGCCTTCACCGGTGCGCATTTCTGCGATGCCGCGTTCATGCAGCACCATGCCGCCAATCAGCTGCACATCGAAGGGGCGCATGCCGAGCACGCGCTTGGCGGCTTCACGCGCGGTCGCGAAAGCGTCGGGCAAAATGGCGTCGAGCGTCTTTCCTTCAGCCAGTGCGGCGCGGAATTCGGCGGTCTTGGCCTGAAGCTGCTCATTGGTGAGCGTTTCGTAATTCTTCTCAAGCGCGGTAATTTGTTGCGCACGCTGACGCAGGGTCTTTACCTGGCGGTCGTTGGATGAACCGAATATCTTGCGGGCGAGGCCGCCAAAGCTGACCATCTCTGGTCCTTTCCTGTCCGTTCAGCCGGAAGCGCTTCCGGCAATGTCGAATGCTTTATTCACGCGTATTGAAACAAATGCAAGAAAAGTACACCGCTAAAGCAGCCCTTCAAGGCGCAATTTTGGCACAATTTCCCCCCGGCCGCTCGCTGAACGCCCAAGCCCCGGCAGATTTGCGGGGCATTGCTGTAAACACTCTGGACGCAAAGCCGAAGGACAGATAAGTGGGGCTTAGGGCGATGTCAACGTTGCTCAACAGGCCGGAAATCCCGCTCTTTCGTGATAGGGTGGCGGTAGCCGGGCCAAATTCCGCCGCATTCATCGGGCCGGTAAGCGGTCTCGAAGGAGAGAATCTCATATGAAAGCCATTCTCAAAGCCCCTTATCGCAAGGCTCTCGCTGTTCTTGCGGCATCCGTTGCCCTCGCAAGCCTCTCTGGCGCTGTTTCATTCGCGCAGGACGCTCCCAAGCCTGCCGACGCAGCACAGACCGCAGCTGCTCCCGCTGAAAAGGAAGATCCGGCAAAGGTTCTGGCAACCGTCAACGGCAAGGACATCACTGTCGGCGACGTCGATCAGGCCGCGGGCGATCTTGATCCGCAGTTTGCCCGTCTTCCGGCTGAACAGCGCCGTCTGGCAGCCCTGGCCGCGCTGATCGACATCAAGGCGATGTCGGCGGAAGCGGAAAAGCAAAAGCTGGACCAGACCGACGAGTTCAAAGCCCGTCTAGCTTTCCTGCGTGAGCGCGCGCTGCACAACGAATATTTCAAGGATTCTATCGTCGACAAGATCAGCGATGCCGATATTCGCGCTCGCTACGACAAGGAAATTGCCGCCATGCCGCCTCAGGTCGAAGTGCGTGCGCGTCACATTCTCGTGAAGACGAAGGAAGAAGCCGAAGCCATCATCAAGAAGCTCGCCGGTGGAGCGAAGTTCGAAGATCTGGCCAAGGAAAGCTCCACTGACGGTTCCGCTGCCAATGGCGGCGATCTTGGCTACTTCACCGAAGGCCAGATGGTTCCGGAATTCGAAAAGGCAGCCTTCGCGCTGAAGCCCGGCGAATACACCAAGGAGCCGGTGCAGACCCAGTTCGGCTTCCACGTCATTCAGCTCGAAGATCGTCGCACCAAGCAGCCGCCTGCATTCGATCAGGTCAAGGAACAGATCCGTTCGATCATTCTGCGTGAGCGTTATGTCGAAACGGTCAAGAAGCTCCGCGATGCCATGAAGATCGACTACAAGGATCCGGCCGTCGAAAAGGCGATGAAGGACGCAGCCGCCGCGCAGGACGCCGGTGATGCGGGCGACGCGCCTGAAGGCGAACAGCCGCAGCAGTAAGTTTCGATCAATGTAAAACGCCCCGGTCTTCCGGGGCGTTTTTCGTTGTATCAGCTGTTTCTGCTTGATTTTGTCCCGCAAACATTTCCAATGCGCCAGAATCAAGAATTTCGATGATCCATCGAACCGAACCTCCTGAACCGACCCCTTTTGAGGCACTCATGTCTGCGTCCGTTTCTCCGCTCGCTCCAAAACATTATCCGTCCATGCCTGCCATCGACGGTGTGCGCATCGCTACTGCCGCTGCCGGAATCAAATATAAGGGCCGAACCGATGTGATGCTGATGGTGTTCGACCGCCCGGCGGAAGCCGCTGGCGTGTTCACCCGTTCGCTTTGCCCGTCGGCTCCGGTCGATTTTTGCCGCAAGAACCTCGTTCACGGCAAGGCGCGCGCCGTGGTGGTCAATTCGGGCAATGCCAATGCCTTCACTGGCGTCAAGGGCAAGGCCGCGACCGAAGCGACGGCGGAAGCCACGGCAAAGGCCGTGGGCTGTGCCACGACCGATGTGTTTCTGGCCTCTACTGGTGTCATCGGCGAGCCGCTCGATGCGAGTAAATTCTCCCATCTGCTCGGCGACATGAACAAGGATGCGGTCGCGGATTTCTGGACCGAGGCCGCCAAGGCCATCATGACCACGGACACCTATCCGAAGGTCGCCACCGAAACCGTGCTGCTGGGCAAGGTTCCCGTCACGATCAACGGTATCGCCAAGGGCGCTGGTATGATCGCGCCGGATATGGCGACGATGCTGTCCTTCATCGTCACCGATGCGCCGATCAAGGCCGATGTGTTGCAAAGTCTGTTGTCGAAAGGCGCGAACAAGAGCTTCAACGCTGTCACCGTCGATAGCGATACCTCCACCTCCGACACGCTGATGCTGTTTGCAACCGGCGCTGCGGCAGGTCGCGGCGCGCCGAAGATCACGGATGTATCCGACAAACGTTTGAAGGAATTCAAGAAGGCGCTGAAGCGCGTTTTGAAGTCGCTGGCCTTGCAGGTCGTGCGTGACGGCGAAGGTGCGCGCAAGATGATCGAAATCGAAGTAACTGGCGCCAAGTCGTCCGTTTCGGCGAAGAAGATCGCGCTTTCCATCGCCAATTCGCCGCTGGTCAAGACGGCTGTGGCGGGCGAAGACGCCAATTGGGGCCGTGTCGTCATGGCTGTCGGCAAGGCAGGCGAACCGGCGGATCGCGACAAGCTCGCCATTTCGTTCGGTGATATTCGCGTTGCCTATCAGGGCGAGCGCGATCCGGCTTATTCCGAACAGGCAACCTCCGCCTATATGAAGGGCGAGGATATCCACATCCATGTCGATCTTGGCATCGGTCGCGGGGAAGCCACCGTCTGGACCTGCGATCTCACCAAGGAATATGTGGCCATCAACGGCGATTACAGAAGTTAAACGGCTTCGCGCCGTCAGATGTTGAAATGCTTGCAGGAATTCCAATGACCAAACCAAGTCTTGCCATTGTCCGCCAGCTTGAAGCCGTAGGTTTCCGCGCCTGGCCTGCCACGTCGGTTCATTACGACGGAACATGGGCGATCCGCATGACGGCAGCGCATTCCTCCAAGCGTTTGAACTCGATCAATCCGCTTGATCCGGGCGATACGCGGGATATTCCAACCCGTGTGGAACTGGCGGCGCAGCGCTTCCGCGCTTATGGCCGCGTGCCGTGTTTCCGGCTTTCGCCGCTTGCACCTGTCGAGCTTGAAGATTATCTCGAAGGCCTCGGCTGGAAGCGTCAGGACGAAACCATCGTCATGACCTGCAATCTGACTGAGATCGATCTGTCGGGCGAGATCGACCAGATTCCGCTGAAAGATATCGGTCGTTTCGTCGATGCGTCGCTCTCCATTCACGAGCGCCCGGAAGAGATGCGCCCCGGCATGTCCGAAATTCTGGACGGCATTCGCCCCAACAAGGGCATGTTCGTGCTGGAGGCAGAAGGCCGTGCAGTGTCCGATGTGCTGTGCGTGCAGGATGGCGTCATGGCCGGTTTGTTCGATGTCGGTACCTTGCCCGAGGCGCGCCGCAAGGGCTACGGCCACAGTGTCGTCGGCTCGGCGCTCAAATGGGCGGCAAAGCTTGGCGCTAGGACGGCATGGCTGCAGATCGAAGCGGAAAATGTCGCCGGTCTCGCGCTCTATGAACGCTTCGGCTTTCAGGAAGCCTATCGTTACGCCTATCGGGAGAGCAACGAGAAATGAGCGAAGTGAAGAACCGTCGCATTCTTCTCGTGGCAGCCTGCGCCCTGGTGGATTCCGATGGGCGGGTGCTGCTGGCACAGCGTCCGGAAGGCAAGCAGCTTGCAGGCCTTTGGGAATTTCCCGGCGGCAAGGTCGAGCCGGGCGAAACACCTGAAGAGACGCTCATCCGCGAATTGCAGGAAGAAATCGGCATCACCACGAAGGTGGCCTGTCTCGCGCCTTTGACCTTTGCCAGCCACACCTATGATGATTTTCACCTGCTGATGCCGCTCTATGTCTGCCGCCGTTTTGAAGGCATTGCGCGCGGACTGGAAGGGCAGGCGCTGAAATGGGTGCGCCCGAAGGATATGCGCGATTATCCGATGCCCCCTGCGGATGAACCGCTGATCCCGTTCCTCATTGATCTCCTGTAGCTTTTCGAAAATCGGTAGCGCTTATCAACAGCTGTGAAAAAGCTGACAATTTATTACGATTAAGGCTGCCAGTTAATCTCTGATTCACTCCGTTGCGGCATTCTCGAATGGGAGCCGCTCCGGAGTTGGGTATCATGAGTTTCGACAACAATTATTTCAGTGCCGATCACAACGAATATGCACCCACCACTTTGACAAAAGCGGGGCGTGGTTTCCTGCGTCTGGTGCTGTTGTTTGGTTCTGCCGCTGTGGCAATGGCGCTGATTATTGTCCCGATCCTCAACGATCAGGCGGCGAAGGTTGCGGCCCAGTCGGTTCTGCCAGCGGGTATTGATCGGACCATGACCGGCTCCATCAAGCGCGATCCTGCCACCCAGCCACGTGCCGCCGCACAGACCTATACGGTGCGCAAGAGCGTGCTTCAGCCGAACCCGAATTCGGTCTGCGTCATCGATGTGGATGGAAGCCATCGCGGCGACTGTTAATTACTCTTCTTCGGCTTTCTTCAGCGCATCGGCCAGCGATGCCTTGGCGGAGCCGGGCTTGAGCGGCTTTTGCTGGGATTCATGCGGAGCCCAACCGGACAGCCAGATAATCGAGAATGTAGCGCGGATGCGCCCGTCCGGGTCGCTGAAGCGTTCGGCATAGATTTCCGCTGCGCGCAGGAATAGCCGTTTCGATACCGGACGGCGCGAACGGTCGCGCACGATATTCTGCATGCCCATGGCGCGTAGATCGGCCATCAGGTTGAACAGCGAATCATAACGCACCGTCACGTTTTCCACGTCCGTTACCGGCAGTGCAAAGCCCGCCCGCTGCAACAGTCCGCCGACATCACGCACATCTGCAAACGGAAAAACGCGCGGCGATGCACCACCGGTCAGTTCGATTTCCGCCTGTAACAGGCTTTCTCGCAATTCGCCGAGCGTGCCGCTGCCGCTGAGCGCTGCGAGAAAAAGCCCATCAGGCTTCAATGCGCGGGCGATCTGCACCATGGCGCCGGGCGTGTCATTGGTGGCGTGCAGCGCCATCAGCGATACGATCAGATCGGCACTGCCGGGTTTGATCGGCAGCATCTCCTCGTCACCGACGATGGCCGGAAACGGACCTTTCAGGAAATCCGCATCGCGTTCGACGCGCAAAATCGTGTCCGCCTTGCCGGAACTCGCAATGGCCGCTGCCGCAAGACCATTATGGCCCGCCAGATCGATGGCGACGGGAAAGCGACGCTCGACGGTATCCAGACGGTCGGCAAGGTCTTCGGCCACGCGCCGCAACAGAAAATCGGCACCCGGTTCGGCACGCCGAAAAGCGCGGCGGCGAAAGGCAAGCTGTAGATCGCGGTCGAAGATCGCGCTTTCGGGGGCAGGCATGGAATCCGTCTTTTCTTTTGCTACGCGGCGTATAGTGTAAAGCATGTCGCGGAAAAGTGGGAACCGGTTTTCCGGCAACGACATGCGTAGAAACAAATAGATAAAGCGCGACGCGCTTTAGTCGCGGGCATAGATGCATTCGAACGGGGGCGAATGCAATGGCGGATGATGATACACCGCATCAAACCTTTTTGCGCAGGCTTTACGCTGGCGTGCGGTTCGCTGCGCGGCATCTGCTGCGCACGACTACCAATCTGTTGTTTCCAGCAAACTGTGTCGGCTGTCAGGCGCATGTCTCGCAACCGGGGACATTGTGCCCGGCCTGTTGGTCGCAACTTCGCTTTATCGAGCGGCCTTATTGCCCGGTGCTGGGTGTGCCGTTTGGTCACGACTTTGGCGACGGCTTCATGAGCGCTGAGGCTATTGCCGATCCGCCGCCGTTTCGTCGCGTGCGGTCGGCGGTGGTGCATCGCGGGGCGGCGCAGCGCATGGCCGTGGCGCTGAAATTCCATGACCGCACCGATCTCGCGCCATGGATGGCGCGCTGGATGCAGCGCGCAGGCCGTGAATTGCTGGAGGAGTGCGAGGTGATCCTGCCGGTGCCGCTGCATCGCTGGCGCTTCTGGAGCCGCCGTTTCAACCAGTCAGCCGAGCTTGCGCGGGCGCTGGCAAAGCAGAGTGCACTGCCTTTTGCGCCGCAAGCCCTGAACCGCATCCGGCGCACCGAGCAGCAGATCGGGCTTGGCTCCAAGGAGCGCAAACGCAATGTGGATGGTGCCTTCCGTGTGCCGAAGGAGCAGGAAATTCACGTGCGCGGACGCCGCGTCCTGCTGATCGATGATGTTTACACGACGGGCGCGACGGTGAAGGCCGCAACACGCGCCTTGCTGCGCGGCGGGGCAAAAAGCGTCGATGTTCTGACATTCAGCCGTGTTCTGCCTGATTGAAACTTGCGGGCAAGAACAAGCCTGCACACACCGTCGTGAAACCGGGAGGGTCTTCCAGAGCGGAGCGTTGCCGACTATATAGTGTGGCAACGAATGGAGTTTTTCATGGTTGATGTCACCATCTATACGCGTCCCGGCTGCCCTTATTGCTCGCGTGCAGTCGATCTTCTGACCCGCAAGGGCGTGGAGTTCAACGAGATCAATGCGGGCGCTACGCCGGAACTGCGCGCCGAAATGCAAGAGCGTTCGGGCCGCAACACCTTCCCGCAGATTTTCGTCGGCGCCGTGCATGTCGGCGGCTGCGACGATCTCTTCGCGCTGGACAGTCAGGGCAAGCTTGATGGTCTGCTCAGGACCGGCGAACTGAATTAATTTTTATAACGGGGGAGAAACCGATGAGCACGTTTCGCGCTGCCGCACTACAGATGCGTTCCGGCACTGATGTTGTCCGCAATATCGAGGATCTGGAGAAACTTGTCGCTGAAGCGGCGGCGCAGGGCGCGACTTACGTGCAATCGCCCGAAATGACCGGCGCGATGATGCGTGATCGCGTGGCGTTCAAGGCAAGCCTGCGCGACGAAGCCAATGACCTTGTTTTCAAGGCAGCGTCGGCGCTGGCGGCAAAGCATGGCATCTTCCTGCATATCGGCTCGACGGCCATTGATGCGGGCGATGGCAGGATTGCCAATCGCGCCGGATTGTTTACGCCCTCCGGCGAAAAGCTCGTCACCTATGACAAGATCCATATGTTCGATGTCGATCTCGACAATGGCGAAAGCTGGCGCGAATCGGCAACCTATGAGCCGGGCAAGGAAACGGTTGTCGCCGAACTGCCTTTCGCCAATATCGGTATGGCGATCTGCTACGACATTCGCTTCCCGCAGCTTTTCCGCGCACAGGCGCTTGCTGGCGCCAATGTGATTACCGGTCCCGCCGCCTTCACCAAACAGACCGGCGAGGCGCACTGGCACATCTTGCAGCGTGCGCGGGCCATCGAAAATGGCGCATTCCTGATCTCGGCGGCGCAGGGCGGATTGCACGAGGACGGGCGCGAGACCTATGGGCATTCGATCATCGTGTCGCCCTGGGGCAAGGTGCTGGCCGAAGCCAACCATGATGAACCGGCTGTGATCGTTGCCGATATCGATGTTGCCGAAAGTGCTGCGGCGCGCGGCAAGGTGCCGAATTTGAAGAATGCGCGCGAGTTTACCGTGAAGACGGTAACCGCAAAACAGAAAGAGGATGCATAATTCCATGATCCGCTTTTCGCTTCATTGCGATCACGGCCATGAATTCGAGGGCTGGTTCCGCGACAATGCCGATTTCGATCGGCAGTCGGAGATGAAGTTCGTCTCCTGTCCGGTCTGCAATTCGCATCAGGTGCAGAAGGCTCTGATGGCTCCTGCCGTCTCGACGGCGCGGGCGAAGGAAAAGATCGCAATGGCGCTGGGTGAAGCCCAGAAGAAGGTTCTTGAAGAAATGCGCGATTTGAGCCGCAAGGTCCGCGAGAATGCGGATTATGTCGGTGACAAATTTGCCGAGGAAGCGCGCAAGATCCATTTCGGGGAAACGGAACAGCGTGGCATCTATGGCGAAGCCTCGCGTGAGGACGTGCATTCGCTGCTTGAAGACGGCGTTGACGTGATGCCATTGCCGGTTTTCCCGGAAGATCAGAATTAGGTTTCCGCCCGACACCTGTTCGGCATGACAGCACGGCAGGGGAGGCCGAACGCATGAAATTGATGGAGTCCGCCTCCTTTCTGCTTCTGGCCACCGGCACCTTGCTGGGGCTTATCCTGCCTCTGGGAAAAATCGCCGCCCAGGCGGGCGTCCCGCCTGCCATGTGGACCTTTCTGTTTTCCGCCAGTGCTGGCGTGATCTTGCTTGCCCTTCTGCTTTTGCGGGGAAAAAGCCTCGGCTTTTCCGGCGGGCGCGCACGCTATTACGTCTGCACGGCAATCATTTCCTATGCCTTGCCCAATCTTCTGATCCTGTCGGCAATTCCGCGTCTCGGCGCTGGTTTCACGGGAATCATGTACACGCTGTCACCGGTTATCACGCTGGTGATTTCGATGGGTTTCGGCTTACGCCGTCCCAATGCGCTGGGCATTGGCGGTATTGCCGTCGGCTTCATCGGCGCAATCCTCGTGGCGCTGACACGCGGCGAGGTCGGCAAACCCGCCGATCCGCTCTGGGTTGCGGCCGCCTTGCTTATTCCGGTGTTTCTCGCCTGCGGCAATGTCTATCGCACACTGGACTGGCCAAAAAACTCCGATCCGACGGAGCTTGCGGCAGGCAGTCATCTGGCTTCCGCCATCATGCTTTTTGCAGGAATTTTGCTGTTCACCGGCGGTTTTCCGGTTGAGACATTTGCGCTTGCACCATGGGCTGCCACAGCACAGGCGATTGCGTCAGCTGGAATGTTCGCGCTGTTCTTCCGGCTACAAGCGGTGGGCGGACCGGTCTATCTCAGCCAGATCGGCTATGTGGCCGCAGCGCTCGGACTCATTTCCGGCACGCTGTTTCTGGGCGAGCATTATCCGCCCCTCACATGGATCGGTGCTGTCGTCATCGCGATTGGTGTGGCGATGACAACCAGAGCCCAGAAGGGATAATTATTAAAGCTGATTATTGGATGATTATTCGGGCCGCTCGGCCAGAACCATATAATTCACATCCGTATCGCGGGAGCGGCTCCAGCTGTCGGCAAGCGGATTATAGGTGACGCCCAGCTTGTCGATGAGGCGCAGCCCGCCTTTCGAAAGTGCGGATTCCAGCTCTTCCGGGCGCACCAGTTTTTCATATTGATGCGTGCCGCGCGGCAGCCAGCGCAGCACATATTCCGCGCCGATAATCGCCAGACCATAGGCTTTCAGCGTGCGATTGATGGTGGCGACGAACATCAGCCCGCCAGGCTTCACCATTTCGCTGGTCGCGGACATGAACAGATCGACGTCCGAAACATGCTCGACCACTTCCATGTTCAAAACCACGTCGAATTTCTCCCCTGCCTCGGCCAGAGCTTCCGCCGTCGTGGCGCGGTAGTCGACCTCGACGCCGCTTTGCGCGGCGTGGATTTTCGCAACCTCGATGTTGGTGGTGGAGGCGTCCGCGCCGATCACGGTTGCACCGAGACGCGCCATCGGTTCGCAAAGAAGGCCGCCGCCGCAACCGATGTCGAGCAGGCGCAGTCCTTCGAAGGGGCGCGGCGAATTCGGATCGCGATTGAACCTGACGCAGATTTTTTCCTTGATATAGGCAAGGCGCGTCGGATTGAATTTGTGCAGCGGGCGGAACTTGCCCTGCGGGTTCCACCATTCTGCGGCAATGCGCGAGAAATGCTCGATCTCGGAAGCGTCGATGGTGGTGCGGGCAGTCTCGGTCATTTCATTCTCCAGCTGCGGAAGCGTGCAGTTCTGCTCTCAAGGTAGCGCTTCAAAGTCAAGCTGCAAATCAAATTCCGGCATTCGTGGCCCTATCGGAACGTTCTTGCGAATCGCGGCCTTGCGGAACCGCGACATATTAGCTATGTGACCCCGGGTTTGCCTGTCGCAAGATTATAAGGTTTGGACAGGTGAGAGTGTAATTTTCAAAATAGCGGGACGTATCCTTAAATGGCGCGCATCGTGATGAAATTCGGCGGCACTTCGGTGGCCGATCTGGAACGCATCTATAATGTGGCGCGCCACGTCAAACGCGAGGTCGAGGCGGGCAATCAGGTTGCTGTTGTCGTCTCGGCCATGTCCGGCAAGACCAATGAACTGGTCAACTGGGTTCAGAACATGCCGAAGGTATGTGGCGCCAGTTCGCCTTTCTATGATGCGCGCGAATATGACACCATCGTCGCTTCCGGCGAACAGGTGACGAGCGGCCTTCTGGCAATTGCGCTTCAGTCGATTGGTGTCGATGCGCGTTCGTGGCAGGGCTGGCAGATTCAAATCAAGACCGACAATGCGCATGGCGCGGCCCGTATTCAGGACATCGACGGTTCGGAAATCATCCGTCGCATGGAAATGGGACAGGTTGCTGTTGTGGCCGGTTTCCAAGGCTTGGGCCCGGATAACCGCATCGCGACGCTCGGACGCGGTGGTTCGGACACCTCGGCTGTGGCTGTCGCCGCTGCGGTGAAGGCTGATCGCTGCGATATCTATACCGATGTAGACGGCGTCTACACGACCGATCCGCGCATCGAGCCGAAGGCGCGCCGCCTGCCAAAAATTTCCTTTGAGGAAATGCTGGAAATGGCTTCGCTTGGCGCCAAGGTTTTGCAGGTGCGCTCGGTCGAACTCGCCATGGTGCACAAGGTACGCACTTTCGTGCGCTCGAGCTTTACGGACCCCGATGCGCCGGGCATGGGTGATCCGATCAACCCGCCCGGAACGCTTATTTGCGACGAGGATGAAATCGTGGAACAGCAGACCGTCACAGGTATCGCCTTTGCGAAAGATGAGGCTCAGATTTCGCTGCGGCGTGTGGCCGACCGACCGGGCGTGTCGGCAGCCATTTTCGGCCCGCTCGCCGAAGAACACATCAATGTCGATATGATCGTCCAGAACGTGTCGGAAGACGGTTCCAAGACCGATATGACCTTCACGATCCCGACCGGCGACATCGACAAGGCGCTGCGCGTTCTCGACACGGTCAAGGGTGAAATCGGCTTCGACAACATCCAGTCGGAAACGGGTCTGGCCAAGATTTCCGTGATCGGCATCGGTATGCGCAGCCATGCGGGCGTTGCCGCCACCGCCTTCAAGGCGCTGGCCGAAAAGGGCATCAACATTCGCGCCATCACGACGTCGGAAATCAAGATCTCGATCCTGATCGACGGCCCTTATGCGGAACTCGCGGTGCGCACGCTGCACGCCGTCTACGGTCTCGACAAATCGTAATCAGCTGAACGCTGATATTAAGCCGGCATAAAACCCGGCTTTTACTAAACCGTTTTGAAACAATGCCGCGTCCGTAAATGGTTCGCGGCATTTTTTCGTTCCGGAACCTGGCAGAATTTCTGCTTAAAGCACTAGACGGCAGTGTCAAAAATGCTCACAAAGGGGTTGGCGTAACGCGTCGCGGGCGGGTAATGGGAATCGGTCGGCGAAAGCGGGCCACCAGTCCGAACGGCTTTCGGTAGTACGGAGCAAGCAAAGCCGTTTTCTCTTTATTCGCCGCAGTTCGCACGGAAAGCCGCTTCACCTCGGTGCCGAAACTGCACAAGAGGAGTGTCCGACGATCATGCGCGATCAGACAACCGGTCCCCGCGTGCTGCTGAAGCGGCTGCGCGAATTGATGGCTGAGCCGCTTGAGCCGCAGCCGCGCCTTGACCGGATCGTCCGTGAAATCGCGCAGAATATGGTCGCGGAAGTCTGCTCCTTCTATGTGCTTCGCGCTGACGGCGTACTCGAACTCTATGCCACCGAAGGTTTGAACCCTCAGTCGGTCCATCTGGCGCAATTGCGTCTCGGTCAGGGTCTTGTCGGCACGATTGCTGCAAGCGCGCGCCCGTTGAACCTCACCGATGCGCAAAGCCATCCGGCTTTCGCCTATCTGCCGGAAACGGGCGAAGAAGTGTATAATTCTTTCCTCGGCGTTCCCGTGCTGCGCGCAGGCCGCACGATGGGCGTTCTCGTCGTGCAGAACCGCACCAAGCGCGCCTATCGTGAAGATGAAGTCGAAGCGCTTGAAACGACAGCCATGGTACTTGCCGAAATCATCGCATCCGGCGATGGGCTGAAGCTCGTGCGCCCCGGCATCGACCTTGATATGGGCCGCCCGATGAGCGTGACCGGGGCGGCCTTCAATGACGGCATCGGTCTTGGTCACGTCGTGCTGCATGAGCCGCGCATTGTCGTCACCAATCTCTTCAATGAGGATAGTCAGGCGGAACTTGCCCGTCTCGATCAGGCGCTCGGTTCCCTGCGCATTTCCATCGATGACATGCTGTCGCGCCGCGATGTGGCCATTGAGGGCGAGCATCGCGAAGTGCTGGAAGCCTATCGCATGTTCGCGCATGATCGTGGCTGGGTGCGGCGTCTGGAAGAGGCGATCCATAACGGTCTGACCGCAGAAGCCGCAGTCGAAAAGGTGCAGAGCGACACGCGCGCGCGGATGATGCATCTGACCGATCCCTATATGCGCGAGCGCCTGTCGGATTTTGATGATCTTGCCAATCGTCTGCTGCGCCAGCTGATGGGCCGCGACATCAAGACGATGGCCGAATCGCTGGTCAAGGATGCGATCATCGTGGCGCGCTCCATGGGCGCCGCCGAATTGCTGGACTATCCGCGTGAGCGTTTGCGCGGCGTGGTGCTGGAAGACGGCGCCGCGACGAGCCATGTGGTGATTGTGGCGCGCGCTATGGGGATTCCCGTGGTGGGGCAGGCCAAGGGCGCCGTTTCCATGGCGGAAAACAACGATGCCGCCATCGTCGATGGCGACGAGGGCGTGGTGCATCTGCGTCCGCAGTCCGATCTCGAATCGGCCTATGCGGAAAAGGTTCGCTTCCGGGCGCGGCGTCAGGCGCATTATCGCGAATTGCGCGACAAGCCCGCCTTGACCAAGGATGGCGTCGATATTTCGCTTTTGATGAATGCGGGCCTTCTGGTCGACCTGCCGCAGCTTGCGGCATCGGGCGCATCGGGCATCGGCCTGTTCCGCACCGAGCTGCAGTTCATGGTCGCCTCGACTTTCCCGCGGGCGGAGCAGCAGGAGCGGCTCTATCGCTCGGTCATGGAAGCGTCGGGCGACAAGCCGGTCACTTTCCGCACGCTCGATATTGGTGGCGACAAGGTGCTGCCTTACTTCAGCGCATCGGCGCAGGAAGAAAACCCGGCGCTTGGCTGGCGCGCCATCCGTCTCACGCTCGACCGTCCGGGTCTGCTGCGCACCCAGCTGCGCGCGCTTTTGAAGGCGGCGGGCGGACGTGAACTGAAGCTCATGCTACCGATGGTGACGGAAGTTGCCGAGGTGAAGGCGGCGCGTGAGATCATCGAGCGCGAGGTGCGCCATCTGTCGCGGTTTGCGCATGCGCTTCCGACGCGGATGAAGCTTGGCGCGATGGTCGAAGTTCCAGCCCTGTTGTGGCAGCTGGACGAGCTGATGACGGCGGTTGATTTCGTGTCCGTCGGCTCCAACGATCTGTTCCAGTTCCTGATGGCGGTGGATCGCGGCAATTCGCTGATTTCCGGTCGTTTTGACCAGCTTTCTCCGGCTTTCCTGCGGACGCTGCGCCATATTGTCGATACCGGCAACCGGCATGACAAGCCGGTCACGCTCTGCGGTGAAATGGCAGGACGTCCGCTGACGGCGATGACGCTCATCGGCCTCGGCTTCCGCTCCATCTCCATGTCGGCTGCGGCCATCGGCCCGGTCAAGGCGATGCTCGGCGCGCTCGATACCACGAAGCTGAATGCGCTTCTCAATGAAGAGCTGGACAAGCCGAACGTCGCGCATTCGCTGCGCGAATTGATGCTTCGATTTGCAGAAGACAACGATATTCCGTTATAGCAAGGCAAATTGCATAGAATGACCGGGTGTGGCGCGGAATGCGGCAGGCCCGGTTTCGCACATTTGCACACGGACGACAGTTTTTAGGACATGACATGATCGCATTGCCGCAGGACCGGATGGACCAGCTCTTGAAGCGGTTCTCGATGATCGAAAGCCAGATGGCCGACAATCCGGATTCGGAAACCTATGTGAAGCTTGCTTCCGAATATTCCGAATTGCAGGAAGTCGTCGGCAAGATTCGCGAATTGAGCGATGCGCGTGGCGAAGCGAAAGATCTGGCGGCGATGCGCGACGATGCGTCGATGGATGCCGAAATGCGCGCCTTGGCTGTCGAGGAATTGCCGGAGGTCGAAAAGCGCGTCGAGGCGCTGGAGCAGGAAGTGCAGATTCTGCTTTTGCCCAAGGATGCGGCTGACGAAAAGAACGCCATTCTTGAAATTCGCGCCGGTACGGGTGGACTGGAAGCAGCGCTTTTCGCGGGCGATCTCTTCCGCATGTATGAGCGCTACGCCAGCGAAAAGGGCTGGCGCGTCGAGCTGGTCTCTGCCAGCGAAGGCGATGCGGGCGGCTATAAGGAAATCATCGCGACGGTTTCCGGCAAGGGCGTCTTCTCCAAGATGAAGTTCGAATCGGGCGTGCATCGCGTGCAGCGTGTGCCGGAAACCGAGGCTGGCGGGCGCATTCATACATCGGCTGCGACGGTTGCCGTGCTGCCGGAAGCTGAAGACATTGATATCGAGGTCCGCAACGAGGATATCCGCATCGATACGATGCGCGCATCGGGCGCTGGCGGACAGCATGTCAACACGACTGACTCGGCCGTGCGCATCACCCATATTCCGACCGGCATCATGGTGGTTCAGGCGGAAAAATCCCAGCATCAGAACCGCGCCCGCGCCATGCAGATCCTGCGCGCCCGCTTGTACGATATGGAACGGCAGAAGGCGGAAAGTGAACGCTCGGAAGCGCGCCGCAGCCAGGTCGGTTCCGGTGACCGTTCGGAACGTATCCGTACATACAATTTCCCGCAGGGCCGCGTTACCGATCACCGCATCAACCTGACGCTCTACAAGCTCGACCGTGTGATGGAAGGCGATCTCGACGAACTGGTCGATGCGCTGATTTCCGATCACCAGACAGCACTTCTGACCGAACTGGGCGCCTGAGCGTGAGTAGCGAGCGTCTCGACGTTCTGGCAGCGCAGGCGCGACGGCAGTTGCGCGATGCCGCGCTCGAAACGCCCGATCTTGATGCGCGCCTGCTCATCGAATGGGCGACGGGCGCAACAAGGCTCGATCTGATTTCCGCGCCGGACCGGCAGATCGATGCCGAGCGTGTCGAGACATTGCGTGCGGCGCTGGAGCGTCGTGCAAAAGGCGAGCCCGTGCATCGCATCATCGGCGTTCGCGAGTTTTACGGCCTGTCATTCCGGCTTTCCGCCGAGACGCTTGAACCGCGCCCGGATACGGAAGCGCTGGTGGAACTGGTTATTCCGCGGCTAGAAGCGCTGATCGAAAAACATGGCGTCGCCGAACTGCTTGATATGGGCACCGGAACCGGGGCGATTGTGATCTCGCTCCTGCATCGCTTCGAGACATTGCATGGCATCGGTCTCGATGTGTCGGAAGGCGCGCTGGCTACGGCGCGAATCAACGCTGCGAACAATGGCGTAAGTGAACGTTTCGCGGCGCTGCGAAGCGACTGGTTCGCCAATATCAGCGGACGGTTTCATATGATCGTCTCAAACCCGCCCTATATTCCGCATGAAGACATCGCCGGTCTGTCGCGGGAAGTGCGCGAGCATGATCCGCTTGCGGCGCTGGATGGCGGTCAGGATGGGCTGAATTTTTACCGGGCCCTTGCAGAACGGGCAGTTGAGTACCTATATGAAGGTGGTATGGTTGCCGTAGAAATCGGCGCCGGACAATTCCAGGATGTAAAAGCGCTGTTTGAGCAAGCGGGTTTTGAACTCGCAAACGATGCGCGTGATCTGGGCGGCCATAGAAGGGCCATGCTTTTTGCGCAAAAATCATAAACGAAATTTTGATACCCAACGGCGCGAAAAAACACTTGGAATTTGCCGCGAAGCCGTTTAGTTTCCGGCCACCGTATACAGCCAGAATGGTTTTGCCCGCTTTTTGAGGGCCGTGGCGGAAATGCTCCATGACGATTTGAGGTCATGCTCTCCCGGGGTCTAAGCCTTTGGAGATGGCTCGTACGGAAGTACACGACTTTCAGGCATGGTCCCGAAAAGCGATGCTTTTCGGAATGGGCCTTGCACAATGCAACCGTCAGGTTCCGGCCATCCATCTGGATATGCGGAGCTGAGAGGCATGTCGCGGAAAAGTGGGGACCGGTTTTCCGGGAACGGCATGCATAAAAGCAACCCCTTAATGTGCGTCACGCGAACAATATGAAATGCGGCGCGCTTTAAGAATAGTCGATGTGTAGGAAGTTTTAGGGCGTGCTTCCTCCATGGCTCAATAGCAAGAAACAGGCGGCTTTTTTCGTCGCAACGTTTCTGCGCCCTTTAATCTGAAAAGAGATGAATATGAGGCCAGCACAGCAGAATAGGCGTATGCGCGGACGGGGGAATAACAACAATAATAATAACAATAACCGCAAGGGCCCCAATCCTCTGTCGCGTAATTACGAAAGCAACGGACCTGACGTAAAGATCCGTGGCAATGCGCAACATATTGCAGAAAAATATTCGACCCTCGCGCGTGACGCTCAGGCTTCTGGCGACCGGGTGATGGCTGAAAACTATCTTCAGCACGCTGAACATTACAACCGCATCATCATGGCTGCCATGGCGCAGAATCCGGTGCCGTTCCAGCGCGAAGAAACCTTCGACGATGACGGCGCCGATGACGACGATACCGGCTTCACGCCAGCCGTGGCCGCAGAGCCGCGTCCGGTCAATGGTTCGGGCCCGCAGCCGGTCATCGAAGGCACCCCTGCCGAAGTAATCTATGGCGAGGAAAGCGGCGAAAGCCGCCAGCCGCGCGAACGTGACAATCGCGATCGCCGCCTTGGACGTGGACGCCGCCCGCAACGTGAACGCTTCAATGCCGAAGAGCGCCCGGAAGCGCAGGCCGGTGAAGCAGGCGAACAGCCGGTCGTAGAAGCTCCCGTGGAAACACAAGAACCAGCTCCGGTCGCCCGGGCTGCAAAGGTTGCTCCGGTGGTTGCCGAAGCTGCACCGGTTGAGGCTCCGGCAGAAGCACCTGTCGAAGCAAAGGCTGATGATGAAGCTGCGCCGCGTCGCGCCACCCGTCGTCCGGGTCGTCCGCGCCGTGTTGCTAAAGATGCCGGCAGCGATACGCCAGCAACGGAACCTGTCGATTCGGACGCTTAAGCGTTTCGATATCCAATTTGAAAATGGCGCGGTTTTCCGCGCCATTTTTATTTGGTCGCGCTTGCGTTGCCCACCCTTGCCGAAAGGCGGTCATAGTCCCATATCCTGTCTTGGAAAGACATGAAGCCCGCCCTTGCGGGGGCTTCGTCACCCAACATCTTCCGGTGCCTCTAGAGGGCTGGAGGGCAAAGGAGACATTATGAATATTGAAAAATACACGGAACGCGTTCGCGGTTTCATTCAGTCGGCACAGACCTTCGCGCTTTCGTCCGGCAACCAGCAGTTCACCCCTGAGCACATCCTGAAAATCCTTGTCGATGACGATGAGGGGCTTGCCGCATCGTTGATCGAGCGGGCTGGTGGACGCATTGCCGATGTGCGCCTCGGTTTGCAGAGCGCATTGGAAAAGCTGCCGAAAGTATCGGGCGGCAACGACCAGCTTTATCTCTCGCAGCCGCTGGCCAAGGTTTTCACGCTTGCCGAAGAGCTTGCCAGCAAGGCTGGCGACAGCTTTGTCACGGTCGAACGGCTGCTGACGGCGCTGGCCATCGAGAAATCCGCAAAGACATCTGAAATTCTTGCCGCAGCCGGTGTCACACCGACGGCGTTGAACAAGGTCATCAACGATATGCGTAAGGGCCGCACTGCCGATTCCGCTTCTGCCGAAAGCAATTATGACGCGCTGAAGAAATATGCGCGTGATCTGACCGAGGATGCCCGCAACGGCAAGCTCGATCCGGTGATCGGTCGTGACGAGGAAATCCGTCGCACTATTCAGGTTCTGTCGCGCCGCACCAAGAACAATCCGGTGCTAATCGGCGAGCCAGGCGTCGGCAAGACAGCTATTGCTGAAGGTCTGGCGCTGCGTATCGTTAATGGCGACGTGCCCGAATCGCTGAAGGACAAGCAGTTGATGGCGCTCGACATGGGCGCGCTGATTGCCGGTGCGAAATATCGCGGCGAGTTCGAGGAACGGCTGAAAGCGATCCTGTCAGAAGTGCAGACGGCTGCCGGTCAGGTCATTCTCTTCATCGATGAGATGCATACGCTTGTCGGTGCAGGCAAGACTGATGGTGCGATGGATGCGTCCAACTTGCTCAAGCCTGCCCTGGCGCGTGGTGAGTTGCACTGCGTCGGCGCGACCACGCTGGAAGAATATCGCAAATATGTCGAGAAGGATGCCGCACTTGCGCGCCGTTTCCAGCCGGTCTTCGTGGATGAGCCGACAGTCGAGGATACGATCTCGATCCTGCGCGGCCTGAAGGAAAAATACGAGCAGCATCACAAGGTGCGCGTATCGGACTCCGCACTGGTCGCAGCCGCAACGCTGTCGAACCGCTACATCACCGACCGCTTCCTGCCCGACAAGGCTATCGACCTTGTGGACGAGGCCGCGTCGCGTCTGCGCATGCAGGTCGATTCGAAGCCGGAAGAACTCGACGAGATCGACCGCCGCGTCATGCAGCTGAAGATCGAGCGCGAAGCCCTGAAGGTGGAAACCGATGCCGCTTCCAAGGATCGTTTGCAGCGTCTTGAAAAAGAGCTGACCGATCTGGAAGAAGAATCAGCTGAACTGACCGCCAAGTGGCAGTCGGAAAAGCAGAAGCTCGGCCTTGCCGCCGATCTCAAGCGTCAGCTTGAGGAAGCGCGCAATGCACTGGCTACCGCACAGCGCAACGGTGAATTCCAGAAGGCTGGTGAGCTTGCTTATGGCAAGATCCCGCAGCTTGAGAAGGAACTTGCCCAGTCTGAAAGCCAGGAGAACAAGGGTTCCCTGCTGGAAGAGACCGTGACGCCGGAACATGTCGGGCAGGTCGTTTCCCGCTGGACAGGCATTCCGGTTGACCGGATGCTCGAAGGCGAGCGCGAAAAGCTGCTGCGGATGGAAGATGAGCTTGCAAAGCGCGTCATCGGTCAGGGCGAAGCCGTTCAGGCGGTTTCCAAGGCGGTGCGCCGTGCGCGTGCGGGTCTTCAGGACCCGAACCGGCCTATCGGTTCGTTCATCTTCCTTGGGCCGACGGGCGTCGGCAAGACCGAACTGACCAAGGCACTGGCATCGTTTCTGTTCCAGGACGACACCGCGATGGTGCGTATCGATATGTCGGAATTCATGGAGAAGCACTCCGTGAGCCGTCTGATCGGTGCACCTCCCGGCTATGTCGGTTATGAAGAAGGCGGTGCGCTGACGGAAGCTGTTCGCCGGAGGCCATATCAGGTGATCCTGTTCGATGAGATCGAAAAGGCGCATCCCGATGTGTTCAACGTGCTATTGCAGGTTCTGGATGATGGGCGTCTGACCGACGGTCAGGGCCGCACGGTCGATTTCCGCAACACGGTCATCATCATGACGTCCAATCTTGGCGCCGAATATCTCGTCAATCTGGGCGAGAAGGACGATGTCGAGAGCGTTCGTGATGAGGTGATGGGTGTGGTCCGGGCGGCATTCCGGCCGGAATTCCTGAACCGTGTCGATGAAATCATCCTGTTCCACCGGCTGCGCCGCGAGGATATGGGGGCGATTGTCGATATCCAGTTGCAGCGTCTTCAGACCTTGCTTACCGATCGCAAGATCGCATTGGAGCTGGGAGAGGATGCGCGCGAATGGCTCGCCAACAAAGGATATGATCCGGCCTACGGCGCACGTCCTTTGAAGCGGGTGATTCAGAAGGAAGTCCAGGACCCGCTCGCCGAGCGCATTTTGCTGGGCGACATTCTGGATGGTTCGCTCGTCAAGATCACCGCCGGTTCGGACAGGCTCAACTTCCGCCCGGTTCGTGGTGCTCTGGAACCCGATCCGAAGAACGAAAGCGTGGAAGCCTGACCTCCCGCTTGCCCCAACAAAGCGCCGCAGTCGCAAGATTGCGGCGCTTTTTCTTGGGCTCTACCGCATCCGGCTTCGGATGTGCCGCAAGCGTGAAGAAATTTTACAGATACAAATTTCATAAAACTTGTCGTCACTTGGCCATTTTCATGTCCAGTTCATCTGGCATCTGCTGATACTCGGATAATCAGTTATTAACCATATTCGCGGCATCCATGATCTGACGATCCGATTGAACGGTCTGATATTACGGGCACCTGGGACTTCCTTCATGACGCATTCCATACGCATGCTTCGTTTCGCATTGTTCGCTTCTGCGGCGCTTCCCGCTACCGGTGCGGGCGCTTTCGCAGAAGAAACCCGTGATGCCACGCTCACGGAAGCCCCGGTGCAACTGGCGCAGCTCTATGATCCCGGCGAAGAGGTCTATCACGACCGGCGCGTGCGCGTTTACATCGACCAGTATGGACGGCGCGTGACGATGGATCGTCGTGGGCGCATCATCAGCGTTGAGGATGCCAATAGCTATGATCGCAACAGCTATGGCGGTCACAACAGCCGTCGTGATCCGCAGGAAGACGACAACTGGACACTGAACGGCCCGGTTGATGGCGGTTCGCCCTATGACGGCTTCAGCAATGTGCCGGAAGACCCGAATTATTATCCCGCCGCCCCGTCTGATCCGAGCTATCGCGGCAATCAGGATGGTCAGGTGCAGCGTTCGGAATTGCCGCCGTCCGGCGAAAACTATCCCGATAATACGGGCACCAATTCCGCAAGCATCGACCAGAATTATGGCGGTCAGGACAATTACGGTCAGCCCGGCTACGAGCAGCCCCGCAACGTGCCGCAATCGAGCGATATGGCCCCGGCCATCGAAATGCCGAAGGGCGAGGGCGCCAAGGCCAAGATCGCAGCCTTTCAGGTGCTGCTTGATCGCGCTGGCGCATCGCCCGGCGTTATTGACGGCCGCTCCGGCAGCAATGTCGACAAGGCTGCTGCCGCTTATGGCGAATTGACTGGAAAATCCATCAACCCGACGGACGAGGCGGCAGTGAATGCCGAGTTGGAAGCAACCGGTGGTGCGGCCTTCTTCGAATATACGATCACCAACGAGGATGTCGGTCGCCAATATGTGGCGTCGATCCCGGAAGATTACGCCCATAAGGCGCAACTCTCGTCGATGGCCTATACATCGGTGACGGAAATGCTGGGCGAGAAATTTCACATCGACGAAAATTATCTGAAGGAAATCAATCCGGGCGTGAATTTCAATCAGCCGGGTTCCATCGTCAAAGTACCGAATCTCGGCAAGCCGGTGCGCGCCAAGGTGGCGAGAATTATTGCCGACAAGGGACGCAAGCAGGTTCGTGGCTATGATGAAAGCGGCAAGCTCGTCGTGGCCTATCCATCGACCATCGGCTCATCGGATAACCCGTCGCCGTCCGGCATCGTGCAGGTGGAGCGTATCGCGATCAACCCGAATTACACCTATAATCCCAAGATCAATTTCAAGCAGGGCAATAACGATAAGGTTCTGACTATTCCGCCGGGACCGAACGGGCCGGTCGGCACGGTCTGGATTGCGCTGTCAAAGCCAACTTACGGTATCCATGGAACGCCGGAGCCGTCCAAGATCGGCAAAACGTCGAGCCATGGCTGCGTGCGATTGACGAATTGGGACGCAGAAGAACTGGCCAAGCTCGTCAAGGCAGGCGTCACCGTCGAGTTTTCCGAATAGTTCGACCTGCGCGGGTCATATAAACAAGCCGGGACAAGCATTGCTTTCCCGGCTTTCTGTTATCCCTTGGTCGATGCGTTGGCAGCAAGCTTGGTGCCGTTATCGTCGCTGTTCAAAAGCGCGTCGATGCGATCACGCTCCTGCTTGAAGGCTTCAAGTTCTTTGCCCTTCAAGGCCTTGTTATCCGGCAGGCGGATGCGAAGCGGGTCCACCTTGGTTCCGTTGACGATCATTTCATAATGCAGATGCGGCCCGGTCGAGAGACCGGTCGAACCGACATAGCCGATCACCTGGCCCTGACGCACCCTTGCGCCGGCGGTCACGCCACGGGCAATCGCATTCTGGTGGTTGTAGCTGCTGACATAGCCATTGGCATGACGAATCAGGGTCTGATTGCCATAACCATTGGACCAGCCTGCCTTCTCGACGACGCCATTACCCGTCGCAATGATTGGCGTGCCGCGCGGTGCTGCCCAATCGACGCCCGTATGCATGCGGCTATAACCGAGAATCGGATGACGGCGCATGCCGAACGGGGAGCGGAACACACCGTTGGGCACCGGATTGCGCAGCAGAAACTGCTTTGCGCTCTTTCCGCTCTCATCGAAGTAATCGACGCTGCCGTCTGGCGCCTGATAGCGGTAGAATTTACGGGTCGTGCCGCTGAAAGTCGCCGCAACGTAGAGAAGTTGCGAATCGCTGTCTGCCTTGTCCTGTTCGTCGGCCCCGTCGGGTAGCGAGAAGAAGGCGTCGATATTGTCGGTCGGCGTCAGCTGCGCCTGAAGGTCTACGTCGGTGGCCAACATCTTGACCAGCTGTTCGCGCATTGTTTCGGTCATGCCATAGGCAAGGGCCGCGCGGCTGATACCGTCATAAACATTGGGCAGGTTGCCGCGGATGGCGCTGGGGACAGCATTGCCCTCGAATGCCGTCTGCAAAAGCGGCGTTCCTTCGGGTTCATCGGACGGCACATATTGTTGGCGGTCGTTCAACGTGACGGTAACAAGGTGCGTGGTGCGATTATAAATGCTCGCGCGTACGATGCGGTCTTCGCCGTCGCGGGTTTCAGTCCCGATGCGCAGGACACTGCCTTGCTTCAGGCGCGGCGAATTCATCATCTTGCTCAACGCATCGACCATGTTCGACGTGTCATCGCCAGTATAGCCCGCATCTTCCAGCGCCTGCGCAATATCGGCGGTCTGCCGGAAGGGAATCAGTTCTTCTGAAAAGCCGTCTTCGGTCTGTTCGTCATTCGCCTTCGGCGCAACGCTGACATTTTCCTGCGTGATCTTCACGCCGAGGGCGGGGCCGAGCGCATAAGGAGAATCATTGCCGCCAAAGCGGGCCGGATCAACATAATGCAGCGAGGCGACCTGAACATCGCCATCGGTCAGCAGGCCGCCGGTGTCGCGAACGACCTTTTCAACTTCATCGACCGACAAATCGCTCGATGCGTCGAAGGTCGCGCTGTTCAGCGGAAAATCGACAACATGGAGACTGACTTCGCTTTCAACCTTGGCGCCGTAAATCTGGCCGGTGTCCGCCGGTTGCGGCGAGGCGGGACCTTCGGAGAACACGGTCAGCGCATCGAATGCCGGATATTTGCGGCTGGTCGGATGATCAACTGCAAGCGCCATGCTCACTAGTTCGAACGGGCGGGTGCGGATCACTTCGCGTTCGCCGACTTTCTGCATGGTAGAAAGGTCGAACCGGCGGCGGTCGCGCGGTTGCTGAGCCGAAACCGTGCTGACGAGACGGCCACCTTTGGTGACAGCACTTTCCTCAGCGGCGCCTGGCATATCATTGAGGGCAAGAATTTCGGGCGGGGTCGCCAATTGCTCGCGCCCATCGAGAGCTGCAAAAAGTGCAACACCAATCAGCATGCAGGACGTAACGCCAGTCAGGAAGGTGCCGGCAAGCCAGCGTGCCGAAACTTCGCGCCGATCTGGAGGCCGCCGCCGTCCGCCGACGCTCAGCGGGGGCTCGTCACCCGGATCGAGATTATTCGGCCCCATATCCTTCATACTGCTATAGTCGGCCCTTCTTTTTAACCTGATGGCACGAAAACGTGCTTGAACATCGCTTGTCAGAAAAGCGACTTATGCGCTGATCCGATGCTAAGGTGTCTTCCTTTGTATAGGGAAGGCTCCCAAACGGGCATCAGAGTTTTGCCTGCCGTTGACGCGTAAGTCAATGACGAGGCGGCCAAACGCCGATATCCACAATGCAATCGGTTCGGCAGCTATCGGTGCAATACGGCGAAATTTTAAATTCAGCGGAAGCTAATCGTCCAATGAGGCTGGTTTGTGGCCCGGCTTTCCGCAACGGTACTTTCGCCTCCCCGTATATATAGAGTGGTGAAATCCCCGAATTTGCCACCCTGTGGACGATTGTCAAAAAAATATCAAAAAACCTCAGAACCTGTGTTGACAGTTTTGGTGTGCGGGGCCTATATAGCGCCACAACGAGGGCGGCGACGCTGCTAGCGGCAGGTTGCTTCGTCCTTGAGTTCTGGTGAAAGTGGTTGACAGGTTGTTGGCTGACGAGTAGGTGGGGCGGCCAAGATTGGGTGGAAATCTGGTTTTGGATTTGAGGAAGTTGCGGTTGATAAGATTGTGATTTTCTTGAAAAAAACGGGTTGACAGGCTGAACGGTCTGGA